>CAWGIW010000020.1:0-61670 GCA_963822825.1 uncultured Actinomycetes bacterium | reverse complement strand
TGCAGGCCCTGCTCGACGCGTCGGCCGATAAGGAATACGGAGCGGAGGTGGTGGCCGTCGGCGCGGACCGCGATGGCGTCGAAGCCCTGGCCCGGGCCGCGCACGCGGGAGTCCCGGCGTTCACCCACCGGGTCAAGGACTATCCCAGCCGCATGGACTGGGACCGGGCGCTCACCCGGTCGTGTGTTTCGTTCAGTCCGGACCTGGTGATCCTGGCCGGCTTCATGAAGCTGGTGGGATCGCCGTTCATCGACGTCTTCGGCGGCCGCATCGTCAACACCCATCCCGCGCTGCTGCCCGCCTTCCCCGGCATGCACGCGGTGCGGGAGGCCCTGGAGTACGGGGTGAAGGTGACGGGGTGCACCGTCTTCCTGGTGGACTCGGGCACGGACACCGGCCCGGTGATCGCCCAGGCCGCGGTCCCCACCCGCGACGACGATGACACGGCGGCCCTGCATGAAAGGGTGAAGGTGGCTGAGCGCTCCCTGCTCGTGGAGACCGTGGGCCGGATGGTCCGCGCGGGTTGGTCCATCCAGGGCCGGAAGGTTAGGCTCGGCCGGTGACGAGGGTTGCCATCAGGCGGGCGCTGATCAGCGTCTACGACAAGACCGGGCTCGCCGATCTGGCCAGTGGGCTGCACGCCGCGGGCGTCGAGATCGTCAGCACGGGCAGCACGGCCGGTGTGATCAGCGCGTCGGGGGTACCGGTGACCCTGGTGGAGGAGCTGACCGGGTTCCCGGAACGCCTGGACGGCCGGGTGAAGACACTGCACCCGGCGGTGCACGCGGGCCTGCTCGCCGACGTGGCCAAGCCCGCGCACCGTATCCAGCTCAGCGAGCTAGGCATCGCGCCGTTCGAGCTGCTCGTGTCCAACCTGTACCCGTTCGAGGCCGCGGTGGCGGCGGGCGCGCCGCCGGAGGAGTGCATCGAGCAGATCGACATCGGCGGCCCGGCCATGGTCCGGGCGGGGGCGAAGAACCACCAGCACGTCGCGGTCATCACCGACCCGCTGAGGTACGGGGCCGTCCTGGAGGCGGTGGCAGGCGGCGGTTTCACGTTGGAGCAGCGGCGCCGGTTCGCGGCCCGCGCTTACGCGCACACCGCCGCCTACGACTGCGCTGTCGCCTCCTGGTTCGCGTCCGCCTACGCACCGGACGAAACCGCCGTCGAGACCGGCTGGCCGGACGTCACCGGCGCGGTGTGGACCAGGCGCGATGTGCTCCGCTACGGCGAGAACCCACACCAGCGGGCCGCCCTCTACCTGCGGGGCGGTGCAGCCCCGCCGGAGGGCGGCGGCACCGGCATCACCGCGGGAAAGCAACCGCACGGTATTACCGCCGGTAAGCAGCTGCACGGTAAGGCGATGTCGTACAACAACTACGTGGACGCCGCGGCGGCCTGGCGCGCCGCTTTCGACTTCACGCAGCCGTGCGTCGCGATCATCAAGCACTCCAATCCGTGCGGCATCGCGGTCGGCGCCGACCTGGCCGAAGCGCACCGCAAGGCGCACGCCTGCGACCCGGTGTCGGCGTTCGGCGGCGTGATCGCCGCGAACGGCGTGGTGACCGCCGATCTGGCCCGCCAGATCGCGGACATCTTCACCGAGGTGATCATCGCGCCCGGCTTCGATCCGGATGCGCTCGACCTGCTGACGGCAACGAGCAAGACAAAGAACCTGCGCCTCCTGGCCTGCCCGGAACCGGGCCCAGCCCGGGGCCTGGAGTGGCGTCAGGTGGACGGCGGCGTGCTGCTCCAGACACCGGACCTGATCGACGCCCCCGGAGACGACCCCGCGCACTGGGAACTCAAGGCCGGGCCGCCCGCGTCCGCAGACGTGCTCGCCGACCTGGCCTTCGCCTGGCAGGCGTGCCGGGCGGTGAAGTCCAATGCCATCCTGCTCGCCTCGGGGGGCGCCACCGTGGGCGTGGGCATGGGCCAGGTCAACCGGGTGGACGCGGCGCGGCTCGCGGTCACCCGGGCCGGTGAGCGGGCCAAGGGCGCGGTCGCGGCCAGCGATGCGTATTTCCCGTTCGCCGACGGGTTGCAGGTGCTGACCGAGGCGGGGGTCGCCGCGATCGTGGAGCCGGGCGGTTCCATCCGCGACGAACTGGCGGTCGAGGCCGCGGCGAAGGCCGGGGTCACTTTGTACTTCACCGGCGTGCGCCACTTCTTCCACTGATATCCGCCGATTTCCCCGGGAAAGGTGGGACGCGATGACCGCGCGCCTCCTCGATGGCCAGGCGACCGCCGCCACGATCAGGGCCGAGATCGCCGAGCGGGTGGCCAAACTGGCCAGCCGCGGGGTGCGGCCTGGGCTTGGCACGGTGCTGGTCGGGGATGACCCGGGCAGCCGGGCCTACGTCAACGGCAAGCACCGGGACTGCGCCCAGGTCGGGATCGCGAGCATCCGCCGCGACCTGCCCGCCAGTGCGACCCAGGAGCAAGTCGAGGCGGTCGTCGACGAACTGAACGCCGATCCCGCCTGCACCGGCTACCTGGTCCAGCTGCCGCTGCCCGCCGGGCTGGACGCCACCCGGGTGCTGCACCGGATCGACCCGGCGAAGGACGCCGACGGCCTGCACCCGCTGAATCTCGGCCGGCTCGTGCTCGGCGAGGCTGGGCCGCTGCCGTGCACGCCCCGGGGGATCGTGGAACTGCTCCGCCGGTACGGCGTGCCGATCGGGGGCGCGGACGTCACGGTGATCGGCCGCGGGATCACGGTCGGGCGGTCGCTGGGCCTGCTGCTGACCCGGCGCAGCGAGAACGCGACCGTCACCCTGTGCCACACCGGCACGCGGGACCTGTCCGCGCACACGCGGGAGGCGGACATCGTGGTCGTGGCCGCGGGCCAGCCCGGGCTGCTGACCCCCGCCATGATCAGGCCCGGGGCCGCCGTCCTTGACGTGGGGATCACCCGGACGGACGCGGGGCTCACCGGGGACGTGGCCGCCGGCGTGGCCGACGTGGCCGGATTCCTCGCACCGATGCCCGGCGGGGTGGGCCCGATGACCCGCGCGATGCTCCTGGCCAACGTGGTGGACGCCGCGGAGCGGCCGGGCTGAGGAGCGGTAGTCTACTAATGGGTAACATATCGGGCACACCAGAGGGACCCCGCGGCAGTGCTGGTGGGATCCGTTTGACAGTCTTGTTGTGCTCTGCCGGACACCGGCAGGGGACGCACGGGCAGGAGGTCGGCAGCCGGTCATGAATATCGTCGTCTGTGTCAAGCAGGTACCTGACACGTGGGCTGAACGCACATTGCGGCCGGATGACTCGCGACTGGACCGGGCTTCCGCCGACGGAGTGATCAACGAGCTCGACGAGTACGCCATCGAGGAGGGACTGCGCCTGGCCGAGGCGCACGGGGGCGAGGTGACGATCCTGTCGATGGGCCCGGACAAGGTCAGCGAGTCGATCCGCAAGGCGCTGTCCATGGGCGCCGACAAGGCGGTGCACCTTATCGACGACGGGCTGGCCGGCTCCGATGCGCTGCAGACGTCCCTGGCGATCGCCCAGGTGCTCAGCCGGGTGGGGTTCGACCTGGTGATCCTCGGGTCGGAGTCAACCGACGCACGGATGGGTGTGCTGGCCGCCATGCTGGCCGAACGTCTCGGCGTCCCGCAGCTCTCGCTGGCCAGCCAGGTTGAGGTGGACGGCTCGGCGATCCGTATCCACCGGCAGGCCGACTACGGCTACGACACTGTCGAGGCGGTCCTGCCCGCGGTGGTCAGCGTGGTGGAGAAGATCAACGAACCACGTTACCCGTCGTTCAAGGGGATCATGGCGGCCAAGAAGAAGCCGGTCGAGACGCTGAGCCTGGCCGACGCCGGGATCGATCCGGGCCAGGTCGGCCTGGGCTCCGCCGCGACCGAGGTGGTGAGCTTCGCGAAGCGCCCGCCCCGGGAGGCGGGCACGATCGTCAAGGACGAAGGCGACGGCGGCGTGAAGGCAGCCGAGTTCCTCGCCGCGCAGAAGTTCATCTAACGAGAGCTGGGAAGGGCGGCCGTTCATGGCTGAAATCCTCGTCCTCGCCGAGCACTCGGGCGAGACGGTCAAGAAGGTCACCTGCGAGTTGCTCACCCTCGCCCGCGCCTTCGGTGAGCCCGCGGCCGTCTGGCTGGGCTCAGGCGCGGAGGGCGGCCGGGAGCGGCTGGCCGAGTTCGGCGCGGTCCGGGTGTACGTCGCCGATGGCGACGACCTCGATGACTACGTGGTGGCGCCCAAGGCCGAGGTGCTCGCTTCGCTGGTGGCCGCGAAATCGCCTGCGGCGGTGCTGCTGGCCGCGACGCCAGAGGGCAAGGAGATCGCCGGGCGGCTCGCGGTCAAGACTGGTTCCGGCGTGATCACCGACGCGGTCGGGCTTTCGGCCGGTGCCGACGGCACGGGCCTGGTCGCCGAGCAGTCCATCTTCGGCGGCGCGATCATTGTCCAGTCGCGGGTGCGCACCGGCACGCCCATCGTCGCGGTTCGCCCCAACTCCGTCGCGGCCGAGCCCGCCCCGGGCCCAGCCGATGTGGAGCAGGTCGCGGCGGAGGTATCCGACGCCGCCAAGGCCGCGCACATCACCGAGCGAGTGGTGCAGGAGCGCGGGGAGCGCCCGGAACTCACCGAGGCGGCCATCGTCGTCTCGGGCGGCCGTGGCGTGGGCGGCGCGGAGAACTTCGCGCTGATCGAGAAGCTCGCCGACTCGGTGGGCGCGGCGGTCGGCGCATCCCGGGCCGCCACCGACGCGGGCTGGTATCCGCACCAGTTCCAGGTGGGCCAGACCGGGAAGACCGTCTCGCCCCAGCTCTACCTGGCCGTCGGCATCTCCGGCGCGATCCAGCACCGGGCCGGCATGCAGACGTCCAAGACCATCATGGTGATCAACAAGGATCCCGAGGCGCCCATCTTCGAGCTGGCCGACTTCGGGGTGGTCGGGGATCTGTTCACCGTGGTGCCACAGCTCACCGAAGAGATCGAGAAGCGCGCCGGATCATGAGCCCGGGCGCCTCTGGCGCTAGCCCGGGGTGCGGCACGCACCTGGAACGACAGCTAGGCTGAGGGCTGTCATGAGGTACATCGACAGCGCGAGCGGGCGCCCGCGGTCAGCGCCGGACTGCGTGGTGTACCTGGACCACGCGGCCACCACGTCGATGCTGCCCGCGGCGATCGCCGCGATGACCGAGGAACTGGCCCAGATCGGTAACCCGTCGTCGCTGCACAACGCCGGCCGCCGGGCACGCCGGGTGGTCGAGGAGTCACGCGAGCAGATCGCCGAGGCGCTCGGCGCGCGGCCCAGTGAAGTGATCTTCACCAGCGGCGGGACCGAGGCTGACAACCTCGCGGTGAAGGGCCTGTACTGGGCCCGCCGCGCCGCCGACCCGAGGCGGCGGCGGGTGCTCACCACGCCGGTGGAGCACCACGCGGTACTGGACTCGGTGGGCTGGCTGGCCAGCCATGAGCAGGCGGAGGCGGTCTGGCTGCCGGTCGATTCCACCGCGAGGCTCCGCCCCGAGGTGCTGATGGAGGCCATCACCGCCGACCCAGACGGTGTGGCCATGGCCACCGTCATGTGGGCGAACAACGAGGTCGGCACCATCCAGCCGATCGCGGAACTGGCCGGGATCGCCCGAGAGTACGAGATCCCCTTCCACACCGACGCCGTCCAGGCGGCCGGGCAGCTGCCGGTGGATTTCGCGTCCAGCGGCGTAGACGCCCTCACCATTACCGGGCACAAGATCGGCGGACCGGTTGGCGTTGGGGCGCTGCTGCTGGCCAGGGGCGCCCGCCCGGTACCTGTCCTGCACGGCGGTGGCCAGGAGAGCGAGGTGCGGTCGGGCACCCTCGACGCCCCGGCGATCAGGGCCTTCGCGGTCGCGGTGGGCGCCACCGTGGCAGGCCGGGAAGACGAGGCCAGCAGGCTCGCCAAGCTCAGGGACGACCTTATCGCCCAGGTGCTCGCGGCGGTGCCGGAGGCCATCCTGAACGGAGCGCCGCCTGGGCCGGGCCGGCTGCCCGGCAACGCGCATTTCTCCTTCCCGGGGTGCGAAGGCGACGCCTTGCTGATGCTCCTCGACGCCCGGGGCATCGCCTGCTCCACCGGCTCGGCCTGCACGGCCGGGGTGGCCCAGCCGAGCCATGTGCTGCTGGCCATGGGGACGGATGAGGCGAGGGCCCGCGGCTCGCTGCGGTTCTCACTCGGCCACACGTCCACGCAGCAGGACGTGAATGCCCTCGGCGCGGTGATCGGCGAGGCGGTCGAGCGGGCCCGCCGGGCCGCCCGCTGACCGGCCACCTGAGCGTCTCCGAAGCGATCGGGCCGCGCCGCGATTGGCATAGCCTCTAGATGATGACTCCCCTTCGCGTGCTGGCCGCCATGTCGGGCGGCGTTGACTCCGCGGTGGCCGCCGCCCGGGCCGCGGACGCCGGGCATGACGTGACCGGCGTCCACCTCGCGCTGTCCTCGAACCCCCAGTCCTACCGGACCGGCGCGCGCGGCTGCTGCACCCTGGAGGACGCGCGCGACGCCCGCCGCGCCGCCGACGTGATCGGCATCCCGTTCTACGTCTGGGACATGGCGGAGCGGTTCGACCGCGACGTGGTCCAGGATTTCGTCGCCGAGTATGCCCGCGGGCGCACACCCAATCCATGCCTGCGCTGCAACGAGAAGATCAAATTCGAGGCGGTCCTCGACCGGGCCGTCGCCCTGGGTTTCGACGCGGTGTGCACGGGTCATCACGCGCGGCTGGCCGGTGGCATCCTGCGCCGCAGCGTCGACCAGGCCAAGGACCAGTCGTACGTGCTGGCCGTGCTGACCTCGGCCCAGCTAGGCCGGGCCATGTTCCCGCTCGGCTCGTCCACCAAGGAGGAGGTCCGGGCGGAGGCCGCGGCGCGCGGGATGGCCGTGGCGGCCAAGCCGGACAGTCACGATGTCTGCTTCATCCCCGACGGCGACACCCAGGGTTTCCTGGCCAGCCGCCTGGGCCGCGCCCCTGGCCGCATCGTGGAGGCGGACGGGACCGCGATCGGCACGCATGACGGCGCCTACGGGTTCACCATCGGCCAGCGCAAAGGCCTGCGCGTCGCCGCCCCGGCCCACGACGGCCGGCCTCGTTACGTCCTGGATATCGAGCCGGTGTCACGGACGGTGACCGTCGGTCCGGTCGAGGACCTCGACGTGCGCGGCCTGGTGGCCGAGCGCCCGGTGTGGACCGGGTGCCCGCCGCCGGACGGGCCCCGCGGGTGCCTGGTCCAGTTGCGCGCCCACGGCGAGGTCTACCCGCGTACCGCCAGCACCAGCGATGACGTGCTCCGTATCACGCTGGCCAGCCCGGCCCGGGGCGTCGCCCGGGGGCAGGCCGCCGTCCTCTACGACGGTGACGCCGTTCTCGGCAGCGCGACGATCACCGCCGCTGCCTGACGGCCGGCCATGGCCGCCGCCTGACGATCGTCGCCACAGCCGTGGCACTGTGACCCATTTGCGGCCGTAAAGCGTAATAAACGTTTCCCCAATATGCAGGTCTTGTTGCGGCTGGGTAAAGGTTCTAGCGTGTCAAGCGTGATCAACGACGGAAGATGCAGGGGCGGCGAGGGCACAGGGCGCCGGGAGGCAGCATGATCGGCCGCAGGAGTGATCACCAGTCCAGGCCACGGCCGCGCGCCCGCCAGGAGATGTCCGGGCGACCGGACCGGGCCCGGTTCCGCGGCCTCGCCGCGGCCGGGATCGGCGTCGTCCTGGCCTCCGCGGCGCTCGCGGCGTGCAGCAACGCCGGCGCCAGTACCGGCCCGGTCTCGCTGAGCTTCTACTTCTATCCGGACAACTCCGCCGGCTACCCAGACGGCCCTCAATAACTGCGCCAAGCAGAGCGGCGGCAAGTACACGCTCTCCTACCAGCGGCTGCCCCAGGCCGCTGATCAGCAGCGGCAGCAGCTTGTTCGCCGGCTGGCCGCGCACGACCCCACGATCGACATCATGGGCCTGGACGTCACCTGGGAGGCCGAGTTCGCCCAGGCCGGCTGGGCGCAGCCGTGGACCGGCGCGTACAAGGCGCAGGCCGAGAAGGGCACGCTCAAACCGGCCCTGGACACGGCGATCTGGAAGGGCCAGCTCTACGCGGTGCCGGACAACACCAACACGCAGCTGCTGTGGTACCGCTCCGACCTGGTGCCGAACCCGCCGAAGACCTGGGCCCAGATGATCGCCGACGCGGAACAGCTGGCCAAGGAGGGCAAGCCGCACTTCATCGAGATCCAGGGCGCGCAGTACGAGGGCGCGACCGTCTGGTTCAACACCATGGTGGCACAGCGCGGGCGGCACCATCCTGAATCCGGACGCGACCAAGGTGACGCTGGGCCCAGCCGCCGTCAAGGCTATGTCGATCATGAAGCAGCTGGCCACCTCGCCCGGCCGCGGACCCGTCGCTTGATGTGCAGATGGAGAACCAGAACCGGCTGGCGATGGAGGCGGGGCACCGCCGCCTTCGAGCTGAACTACCCGTTCGTGTATCCGTCCATGAAGGCCGACAACCCGAAGCTGTTCAAGACCTTCAAGTGGGCGCTGTACCCGGAGGTCACCCCTGGCGTGCCGGCCAAGGTGACGATCGGCGGCACCGACCTCGCGGTCAGCGCGTACTCACAGCACAAGGCGCTCGCCTTCCAGGCGGCGCTGTGCATCCGCGACGCGCAGAACCAGATCATCGGGGCCAACGTCGGCGGCGTCCCACCCACGATCACCAGCCTCTACAACAACAAGGCGCTGTTCGCCGACTACCCGTTCCACGCCGACATCCTGCAGGAACTGCAGAACGCGAGTGTCCGGCCGAAGTCGCCCGTCTACCAGGTCGTGTCCATTGACATCTCGCACCTGGTCTCACCGCCGACCGCCATCAGCCCGGCGGCCACGGAGAAGTCGATGGCCGGCCAGCTCAACAATGCCCTGCAATCGAAGGGACTGGTCCCGTGAGCCGCCGCGCAGCGGCGCCCCGCCGAGGGAAGGAGGGGGCAGATGAGTACGACCACTCAGACGGTTGCCGTCGGCGAGGCCGGAAAGGCACCGCCGAGGGGCAAAGGCGCCGCTGTCGGAAGGCGCGCGGGCCGAGCGCAGGCTCGGCTGGCTGCTGTGCGCGCCGGCCGTCATCGTGATGATCGCTGTCACCGCCTTCCCGGTCGGATACGCCGTCTATCTGTCGCTGGAGCGCTACAACCTGGAACTTCCGCAAGACATCAAGTTCATCGGGCTCAGCAACTACGGCGCGGTGCTCAGCTCCCCGTACTGGTGGCAGGCGCTGAAGGTGACCGTCATCATCACGGTCATCTCGGTCGGCTATCACCATGGTGCTCGGCATGCTCCTGGCCTTGGTCATGCACCGCACGCTGTTCGGCCGGGGCACGCTCCGCACCGCCGCGCTCATCCCCTACGGGATCGTGACGGTCGCCGCCGCCTACGGCTGGCAGTACGCCTGGACGCCCGGCCAGGGCTACCTGTCCGCGCTGTTCAACAACAGCGCGCCGCTGACCACGGAATACAAGGCGATCGCCGTCATCATCCTGGCGGAGATATGGAAGACCACGCCGTTCATCGGGCTGCTCCTGCTGGCCGGGCTCGCCCTGGTTCCCGAGGACCTGCAAAAGGCCGCGAAGGTGGACGGGGCCACCGCCTGGCAGCGCTTCACCAGGATCACGCTGCCGCTGATGAAGCCCGCGATCCTGGTCGCGCTGCTGTTCCGGACGCTGGACTCGTTCCGGATCTTCGACAATATCTACATCCTGACCGCTGGCAACAACGGCACCGGGTCGGTCTCGATCCTCGGCTACGACAACCTGTTCAACGCGCTGAACCTGGGGATCGGGTCGGCGATCTCCATCCTGATCTTCATCTGCGTGGCGATCATCGCCTTCGTGTTCATCAGGGTCTTCGGCACCTCGGCCCCCGGCGCCGACATTGGAAAGAGGTGACCCGCTGATGGCTGCTGCTAACACGACGGCCCGCCAGAAGGTCGGCTGGGGGACCGCGAACTTCGTCGTCGTGGCGCTGGCGTTGATACCGGTGCTCTGGCTGGTCTCGCTGTCCTTCAAGACCCCGGCCGCGATCCTCGATCCTTCCTTCGTTCCCGCGCAATGGACCTTGGGGAACTACACCGGGATCTTCCACGCCTCGGGGTTCATCAGGCCGCTGGTCAACTCCGTTGGCATCGGCATCATCGCCACGCTCATCTCCGTCGTGCTGGCCTCCATGGCCGCCTACGCGGTGGCGCGGCTGGAGTTCCCGGGCAAGAAGCTGCTGATCGGGATGGCGCTGCTGATCGCGATGTTCCCGCAGATCGCGCTGATCACCCCGATGTTCAACATCGAGCGCTCGCTGCACCTGTTCAACACCTGGCCGGGGCTGATCATCCCGTACGTCGCGTTCGGGCTGCCGCTGGGCATCTACATCCTGTCGGCGTTCTTCCGTGAGATCCCCTGGGAGCTCGAGAAGGCGGCCAAGATGGACGGCGCCACGCCGTTCCAGGCGTTCACCAAGGTGATCGCCCCGCTCGCGGCGCCGGGCGTGGTGACGGCGGCGATCCTGGTGTTCCTGTTCTGCTGGAACGAGTTCCTGTTCGCGATCTCGTTCACCTCGACGCTCGCCTCCCGGACGGCGCCCGCCTCGATCGCGTATTTCAGCGGCAGTTCGCAGTTCACGGTTCCGACCGGCCCTATCGCGGCCGCCGCCGTGGTCATCACCATCCCGATCATCGTCTTCGTGGTGTTCTTCCAGCGCCGGATCGTCGCCGGGCTGACATCAGGCGCGGTCAAGGGTTAAGGAGCAGACAGTGGCCGACATCGTCTTGGACCAGGTCACCAAGCGCTTCCCGGACGGGGCGCTGGCGGTCGACCGGATCAATCTAGCCATCGCGGACGGGGAGTTCGTCATCTTGGTCGGGCCGTCGGGCTGCGGCAAGTTGACGACCCTCAACATGATCGCGGGCCTGGAGGACATCACCGAAGGTGAGCTGCGCATCGGGGGCACGGTCGTCAACGACAAGGCGCCCAAGGACCGCGACATCGCCATGGTGTTCCAGAGCTACGCGCTCTACCCGCACATGACGGTGCGGGAGAACATGGGCTTCGCATTGAAGCTGGCGAAGACGCCGCAGGCGACCATCGACGAGAAAGTCAATGAGGCCGCCCGGATCCTGGACCTGACTCAGCACCTCGACCGCAAGCCGGCCAACCTGTCCGGCGGCCAGCGGCAGCGGGTGGCGATGGGCCGGGCGATCGTCCGCGACCCCTCCGCCTTCTTGATGGACGAACCACTGTCCAACCTCGACGCGAAACTGCGCGTCCAGATGCGCACCGAGGTGTCCAGAATCCAGCGGAGGCTGGGCACCACCATGGTCTACGTCACCCATGACCAGACCGAGGCGATGACGCTCGGCGACCGGGTGGCGGTAATGCGCAACGGCACGATCCAGCAGGTGGGAACGCCCCAAGAACTCTACGCACGGCCCGACAACCTCTTCGTGGCCGGATTCATCGGCTCACCCGCGATGAACTTCGTCCCCGCCACGGCCGAGGACGGCACGCTGCGCACGCCACTGGGCGACATCCCGCTCAGTGGCGGGCTGCGGCAGGCGCTCGAGCGGGCCGGCGCGCCGCGTGATCTGATCGTGGGCATCCGCCCGGAGAACTTCGAGGACGCCTCGCTGGTCGCCGCGGACGCCCGGCCGCACGGCATCACGTTCCACGCGGAAATCGATGTCGTGGAGTCGATGGGCTCCGACGTCTTCGTCTACTTCACGAGAGAACTCGAGCAGGGCGTGGACGCCGCCGAGCTTCAGGAACTCGCCCGGGACTCGGGACGCGCCGATTCCGGCGCGAGCGGGGACACGGTGGTGGCCAGGCTCGACGCCGCCACCCGCCTGCGGGAAGGCGATGACGCCGAACTCTGGGTCGACGTCCGGGCGATCCACGTGTTCGAGCCGTCCAGCGGCAAGAATCTGGCCCTGGGGGAAGGCCAGGGCACCCCGGCACCTGCTGCTATGCCCTCATCAGCGCCCTCATCAGCGGGAGCCAGCCCGGAGGCGATGCCAGCGCCTGGCGAGGCGAGTCCGGCCGATGCCCCGGACCGGCCGGTTCAGTAACCTGCCGACCCGGTAAACCCGGCACCCAAGGTTGACCCGGTTCGAGGTGCTTCGCGTGATGCGGGCGGAGATCGGCCGTCACGCCCGGTTAGGCTAGCCAGCCATGGGCGAGCAGTCGGCTGGCGGACGGATCCTTATCGCAAACAACCGAGGCCCGGTCTCGTTCACGCTCGGTGAGGACGGGCGGCTGTCGGCCAGGCGCGGCGGCGGGGGCGTGGTTTCGGGGCTCTCCTCGGTCGCCGCGCGGGGCGACGTTCTGTGGATCTGCGTCGCGCTCACCGATGCCGACCGGGCGGCTGCCCGCAGCGCGCCGGATGGGCGATTTGGCCGAGATGGGGCGCCGGGGGGCTCGGCTGTCCGGATGCTGGATATCCCGCCGGAGACCTTCCACCAAGCTCACAACGGGATAGCGAATTCTACTCTGTGGTTCGTTCACCACTTGCTCTACGACGCGCCGAACCAGCCACACTTCGGCCGGGCGTTCTACCGGGACTGGGAGTCTTTCCGCGCCTACAACCGCGCTTTCGCGCAGGCCCTGGCGGCCGACGCGGGCTTGCCCGCCGACGCGGCCGCGGGGCCGGACGCCGCGGTACGGGCGGTGGTGCAGGACTATCACCTCAGCCTCGTCCCGCGGATGCTGGCCGACCTGCGCCCTGATCTCCGAATCGCGCATTTCACGCACACCCCGTGGGCGCCGCCTGACTACTACCGGATCCTGCCTGACAGCGTGGGCTTGGAACTCCTAGAGGGCGTGCTCGGCGCCGATCATGCCGGCTTCCAGTGCCGACGCTGGGCCGATGCATTCCTGGACTGCTGCGAGGTGATACTCGGCGCCCAGGTGGACCGGGCGCACCAGCAGGTGACCCATCGCGGCCATGTCACCGGGATCGGGGTCCATCCGCTCGGCGTCGACGCCGCCGAACTGATCAGCCGCAGTTCCGAGCCGGACGTGGAGGCCAGGGTAGCGGCGCTGGCCGAGGCCGCGGGCGGCAGGAAACTGATCGTCCGGATTGACCGGACCGAACTGTCCAAGAACATTGTCCGCGGCCTCGCCGCCTACCGCGAGTTGCTGGTCACGCATCCGGAATGGCGTGGCCAGGTGATGCACCTGGCCTTCGCTTACCCGTCCCGGCACAACCTGCCCGAGTACCGCGCCTACACCGCCAGCGTGCAGCGTGCCGCCCGCGAGATCTCCGACGAGTTCGGCACCGCGGACTGGGCCCCCCTGATCCTCCAGGTCGACGACGACTATGCCCGCTCGCTCGCGGCGTACCGGCTGGCCGACGTGCTGCTGGTCAACCCGATCCGCGACGGGATGAATCTCGTCGCCAAGGAGGGCCCGGTCGTGTCCGAGCGCGGGTGCGCGCTCGTACTGTCCCGCGAGGCGGGCGCGGCCGCAGAACTCGGGGCGGACGCGCTGATGATCAACCCTTATGACGTGGTCGGCACGGCGCAGGCCCTGCACGAAGCGCTGATCATGGAGGATCCAGAGCGACGGCGGCGGGCCACTTCACTCGCCCAGGCGGCCGGCGCACTCCCGCCCGTCCAGTGGTTCGCCGATCAGCTCGCCGCCTTGAACCAGGGAGGGTAAACGGCGATGGATATGGGAGTCCGCGCTTAAAACCATTTTGACCTGCTTAAATTAGCGGAAGGGTCCAGAAGAGCCTGCATTACCCGGTACTGAGCCAGCGTGCGGTCTATTGCGAAACTGTCGAAGAACCTGCGCCACGAAGGGTAAGAGATGAGTATTGAAGATGTAGACGTGGTTGTCGTGGGCGGCGGGCCGGGCGGATCAACATTAGCATCGCTGGTCGCGATGCAGGGGCACCGGGTCGTGGTCCTAGAGAAAGAGACATTCCCGCGTTATCAGATTGGTGAGTCGTTACTGCCGGTCACGGTACACGGAGTATGTGGCCTGATCGGCGTAGCAGACGAGCTGGCCCAGGCCGGTTTCACCCTGAAGCGGGGAGGAACGTTCAAGTGGGGAGCTAATCCAGAGCCATGGACGTTCTCATTCGCGATGTCGAAAAGAATGGCGGGAAAGACATCGTATCAAGTCGAGCGTAGCAAATTTGATAAAATCTTACTCGATCACGCCCGTCGGATGGGCGCGGATGTGCGGGAGAATTGCACGGTTACCGATGTCGTCAGTGAAGGCGATCGGATTCGCGGAGTATCATATGCCGACGCAGCCGGGAGGACAGGCCAGATCCGCGCCAAGTATGTGGTGGACGCCTCGGGCAACAAGAGCCGCATTTACAAGGAGGTCGGGGGATCGCGGAAATACTCGGAGTTCTTCCGCAGCCTCGCACTCTTCGGTTATTTCGAGGGTGGGAAGCGCCTTCCCCCGCCAAACTCGGGTAACATTCTTAGCGCGGCCTTTGACAGCGGCTGGTTCTGGTATATTCCGCTCAGCGAGACGCTGACCAGCGTTGGCGCGGTCGTCCGGCAGGAGTTGGCGAGTAAGATTCAGGGAGATCCGGAGGAGGCGTTCGGGGCCCTCATAGAAGAAAGCCCGTTGATCAGCGGATACCTTCAGGACGCCAAGCGGATCACAAACGGCGAGTACGGGCAACTCCGCGTGCGCAAAGACTATTCGTATCACAATACGAAGTTCTGGCGACCGGGCATGGTGCTCATCGGCGACGCGGCGTGCTTCGTTGACCCCGTATTCTCCTCGGGCGTGCATCTGGCTACCTACAGTGCACTGCTAGCGGCGCGGTCTATTAACAGCGTTATGGCACAGATAATCGATGAGGAGACTGCATTCCGGGAGTTCGAACTGCGGTACCAGCAGGAGTATGGCACGTTCTACGAGTTCCTCATGACATTCTACGACATGCATGTCAGCGAAAGCTCGTACTTCTGGTCGGCAAAGAAGGTCACCAACGACACACAGCCAGAACTAGAGTCGTTCGTCGATCTGGTCGGCGGGGCATCCTCCGGTGAGGCAGCCCTCCTGAATGCGGAGCCCCTGGCACAGCACTTCAAGAACCGGTCCAGGGAGTTGGCAAATGCGTTAGACGAGTTCGCAGCGGACGAAGAGCATGGCATGCCATCACTGTCCAAGTCCACGATCGGCTGGCAGGCGGCACTGGAGGGTGCGCAGGGCCTTGTCCCGTCGGCTGATGGGATGTTCTGGGCAGCACCTGATGGAGGTGCGGAAGCGCCCTTGTGGCGGAAGTGATCCATGCCATCCTGACGTTCTACGCGAAGTGTGTCATCCTGCGCCGTCCGCTCGACCATAGAGATCGAGCATACGTTCAATGTCAAAATCCTCGTCATATGCACCGAATGCAACCTCGAGAACCCTGATGCGCGTCTTGGACCCGCGAACGCGATGCCAAACTCCTCGTGGAACGAGAAGGTAGTCGCCCTCGTCCAGCGTCACCGACTCGATGCGGCTATCGAACTCGTCAGCGACGCCGTCTTCGAGATGATCGCCCGATAGATCGATTACGACGTCACGGTCGAGCGCAACGAACAGTTCGTCCCTGCTGAAATGGCGCTGGAAGCTCAGCTCCTGCGCGACATCGATGGCCAGTATGCGCACCGAGCAGTTCTCCGAGCTGGCGAATACTTCGCCCGAACCCCATGGCCGCTGGAATATTTCGATCGAGCGGAGGTGCGGCCCGTGCCCGAGCCTGCGGACGATGGTGCCCGTAGAACACGTGGTGCCCCATGGAAACGAGATATTGTGTCGATCGGTGATGCGCCTGTAAACAAGCCGTTCGAGCCATGCCTCGCCATTCTCGGATCTATTCACCAGGCTTTTGGATGCCACCAGGACAGCCGGGAAGACGTCGATCCCCTCGAAGCGCGAAGTCAAAGCTTCCGCGGCCATGCGCAGGGTGTTACCTGAAAATGCCACGGAATCGACCAACGCTACTGTCGCGCCTGGGGATATGCTGGCTTGCGGCGGTACCACGGCTCGCCGGTTCACGAGGCGGTTGCCACCTTCCGTGACTATCGGTATACGCAGATGTGGCACGGCGCCTATCGGCGTGCGGGCCAGCCGGCGCCAGATCTCGGTGCCGCCCGGCGCTATCGGATCGTCGATATAGGCAATACAGTCCGGCCCAGAATTCGTTAAGCATTCAACGAACTCTTGAACGTAGCGGGTGACAGCTGGGAACGATATCGATGCGGCGCCCAGTTCCAGGGACCTGATCATCTCGTCCTGTACGCGCCGGCCGGGCCAGCCTGGCCGGCGCGTAGCCGCCAGCTCCACCTGCCGATCGAGTTCGATCATGAAGATGTCAAGGTCGGTCACGGCCTGCTCAGTTACCCGGGTGTGCTGCTTGAACCAGTCAGAGTATGGAGTGCCGGTAACGGCCGGACGGACCTTGCAGATCAGGGCAGCATGGGCCGCCAGGGTAACGAGAGATGACACGTCACCGTCCGGTCCGTTGTGCTGGGAATCGTTGACGATGACCACGGCGCCTGAAAATAGCTGGTAAAGCGCGCCTGCGAGGGCGGGCGCCGTCGAGAAGGAGCCAGGCTCGTGACCTGCGCAAGTGACGAGCTCGGAGTGCAGGTCGCCATTTAGCTTCGCAATCTGCGGAATGCCGCGCTGCAGCAGTGCGCGCGCGAACTCACGATCACCGAGCTCGCCCCGCGTGAGAACCCGATATCGTGGCCCAAGAACCTTGCTGAACGCGATGTCCAGCAGCGGGTCCCAGGACGTTGTCAGCACGAGATCGACGTGGCCCTTCGCAGCGAGATTCGCGAGATGCACGTAGCCGAGCGGGGGCTCGCCCGGCAGGATCGCCGAGCATGCGCGCCAAAAAAAATGGCCGCCGAGAGCGCCCTTCTGGGACAGGTACTGCCGCGCCACATCGGCGGCTGATCGACCCCGGGGTACCGTCAGCGCGAGCGCGTCGGCCAGGGCGCGGTGTGCGTGCTCCCAGCCTGGAACGCCAGCGGCCGCGCCCAGGACCACGACGCTCCGGGGCGGCGTATCAGCGTCATCGGCCGTACGCCGGGCGATCTGCGAGACCAGCAGGTCGAACCCCTCCGCCTCGGCCGTCTCGGCCGGTCCCGCCCTGTGACCTGGCTGGATCGCACGCCCGAATTGTGCGGATGTATCCCCATGAGGCACACGACACGTTCTAGCATTTCCCAGTCGCAAACGCCAGCCACCAGCGTTCCGCCAGCACAGTCACACGATTACTGGCTTTGACGCTGGCGCTCCCTCGCCGGTCAGCAGGCGGCCCAGCGGCCGGGAGGCTGGACCGCGATCGTTTCCCGGTGGATCGCCAGGGGCGCGGCACCGGTCATGGACCGTCACGGTCCGCCACGACCGCCCGTGACAGCGTTCCCGCAGGCGGCGGCCATGATTGCCGAATCGTCGCAAGCCGGGTACTTTCGGTAATGCCGGGTATTTCTGGCCTGCCGTGTGATCAACCGGTCAGGGTGAGTCGGCGGAATTGACCGCATCGGCTCATCTGGGCACCGATGCCGGTGTCCATTTTCGGCTGGCCAGATGGAGGATCGGATGACGCCCATCCCTGACGGAACCGCCCGGCGCTGGCCGGCGGAAGGATCATCTAGAACCTCAGGCACCGGCGCCCCAGCGGGCTCCGGGAAGATCGTCGTCACTGGCGGTGCCGGTTTCATCGGGTCTCATCTGGGCGCGCGCCTCGCTGAGTGCGGGGCTACGACGGTTCTCGTGGATATCCGGGAACCGGAACTCAAGATTCCCGGAGCCGACTACGTCGTCGCGGACCTGCGTTCACCTCACGAGGCGCGGGCCGCTCTCGACGGCGCCGACCTGGTGTTCCATCTGGCCGGGACTTTGGATGCGATCGGCTCGTTCCGCGATCCCGCGGCCGACTTCGAATCGAACGCGGTCACGACATTAAACGTCCTGCGCGCCGCCCAGTCGGCCAGTGTGCGGCGATTCGCCTTCATGTCGTCGGCCTTAGTCTATGGTTTGCCGGCGGATTGCCCGGTACGCGAGGACGCGCCGCCGAGCCCGATTTTTCCGTACGCGGCGTCCAAATACGCTTGCGAGCGGCTCATCGCCGCGTTCGGTGAGGCACACGACATTTCTTACATCATTGGACGCACCTTCGTGACGTACGGGCCAGGTGAGCCACTGACGGCGCGTGCGGAAGTCTCCCAGTTCCTCCGCGCCCTGCGATCTGGCGCAAGACTCGAAGTCCTGGGCGATCCTGATGCCAAGACGCGTGATTTCGTCCATGTCTTCGACGTTGTCGAGGCTCTTCTATTGCTGGCCACGGGACCTGCGACCGGGATCGTGAACATCGGCACTGGCCAGGAGACGTCGCTCCGGGAACTCGCCCGCCTGGTGGCGGCCGCACTCCAGCAACCGCCCCCGGACCTGTCCTGGACACCGTCCCCGGAAGACGAATGCCGTCTGGTGGCCGACATCATGCGCCTGAAAGGACTGGGCTATCGGCCGTCGATCGGCCTGGGGGACGGCATCGCGGCACTCGCCGACCAGTCCGCATCTCCCGGGCCGAGGCGTCCCGAGATCGTGGCCACGGCGGCACGGGGATGAACTCGGGAGGTTCCTGTGGCTAGTCCCCGCTTTGTCGTGCCGTATATCGGCAAGGGCAGTTGGTTTGACGCCGACGAGTTGAACGTGCTCCGTGACCTGCTGCTGTCTGAGGATCATCTCGGCACTGGAGGGCAGGGACCGTTATTCGAGGCAGAAATGGCGCAATACCTGGACGTATCCCACGCGATCGCCGTCAGCAGCTGCTCGATGGGACTCGAACTGGTCACCCGGGTGCTCGGGCTCGGGCCTGGTGACGAGGTCATCACGTCGCCCCTGACCTATGAGGCGACCATCTGGGGCCTGCTGGAGCACGGGTGCGCGGTGACGTTCTGCGACATTGATCCCGAGACCCTATGCCTTAGCGCACGGGATCTCGACGCCGCGGTGACCGAGCGCACCAAGGCGATTTTCGTCACGCATTACGGCGGGGTAATGGCCGACATGGACGAGCTCCGGTCGATCTCGGACCGGCACGGGCTCGCCTTGGTCGAGGATTGCGCGCACGCCGTCGGCGCAACCTACCGCGGGCGCGCGGCCGGGTCGATCGGTGACTTCGGGTGCTTCAGCTTCCAGTCGCTTAAGCACATCTCGACCCTCGGCCAGGGCGGCATGATCACCGTCTCTGACGGCGAGCTGGCGGCCAGGCTGATGACTCTCCGGTCAGGCCGGCCCGACGCGGTGTTCTCGCCGCGATCGCGCCCGGGCCTGTTCACGGAGGCGGGTGATGTTGGCCGGATCACCGGTGCCGACACGCACGAGAAGAACGCGTACACGCACGACTGCGTCGCGATTCACGCAGGTGGGCTCAACGCGCTCCTCGGCGAGCCGGCGGCTGCGGTGGGGCGCGCACAGCTCCGCAAGGTGCCCGCGCTGCTCGCCGAGCGCCGGAGGATCGCCGACATCCTGGACGTGAGGCTGGCGCAGATCCCGGGCATCCACGTGCCGAGCATTCCGCGGGATCGTGAGCACGCGCGGTGGCTCTACGCGTTCCTGGTCGAGCCGGACGCCGGGCTCACCAGAAACGAGCTGGTCACCGGGCTCTCTGAGGCAGGCATTGAGATCATCCTGCGCTTTTTCCCGCTGCACCTGCTGCCGGAATGGCGCGACCGGCCAGGCACGCGCGCGTTGTGCCCGACCGCGGAGCGGGTCTGGTTCCAGCAGCTCGTCAATCTGCCCTTTTACCCGGGACTCGCGGACGGCCAGATCGACTATATGGCCGAGACGATCGAGATGCTGATGCTGAAAGGGGTCAACGGCAGGGGTGCACCGGGCCGCCCACATGCCGCCCCGCGGGAGTAGGATGTTGCGCTGAAGGGTCGCCTGCACCGGCCTCAGGATTGGTGCAGGCAACCGCGTCGCTCCAGACCCTGGTGGCACGGCTTTTAGGCCAGCCGAGCAGGTATCAGGGAAATGAGGGCGACATGACTATGCCTGTTGATGTGAGGGCCCTCCGTTTAGCGCTTCTCAACGACGGCTACATCGTCTTCCGCAGCGCTGTGCCACCTCCGCTGTGCCAGGCGGTTCTCGACGCCATCGGCCATGAGCTCGACATCTGGGTTGATGACCAGGCCAGCTGGGCGCGGGTCTCCCGTGAGCTTGACCAGGTGCCGCTGTGGGGGCATCAGAGCCAGTGGAACATCCGCGAACTGCCGGCCCTGCACGCCATCTGGAGCGCCGTGTGGGGGAGCCAACAGCTCTGGGTTGACCGCAACTCGTGCCGGTTCACGCCGCCGTGGCAGCCGGATCGGGCCGATGCGCTGCCGATGCACTGGGATATCGACCCACGTGACCGTGACCAGCAGTGGTATCAGGGCATCGTGGCCCTGACGGATAGCACATCAGGAGGCGGCGGCTTCCGGTGCGCTCCTACAGTTATGCACAACCGGGACCGATGGCCCGACCCGTGGACGACCACAGCGCACGGGACCGTGTACCGGCCGGGCCCTGTAGCCGACGACGAGATCGTCGAGGTGCTTCTTGGCGTTGGCGACCTGCTTGTGTTCGACAACCACCTCCCGCACGGCACGGTTCGCAACATGAGTGACCGGCCGCGGGCGGTGTTCTACATGCAGATGTTCCCGGCTGGGACCCCCGAGCAGGCGGCGGGAAACATCGCCGACCACTTCGCTCGGACCGCGCCACGGTGGTGGCGCCGGAAACCCGGTCATGACCGGGTCGAACCGGGGCCGCCGGCCACACTCAACCCCCACGGTAAGCGCCTCCTGGGGATAGAGGCTTGGTGATGGCCCGCGCCGAGTTGGATCTTCAAGACCGGAGAATCCAGGTAATTTTGCATTTCATGGCGCTGAGTAAGCAATTCTGGTCTCATCGTAACAAATTCGTCAGCGCCGTGGACGCCTGTGAAGCCACCGAGGGCGACGTGGAGCGGTTACTTCGCGCTATTCTCGACGAACGTGAGCGGATGGCAGATGCGAGTTCCGCTGGGAGACTCAGCCAGGGCAGCTTGGCTTACGGCACTCAGCAGATAAGGGACCTGCTCAATGAGCTTCTGCGCAATGACAGTCTCAGTCATGCGGCGAAGACGAACATCCGGCATTTCTCAACCGATCACCTTGAGCTCGAGCTGCTGGACTTTCCCCGGATGCGTTTCACCCAGGACTGGTTCTCTGTACATCAGGAACATTGGCTAAGACACTTCGGTTATCTCGCCGGCTCGGCGGGGCAGCGTTTTCTCGAGATCGGATCTTTCGAGGGACGATCTGCCTGCTGGCTGCTGTCCACGCTGCTCACTGGCCCGGAGTGCCTCTTGATCTGCGTTGACCCGTTCGACGCTCACCCCGAGCAAGAGCGCAATTTCGACCACAACGTCAGGGCGTGCCAGGGCGAGCATGGGACGCTGAAGCTGCGCGGGCGCTCGCAGTACGTGCTGCCGCTCCTGGAGCCGGAGAGCTTCGATTTCATCTATGTGGATGGCTCGCACGCGCCGCTCGACGTCTTCGTGGACGCGGCCGCGGCGTGGCGGCTCACCCGGCCGGGCGGCGTGCTGGTGTTCGACGATTACAGCGTGTCGGCGGCAGGCCGGGAGCCAGGATCCTGCGGGGCGGCCGTGGACAGCTTCCTGGCCACCGTCGCGGGTAGCTACAACGTGATCTTCTCCGACTGGCAGCTCGCCGTGCGGAAGAATGCGGGTCCGCAGCGGCCCGCATCGCCAGCCGGGCTAGCTACGGCCGGGTCAGATACGGGCCGGGCCAGGCCCGCCCAGCCAGGGCCGCCCCGCCCGCTGTGAACTGCTGAACAGAGCCGATCGCGGGCTGGCTTCACTTCCGTACACCACCCGGGCCGGACGCGGCCTCACGGGGTCGAGTATGGCTCCAGACCGCCTTGAGCGGGCGGTGTCAACGTGGGCGTCATAAGCACTCGTACTGAAAGGGTTGCCCCTTGCCTACGCCGCGCAGATGTCGGGAATACCGCGACCTCTCCGCCATCCGCCGGCCGAGTTTGGGGCACCTGGTCCGGTTGCGTGGGGTCGCGGACCCAAGAAAGAGGAGGTTCCACAATGTCGCACCTGGCGACGGCGTCAACGCAGGTTTCATCTGATCAGTTCTACGAGGAGGAAGTCAACCTCTTCAGCAAGACTGGAACAGGTATCGCCGAGGGCAGCAGCGTCAGCTCGTGTGATTACTGTTACAGCGATTCGGACTCCGACTCCGCCTAACAGGTTTCGCTGTCGGTTCCGAGGCGGGAGTGCCCCGCACGAGCGGGGCACTCCCGTCGGCAAAATCCTTGACGGGACCTTTGCCGCCCTGATTTAGGAGATACAGGTGCCTGAGAGCCCTTCGCTAACCGCATTGTCCGGCCTGTTCGGCGCCGTGGGAACGGTGCACGCCGTCCGGACGAGCGGGTGGCTGCCCCGCCGGTGCAGCATGTACTCGGCCGCCACGGGGAACCTCGCCGCGATCCGGGCCAGCTTCTCGGCGAAAGTCCAGATGCCCTATGGCACCGGCCGGGCATATGACGATCCGGCGCATGCTCGCCTCGTCGCCATCAGTGAAGCCATGGAGCGCTACTGCGCCCTCGTCTTCGATGAGCGGCGGTTTGTCACGGCCTCGGCCAAGGACCTGGGCGAAGACGCCCTCGATCTGGAGACTCTTCCCCGGTGCTCGGCCCGTGAACTGCGCCACCCGGGCTGCCCTGTGCTCCCCGCCGACACCACCGCGGATCTGCGCTGGGTGACCGGCATCGACCTGCGCACCCAGCGGGATGTCTTCCTGCCTGCGGTCACAGTCGATCTGGGGTTTCGCAGGCAGCGGTCTGAACAATTCTGGCTCCCGATATCGACCGGGTGCGCGACACATGTCACTCTGGAGGCCGCGCTGATCAATGCGATTGGCGAGGTAATCGAGCGTGACGCAATCGCGCTGACCTGGCTGCAGAAGCTGCCGCTGCCCATTCTTGGCGCGGGATATCTCACTGGTCCGGCGCGCCAGATGATAGATTGGTGCGGCGATCGCGGCATCAAGACCTTTATGTTCGACGCGACCACCGATATCGGCGTGCCGACAATTTACTGTGTGCAGCTGGCCGACGTCGGATACCGCGCGGCCCAGGTCGTGGGGTGCGCTACCGATCTGGATATCCCCGCCGCCGTCCAGCGAGCGCTGCTCGAGGCGATGGGCATGCGCGGCCACATGCATGCGGAACCTCTGGTTCCCAGGCGGTACGGAGATTACCGTGCCCCCAGCGATGGGGCTACTGCGATGGGGCGCCGGTCACGGCGAGCGGCCTTCGGCTTCCTGTTCGACGATCTCGCCAGCCGGCCCGTGACGGCGCCGGTGCCGGTCTCTTTCGCGTCGGATGCCGAGCGGCTCGCGTATCTCATCCGGCGGCTCGCCGACAAAGGCATGACGGTGTACGCGGTAGACATATCAACACGAGAGCTCGCGAGCATAGACCATAGTGCGGTACGAGTGGTTATTCCAGGCCTCCAGCCGATGTCGCTTCGCCCGCTCGCGCAATATCGCGGTCACCCTCGCCTCTACAACGCCCCGGCCCAGATGGGCATGCGGGCGCTGCCGGAAAACCGGCTTAACCCATGGCCCCAGCCAGTCTCATGAGAAGATGATCGCGAATGCCCCACAATGGCGGTATCAGAATTCTCGCGCACGGCTCGTTTGGTAACGCGGTGGCTGAGCACCTCACCGCGGCGTCCGGACCGGGCGAGTGCGCTGTGCAGGTGGCCGGAACGTCTGCTGGCCATGGGCTGTGCCACTTCCTCTCCGGCGGCGAACTGGGGATCATGGCGTCCTCCCGCGACGCGCCGGCCGACCTGGACGCGTTCGCCGCTGCTGCCGCGGCGACTGGCGTGACGTGGCTTCCGGTCGCGCTCGGTCGGCGGCAGGCCCGGGTCGGACCCGTGGTGGTGCCCGGGGCCGCCCCATGTCCTGCCTGCTACTCGGTCCGTCTGGCCCAGCACGGGCAGGCCGCGAGGACGGTCGGCGAAGACGTGGAGCACGCGTTTGACCAGGACGAGGCGCCTGGCGTGGAGGGGTACCCGCCGCATATTGCCGCGATCGCGGCCGGACTGGCCTTGATGCTCGCCCGATCGCCGGCCGGGCAGGCCAGGCCGATCTGGCCAGCCCGCTGTTCTTGATCGACATAGCGAGCGACGCCGTGGCTTCATGGGAGGTGGTCGGTGTGCAAGGGTGCCTGGAATGCGATTCTGCCGCCAATGGCCTGGTGGCCGTGGCGGAACGCGCCGAGCGGCTCAGGACACTGGCCGCGGAGATCTGCCCCGCACCGTCGGCTGACGTCAGGACGGCCTCGTGATGGCATACCCGCGGATGGTGGCCGCCGTGGACCGCCGGCCGTCGCCGTTCTTTACCCACCTGCGGCGATCGGCCCCGGGTGGTCGTGGCGAGATCATCTGCGGTCGCCTCCGGGCGGCCAGTGTCCTGGTGACCGGCGAAGGCCAGGTATCCGACCTCATCGCGGCCTTGCTCACGCGGTCGGGCGTCGGCACGGTCGTCCAGCGGGCAGGCCGGGATGGCTCCTGCGGCCGCGCCGCGGACCGGCTGTCACCCGACCTGACCATAGAGGTCCTTCGCGGGGACGAGGACCAGGGGCAGGTCGCCACGGGCGTCCCGGCGTCGCCGCTGCTGCCGGTCTGGCTGAGCTACCCGGAGACCACGGTGGGACCCCTGCTCGACGTGCCGGGCGGCCGCTGCCGCAGGTGCTGCGTGGCGGCGGGACAAGCCGATGGCGGGGGGGCCGCCTACCCCGACGGCCCGGCGGCCAGTGTCGCGGCCGGCGTCGCGGCCGGCGCAGCTCTGCGTTATCTGGGCCGTTACGGGGCGACCTGGGCATGGAACGCCGCGATCGGGATACGGATGGACAACGGCGGGCAACAGCGGTGGCCGGTCCCGCGCCGGCCCGGCTGCGCCGACTGCGGAGGCTCCGGCGTCCGACTGCGCGGCAGCGCGCTGGCTGAGTTCGACCGCGACCAGGCGGCCGAGCTTCCGCCCTGCGGGGGCGACGCCGAGCCGCTGTCGCCAGGAACCCGCCCGGCCGCCGGTCCCGCCCGGCGCCACCTGACCGGGCTGCGGCTGAATCCGCGCATGCCGCACGCCGGCCTTCTCGCTGGAGGAGAGCCAGGTGGGGCGGCGTGGCAAACCCTGTCGTGGGTCCTTGAACGGACCGTCGGAGCGCCCAGGAGCGCGCATTCCCCGGCTGTTCACGTGGTCGATCATTGGGCGCCGTCGGTGGCAAATCTCCGGCCGCTGCAGGCCTACGTGGTTCACAACCTTCCCGGCGAGGCTGCTCAGGCTTGGTTTTACGATGGTGCGGCGCACGATTTCGTCGCTTTGCCCCAGACGTCGTGGACCGGTCCGCCCAGCGCGGGCACCGCGGGTAAGGCCGCGTTTTCCCTCGTGCTGGTCGGCGACACGGCCTACTGCGCTAGCCGGCTCGGGCCGTCCGGCCGGCGCGTGGTCCATCAGGACGCGGGCGCGGCGCTCGCCCAGCTCTATTGGTGCTGCCGGGCCGTGGGATGGCGGATGGCCGTGCAGGCGGAAGAGGGCCGCGACACGATCATGGCGGCGCTCGACCTGGACGGCCGCCGGGAGGCCATCACCGCGGTCATCGATGTGGCGGTTCCGCCGAGGCCGCTGGCGCTGCCTGCTTCCGTCACGAGTCCCCGCGGCGCTATGCGGCGGGCATCATCGATACTGCGCCGCAGCGGCATGACCTACAGTTTCGACTCCACGCCGCTTTCAGCGGCGCCGGTTGAAGAGGCAGTGCGCCGTTCGCTGTCCCTCACCAGGGACATCTGGCCCCCGGCCGGCGGTGCCGGCCCGCAGGTCGGCTGCGTGCTCTATGCCCGCCGGGTCTCGGGATTGCCGCCCGGCTGCTACGACCCCATCGTCCAGCGGGCGCTCACGGGCTCGGAGCCTGGGGCGCTCAACGCGGTGATGGAGAGCTATCTCGGCGACCGGCACCTCGACCCGCCGGCGCTCGTGCTGTTCCTGGGCGATCGCGAGGCGACCCTTTCGGCCTACGGCGCGGCCGGTCACACCACGCTGATCAGCAAATGCGCTGCGGCGGCCAGCTTGACCCGGTTGCTGGGCACGGCCGGCGGCCTGTCTTCAGGTCTCTTCGCCCGCTTGCCATCGGCTCTGCTTGACGCCGCCGCCGGACGCCTGCGCGCAGGTCCGCAGGTGTACTGCGGCCTGGCTATCGGCCGCGGATCAGGGTCCCCGCCTGGCATGGACGTGATGTGGTGAGCGCGCCCCCTGGAAACATATTTCTGTCGCTGGCGTCGGGCGTCGCGGTGTCACGAGCCGAGCCTGGCACGATAGCCGTCGAAGAGCCCTCTCGCCGGATCCGCCTCAAACTGCTCGATGACGGGGTCGTAGCGGCGCTGCTGCGGCTGGGCGAGGGGCGGGCCGGGCGGGACGAGCTCGACTCGGTCGCGACCGGGGCCTGGCCTACCGCGGATCTTTCCCGGCTCGATGCCGAGCTCGCGCGCCTAGGCGGGAAGTCGCTGATCCACTTCAGCTGCGTGATTGGCGGCAAAGAGCTCATGCGCGCGGTCCCGACGTCAAGCCTCGCGCGCTTCCGCTTCCCGGCCTTGCCCGAGTCCGTGCGGCTGCGATTGTCACGTTTCGCCTATCTGCGCAGATTCGGTGACGACATGATTCTCGAATCACCGACTTCCTATGCCCGCGTCACGCTGCGCTGGCCAGCTATCGGAGGACTGGTGACCGCGTTCGCATCACCGCGCGGAATGGATGAGATAGACCGGATCGGACCGGCTGGCGATCTGGGGGCGCTCAGGGCGTCTACGGCCTTCCTGCATGGAGTGGGCGCGCTGGCCGTCACCGGCCAGCGCGGGGAGACGGCGGAGGACGCCTCACCCTGCGCGGCCCAGCGAGAATTCCACGATGTCGTGTTCCATGCCGGGAGCCGGGCCGGCCTCACGGACCGGCCCGTGGGCGGGACCTATCGTTTCAAGGGAAGCATTGCGCCCGCGCCCGCGGTCAGATCTTCAGGTCCCGGGCCCAGCGTGCAGCTGCCAAGTCCCGATCTGGATCGAATCACGAAGGACGATCCGCCCCTCGCGCGGGTTATGGAGACGAGGCGCTCGCTGCGCGCACACGGCGACCGGCCAATTACTATCGGGCAGCTTGGAGAGTTCCTCTATCGTGTCGGCCGGGTCAAGGGAGTGAACAACGTTGATGCGCGAACAGGACGATTCTACGAGTCGAGCTCTCGAACATATCC
The DNA here is from genome assembly GCA_963822825.1 of uncultured Actinomycetes bacterium. Lineage (GTDB taxonomy): Bacteria > Actinomycetota > Actinomycetes > Streptosporangiales > Streptosporangiaceae > JAWWPY01. The sequence continues at coordinate 34,301 of CAWGIW010000020.1, read as the reverse complement.
AAGTGGCGGCGCCGTATATGACATTGAGCTGTACATAACGATACGAGAATGTACCGGGCTACAGCCCGGCATGTACCGCTACGAGGCGCTAAGCCATCAACTAACCTTGATCTGTGATCGTGCCGACTTGGTACGCAGAATGCTGTTTGACGCCTACTCCGCGACCGGCGGTGTGGCCCAGCCGCACACGGTGATCACTTTGGCGTCACGCTTCAGCCGGGTGAGCTGGAAATATGAAAGTATCGCCTATTCCCTGACGCTGAAGAACGTCGGCGTCCTGTATGAGGCGATGTACCTTGCCGCCACGGCCATGAACCTGGCGGGCTGCGGTGTCGGTTCCGGTGACTCCGCGCTCTTCAGCCTGGTCACCGGGCTGGATCCGCTCGCTGAGTCCTCGGTGGGCGAATTCATGCTCGGGGCCCAGCCGGAATGCGCCGCCCCGGAAGCGGGGGTGAGGTGAGTGTCGGTGCTAGGCGAGCGACTGCGAGAGCGTGCCACTCACCCCGGCGTCGCGCTGGCCGCCGAGACCGCCACCGCGGCGCGGTCATGGACGTGGGCCGAATTGTGTCAGGAAACGGCGGCCCGCGCGGCTGAGATCACCGCGGCCGCGGGCCGCTTCGGCGTGGTCCTGATCGAGGTCGACAACGGCATGGAGTCCGTGCTCAGCCTGCTCGCGGCGCTCCGCGCGGACCTGCCCGTGGCTGTGGTGTCCAGGCGGTCCCCCGAGGCCGAGTCCCTGGCGTTGCGCGACGCCCTGCTGAGGAGGGGGCACGGTATTGCCCTCGTTCGGGAGCGCAGCGTCTGCGCGTTGCGGGCCAGCCGACCGTGCCTGCGCCCCATTCCGGCCGAGAGCGTCCTGCTGGCCACGGGCGGATCCGCGGGCACTCCGAAAGTGGTGGTCGATCAGCGGATGCGGACCGTGAGCCTGCGCCCGCGCGAGACGCGCCCCAGCACCACCATGAACTGGCGGCCGGGTCAGCGCCAGCTTGTGGTCGGGCCCCTGCACCATACCGCGGCCCTGACGTACTTCATCGAGGCCGTGTCGGACGGCAACACCGTGGTGGTCCAGCGGGTATTCGATCCGGCCCGCTCGCTGCAACTGATCGAGGACTGGGCCATTGAGTGGCTCCAGCTCACGCCGTACCACATGCGGTTGCTGGCCGCCGCCGCCCAAGGCCAAAGTGCCGACCTGTCCAGCGTCCGCGGGCTGCTCCACCTATCCGCTCCCTGCCCAGAAAAGGTGAAGCGCAACTGGCTCGACCTGGTGGGGGACAAGCGCGTCTTCGAGATGTACGGCGCGACCGAGTCAGTGGGGGTCACCCTGGCCCGTGGCGATGAGTGGCGGAGGCATCCAGGAACGGTGGGGAGGGGGTTCTTCACCCAGCTCCGCATCCGGGACGAAGCGGGCCGGAAACTGCCGCCCGGTGAGGTCGGTGCTGTGTACATGCGGTCCGCGGCGGTGACCGGAGCGGGCTATCTGGACGCCGCACATCAGCTTCGGCTGACCGCGGACGGATCTGCCACGGTGGGCGACCGGGGCCGGCTCGACGCCGGCGGTTACCTCTATTTGGAGTCCAGGCAGGCCAGCCGGATCCAGGTCGGCGGTGAGACCGTCTATGCGGACGAGGTTGAGTCCGTACTCGGGCAGCACCCGCAAGTCCTGGATGTCGCCGTTATCGGTGTTCCCGACGAGCGGCTCGGCGAGGCGGTGGTGGCGGTTGTCGCTGCGTCCCGCTCTGAACTCAGCGGCCGGGAGCTGAAGGAGTTCGCGCGGCGCCGCCTGGCCCGTCACAAGGTGCCGCGACAGGTACTCATCACGGATCTCGTTCCGCGCAGCGGAACCGGAAAACTGGACCGTCGAATGCTCGCCGACATCGTGCGCGGCATCGGCTCTGATCGATCCGCTGCCGGTGATCCAGCCGCCGACGGTGGATCCGCGCACGGCGGAAGCAAGGGAGATAGAGATGGCGAACGTTGACACGCGAACCGAGGATCGCTACGAGAGGCTGGCTGAGCAGCTCCGCGAGAAGCCGATCGTCAATGATGCCGAAGTGCTGGCGGGCCCGGAGCCGGCCGCTGTCACCGCGTTTATCGTCCGGCAGGGATACCGTCCGGGACCGGTCTTCCGCGAGCTGGTCATGAGGCTGCTCGGCGAAGGCCGGGAGGACATCCGGGTCGCCATCGTTCCGCGGATACCCCGGCACGCGGACGGAACGGCCGACCGTGCGGCGGCGTGGGCTGCTCTCGGGGAGCGAGCACTTCTGCTGCGGTACGAGCCACCAGTTACCGAGATCGAGTGCCGCCTCGCGGATCTGGTGCGCCAGGTACTTCCCCAGGTCGGCATCAGCATGAGCGACGACCTGATCAGCCTGGGCGGGGACTCCCTGGTCGCCGTCGAGCTGGTCGAGCTCATCGCCGAGCAGTGGGGCGTTGAGATCAGCGGGCAGGATCTGTTCGCGGCCGAGACGATCCGCGAGATGGCCGCCGTGATCGCGCAGGCCGTGAGCAGCCCGATGTGACGCAGACGCTAGATCTGGCGGCGCTCGGCCGCGCCTCGCCCGATGCGCCCGCCGTGCTGCGCGCGGAGGGCGGCACGGTGCGATACGGGCAGCTTCTGCACCTCGTCTCGGCGGGCCAGCGGTTGCTGGAATGGCCCGCCAAGGCCCTGGTCGCCGTCGACGCGCCGCGGACGCTGACCGGGGTTGTCGCCTACCTGTCCGCCCTCCGCTCGGGGCACGCGGTAGTGCTCGTTGAGAACGGGAGCGCGGAGTTCTGGGCCGATTTCGTCGCGGCATACCGGCCTGAGCTGCTCGTCACGCCGGCCGGCAGCGATGTGGCCCACCTCGCCCAGCGCTTGCGTTTCGGGTCGCCCGCGACCGGCGCGGCGTTGCCCGTGTGGCGCCAGATGAATGGCTACGGATCAGGCACTATCCATCCTGACCTGGCCATGCTGATCCGCACGTCTGGATCGCTCGGCCGCCCTAAGACCGTCCGGCTTTCGTTTGGCAACTTGCGATCCAACGCCGTCGCTATCGCCGAGGCGCTGCGCATCCGGCCCAGCGACCGCGCGCTCGCCTCCTTGCCTCTCGACTTCAGTTTCGGTCTGTCGATTCTCAACTCGCACCTGGCGGCGGGCGCCGCGACCGGGCTCACCTCGGCCGCGCCCTCCTCGGGGGAGCTGTGGTGGTGCGCCGACCAGATGCGGGTGACCTGCGTCGGCGCCGTGCCCGCCACCTATCACTTCCTGCGCGCCAGTCACTGGGAGCCGCGCGATCATCCGAGCCTGCGGCGCCTGCTCCAGGCGGGCGGAGCCCTGGACAAGGCCAGCCTTCTGCACTTCGGCCACCTGATGAAACGCGCCGGGGGGGACCTGGTCTCCATGTACGGGCAGACCGAAGCGACCGCGCGGATCGCGTATCTGCCTCCTGAGCTGCTCACCGAGCGCCTCGGATCGGTTGGCGTCGCCGTCCCTGGCGGGCGGCTGCGGATCCAGCGCGGGGATGGCACGGCGGCCGGCGAGGGCGAGGCCGGAGAAGTCGTGTACGAGGGGCCGAACGTGATGATGGGGTACGCACGGGAGCGCGCCGATCTTGGCGAAGGCGACTCGAAGCACGGTGTCCTTCATACCGGCGACCTGGGCCGCCTTCGTGAGGGCTTCCTCTATCTCACGGGCCGGGCCGACCGGCAGGTCAAAGTACTCGGGCGGCGGGTGGATCTCGGGCAGGTGGAGTTGCTCCTGGCCGACCGGGGGGTGACCGCGGCCGCCGCCGTGGACGCGGCGGAGCGAGTCCTTGTCGTGGTGGAGCGGACGGCCAAGGGCCAGGCGGCCGCCGCGTGCCGGGAGATCGCCGCCCGCCTCGGGCTCGCCCGTTCCTCGCTTGCCGTAGTCGCGGTAGCCGCCATTCCGCGCACCCCGAACGGGAAGACCGACCACGCGGCCGTCAGCCATGCGCTTGAGCAAAGAAGATCCGGATTCGTCCTTCAACTATCGCCGACAAGAGGTCGCCGTGAAGATCAGCCTGCTGTATTTCGCCAATCGTGATGCCTCCGACGCCGCCGCCCAATACAAGCTGCTCATGGACTCGGCCAGGTTCGCCGACAACAACGGCTTCGAGGCCGTCTGGGTGCCTGAGCGCCACTTCCACCCCTTCGGGGGCGCCTATCCCAATCCCGCGCTGGCCGCGGCCGCGGTAGCGTCGGTGACTTCGAGGCTGCGCATCCGCGCCGGCAGCGTCGTGCTGCCGCTCAACGACGTCCTTCGAGTCGCTGAGGACTGGATGTTCGTTGACAACCTCTCCGATGGCCGAGTCAACCTGGCGTTCGCGTCAGGATGGAACGCAAACGATTTCGTGCTAGCACCGGACATGTTCCAGGCTCGCCGGACGCTGCTGGCCGGCATGATCGAGGACTTCCGCACACTCTGGCGCGGCGGCTCGCTTGTCCGTCGAAATGGGAAAGGCGAGGAGATCGAAGTCAGGGTCTACCCCGAGGCGATTCAGAGCGAGCCCGGGCTCTGGCTTACGGCGAGCTCATCGCGGCGCACCTTCGAGGCCGCGGGAGCGGGCGGCTTCAACGTGCTGACCGCCATGTTGTTCATGCCGATCGATGAGCTGACCGCCAAAATCGGCGATTACCGGCGGGCGCGAGCGGAGGCGGGCATCGCCCCGGATGGCGGGCGCGTTACCCTGATGCTTCACACCCACCTGGGTGATTCCGTGGAGAGCGTCAAGCAGACGGTGCGGTCCCCGTTCATTAAGTATCTGGACTCCTCCACGGACCTGTGGGGGCAGGAGATGAAACGCCTGCACGCCGCGGCTGAATCGGACAAGGACGCGTTGCTGGCCTTCGCGTTTGAGCGGTACTTCCGCTCCGCCGCCTTGTTCGGTACCGAAGAGTCCTGCCTGCCGTTCGTGCGCCAACTGGAAGACGCCGGGGTCAGCGAGATCGCCTGCCTGGTCGACTTCGGTCTCGGCGACGCTGAAGTTCTCGAGGGCCTGAAGCATCTGGCCGCGCTCACCGAGCGAGTCAGCTGACCGGCCAGGCGGCGGGCTTAGCTCTGGCGCCGGTAAATGATCCCGTTGAACGACAAGTACGAGACCGGGCCATCATGGCCACCGTGGCCACGGATAAAGCACACACAGCAGCGATCGCTGCCCGCGTGCGGTTTCCACGGTGCTCGGTCAGGTACCGCGACGTGCTCAGGGGTGGCAAAGACCGAACCGCGATGCCGGACGAGTGGTGCATCGCAGCCGCCGTCGGAAATGCGAAGCTGGCCGGCCGACACGTGGACCCGCACGGCACCTGCCGCGGATCGCCCGTAACGGCCGGTCACCTCCGCGTGATTCACCTCTGCTTCCCGCGGGGCTCCGGCGGGCTCCCATGATGGCTCACCCGCGCCGAAAACGTTCAGCAGCTTGCCGATGGACCGGAGCCGTGCGGAGATCAGCGCATCGGATGGGCCGCGGTTGTCACACCACACCAAGCCCAGGCCAGCGCCGGGACATAGGACGAGCTTGCACCAGGTGCCCAGGTGATATCCTTCGTGGCCATACGATATATCCCCGCCATAGCGGGGCCCCACGTAGGCGCCGAGACCGTAGCCAAGGTCAATATCCAAGCCGACACTGCTGGCCGGCTCGCACATTTCCCGGATAGCATCGGCAGATATAATGGAACTCGTCGAGCCAGGGACGAGACCGCCGCCAAGGTGAAGCATTCCGAACCGGCACATATCGCGTACCGAGCAGAAGGCCCCGCTGTATGGACGCATGCGAGCTGAGTCGGCGAAACGGCGCATGGTCACGAGGCCCTGTGCTGGGCGGTCAACGTGCTGCTGGCTTAACGGCAGGGTCATGGCGACCAGCGGATCAAAGCAAGCGTGATCCATGCCAAGTGGCTCGAACACGAGCTCTGTCATTGCGGCGGCAAAGGGGCGCCCTGTGCTGCGCTCGATTATGTAGCCCACGATGGCGAAACCTTCATCGCTGTAAGAATACAGGTCTCCAGGGTCAGCGACGAAGGTCCCGTTGACGCCTGATCCTTGGATGTGCTGAGAGAGCCCACGAGGATCGCGGCTGCCGTAATTTAGGTCGATCTCGCCGCGGTACAGTCCCGACCTGTGACTTAGCAGCTGCCTTATCGTGACCGCATTCATCGGCTCAGGAATAGAGACGGAGCCGGGAAAGAAGTTAGCGACGGGATCATCGAGCCGGAGGCGCCCTGCGTCCGCGAGCCTGGCCACGGCCAGCGCCGTGATCATCTTGGTCAGCGAGAAAAGACGAAAGACCGTATCCCCCGTCATGGGTTCTTCCGGGTGATCCGCTGCCCGGACACCAACCGGGCACTCAAAGAGGACGTGCGTGCTGTCGAAGACAGCGACCGACGCCCCCGGCACCGGGTTCGCGGCATGGAAGTCAGCCACAATCTGCCGCGCCCGGGCCACCGCAGCGCCGCCGGCCCCGTTCACGCCAGGACAGTCAGCCATCTGTACCGCCTATGTTCATCCAGTGCCGGCTTGCAGGCGGTGCGCCTGAGACGCCGTGCCGTGCGTCGCGAGCTGAGCGGCCACGACCCAGACCTGGTCCTGGTCGGGTCGGCCAGCGGAAGAACGCTCCGGCTTGCCTACCGAAAGGACCTGCAGTTGAAGCCGTTGCAGCGCTGCGGATGGGTCTACTCCAAGCTCCTGGCTGAGCAGACCGCGAAGGTTCTGATAGGCGAGCAGTGCCTCGCTGCGTCGGCCTGCCCCGTTGAGGGCCGCAATGAGTTGCCCGTGGAACCACTCATTGAACGGGTGCGCGCAGACTAGTGCACTCAGCTCAGGGATCAGCTGACGCTGCCTCCCCAGGCTGATGTTGACCTGGATCCGCAACTCCAGCGCGTTGATGCGCTGTTCTTGGAGATAGACGGCGTGGGCGTGGAGCAGGTTCCCCTGCGGTACGTCCGCCAGCGCCGGTCCAGTCCACAATCTGAGCGCCCGGCTGAGGGACGCGGCCGCTTCCCGGGGGTGGCCATCCTCCATCGAGTCGCGGCCCTGCCTGACGAGACGTTCAAAGACCTCGGCATCGACCTGTTCAGGCTCGGTATGAAAAAGATAGCCAGGTGGCTTGGTGGCAAGAAGCCGATGGTGCGGTGGGTTGAGCTTTTCCGCCGCGAAAGTCTTGCGCAAGTGATAAATATACGTCTGCACCGTGGTGGCCGCACTCTGCGGTGGATCCCGCCCCCAGAGCTCATCGATCAGCGTCGCCTGGTTGACAACCCGGTTCGCTTGCAGGAGCAGGAGGGCGAGCACGCTGCGTAATTTAGGCGCCATGGGGGTGCAGTCGCGGCTCCCAACCACTTCGAAGGCGCCCAGCAGCTTATAACGTACTATTTTCCCTGCCCTAGGCTCCGCCCAATCTAATCTATGGGCAACCGCCCGGGGCAGCGTCATGTTCCCTCCACTAAGATTCTCGTGAGTCTGATGGTCTAAAATAGAAGCTTGCGCGCACGTTTCCGGGCTAGCCAGTGCCTGCCGCTGAGGACGCCATATCGCCCCGTTAGCGGACACGCGCCGCGGCACTCAACCGCCGCTTGCCTGAACGTGCCACACGGCTGGCTGCGAAAGGCATCCTGACCTGGCAGTCCTTTCTGGCTGGGAAACAAAAAAGCTCTAAGATCCTGCAGCGCGACCACCGAAATTTGGGGCGCCCATGCCTGGGTCCAGAGCAACGTTTTAAATGTATGCCATTTTTGGCTCCTGTGTCCAGTGTTGCGCGTTGTTACTTTTCCGCCGATTTGATCCGGGCGATAGGTCAGCGGTTTTTTTGGTCCGGGGGAACGGCTTAGAGGTCCGTTGCAAAATCATGGTGTCCTTCGGCCGTCCCACAGATCGCGGCCCGGCGTGGGCGCAGCCCAGCCGCGGAAGCGGGCGCCGGCACTGGCCGGCCGCCCGCTGCCAGGCGGGCGGACACCGGCGCGGGCGGACACGGTGCGCCGGAGGTGGCGGACACCGGTGCGGCGGACACCGGTGCGCTGAGGTGACGGACACCGGCGCGCCGAGGCGGCGCGGGCGGACAACGGTGCGGGCGGACAACGGTGCGCCGAGGTGGCGGACACCGGTGCGCCGAGGTGACGGACACTGGCGCGCCGAGGCGGCGCGGGCGGGCACCGCGGGCGGCCAACGGCGCGGCGGTCATGACGGTTTGCTTGCGTGCCTGCCGACGTCAGGCCGACGACCGGCGCCATTTGACCCCAGGCGCACGCCAAGCCTGGATTGGTGCGATCCTGGGCTTCTGGAACGTCCGTCCGCGGACACCCTGACCCGCCTGCCGCCATAGTCCTGAGGATCCCCAGAGAAACATGTCTGAGCAGCCGATATTCATTGTGTGCAATGCCCGTTCAGGCTCCACGCTGCTGCGCTGTCTCCTGGACTGTCATCCAGACATCGCCTGCCCGGGCGAGACGCGGCTGGCGCAGTTGATTGCTGAGTCCCTCCAATTGCGCACGCAACTGGCCGGGGGGTTCAGCAGCTCCGCGGCGCCCGGCGTAAAGCATGCGGAGGGCCGAAAGCCGGCGCCCGAGGTGGGAGGCATTATCGCCGGAATGATGTCGCCGTACCTCGCGCAGCGCGGCAAGACGGTCTGGTGTGACAAATCCCTGTTCACCGTTGACTTCATCGATGAAATATTCCAGGTGTTTCCCGATGCCCGTTACGTGTGTCTACACCGGCACGCCATGGACGTGATCGCGTCGGGCCTCGAGGCCTGCCGGTGGGGCTACCGCCACTTCGGGTTCGATAAGTACATCCAAGGCTCCGCGGGCAACTTCGTGGATGCCCTTGCCCAATACTGGACCGACCGCACAGCCAAAATAGTCTCGTTCGAAGGTAAAGCGGAAACTGCAACATGCCGAATTCACTATGAACGACTTGTACATGATCCGCATGGCACGCTGAGCGACCTGCTCACGTTTCTCGACGTGAAACGAGACAATGATGTCATAGCCGCGATGATCAACGAAGTGTTCGACGCCGACCACGGACCAGGAATGGGCGATTTCAAGTTTGACCTGACAACGAAGATCGCCGGAGATTCGGTTGGCCGCGGCCGCGGCGTCCCCTCGGCGCTGATCGATCCTCGCCGGCGCGCCGAGCTGAACTCCCTGCTGCGGGGCCTTGGTTATGCCGTGGTCACTGAGGAGTGGAACGTCTCGAGCGAGATGGACGCGGCCGCCGATGTCGGCCTGCTCGCGGCGCGCGACCATTCGTCGTCAGTTTCCCGGCTCATGCGCGAACTGGTCCAACCACGCCTCGCCGCCGCTCACCATGCGGATCCAGCGCCTCCCGTTCGACCTTCTCATCACTTATGGGGCGGGCCTGCGGCAGCGCTGGAGGGTTGACGCGAATCTGAAGACGATCATCCTGGTGGGTGAGGACGCCGCTGGGGAATGCGCGCAAGTGATCATGCGGGCCGAAATGATGCTGGCCCTGCTGCTCGGCGGCCTGCCGCTGGAACGTGCCCTTGGCGCGAAGATGATCAGGATCACGGGCTGCCCGGACGCCGCCGCCGAGCGGGCTGTCACCAGGTCAGTTGCTCCGCTGCTCGCGGAAGGGGATTGACCAACCGGTCCGGCGATCACGAAGGCTGGCGCTGGGCCGCCGGCCCGTGGGCTCAAGCAGGAGGAACGACCAGGTCGGATGTGATATCTGCGAGGGTAGGCGCCCCGCTCAGTGCCATCGCCACTTCGAGCTCGCGCCGAAGTAGCTCCAAGACGGCACGCACACCGTCCCGTCCGTCGACCGCCAGTCCCCACACGTACGGACGGCCTATGCCAGCCGCCGTGGCCCCCAGCGCGATTGCCTTCAATATGTCCGTTCCGCGACGTATCCCTCCGTCCACGAGCACCGGCACGCGATTGGCCACTGCGGCAACAATCGGTGAAAGCGCATCAATCGTGGCGATAGCGGTGTCGATGCTGCGGCCGCCATGATTGGATACCATCACCGCGGCGGCGCCGTGGTCCACTGCGTGACGGGCGTCGTCGGGCCGCAAGACACCCTTCACCACTATCGGCACCTTAGCGATCTCGGCCAGCCACTGGACGTCCGGCCACGTTAATGCTGGCTCCAGCCAGGAATCGTAGATTCCGGCTGAATCGGCCGGGCCCACGTCGAGTGCGCGAAGATTGGCTGGCCGCCAAGAGCCGGGCATCACGTATCCGCCGCGAGCATCGGCGTCCTGTAGCGGTCCTACGGGCGTGTCCACGGTAAGGACGATGGCACCCGCTCCCGCCTCGATGGCCTTTTTCACCAGATCGCCCGTGAAATCTCGGTCGCGCTGCATGAACAGCTGGAACCAGAATGGCCCTGGAATGAACTCGCTGAATTCCTCGAGTGAAAGCGAGGCGAGCGTGCTGATGATCCACAATGCTCCCGCGGCGGCGGCTCCCTCCGCCGTCGCCATCTCGCCTTCCGGATGGAAGAGCCGATGACGCGCTGTCGGAGACAGGAAGACCGGAGCGCTCAGCTGCGTCCCCAGTAACTGAAGGGAAGTATCCAGCCTGCTCACGTCCACGCAGGTACGCGGCAGCAAGCGATAGGCGGCATAGCGTTCGCAATTCCATCGCGCCGTGTGCCCGTCCGCGGCCGCCCCGTTAAGGTACGCGGTCGCGCGCGAGCGGAGATGAACGGCCGCTCTCTCATAGTCTCCGATGGTGACCAGCGCCTGCGGTGCGTTTCCGCCGCCGCTGCCTGCTCCGGCCATGACGCCGCTCACCTCCATCAATCGCCGGGGCCCGAACAGGTCGTCACGCTAGTACAGCGGGCGCAGCCAGTCACTTGATCAGCGTCGCATGATCGAGGATTTCAGCCACGGCCGCCGCGGTGGCTGGCGCTCGCCCGGCGGAGATGGCACGGATGATCGGTCCGGCGATGGCATCGAGCTCGAGCGGTCGGCCTGACGTGAGGTCCTTGAGCATGGAAGACCGTGCCTGCGGCGCCATCCTCGTCAGCCGGGCCTCGATAGCTCCGGGCTCCACAGTTGCGCCACAGGCCTGTGCGGCAGCGGCGGCCTCGGCTGTGAGCAGGCCCAGCAGTTCTGGGCGTTGCGAGCGGGCGTCCCCGAGCGGCGCCTGAGCGCAACTGGTGAGCAACGCGAAAGGCGCCAAGGTCGCGAGCTTGCGCCACAGGACGAGGGTCTCTTCGCCGTGCGTGTGCACTCTGAACCCGGTCAGCGAGAGCAGGTCAGCCACTTGGAGAGCAGTTTCGGGGTCCGCCGGGGGCGCGGCGATCTCGACCTCAGCGAAAGCCGATAGCTGCTCGATGAGACCGGGTCGCTTCCGTGTCGCCTCGATGCTGATGGTCGCTGCGACGACCGCTGAAGCCGGGTAAAGCGTGCGAAGCAGGGGCATGTGGTCAATCCCGTTCAGCAGCGGGACGATCGGGGTGCCTGTGAGCCAGGCCGCAGGCGTCCGCTGTAGCGCGGCGAGGAGATTCGTCGCCTTCACGGTGATGAAGAGGAAGTCGATGGGCTGGGTCAGCCAGGCGCAAGCGCGCGGCCAGGCCGCGATGACTCCTGATGAGGGTCTATGCAGCTCGAGGCCGTTGGCCGCGATGGCGGCCGCGGTGGACTCGGGGGCCAGGACAGTAACGTCATGTCCGAGGTGAGCCAGGCGCGCGGCTAGCAATCCGCCCACGGCGCCTGGCCCCAGGATGCCGATGCGCTGCTCCGTCACTGATCACCCCGGCCCTTCGATGGCTAGCGGCGTTGTGCGGGCACGCCGGCTGATTTGGTGGCATGGATCGGCCAACCGTGGCGGCGGACCGCTGTCAGTCATCAGGCCAGCGCGGCCTCGAGCGTGACTCGAGAGCGCCTCGACCAGGCCCATGCAGCCTGGTGACTCCGAGCACCTAGCACCGAGGGATGACCTATGACGTATGCGGCGTCCATGAACGGAGCTATCAAAGATCTCGCTGGAGCAGGCAGCGCGACGACGCCGGCCAGCCAGGCCCCTTTGCCGCCCCGATTTGGCCGGTATATCGCGGGCCTGCGGGAGCGTCCCCAGGGAAGAATGCTGCGTTACCCCGACTTGCCGTCCCAACCGTGGTGGGATGCGCAGCGATTCTCGCTCTGCAACGACCTGGAAAGCATGTCGGCCCAGATCAGCGAGGAGTTTTACGGGCTGACGTCCAGTCATTTTCAAGAGGAGATGGAAGGAATCCCGCGCGACGGCCGGTGGAACGTGTCATTCCTGTACGAGGCCGGCGGTTACAAGAATGAGCGGAATGCCGCCCTGTGCCCAGTGACCATGTCGATCGTTGAATCCCACCGTACTATGCGCGGCCTGGGCGGGATATGTTACTTCTCGTGCTTGGACCCGATGACCAGCGTTGCGCCCCATAGTGGTTCGACGAATATGCGGCTCCGCTGCCATCTGGGCATTGAGGTTCCCTCCGGCTGTGGCATCCGGGTGGGCGGCACCGAGGGCACATGGGATGCCGGGCGGTGCATCGTCTTTGACGACAGCTTCGAGCACGAGGCCTGGAATCGATCGCCGCAGCGCCGTGTAGTGCTGATCATCGACCTTTGGCATCCCGACCTGAGCGACGACGAGGTCAGGCTGATCGAGGGATTCCGAAGGCACGCAGTAAACACCGGCACAGGCGTGATGCGCTACCGGCAGCAGACAGTAGTCGGCCAGCGGTCGTAATCGCGATCACCTGCACCTGCGTGGCCGGCGGCTGCTCACCGGTGACTGGGGGCGCTCGAGGTCCGTCGGAGGCGGTGACTGATGAGTGAAAGCTGTGCGCGGGCGCCGGTGAGTGAAAGCTCTGCGCGGGCGCCGGGCAGCGGCACGCGTATTCCAAGAACACTGGCATTGCTCCAGCGATGGCTCGATGCGGGCGAATGCCTGGGCGGACAGATCTTCGTTTCCCGTGATGGGCATGTCGTCGCCGACGTGGCCGCCGGCCGTAGCGGCGCGAAGCGAAACTCGTTGAACAGAGGACATCGGGCGGCTCTACTGCGCGGTCAAGCCAGTCACCGCGTGCTGCCTGGCCCGAGCTGTAGAAGCAGGCGAGGCCAGCTTCGATGACCCGGTGAGCCGGTTTCTGCCCGAAGTCAGCCTCGGTCCGCGGCGCACGATCACCCTGCGGCAGTTGCTCAGCCATACCAGCGGCCTGCCGAACATACCCGCCATAAACCCTTACGACCACGACTTTCCCGACCTGGCCAGAGTGGTATGTACGCAGCCGCTTCCCCCTGTCTCCTGGTACCGCGAGCCGATGTACAACATGACGCATGCCTGGTACATCCTGGCCGCCGTCACCGAGCGCCTCTACAACCTGGAATTCGCTGACGTCGTGACCCGCGTGATCTCGATAGCAGCCGGAGTGCCCGGCTTGCGCATGACGTCGCCCGACCCGGCCCGGTACGTTCCCTGCCATCGGGCGCGGAGCGGTTCATTCGCCGTCGTTCCAGAACCGTGTAACGCGACTCTCTTCCGCACGGTCAACCCGGCCCACGGCGGTTTCGGTGCCGCTCGTGACCTCGGCCTGCTCTACGAGGAACTGATCCGCTGCGCGAGGGGCGCCGGGACGCTGCTTGAGGAGGCGAGCATCCGTGAGATGACCCGCGAGCACAGCGACCTCGACCTGGGACTCGGGCTCGGGGACAGCCGCTACGGGCTCGGCTTCTTCGCCGGCATGCGCACGAACGGCATCGGCGGCAACTGGAGCGCCCGCAGCTTCGGACACGCCGGGCAGGTCGGCTGGCATCGTGTTGTCCACGCGTTCGGGGACCCCGAGCACCAGGTCGCGGTGGCCATGAGGCTCTTCAGCGTGGGCGCCAAGAACAACTGGAGATTTCATAAGCTGGGCGCCGCACTGTGGTCTGATCTCGATCTCGGGCCAACGTGAGCCACGCGAAGGAGCCGGGCCCGGGCTGGATGTTCGGGGCCGTCCACGTGTTCGACCGTTCGGCTCAAGTGAGCCCGTTACCGGGATCTGCCGGGCTCAGGGAGCCCGGCGCCCGGCGCTGCGCCGGCGGGTGACCGCGGCGTTCACGAGTTAGCAACGATCGGGCCAGGATTGGCGACGATTTGTACGGGCCTGAGCCATCACTCGTATCCTGGTCGGCATATATACCACCATCACCCCCACCCGCCGCCCCGGGCGGCTGACCGCCGCGCTGTGTGGCCTGCTGGCTGCCCTCGGCGTGGCTGGCTGCGGCCTGCTCGGGGACCCAAGCGCTCAATCCGCCACGCAGGTTGGCTCGCGGGCGAGTGTATCGCCGTCGGCCAGCCGGTCGCCGCGCCCGACCCCGACCCCGACCCCTAGCCCCAGCCCGACACCGACCTGCTCCGGGAGCGCCCCTGGCTTCTCGTGCGAGATGCAGGACCGGATCACCGCCATGCAGAACTACCTGGGGGGCCTGCCCGGCTCGATCGGCGTCGTGGTGGATGACCGGACGACCGGTGCGGTCTGGCGCAGCGCCGGCGCCACCGTGGAGTACCCGGCCGCGTTGACGATGAAGCTGGCTATGATGACCGACCTGCTGCTGCGCAACGAGGCGGGCAGCATCCATCTCACCAGCACCGACATGGATGAGATGTACCAGGCGCTGTACACCAGCGACGACAACGACGCTGACGACCTGTGGAACAGGTACGAGGACGGCAGCTTCCTGAGCCGTATCCAGGCATTCGGCATGACCAGCGCGAAATTCACCGCCTCGCCGCCCAACTGGGGCTTTATGTACTGCACGGCCCAGGATCTCGACAACCTGATGAACTATGTGCTCAACGACGCCCCGGCCAGCGTCCGCGACTACCTCGTGTACCGGCTGCAGCACGTCAGCGCCGTGGACCAGCAGTGGGGTGTCTGGGGCGCGGGCGCGCAGAACCAGCCGGGCAACAAGGATGGCTGGGAGTGGGACGCGCCCGACATCTGGATCACCAACACGGTCGGGTTCGCGGGTCCGGACCAGCGCTTTACCCTGGCGATCATGTACAACCTGGAAGGCTACGACGGCAACTCCGGTCCCGCGGGGTTCAACTACGGCATCAACCAGCTCAGCCAGATCGCCTCGCTGCTGTTCCAGGGCCACTCGACCAGCCCGCCGGTCGCCCTGCCCTCCGCGGTGCCCTGAGGCCCGTTCACGAGTCGTCGGCCGCCGCTTCCCGCCGGGGGTGCCGGCGTGGTGGGTGGAACTGCTGCCGCAACCGCTCGATCACCTCGTCGTTCCACTCGTGGGTGCGCATCAGGCGGTACCGTTCCCGCGCGACGACCAGGTAGGCCTCGGCGTCGGTGGCCGCTGGGACCAGGTCTGCCGCGTGCAGCATGCCCACGACCGGCGTGAACTCCTCGTTGAACCACCGGCGGGCGACCTCGGGGCGGTCGTAGAACGTGTGCTCGTGCTGCATCAGCCGGAATCCCCAGGCCTCCACGGCCTCCCCGAGTTCCGCGTACGACCAGGGATCGCTGAATGTGATCTTGGCGTACGCCTGCGCCGAGAGCGGCACCCTGGACCGGAACATCCGTTCGTTGCTCTTCAGCAGCAGGTCGCTGCGGTGGAGGAGGCCACGTGCGGGCACGGCGGTCAGGATCTCGGTCACGTAGGCGTCGATCGTCGTCTGGCCGGTGGCCAGCGCGATCGACACCCGGTGATGCCCGTCCTTGACGAAATGCATCTCGCCCACGCGGTAGACGTCGATGGGTGGGATCGGCTCCCCGCGCCGCTGCGCCAGCGCCAGCCGTTCCCATCGTTCCCGTACGCGGCCCGAGGTGGGCCGAAAGCGGCGGTCGAAGTCGCGCCTGGATTCCGCCGTGCCGACCACCGTGTCCAGCCTGATGATCTGCAGCCCCAGTGATCGCTCTCCCTTCATGCCGAGCGCGGCGATCACCTCGTCGAACGGCATGATCAGGTTGATATCGTCCGGCTCCCGCAGGAGCCGCTGGGCGAGCCGGGCGAGTACCTGGCGGCGGCGTGCGCGCTGGAAGTCGTTCTCGACGTCGGAACGCGGGAAGCCGGTCTCAGCTGGCATGGCGGCCCGCGGGGACCGGCCGGACACCCGCCCCCGGTTCGATGTCCATCAGGTGCCAGCCGGTGACGTTGCGTACAACCGTCCGCCCAAGGCGTCGGCCGGGACTGGTCGCCTCGGCGGGGCGGACGTGGCCATGCAGCAGCAGCGCGGGCTGCAGCCGCGCGACGAGCCCGTGCCAGGCGGTGAACCCCTGGTGCGGCGGGTCGTCCCCGTCGCCCACACCACGCGGCGGGGCGTGGGTGAGCAGCACGTCGATGCCGCGCCCGTCACGGATCTTGCTCAGCGCGGCCCGCCGGATCAGAGACCGGGCCCGCCGCGCCTGCTGCCGACCGGTGTACTGGTTCGGCCCCTCACGGTAGCGGGGGGAGCCACCGAGGCCGCCCATCCGCAGCCCGGCCACGTCCGCGATCTGGCCGTCGGCGTTCACCGCGCCGTCCGGCCATGGGGGCCGCTCCGGGAAGCTGGCCCGCAGCGTCAGGCCCGCGCGCGAGATCCGGTAACCGGACAGGTCAGGGTCGTGGTTGCCGGCCACGAAGACCAGCGGTACGTCGAGCGCGTTCATCAGGTAGCCGAGGTAGTCAAACGGTAGGTCCCCGCAGGCCACGATCAGCTCGGCCGCGCGCACCGAGCGCAGATCCACGCACAGCGCGTCATCGACCTCATCGGAGACCGCGAGCACCTGCACCACATCCCGATCGTACGCCGCAGGCGGCCTGGCCGCGGTGGCGCGAAGAGCTGCCATGTGCGGGCGGTCATCCAGCCAGTCATCCAGCCGGAGGCGGTCACCCACCGGTCACCGCCAGGCGGTCAGCGTGCCGCCACCTCACGCACGTCGAGGCCGCGCTGCCGCAAGGCCGCTTCCACCCGGTAGATCTCGGCCTGCGGAACCGGCCCGTCCGCTCCACGTTGCCGTGTCCCAGCCGCGCCGTTCGGCGGGCTGACCGCCAGCCGCGTGCAGGCCGTGACCAGGGTATCGAGGTAGGCGGCCCGGAGCGCGCGCAGCCGCTGCCCCTTGTGCGGCACATCCGGCCGCGTCTCCAGGTCCTCCAGCTCGGCACGAAGCCGGCGGAGGCTCGCGCCAAGCCGTTCGAGCGGCTCGACGGCAGGCGGCCGTGACCGCCACCGCGCTGCCCAGCGGAGCACGCGGATGGCCCCCAGCGTCCCGAATCCCAGCGCCGTGGGAAGCAGGATCACGGCCACCCACTCAAAGTCCCGGCCCACAGTCCCAGTGTCCGCCCGCCGGCCACGGACATCAAGGTCTCCCGTGACGCGGACCAGGCCCGGAGTAGCGGCCCGGGCGGTACCCGGATAGGTTCAACGACCGGCAGGGTTCGAGGACCGGCATCAGGAGACCTGATGGACGCACACCGCAGTGCCGCCCCCTGGTGGCATGGTGCCACCCTCTACCAGATCTACGTCCGGTCCTGGCGGGACACGAACGGGGACGGTTACGGCGACCTGCCGGGGGTGACGGCCAAGCTCGATTACCTCTCATGGCTGGGTGTCGACGGCATCTGGCTGTCACCGACCATGCCCTCGCCCGACGACGACTGGGGCTACGACGTCTCGGACTATCTCGGAGTGCATCCTGAGCTGGGCACCCTCGAGGACCTCGACCGGCTGATCTCCGAGGCGGCCACGCGGGGCATAAGGGTCCTGCTCGACCTGGTGCCCAACCACACCAGCGCCGCGCATCCGTGGTTCGTTAACGCGATCAGCGGCCCGGATTCCGCGCACCGCAGCTTTTACGTGTGGGCCGACCCAGCCCCCGGCGGCGGCCCGCCGAACAACTGGCTCGACGCCACCGGCCACTCAGCCTGGACGCTCGACGAGGCCAGCGGCCAGTGCTACCTGCACAATTTCCTGGACAGCCAGCCCGACCTGAACTGGTGGGAGCCGGCTGTCAGCGAGGCGTTCCTGGACATCCTGCGGTTCTGGTTCGACCGGGGGGCCGCCGGATTCCGCATCGACGTCGCCCACGGCCTGTACAAGGACGCGGAACTGCGCCACAACCCGCCGTCGGCCGCGGCCGCCACGGACCGCCTGCACAGCCGGTTCGGGCTCGAACCGGTCTATAGCGCGAACCGGCCCGAGTCGCACAGCGTGTTCAGGGACTGGCGCGAGATCGCCGGGAGTTACTCCCCGCCGCGGCTGCTGCTGGGCGAGACATGGGTGGCCGACCTGGACCGGATGGCCGCGTTCCACGGTCACGGCGATGAACTCCAGCTCACGTTCAACTTCCCGTTCATCTTCGCCGAGTTCACCGCGCCGGCGCTGCGGCGGATCGTCGCGGATACACTCGCCGCGCTGCCGCCCGGCGAGTGCCCGGTCTGGACCGCTTCCAACCACGACATCAGCCGCTTCCCATCGCGGTGGGCGGGCGGTGACGAGCGCAAGGCGCGGCTCGCGCTGCTGGTGCTGGCCACGCTGCCGGGCACGGCTGTCCTCTACTACGGCGACGAGATCGCGATGACCGATGTGGACGTGCCACTGGCGCTGCGCCGGGACCGGACGACCGCCAGTGATCTCAGCGCGGCCGGTGGCCGGGACCGCGCCCGGAGCCCGATGCGGTGGGATGCCTCCCCGTCAGCCGGCTTCACCGCCGAGGGCGTGGTGCCATGGCTGCCCTACGGCGACAGTGCTGCCCGCAACGTCGCCGTCCAGCGCGAGGACCCGGCCTCGGTGCTGCGGCTCTGCCGTGACCTGATCGCGCTCCGGCGCGCGGAATATGGCGGGCGCATCGCCACCTACCGGGAATTGCCCGGACCGCCTGCCCTCTGGACGTACCAGGTCGATGGCTTGCTGGTCGCGGCCAATTTCTCCGACAAGCCCGCCGCGGTGGAGGTGCCCGTCGGCCCGGTCGTGGCGTCGTCAGCCGGCCACGGCATCCTGGATCGCGGCACCCTCGCCCCCTGGACCGGGGTCATAGCCCGCCCCGGACCTGCGGACGCGAGCTGACCCAGCGGCCAGCGGCCGGTCACTGCGGCAGCGGTGCCTGATCGGTCAGCGCCGCCTGGTCGGCCAGCGCGATGGCGAACTCTCCCAGGGTGGTGGGGTGGAACGGGGCTGACCCCTGCAGTCCTTGCACGAATGGCTGCTGCGTGCACATCTGGTGACCGGCGAAGTCGGGCTGGGTGGAGGCGAACCCGAAATCGGCCGCGCCCTTGGCCAGGACCGCGTTCAGCGTATTCAGCCGCGAGGTCAGGGTGCGGAGCTTTGCGGTGGTCAGCCCAGACCGGCTCAGGCAGCTCACGTTCGGGCCGAAGGGGTCGTAGTAGCGGTTGATGAGCACCCGGGGATGCGCCGGGAGCGTCGCGAGCTGGCTCAGCAACTGCAGGTAATTTTTACTAAACGAAGCGAGCTGCTGCTGGAAGTAGGCGGCTGTGGCGCGGTCGTCGCAGTTCGGTGCCGCGGCGCAGTACTGCACCACCGCTGACCAGCCCAGATCGTCCGCGCCGATGCTCACGATGACAGCCGACGCGTTCCGTGCGCTCTGCACTCCGTCGATCTGCGCGGGCGCGGTCTGGCCGCCGCGGCCCTGCGGCCCCAGCAGCCCGTTGGCGATGGTGGCGCTGTCACAGGCGAGGTTCAGCACGTTCCAGTGATCGGCCCGGGCCAGGTCTTCGGCGTACGAGTCAGTGCTGCGCCCGCAGGCGAGGTCGGAAGGGGTGGCATGCGGCACCGGCGGGAGCCCGTCCCCGGCGGCCGTGGAGTCTCCGATGACTACCACCTGCACCTTGGGTCGCACCGGAGCCGCCTTCGCGATGTCCGATACCGGCGGTTCACTGCCCACGAGCTGGTTGAGCGAGTGCACCTGACGCAGTGAGCCAGGGGCCTGGTAGGCGGTGATCATGATGGCGCCCAGGTTGATGGCCTCGGTGACGACGAGGCCGGCCACCAGCAGCTTGATGGTGGTCCGGTGCGGAAGCCGCCGCCAGCCTGCTACGGCTCCGACCAGGAGCAGCGCCCCCAGGCCGCTGATCACCGTCTCCCAGGCGAAGTAGCGGATCCACCCGTCCGCGAGGACACTGCCCAGGACGCGCGCGGCGCCTGCCGGGTGGGTTCCCCGCACGAAGTTCGTCAGCTCGCTGTTAATGCTGATCTGGGCCAGTTGCAGCCTGGGCCGGACGGGACCCAGGAAGTGCAGGTTCGTGGGGAGGCTCTGGCCGAACAGGTCGATCTCACCTGGGCCGGATAGGCTCAACGTCGGCGCCGTGGCGCCCACCGTGATGACCTGTCCGGCGACGTTGACCGTCTGCGAGGGCGTCACCCGCAGCGCCACCGCGATCGCCGCCGCGGCCGCCACCAGCAGCACCGCCATCCAGGCCAGCCACCGCGGCAACCGCCGCGGCCTGCCCACCTTCGCCGCGGTCGACGTCATGGCCCGAAGCCTTAGGCGAGCACGTGTGCCGGGGGTGATTGCCATGACTTCCCCCAAAACTACCCCCGCAGCCGGCCTGGCAACCCAGCTGAGGCCCCGCTCGGCGACCTCCGCAGACGTACCGAAAGCAGCGTGTCCCAAGCAGAGCGGCCTACGTCCCGTGCGGCGCCACCTGGAATATGGTGCTGTCGGTCGGTTTGATACGGTCCGTTGGCTTCTGAAACAAAGCCGCCGAGGGATACTTGGCCACGGCTTCACAGAACCCGTAAAACTCGAACCCTTGCCGCTGGTAGTACGCGTGCAACGCCACGTTGGTCGTCCACACGTTGACCCTGACCCAGCGGGCGGCGTAATGCCGTAGGGCGCGGAACCCGGCCCAGTCCAGAAGCCCGGCACCCAGGGCTTTGCCCGTGTGCCCTCGGCTCACCACGAGACGGCAGACATACACAGCCCGTTCCTGCCGTGTCTCGGCCGGCCATATCGGGTTGTCCTGCGAGTCGGCGGTGATCGTGGCGGCAGGCACGCTGCCGTCCCAGGCGATCCAGGTCTTCCCCGCGCGAAGATCCCTCAGGATCCGGTGGCTGCGATCCGCCACGCTGGGCCACGGCTGGGCCCACTGATCGGTGTTCTTCGTCCGTAACCAGTCGGCAGCATCATCGATCAGGCTGGTAATGACGTCCAGGTCTCGCACCCCCGCACGGCGCAGGACAACCGCAAAGTCTCCCATGCTTCAATGTTCTGCCCAGAATGACGGGATTTGGCGCTGGAACATCAGACTGTCACCGGAGCATGGAGCCCGCTGTGCGCCGAGCGTCAAGCTTGTTCGCAACAGGATCTAGTACGTGCTCGTCATGCCACCGGCATCTTTGGATATCAAAGGTACCCTCTTGCCTCCTGCGCCTCAGAAGTTGTGTTACTTTGCAATGCGCTGTCGGCGCTGCTGCGAGCTTTGGACTTCCTCACCAGCGTCCGGCAGCGTACAAAATGGCTGTACCGCAAGCTCCCCCACGAGGCGAGCTCCTCAGCCGTGGATTGCGTTACCTTCAGCGGGGGTCGTAGTGCTCGTAGCGGTACTGCACTGACGGGCGACCGTGACGCTTTGCCATGACACCTCCCCGTTCTTTCGGAGTACCGCATTGGTGACTGCGGGCCAGGGCGGGTGCCCTGGGGCCTGGGCCCGCAGGCCGGGTATGGCCCACGGGAGGCTTGTGTGATCATTTTCAAACGGTGAAAGCCCGGCGGCTCCAGCTGCCGAGTTCTAGCGGGAACCACTTAGCCGCTGCGCTCCAGCCGGATGTCAGCGTCGTCGGGCTGTTTGGCTGGCGGCTGTCCATCGTGGGATGTTGGCGGATCAACCACCCGGTCAGGCACTTTTCCTACGTTGACAGCGAACCGGTTCCGGTCGGCCGGGTAGACGCTGACCGTCAGGCGGAACGGCGAGCCTTGTTCATCGAAGGCTGTCCTACGGGTTTCGATCACCGAGACGCGACCATCATCAGGAAGCTTGAAGAACGCAGTCTCCGTCTCGTCTGGTGATCGTACAGTGATCACATCTCGCCACCCAGCTTGGGTGATCCCGATCTTCCGCCTCAGGTACTCAACAGTTCCCTCCGGGATGTTGGGGGCCTGAATGAGGCGTTCGGCGCCCTGCTCCACGAGAGCCATGGGGTAGAAGGAGGTTTGTAGCGACCAGGGCGTGCGGTCGAGAAGGCGTTGCTGGTGCCGGCTGACAACAGTCGCCCCGACCTGAAGTTCCAGTTCCGCTGCGATCTGGCTGTCGGTTTGCTGGATCTCGACTCGGGGCTCGTTGGCGGTGGGCTCTCTGCGCCAGGCGGTCACTTCCTTGGCGTAGTACGGCTCGCCTTCGCCCCCCTCTGTCGTCAGCTCAGGCTGATACGGGTCACCTTCGGCGAATCCTGTCTTAGGATCGCCGGTTAGCGTGGTGACGAAGGGGTTGATCCGCTGGACGACGAATGTGCCCTGTCCTGGGCGGGTTTCGACCAAGCCTCGGGTGATGAGCCACTTGACGGCGTCGCGGACTGTGTTCCGCGACGCGTCGTACTTCTCTCTGAGTTCCAGCTCGGTTCGCAGCTTTTGGCCGGGAGCTAGGCTGCCCGCCTCGATTTGGTGACGCAGATCATCGGCGATCTGCCGGTACATCGGGTCAGCGGCCACAATACCTCCCAGAGATCCCAATGACCCTGATGGCAGGGGTAGCTGGACCCAAAAGGATCGTTCCTGCCGTAGGGATCATCAGAATAGTTCCCATGATCCCGTTTAGTGCCCTCATAAGGCTGGTATATGCCTGGTGAGTGCTAGAGGTTGGGATCACTGGGATGGCAGGACGCATACAGGCGAGTCTAGCAGTAGGACTGCTTGGGTGCATCCAAACGAACCAGCTTGTTCCCAACATCCTTGTCACCCCGGCCAACCTTACCGGGGGGATGAGCCCAGACGGGGTCGGCGGAACCACAACCCGCTGGTCAGAAAGAGGGGAAACACATGGGTACCATCCTGATCGCCGCAGTCATCGTCTTCATCGCCGGAGTCAGCGCGGGGATCATCACCGTAGTCAGCGCCGGTATCCGCCGGGAAGAGCGGGATCTGGCCAGCCGCAGGTACGAGCCGGATTTTACGCTGACTCTCCAGGCTCCGGACCGGATGACCCAGGGCGTCCGGAGGGTGGCCGGCCTGCACGTCCTCGACGCAGACGTCGCCGCTAGGCACGACGAGATGTTCGTCTGACCGCAGGCCAAGACCGGCCCCGACCCGGCCCCCCTGGCCGCTGCGCCGCAGCTTTGCGGGGCATGGTGCGGCGCAGCCCGGCCAGCCAGGACTTTCCCGCAGTTCACGCCCTAAGCTCAGCAGGGTGCAGGACACGAACTCCGCGCCCTCGTTCCCGTGGCCGCCGGCCAGCGCCACCGGCGTCGGCTCCATGCCAGGCACCGATCCCGTCGAGACCACCCGGATCATCTTCGGCGAGTTGCCGGACCTGCCGTACGTTGCCGAACTCCCGGACCGCGGCCCGGGAGCCGACCTGACCGGACGGACGGCCGCCCTCCTGATCGAGCTGCCGGTGGAGATGACCACCAGCGGCTGGCGGTTCACGGACCGGCCAGGCCGGGACGTGCGCCGGGCGCAGACCATGCTTTCTCACGACCTGGACGCGCTGGAAGAGGCCGCCGACACGTACCAGGGCGCCCTCAAGGTCCAGGTCTGCGGACCATGGACGCTGGCGGCCAGCATTGAGCTCGCCCGCAGCCAGAACGCCGCCCTGGCCGACCGGGGTGCGGTCGCCGACCTGACCGAGTCGCTGGCCGAGGGGATCGCCGTCCACGTCGCCGAAGTCCGCAGACGCGTGCCGGGCGCTCAGTTGCTGCTTCAGCTGGACGAGCCGGCCCTGCCCACGGTGATCGAGGGCGGTGTGCCGACGGCCAGCGGGTTCGGCCGGCTGCCCGCGATCGACGCGCCAGACATTGAAACGGGGCTCCGCTCCGTCCTGCAGGCCGCGCAGGCGCCTGCCGTCATCCACTGCTGCGGAATGTCGGTGCCCTTCGCCATGATGAAAACGGCGGGGGCAGAAGCGGTGAGTTTCGACCTCAGCCAGCTGCGGCGCGGGGAGGAGGAGACGCTGGCGGAGTTGATAGAGGCGGGTCTCGGGGTCTTCGTCGGCGTCGTTCCGGCCACGCCCGGCGCTGTCGCCGGGGTGCCCAGTGATAACCACGCGTCCGGGCGGACCGCCACCGGGCAAGCGTCCGGACGGACCGCCGCGGGGCAGTCGTCCGGGCGGGCCGCTACCGGGCAAGCGTCCGGACGAACCGCCCCCGGGCAACTGCCGGCTCCTGATGCGGTGGCGGGTCGGGTGGTGGAACTCTGGCGCCGGATGGGATGGCCGTCCGTGCGGGGGGCGGGAGGCACGGCCGACATCGCCGCCCAGGTGGTGATCACACCGGCCTGCGGGCTGGCGGGAGCGCCGCCCGGGTACGCGAAAGCCGCACTCGCCTGCTGCCGGGAAGCGGGCAGGTTGCTGCCCGAGCTCATCGAGGAGGAGGCGGGGTGACGGGGCCGGACAACGCCGCGTCGGCGCACGACGGAGCCACGGTGGAGGAAGCCACGGTGGCGGCGCGGCAGCGGCACGCGCAGCTGAGCGTCGAACTTACCGAGAACAACCACCGCTACTACGTGCTCGACTCGCCCACCGTCTCCGACGCCGAGTACGACGCGATGATGCGTGAACTCCGCGACCTGGAGGAGCGCTATCCGGAGCTGCGCACGCCCGACTCGCCGTCGCAGCGGGTGGGTGGCGCGGTCTCCACCGAATTCACCGCGGTCACGCACCTGGAGCGGCTGCTCAGCCTGGACAACGCCTTCTCGGCGGAGGAACTCGATGCGTGGGCCGCCCGGGTGGCCAGGCTGGACGGGACAGGCCCTTACCTGTGCGAGCTGAAGATCGACGGCCTGGCGATCGCGCTCGTGTACCGCAACGGCGCGCTGGTCCGCGGCGCCACCCGGGGCGACGGCGTCACCGGGGAGGACGTCACGCCGAACATCCGGACCATCACGTCCGTCCCACTCCGCCTCACCGGGCCGGACGTGCCCGAGACGCTTGAGGTCCGCGGCGAGGTATTCCTGCCGGTGACCGCGTTCCGCGAGCTGAACGAGAAGCTGACCGAGGCGGGCAGGCCGCCCTTCGCCAACCCGCGGAACGCGGCCGCCGGATCGCTGCGCCAGAAGGACCCGCGGGTCACCGCGACCCGGCCGCTCGACCTGATCCTGCACGGGGTGGGTGTCGCCTCGGTTGATGATCCCGGCACCCACTCGGGCTGGTACGAGCGGCTGCGCGGGTGGGGCCTGCCGGTCAGCGACCTGTTCAAGGTCACCGAGGACATGGACGGCGTCCGGGAGTACATCGAGCACTACCGCGAGCACCGGCACGACCCCCCGTACGAGATCGACGGTGTGGTGGTCAAGCTCGACCGGCTCGACGTGCAGCGGGCGCTGGGCGCGACCAGCCGGGCGCCCCGCTGGGCGATCGCCTTCAAATACCCGCCCGAGGAGGTCACTACCCGGCTGCTCGGCATCGAGGTGAACGTGGGCCGCACCGGGCGGGTCACCCCCTTCGCGGTCATGGAGCCGGTCCTGGTGAGCGGGTCCACCGTGGAGAGAGCGACCCTGCACAACGCCGACGAGCTGGCGCGTAAGGGGGTGCTGATCGGCGACATGGTCGTCCTGCGCAAAGCCGGCGACGTGATCCCCGAGGTGGTCGGGCCGGTGGTGGACCTGCGCAGCGGTACCGAGCGCGCCTTTGAGTTCCCCGCCGACTGCCCCGCCTGCGGCACCGCCTTGGTCCGGGAGGAAGGCGGTGTGGACTGGCGCTGCCCGAACGCCAGGTCCTGTCCGGCGCAACTGCGCGAGCGCCTCTTCCACCTGGCCAGCCGGAGCGCGCTGGATATCGAGGTGCTCGGTTACGAGGCGGTCGTCGCCCTGCTTGACTCGGGCCTGGTTACCGACGAGGGCGACCTGTTCTCGCTGACCGCGGAGAAGCTCGCCGCCTCTCCGTTCTTCGTCAACAAGCAAGGCACCCTCACGATCAACGCGGGCAAACTGCTGCACAACCTGGAGGAGGCACGCGACCGGCCGCTGTGGCGGATCCTCGTCGCCCTGTCGATCAGGCATGTCGGGCCCACTGCCGCCCGCGCGCTCGCGGCCGGCTTCGGCTCGCTGGACGCGATCGCTTCCTCCTCGGCCGAGCGGCTGGCCGCCGTTGAAGGGGTGGGCCCGACGATCGCCGCGGCGGTGATCGAGTGGTTCACCGTGGACTGGCACGCGGCGATCGTGCGGAAGTGGCGGGCCGCGGGCGTCCGGCTGGAGTCCGCCAGCGGGCAGGGTACCGGCGGAGGCGCCGAGGTCGGCGGGCTTGGGCCGCTGGCCGGCATCAGCCTGGTGATCACGGGCGCGCTGGAGGAGTTCAGCCGGGACGAGGCGGCCGAGGCTGTCCAGGCGCTGGGCGGCAAGGTGACCTCCTCCGTGTCGAAGAAGACGCATTTCGTCGTGGCGGGCGACAAGCCGGGCTCGAAGTACGACAAGGCCGTCACGCTGGGCGTGCCGGTGCTGGATGAGGCTGGGTTCGGGGTCCTGCTCGGCGATGGCCCGGCCGCGGCGGCTGGGGTCGCGGAGGTGGCCGGGGCGGAATTGGCCGGGGCGGACATGGCCGAGGTGGCCGTGGCGGAAGGGGCCGGGGCGGAGGTGGCCGCGGCGGAGGTGGCCCCGGGGTGGCCGGGAGAGGCGGGCGGGAGCGGAGGCGGCGGGAGCGGAGGCGGCTGAGCGCCCAGCCGCAGGGGGAGACGGCGCGCGGGCATGAGCCGGAATTTCTCCACTGGACCGATCCAGGCCTGACCTGCACCTATTTCGTTACGGATCGAAGGCTTGTAACAGATAGTGTGTGATCGGTTTCGCGAAGTATGATTTTCGCCGTACCCTGTTCATGGAGCGAACGCGCATTTCCACCGGCTGCCCCCAGCGCGAGGACGCCATGAAGGACCCGAACGACACGAGGGATATCGGTCCGCGGATCGGCTCTCCGCTGTGGGTTTACCTGACCGCCGTCACCGTGGCGGGACTGGCGGTAGTCGTGATGGTCGTGCCCCGGCTATCTCTTCCCGGGCTGCGCGGGCTGGCGGGCCATCCGCTGTTCTGGGTCATTGCCGCGCTCGCGCTGGTCGGGGAACTTCGGCCCATCATCACTCCGGGAAAGTCGGCCTCCGACTCGGGTGCGACCTCGCTCACGTTCTGCTTCGCCGCTTTGCTGTACTGGGGATTTCCCACCGCGGCGCTGATCCGCTGCGTTACCACGCTGGTCGTAGCGCTGACCTGCAGGCAGGCACCTTTCCGCGCCGCCTTCAACGCCGCCCAGTTCATGCTCAGCCTGGGTCTCGCGGCCGTGGTGATGGAGGCGGCTGGCCTGCGTCCGATGCCGCTGGCCCCTTGGGTGCTGACCGGGCCGGAGCTCGGCGCGGTGGGACTCGCCGCGCTGGTCTACTTCGTCTGCAACTTCCTGCTGGTCAGCGTCGCAGTGGCGGTGCACGAACGCACGCCTGTCCTGGCCACGCTGCGCAAGGCGCTGCCCTATCAGGCATTCGCCAACCTGGTCTTGCTGTCCGCCGCGCCGCTCGTGGTGGTGGTGATGGCCCGGTCCGTCCTGCTCGTGCTGTTGTTCCTGCTCCCGCTGGCCGCCGTGTACGCGAACGCCGCCATGTCGCTCCAGCGTGAGCATCAGGCGCTGCATGACGAGCTGACCGGGCTGCCCAACCGCACTCTGTTGACGCGCCGGACCACCGAGGCGCTGGCCGGGGTGGCGAGGTCGGGGGGCCTGGCCGGATTCCTGCTGCTGGACCTGGACAGGTTCAAGGAGGTCAACGACACGCTCGGGCACCCGGTGGGCGACGGGCTGCTGCGGATCATCGCGCACCGGCTGACCCGCAGCGTGCGGCCGGGGGATATCGTCGCCCGGCTGGGCGGGGACGAGTTCGCGGTGCTCCTGCCCTCGGTCAAGGCGATGACTGACGCCCGGGAGGTGGCCAACCGGCTGCGCGCCGCGCTCGCCGAGCCGATCCGGATGGAAGGCATGTCGTTCGAGATCGAGGCCAGTGTCGGCATCGCCTTGTACCCCCGCGACGCCACCGCCGTGGACGGGCTCCTGCAGCGCGCCGACGTGGCGATGTACCTGGCCAAGGAGCGCCACAGCGGGGTCGAGGCGTACGTGGCCCGCTCTGACCACCATTCACCGGCCCGGTTTTCCTTGCTCGGGGACCTGCGCCGGGGGATCGACCAGGGCGAGTTCGAGCTGCACTACCAGCCGAAGGTCCTCCTGGCGGACGGCCGGACCGCCGGGCTCGAGGCACTCGTCCGGTGGCGGCACCCCAGCCGCGGGCTGCTGACGCCGCAGGCGTTCATCCCGCTGGTCGCTCAGTCGTTCCTGATGCGGGACCTCACCGCCCACGTGCTGGAGTCCGCGTTCACCCAGGCGTGTCTGTGGCGGCAGCGTGGCCTGCCCGTGCAGCTCTCGGTCAATGTGTCCGCGCGTGACCTGCTCGACGGCGGCCTGGCCAGCACGATAGAGCGCGGGCTTGCCTCCCGCAGGCTGCCGCCCGAGGCACTGCTGCTCGAGGTCAGCGAGCGGGCGCTCGCCAACGAGCCCGCCCGCACCGCGACGGTCGCCGCCTGCCTGGCGTCTATCGGCGTCCCGCTCAGCCTGGACGACTTCGCGACCGGCCGGGCCTCGCTGGGCGGCTCCGCGGGCTCCCGGTCAGTGAGATCAAGATTGACTCTTCCTTCATCGCGAAGCTGCCCGGCAGCGCGGACGATGGCTTGATCGTCAAGGCCCTGGTGGACCTGGCCCGGGCGCTGGGCATCCGCTCCGTGGCCAAGGGAGTCGAGTCGCCGGAGACGGCGGCCGCATTGCGCGCCATGGGTTGCGATATGGCGCAGGGTTGGCATTTCAGCCGGCCTCTCAACGTGGCGTCGGCCACCGCGTGGCTGGCCGATGGTTTCGTCCAGGACACAGCGAGCCCGCCGCGGTTGACCGCTGCCGTCCACGGCGGCAGCGAGCCGGGCACCTCGCTGGCCGCACCGGCCGCCGGCGTGCTCGACAGCCATTAATACGAAGGGTTGCGCGCCGATCACGCCCTAAGATGGCAGCCATGTCCATTACCCGCGAGGAAGTGGCCCATCTGGCCCGGCTGTCCCGGCTGACGCTGGGCGAGAAGGAACTGGATCACCTGGTCGGCCAGCTCGATCAGATCCTCTCGGCCGTGGCGCGGGTCCAGGAAGTGGCCGCCGACGGGATCCCCCCCACCTCGCACGCGGTGCCGCTGGTCAATGTGTTCCGCGATGACGTGGTGGTGCCGTGCCTGGGCGCCGATAAAGCGCTCGCTCAGGCGCCCGCGGTGGAGCAGCAGCGGTTCCGGGTTCCGCGCATCCTGGCGGAGGACTGATCATGACCAGTGAGTTCACCGCGATGACCGCGGCCGATCTGGCGGCGGTCATCGCGTCAGGTGAGGCGTCCGCCGCCGACGTCACCGAGGCCCACCTGACCCGGATCGGCGCGGTAGACGCCCAGGTACACGCGTTCCTGCACGTCGCGGCCGACTCCGCGCGGGCCGCCGCCCGGGCGGTGGACGAGCGGCGCGCGGGGGGCGAGACGCTCGGCCCGCTGGCCGGCGTGCCGCTCGCGCTGAAGGACGTTTTCACCACGGAGGACATGCCCACCACGGCCGGATCCCGCATCCTGGAGGGATGGCAGCCGCCGTACGACGCGACCGTCACGCGGCGGCTCCGCCAGGCCGGGGTGGTGATCCTCGGCAAGAGCAACCTGGACGAGTTCGCCATGGGCTCCTCTACGGAGAACTCGGCCTTCGGGCCGTCCCACAACCCGTGGGACCTGAGCCGGGTGCCGGGCGGCTCGTCCGGCGGTTCAGCCGCGGCCGTGGCCGGTTTCGAGGCGCCCCTCGGTATCGGCACCGACACCGGAGGATCGATCCGCCAGCCCGCGGCGGTCTGCGGAATCGTCGGGGTGAAGCCGACCTACGGCGGGTCGTCCAGGTACGGGCTTATCGCGTTCGCGTCCTCGCTGGACACGCCGGGCCCGCTGGCCCGCACCGTCCTCGACGCCGCGTTGCTCCACGAAGCCATCTCCGGGCATGATCCATGCGATTCGACCTCGGTGGACGCGCCGGTGCCGCCCGTGGTGGCCGCCGCGCGCCAGGCGGATGTCAGCGGGCTGCGCGTCGGCGTGGTCCCGGAACTCGGCGGCGAGGGGTACCAGCCGGGGGTCATGACGAGGTTCGGCGAGGCGGTCGAACTGCTTGAGTCGCTCGGCGCGAAGATCGCCGAAGTATCCTGCCCGCACTTCAGCTACGCGCTTCCCGCCTACTACCTGATCGCGCCCAGCGAGGCCTCGTCCAACCTGGCCCGGTTCGATGGCATGCGGTATGGCCTGCGGGTCGGCGACGACGGCACCCGCAGCGCCGAGGAGGTCATGGCCCTGACCCGCGCCCAGGGTTTCGGCGCCGAGGTCAAGCGCAGGATCATGCTCGGCACATACGCCCTGTCGAGCGGCTACTACGACGCCTATTACGGCAAGGCCCAGCAGGTGCGCACCTTGATTATCAGAGACTTCGAGGCGGCGTTCGAGCAGGTGGACGTGCTGATCTCGCCGGCCACACCCACCACCGCGTTCCCGATCGGCGAGCGGGCCGACGACCCGCTCGCCATGTACCTGGCCGACCTGTGCACGATCCCGTCGGACCTGGCCGGCAACGCGGCCCTGTCGGTGCCGTGCGGGCTCGCGCCCGAGGACGGCCTCCCGGTCGGCCTGCAGATCATGGCGCCGGTGCTCGCCGATGACCGCCTCTACCGGGTGGGAGCCGCGCTCGAGGCGGTGCTCACGGAGCGCCGGGGGCACCCCCTGCTTGACGAGGCGAAGGGGCTGGACGAGGCGAAGGGGATCGGCCATGTCTGACCAGGCCACGCTGGTGTCCTTCGACGAGGCGGTCTCCCGCTACGAGCCGCTCATCGGCTTGGAGACGCACGTCGAGCTGGGTACCGCGACCAAGATGTTCTGTGGGTGCCCGACCCAGTTCGGCGCCGAGCCCAACACTCAGGTCTGCCCAGTCTGCTTGGGGCTGCCCGGCTCGCTCCCGGTGGCCAACCGGGCCGCGATCGAGTACACGATCAGGATCGGGCTGGCCCTGAACTGCTCGATCGCGCAGCACTGCCGGTTCGCCAGGAAAAACTACTTCTACCCCGACATGCCGAAGGACTACCAGATATCGCAGTACGACGAGCCGCTGTGCACCGATGGCTGGCTCGACGTCACCCTTGAGGACCAGCCGCCTGGCTCCGAGGGCGGCGTCGTCAGGGTCGAGATCGAGCGTGTCCACCTGGAGGAAGACACCGGCAAATCGCTGCACGTCGGCGGGTCCACGGGACGCATCCACGGTGCCGACTACTCGCTGGTGGACTACAACCGGGCCGGCATTCCGTTGGTGGAAATCGTCACCAAACCGGTGGCCCGCACGCGCGCGCGCGCCCCGCAGGTCGCCCGCGCGTACGTGACCGAACTGAGGGACCTGGTGCGCTCCCTTGGCGTATCGGACGTCCGGATGGAGGAAGGCTCGCTGCGCTGCGACGTGAACACGTCGCTGGCCCCGAAGGGCTCCGGGCAGTGGGGGACACGCACCGAGACCAAGAACGTCAACTCGCTGCGCTCCGTGGAGCGCGCCGTCCGGTACGAGATCGAGCGGCAGGCCGCGGTCCTCGACTCGGGCGGCCGGGTCGTCCAGGAGACCCGGCACTTCCATGAGGACACGGGCATCACCACCGCGGGCCGCAGCAAGGAAGAAGCCCAGGATTACCGCTACTTCCCCGACCCGGACCTGGTGCCCATCGCCCCATCCGGCGAGTGGGTGGAGGAGATCCGGGCCGCGCTGCCGGAACTTCCCCAGGCGCGCCAGGCTCGGCAGCAGGCTGAATGGGGCCTCTCCGATCTGGACATGAGGGACCTGCGCAACGCGGGGGCACTCGACCTGGTGGCCGAGACCGTGGCCGCGGGCACCGCGCCGGCCGACGCCCGCAAATGGTGGCTCGGTGAGCTGTCCCGCCGGGCCAACGAGTCCGGCCTGGACCTGGTCGGCCTGCCGATCACGGCGGCCCAGGTGGCGGCGGTGGCCGGGCTGGTCACATCCGGCATGCTCAACGACAAGCTCGCCCGGCAGGTCATCGACGGGGTGCTGGCCGGTGAGGGAACTCCGGACGAGGTGGTGGCCGCCCGCGGCCTCGCCGTGGTCCGCGACGACGGCGCGCTCACGGCCGTGGTGGACGAGGTGATCGCCGCCCACCCCGAGGTAGCGCAGAAGGTCCGGGACGGCAAGGTCGCCGCAGCGGGCGCCCTGCTCGGCGCGGTGATGAAGGCGACCCGCGGCCAGGCCGACGCCACCCGCGCCCGCGAGCTCATCCTGGCCCGCCTAACCCAGCCCTAACCCACCTTCTGCCGCCCCCACCCGCACGCCGCAACGACACCAAAGCGCCACAGGTGTCGTTGGGACGCAATGCCGCGTAGTTAGGGGTTTGGTGGGTTTGTCCAGGGGTTAGGGCGGGATGGCTGGTGTGTAGGTTGCGTGGCTGGTGCGGGTCAGGTGGCCGGTGCGGGCCCATCGGGCGAGCTGGGTGGTCAGGGCGGGCTGGCTGAGGTGGAGTTCCGCGGCGAGGTCGTGTCCGGTCCAGGGGCGGCCGGGTGTGGTGTTCATGAGCGTGATGACCTGGTCGCGGCGGTGGGCGGGCCGGGGCTGGCGGGGGCGGATGGGGGGCACCTGCGTGGGCGGCGGGGCGGTGATGGTGATGGTGACGGCGGTGATGGTGGCGGGGAGGGAAGGGCGGGGGTCATCGGTGCGGCCGGGGTAGCGGGAGTGGGCGCATTTGGCTTTCCGTGCGCTGTAGCGGGGCAGGCGGGCTGGCGGCAGGCCGGCCAGGATGGCGCGGGTGATGGCGCCGGGCTGGCCGGGGGGGCCGGGGATGATGCCCTGGGCTTGGATGAGCTGGTCGGTGGCGGTTTGCAGGGCGGTGGTGAAGCTGGCCCGGTCGGGGTCGGTGCCGGGGGCTGAGTGGGTGGCGTCGGTCATGGCCATGCGCAGCAGCTGGTAGAGGGCCAGCAGCGCCCAGATTTCCTGTTCCAGGCCGGGCCGGTCCCCGGAGCGCAGGACCCGGCCCTGGAGCAGGGTGTGGCGCAGCGCGAGGTAGGCGGACTCGATTTCCCACCGCTCGTGATACAGCCGGGCCAGGCGGTGCGCGGGGAAGCGGCGGTGATCGAGCAGTGTGGTGATCAGCCGGAAGCGGTCCCCGCAGCGGCTGCCGTCGGCGCCGGTCACCGTCACGTCCGCCTCGATGATCCGCACGTCCAGGCCGCCGATCCGGGACAGGTAGGACCCATCGGGCAAGATCTCCAGGATTTCGGGGCGGCGGGAGGCTTTCCCGCGGGCCAGGATGTGTGCCCCGGTCGCGGCGGCTTCGGCGAGGAACGCGGCGCCGTCATAGGCGCGGTCCATCAGCACGAGCATGCCCGGGCCCAGCAGGTGCAGCAGCCGGCGGGCCAGGGCAGGCTCATCCCCGTCCGCCGCCACCCCGATCACAGCGCCGAGCAGGCCCCGGGTCCCGGTCTCGGCCAGGGTCATCAGCCGCGGCGCCGGGTACCCGGCAAACCCATTCGGGTGGCGGATCCGGCCCAGCCAGGCATGGACGCGGTCGGTGGCCGGGGCCCGCAGCGAACTGCACCCGTCAAACGCCACCGTCCGCAGCCCGCAGAACCGCACCCCGGGAGCATACGGCCAGGCCAGCGGCCCAGCGACCACCTCGAACAAGGCCTTCAGCGGCGCCGCGCCCAGGCGGCGCCGCAGATCCCGCAGCGCCTTCTCCGACGGGCAGGTGACCACCAGGCCATCCAGGCCGCCCAGCCCCGCGGTCAGCTTCGCCCACACCCGCGCGTACCCCAGCCGCGGGAACATCCCCAGGGCCAGCACGAAATACACCCCCGCCCGCGACGGCAGATCCCGCAGCCGCCGCTGCACCGCCCCGGTCTGCTCCAGCACATCATCGACCAGCTCGAACGGCGCGAACTGCGTTAACTCACCCAGATGCCCCGGCGCGAACACCCCCGCAGCGACCGTGACAACACGAGTGAACGACACAATGGCAGACTGAGCGCTCAACGGGGCCTCTTGGAATCGGGAAGATCGTGATGGGTTGACCCGATCTACCAGAGGCCCCGTCCTCCAGCACCCCGCCACGCCGGCACACGATCACCCTTGACCGCAACCCACCACCCTTAACTACGCGGCATTGCGTTGGGACG
>CAWGIW010000019.1:0-245648 GCA_963822825.1 uncultured Actinomycetes bacterium | reverse complement strand
GACACCCGCCCGACGACCAAGCGGCTCAAGTGACGCCTATTGCCGGGGCGCTCTTAGACCGGATATGACTCCAGGCTGGCCGTCCAGGCCAGCCTGAACGGCGCGGTGCAGATCAGTGTGCCGGGCCGGGCGCCGCAGCCGCCAGCTGATCGGCGTCTTCATCCGGTGGTGCCGCTGTGAATGCGGATGCCGAGACAGTCCCGCCTGCAAGTCATAACCACACACCTAGCGATCCCTGGTCGGCAGGTAACGTCGCTAAGCGCCGGGGCCAGCGTGGCCCGGCGGAACTCAGGTGGCCTCAGCGCACTATCTGATTAGAATTGGGCAGTGCCCGAGCTGCAGCGGGCTGCATGCTGGTCATGGCCGGGATCGGGGCGCTGGTACTGGGATCGTAGTAAGTGCTGCCGCTGTAAGTGGCGGTGATGGTGTGCGGCCCGACGCTGAGCTGGGCGTGTGGCAGTACAGTCGTGCCCGCCGTGATCCGGGCTGGGCTGCCTAGCTTCGCGCCGTCTGCGTAGAACTGCACGGTTCCGGCCGGCTGGACGGGCGCTGTCGTGTCAGTCCAGACCGTGGCGCTGAGCCCGGTGCCGCCCGGGCCTGCCTGCGCGATGACGGTCGTGGTGGTGGCGCGGAAGGCGACCTTGGCGAGGAAGTCGCGCAGCATGATCCGCCACACGTACCACTCGTGGCCGCCGTTGACCGAGTCATCGGTAAACGGGACGTCGTTGCCAGCCAGATCCGCCTCCTCCGCTTTGGTCAGGATGCGGATCGGATCCTGGAGGCCGCCACCGATCTGGATGCCGGCTATGCCCTTGAGCGCGGCCTCCACGGGAGCGGGGAACGGGATTGGGGGGAGCGAGAACGGAAACTGCCCCGCATTGCTCATGATGCTGTAGTAGCCGAAGTCGGCGGTGTCGCTGAGCATGAGGTAGTTGGCTATCGCCCCACCGTCGGACAGCCCACCGAAGGCCCGGCTGCCGGGGCTGTCCGACACGTCATAGTGCGCCTGCACGTACGGGATGACGTCCCGGAGAAGGTCGGTGGCGTACGCGCCCGTTATGCCGTCAGCAGTGGTAGAGGTCGTGAGGCCGTTGAAGTCGGTCATCACCACCACGGCCGGCTGCACCAGTTTCGCGTCGATCAGATGGTCAAGGATGTTGCCTGCCTCGCCCTGCGTGCTCCAGTCGACCTCGTTGCCGCCCGCGCCGTGGCTGAGATACAGCGTGGGATACGGCACCTTCCGGTGCGGGTTGTAGCCCGGCGGGGTGTAGACCGCGAGCGGATGCTCCCCGGCCGGGCTGATAGATTCTGGTGAGGGCTACGTCATCTCGGCGAGGTGCCCGTGCACCGGGGCGGGCGCCTGCCAGGAGTAGCCGGCGGTGCCGAAGGCTGGGTCCGAGGGCACGTAGACCTGGCTGTCCGGCTCGACCGAGCCGGCGCTCGCGCCGTGGACGTCGTTCCATGGCGGGTTGGCGGGATCGGAGATCTCCGTGCAGCCGCCTCCGCTGTCGCTCGCGCAGTTGACGAAGAACCCGTACGTGAACGTTCCCGACGGCAGCGGGATGGTGTATGTCCAGATACCGGTCCGCGGGTCCTTGGTCATGTCGGTTACCGGCCAGTTCGCGTCCACCGAGTTCGGGTAGGCGATCGGGAAGTCGCCTGGTGCCCACTGGCTGGGCAGCAGGCCTTGCGAGCTGCTCGTGGTCGTATCCTGCGGCGCGGAAAAATACCACTCGCCCTTGATCTGCAGACGGCGGGCCGAGCGATCGTAGTAACGGAACGTTACCGTGTACCCAGTCGGGGCTGTACCGGTATGCGTCACCTGCGGGGAGAACCGGCTGTCAGCCGAAGACGCAACGGCAGCAGGTGCCCGGGCAGTCGTTGCCGCCTGGACGCCTGGCACCGCCACGGCCACACCAGCAACAGCCACACCAGCAACAGCCACACCAGTGGCGACGACAGCCGCGCGGAGCAGCCCACCGCATCCACCGCTTCGCGGACGAGAAGCCGCGCCCGCCCTCATCCCGGATCGTCTGCCCCGCGTATGAATGCCCGACCCCATCAGCAGAACCCTAGTCCCGAGCCGCCAGCGGGTACCACGAGCTAGATCCACGCCGTGAACGCTGCGGATCGTGCGCAACCCAGCGGCACGTTGAGCACGTCGGGATAGTCCGGGGTGCGGGAGATAATCACAAAGGTCCTCCGCTCGGGGGGCTGGACGTCGGGCTGGTCACGAGGATGCGAGTGCCAGGTGCTCGGGGAGCGGCGTCCCGCTCAGGACGGCGGCGAGGAGCATGGCCTGCTGCGGAGTGAAGTCCACGGCGATCTGCGCCTGGCCCCCGGCGATCACGGATTCCACGGCCGGAGCCGCGATGACTGTTCCGTCTACCCAGATGGCGATCTCGTCGCGAGGGTAAGCGAGCGTTGACAGCCGGCCGCTAGCTGCTGCGAGGAGGCGTTTCCCGGTCGCGCTGAAAGTGAGCGAGACCGTGGTTCCGGCAGCCCGGACGCGGGTCAGCTCGGCGTTGGTGACGATTGCCGGCCCGAGGGTGAACAGGGTTGCGCGCTGCTGATCGCATGCAGTGCTGCTGCCGGTTCCGGGCTTGGGGCAGCGGGCCGGTGAGGGGAGCGCTTGCACGCGCAGTACCGGCCGGAACTGGACCGCGCCGATCTGCTCGAGCGATGCCAGCCAGGCCGCCGGCACCGGAGCGCGGACCTGGATGCGCTCGCCGGTGACGGTGCCGGTGGCGTGCAGGCCGAGGAAACGCAGCCGCTGCAGCAGCGTCGCCTCGGCTGAGACCGCCTGAGCCCTGGTCAGCGGCCCATCTGCTCCGGCGAAGGTGAAGACGGGCGGCCGGGCCGGTGACAGTAGCGCCGCAGCGGCGATACCCGTGGCTGCCGCGGCCGGCAGCAGGCTGGTCAGCGCGCGTCGCCGCCGCCTTCTGCGCACCGCACCGCGAACCGCCTCGACCGTGACCGCATGAGGTGGCTCAGCGACGGCCGTTCTCAGGATGCGGGATGCGAATTCCTCGTTCACCGGAGCAACTCCTCCACCTGGCCGGCGTCGGCTCGCAGTCTCGCGAGCGCCTTGGCCGTCTGGCTCTTCACCGTGCCCGCCGCACAGCCCAGCATGACCGCCGCCTCCTTCTCGGTCATGTCCTCGTAAAAGCGCAGCACCAGCACCGCTCGCTGGCGGGCCGGGAGCTTGCTCAGCAGGCTCTTGGCTGCCAGCCGGGCCGCCGCTTCTGCCTGGGGATCGGCCGGGTCCCGGATATCGGGGAACGCCTCGGTCGTGAACTCACGGCGCCAGCGTCGGCGCCACCAGGTCACGTAGGTCGTGACAATCACCCGGCGCACATAGGCCTCGGGCCTGCCGGACTGGATGATCCGGCCCCAGTGCACCCACGCCTTCCCCAGGGCCGTCTGCACCAGGTCCTCGGCGAGCTGCCAGTCTCCGGTTAGCAGGAAAGCCATCCGCTGCAAGCCTGCCTGGCGGTCGGCGACGAACTCATTGAAACCCTCGGGCTCGCGCATGCGCTCCTCAATCTCGTCGCCCGTAATGACGACTTGGCCAAGGCATTTGGTTGCCCCCCGGATCGGATCGCCACCATCGCCCAGCGCCGCCCAGGTCACCGCACGGCTTGCGCTCAGGTGGCACCGAGGCTGACCCGGAAATCAGACATAACGGAGGCATGCGGCAGCAGCCCGCGGAGCTTGCGGGGCGGGGTTGACGTGCCGTACCGGTTAGCTGCCTGCTGTTGCCGTGGTGCGGCAGACGGGGGTCATGGACATCGCGCTGAAGAACTCCACGATCCTGCGCTGGTTAAGTTCCACCAGCACGGTGGCGGCAAGACCGGTGCCCGCGCGTACAGTCACCCGGTACAGATCACGGGAGCCGCCCGGCGGCTCCATCGTCATGGCCGCGTCTCCCAGCGCCGAGCGAACGGTGAAACCGGATCACCCGCCTGGTTCGCCACGCTATCCATCGTCACCCGTCGGAGATCGTCCTAAGCACCACTCGGGACAATCCAGCTTGGCCCGGCGGAAACTCAGGTGGCCTCAGCGCACTATCTGGTTAGAGTTGGGCAGTGCCCGAGCTGCAGCGGCTGCATGCTGGTCATGCCCCAGCGGTCCTGGCCTTTGAGCTGGCGAACCGCGCCTATTTCGCTGCCTCGGTCTCCGACCGTGGCGATGAGTTCTTCGACCAGTTCACCGACCGGCACAGCGCCTCGCTGGCTGAGCAGGAGGCCGGCGTCTGCGCCTTCTACGTGCTCGTCGCCGAGGATGGCTCGGTCCTGGGCCGGTTCAACCTGTACGACCTCGACGACGGCACCGCGAAACTCGGTTACCGGATCGCGCAGCACGTCGCCGGCCGCGGCGTGGCGACCGCGACCGTCCAGGAGTTGTGCCGGCTGGCGGCGGCGCGGCACGGGCTGCGCACACTCAAGGCGGCCACCGCCCGCGAGAATGCGGCGTCCCAGAAGGTGCTGGCCAAGGCCGGGTTCATCCCGGTTGGCCCGGCCGACCCGGCTGACCTCGGCGGTAAGCCAGGCACCTGGTATCAGCGCGAGCTAGCCGCCGGCTGACCCTTATCAGCCGCTGGCGACGTGCAGCAGCAGCGCGTTGCGGCCGGGGACCAGGCTGGCGTCTGCCTCGCTTACCCCATGCGTGACGTCGGCATGGCTCGGTCGCTGTGGACTTGGTCCGCCAAAGCGGATCAAGCCCAGTAACTGGCGCGGCATACCGGGCGAGGCGCCCGTGAAGGAGCAGTGCGATGCATCACCAGCACGCCGATGTGGTGATTCTGTCCTGGTTTTCGGCGGGACAGCCGCATTCATTATCGCCGCCATGCTCATCGCGCTGCGCATACGGCGGCGGTTATTCGCCGGCGCCGCGCGTGACCAGTGGGATGAAGCCCGGCGGGGACTCAGCAGCCGGGAGCAGCGCCACGTGCAGTGGGCCTTCCACTTCGCTCTCGCGGCCGGCTGGGCCGCCTTCGCAGTCCTGTGGTGGCCCGGGATGTTCCGCTCCCTCGCTCGGCAGCCCGCACGCCTGGAGCGCCTGCGCACCCAGATCAACGACCGCTATGGCCCGGCATCACCGATCTAGCCGTCACCGCCGGCTCATCGAGGACCCGCGTATAAGCCGGGGCGCGGGTCAATGGTTATGAGGCTCGATTACCCGATCGCGCGTCGGAAAGCTCAGTTACTGGAGCTGGCCGCAAGTGCCTGCTAAGAATGCGGGCACGGCCCCCTCTGCAGAGGTCACCACGACGCCAAGCAAACCCCCGGCTGGACTCTCACCCAAGACCAACCCGGCACTATGGCCTGGGTCACCCCCCAGTCACCGCACCTACACCACCCACCCCACCAATTACCCCGACTGACGCCGGTGCGGCGGCGTGTCCTACGGTGCCAGCGGCGCGACCCGTGAGAACGGGCTTGGTGACCGTGTAGTAGATGATGACCGTGATCGTGGTGTCCGGGGCGCCGGGCACCAGCAAACCACCATCGCCGCCGCGCTGGCCGCCGACACACGCTGGCCCCTGCTGGAGCGGCAACGCGCGCCACTACCGGGGTCGCCGCGGCCCCTCGGCCGGTGACCACACGCTGCCTGGCAGGTCGCTTAATCCGTTGCGCTCTGGTGTATGCCTGGCCAGCATGGGAACGGTGACACGTGAGATCTTCCGGGTCCGCGTCGATGATGCTGTCCTGTATGGGACTCGCTGGAGTGGTGCGAGTCCTCCGGTGGTGCTGCTGCATGCGGGCGTGTGCGATCGGCGGAGCTGGGATGCGGTTGGCGACCAGCTGAGCCCCGCCCACGCTGTGATCACCTATGACCGCCGAGGCTTCGGCGATACCCGGCCGAGTTCCGGCGCCTTCAGCCACGTTGACGACCTCACCGCGGTGCTCGGCGCAGTCACCGACGGCCCGGCCTGGCTGGTCGGCAGCTCGGCAGGTGGCCGCGTGGCGATCGACGCCGTGCTGCTGGCGCCGCAGCGCGTCACCGGCGTCGTCTGTTCGCGCCCGCGGTGAGCGGAGCTCCAGAGCCTGCCCAGTACGACGCCGCCAGTCAGCGGCTCAGTGACCTGGACGACGCGGCCATGGCCGCCGGTGACCTGAACGAGGCCAACCGGCTGGAGACGTGGGTCTGGCTGGACGGTCCGGCAAGTCCCGAGGGCCGGGTCAGCAGACCGGCCCGCGACCTTGCGCTGGCGATGAACGCCATCGTGCAGCGCAACGCGGACCCGGAAGGCGCGGGAGCGAGTTCCGTTGACGCCTGGAACCAGCTCGGACAGATCAACGTGCCAGTCACGGTCGCCTGGGGCGATTTGGATCTGCCCTTCCTCGTCAACCGCAGCAAGCAACTGGCCGCTCGCCTGCCCAACGGGCATGGCCGGGTCCTGCCGGGCACGGCGCACCTGCCCTACCTCGAGCGGCCAGACCTCGTTACGCGGGTCATCACAGAAGCAATCGGCCACTCGTGACAGCCGCAAAAGCTAATAGGTTGACGCGCGCCGGCGAGCGTCCGGGCCGGGCGGTATCACGCGTCAGCCGACGACCAGGGCGAGTGCCTGTCGCTCACGCGCCGGATCCACGCCGAGGGCGGGACGGTCGGGCCGGGTGGGCGGGTCTCCCTCGGCCCCCAGCCAGGCCCAGGTATCTGCCACGGTCTCCTCGATGGGGCGGCAGCTCAGCCCGGCCGCGTACGCGGCTGAGACGTTGCCGGTGTGCAGGCCGGCCAGCTCGCTGTCCGGCGGAACCCAGACCGGCAGCTCGGTCCACGGCGCGATCCCCGACCTCTCGATGACCTCGGGCGGCACCCAGACCAGGTGGGCCGCTGAACCGGTGGCCGCCTTGGCCGCCTCAAGCAGGCTGCGCATGGTCGCCTGGCCTGGCTTGCTGACCGCGTTGAAGGCGCCCCCAATCCTGGCGTCTGCGGCGTCTAGCAGCCAGGCCGCAAGGTCGCGGCAGTCAATGTACTGCAGGGGCAAATCGGGCGGCCCCGGCGCGAGCACGTCGCCTCCGCGCTCGATCCGCCGAAGCCACCAGGGCATCCGACCGGAGAGCTCGTAGGGACCGAGGATCAGACCCGCCCTGGCCAGCAAGGCCTGGTCGCCGAATGCCTCGACTACCGCGAGTTCGCCGCCCCGCTTGGCCGCCGCGTAATCGTCGCTGGACCCCGAGGTGGGATCGGCCTCGACGACCGGCGCGCTCTCGTCGGCGCCGGGCGGTATCGGCCACCGGTAGACCGACCGGCTGGATACATAGCAGTAGTGGTCAGCCCGCTGGCCGAGCACCTCCGCCGCGTCCCTGACCGCTCGCGGTGCGCCGCTCCACGTGTCGATGACGGCATCCCAGACGGCGTCGCCGAGAGCGGCGGCGAGTTCCCCCGGGTTGGTCCGGTCCGCGTGCAGTGCGCGTGCCCCGGCGGCTGGCGGCGCGCTCACCCCCCGGGTCAGCGTCGTGACGTCATCACCCCGGGCCAGCGCGGTCTCCACCACGGCCCGGCCGACATGATGGGTCCCGCCGAGCACCAGCAGTCTCATGACGCCATCATGCGGCACGACGGCTGAGATCAACGAAACCTTTCGTTGTCGGCGTAGATCCCTGGGAAACAGCATTTCTCCGGTGAGCGGGTCAGCACCCCCGCGCTTGCTGCTGGGTGGCCTCCGCGAAGGCGGCGAGTGCCTCGGCGTCGCTGGCGCTGGCGCGGACATTGCCGGTGATGAACTCGATGCCCGGCAAGTCGCTGGCGCCGGCCAGCATCAACGCGACGGCGGCCTCAGTGTCGTAGCGGGTGCGGCGCAGCATCACGTCCGGGCCCAGGAGTGCCCACGCGGCCCCGGTATGCCCGTAGGGCAGGCCGACCGAGCCTGGGTTGATGACGCGCCGGGTGTCAGCGAGTCGGTCGAACGGCATGTGGGTGTGCCCGAGCACCACGGTCTGCTCGGGAAGGCCGGCGAACGCGGCCCGATAGTGCGCGACCGGGCTGTTGACGAGGATGAACTCGTTGTCATCGCGTGCGGTGCCATGGCAGAACGCGACCGGCCCCAGGCCATCGATATCGAGCGTGACGCTCAGCGGCAGGCTGGCCAGGCGGTCCCGGTGAGCCTGCCCGATCTTTCCCGCACACCAGGTGTAATGGGCGGCCGGAGCATTGGCCGCCAGGCCCGTGGGCTGGAAGGTGCCGTCGAATGCGTCGGCCAGGTACCGGTCGCTGTTGCCCCGGACCCAGATCGCCTTCGCGCCCAGGTCTTCCAGGCGGTCGAGCGTTTGAGCGGGCATCGGGCCGTCAGCCAGGTCGCCGTTGAGCACGATCGCGTCCACGCCGACGGCTTCGACATCACTGAGCGCCGCCTCCAACGCCGGCAGGTTGCCGTGAATGTCGGCCAGCACGGCAACCCGCATGGCGGCCTTGCTCATGCTCACCGCTCCTCATCGGCTGTCCCGGCGAGGGCCCGGGCCGCCGCTGCCTGCTGGTCGTCCATGCCCTTATATCCGATGCGCCCGTGCAGTTCGGCCTGCTGGTCGATCCACCGGCTGTGGGCCTCCCACGCGGACTGCTTGCTCGTGCCGAGGGCCGCCCCGATCTGCGACCACGAAGCACCCGCTACCCGGGCGGACCGGACCGTGAGCTGGCGTCCATAGCCGGCCTTTCCGGGCGATCACCTCGCTGAGCGCGAGCAACTCCAGCGCCTCAGGCGCGGGCAGCGGCGCGGGGCCGCCCGGTTCTTCTTCCTGGTCCAGGCCGGCCGCCGCGGACGCCAGCAGGTCCCGGGCTCGAAGCTCGTTGTAGCGCGCGACCGCGGTGGCCAGCGTGTGCTGGGTTTCGAGGCTGTCAGGCGTGGTCATGCCTTCCACCCTCGTGTCAGGGTGGCCTGACGGCAAGGTCTCCTGACGGTTTTCCGCTCACGGCGTGACCAGCGCGGCTACCACGGAACCCGGCCGGTGGCGTCGAAATAGCCGCCGGTGGGACCGCCGGCGCCGATCAGAGCCATCCGCACGATGATCTCGGCGCCTTCTTCGACGGTCTGCGTGCCGCGGTGAGCGTTGAGGTCGGTAGCGGTATAGCCGGGGTTGACCGCGTTGATCTTGACCTGACTTGGCTCACGTTCGCGGGTTGAGCGGATGCGTGTCGTGCTGACCTGCGGGTCCCTGGTTTTTTGGCGGAGAATTTGCGCATTAACCGCGGTCCGGCAGGCGGTCTCGTGTTGACGTGCTGTCTCGCCTGGTGGAGGTGCTCCGGTCCTGGTTGGGAGCGTGCGAGGGGACTGGTTTCCGGTGAGTCCGGAGGCCTGCCCGCATCGCTCCGCGCGGCTGCGGCAGCGCCGGGCCGTAGAGTGGGCCGGTGCCGTATGTGCGGACGGTGAAGACGAAGTCGGGCGCGACGGCGGTGCAGGTCGTCTGGTCGTCCCGGCGCGGATGGCGGAGCATCGAGCACATCGGGTCGGCGCGTGACGTGGCCGAGCTGGAGGCTCTGCGGGCCGCTGCGGGGCAGCGGATCGCGGCTGGGCAGCTGGAGCTGGACCTCGGGCTGGAGGCTGCGGGGCCGTCCGGGCCGCTGCCGATCACGTCCTCGCGGATGAGACACCTGCTGGAGGCCCTCGACGCGGCTACCGGGTCCTGGGCCTGGCTGAGGCGGCCGGGGATGAGGTGTTCCGGCAGCTGGTGCTGGCGCGGATCATCGAGCCGGCCAGCAAACTCGATAGCCTGCGGGTGCT
Source organism: uncultured Actinomycetes bacterium (assembly GCA_963822825.1). Taxonomy (GTDB): domain Bacteria; phylum Actinomycetota; class Actinomycetes; order Streptosporangiales; family Streptosporangiaceae; genus JAWWPY01. The sequence continues at coordinate 235,924 of CAWGIW010000019.1, read as the reverse complement.
AGAGGAGGCCGGGGTGGCGCCGCCGTCGTATGCCACGGTCAAGCGGCGGCTGCCGGTCTACGCGCAGGAGGAGTGGCGGCAGCGGCTGTCGGCGGCGTGCGTCGCGCATGCCCGGCTCGGCCCGGCCAGCCTCGTGCTCTACGACGTGTCCACGCTCTACTTCGAGACCGACAAGGGCGACGGGTTCCGCGAGCCCGGGTTCTCCAAGGAACGCCGACTGGAACCCCAGATCACGATCGGCCTGCTGGCCGACCAGGCGGGGTTCCCGCTGATGGTGTCCGCCTTCGAGGGCAACAAGGCCGAGACGAAGACGATGCTGCCGGTCATCGAGAAGTTCATGGCCGCCCACCAGCTCCCGGACGTCACCGTGGTCGCGGACGCGGGATGATCTCCGACGCGAACATGAAGGCCATCGAGGCGGCGGGCCTGTCGTTCATCCTGGGCATGAAGGTCCCCGACGTTCCCTACGTCGTGGACGCCTGGTGGCGCGAGCAGCCCGGCGAGGAGATCCCCGACGGGCACGTCTTCACCCAGCCGTGGCCGGCCGGGCCGAAGGACAAGCGCCGCGACCAGGTCATCTACTACACCTACAAGGCCGACCGGGCGCGGCGGACGCTGCGCGGCATCGACGAGCAGGCCGCCAAGGCGGCCAAGGCCGTCGCGGGGCTGGCCCCGGTCAAGCGGAACCGGTTCATCCAGCTCGACGGCGCGGTCAAGAGCGTCAACCGCGAGCTGCAGGAGAAGGCACGGACGCTGGCGGGGATCAAGGGTTATAAGACGAACCTCGCCGCCACCCCGGACGGGGAACCGGTCACTGCGGACTTCGTGATCGGCTCGTACTACAGGCTCTTCGAGATAGAGAAATCGTTCAGGATGTCGAAGTCTGACCTGCAGGCCCGCCCGGTCTACCACCGCAAGCGCGACTCCGTCGAGGCCCACCTCACCATCGTCTTCGCCGCGCTCGCCGTCGGCCGCTGGATCGAGGCACAGACGGGCTGGTCGGTCAGGAAGTTCGTCAAGACCGCACGACGCTACCGCGAGATCGAGATCAAAGCCAGACAGCATGTCATCACCGCCGCCGACCCGCTCCCCGACGACCTCCGCCAGGCACTCGACCGTGTCCACCGCCACCGGGGCGCACGCAAGCCCGCGACAGCCGCAGATGAAGGAGCAGGTCAGTGACCGCTGGCGGCGACCTGTCCGGAGCCCGGCGGCTGCTCCCGGAAGGAGCCCAGGTCACCGGCACCATCAGCGCCGTCCCGAAGCCCGGCGCGATCGGGGTCTTCGTCGACCTGCCGCACGGGATGAACGGCTTCGTTGACGTGCTGAAGCTGCCGAGGGACCCCTGCGCATGGCCAGAGCCCGGGCAGGCACTGCGATTCGAGGTGCTGCAGCACACCCCGGGCCAGGTCAGGCTCTGGCCGCTGGACCCGGAGTTCCGCCATGACGAGACGGACCCGGAGACCAAGGCCAACTGGCGCCAGGCCAAGCTCCGCTACCCGGTCGGGTCAACCGTCGCCGCCCGCGTGGACGAAGTATTCCCGTTCAACCGCGAGTACTGGATCAGCTTCACCGGCGACGACAGCCCGCACTACTCCGGCGCCCTGCTTCCCTGGGCCGGCGAGCCGCCAGACGCGGGAAGCACCGGGCAGTACCGGATAGTCGCTCACCTGGACACCACTCGCCGCATCATGGCCGCTCCCGCAGGCTAGCCCCTTGCAACCTGACCGCTACCGCGCCTGCTGGCCGTTATCGCGCAGCGTCCTGGGCAGCCCGAAGTGGGGAAACAGGCTGATGTCGCCGAAGCGCGTGATGGCGGATATCAGGCCGCCCTCGAGTGTGAGCACGACCAGGCCGTGGGCGTGCCAGATGGGCGTCACCGGGTCGCGCAGGTAATAGCCGAACGCGGGCTGGCGGTTAGCGCCGGTGGGCACCAGCCGGACCGGCTGCACACCCCACCAGCCGCGGTCCAGGAAGAACTGGGTGATCGCCGCGTGCCCCTGGTACTCCAGCGGCTCGGGGGGCATCGTCAGCCACGCGTCATCGGTCAGCAAGGCGACGACGCGCTCGATGTCGGCGTCCTCGAACGCGTCCACGAAGCGCCCGACGAGTTCACGCTCGCGCGGTGAACGCGGCAGCGGCGCAGCCTCGCGGTCGCGGTCGGGCCGCCGGGTGCCGAGCGCCGCGCGCGACCGCTGCAGGGCGCTGTTCACCGAGACCTCGCTGCTGTCGAGCATGTCGGCCACCTCCGCGGCACGGAAGCCGAGGACGTCGCGCAGCACCAGGACCGCGCGCTGGCGCGGCGGCAGGTGCTGGAGCCCGGCCACGAACGCCAGGGCCAGCGTCTCCCTGGTCTCGTAGCGGGCTTCTGGCCCGGGGGACGTGTCCGGCAGATCTTCGAGCAGGGGGTCAGGGTAGGGATCGAACCAGGTTGGCTCGGTCCGGCGGGTGGGCTCAACCGCCTGGAACCCGGGGCCGGGCGAATGCGCCCGCTGCTGCGGGCGGCGACCGGTGTCACGCAGGGCGTTCAGGCAGCGATTGGTCGCGATGCGGTACAGCCAGGCGCGTACCGACGCTCGCTCCTCGAACCGCTCGAGCCCGCGCCAGGCCGCCAGGAGAGTCTCCTGGAGCATGTCCTCCGCGTCCTGCACCGAGCCCAGGATCCGGTAGCAGTGCAGCTGCAGCTCTCGCCGGTAGGGCTCGGTAAGCTCGCGGAACGCCTCCTCGTCGCCCGCCCGGGCGCGGGTCAGGGTTGTCTCAGTCACCACGCCATCCTCGCATCGCCCCTTCTCTGCTGATAAGGACACCATCCGGGCCCGGAAGTCATCGGTCAGTTTCCGCCCCCGTCGGTGTCTCAACCATCAGCAACGGCGAAACGGAGAACCGGAGGATACGTGGCGACCAAAGACAGGCTGATCACCACGAGCACGCCGCAGCGATGGGCGCTCGCGCTGGCCTCGGCGGCATCGTTCATGGTCGTGCTCGACCTGCTGGTGGTCGCGACCGCGCTGAGCACGATCCGGCATGACCTTGGCGCATCGATCGAACAGCTGGAGTGGACCGTCAACGCCTACACGCTGAGCTTCGCGGTGCTGCTGATGACCGCGGCCGCGCTGAGCGACCGCTTCGGCCGCCGGCGGCTGTTCGCCGTCGGGCTGGGACTGTTCGCGGCGGCGTCGGCGGGATGCGCACTGGCCCCCGGGGTCGGCTGGCTGATCGTGGCCCGCGCCGTGCAGGGCGCCGGCGCGGCGATGGTCATGCCGCTCGCGCTGGCCCTGCTGAACGCGGCCTTCCCGCCCCAGCGCCGGGGCTGGGCCATGGGGATCTTCGGCGCGTGACCGGGCTGGCGGCGCTGGTCGGCCCCGTGCTGGGGGGCGCCATCACCCAGGGGATCGCCTGGCAATGGATCTTCTGGCTCAACGTCCCGATCGGGCTGCTCGCCATCCCGCTGGTCCTCGGCCGCCTCCAGGAGAGCCACGGCCCACGCGGCGCGCTGGACATCCCCGGCCTCGGGCTCGGCACCGGCGCGGTGCTCGGGCTCGTCTGGGGGCTGGTCCGCGGGAACTCGACCGGCTGGCGCAGCCCCGAGGTCGTCACGGCGCTGACAGCCGGGGCGCTGCTCACCGCGGCGTTCGTCGCGCGGGAGAGGCGCGCCCACGCGCCGATGCTGCCGATGCGGCTGTTCCGTTCCCGCGCTTTCTCGGCCGGAGGCGCTGCCGTTTTTTTCCTCAACGCATCCCTCACCGGGGCGGTGTTCTTCATGGCGCAGTTCCAGCAGACGACACTCGGCCAGGGGCCCCTCGACGCGGGGCTGCGGCTGCTCCCCTGGGGGATCACCCCGTTCCTGATCGCCCCCAGGGCCGGGGCGCTGGCTGACCGGCTCGGCGAGAGGCCGCTGGTCGTCGGCGGCCTGCTCCTGCAGACAGCCGGGATGGCCTGGATCGCGGTCATCGCCCGGCCCGGCCTCGCCTACGTGACGATGATCGCGCCGATGGTCATCTCTGGCTGCGGCTTCGCGCTGGCGATACCCGCGGTCACCAAGTCGGTCGTCGGCTCCGTCGCGCCGGGCGATATCGGCACGGCGTCGGGCGCTTTCAGCACTATGCGCCAGCTCGGCGGCGCGTTCGGGGTCGCGATCCTGGCCATGTGTTTCGCCGCGGCCGGCAGCTACGCGTCCGTCCGGGCATTCAGCGACGGGTTCGCGCCCGCGATCGGAGTCGCCGCCGGCCTGTCCCTGGCCGGGGCGGTGGCCGGGCTGGCTCTGCCCAGCCGGCGCGCAGCGACCGTGAGAGCACCGATACCCGCGGCGCCAGCCGAGCCAACACCATCAGCCACAACCCAAGTGAGGTAGGCCATGACACAGTTCCGCCTGGTAACCCGGTATGCCACCCGGTCCGCCGAAGCCGCCGACGACAATCAGCGCCTGGTCGAGGGGGTGTTCGCCGAACTCGCCGAGACTCGCCCCGGCAACGTCAGCTACCTGGTCCTGCGGCTGGCCGACGATTCGTTCGTGCACATCTCGTTCCACGATCACGCTCCCGGCGAGACCAACCCGATCGGGTCCGCCGCCGCGTTCGCGCGCTTCATCGACGGCCACGCCGACCGACGCGAAGGCCAGGTCGATCAGCAGCAGGCGAGCCTGGTCGGGGCCTACCTCACTCAGGTCAGCTAGCCTGCCGCTCCGGCGCGGCCAGGCGGAGCCGAGTCAGGCATTCTGCTCGTAGGCCGTGCGCAGCAGATGGCGTACCCCGTCGCCGACATCGGCCGCGGTGCGCCGCCCAGCGTAGAGCCGGGCGCACCCCTCAGCTGATAATCAGCCGCTGGATGCGCTCGCTCCGCGTCTGGAAGGCTAGGACTCCGGGCCCGTTGTAGCCCTCGCCTGACACGATCACGGCGATATCTGTCTGGTCGCCGGAGCGGGTGACCTCGGTCACCCGCAGGCGGTTGTGGGTCCGGCCAGCTTCTGCCAGGTCTTGCCGCTGCGCACACTCGCCGGTCGCTCCGTGACGATGTCCGAGCCCGGCCGCGCGTGTTCGTCGCGGACCTTAACGAGGATCCAGCGACGCTCGCCCGTCCGGGTCAGGGCGAAGCCGCCCGAGAGCTTGCGGCCGGACAGGGTGAAGGACACGTGGTCTGGCGCGGCGCGCACGATCTCGGCCGGGCCCTCATCCCAGATGATGACGGCGCCGCTGCCGCGCGCCTGGCCCTCGTGCACGCCCTCGAAATCACCCGCTGCGATGGAGTGGTCTTCGACCGGCACGGCCAGCCGCCGGACCCCGGGATCAAGAGACGGCCCCTTGGGCACCGCCCACGAGCGGAACACGTCGCCGACCTGGAGCCGGAGGTCGAAATGCAGCGTGGTCGCGTCGTGAAGCTGCACGACGAACCGCGATGCCAGGGCCACGCTCCAGTATGGCCGCCCCGGGACGGAGCACACTGGGCTCGTCGGCCGGCGATATCCATGGTGGGCCGCGCTGTTCGTCGTCATGGTGGAACTGCCCACCGATGAGGAGGAACCATGAAGTACTTGCTGCTGGTCTGCGGTGACGACTCCGTCCAGCTGAGCGAAGAAGAAAGCTCGGAGATGGCGAGTGCGGGGATGTCCTGGGCCACGGAGATGGACGGCCGGGGGGTTCGCCTGGAAGGTCACCGGCTGCGCCCGGTTGACGACGCCACGACGATCAGGGTGCGGGCCGGTGAGGTGCTGCTCGCTGACGGGCCGTTCGCCGAGACCAAAGAACAGATCGCCGGCTTCGACATCATCGAGTGCGCGGATCTGGACGAAGCGATCGACCTGGCATCCAAGCACCCCGTCGCCCGGTTCGGGGCCATCGAGGTGAGGCCGTTCTGGGCGGAGTGACCCTCAGCCAGCGGCTGGGCCCTTGCGGCGGCGCGGCCGGCTGCTAGCGGCGGCGCTCAGCCCTGCGGCCGGCTGCTAGCGGCGGCGGCGCTCAGCCCTTTTGAGCATGATCAGCGTGGTCGCCATGATGATCACCAGTACGCCCGATATCAACAAGTTGATCATGCTGCCGACCTCCCCTTCTCTCTTGAGAGGGTAGCAACTCCCCTGATACCGGACGCCAAGCCTCTGCGGCATCCTACGCCCGCCGAGCCAGACCGGGCCCAACGGTGACCGGCGTCACGCCTCCTGGGCCGACTTGGGCGTGGCCTTTGCCCCGATCAGCGTAGAATCCCGGCCGTGCGACCCTACCGCGAACTCTGGCTCTGGCTCGGCGGGCTCTTTCTGGCCCTCTTCCCGTTCCTGGCCGCCATATCAATTGCGTCCTTCGTGAAAGAAGAACACTACTCACTCTTCTTGAACGGGTGGATGCTGGGAGCCTGCCTAGCTTTCCTGGCTGCCTTCACGTGTTTCTACGGCGCCATCAAGCGCTGGTCTTTGCCGCCATTGGAAAGACCCGGCTTCCCCAATATCAGGATCGAGATCTACGGCACTGGCGCCTTGGATACCGAGCGAGAGGCAGAGACCGGCCTCGCCGTGCCTGTGCACCTGCGATCGTTCAACGCCCGCTTCATCAGCATGGAGACCGCGCGGGACGCCAGGCTTGCGGTACTGCTCTACGTCAGGTTGATCCCTGGTTCGTGGGGTCGCGTAGGCGAGGCCACCTGTCCACCGCCAGACTGGACGCTGCCACCCGCCCTGAGCCTGAACCCGATGAGCATGCCTATTGCACTGTCGCCCGGAAACGCGGTCGGCGGGCAACTGGTCTTCGAAATACCTCACTATTACCTGGATAAGATTGCTGAACCTATGAATGCGCGCCTGGAGCTATGGGATCATGTCACTGACAAACGGGTGAGTACCCGGGCAGAGATAGGCAGCCACGACAGGAACGAGATGCTTCCTTCATCGGGTGGCGCCGAGGTCCTTGGCCCAGAATACGAAAAGCAGGCAGCTCAGGGCGACGCCGGGCAACCGTGACCCCGGGGATTGGAAGGTCAGCCGATGGCGCACGGGGCCCGGCTCGGCTCGGTAATCATGTTCGTGCAGGACCTGGACCGGTCGGTGAGCTTCTACACCGATCTCCTCGCGCTGGAGGTCGCCGACAGCAGCCCGACCGCCGCGCTGCTCGTCAGCGGTGATGGCTCGCAGTTGATCCTGCGCGCCATGGGCAGCAACGCCACGCACACACTCGGGGGCGTGGGCGTCCAGTACGTCGTCTGGACCGCGGACGGCAAAGAGGGCCTTGACCGAGCCGAGCGCGTGCTGCGGGAGCGCTCGGCCTACCGGGCGACCCGGAGCACCGAAGGGGTGGCCGCGGTGGAGGGCCATGACCCCGACGACATCACCGTGGTGATGACCTATCCCGGCCCGGATCAGATGCCGCTGCACGAACTTCCGGTGCGGATCTACGGCTGGTGAAGCCGTTCTCGTACGCTTGACGCGTGCTCGGTCTCCCGGATGGTATACGCGGATGCCTTTTCGACCTGGACGGTGTTCTGACCCAGACCGCGAAGGTCCACGACGCCGCGTGGAAACAGATGTTCGACAGCTACCTGCGCGAGCGCGCCCGCCGGACCGGCGAGCAGTTCGCGGCGTTCGATCCCGTCAAGGACTATGACGAGTACGTCGACGGGAAACCGCGGGCCGACGGGACGCGGTCGTTCCTGGAGTCCCGCAACATCGAGCTGCCAGAAGGCAGCCCCGACGATCCGCCGGAGGCCGAGACCATCAACGGCCTGGGTAACCGCAAGAACGTGATCTTGCTAAAGCTGATCAAGGAAAACGGGGTGGAAGCCTACGCTGGCTCGGTCCGCTACGTCCGGGCCGTACGGGACGCGGGGCTGCGCCGCGCTGTGGTGTCCTCCAGCGCCAACTGCCACGACGTCCTCGTCGCGGCGGGCATCGACGATCTGTTCGAGGCGCGGATCGACGGCGTGGTGGCCGAGCGGGAGCATCTGCGCGGGAAACCGGCTCCGGACACGTTCCTGGCCGGGGCCCGGGCCCTCGGGCTGGAACCGCGGGCCGCGGCGGTTTTCGAGGACGCGCTGGCGGGCGTGGAGGCCGGCCGGGCGGGCCGGTTCGGCTTTGTCGTGGGGGTGGACCGCGTCGGGCAGGCGGAGGCGCTGAAAAGCCACGGCGCGGACATCGTCATGGCCGATCTCGCCGAGCTGCTGGACCGGCCGTGATACGGCAGGCGGCATTCCCGGTCGAGCCGTGGTGCCTCCGCGAAACCACACTGGACCTGGACATGCTGGCGCAGAGCGAGTCGGTGTTCGCCCTGTCCAACGGGCACCTGGGCTGGCGCGCCAACCTGGAGGAGGGCGAGCCGCACGGGCTGCCGGGGACCTACCTCAACGGGGTCTACGCGTTGCGGCCACTGCCCTACGCGGAGGCGGGGTATGGCAACCCTGAGTCCGGGCAGACGGTCATCAACGTAACGAACGGCAAGCTGCTGCGGCTTTTCGTTGATGACGAGCCCTTCGACGTCCGCTACGGCGAACTGCGCTCGCACGAGCGCATGCTGGATTTCCGCGCGGGCACGCTGACCCGCCACGCCGAGTGGATGTCACCGGCCGGGCAGGCGGTGCGCATCTCCTCGGTCCGGGCGGTGTCCTTCACGCAGCGGGCGATCGGGGCGATCTGCTACGAGGTGGAGCCGCTGGAAGGCCCGGCGCGGATCGCGGTGCAGTCCGAACTCCTGGCCAACGAGCAGCTGCCCACGCTGAGCGGTGACCCCCGCCTGGCCGCCGTCCTCGACCGGCCGCTGAACTGCGAGTTCCACAGCGGCGACGAGGCCAGGGTGGTGCTGGTGCACAAGACGCAGGGCAGCGATCTCCTCGTCGGCGCGGCCATGGATCACCTGATTGACGCGCCGGACGGGGTGCAGGTACAGGTGGAAGCGCGGTCATACACCGACGGCGGCATTGTCACGGCGACCGCCGCCCTCGAGCCAGGACAGCGGCTGCGCATGATCAAGTTCGTCGCGTACGGCTGGTCCGGGGTGCGTTCGCTGACCGCGGTACGTGATCAGGTGTGGGCGGCGCTCAGCGCGGCCCGGCAGGTCGGCTGGGACGGGCTGCTGGCCGACCAGCGCGCCTACCTTGACGACTTCTGGGACAACGCCGACGTCGAGGTGGACGGGGATACCGAGGTCCAGCAGGCCGTGCGCTTCGCGCTGTTCCACGTCCTGCAGGCCGGCGCCCGCGGCGAGAACCGGCCGATCCCGGCCAAGGGGCTGACCGGGCCCGGTTACGACGGGCACGCCTTCTGGGATACCGAGACCTTCGTGCTGCCGGTGCTCACCCTGACCGCCCCCGACGCGGCGGCCAGCGCGCTGCGGTGGCGGCACGGCACGCTCCCGGCGGCCATCGAGCGCGCGGCACAGCTCGGATTGAGCGGCGCGGCCTTCCCGTGGCGGACGATCGCCGGCCAGGAATGCTCGGGATACTGGCCCGCGGGCACCGCCGCCTTCCACATCAACGCGGACATCGCCGACGCGGTGATCCGCTATGTCGACGCCACCGGCGACGAGGATTTCGCCCGGGGGCCAGGGATGGAGCTGCTCACGCAGACCGCGCGGCTGTGGCGCTCCCTCGGCCACCATGATCCCCAGGGCCGGTTTCACATCGACGGGGTCACCGGCCCGGACGAGTACAGCGCCATCGCCGACGACAACATCTACACCAACCTGATGGCCCAGCGGAACCTGGTAGAGGCCGCTGACCTGGCTAAACGCCACCCGAAACGGGCCATGGAACTCGGCGTCGACGCGGAAGAGTCCGCGGCCTGGCGCGACGCCGCGGCGGGCATGTCCATCCCCTACGACGAGATAATCGGCGTGCATCCGCAGGCCGACCAGTTCACCCGCCACCAGGTCTGGGATTTCGCCCACACCTCCCCCGACCAGTACCCGCTGCTGCTGCATTTCCCCTACTTCGACCTGTACCGCAAGCAGGTCATCAAGCAGGCCGACCTGGTGCTGGCCATGCACCTGTGCGGGGACGCCTTCACCGCCGAGCAGAAGGCGCGGAACTTCGACTACTACGAGCCGCTCACGGTGCGAGACTCGTCGCTGTCCGCCTGCACCCAGGCGGTGATGGCCGCCGAGGTCGGTCATCTGGATCTGGCCTTCGACTACCTGGGCGAGGCCGCGCTGATGGACCTGCGGGACCTCGAGCACAACACCCGCGACGGCGTGCACATCGCCTCGCTGGCCGGCGCGTGGGTCGCCCTGGTGTCCGGCTTCGGCGGATTGCGGCACTGGGACGGCATGGTGAGTTTCGCGCCGCGGCTGCCCGAGGGCCTGACCAGGCTCGCGTTCAGCATCCGGATCCGGGGCCGGCGGCTGCGGGTCGAAGTAACGCACGCGGCCGCCCAGTACGTTCTGGCCGACGGCGATCCGCTCGAGATCCTGCACCATGGAACGAAGGTGAGCCTCACGGCCCGGAAGCCGCAGTCGCACACGATCCCCGCCATGCCGTCCCGGCCACGGCCCAGCCAGCCGCCGGGGCGGGAACCGGTTCACCGCCGGGCCGATGAAGACCCGACCTGAGCGGCGCCCGGCCACGCGGCGCCGCGCCCTGATGACGTATGACCGCACGGCTAAGGGCCATATAGCTGGACGACTACCTGGAGGAACGAGCAGATGCCGACCATCCCGCTCCGCGAGCGTCCGTCGTGGAAGGCGCTCGAGCAGCACCACTCCGAGATCGGCGGGCGGCACCTGCGCGAACTGTTCGCGGAGGAGCCTGACCGCGGTGAGCGGCTGAGGGCCGAGGCGGCCGGCCTGTACCTCGACTACTCGAAGAACCGGGTCACCGACGAGACACTGCGCCTGCTGGTCCAGCTCGCCCAGGAGTCCGATCTCGAGCAGCGCCGGGACATGATGTTCGCCGGTGAGCGGATCAACGTGTCCGAGAACAGGCCGGTGCTGCACGTCGCGCTGCGAATGCCGAAGGGCAGCTCGCTCGTGGTGGACGGCGTGGACGTCGTCGCGCAGGTGCATGAGGTACTCGGCCGGATGGCCGGCTTCGCCCAGCGGGTCCGCTCCGGCCAGTGGCAGGGGTACACCGGCAAGCCGATCAGGAACATCATCAACGTCGGCATCGGCGGATCCGACCTCGGGCCGGTCATGGCCTACGAGGCGCTGCGCCACTACACGCGGCGCGACCTGACGTTCCGTTTCGTCTCCAACGTCAACTCGACCGACTTCACCGAGGCCACCCGCGACCTGTACGCGGATGAGACGCTGTTCATCATCTCCTCCAAGACATTCGGCACCCTGGAGACCCTGACCAACGCCCGCTCGGCACGCGACTGGGTGGTCGGCCAGCTCGGCTCCGACGAGGCCGTGGCCAAGCACTTCGTCGCGGTCTCCACCAACGCGGAGCGCGTGGCCGAATTCGGCATCGACACCGCGAACATGTTCGGTTTCTGGGACTGGGTCGGCGGCCGGTACTCGATGGATTCGGCCATCGGGCTGTCGACCATGCTCGCGATCGGGCCCGAGCATTTCTCCGAGATGCTGGCGGGGTTCCACGAGATGGATGAGCACTTCCGCACCGCCCCGCTGGCCAGCAACCTGCCGGTGCTGATGGGGCTGCTCGCCGTGTGGTACGGGGACTTCTTCGGCGCGCAGACCGCGGGCGTGATGCCCTACGAGCAGTACCTGAAACGGTTCCCGGCCTACCTGCAGCAGCTGACCATGGAGTCCAACGGCAAGCGCGTGACGATCGAGGGCACCCCGGTGGACTACCAGACCGGCGCGGTGTACTGGGGCGAGCCGGGAACCAACGGCCAGCACAGCTTCTACCAGCTCATCCACCAGGGCACCAAGCTGATCCCGGTTGACCTGATCGGGTTCGGCCAGACCATCAACCCGCTGGGTGACCACCACGACATCTTGTCGTCCAACGTCTTCGCGCAGGCTCAGGCGCTCGCGTTCGGCAAGACCGAGCAGGAGGTTCTCGCCGAGGGAACCCCTCCGGACGTGGCGCCGCACCGGGTGATGCCGGGCAACCGGCCGACCAACGTCCTGCTGGCCGAGAAGCTGACCCCGCACCTGCTGGGCGTGCTCGTGGCGCTCTATGAGCACAGCGTGTTCACTCAGGGCACGATCTGGGGGATCGATTCCTTCGACCAGTGGGGCGTCGAGCTCGGCAAGGTCCTGGCGGCCGCGATCATCCCCGAGCTGACCAGCGAGACCGAGCCCGAGCTCGCCCACGACTCGTCCACCAACGCCCTCATCCGGCGTTACCGCAGCCTGAAGGAGAACAGAAAATGACCACCGACAAGCCGATGCAGCTTGGCATGATCGGGCTGGGCCGGATGGGCGCGAACCTGGTCCGCCGGCTGATGCGGGACGGCCACCGCTGCGTCGTCTACGACCACACCGAGTCCCATGTCAAGCAGCTCGAAGACGAAGGCGCGACCGGCGCGACATCGCTGAAGGACTTCGTCGCCAAGCTGGACAAGCCGCGGGCGGCCTGGCTGATGCTGCCCGCCGCCGTCACCGGCTCGACGCTTGACCAGCTGGCCGAGCTGCTCGAGCCGGGCGACACGGCGATCGACGGCGGCAACTCCTACTACCGGGACGACATCGACCGCGCGCAGCGGCTCAAGCCGAAGCAGCTGCACTACATGGACGTCGGCACCTCGGGCGGCGTGTACGGCCTCGAGCGTGGCTACTGCCTCATGATCGGCGGCGAAGACGAGCCGGTGCAGCGGCTGGACCCGATCTTCCGCACGCTCGCCCCGGGCGTCGGCAGCGCCGAGCCCACCCCGGGCCGGACCGCCGCGACGGGAACGGCGCCGGACGGGTACCTGCACTGCGGGCCCAACGGCGCCGGGCACTTCGTCAAGATGGTCCACAACGGCATCGAGTACGGGATGATGGCCGCGATCGCCGAGGGCCTGTCCATCATCAAGCACGCCAACGTCGGCGAGGAGGACGTGGAGTCCGGCGACGCGGAGACCACCCCACTGCGCGACCCACGGTATTACCAGTACGACATCGATGTGGCCGAGGTGGCCGAGGTCTGGCGGCGCGGCTCGGTCATCGGGTCGTGGCTCATCGACCTGACCGCCAACGCTCTCGCCCAGTCGCCGCAGCTGGCCGGCTTCGCCGGGCACGTCTCTGATTCCGGTGAAGGCCGCTGGACGGTCACCGCGGCGATCGACGAGGGCGTGCCCGCGCCCGTCATCACGGCCGCGCTGATCGAGCGGTTCGAGTCCCGCGGGCTCGGCGAGTTCAGCCACAAGCTGCTGTCCGCGCTGCGCAGCGAATTCGGCGGGCACGTGGAGAAGAAGAACTAGCCGTGCGGCACGAACTGGAGGTCCTGGCCAGCCCGGAGGCCGTCGCGCGGGCCGCGGCCGACTACGTCGCGGGGCGGGCCCGGGCCGCGGTGGACGACCACAGCCGCTTCACGTTCGCGGTGAGCGGGGGCCATACGCCCTGGGCGATGTTCGCCGAACTGGCCACGCATGACGTGCCCTGGGCGCACGTTACCCTCTACCAGGTCAACGAGCGGATCGCCCCCGAGGGGGACCCTGACCGCAACCTGACCCACCTTATGCAGAGCCTCGGTGAGGCCAAGCCGGAGGTGATCGCGATGCCGGTGAACGACACAGACCTGGACGCCGCGGCGGCCAGGTACGCCGCCCTCGTGCCGGAACGCTTCGACCTGGTCCATCTCGGCCTGGGCCCGGACGGCCACACCGCGTCGCTGGTACCGGGCGATCCAGTGCTGGGGGTGCGCGACCGCCTGGTCGCCGTCACCCGCCCGTACCAGGGTCACCGGCGGATGACGCTCACCTATCCGGCGCTCGCCCGCGCCGGGCAACTGCTCTGGCTGGTGACCGGCGAGGACAAGAAAGAGGCGCTCGGCCAGCTGCTCGCGGGCGATGAGTCCATCCCGGCGGGCGCGGTGCGGGCGGCCCACTCCCTGGTACTCGCGGATGCGGCGGCCCGCCCATGAGCCCGGCAGCGAAGCCCAGCCGGGCGGCCAGGCGCCGGAAAATGGCCAGTGCTGTCCCGGACAACCATGTGATCGTCGTGTTCGGGGCCACCGGGGATCTGGCCAAGCGCAAGCTGCTCCCCGGTCTCTTCCATCTCGCCAAGGCTGGCCTGATGCCGGCGAAGTACCAGATCATCGGGTCGTCGCCGGCGCGGTCCGCGCTGAGCGACGACGATTTCCGCCAGCACGCGAAGGACGCCGTCCGCGAATTCGGCTCCTCGAAGCCGGCCGGCGCCCCCTGGTCGGCGTTCGAGGCCGCGCTGCACTTCGGGGCGGCCGACCCGGGAGATCCGGCGCCGCTCGTCACCGCCGTGCGGGCGGCCGAGAAGGAGATCGGCGGCCACCCCCGGCGCCTCTTCCACCTGGCCGTGCCGCCGGGTGCCTTCGGACCGGTGGTCGGGATGCTCGGCGGCACCGGCCTGGCGGAGAACTCCCGCGTGATCATCGAGAAACCGTTCGGTACCGACCTGGCCTCGGCCCAGGCCCTCAACCAGACGGTCCATGCGGTCTTCGACGAGTCCCAGGTGTTCCGTATCGATCATTTCCTGGGCAAGGAGTCCGTGGACAACATCCTGGCCCTCCGTTTCGCCAACGGGTTCCTCGAGCCCATCTGGAATCGCGATCACGTCAGCCATGTGCAGATCGACGTACCCGAGACGATCGGCATCGAGGGCCGCGCCGGGTTCTTCGAGAGAACCGGCACGTTCCGGGACATGGTCGTGACGCACCTGTTCCAGGTGCTGGGCTTCATGGCGATGGAGCCGCCGACCTCGCTGAGCGCCAAGCCGCTGCGTGACGAGAAGCAGAAGGTCTTCGACGCCATGCCGCCCCTCGATGTCGCGCACGTGGTGCGCGGCCAGTACCGGGGCTACCGGGCCGAGCCCGGGGTGGCCCGGAACTCGCAGACCGAGACGTTCGCTGCGCTGCGCGTGGAGGTGGAGAACTGGCGGTGGGCGGGCGTGCCGTTCTACCTGCGCTCCGGCAAGTCACTCGGGCAGCGCCGCTCCGTTATCACGGTCAATTTCAAGGAACCGACGCTGCGCATGTTCCCCACCGACGCGCGGATCACCAAGGATGGCCGGGGGAACCAGCTCATCATCGACTTCGACGATCCGGGCTGGATCGCCGCACGTTTCCTGGCCAAGGAACCGGGCCCCACGATGCGCCTCGGTGAGGCCGAGATGATCTTCCGTTATGCCGATTCGTTCGTGCGGGCGCATGAGCTGGAGGGTTACGAGCGGCTGATCCTGGAGGCGATGCTCGGTGACCAGTCGCTGTTCACCCGGTCGGACGGGATCGAGCGGCTGTGGGAGATCTCCGCTCCGCTGCTCGAGAACCCGCCCCCGGTGGAGCTGTACTCCCCCGGCTCCTGGGGGCCCGAAGCCGCCCACCAGCTGATCGCGCCGCACCGCTGGTACCTGCCGGACGGCCACTAGCCAGGGGGGAGCATGCCGACCGGCTAGCGGTGAGCGCCGGGCGGCTGGCAGGGTGAGGGGTATGGCGACCGTCCCCGTGCACCTCAGCGTGACCATCGAGCGCATCGCGAACGGCATGTTCACCGCGGCCAACCGCCACGGCGCCCAGATCACCGTGGGCACCGGCGGCAGCGCTGATTTCACGCCAACGGAACTGCTGCTGGCCGCGGTGGGCGGCTGCACGGCGATCGACGTCAACATCCTGACGTCCCGCCGCGCCGAACCAAAGAGTTTCGAGGTCCAGGTGGACGCGGACAAGGTACGCGAGGCCAGCGGCAACCGGCTGACCGACATCGAGGTGATCTTCCGGATCACGTTTCCCGGCGGCGAACACGGCGACGCGGCCCGGGCGGTACTGCCTGACGTGGTACAGAAGTCGCATGACCGGCTCTGCACGGTCAGCCGCACCATCGAGATCGGCACACCCATCACCACCCGGATCGAGTAGGGCCTCCGGATGGCCCCGGTTCTGGAGATCAGAGACCTCTCGACGCACATCCGGCGGCCCGGGCCGACCGTCCAGGCGGTCGGCCACGTCAACCTCTCCATCGAGCCCGGGGAGACGCTCGGGCTGGTGGGCGAGTCTGGGTGCGGAAAGTCGATGACCGGCCTGTCCATCATGGGGCTGCTGCCACCGGGCGGGACGATCGTCGGTGGCTCGATCAAGCTGGACGGCCGGGAACTCGTGGGATTGCCCGGCCGTGACCTGCGCGAGATACGCGGCAATGACATCGCGATGATCTTCCAGGACCCGCTCACCTCGCTCGATCCGACGAAGACCATCGGCTACCAGGTCGCCGAGCCGGTCCGGCTGCATCGCGGCGCGCGCCAGGCAGCGGCCATGGACCGGGCCGCCGAGGTGCTCGGCCTGGTCGGCCTGCCCAAGCCCAGGGAGCGCCTCGGCGACTACCCGCATCAGCTCTCCGGCGGCCTGCGGCAGCGTGTCATGATCGCGATGGCCCTGGCCTGCGAGCCTAAGCTGCTGATCGCCGACGAGCCGACGACCGCGCTCGATGTGACCATCCAGGCGCAGATCCTCTCGCTGCTCCACGACCTCTCCGAGCGACTTGGCATGGCGATGCTGCTGATCACGCACGACATGGGCGTGATCGCGGCGAACGCGGACCGGGTCCACGTGATGTACGCGGGCCGGATAGCCGAGACGGCGGAGACGGGAGTCCTGTTCCGGCGTATGCGTCACCCGTATACGCAGGCACTGCTCGCATCGATACCGCGGCTGAGCCAGGACACCGCACAGCCGCTGTTCAGCATCGGCGGACGGCCGCCGGACCTGTCGGATCCCCCGCCCGGCTGCCGGTTCGCGCCGAGGTGCGGCCGGGCCACCGGCACGTGCCGGACCAGCGAGCCGCCGCTCGCCGGCGAGCACCAGGAGCACCTGTTTTCCTGCTGGCATCCGGTGGATGGCCCAGCCGGCGGGACGGCGGCGGATAGCAGAGCCGGCGGGACGGCGGCGGATAGCCCAGCCAGTAGGGAGGCGGCGCAGGACACGGCCGTTCGCGGGCTCGCCGTGGCCGTCGTCCGGCCGGCTGGACCTGGCCGCGCCGACGGGGCGGTATTGCCCGGCCAGCCCCTGCTGGAGGTGCGCGATCTGGTCAAGGAGTTCCCCGTCACATCGGGGGCCATCGCGGCGCGCAAGCTCGGCAGCGTGCACGCCGTGTCGAACGTCTCGTTCACCGTGGCCGCCGGCGAGACATTCGGCCTGGTCGGCGAGTCGGGCTGCGGCAAGACCACGATCGGGCGGGTCGTGGTGGCGCTCGAACGCCCCAACTCGGGAAGTGTCCACCTCGGCGATCAGGACATCTCCGCGCTCAGCCGAGGTGAACTGCGAAAGCAGCGCCGCGGGTTGCAACTGATGTTCCAGGATCCATACTCATCGCTCGACCCGAGGATGCGGGTCGGCTCGATTGTCCGCGAGCCGCTGTCTATTCAGCACATCGGGACCCGCCGGCAACAGCGGCAGCGCGTGTACGAGCTGCTCGACGAAGTCGGGCTGCCGCGCAGCGCGGTCGAGCGCTATCCGCACGAGTTCTCGGGCGGCCAGCGGCAGCGGATCGGGCTGGCCCGGGCGCTCACCCTGAATCCCAAGGTCATCGTCGCGGATGAACCGGTCAGCGCGCTGGACGTCTCCATCAGGGCGCAGGTGCTCAACCTGATGAAGCGGCTGCAGGCCGACCACGGCCTGACCTTCATCGTCATCTCCCATGACCTCGCGGTCGTCAAGTACATGGCCGACCGGATCGGCGTCATGTATCTGGGCAAGCTCGTCGAGGTGGGCTCGGGGGACGACATCTACCAGCGTGCGGCGCATCCCTACACCGCCGGCCTCATCGCGGCCATCCCGGATCCAGAACCCGGGGGGGCGAGGGCGCGCAGCGGCGCCGGGATCAAGGGCGAGCTGCCCAGCCCGGTCAACCCGCCGTCGGGCTGCCGGTTCCGCACCCGGTGCCCGTTCGCCGCGGACCGGTGTGCAGCGGAGGAGCCCCAGCTGCGGACGTTCGGGCCCGGCCACATCGCGGCGTGCCACTTTCCGCTACAGATCCACCACGGGCCGCTACAGATCCACCACGGGCCGCTACAGAGCCAGCCCGGGCCGCTACAGAGCCAGCCCGGGTCGCCGCAAAGCCAGCACGGGGTGGGTTGACTTCACCCAGCTGACCGCTCTGGCGGGTGATGCGATCCCGGCGGGGCCCGTCTAGCCTCAGCGCAAGGGCGACAAGGTCACCCGTAGTAAGCTACAAGCACTGATTGTAACTTCTCCACTGGCGGTCCCACGCATCGCATTCCTCTCGGCCTTCCCGCGGCGTCGCCACGTCCTGCGAGAGGAGACCGGCCGTGCGTGACGAGCGCAAGACACTGACCCGTTACACCATCGAGA
The DNA here is from genome assembly GCA_963822825.1 of uncultured Actinomycetes bacterium. GTDB lineage: Bacteria > Actinomycetota > Actinomycetes > Streptosporangiales > Streptosporangiaceae > JAWWPY01. The sequence continues at coordinate 217,576 of CAWGIW010000019.1, read as the reverse complement.
CCGAACACCAGCATCCCGGCTCGACCGGTGACTTCTCCGGGCTGCTCAACGCGGTAGCCACGGCCGTGAAGATCATCAGCCATCAGGTCAGCCGGGGCGCCCTGGCCGGCTCGCTGGGAAGCTCCGGCGGGACGAACATCCAGGGCGAGGTGCAGAAGAAGCTCGACCTGATCAGCAACGAGGTGATGGTCGGCGAGACCGAATGGACCGGCCACCTGGCCGCGATGGCGTCGGAGGAAATGGAACACATCTACCCCGTCCCGGCGGGCGAGCGGCGCGGGAAGTACTTGCTGGTGTTCGACCCGCTGGATGGCTCCAGCAACATTGATGCCAACATTTCGGTGGGCACGATCTTCTCGATCCTGCGCAGCCCAGACCCGGCGGCCGAGCCGCGGGCGGAGCACTTCCTCCAGCCGGGTACCGCCCAGGTGTGCGCGGGGTTCGCCCTGTACGGGCCATCCACCATGCTGATCCTCACCACCGGCGACGGCGTCGACGGATTCACCCTCGACCGCGACATCGGGGCGTTCGTCCTCACCCATCCGCGGATGTGCATCCCCGAGGACTGCGGCGAGTTCGCGATCAACGCCTCCAACGAGCGCTTCTGGGAGCCGCCGGTGCGCCGCTACATTCAGGAGTGCCTGGCGGGCCGGACCGGACCGCGAGGCCGGGACTTCAACATGCGGTGGATCGCCTCACTGGTGGCGGAGACTTACCGCATCCTGACCCGCGGCGGTGTCTTCCTGTACCCCAGGGACAGCAAGGAACCAGCCATGCCGGGACGGCTCCGGCTGATGTACGAGTGCAATCCGATCTCGTTCATCGTCGAGCAGGCCGGCGGCGGCGCCAGCACCGGGCGCGAGCGCGTCATGGAACTCCAGCCCGGGCACCTCCACCAGCGGGCGCCGCTGATTCTCGGCTCCAGGAACGAGGTGGAGCGGATCGAGCGCTATCACCGCGACCAGGCGCCCCAGCACAGGCCGGCCTGGAGTCGCCGTTCGACGACTCGCTCTTCAACCGCCGCTCCCTGTTCCGGATCCCCTGATTGGCAGGAGAACAGTGTCGGCCAAGCATCCCATCGTCGCCATCACCGGCTCGTCCGGCGCGGGCACATCGTCGGTGACCAGGACGTTCCAGCACATCTTCGATCGCGAGCACATCAACGCGGCGGTCGTGGAGGGCGACTCCTTCCACCGCTACGACCGGCAGCAGATGAACGTGGCCATGTCAGCGGCCGACCAGGAGGGCAACCACCACCTTTGCCATTTCTCGCCCGAGGCGAACCTGCTGGAGGAACTCGAGGCCCTGTTTCGCGAGTACGGCGAGCACGGTCGCGGAAAAGTGCGCAAGTACCTGCATGACATGGAGGAGGCCACGCCCTACGGGCAGCAGCCGGGGACGTTCTCGCCCTGGGCCGACGTCGACCCGGCGAGCGAAATACTCTTCTACGAGGGGCTGCACGGCGCCGCCGTCACCGACCAGGCGGATATCGCCCAGCACGCAGATCTGCTGGTGGGGGTGGTCCCGATCATCAACCTCGAGTGGATCCAGAAGCTGCATCGCGACAAGAACACCCGCGGCTACTCCAGCGAGGCCGTGGTCAACACGATCTTGCGGCGCATGCCGGACTACGTGAATTTTATCTGCCCGCAATTCTCGCGGACGCACGTGAACTTCCAGCGTGTCCCGACAGTGGACACGTCGAATCCGTTCATCGCCCGTTTCATCCCGACCGCCGACGAAAGCTTTCTGGTCATCCGGTTCGCCAACCCGAAGGGCATTGACTTTCCCTACCTGCTGTCGATGCTGCACGACTCGTTCATGTCACGGCCCAACATCATCGTCGTGCCGGGCGGGAAGATGGAGCTGGCCATGCAGCTGATCTTTACCCCGCTCATCCTCCGGCTGATGGAGGCCCGGCGGCGGACCTGACTCCTCCGGTTCGGTCCGGTCCGGCCAGGTCAGGCCAGGCGTCGCTCGGCCGCCCACCGCGTCAGCTGGTGACGGGTGGATAGCTGGAGCTTGCGCAGCACCGACGAAACGTGGCTCTCGACCGTTTTGACGGAGATAAAGAGCTCCCGGGCGATTTCCTTGTAGGTGTAGCCCCGGGCGATCAGCCGGAGAACCTCGCGCTCACGGGGTGTCAGCTGGTCGAGTTCGGGATCGAAGGACGGGCGGCCGGCACCGGCCGGCGGAAGGGCCGCGAATGCGTCGAGGACAAACCCGGCCAGCCTGGGCGAGAAGACCGTGTCACCCGCCGCGACCCGGCACACGGCGTCCACCAGCTCGCCGCCGGAGATCGTCTTCGTGACGTAACCCCGGGCCCCCGCCCGGATGACGGCAATCACGTCCTCGGGAGCATCTGACGCGGACAGGGCGAGGAAACATACCTGCGGGTGCGTGGCCCTCACCGCCGTGACCACGGCCTGCCCTCCACCGCCGGGCAGGTGCACGTCCAGGAGAACGACATCGGGGAGGCACTCGGCGATCAAGGCGATCGCAGGCTCGACGTCGTCCGCCTCACCCACGAACTCGACCTGGTCGCCGAGTTCTGACCGGACCCCGGAACGAAACAAGCCATGGTCGTCAACGATGAACACGCGCGGCCGGCCCCCGCCCGCGGGATGCGGGCCCGGGCTACTCACGCCCGGGGGATGCGGGCCAGGGATACTCACGTCCGGCTCGGCTGGCGATGGCCGGTGGCGCGAGGCATGGTCAAGGACACCTCGGTGCCCTCGCCGCGGGCCGTGCGGATAACTGCCGACCCGCCGCGGCGGGCCATCCGGGCGCGCACGGACTCGGCGATGCCCTTCCGGTCAGCGGGGACCGCCGCGGGGTCAAACCCCCGGCCGCGGTCACGCACGAACACAGACACTGCATCCGGCTCGACCTCCGCGAACAGTGAGACAACACTGGCACCGGACCATTTCACCGCGTTGACCGTCGCCTCCCGCGCCGCGGCCAGCAACGCCGCCAGGTTGTCGTCGACCTCGCAGTCCCCGACCGTCACCGCCTCCACCGCCACCCCGTGCTGCGCCTCTACGTCCTGCTGGATCAGCCGCACCCCCCCGGCGAACGTCATCCCCGCACTGGGCGCCGAGCCGGGCGCCCGGTCCTCAAACAGCCACGACCGCAGCTCCCGTTCCTGCGCCCGGGCCAGCTGGATGACCTGTTGCGGCTCCCCCGCCCGCCGCTGGATCAGGGCCAGCGTCTGCAGTACCGAGTCATGAACCCGCGCGGCCATCTCCGCCCGCTCCTCGGCCCGCGCCCGCGCGCCGCGCTCGACCACCAGATCACGGGCGATCCGCAGCCACCACGGCCCGAGCACCACCGCAATCGCGGCCACCACCAGCAACGCCCCGGCCAGCGGCCGCAACAGGGCGCTGACACCACGCCCGGACAGCAACGCCACCAGCCCGCCCACCAGCAGCACCGCCGCCACCAGCCCGCGCAGCACCGGGCGCGACCGCCTGGTACCGTCAGCCACGCCCCGCACCGGCTCCGCGAGCCGCTGCATCATGGCCAGCTCGTCCGGGGGGGCGTTCCGCCAGACCAGCACCATAGCCGTGACCGCGATCACCAGTGGCCAGCCCACCCGGCCGACCCAGCCCGCGCCCAGCACCGAGACGATGACCAGCACCACCGCAACCAGCGACCCCAGACCGGCGGCGAGTGCGATACCACGCCGGTCCGTCACCGCCCGGCCCACGATGGCGGAGTCCTCGCCCGCCACCGGCACGAGCAGCCACGCGAGCGCGTACGCCGCGGCGCCCACCCCGCTGACCAGGGTCGCCAGCACGAACACAATCCGCACGACCGTGACGTCGAGGCCCGTCCGGGCGGCCAGGCCAGCCGCCACCCCGGCCGCCAGCCGGTCCTCCCGTGCTCGGCGCAGCGGGCCGCCGCTGGCCGGCCCCCGCCGCCACACCGGGCCGAGGCGCCAGGACCGCCAGCGCGGCCCCCAAGGACCATCCGGGCGGGGAGAGGTGTCCCATTGCGGCGCGGGGCCGGTTAGTTTCCCCATGCGTCCATCATCGCGCCATATCGCCGAGCGGGCTATCCGGGCCAACCCTGACCCCGCCCGGCTGGCCATCCGGGCCCCATCAGGGGTCTTCCCGATACCCAGGCCGGCCGGGCGGCCACATGCTTGCTCACGCTCCGGCGCGAAGGTCAGCCCGGGAAACTCGGCAGCTTGATCACCGTCATCCCCCCGGACGAGGATGGCCGGTCCATCGCGGCCAGCGCCAGGGCCGCGTCCTCCAGCCCGATCACCTGGCCCAGCAGCAGGTCCGGGCGGAGAGTCCGGTCCGCGACCAGGGCCAGCATCGATGGGTACTCGCGCGCCGCCATGCCGTGGGAGCCGTAGATCTCCAGTTCCCTCGCGATGACCAGATCCATCGGGATCGGCGGCGTGGACGCCGCACCGAGCAGCAAGCCCACCTGAACGTGGCGGCCCCGGCGGCGCAGGCAGCGCACCGAGCCCGCCGCGGTGGCCAGCCAGCCGGCCGCGTCGATCGAGACCCGCGCTCCCCCGCCGGTGATCTCACGGATGGCAGCCGCCGGATCGGCGTCCCGGCCTGCGTCGACGACAGACTCCGCGCCCAGATCACGGGCGCGGTCCAGCGCCGCGCGAGCCACATCGACCGCCACCACGCGCGCCCCCAGCGCCGAGCCGATCAACACCGCCGACAGGCCCACACCGCCGCACCCGTGCACGGCCAGCCAGTCACCAGCACCCAGACGGCCATGCACGGTGAGCGCCCGGAACGCCGTGGCGAACCGGCAGCCCAGGGCGGCCGTGGTGACGAAGTCCACCGAATCCGGGAGCGCCACCAGGTTCGCGTCGGCCGCGTGGATCGGCACCAGCTCGGCGAACGACCCGGGCCCGGTAAAACCGGGCTGGGTTTGCTGCGGGCAGACCTGCGCATCGCCCGCCCGGCAGTACTCACACACACCGCAGCCGCAGGCGAACGGCACCGTCACGCGGTCCCCCGGCCGCCACCGGGTAACACCGGGCCCGATCTCGTCGACCACCCCCGCCAGCTCGTGCCCCGGGATGTGCGGCAGCGCGACCGGATCATGTCCCTTCCAGGCATGCCAGTCCGACCGGCACACCCCGGTCGCCCCGACGCGGACGACCACACCACCATCGGGGCAGGCCGGATTGGCCACCTCCGTCAGCACCGGAAGGACCCCGAAGCCGGAATACACGACCGCCTTCACCGCGCTTGGCCCACTTCACGCCTCCTGCTCGCACTGGCTCCACCCGCCAGCCTGGCAGACGCAGACGCCGCCGTCGGGTTGTCGTTGCGGACTTATCCGTGCTGCCAGGAGACGTCGAAGTTGCCGCCCTCACCGAGCCAGCCGGTGGCCGCCCGTTGGTGGGCGGCCGTGGCCATGTCGATGCGCTCAGGGCGGGCGCGGGCCAGGGGCTGGCCATCCACCGTGATGGCGCCGAAATGGACGGTCCCGAAGTTGGCCAGCGGGCCGGACGACGCCTCCGAAATGACCTCAGCCGTAGCGCGTCTGCTCCGGTAACTCGTGGCCTCGACCACCTGGCTCCAGTGCCCGGTGGTGTCATCCAGCCTGAGCATGAACCGGCCACCCCCGTCGTAGGTCACGGTGCCGATCATGTGATCGCCCGCCTGGACGTGGTTGCTGACACCGACGGCGGCGGATGGGTACATCTGGTACCAGCCAGAGTACGAGCGTGCGCCGTGGCCGCCGCAGTCCATGACCACGCCCACCTGCTCAACCGTGGTCATATCCATACCGACCCAGAAAGCGGCCTGCGACTCACCGCGACCGCAGTGCCCGGGCGGCAGCGTCCAGTACGCCGATACGCTCTGGAACGGGCCGCCTCTGACGGCATCGCCAGGCCCAGTTCGAGTACCAGGTCACCTGGGTATCGGCCGTGAGTGCCGTGGCGGCCGCCGTCGGGCGGACCGGCCCGCAGCCGGCTACGCACAGCGCCGCTGCTACCCCGGCTGCCGCGGCCCTGGCCATCATCTGAGCACCGCACCAGGCATCAGGCGCAGTTGGATGGGCCAGATGAGGCAGCCAAGCTACGTTATTACCTGCGCTAATTAGTGAGCAGACGGACGACGTATGCTGCTGCCGTGCCTGAGGGCGAGATCTCGGTTGACGACCCCCGCGCCGAGGACGTTCACGAGCTGCTGGAGCGCCACCTCGCGTTCGCCAGTACGCACAGCCCGCCTGAGGACGTCCACGCACTTGACCTTGATGGTCTCCTGGATCCCGCGGTCATGTTCTTCGGTTTCCGGCGGGGCGGGGAGCTCCTCGGAATCGGGGCGCTGAAGCAGCTTGATGAGCGTCACGCGGAGCTGAAGTCCATGCACACCGCCCATGCGGCGCGGGGTCGCGGGATCGGCCGCGCGATGGTCGATCATCTCATCGGCGTCGCCCGCGATCGCGGCGTCCGCTGGGTGAGCCTGGAGACCGGGTCCATGGCCGCGTTCGCTCCGGCGCGGTCGCTCTACGCAAGCGCGGGATTCAGGCCGTGCGGGCCGTTCGGCGACTACCGCCCCAGCCGGAACAGCGCCTTCATGACGCTGTCGCTGGACGGCCTACTCGGAGTCGTACCGGAAGCCGCCGAGGAAGCGGCGGAATAGCCCGCCCTCTCGCATCAGGGGCGGACCAGGCGGTGGCGCTTCCGGGCGTTCCCGTGCGACGGGCTCGGCATAATCGGCCCGCGCGATGGCGTCGACCACCTGCGGCTCATCGAATGCCTCCGAGCCGGGGATCTGGGGGACGAAGCCGACCAGGTCCCCGTCGAGCAGCACCTCGGCCTCCAGAGACGACGTGCCTTCGTTGCCCCAGATCGCCTCGCGCCCGTCGCCAATCACGACACGCACCCCGTAGACATCAATTCCCGCATTTTCCAGGTGTGCGTCGATGCCGCGATCTCTGAGAGCGTCGGCGACCCGCCGGGCTCGGTTCTCATCCACGCGCCTAACCTACCCGCGGGTCGCTGATGGGCCGGCCGGGGTAGCCTCTGGGTATCCGCGCCGTTACGAGCGCCGGCGTCGACCGGCCCGGATCCGCAGGGGCGGCGGAATCGGCGCGAGTTCCGCCCACCACCGATGAGGAGCAGACCGGCATGAGCCTCTTCCAGCGGGCCCACGACATAGTTCAGGCCAAGGCCAACAAGGCGCTCGACGCGGCTGAGAAGCCCGACGAGATGCTCGATCTGTCCTACGAGCAGATGCTCGATCAGATCACCCAGGTCCGCCGGGGGCTGGTGGACATCGCCGCGGCGGGCAAGCAGATCGAGCTGCAGGAGCAGCAGCTTCAGCATTCGGTGGACCACCTCCAGGATCAGGCCAAGGCGGCACTGGCCCAGGGCAATGAGGATCTGGCCCGGGAGGCTCTCTCCCGCAAGGCCGCCGCCCAGGCCCAGATCGACGCCCTGGAGCCCCAGCGCCAGCAGCTCACCGAGCAGGAAGACAAGCTCACCCACACCCTCGAAGCCCTGCAGAAGCGGGTGAACGACTTCCGGACGCAGAAGGAAGTGCTGAAGGCCCAGTACACCGCGGCGAAGGCCGAGAGTTCGGTGGGCGAGAGCGCCGCGGGGATCTCCCGGACCTTTGGTGACTCGGGCGCGGAGCTCCAGCGGGCCCAGGACAAGATCGCCACCATGCAGGCCCGCGCGGGCGCCATGGACGAGCTGCTCCAGTCCGGAGTGCTGGAAGACGTCGGGGGGAACACCGACGACATCCAGAAGGAGCTCGACGAAGCCGGGGCCGCCGCCGACGTGGACAAGGAGCTGGCCGCGCTCAAGGCCGAGGTTGGCCCGGGTTCACCGGCGCCGCCGGAGATCACCGCCGGCTGAGAGCCCGGCGGCTGAGGGCCCAGCAGCTATTGCCCCACCGCACCGTCGATCTGCTGGCGCAGGAGGTCGGCGTGGCCGTTATGCCGGGCGTACTCCTTGATCATGTGCACCAGTACCCAGCGCAGCGACAGCTGCCCGCGCCAGGGATCGGAAGCCTTCCCGAGCACGTCGAGATCAGGTGCCTCGGCCGCGAACCGATCCGCGAATGCGACCTCGGCATGCCATGCTGCCCATGCCTCGGCGACCAGCCCCGGGTCGGGCGCTGCGCCATCGAACGCCTCGTCTGGGTTGTCAACGGTACGGAAGTGCGGCGGCGCGTCCTGCCCGGCCACTACCCTGCGGAACCAGCCGCGTTCCACGTCGGCCATGTGGCGCACCAGCCCGAGCAGGGACAGCGTAGAGGAAGGCACGGAGCGACGGGCCAGGCTGGCGGCGTCCAAGCCGGAGCACTTCAACTCCAGCGTGTCGCGCTGCCAGCGCAAGAACCCGGTGATCGTGGCCCGCTCGCCGGCCTGGCCGGCGGGTCGGCCCGCGGATCATTTTCGGGAGCGATGAACATGTCGGCGAACCTGGGCATGCCCGCCATCATCGGCGATCCGCGCGGGATCGGCCACGGGATTCCGGTGGGCCGCCCGTCACCTGGCCTATGACACGCCAGCGAGGTTCTAGCGCCTCATTCCGGGGTCCTGCGTTCACGCCGAGTTACCTTAGGAAATGTGTTCCCCTACACTGTTCCGCCCGTCCTGTCACTCTCGTCCGGCTCGACGCCGCGCGCCGTCCTGGCCGGCCACGGCACGATCAGGCCGCCGCGGCGGCCGGGGAGGACGCTCAGGGCTGAAACGCCGACCGGGCGGGGGTCACATGACGCCTGCGGATGATCTCAGCAAGCCGGAGGCGGCCCTGGCCGATCATGCGGGCAGCGTGCTGTGCCGCCTCCTGGTCTGCCACCCAGACGTCGTCAACATCGAAATCCTCGGCCAGAGCGAGATATTCGAAGGAACCATCTCCTACTCACTCGGCGTGATGCTGCCGGACGGCCGGGAACTCTACATCGACGTGGAGGACGCGCCCGCGCCGCCGCAGGCCGGCAGCAAACAGCCCGGCAGCAAACAGCAGCGTCATAAGGATCCGCCCCCCCGGCCCACTCCGTCGCCGTCCCGCTCCCGCTGAGGCACGGTCAGGGCACGATGAGGCGCTTCGCCGCAGGAGGCAAGAAAATGTCCCACGCCGAGGAACCCCAGGGCCAGAGCCAGCCGGGCCCGGCCGACCGCCCCGGCGACGTCCCGGCCAAACGGCCTGCGTCGCTCGCGCGCCTGGACGCGCTGATCGGCGAATGGGAGATGGAAGCCTCGTTCGAGGCCGGCTACTTCGGTCCGGGCCGCCCACCGGTCACCGAGCGCGGGAGCCGGACCACGTTCGACTGGCTCGACGGGAAATTCTTCCTGGTCCAGCGCTTCACCGTTGAGCATCCGGCCGCCCCGAGCGGCATCGCGGTCATCGGCGTCGGCGCGGTGCCGGAGACCTTCTCGCAGCACTACTACGATTCGCGCGGGGTCGCCCGGGTCTATCAGATGAGTCTGGACGATGGCATCTGGAAGCTGTGGCGAGAGGCACCGGGCTTCTGGCAGCGCTACGCGGGAGTCTTCGCCGCCGACGGCACCACGATCGACGGCGCCTGGGAGGCGTCGGCGGACGGCTCGAATTGGAAGCATGATTTCCGGCTGACCTACAGCAAGATCGCATAGGCCGAGACCCCCCGCGTACGCGGGGTGATGAACCGGTCACGGAAATTTGACGTGTCAAAAGCTGGGGTGAAAAATTCATGCCGGGGGAGGCAAAACGGTGTTCACGACTGGACCCGACGGCCTTGATCGTCAAATACCCATGAGCGCCCGAGGTCAACGGATGTCGTTTGGGCTGCACACGGACCGTGAGCAGGATCGGCCTCCGTGCTCGCTGATTTGTAAATTACATCCACGGCCAAGCGCCCCGATTTTGGCCAGCGGCAGGGCCGACCGGACTGAACGCCAGCCGTCGTTGCCGCGCTGGCCTGCGGCGATCGTCCACCGCGCGTGGCCTGGGACGGTACTTTCCGGTCGGCGCGGGCAGGTCGCGGAAATCGCCCGCTGTTGCATCCGGTGCCACGCAGTGTCACATTAAAGCGTTCTCTCGCATACCCGCCCACCCCGGTCAGCACCAAAGGGAAGCCAGTGCGCTACGGCCATTTTGACGACAATCGCCGGGAATACGTTATCACCCGCCCGGATACACCTTTGCCCTGGATCAACTATTTGGGATGCGATGCGTTCTTCAGCATCATCTCGAACACGGCAGGCGGTTACTCCTGCTACCGTGACGCCCGGTTACGCAGAATAACTCGTTACCGCTACAACAGCGTCCCGCCCGACTCAGGCGGGCGATATCTCTACCTGCGGGATAATGGCTCTGGTGAGTACTGGTCACCGTCGTGGCAGCCCACCCAGAGCGACCTCGACAGCTACGAATGCCGACACGGGCTTTCCTACACCCAGATCAGCTCGTCGTACCTTGGCGTGCGCGCGCAAACCTTGTACTTCGTACCGCTCGACGAGACGCTTGAGGTCTGGCGGCTGCGTGTCTCGAACGATCGCGACATCCAGGTCGACATTTCGTTGTTCTCATCGGTGGAGTTCTGCTTGTGGGACGCGCAGGACGACATGACCAACTTCCAGCGCAACTACTCGACTGGCGAGGTAGAGGTCGCCGATGGCGTCATCTACCACAAGACCGAGTACCGGGAGAGGCGCGATCATGTCGCGTACTTCGCCTGTTCCGAGCCGCTCGCCGGCTTCGACACCCAGCGCGAGGCGTTCCTCGGCGCCTACCGGGGCTGGGATCGGCCGGCCGCCGTGGAGCGCGGCGAGTCATTCAACTCGATCGCCCATGGGTGGTCGCCGCACGGCAGCCACCACGTGCGACTCCTGCTCGCTCCGGGCGAGACCAGGGAGGTGGTCTTCCTCCTCGGCTACTGGGAGAACCCTCGCGACCAGAAGTTCGACCCGCCCGGCTCAGGGATCCTCAACAAGGCCCTCGTGCGCCCGGTCATCGACCGCTGGCTGCGGCCGGCGACGGTCGCGGAGGGTCTCGACCATGTGCGCGAGTCGTGGACGGCGCTGGTATCCACCTTGCAGGTCGAGACGCCCGACGGTGACGCCAACCGGATGGTGAACACCTGGAACCCGTATCAGTGCCTGGTGACGTTCGAGATGAGCCGCTCCGTGTCGCTCTTCGAGTCCGGCATCGGCCGCGGCATGGGGTTTCGCGACTCCAACCAGGACTTGCTTGGGTTCGTGCACATGGCGCCGGGGCGTGCTCGGGCCAGGATCCTTGACCTGGCCAGCACGCAACTCGCTACCGGCGGCGCCTACCACCAGTTCCAGCCGCTCACCAAGCGCGGCAACAACGACATCGGGTCCGGGTTCAACGACGACCCGCTGTGGCTGGTCCTGGGCGTCGCCGCCTACCTGAAGGAGACCGCCGACTTTTCGATCCTCGACGAGCCGGTGCCTTACGACAACGCCTGCGGCAGCGAGACAGCGCTCTACGGGCATATGGAACGGTCGCTGCGCTACACCCTCGACCGGCTCGGCCCGCATTCCCTGCCGCTCATCGGCCGGGCGGATTGGAACGACTGCCTGAACCTCAACTGCTTCTCCGACACACCTGGAGAATCGTTTCAGACGACGGAGAACAAAGGTGGCGGTGACGCTGAGTCGGTATTCATCGCCGGGCTGTTCATCCTCGCGGCCAGGGATTTCGCCGACGTCGCCGAGCGAAGCGGCCTGGCCAGCGACGCCGCAAACTACCGGGCTGAAGCGGAGAAGATGGCCGGGGCGATCGCCGAGCACGGCTGGGACGGCGCGTGGTTCCGCCGCGCCTACGACTATTTCGGCGACGTGGTCGGCTCGACCGAGAACCAGGAAGGCCAGATCTTCGTCGAGCCCCAGGGCATCTGCGTGATGAGCGGCGTCGGCATCCAGAACGGCATGGCCACCCGGGCGCTCGACAGCGTGCGGGAGCACCTCGCCACGCCCCACGGCATCGTGCTGCTCAGCCCCGCGTACACCCGCTACCACGTCGAGCTGGGCGAGATATCGTCCTACCCGCCGGGCTATAAGGAGAACGCCGGCGTCTTCTGCCACACCAACCCATGGGTGATGATCGCGGAGGCGATGGTGGGCCGCGGTGACGCGGCGTTCGATTACTACAAGCGGATCAACCCGTCCGCACGCGAGGAGCTAGGCGAGATTCACCGCTGCGAGCCGTACGTCTACGCACAGATGATCGCCGGAAAGGAGGCCCCCACCCACGGCGAGGCCAAGAACTCGTGGCTGACGGGGACCGCCTCGTGGAACCTGGTCGCGATAACCCAGTGGATCCTCGGCATCCGCGCCGAATTCGACGGGCTCCACGTCGAACCCGGTGCTGCCGGCCGGGTGGCCCGGCTTCACCGCCACACGGCGTTTCCGGGGCGCGACTTACGAGATCAATGTGCGCAAGCCAGTCGGCGTCAGCGGCCGCGTCAGCCACCTCCTCATCGGCGGCGAGCCGAGCGCGGGAACGCTCGTGCCGCTGGCACCGCCGGGCGCCACCGTGAGCGTCGAGGCGGTCATCCGGTAGCCAGCCTTTACTTGCCGCGCCAGGATGTGCACGCTGGGAACGGCCCGATGCCGTTCGACAACCCCGAGGTCGTTATGCCCGCCGCCCAGATGCGTCAGGTGTTAGCGGCCGTCGATGCCGGAGACGCGGCGGCTTTCGCCGGATTCTTCGCCGATGACGGCCACCTCGTCTTCGGCAATGACGAGCCCCTGATCGGCCGGGATGCCATTGCCGCTGGTCTGACCGGTTTCCTGAGCACCATTCGCGGCCTGCGGCACGCAGTTGTCCGGGAATGGGACATCGAGAACACGTACATCGGGGAGCTTAAGGTCACCTACCATCGGCTGGACGGACGCAGCGTCACGATCCCGGTCGTGTCCATCGTGCGGACGGGCCAGCGGAACCAGATCGAGGACTACCGGGTCTATTACGATCTGACCCCGCTCCACGCCGCCTGACCGGCCTGGTCCGCCCCTGGGTCACTCCTGACACGTCACCGTCCGCCTCCGGCAGGGCCAGCGATGACACATGAACGACGAGGGCCGGCCGCGCCGCGGGACTGAAAGGAGCTGCCGTGTCACCGGGGCTGCTGGCCCGGAGCCGGAGTTTCCGGCTGTACTGGAGCGCCCGCACGGCCTCGATCGCGGGGAACCAGATCGCCAGGGTCGCGCTCACCGTGCTGGTGTACCGGCTGGGCGGCGGCGCGGCGGGCATCAGCATCCTGCTTCTCGCGTTCACCCTGCCGCGCCTTCTCGGCCCGCTGGCGGGTGCCATCGCGGACCGCTCGGACAACAAGCGGCTGATGGTGTCCTGCGATCTCGCGCAGGCCCTGCTCTTCACGGTGCTGGCCTGGGTCAGATGGTGGCCCGCGATCAGTCGTCATCGTCCTGGTCGCCACGCTTGTTCTCCACGGCGTACCTGCCCGCCGGACGGGGCAATATCCCGGTCAGATCGCCGGGCGCGACAACCTGACCGCGGCCAACGCGCTGCTCGCGACGGGCTCGAATGCGGCGCTTGCCCTCGGCCCGGCGCTCGGCGGGATCCTGCTCGCCGCCGGCGGTCCCGGGCTGGCGCTGATCGTCAACGCCGGGACCTTCGTGCTCTCCGCGGCGCTGACACTGGGGATACCACGCCTGCCGCCCGGGTGCCGGCGCGGGAGCTCGGCCTGCGCCGACCTGAGGGGCGCCGGCCGGCCGGTGACGCTTCTCGGGCAGGCGCGGCTCGGCCTCGGTGAGGTCTGGCGCAACCCGGTGGCCCGCGCCATCGCGATGATGCTGCTGCCGAGCGTGGGGTTCGCCTCGCTGGACAACGCGGCGCTCATCTTCCTCGTCCGCCAGGGATTCCATGCGAGCGCGGGAACGTACGCCTGGGTGGTGACCGCGTACAGCGTCGGCATGGTCGGCGCGCCGCTGCTGGCCTCCGGGCGCGGCGACCCGGCCCGCGGACGCTGCTGCTGGGCGGCGAGGGCCTGTTCGGCGCCGGGCACGGTAGCCACGGGCCTGGCGCCGGGGCTGGCCGCCGGCATCGGCGCCCAGCTTGCCGCGGGCGCCGGGAACGGCGTGGAGAACATCGGGATGGACACGCTGTTGCAGGAGTCGGCTCCCGACGAACGCTCGGCATGGTGTTCGGTACCGTCTATGCCGCGCTCTACGCCGGGCAGGTCATCGCCTATGCCGTCGCGACGCCGGTCATCGTCCTGCTGGGGCCGCGGGACACGTTCGTGCTCGCGGGCGTGGGCGTGCTGGCCGCTCTCGGCGTCCTCGCCTGGATGTTGCCCTCGCCGGCCGGGGCCGCGGGACAGGACACGGCAGCCGGACCGGACACGCCATCCTGACGGTACCGGAGCCGGCGCCCAGGCGGCCGACTCACGGCCGGCGGGTCAGGATGGCCAGGTAATTCACCTGGTCCGCGCGCTCTACCTCGGTTAGCTCCCAGGGTGCTGCCGGCCACGAGCCCGGCCAGCTCGGCCGGTGAGCACAGCAGGTAGGGAAACCACTCGGTGGCGAGGTCGCGGTACCGGACGCGGACGGTCATCTGCCCGCTCCATCGTGCCGGTTCCGTGCGTTACGCTCCCGGTAGCGGACATGGACGGGATCATCGGTCGTGGACGGGTCGGCCCCGTGACCGATGATCCGTGCCCCGGGACTCGCCGCCGCGGCGAGCCCGGCCAGGAAGGCGGCCGCCCGCTCCCGGGATCCGATAAGGCCCAGATTCTCGCCCATCAGCAGGAACGTATCGTAGGCCCCGCAGTCGGCCCAGCCATCTTGCGCGTCGGCCAGTACGGCATCACGAACGCCCCTGCGGCGTGAGACCTCCACGGCACCGGGCGAGACGTCAAGCGCCGTGACCGCGATCCCACCTTCCTGCAAGGCGAGCGCGAACCGGCCCGCCCCGCACCCCACATCGATCACCCGCCCCGCGGCAAGTTCGAGAGCCCTGCGCTCGAACGGCGCCCACTCGGCTGGACGGGCGAAGTAACGGGATGCCGGCATGCCGCGGATGAATCCGTCGTCCCGCTCGACGATCTCGGTGACTGAAGGACCGCCGCCGCCAGCCTGCGTGATCTCCAGTTCCGCGAGCAGCATCTCGCCGAACGCGTCCCCGGTCCTCGGCCCGCCCGTCATCCAGGCCGTTCCGGTCCGTTCCTGGCCATAACCAGCGGCCTTGGAATGGACCATCATTCCATCTTCCGTAGCACCCATGCTTCGCATAGATTACATGGACTGGACCATAACGGGGTGATGCCAGATAGCGGCCATTTCCCCTGAGCGCGAGGAGGAAGCCTTGTCCATTCACAAGATCACCGGCCATCGGCCATCTGGCATAACCAGGGCGTTCACCATTGTCGAGCGGCAAAAGCCCGCACCGGGCGAGCCGGGCTCGGCTCCTCAGGGTGCCGACTCGGCCCAGGAGTAACACCGCGGCCTGGCTGAACTCAGGCGGCTGGGCGCGCGGCGGCTGGGTGCGCGGGGCTGGGTGCGCGGCCGCTCGGTGCGCGGCCGCTCGGTGCGCGGCCGCTGGGCGCGCGGCCCGTTGGTGACCTGGTGAGGACGCAACGGGCCGCGCGCTTAACCAACTGCTGGGCGACGGCCACACGGACCCCTCCCGTGTCGCCACTGGGCAGGTCAAGGTACGTCGACCGCCAGGCCGACCTTCTCGAGAATGGACCTCCCCGCCACTACCGACTGCATCCGGCGTCCACCGCCCGCCGGTGGCTGAAGCGGGGCGACCAGTGCGTCGGGGTCGGCTTCGAAGAAGAACACCAGCGAGACGAGTTCCTCGTCCGGCGCCTGAGCGCTTGGCGCGAGGACGCGATGGCGGAGCGCCCTCCACCTGCCGTCTGTCCACAGATTCATAAGGTCGCCGAGCACCACCGTGAGCGAGTCGGGGTCATACGGCGCGGCGGCCCATCCGGTTGGGTAGCTCCACACTTCCAGTCCGCCGACCCCTGGCTGGCGGTCCAGCAGACTGAGACGTGCCGAAATCCGAGTGGGGGCCCACCCGCATCTGGCCTTCCTGGACTGCACCGACCGTATTTAGCGATGGATACCAGTTTATGTTCTGGGTCCAGGTCGCACGCCCGCATCGCGAAGTAAAGAAGTCGTCCGGTATCTCGAGGATCGTGGCCAGCACGGTGAGCACTTCACGCGCGAGCCGGCCCATGTGATCGGTATAGCGGGTAGCTATAGCCTTCAGTTCGGGGACTTCCGACGGCCATCGGTTGGCTGGGTAGTAAAGCGAGTCGAACTCCGCGTCTCCGCTGCGGTGAGTCGGGCCCCATGTGCAGGGCCTCATGCAGGTCTGGCGCACCTTCGACGCCTTCCACGAATTCGACCTGATGGCACCCGAGGCCTCGCCATCCGTTGTCATAGGGCCGCCTGACCGCGTACCTGGCCTTCTGCTCGGGTAGCAGCGTGAAGAACTCCCGGCCACGCGAACGCAGCGCCCCCGCGAGATCGGCGGGAACACCATGGTTGCGTAGCAGGAACATGCCGGTGGTCCGAAGGCATGCATCAACGGCCGCAGCCATCTGGGCGCGCCGCGCGGGATCCGCGCACCGCCATTCATTAAGATCGAGAGTCGGCGTCGAATTCACTATGATCCCCCATTTTCATTTACCCGGAATAGCTCTGAATCTGTCGATACGCCATTAGCTGCTGGCGGATTTTCCGCTTACCACGTCCGGCCCTCACCTCCACCGGTCGGCAACAGGCTGCGAAGCACGTTGAGGGTCTGCTGGATGCTTTGGCGTCTCGGCAGGAGTACGTCCTCGTGCTCGGCGTACAGAACACCGGAAAAGCCCTCGTCGATCAGCGCGCTCACGATCGCCGGCCAGTCAAGCGTGCCGAGACCGAGGGCGCGAAACCGGATGGGCGGCTGCGGGCCGTACCGGCTCCAGCCTGGCCCAGGCGGTTGGTTCGGGCCGGACCAGCGCTGCAGATCCTTGGCGTGCACGGCAGCCAGGCGCGTGCGCCAACCCGCTACGGACGCCACCGGATCGTGGCCGATGGCGGCGAGGTTGGCTGGGTCGATGCACAGCGCGAGCACGCCCGCCCACTCCGCCGCGGCCGCGAACAGGAGATCCACGCTTGACCGGTCATAGACGATCTGCTTTGGGTGCGGCTCGAGCAGCACGGTGACGCCTGCCTCCCGCGCGGCGCGCAGCACCGGCTCAGCGTGGGTGAAGAACTCGGCCACGTTGTCCGTCCAGCTAACGTCGCTTCCCCACCAGGACAGCCAGCGCGCGAAATCCGGGCAGCCAACGAGCAACCGCACCGTTGTGGCCCCGATCCGCTGTGCGATCCTGATCGAGCCAACCGCGCACCGCAGCCCATGAGCGCGCTTGTCCTTCGCGGTCCCCCGCAATACCGGGTCGGTGTGCGGACCATGCGGGCCGAGCAGAAGCTGGGCATCGCGGCTGTTGCTGACGCACGTGACTGGCCAGCCCGGCTGCGACGCCGGCCAGCACCCCGGCCACCTCGTCGCGGTAATCGGTGTCGTCGAAGCAACGGCGGGCGTCCACGAGACCGAGCGTGGTATCCGTCGGCAGGTCAAGGCACAGCGGGCCGTGGTCGGCGGCCTCGGCGAGCGCGCTGCGCAATCCTGTGCTCCCGTAAGCGGCGAGACACAGCCCGAGCCGGATGGGCGTTCCTTCGGTAATGCCGCCGTTCGCCTCCCGGCTGGTCTCGTGCGGGCTGGCGCCGGTCATGTGTCCTCCACCGGGGCTGCGCGACGTTCGTCAAGCATCGTCCGCAGGCCGTCCTGCGGAGTCATGGGTTGCCAGCCGGCCAGGCCAGGTATGTCGGCGAAGTCTCCGCAGGCGAGCGACGAGAACTGGGCCGCGAAGCCCATTCGGTATCGCGCCGGCGACACTGGCGCACGAGCGCAGCATCTGCTCCGGCCAGCCGGTAGGCCGTCTTAGCGAACTCGTAGCGGCTCAGCTCGAGCGGCCCGGCGAGATGCCGGACCCCGGTGAACACGCGGCCGGATGTGCACATCGCGGCTATCACGGAACTCACGTCGCGGGTATGTACGGGAGTAAATATCTGGTCGGAGGGCACGAGCAGCGGCCGGTTCGCGAACGCCGCGGTCAGGCAGCGTTCGGCGAACGTGTTCCGCTGCCATGATTTCGCCCACGCGTAGATCAGGCTGACCCGTAACGCGAGGCCAGTCGCGGTCGCCAGGATCAGTTGCTCGGCTCGTGCCTTCACCCGCCCGTAGGCGTTGCCCGGGTTGGGCTCGTCAGCCGGGGCGTAGCGCCCGCGCTCGCCGGAGAAGACGTTGTCGGTCGACACCAGGATGGCGGGGACCTTGGACGCGGCCACGATGTGCGCGACTTCGCAGTGCACGCGGGCCGCCTGCTGTTCGTGCCGCTCGATCCAGGTAACGTCGCTCGGGCCGTGTGCGAGCACCACGCACCGCGGCCGCAGGTCGTGCAGCAGGCGGCGCAGCGCCAACCGCCCGTTCTCGTCGGCCAGGTCGTGCGTCCGGTAGCCCGGGAGCCCGGTCGGCCGTCTGGTCACACATACGACCGGGCATCCGCTCGCGAGCAGGCGGGAGCGCAAGGAACTGCCGATCACGCCATGTCCGACGACCAGGACCGGATCCGGCGAGCGCTCGTGAATCATGGCCATTGGCCAGTTCCCCCTCAATGCGAATTAACAGTAGCGGCCAGAAGGCCGCGACAATGACAGTTCCGCTCCTTCGGTTCGGCCCCGAAGAAAGGATGGTAAACCTTCCCTGAGCAAATTCAGTCCCGCCGGCGCCCATGCCCCGTCCTGCGTGGTTCCGGAGAATTACGTCCTCTCTGTATTCACGTGTTATGCCGCCGGGCGGTTCACGTGTTAACGTCCGAGAATCGCGTCGATCTGAGCCATCTCGGCCGGGTCGAGCGGCCCGTAATCCAGAGCCGCGACGTTTTCTTCGACCTGAGCCACTGTTCGGCATCCCGGGATCGGGATGGTGCGCGGACTGCGGGCCAGGTTCCACGCCAGTGCGCCCTGGACCGGTGAGCGGCCGCCGCTGACCAGGATCTCCCGAACCGCGTCACGCCGGGAGAGCCACTCCGGTGCCGGCCGTCCGCCGGAGAAATAGCGCATCCACTCGGGCTCGTCACCGCGGACGTCGTCGTCGGGGAGCAGGCTCCGCGTGGTGTACTTGTCGCTGATCAGGCCCATGGCCAGCGGACCCCGGTTGATGCTCGCCCAGTTCAGGCGCTCGACCAGAGCGAGCATGTCAGGGGCGTCGTTCAGGACGTTGAGCTCATGCTGGACGACCGCCGCGTGCGGGGCCGCCGACCAGGAGGCGGCGCGCTCCGGGTCATCGGTGCTCCATCCGTACGTCCGAACCTGCCCGGCCGTGACCATGTCCTCGAGTACATCGAGCAGAGGGGCGGCATCAGCCGGGCTGATGTCGGCCAGATGGAACTGGTAGATGTCCACATAATCGGTACCGAGCCGCCGCAGGGAGGCCTCTAGTGCGCGGCGCGCGTAACTACCAGAGATATCTGGATCGAGCAGTGCCCGGCGCCCTTCATCATAGGTGTTTCCCCATTTGGTGGCGATGATCACCTCATCCCGGTGACCACCGAGGGCCTGCGCCAGAATGCGCTCGCTGTGGCCGGTGCCGTAGACATCAGCGGTATCGAACAGCCTGATGCCGAGATCGAAGGCGCGCCGCAGTGCCCGCAGCGACTCGCGGTCATCCACATCGCCCCAGCCCAGCGGCTGATCGCCGGCCCAGAATTGCCCACCGATCGCCCAGCAGCCGACTCCGATCGGTGGAACCGAAATGCCAGAAGTGCCGAGAAAACGTTCAGCAGACATGACCCCTACTATCGCAAATAGGCGCCACGTCGGGCCGCCCCTCGGCAGCGACGAAGCGGTCCAGCCGCCCGATCGGCTCCGCCGGCTGCCAGCTAAGGCTCGGGATATGCGCGTTGACCTGCTGACCTTCGGGTGTCAGCCGGGACGAGGCCGGGTGGTACATGTGCAGCAGCCAGTCGTCGTAGGTATCCAGCGGGGCGGCCAGGTCGAGCCGGTGCGCGAAGTCGTAGTCCTCTCCGCCCCAGCCTTCGTACCGCTCATCCATGCCGCTGATGCGATGAAACGCCTCGGTCCGGGTCCAGACGCAGCAGCCAGGGGGGCGCCGGAGCAAAAATCCTCGCAGATGGTCAGGATCCGCCTGGGGCAGGCGCCGCGACAGCCGCTGACCAATCGCCCATGAAGTGGCCGCCGGGTCAAGGCAGAACATGTCGCGGTAGGTCAGATGGCCCCCGGTACCCGGGCTCCGGAAACGGCCGGCATTGCGCGCGACGAAGTCCCGGTCGGCCAGGACGTCAGCATCCAGGATGCAGATCACTTCGGCTGAGCCCGGGCTGTGCACGCGCGCCGACGTTGACCGCCCACGACTTGTTGAAGTCGCCGGAATTGGCGGCGAACAGGTAATGGTCCGCGTAGGGGGCGATGACATCGCGCCAGCGGGGCACCCCGTCCGTCTCCACGACCGTGACCCGGTAACCGTCCCGCGGGTACGACTGATCGCGCAGCGCGAGCAGGCAGGCCAGCAGGTTGCGCAGCCGCTCGCCCGCCAGCACGGTCCCGGAACGGGACGATGACCAGGACCTCGGCGTCCTGTTCAGCGGCCAGCGGAATCCCTGGCGGCAGCGACCGCAGGTCATCCAGGCCAACGTCGGCGACGTCCGCCGCGTAACGTGGTCCCAGGTGGTAGCCGAGGCGCGAATTGCACTCCGCGGCCCAGGCCAGCTCGAAGATCGCCGCCGCGGGAGGTTCATCTGGATCCCGTTCGAGCAGCAACGAAACCAGTGCGGCATGACGCCGTGAGTCCGCCGGATCGTCGAGCAGCCGCTCACCCAGCGAGCGGATCTGCTGGTCCCCGGTCGTGCGGACCGCATGGCTACCGCCTGGGTCCAAGGACGGCCGTCTTTCCAGAAGACCACGCTCGCCCCGCGGGCAGCCGGATCCGCGGCGATCACCAGGTTGTCGGCGACAGCGCGGGCCAGTCCGGCACGATCAGACTTCAGAACAGACACCCTAGGCTCCTTTCCAATCGGTCCGACATCAGATCAGCGCCGCGATTCCTGATCGCGTCCCCGCGATGGTCTCCCCTTCGAGGACCACCGTGTCGTGGACTTTGGCTCCCGCTCGCACCCGGGCTCCGGGCAGGACCACAGAACGTTCGATCCATGCGCCCGCCTCAACCACGCAGCCCGGGTACAGAATTGCCTCCCGCACGTGAGCGTGCGCCGGGACCGGACCGCTCGTGATCACTCGGCCCGGCTCCGCCCGCATCGGGCGACGGTCCCGGCAGCGTCTGTGGTACATCCGTGAGCCCAAGCGCCGTTGGCGACCGGAGGAGTTCCAAGTGGCCGAGCAGGTACCGCTCGACGGTGCCGATGTCCGCCCAGTAGCCCGTTACCGGGTGCGCGCGGACATGCTGCCCATCCGCGATCATGAAGGGCAGCACGTCTCGGCTGAGGTCGTGCTGCCAGTCGCCGGAAGGCAGCCGGCTGAGCGTGGTCAGAGCGTCCCGCAGGGCGTCGATACGGAACAGGCAGAATGCCGTGAAGACAAGGTCGGAGGTCGGGTCGGCGGGTTTTTCCACCAGCCGCCGTACCCGGTTCGCGCCGTCCACCTCGACCATGCCGAACAGTTGGACGAAACGCCGTTCGATGCGCTGGACTCCGATCGTGGCCGCCGCGCCTGAGGCGCGATGCTCGTCCAGCATTGGCTGGTAGTCGAAGGAGTAGACGTGGTCGGCGTGCAGGATCAGCACATCAGTCGCACCGGGCGCGAACAGCCACCGCGCGTTGGCCAGCAGCGCATCGGCGATGCCCTGGTCCGCGGGCCGGGCGGGCAGTTGCAGGCCATCGGGCAGGCCGCCGCGGCGGCCGGACCCCGGGGGCAGCAGATGGTCTTGCGGGCCGCAATGGATGCGAAGGCCACGGCCATCGCCGCAGCCGGCCGCCTCGCCTTCCCAGTGCCGCAGGAGGTGATCGATCAGTTCACGCTCGATGTAATGAGACAGCACCACCATTTCCGTCACGCCGGAGCGGACGGCGTTGGCCATGCTGAAATCGACTAGCCGGCAGCTGCCCGCGTAGGGCACCATCGGCTTGCACGTGTGCTGGGTGAGCTGGCCCATTCGGACGCCCTGGCCGCCGGCCAGCAGGGCAGCGCGCACGTCACGCATCTGCGGTCCCACCTCCGTCGCCGACCGTCACGTCGGTCCAGATGGACCGCCCATCGGGAAATGTGACCAGCAGTGCGACCTGGTCGGTGGCCGGTGCGGGTATCCGGCCACGAAACTGTCCATCGGGGCCTTGACCGAGCGTGGTGACCTGGGCCGGGCACCCCGGAACGACGGCGTCGGCCCGCGCCGCCGCCCAATCCAAGCGGATGCAGATGGCGTCGCCGACCCTGCGGGCCTCGGCGGCGCCGCGCAGCGCCGATGACAGCCCGGCAGACGGGCCGCAATCACAATCGGCGGGGGCGGCATGGCCGACCGGGCGAGCACAATCCAGTACCGGGCAGGAACCTGACGCGCAGGCCGAAAAGATCGCCAGGAACCGGCCGGCCGCCCTTCCCAGGTAAATGTACGCACGAGGCCATGGCCCTGCGCCCGCAGCAACTCGATCTGGCCGGCTCCGACGCACCAGCCGCAGCATGCGGCACAGCCCGACGATGATCGCCTCGGTCAGCACCGGGTCGCCGACACGGAACGAGCGTGGCAACGCAAGGCCCGTCGCGGTCGGGTCGTCGAGGCTCGACGGCGTGGCCGAAATGCCGCATGCCCTGCTGCGCGGTGGCGATCGGCACGGCACCGCTGGCCATCGCCTCACCCATGGCTATCAAGAACGTGTCCATCTCGAACTTGGACGGGAACAGGCACAGATCGCTCGCGCCCGCCCAGGCGGCCAGCTCTGGCTGCGTCATCACGTCCGTCCGCACCCGCACGAGCTCGGGATAGCGCGGGCCAGCGCGTCGAGATCTGGGTCCCTGGGCGGCTGCGGAGACAGGCAGTGCAGCAGGATGTTGCAGCGTTCTCCGTCGTCAAGCACGCGGCGCAGGGCGCGGAACATGTCCTGCTGGCCCTTGTGCTGCGGCGAGTAGCGCGCATTGTGGTACACCGTCGGCAGCGTTTCGTCCAAGCCGAGCCCGTTCAGTGTCTGCTTGCGGCCTCGTCACTACGAGCCAGGTCAAGCCATTCATCGCCGATCGCGCAGCCACCGACGACCAAGCTGTGCGACCTGGAACGAAGTTCCCGGCGTACCGGGAAGCCGCTCAAACAACTGCTCGAACGGGGTGCCCGCCTGTGTCATCGCGTGATCGAGCTGGCCCGCCGACAAGAAATCCAGGGCGTGCACGGAGCGCACGACCAGGCCGAGCATGCTGATGTAGTCATGACCCGGCCGCTCTGGGTACTCGCGGTACAGCGACGTGCTAGCGCGGGTAGCAGCGCATTGCCTCCTCCAGCGGCTGAGATTCCAGGGGCGGGTCAGCGAGCCCTTCGGTCACCGACGGGTCGGCACCGAGATGACGCAGCAGCGTGCGCACCCCAGGGCCGTAGACCTTCGTGTTGGCCGGCAGGTTCGTCTGGACCGTCGAGATCGTGACCAGTCCACATCGCTGCACCGCCGCGGGGATCAGGTAGTGGTATGCAGGGTTCGTGCAGGTGCACGACGGTCCCGCCGGGGGCCGTATCGGCGAGGAAATCGCGCGGCCATCACCTGGAACACGAGCGGCTTGAGGAAAGACAGGTCGCGTCCCTCCAGCTCGTGAGGTGGGTAGAAGGTGTCGGTGTGCTCGTCGAGCATGCCGCCGGCGAGGAGAACAACATCCACACCGTCGATGCTCACGTGATGTGCTGTCACGTCGGCCGGGATGACAACCTGCTCGGGGAAGCCTGGCCAGCCCTCGGGATCGAGCCGGACGGGGATCGCCTCGCTTGCGTGCCAGTCCAGATCCGTCACCGGGTACCGGTCACGCAGCCAGGGAAGCAGGCCGTGGGCGGCGGTAAGCCCGGTCACCTGGTGCCCAGCGGCGTGGAACTCCCGGCACAGGTTCCACAGATAGACCGACACGCCCGCCTTCACCAGGCGGTCGTCGAACCCGCCGAATTCAAATGGCATTCGATGATGTTCACTTGACTCCTTTGTGACGGCGAGATCGAGGTGCCAGACATCGGCGCTCACCCGGTCGTCCGTGAGCTCAACGGCGCTGGGCGAGGTGAACTGGGTCAAGGCGGCGAGGACGCTCATGGCTGGGTCGGTGACAAGCCGCACGGACTCCGCGCCCAGGCGTGCGGCGGCCGCCGCGAATTCGCGGAAGAATTCGGGACTGCCAGTCACCACACCACCGGTTACCGACAGTCGCCAGCCAGGTGAGAGCGCCGCCGCTTCCCGCGCGGCCCGCACGCCGAGGATTAACTCTTCGATCGCATCCGCGACCAAGAGGGCCGCCACGTGGTCATCCTCCAGCCATGCGCGCACGACAACGGGCGCGAGCGCGGCCACGGCTGGCTTCGGAAAAGGTGTCTGGGCGAGCGTGCGGGCCAGCGCGGGAACGTCGGCACTGGCCTCTTCCGCCAGCAGGGCGGTGAGCGCGGTGGCCGCGGCGCGGCCATCGAGGGCGCGCACCGCTGCGCGCAGTCCACGCAGGCCAAGGTCAAACGCACTGCCCTCGTCGCTGGCCAGGTATTCGCAGCTGCCGACGCGGCGCACCGGAGATCGTCCGTCCGTAGCCGCGAACCCGGAGCCGGTGCCGCAGACCGCGACGACGTGGCCTTGGCCGGGTGCGCATCGAGCACGAGCGGTGTGATGTCGTTGGAGATGACGAGTTCGCCCCGCAGACCGGCCGAGCGCGCGGCGGCGGCCAGGCGGGCCACCTCGCGACCGGGAGAAGCCGGGTCAAGCGAAGCCGATGCCAGCCAGACGGCGGGCCGGTCTCCCCGGCTCCCGGCGTGGCGGCGGATCCGCTCGAAGATCGCGCGGACGGATCGCTCCGACGCGGACTTGCCCACGGAACTCGGATTGACCGACGGCGCTTCCCAATGCTCGCCGTTGGATGTGCGGATCGACGTGGTGCTGCCGCCGGAGTCGACGCCGTACCGCGGCCGCCCGGTCCCGTTCACGCTCGCACGCCGGTCATCGCGCTATCGTGCAGGGCCGTGGATATCTCGCCGACGGTTACGTCATCGGCGATAAGCGCGCTGCCGAGCCCGGTGGGCAGCACGAAGCGCAGGCTGCCCGCCCGTATCTGGCGGATCTTCGCCAGGCCGCCAATGACATCGTCCGCCGACGGTTCGACCGCGAGCTGCTGCAGTGACAGCGGCAGCCCGGCGGCCGCGAGGAGCCTGAGTATGCGGGCCGCGGTCGATTCCCACAGCAGCCCGCGGGCGAGCGCTATCCGTACCGCGACGGCCATGCCGAAGGCGACCGCCTCGCCGTGCAGTACGGGTCCGTACCCGGTTGCCGTCTCGACGGCGTGGCCGACCGTATGGCCGAAATTCAGCGTGCGCCGCAGGTCGTCCTCATAGGGATCCCGCGCGACGAGAACGCACTTGATCGCGGATGCGGCATGGACGAGCGATTGCAAGCAGCCCGGGTCAAGGGCAAGCAGGGATCCCAGATTGTGCTCGATGAAGGAGAACAACTGTGGCGAGGCGATGATCGCCTTTTTTATTACCTCGGCCAGTCCGGCGCGAACCTGCCGGGCATCAAGAGTGGCGAGGTAGCTCGACGCACGACACCACGGCCTGAGGCTCGTAGAACGACCCGATGAGGTTCTTCGCTATCTGGTGATCGACGGCCACTTTGCCCCCGATCGCGGCGTCCACCTGGGCGAGCAGCGTCGTGGGCACATTGATGTAAGGGATGCCGCGCATGTAGGCGCTCGCGACCCATCCGGTCGTGTCGATGACGACGCCCCCGCCCACCGCGAGCATGACGTCGCGGCGCCCCGTGTCGCTTCGCGCCAGCCAGTCAAGGAGATGGTAGGCGGTCTGCACGCTCTTGCTCTGCTCACCGGCCGGGATCTCGATGCTCTGGACAGGTACACCGTGGCTGGCGAGCGAGGTCAGGAGGCGCCCGCCATGCAGGCGACCGACCGTTTGATCCGTAACGATTCGCACCTGCCGGTCGCCGATCTCAGCGGCCAGCGTCTCGAGCGCTCTCGCCTCGTCGAGCGTCACGTGAACGGAATAGGTGCGCTCGCGGCGCGATGACGTGCTGATCACCTCGCCCGGTGCTGGCAACGGTTGATCGTCGCGCACCAAGAATTTCGTAGCCATTGTCTCTTTCCTCTTTAGGTCAGTCCGGTATTCACTACGCGGATCGATTCCTCAAAGCTAGTTACAGTCCCTGGCGCCCGATCGCTGAGGCATTAGTCATGCCGATCGCCGCACCGACGTCACGGGAACCTTCGCCGAATTGAGCGATGATGTGCTGATACTTCTCGAGGGCTGTCATGCTGTCGTCATCTGACGACTGGCTTGGATGGTGCGCGTACCACTCGAGATAGACGATGATCCAGCCCAGCCACAGACAGTTAACCGCGCTCCACAGGATGGCTATGATCACGAGGGCGGAATGATTACCAGATGCAAACAGGAAGGTACCGTATGCGCTTGACCCCAGGCAGATAAGCCCTAGCGACCAAAGCGCCGCCTTCGCCATCGTGCGCTCGGCGTTCACCATGTTCTTCGGTGCTGAATTAAATTGCTGTTCACGTCGCACGACCGCCGTAAGGGCGCCGAGCTGGGCCGGTATGTTGGCCAGGCAGTATGCGTCGCTGTTAATCACGTGGTACGTGCCCCGGCCATAGATGGATGCCAAGGTGAGCGAAATTATGAAATAGACGACGAACACGATGCCGTAGTAGCTTATCGGGACGATGACAGGCCCGCGCAGGGTGATCAGGGTCAGCAAAGGCAGCAGGAGGTAGAACAGTCGCTGCACACCGACGGTATGCAGGAGCGTCGCGTGCAGATAACTGAGCCGCTGGCTGGTCGTCAGGCCGCGCTTGAACAGCGGCGAGTCGGCGGTGCGGAAGAGCAGGGTCAGCGAGCCGGCCGCCCAGCGCCGCCGCTGGGAGTAATACTGCTTGAGGTTCTGCGCCTCCAGCCCGAAAGCCAGCCGGTCCGGAATGTAGAGCGAGCGCCAGCCCTTGGCGTGCATCCGGAGGGAGGTATGAATATCCTCAGTTAGCGTGCTGGTCGCGAAACCGCCGACATCGTCGATGGCGGTGCGGCGCATAATGGCGCTTGAGCCGCAGAAGAAGCTGGCATTCCAGCGGTTTTTGGCTAGCTGCGTGCAGTGGTAGAAATTCATCAGCTCCCACCATCCGGCGGCGCGTCCCCGAGCCCGGCGGAACAGGAATGAGTTAGTGTTATAGAAGGACTGAGGAGTCTGCACGTAGGCCACTTTCGGGTCATCGAAATAGCCGAGCGTGCGCTCCACGAACTGGGGCAGCACCATATGGTCAGCATCGAGGATGATAACGAATTCTGCGTCGGTGTGCTTGAGGCCCGCGTTCAGGTTGCCCGCTTTAGCGAACTCGCTGGATCCGCGGGCGTAATAGAGTGCGCCAAGCCGCGTCGCCATGGCCCGGACGTCAGGCCGCTCATGATTACCCAGCAGCAGTACGTTACGCACGCCGCGCACGCGCAGCGCCGCGATGACACTGGGCTCGATGACCGACACCGGCTCGGAGTGTGTCGCGATAATGCAGTCGACGACCCGCGCCGACAAATCAGCTGGCCTGTGGACGGGCAGATAGATGTATCTCGAGAAGCCGAGGAACATCACCATCAGCATCGCGCCGAACAGGTCGGCCGCCAGCCCCACGGGGCCGAACCAGAGGTGCCAGTTCACGACGGTAACCCGCCACGCCACGAAGGCCAGGGTCACGGCCAGGTACGGATAGAAGAGCGCCGACACGTGGGCGGATTCACGGATACGCTCCAGCCGCACTCCGTGCGCTGCCGCACTGGTGCCTGGAGCGCCACTGGACGGGATGGTTATCTTGGCCGCGCGCCGCCCGCGCCTGTGGTCGGCGCGGATCGGCGCTTCTTCGGGCAGGACGTTCCGTTCATTATCCGCGGCCAGCGGCGTGCCATTCAAAGGGCTCGGCGCCGTTCGTGGACTCGCAATGCCCATTACTTCTCTGGTTCCGGTTCTATCAGAACTTTCCATCGACAGATTCAGCCCCCATTCGAGTCAGCTGACGTGGGCCGACGGCCCCGCAGCACCTGAAAGGCAGTCAACCATCAGGTTTCGTTGATCGGAAGTAAATTTAAAAAGAGCGATCAATTGACGAACAATTCTTTAGGCATGAGGATCTGAAAGGATCGATAGCGGCGCTGGCTGGGCTGATGCAGCGCGGCCGCGATGTTGTGCCTCTGTAAAGCGCGGTTGTGGTAACACCAAAGGCCACGCCATACCCGGATGGCCACAAGAAATACGGTGGGAGAAAAGCGCGCGGCGCTGCTCGTTTAGTGGCGTGCCCTAATGATCAGGCGGGCGAGGCGCCCGCGAACTCAGGGCGCCCGGGCATCTTGTCCGGCTCCCTGGCCCGCAGCAGCTCTCCGGCGAAGGCGGTGAAGAGCGCAGGCATGTGGTATCCGGCCGAGGACTGCGATGTTTGCAGCAGCCCGCCGTCGACGAGTCGCTCAAGCAGCCGTTCCGCCTCGGCGGGAGAGGTGCGCAAGGCGTTCGCCAGGTAGGCGGCGTTGACGTCATCGTTGGCGCCGCCCAGCCGGCGGAACGCCCGGCGCGAGGCGGCATCCAGCGCGTGGTAGGCCGATCGCAGGTTGCTCCGCACGCTTGTGTCCCCGGCGCTCAGCCAGTCGAGCAGGCTGGCCTCGCCGCGCAGTCGCTTGACCGCATGCCGGGCCGTCCATCCCCGGTGAGCGGCCAGCCGTGTGGCGGCGATCCACACCGCGAGCGGCAGGTGGTCACACAGCTCGCTGAGTGTTGCCGTCGCATCGGCCTGCATGATCGCGCGCTCGCCCGCGACGGCATTGACAAGCGCCTGCGAGTCTTCAGGGGGCAGCGCATCGAGGGTGATGCGGCGGATCGTGTCCAGCCCGGCGAGCCGGCGACGGCTGGTCACCAGGACCAGGCAGGAAGGTCCTGCCGCCAGCAACGGCCGGACCTCGGCTTCGGAGTCCGCGTCGTCGAGCACGACCAATACCCGCCGGACGGCTAGCACTGAACGGTACAGCGCCGCGCGCTGATGCGGCTCCGCTGGAATCTCCGCGGGCGCCAGGCTGAGCGCGCAAAGAACACGGCCGAGTAGATCCCCGGGCGACTCCCCGGTGGCCCGGCAACCGGACAGATCCGCGTAGAGCTGGCCATCGGGGTAGCGCGTGGCCGCTCTGTGCGCGAACGCCAGCGCAAGCGCGCTCTTGCCTACCCCGACAGGTCCGGTGATGACGACGGACGCTGCCCGCGCGGCGCCATGTGGATCGGGGAGCTTCAGCAGCCGATTCATCTCATGCGCGCGGCCGGTGAAATGCGGACAGCACGGAGGAAGCTGGGCCGGTACAGGCAACCACTGGGCGTCAGCCGATCGCGATCCCGACGCGGATGGCAGCGTCGTCGCACTCAGGACAGTCTCGTTTGGGCCACTCCATGAACCCGGGCCCAGATTGGATGATTCGGGTGGACCAGCCAGCTCGGCGGCGGCGGCTTCCCATCGCAGCCGCCATTCCGTGGGATCGCCGTCGCACGCACGTGCAAAGGCGAGAGTGACCCTAAGCGACGGGAATGCATAGCCACTCGCGGCGGACGACAGAACGGAAGGCGCGAATAATGCCCGCGCGGCCATGTCGCGGTAGGACGGGCTCCCTTTCGCCCGGCGCAGCCGCCGGAGCGAATCCGCGAACCGTGCCGTTGGTCCGGCGTTCGGATCGATCGGGCGTTCCGGGCGGCCTGCCGGACGCACGCGGCCGGTGTCCCCCCCCACGCGGCCTGCTTCGCTCCGGCGGTCACCGCCCTGGTCGTCTTCGCGCTTGATCACCGCTCATCTCCCCCGGACATGAAAGTTGTTTCGCCCCAACGTCTGACACGTCAAACATCTGTTACTGGTTCATCACGCTGCGGGCGCGGGTGATCTTAAAGAAGCCATAGCTACCCTTTCACCAGCACACCAAAGGGAAGGCCGGGCAACTGGGTTCGAGCCAGGGACCCGTGCCCCCCTGCCCGCCGGCCGCCCAACCGGACGCGCTGCCCGCTTCGCGACACGCCGGCGGTAGCTGCTCACCTAAACTGATATCACTGTGATAGGTATCGTGGTGTCAAGTACATCAAGCGGAGGTAGATCAGATGGCATCCCAGGTTCTAGCCGCAGGCAGCAACCAGTCCCCCGGCCCGCCGGTGACCGAGCGCGCGGCCCGGCTCCTGCCCGGTCTGCGGATGCTCGTGCTGGGCCTCGTCGCCCTGCTCGCCGGGGTAGCGCTGCTCGTGCTGGCCGGTCATCTCACCGGTGACGCCGCGACAGCACTGATATGTCTGGGCGCCCTCGTCCTTCTCTCCGGCGCCCTCGTACTGCGGGGCCTCACCCCCGTCGTGCCCGGCCAGGCGCGTGTCATCCAGCTGTTCGGCAAGTACCGCGGCACCATCCGCGATTCCGGCCTGCAGTGGGTGAACCCGTTCACCAACCGCATCGTGGTCTCGACCCGCATCCGCAACCAGGAGTCAGCCCAAGCCAAGGTCAACGACGCCGACGGCAACCCGATCGAGATCGCCGCCGTGGTCGTCTGGCAGGTCCGCGACACCGCCGGCGCCGTCTATTCCGTTGACAACTTCACGGAGTTCGTCACCATCCAGACCGAGACGGCGGTCCGCCACATCGCCTCCAGCTACCCCTACACCAGCCACGGCACCGGCGAGCTGTCGCTGCGCGACAACGCCGAGGAAATCACCGCGCGGCTGTCCGCCGAGATCGCCGACCGGGTCAAGCCCGCCGGAGTGGACATCATCGAGTCGCGGCTGACCCGGCTGTCCTATGCCGCCGAGATCGCCCAGGCCATGCTGCGCCAGCAGCAGGCCAGCGCCGTGGTCGGCGCGCGGCAGCGGATCGTGGAAGGCGCGGTCGGCATGGTCCAGCTGGCCCTGCAGCGGCTCCAGGACGAGGGCGTCGTCGAGCTGGACGAGGAGCGCAAGGCCACCATGGTGTCCAACCTGCTCGTGGTCTTGTGCAGCGAGCAGGCCACCCAGCCCGTCGTCAACACCGGCACCCTCTACCAGTGACGCCAGGCAGGGTAACGGTGACGGCAGGCACGGTGACGCGGTGAGCGAACGCAAAAGCGTCCTGCTGCGCCTCGACCCAGCCGTTCACGACGCCCTGGCCCGGTGGGCCGCCGACGAACTGCGCAGCACTAACGCCCAGATCGAGTTCCTGCTGCGCCGCGCCCTCGCCGACGCCGGACGGCTGCCCGGGCATGCGGGACAGATGCGGCCCCGCGGGCGTCCCCGTACCAGCAGCCCGGCCGAAGCCACCCGACCGGCGCGGGGCGATGACCAGACCGGCTGACACCGCCTATGACACCGGCGTGCCGGGTCCCCGGTGGCCTGGCCGCCACGGAACGGCTGATGGTTGATCAGGAGCCAGCTACACGGGTGCTTCGACGTCGTCGTAGACGCGGGCAGCGGCCAACAGTCCATCCGTCCCGCGCTCGTAGACCCCGATTCCCGCCTGGGGCGGCAGGTCGTGGCTGCCCCACCGGACGCAGTTGTATTCCAGGGCGCAGCGCACACCGTCGTCGGTCACGGTGCAGTGCTGGAGGCCGATGCCGCCGCCGACGCTGAAGCACGTGGTGAAGAACGAGCGGAGCTCTCGGGTGCCGCGGTGGGCGTAGTGCGGGCCGATGGGCTCATGGAAGTACCCATCCGGCGCGAAAGCGCTCACTATTGCGCCGGCGTCACCAGCGTCCAGCGCGGCCTGGTAGCGGCCGACGACATCACCGGGGTGGGCGTCCCCGGGCTTGAGTATGGGCGGCCTGACGTGGCGCCGTCCGTCGACCGGCCATTGGCTGCAGTAGGTACGGAACACCACCGACCAATCGTCGGGTGATTCGGCGACCACCGCCACCGGCCAAGCGACTTCCCGCTCGTCGCCGGGCAGATGCGCCAGGAATTCGACCACGGCCCGCCCGCCGGCCGACGTAGCGGCCACGATCTCGATACGGGCATGGCGCTCAGTCAGCCAGAGCTGATTCCGGCTGACGAACCGCCGCAGCTGTTTGTGGCCGCGGACCTCGCCCGCGCGAGGATCGTAGATCACCACCTCGCCCGGCCACACAGTCTCCAGAGCGTGGATGTCACCTTCGCGCAGAGCGGTGAAGTACTGCCCAACCGGATCAGCCTGACCTGCGGCGCGAGTCTGCCTGCGGGCCAGCTCCACGGCACTGGTGAAGTCCGGAAACCACGGCATCTCAACCCCCATGCTCCATTGCCGTCCGGACAGGTTCTCTGGGCCTGGCGCCCCTTTTGTTCTCCGGCACCGTACTCATCCCCATCGCCGACCGAATGAAGCCCAGCACAGGCAGGGAAGCTGCCGCTGGCCCGCCCCGGTAAGCCGGTCAGCGGCGGAATGGAATTTTCACC
This sequence comes from uncultured Actinomycetes bacterium, assembly GCA_963822825.1. GTDB lineage: Bacteria > Actinomycetota > Actinomycetes > Streptosporangiales > Streptosporangiaceae > JAWWPY01. The sequence goes on along the minus strand of CAWGIW010000019.1, from coordinate 184,958 downwards.
GGATCGGGCCGCCGCGATCAGGCGTCGCGCCAGGTAGCCGTGCTGGCCGGGAAACTGGGTAAGCCGGGGGCGCTAACCCATTGACGGACCTATTGTGAGCGCTCACAATAACGGTGCTTCCTGGCCCTGGATCCCGGTCCAAGGCTACAGGCGACGAGTTAGCGCTAACATCCGTGTGCCTGACGCCAGCCCGGCCGCTGGGCCAGCGGCACGCGGACGCAGCCGAGGAAGGAGGGCTTCAGTGGCACGGCAGCACAGGAATCCGCTGAGGCGGCAGCACACCGGGTGAGCGGGCCGCGGTGGGCGGACGCCCGTAACAAGCGGAACAGACCGAGCCCCCCCAGGCGGAGGCCTGGCCCGGTACGGCGGAGCCGACCAGCAACAGCAGCTCAACGCCAACCGCACCATCACCGATGTGCAGTGCCGCCTGTGCCCGGGCGCCAGCAGCGCCCTGGTCGCCCAACAGACCCGCAACGGCCAATCCGACCAGCGACGGAGCCTCGGATAAGGAAAGGCAGGCATGCACATGACCCTCCGGTCACCACTTCTGTCCCTCGGGCGGGCATTGCTCCTCCTGGGCGGGGCATTGACGCTCGCCGTCGGCGCCCTAGTCGCCGGGGGTACGCCGCCGGCCGCGGCGGCGACGCTGCCGTGTGACATCTACGCGTCCGCCGGCACGCCATGCGTGGCCGCGCACAGCACCACACGCGCCCTGTATGCCAGTTACAACGGGTCGTTGTACCAGGTCAAGCGCGCGTCGGACGGTGCCACCACGAACATCTCAACGCTGAGCGCGGGCGGCTACGCCAACGCCGCGGCGCAGGACTCGTTCTGCGCGGGCACCACGTGCACGATCACCGAGATCTACGACCAGTCCGGTCACGGCAACAACCTCACCGATGCGCCTGCGGGCGGGGCGGCCGGCGGCCCCGACAACCTCGCGAACGCGACCGCGGCCCCGACCACGGCCGGCGGCCACAAGGTCTACGGCGTGTACGTGGCCCCGGGCACCGGATACCGCGACGACAGCACCTCGGGCATCTCGACCGGCGACACCGCCGAAGGCGAGTACGCGATCTTTGACGGCACCCACGTCAACAACGGCTGCTGCTTCGACTACGGCAATGCCGAGACCAACAACGACGACAACGGGTCGGGCCACATGGAAGCGATCTACTTCGGCACCGAGAAGACCTGGGGCTTCGGTTCGGGCAACGGGCCGTGGATCATGGCCGACATGGAGAATGGCCTGTTCTCCGGCGTGAATGCGGGCCTGAACTCAGGCGATCCGACCATCGCCGACCGGTTCACCACCGCCATGGTCGAGGGCGAGCCGAACCAGTGGGCCATCCTGGGCGGCAACGCCCAGTCCGGCGGCCTGTCAACGTTCTGGAGCGGCGTCCGTCCCTCCGGCTACAACCCGATGCACAAGGAGGGGGCGATCATACTCGGCATCGGCGGCGACAACAGCAAGAGTTCCGCCGGCACCTTCTACGAAGGCGTGATGACCTCCGGGTATCCGTCGGCCGCTACCGAAAGCGCGGTCCAGGCCAATATCGTCTCGGTCGGCTACACGACATCCACCGCCACCGGCGCGACCGGGACGATCGTGTCCGGTCTCAGCAGCTCCGATTGCGTGGACAACAACAACGGCAGCAGCACCAACGGCAACAAGGTGCAGATCTGGACGTGCGACGGCAACACCGCTGCGCAGAACTGGACCGTCAACAGCAACGGCACCCTCACGATCGATGGCGGCTGCATGGACATCACCGGCGCCAACTACTCCAACGGCACCCTCATCGAGTTGTGGACGTGCAACGGGGGCGCCAACCAGCAATGGGAAGCTGAGAACGGGGAGCTGGTCAATCCAGCCTCCGGCAAATGCCTCGATGATCCCGCCTCCAATACCACCAACGGGACGCAGCTCATCCTGTACACCTGCAACGGCGGCAGCAATCAGAAATGGACGCTGCCTTAACCTAACCGGCCCCTGAGTGAGTCGGGTGGCCAGCCGCGTACGCGGTTGGCCACCCGGCAGCCCATCATGGCTCCCACCACGACGCCGGCGCTGTCCGCGTCAGCACGGTGACCCGGCGGCCATGAGCGCGAATGCCCCGACGGCGATGGCGATCTTCGCCGGGCTGTCGGTGAAGCGCTCATCGAACCCGCCAGATGCTCAAGACGATGGCCGCGAACGGGTTGACGATCACCAGAACCGGCTGTGACACGCTCAACGGCCCGACGTGCAGAGCGGACTGCTCGAGCAGCGTGCCGGTCACCGCGGCCGCGGTGAGCGCATACACAGGCCACCGGGTGAGCACGCCACTAATACCGAATGTGGTCAGGGTCTCGGTCACCGTCTTGAGGAACGTTGCCATCAGGGCCCAGGCGAATGCCGCCGCCATGGCAAAAACGGCGGCCCGCCGCACCGGCGGGCGCGCCTGCCCAGGACGGCGAGCAGCGCGATGCTCCCGCCGAACACGGAAATGGCGGACAGCCATTCCGCCGCGTGCGAAGGATCACCAAACGGGACCGCTGGCTAAGCTGGCCGGGTCTTGAGCCTGCTTAGCCTCGATCCACCGCGTGAATTCTGACTCTTGGGCTGCGTGCTTTCCAGCTGACGGTGATCTCGGTGGTGTTGCCGGGCGCGGGTTTCCCGCCGCTGGCTTGTTCTGCGGCTTGTCCAGGTCCTCGTGCCGGGCTGGGATGGGGTGGCCGTCAGGGGCCGTGTGAAGTGCGGGTGACCGGGTCTGGGCTGGTCAGGCCGTCTGTGCGGGTGGGCCGCAGGCGGCTTCGAAGAGGTTCATCCATTCCTGGTCGCGGTGCCAGCCTTCTGGCAGGTGGATGGTGATGTGGCCGCGGCCGTGGCGGGCGGTCCGGGCGGCGATGTTGATGAGGTCGCGGCGCAGGGTGGCGGCTCTGGCCTTGGCGCAGGTGAGGCTGGCCAGGGATCCGGCGGCGCGCAGCAGGTTGTGCGCGATGGCGGCGCAGGCCAGCCAGGCCGCGTTCGCGGGAAACGAGCCGGAGGGCAGATGGGCCAGGGGCCCGTCGGTCAGGTCGGCGAACACCTGCTCGGCCTGGGCGTGGTCACGGTGCTGTTCCTCCGCCTGGACCAGCTCGAATGGCGAGTCGGTGAACACGGCGTGGTAACGCCAGGCAGGGAACAGCTCGTCCTGGCCCGGGGCGGCTGTGCGGTTGAGGTCTTTGACCCGGCGGACGATCAGCCGGGCGGTGATGGCCTGGTCTTTCTTCGAGGCGAACGCCGTGTATTCCACCTCGGCGACCTCGGCGTCGGAGATCCAGCAGCGCAGCTGGTCATCCCAGATCGCCCGGGGGTAGCGGATCGCTGTCCAGGCAGTTTCGGGGATGCCGGCGATCGCCGCCTTGACCGAGGGGTTCATCGGTGCCGTGACGGAGAAGTAAGCCCCGGCCTGGCGCACGGCGCCGGTGAACGCCGCGGAGTAGAACGCCGAGTCCGTCCGCACGACCAGGGTCCCGGTGCACCCGGTGGCGCGGGCAGTGCTGACCGAGACCGCGGCGAAGCTGGCGGCACCGCGGGAGGACGCGGCGCTGCCGCCGCGCAGCCGGGTGGCGGCGATCACCGGCGCGGCCAGCGGCGTGCTGATCACGGCTGCCAGCGCATTCAGGCCACGGACCAGCAGGCTCTTGCCCTGGATTTTCGTATGGCCGAACGCCGCGCCCTGCTTCTTATGCCCGTAGACGCGTTTTTGCATGGAGTCGATATCGATGAACGCCACACTGTCTTTGCCGGGCAGCAGCGGGGTGCGGCGGGCCAGGTCTGCCAGCAGCAGCCGGCGCACCTTCTCCACCTGGAGCACATTCCCCCAGGTGAACGAGCGCAGGAACGAGCCCAGCGTGGACGGGGCGCGGATCCCGCCGAACAGCGTGGGCATCGCGCCGTGCCGCAGCACGTCCATATCATCGATGCTGTCCGCACCAGCGATCATCCCGGCAGCCAGGCACGCCACCTTGAGATGCGCGTTCACCCCGCACGCACGGCCGATCGCGACATGCGCTTCGATCAGGCCGCCCAGGCCGGCCCGCTGCGCCAGGGCCATCACCGGGACCAGGCCCGCCCGCGACACGAGATTCGGGTCATCAAACGTCGCGCACGTCTTCGCCAGCCCGTGTAACAATCGCACCTGCGAGGTGTCCTCTCCGCTCGGAACGTGGAAGCTTCAGTAACTCCCATCGTCCCAGTTCAGAGGGCACCTTTCGCGTTGACGCGCCCAAACACAGCCCTATTTACACGGTGGATCGAGGCTTAGTTCAACTGCTGGTCCGGCGTTTGTCCCAAGCTGCCAGGCGCGCAAGCGAGCGAGCCTGGCTGGCTCGCCCGAGGGCCGCCACGGCGGCGACCGCGATCACGGCGATGATCGCGGCCTCGTAGGTACGGTTATCACGCGCAAGACGCGCCGCCACAGCCAGTCCGACCACAACCACGACTACGTTGTGCCCGCTATGCGCCCGCCAAGCCAGACGGGCTGGCTCCGGGATTCCGAGGATCAGCACGCCCCAGCCCCGCGCCCGCAGGTTGCCAACGACGTCATGACGGCCTCCCTTATCAGCATCTTTCAGGCGTACTTGCAGGCTCGGCCAAGGGCTCGGGTCAGGCATCACCCGCGCCGGGTGGGATCCCCGCCACGCGCGTCTGACGGCGGCGTAGTGCGGGGAGTCTTAATTCGGGTCGGCTGGCACCATCAGGGGCGTGGCTCGGGATAGCCGGAGCCACGCGGGCCGGCCCAGGGCTGGTCGGTGTCGCGCACCACCCCGCGGCCACCGTCTCGTCAACATCACCCGTTGGGACCCGGCGCGCTCGGACGGGAGAGTCCACATCGCGCGCCTGGCCTGGTCGGTCGCCGCGACCCGAGTGCCCGGCACGGGAGCACCTACATCTATTGCGCCAATCGCAAACTTTTGCGACCATCGTAATATGGACTTCGAGACGATCGCCGACATTCTGGTCAGCGCGCAACCCGCCGACCCACCCGACCCCTGCACCCACGCTGACAGCACGGACCAGACGCGGCGCCGCGAGGTGATCGCCCAGCGGCTGCGGGCGGGCGCCGCCACCGGAGCGCACGGCGGGGACCCGCTGCTGACCACGCTCGCCAGCCTGCGCCGCCAGCGCCTGGAACTGGAGGCGGCCACCCGGCGCCTGCTGGCCTACGGGCGGGAATTCGCCCGCCCCCGCCCCTACCGGCTGGTCGACCTGGCCGATGCGGCGGGCATGTCCATCTCAGGCATCCGCACCGCCTACGACCAGGACGACATCCGGCAAGTCCACGCCGCTACCGGGCTTACCCCCACCATGGACACCCCTCACCAAGGACCGCAGAAATGATCACCATCGACCACATCGGCCTACCCGCCCAGGCCAGCGAGGACGCCGCCCGCCACCTCGCCCACATCCTCGGCACCGGCTACGACGGCCCGGACCGCAACTTCGCGCCCGTACATGTCAACCCCCACCTCACCATCGACTCCTACACCGCCGAACACTGCGAGCCCCTACACATCGCCGTCCTCGCCGACGACGAGGAGTTCGACGCCATCGTCCAGCGCCTGCGCGCTCTCGCCATCCCCTACGGCAACGACCCGAACCACCCGGCCAACGGCCACCTCGACCACCCCCTGGCCCCCGGGGGCCTGTACTTCCGCACCCCGGACGGACACCTGATCGAGGTCATCACACCCCCAGCCGCGACTACACCACGATGAACGCGCACACCACGACGGTCGTGGACAATGACGGAGCCCGCCTGCACGCCGAGCGGCGCGGGAGCGGACCTGCACTGTTGATGATCTCTGGAGGCGGCGGAGACGCAGCCCGCTACACGGCCGTGGCCCGCCTCCTCGCCACCACCTACACCGTGCTCACCTACGACCGCCGCGGCAACGCAGGCAGCCGCCTGGCAGCAGGACCACCAGCCGGGGATCTCGTGATGGGCCAGCAAAGCGATGACGCGCGCGCCATCATCGAAGCAAGCGGCTTCGCCCACGCCTGCGTATTCGGCAACAGCGGCGGCGCTATCATCGCCCTGGACCTGGCCGTAGGCCACCCGAACCTGGTCGATACCCTCATCGCCCACGAGCCCCCGCTGATCCGGGCACTACCCGACCCAGAGCACTACGCCACCGCCTACGACCACATCGAGCGCACCCTGGCCCGCGACGGCTGGAGGCCGGGCAGCCATGGAATTCATGACCGTCAACGGCATGATCCCACCCAACCCGATCGCCCGGACCGCACTGCGCCTAGCCCTGGCCTCGACCCTAGGCCCAGCACGCGACCTGGCCTTCTTCATCACCCACGAGATGCGTTCCTTCATCGACTACAGCCCGGACCTCGACGCGATCGCCGCCCTGCCCGCCCCCGTACACCTCGCCGCCGGACACGCGAGCAAAGATCAATACCCGTACCAGGCCAGCAAGACAATCGCCGAGCGCGCGGGCCGACCTTTCACCGAATTCCCGGGCGGCCACGCCGGCTTCAGCAAAACCCCCCGCGCCTTCGCCACCAAGCTCCACGAGCTCCTACCGCAGTAGGAGCCTCCGAGCGACTCCCTACACGTGATCTGACTTATTGTCACGCGATGAGCGTGAAGCGTGTGCGGTAGTGGTGCCAGCCGACGCGGGCCTGGTGGCATCGCCGCCAGTCGGACCATCGCAGGCGGAACGCGGTTTCCCTCGATCGGCCCGACAGCATCAGGAGACCTGGGTCTGCCACCGGTCAGCAGAACCACGACCGCGATCACCGTAACCAGGCAAAGCCAGCCAAGCACGTATGCGAGCCCTTTCTAGTGCCCTTCTCCGATGAGGAATTGAATGCGGCAAGATCTTCGCATTGCAAAACGGTGTGCGTCAGTAAGTCGCCGGGAAGGGTAAGCACTGGTACTCCAGCCGTAGTTCGTGACCTTGCTGGGTGGGGTGGAGAAGGGGCTGGGCCGGGCGAGCAGATGCTGGCGGCAGTGGCGCGGCGGCGATACGATCCGTTGCCGTGGATAGCAGCGAGGTGAGCCGGTGGTTTGGTGAGTACCTTGACGCGTTCGCGGCGTGTGGGCGAGGCGAGAGTGACACTGGTTCGCTGCTCGCTTACTACGGCGTTCCGCTGTTGCTCACCACCGACGAGGGGTTCTTCGCGCTGACGAGCGATGACCAGGTCGTTGCGGCGGTGCAGCAGCAGGTTGCTGGAATGCGCGCGGCCGGCTACTACGGCAGCGAGATTCTCGGCTCTGAGGTAACCGTCCTGAACTCCACGTCGGCTCTTTACCGTGGGAAGTTCTCGCGCCACAGGAGCGACGGCGGCGAGATCAGCCGGCTCACCGCGACCTATCTGGTGACCGACGGGGCGGCTGGCCGCCGCATTTCAGTGCTGGCGGTTCATAGCCCCTGATTCCTTTTCTGGGATCACTTGATTCCCTCATCTGGGGTTATTGCCGGGCCGCGCCGCCGGACGGTCGCCACCTCAGGAGGCGCGGAGCGCGTGCCGCAGCATCAACCCTCCGATGATCTCGAAGACGCCCATGATGATGAACCAGATCCCGAGCAGGACGGCCAGGGCGCTGAGCGAGGAGGCGGGAGCGGACGCGACCACGATCCCCGCGATCAGGCTCACCACCCCGAAGATGATCCACCAGGCCCTTCCCTCGCGGGATCCTCCGGAGATCCCGCCAATCAGCGCGGTCAGCCCCTGGACGATCCAGGTGATGCCGATAATCAGGCCGATGAGCGACCTGGTCAGGTGAAGGTGGCGTATCAGGACCACGCCGATAACGATGAACAGCAGGCCGGCGATGCCGAGCCAGACCCGGTGCGGTTCCTGTGGCTCGAACACCCGGATGAGGTGGAAGATCCCGGAGAAGATCATGAGGACGCCCAGCAGGACAGCGAGCACGTTCAGGGAGCCGGTCGGGTGGAAACTCACGATGATGCCAAGGATCAGGGTCAGGACGCCCACGACCATCGTCAGCCACCACGTTCCCGCCATTAGCGCGGGAGACGTTGACTGAGTGCCAAACTCGTCAGAAACCATTGATGCTCCCTTGTTCGCATCTTTCGAGCTAGCAGCGGCCGGATGACTTGGATACGGCTGGGCCCACCCTTGCCAATCCTCCACGGCATAGATCACGTGAGTCGTCACCCGCTCTGGGTGATGGCAGTGAGGCCACCCTGAGGATCACTTCGCGACCTGCAAGCTTCCTGGCGTCCGCCTTCAGTGGCTGATCAGGTGGATCACGCCGACATCGGACAAACCGTTGAGTGCCAGCTGCACGGCGAGCGCGGCAAGCAGGAAGCCGAAGACCTTCTCAGTGACCAGCATCCGGCTGGCGTCCAGATGGTTGCTGACGTGCACGGCCCAGCGGAACACCACGACGTCGAGCGCAAGTATCACGATGAGCACGCCGACGACGACGGCCAAGACGGCGACAGTGCTGGCTTCGGCTGAGGAGGTGACCAGCAGAACGATCCCAGCCGGGTTGAGCAGGTAGGGAACGGCCAGCGGGAAGACGGCCATCCGCATCGGGTCCGTCTGCTCCGCCGGCTGGCTGGCGCCATCCGGATCTCGCGGCCCGAGCACCATGGTGACCGCAATGATGAGCAGGATGATGCCGCTGGCGACGCCGAGCGCGCCCGGGGAGAAGTGCAGCAGCCTGGTCAGCAAGCCGCCCAGGATAAGGAGAACAACGGCGACTGTGGCGGCGGTGGTCAGCATCTTGCGCAGGACGCGGCGCTTCGTGGCCTCAGGCATCTCCTTGGTCGCCTCGAGGAACGGCACCAGCGCGATTTTCGGGCCAATGCCGATCAGCAGGAGCAGGAACGTGTCGATGACGAAGGCTGGGTCCAGCGATTCGAGTTTCATCCCAGCTCCAAGCGCGGTCCCCGCTCAGATCCGGTGCGCGCGGCCCGGCGGCGCATGGCCCGCAGGACATCGGGGTACAGCCGGGCCAGGGTATCGGCGGCGGCCAGCTTGTAACCGTAGGCGTAGGTCGGGGTGTTGTAAGCCATCCGGACCACGTCCTCGATACTCGCCTCGTTGTGGATCATGGCTTGCCCGATGCCGCAGATTTCCGCTGCGTCCGCGCCACTGCCGGCGCGCGCCACCACGGCGTGCTCGGCTGCCAGCCGCGCCTCGCCGTGCACCTGACCTCCATTCAGCCCCGGGCGTACCTGCTGTCATCATGTCCTGCGCGAACGCGGCGAGGATCACCCGCGACGGACGATCCCCGGCCTCAGTCCGAGCCGCATCCGTTCCGCGCCCAGGGGCCACGCGCCCCGCCATCCCGGCCCAGCCACCCTCTGCCATGTCGCCCGCCCATCCGGTACGTTGCTGCGGCGGTAGACGCCGGCGTCGTCACCCGGGCCGGGTGACGACGCTGGCGTCACCCGGCCAGACGCTCTAGGAAGGGCCACGATGACCCGCCTGCAGCGCTGCGGCAATTTCCCGGGAGGATGCATGAAGGCCGTGACAGTGGCGCCCGGGACCGCGGGCAGCCGTGACCGCTGCTGAGCCAGGCTCCATCCGCCCTGTGGAGGATTCCGGTGGGAACGCGTGGACGGTGAAGCCTTGTTCGGCCGAACCAGGCCGGCTCAGCGAGGGTCCGTGCTGGGACGGGGCCCGGGACGAGCTGCTGTGGGTAGATGTCCTGGCCGGGCGGCTGCATCGTGCCCGTCCCGGCGCAGGCGGCCAGCTCCAGCTGCTGCGGACGTTCCAGGTCCACGGCCACGGCGCGCTCGCGCGGTACCACCCGGACGGGTCGCTGCTGGACACCGCCCCGCTCCCGGTCGACCGCCCAACGTCCTGCGCATTCGGCGATACAGGCGGGGGAACGCTGTTCGTCACCACCGCCCGTGACGGACTTAATGAAGCCGCTCTGGCCCGCCAGCCCGACGCCGGGCGCCTGCTGTGGCTCGACTCACTCGGTGTCACCGGGGCGCCCTGTGAGCCCTACCGCGGGTACGCGGCGGACGGCTAGGGGAGCGGCCATGGCGGGAGTTTCTGCTGGAGCACAGCCCGCGCCATCCGCCGGAAGCGGCGCACCGCGCCGCGCCGCCGGCATCTACGGCACGATCATCACCGCCGCGATCCTCGCCGCGATCGGCGACCATGTGCACACGCTGCCGCTGACGGTCTCCATCCTGGTCACGCTGGTCGTGTACTGGCTCGCCGAGGAATACGCCGAACTCCTGGGCGAGCAGCTGGAGGGGGGCCACCTGCCGACGTGGGCGGATGTCCGCACAGCGCTGGCTGCCACCTGGCCGATGGTCACCGCTTCCTACATTCCGCTGCTGGCGCTCATCCTGGCGCATCTGCTCGGCGCCTCGCCTTCGGCGGCCGCCAACGTCGGGCTGGCGGTGGCCATCGTGCTCCTGATGATCTACGCCTGGTCCGCCGGGCGCGCCGCCCAGCTCCGAGGCAGGCAGCTATTCATCATTACGGCGGTCGCCGCCGCGCTGGGGCTGCTGATGATCGTTCTCAAGGACGTGGTCCTTATTCACCTGCACTGAGATCCGATTGTTGAAACTCAGATGATCATGAGAGCCGCCCGGCAAGTCCCGTCAGACGTGCAGGAGCGAGCACAGCCCAGCTCACGTCCCGCCCCTACACGTAGGCGACGATGTGTCATCCGATTCCCCGGTCAGCTCGGTCGCCCACCTGCGAGAGAACCTGGCCGCCGAATCCATCACACTCGATGACCAGGGGCCGCAGCCGGGTGCCGTGACATACCGAGCAGGTGCGGGTGATGACGAAACGCTGCGCCAGCCGGCGGGTGCGCTCGTTGTCACTGCCCAGCGACCGCTCTACCGCGGCGACAGCGTTGTCATAGTTCACCGACAGCCGCACAGTCCGCTCGTTCCGGCCTGAGTGCAGCGTAACCTGCCGCTGCACGGGGGCACCGTGCAGCACGATGTCGCGCTCGCGCTCGGTGAGCGACTTGTATGGGACGTCAAGGCGAACCCCGAGCTCGCCCGCGGCATACAGCGACAGCCGCCGCCCGCCGGAGTTCCACGGCAGCACCGCTCCCTCCTCGATCGTCTTGTCCGGGTCGGTCACCAGGGAGGTTTCGTTAACCTCAGACCGCACGCCCAGGCCCTGGCAGGCCCGGCACGCGCCATACGAGTTGAAGGCAAAGGATTCGGCGCTGGGATGTTCAAAGCGCGCACCGCAGACCGGGCAGACGATCTCCTCCTCGTGATCCTCGCTCATCAGGATGCGTGGAGCGATCTCGACGAGATGGACATGCGTGCCGAACGCGTTGAAGATCGAAGCTACCTGCACGCCGGTCGCGCCAGCGCCGATCACGCTCCGGACTAACCGGGGCGACGGATATTCGAGAAAAGTGGGCACACTTGGGTTCGAACCAAGGACTTCTCGCTTGTAAGGCGAGTGCTCTACCACTGAGCTATGCGCCCGCCGCCTCGGGGCGACCGGGTCCAGCGTACCGTTTGCCGCTCCCGGTCAGGTGATGTGAGGCTCGCTCCGCGACCGCCTCGCTCACCGCCAGACGGTTACGCAGCCGCTCCAGCCGGGCATCCATGGAGGCGCCGCGTGCTCCCTCGAGGAGGGCCTGCTCGAAATGGATAGCCCCGACGAAGGCCACCCCAAAGCGGATCCCGGCCAGCAAGAGTTCCAGTTCGGCAGGCGCGAGAGTCCGCCGCCGGGAGTACCCTTCCGCGACCGCGGCGATCCGCCGATCGTCGGGCTGGATGGGCCAGGCTTGCGGCTGGTCAGCCGGCAGGTCCGGATCCAGGTGGCATTCCATGAGGCAGTAGCCGAGATCGAGCAAAGGCGGCCCGAGGCCGCTGGTTTCCCAGTCGATCAGGACGGCCCCGGCCTCGCCGAAGCCACCACCGGCGCGGCCACCACCGGCGCGGCCACCACCGGCGCGGCCACCACCGGCGCCGCCACCACCGGCGCCGCCACCACCGGCGCCGACCAGGATTGCCTTCCCCGGCCACGCGTCACCGTGCACCACTGCCCGCGGAAGGTCTGCGGCACGCCGCCGGACAGCCTCGACGGTCCGCCGGAATGCCTCGTGGAGCGGCCGCCACGGCGCGGGCAGCAGCATCTCGACCGAGTCGAGCCGGCGCAAGGTCGCCGGGATGGCGCCGTCGGGGTCCCAGCACGACCGGCCCACCGCCGCGCTCGGGTGCCGCTCCGCTTCAGCAAGGCCTTCCGCCTCAACTACCGGCAGCGAATGCAGCCGGCCCAGCGCCTCGCCGAGCATGCCCAGTTGGCCGGGGTCCGGCCGCAGGGGGCGCCCGGCGACGAACGTGGCCGCCAGCGTCAGCCATGGCCCAGCCACCCCGACGAGGTCGCCGCTCCGGGTGGGGACCACGCGAGGTGCCGGGTAGCCGCGCCCGGCCAGCCAGATAAGCGTCGCCGCCCGGCTGCACAGCCAGTCGACCGTGATCGCCGTCCCGCACGCGCTGAACCGCGGACCCACCGGGGCGTCGGCCCGGAACGCCCGGATGACCACGAACGACCCGCCCGGCCGCATCAGGCGGTAGGAGACCCGGTCGCCGCGAACCGAGCCGTCCAGGTGCCGGACGTCGGACGGCCGGATACGGCGTTCACGATAATCGCGCAGGATGCGCCCCACCACCGCGGCATCGGTCAAGGCCCGACCAGCCCTCTCACCGCCTGACGGCGCTTCGTCCGAGCACCCTCTCCAGCGCGAGCGCCACCTCCTCGGACAGCCCGGGCGCCTCGCCCCCATGGGACTGCTCATCAGCCACCGAGCCCGTCGGTGCGCCGTCGGCCGCACGGACCTCCCGGGGCTCTTCGGGCGCGCCCGAAAGCGGCGCGCCCGAAGGAGGAACTACTGTCCCGCAGTCGCGGCACTCGACTTCACCAAGCCGCCGGACCAGGTGGACGCGGCCACATTGGGGGCACTGGTCGAGGTCGCCCGCCCAGTCGTGCGTCGTCTGGCATTCCGGGCACACCAGCACCTGGCAATCGTTGCGGACCCCGCGCCGCCACGGGCTCTGCCCGCGGCCGGGATCGCTCTGCCGCGCACCGCAGCGGTAGCAGGGCATCGGGCCTGGTCCTCTCCCGGGAGTCCCGGGGGTCGCCCCCCGGGCCGGCGCGACTCGCCGTTCCCCGGATGCGCCGGACCTAGGGCGTGGCCCTAGGCCAGGTCGGCGAGTACCTTCTGGTACTCGGCGATGTCGCGCGCCTGGGGAATTGGGTTCACAACACTCCACCGGACGGCGCCGGCCTTGTCGATGATGAAGGTGCCACGCCTCGCCACGCCGATGTTCTCGTCGAACACCCCGTAGAGCTTGGCGACGGCACCGTGCGGCCAGAAGTCCGCCAGCAGGGTGAAGCCGAAATGCTGCTGTTCTGACCAGGTGCGGATGGCGTGCGTGGAGTCCACCGACACCGCCAGCAGCTCCACGTCATCGCGCGTGATCTCCGGGAACTCGTCCCGCAGGGCGCACATCTCACCGGTGCACACACCGCTGAACGCCAGGGGGTAGAAAACGAGCACCACATTCTTCGAGCCCTGGAAGCTTGACAGCCGGACCGGCGTGCCGTGCTGATCTTTCAGCTCGAAATCAGGAGCCTGCTCGCCGACCTCGACTGCCATTGACTGGTCCTTTCCGCGGAGAACTCGTCCAGTCTGCCACCCGGCCTCCACCCCCCGGGACCCACCCAGGATAGGCCGCGGTCCTGCCGGACGGGAGTAACCGGCAGGATCCGTTGCGGTAGTAAATGCGCTGTGCTGAGCTTGCTCAGCGTCGCTTGCTCAGCGTCGCGCCTTGGGCGCGACCAAGCGAGTCCCGAGCCAGTCCCGCGCCGCGCTGACACTGGAGGTCTGGGAGAGCCCGGCGGTCAGCGCCGCCTCCCCGATCTCGCTCGGCTCGACGTGCTGGGCTCGGCCCGCCTTGGGCGTCAGCAGCCAGATGTAGCCTCCGTCGGCGAGCGGCGTCAGCGCGTCGGCCAAGGCGTCGAAAAGGTCCCCATCCCCGTCCCGCCACCAGAGCAGGACCACATCGACGACATCGTCATAATCCTCATCGACAAGCTCTACGTTTTCCAGTCCATCGATCTCGTCGCGCAACTGCTCGTCGCAGTCGTCGTCGTAACCGATCTCCTGCACCACCTGACCCGGCTTGATGCCAAGTCGCCCGGCCAGGCCCGGCTGATCCTGCGCCTGGCGCGCGGTCGCGCTCACTGACGTCCTCCTCATGACCTTTCCCACGGCCCGGCTCGCATCTGGCCAGCCACGGCGTCCTGCCGTAGCGTCGCGCCAGCCGGCGCCGCGGCCGCGTCGGCACCACTTGTTCGGACAGTTCACACTGGGCCGGGCCCCTGCGCAAGTGGCAAATGACCCTGGCAGCGAAAACCGATGTCACAGTTTGATCTTCCCCGGTGGCGGCTGATCTACCCGAGGAACGAAAAACGCACCTGTCTGTCCGGATTATCCACATTGAGGTCCACCAGCGCCACAGACTGCCACGTGCCCAGCGACAGACGGCCCGCCAGCACCGGAAGGACGACGAACGGCGCCACGAGGGCAGGCAGGACATGGGAGCGCCCGTGCCCCGCGGAGCCGTGAGCGTGCCGCCACCGGTCATCAGCGGGCAGCAACTCGCCCAGCGTGGCGAGCAGGTCGGTATCGCTGCCCGACCCGAGTTCCATCAGCGCCACCCCCGCGGTCGCGTGCGGCACGAAGACGTGCAGCAGGCCATCGCCCCCGTCGGCCGCCCCCTCAGCGAATTCCGCGCACTGGCGGGTGATGTCGTACACGCTATCGCGGTGCCCAGTGTGAACCCGGACGATCAAAGTCTTCATACCCAACGATCCTCGCGGGCTAGCCCCCCGATCACGGCACTGGGCCGGCCGGGCGGTCCGGCCGCCTACCGGCCGCTCTTCTTGGACCGCCCGGCGCCGGCCTTGCGGCGCCCGCGCTCCACCACGGCGTCGGGTCCCGGGAACACCAGCCCGGTATGCCCGTCATCGAAGCGCACCAGATACGGTGGCGACCCGGCCGCCCCTTTGACCTCGACGATGTCTCCTGCCTTGTCAGGCTGCCCCACGCTGTTGCCGTGCACGTGAAGCCGGTCCCCGATGGCTGCTTGCATCCCTGCGTCCTTCCTCTCCTCCGGGTTCGCCTGTGGTGTACCCGGCACATACGCTGAGCGTGTGTCGGCGTGCTTACGCTCACCGTGTACCCACACTGGCACGGGAACCATCCCGAGTGGAGGGCCGGAAGTCCTCTGACCGGAGATCACGGTCTCTGGCCTGCCGGCTGACCCGGTCCGGTGACCACCGGCTACCGCCCGGTAGGGATGCGTTTCCGGGGCACAGGGACCAGAATTGGTCTGGACAACCCCTGACGCACAGGGTGGCCACCAGCCGCCCCTGCTCGACGGGAATGGCGGCTACCAGCCGCCCGACCACTGCGGAAGGCGAGGATATCCCGTGGCTGCCGGACGTCAGCGTTTCTCGATCATCAGCGACGGGCTACCGACCCAGTTGCCCGACATCGACCCGGACGAAACCAGGGAATGGGTCGAATCGTTCGACGACGTGGTCCGCACCCGCGGCCGGTCCCGCGCCCGGTACGTCATGCTGCGCCTGCTGGAGCGGGCGCGTGAGCAGCAGGTCGGCGTGCCCGGGCTGCGCAGCACCGACTTCATCAACACCATTCCCCCCGAGCGTGAGCCGTGGTTCCCCGGCGACGAGTACGTCGAGCGCCGGATCCGGGCCTACATCCGGTGGAACGCCGCCGTGATGGTGTCCCGGGCCAACCGCCCCGGCCTCGGCGTCGGCGGGCACATCGCCACCTACGCCTCCGCGGCCAGCCTGTACGAGGTCGGCTTCAATCACTTCTTCCGCGGCAAGGACCACGGCGAGTCCGGCGACCAGGTCTTCTTCCAGGGGCACGCGGCGCCGGGCATCTACGCCCGCGCGTTCCTCGAAGGACGGCTCACCCAGCAGCAACTGGACGGTTTCCGCCAGGAACTCTCGCACCCGGGCGGCGGCCTGCCGTCCTACCCGCACCCGCGGCTGATGCCTGACTTCTGGGAGTTCCCCACCGTTTCCATGGGCCTGGGCGCGATCAACTCGGTGTACCAGGCGCGGTTCAACAAGTACCTGCTGGCCCGGGAGATCAAGGACACCAGCCGGTCGCACGTGTGGGCCTTCCTTGGTGACGGGGAGACCGACGAGCCCGAGGTGCTCGGCTCGATCGGGCTGGCCGCGCGTGAGGAACTCGACAACCTCACGTTCGTCATCAACTGCAACCTGCAGCGGCTGGATGGGCCGGTCCGCGGCAACGGGAAGATCATTCAGGAGCTTGAGGCGTTCTTCCGCGGTGCGGGCTGGAACGTGATCAAGGTCATCTGGGGCCGCGACTGGGACCCGCTGCTGGCCAAGGACGTGGACGGGGTCCTCGTCAACAAGATGAACACCACCCCGGACGGGCAGTTCCAGACGTATTCCGTGGAAAACGGCAGCTATACCCGCGAGCACTTCTTCGGTGGCGACCCGCGGCTGCGGGCCATGGTCGAGCACCTCTCCGACGACGAGGTGCGCAACCTGTCCCGCGGAGGTCACGACTACCGCAAGGTCTACGCGGCGTTCAAGGCCGCCCAGGAGCACGTCGGCCAGCCGACGGTGATCCTCGCGCACACCATCAAGGGCTGGACCCTGGGCCCGGACTTCGAGGCCCGCAACGCGACCCACCAGATGAAGAAGCTCACGCATCCCGAGCTCAAAGAGTTCCGCGACCGGCTCTACCTGCCGATCCCGGACGCCGCGCTGGAAGCGGAACTGCCGCCCTACTACCATCCGGGCGAGGACTCCGACGAGATCACCTACATGCGGGAACGGCGCGCCGCGCTCGGCGGCTACCTGCCCAAGCGGGTGGTCCGCGCCAAGCCGCTCACCCTGCCCGGCGGCAAGGTGTACGAGGAGCTCAAGCGCGGATCCGGCAAGCAGGCCGTGGCCACCACGATGGCGTTCGTCCGGCTGCTCAAGGACCTGATGAAGGACCCGGGGATCGGGGCGCGCTTCGTGCCGGTCATCCCGGACGAGGCCCGCACGTTCGGCATGGACTCGCTCTTCCCGACCGCGAAGATCTACTCGCCGCATGGCCAGACCTACGAGGCCGTGGACCGCGCGCTGCTGCTGGGCTACAAGGAGTCCGAGCGCGGCCAGATCCTGCACGAGGGGATCAGCGAGGCAGGCGCGATGGGGTCGGTGATCGCCGCGGGCACCTCTTACGCCACCCACTCCGCACCGATGATCCCGGTCTACGTGTTCTACTCGATGTTCGGCTGGCAGCGGACCGGCGACGAGATGTGGGCCTTCGGTGACCAGCTGGGCCGGGGCTTCCTGCTCGGCGCCACGGCCGGGCGCACCACGCTCACCGGTGAGGGCCTGCAGCACAACGACGGGCACTCGGTGCTGCTCGCCTCGGTCAGCCCGGCGTGCGTGGCCTACGACGCGGCCTGGAGCTACGAGCTGAGCTACATCGTCAGGGACGGCCTGCGCCGGATGTACGGGTCCCCGGAGGGCCATCCCGACGGGGAGGACATCTTCTACTACCTGACCCTGTACAACGAGCCGTACCAGCAGCCCGCCGAGCCAGCGCTTCCCGGGCGGGTCTGCCGCCCTGGAACAGGGCATCCTGCGCGGCCTGTACCGCTACGCGGTCGCGCCCGCGGTCGCCACGCCGCCCCAGGACGGCGCGGGCGCCCCCAGCGACACCGCCGGCCGCGACGGCATGGCGGTCGAAACGACGGGCGGCGAAGGCCCCGGCGACGATGACGCGGACCGCGAAAGCATGACGCGGGAAGCCGCGCCGCGGGAAGCCGCGCCGCAGGAAGCCACGGCCAGCGAACCCGCTGCTAGCGAAATCGCGGCCAGCGAACCCACGGCTCGCGAAGCCGCTGCCAGCGAACCCACCGGCCGCGAAACCGAGGCCAGCGAACCCACAGGCCGCGAGAACGGCAGCCACCCGCGCGCCCAGGTCCTCGCCTCGGGGGTGGCGCTGCGCTGGGCTCTGGACGCCCAGCGCCTGCTCCATGACGACTGGGGCGTCGCCGCGGACGTCTGGTCGGCCACCTCCTGGACCGAGTTGCGCCGCGACGCGCTCGCCTGCGAGGAGTGGAACATGCTGCACCCCGACGTCGAGCCGCGGGTGCCTTACGTCACCCGGGCCCTGGACGACAGCCCGGGCCCGGTGATCGCCGTCAGCGACTGGATCCGCGCGGTCCCCGACCAGATCGCGCGCTGGGTGCCGGCCCCGTTCAACTCGCTGGGCACCGACGGCTACGGGTTCTCCGACACCCGGGCCGCCGCCCGGCGGTTCTTCCACGTGGACGCGGAGTCGATCACCCTGGCCGTGCTCAGCCAGCTCGCCCGCCTAGGCGAGGTCAAGCCAGAAGCCCTAAGCCAGGCGATCGAAAAGTACCGCCTAGACATCCCGGTCAGCGCCGCCCTCGCCAAGACCTAACCCGATCCCAACGGCACTGGTGCGCCATTGGTGTCGTCCCAACGTACCCAAAGGCGCACCGGTGCTGTTCACCCGGCGAGGGGCCGCGCACTGGCGTGTCGTGGCAGGCTGGGGGGGTGACGGCAGCGGACCAAGCCAGCGGGGGCCAGACCAGCGGGAACGGGGCGCCGGAGCAACGCGGCCAGGTCCGGGATGAGACGCTCGAGCGGCTGGAACGGGCCATGGGGTCGCTGGGCACCGACGCCATGGCCTCCATGGACCGGCGGCTGGCCTGGTTCCGGGCCATGTCAGCGGAGAACCGGTCCTGGATCGGGCTGGTCGCCCAGGCCGGCATTGCCGCCTTCGTGGACTGGGTCAGGCAGCCTGGACGCGGGCGCATGTCCGTGGCCGGCGAGGTGTTTGGCACCGCGCCCCGCGAACTGGCCCGCGCGGTCAGCCTGCAGCAGACGGTCGAAATGGTGCGCATCACCATCGACGTGGTGGAAGCGCGGGTTGACGAGCTGGCCGCACCGGGCGGCGAAGCCGAGCTGCGTGAGGCGGTGCTCCGGTACACCCGGGAGATCGCGTTCGGCGCGGCGCAGATTTACGCCCGGACGGCCGAGGCCAGGGGCGCCTGGGATGCCCGCCTGGAGGCGCTCGTCGTCGACTCGCTGGTCCGGGGCGAGATCGGCGAGGGGCTGCAGTCCTGGGCGTCGGCCCTGAACTGGTCCTCGTCGCCGGTCGCGGTGATCGTCGGCTCGGCGGACGGCAGCGAACCGGAAGGGCTCATCGACGAAATGCGGGCCATCGTCCGGCGGTCCGGGCTCGATCTGCTGGCCGGTGCGCACGGCAGCCGGCTCGTGGTGGTGCTGGGCGGGACCGCCGACCCGCTCGCCGCCGCGCGCCAGCTCAGCGGGCGGTTCGGCGCCGGGCCGGTCGTGGTCGGCCCCCCCGCCGCTGACCTGCAGTCAGCGACCCGTTCAGCGGCTGCGGCCCTCGCGGGCCTGCGTGCCTCCGCAGGCTGGCCCGACGCCCCCCGGCCCGTCCTGGCCAGTGACCTGCTGCCCGAGCGTGCCCTGGACGGCGACGCTGATGCCCGCGCGGAACTGGTCTCGGAGGTGTACGAGCCACTCAGGCGCGGCGGAAGCGCCCTGCTCGACACGGTGATCACCTACCTGGAGCAGGGCTCATCACTGGAGGCGACAGCGAGACTGCTCTTCGTGCATCCGAACACGGTCCGTTACCGGCTGCGCCGGGTCAGCGAGCTGACCGGGCTGACACCGACCGATGGCCGGGCCGGATTCACCCTCTGGGTAGCCATTGTCCTAGGACGCCAGATTCACAAGGGCACATAGTTTGTATGGTTCCGCCAAACACTGGGCGCTAAACTTCGTGCGATATTCTGCGCGTGTATCGGAGTTCTACAGGCAGTGTTAAGGCATGCTCGTTATCGCCGCACCGGGCCAGGGCGCACAAGCCCCTGGCTTCCTCGCCCCCTGGCTGGAACTGCCGGGCCTCCGCGACCGCATCGCCGCCTGGTCTGACCTCGCCGGATGCGATCTCATCCGCTACGGCACGACCGCCAGCGCCGAGGAGATCAAGGACACCGCGGTGGCCCAGCCCTTGCTGGTCGCGGCCGGCATCGCCGCGGCCGAGGTGCTGTTCGGCAGCCTCGAGCAGGCCCAGAGGCAGGCGGGGGTGGCGGCCGGCCACAGCGTCGGCGAACTGACCGCCGGGACCATCGCGGGGGTTCTGGCGCCCGAGGACGCCATGAGCCTCGTCCGGGTCCGCGGCCAGGCCATGGCGCGTGCCGCCGCGGTCACGGCGACCGGGATGACCGCCGTGCTCGGCGGCGACGAGGCAGCGGTCCTGGACGCCATCGAATCCCACGGGCTCACCCCGGCCAACATCAACGGCGCTGGGCAGGTCGTGGCGGCCGGCACCATGGCGCAACTCGCCGCCTTCGCGGCCGACCCGCCCGCCGGGGCCCGGCTCATCCCGCTGTCGGTGGCCGGCGCCTTCCATACCCGGCACATGGCCCCCGCGGTCGAAGCCCTGCGCGCCGCCGCCGAAGGCGTCACCGCGAGTGACCCGGCCCTGGTGCTGCTCTCCAACCACGACGGCGCGGCCGTGCGGTCGGGTGCCGACTGGCTGGACCGGATTGTCACTCAGGTGAGCGCACCGGTCCGTTGGAACTTGTGCATGCAGGCCATGGCCGAACTCGGTGCGACCGCGCTCATCGAGCTACCGCCCGCGGGCACCCTGACCGGACTGGCCCGGCGGGCCCTGCCCGGCGTGGCCCGGGCGGGTCTGAAAACCCCGGACGACCTTGACGCCGCCCGGTCTCTCATCTCCGAGCACGGAACGATTGAGGCGCACCAGGCCGGGCACGTCCCCGAGTGGCGGCTGCTCGTGGCCCCGCTCGCGGGAACCTTCCGGTCCGGGTCGGCCGATCGGGTCGCGGCCGCGCCCGGCGCCATGATCACGTCGGGAGCCGAGATCGGGCACGTTGAGCAGCGCAGCGCACGCCACGTCATCACCCCACCATTCCCAGCAACGATCATTGAATGGCTGGTCGAGGACGGCGACCCCGTAAGTGTGGGGCAGCCGCTCGTCCGGCTCCAGCCCGCCGAATGACCCATTGCGGTCGGCCGTTGGCCGCCGCCGCCAGGCCGCCAGGAACCGGTGTCCCAGCCGCGGCCGAGCGGACGGCGGGGACCGGGAAACCCCCAGGAAAGGGGACATGCTGATGCGACTAGCCGAGGGTGCCGCGGGTGCGCGGGTTCTGGCGTTCGGCGGCTACCAGCCGGCCCGGGTGGTGACCAACGACGAACTCGCCGCCACGATCGACACCACCGATGAGTGGATCCGCAGCCGGGTGGGCGTCGCCAGCCGGAGAATCGCGGGCCCGGACGAGAGCCTGGCCGACATGGCGACGGCCGCGGGCGGCAAGGCCCTGGCCGCCAGCGGCCTGTCCCCCGCCGATGTCGAGCTGGTGATCGTGGCCACCTGCACCCCGGAGGCACCGATCCCGAACACGGCCGCCACGGTGGCCGTCAGGCTTGGCATCTCAGCCCCCGGCGCCTACGACCTCAATGCGGCCTGCGCCGGCTTCTGCTACGCGCTCGCCGCCGCCAGCGACGCGGTACGGGCCGGCTCGGCCCGCAACGTCCTGGTGATCGGGGCGGAGAAACTCTCCCAGTGGGTGGACTGGACCGACCGATCCACATGCATCATCTTCGCTGACGGGGCCGGCGCGGCCGTGGTCGGCCCGGTCACGGACCCCGCCGACGGCCCCGGCATCGGCCCGGTCGTGTGGGGCAGCGACGGCGGCTTGGCGGACAAGATCGCCATCAAGGACCGCGATTCGTTCCTCGTCCAGGAGGGGCAGGCCGTGTTCCGCTGGGCGACCACCGCGCTGCACCCGGTCGCGAAGCAGGCCTGCGAGCGGGCCGGGGTGGATCCGTCCGAACTGGCGGCCTTCGTCCCGCACCAGGCCAACCTGCGGATCATCGAAGCGATCGCGAGGAAGATCGGAGCGCCGCAGGCCCTCGTCGCCGACGACATCGTGACCGCGGGCAACACCTCGTCGGCGTCGATCCCGCTGGCGCTGTCCAAGATGATCGAGCGGGGCGAGGTCGGCTCGGGCGCGGCCGTGCTGCTGCTCGGGTTCGGCGCGGGCATCTGCTACGCGGGACAGGTCATCACGGTACCCTAGCGGGCGCCCTGGCCCCGTGGCCTGCGCCGCGGGGCACACAACAACACACAGAAGGAGAACAAGCGCACATGGCCATGACCGAACCGGAAATCCTGGCAGGCCTCGGCGAGATCGTCGACGAAGTCGCCGGCGTCCCCGCGGATCAAGTCACCCCGGAGAAGAACTTCGTGGACGACCTCGACATCGACTCGCTGTCCATGGTCGAGATCGCGGTGGCCGCCCAGGACAAGTTCGGGGTGGAGATCCCCGATGACCAGCTCAAGAACCTCAAGACAGTGCAGGACGTCGTGAACTACGTGCGTTCAGCCGAGGTGACGGCCTGACCCGGGCGGCCCCCGGCCTCCCGGGCGCGGGCCATCCTGCGTAATTCCACGGCACGACCAGAGGAGCGATTCACAGTGCGGGCAGATCAACCACGCGTCGTCGTCACCGGCCTGGGCGCGACCACGCCGCTGGGCGGGGAGGTGGCCTCGACCTGGGAATCAATGCTGGCCGGGCGCAGTGGCGCGCAGACCCTCCCCGACTGGGCGGACGAGCTGCCCGTGCAGATCGCCGCGCCCGCCGCGGTCGACCCGGCGACGGTGATCGACCGCGTGCAGGCGCGCCGGATGGACCGCTGCGAGCAGCTCGCTCTGGTGGCGGCGAGAGAGGCCTGGGCTCACGCCGGGGCCCCCACGGTGGAGCCCGACCGGCTGGGCGTGGTGGTCTCCAGCGGCATCGGCGGCATCGCGTCCACGCTCGTCGCCTACGACGCGCTGAAGGACAAGGGCTGGCAGCGGCTGTCGCCGTACACGGTCCCGATGCTCATGCCGAATGGTTCGGCGGGGTGGATCGGCATCGAACTGAACGCCCGCGCCGGGGTGCACACCACGGTCAGCGCCTGCGCGTCCGGCGCCGAGGCGATCGGGTACGCCATCGACATGATCCGGGCCGGCCGGGCCGACGTCGTCCTGGCCGGCGGGACCGAGGCGGCGATTCTCCCCCTGAACATCGCGGCGTTCGCCGCGATGCGGGCGCTGTCCACCCGCAACGATGAGCCACAGCGGGCATCGCGGCCGTTCGACAAGGGCCGCGACGGCTTCCTGCTCGGCGAGGGCGCCGGCATGGTCGTGCTCGAGTCGGCCGAGCACGCGGCGCGCCGCGGCGCCACCGTGTACGCCATCGCGGCGGGAGCCGGGTACTCGTCCGACGCGCACCACATTGCCCAGCCCGATCCGGCCGGCACCGGGATCGTCAGTGCCATCGAGCGGGCGCTCGCTGACGCCGGGATCGCTCCGGCGCAGGTCGTGCACGTCAACGCGCACGCCACCTCCACTCCGGCCGGTGACGTCGTGGAGGGCCAGGCGATCGCCACCGCGCTCGGCTCGGCCGCCGCTGGGGTGGTCGTGTCGGCCACCAAGTCCATGACCGGGCACCTGCTCGGCGGGGCCGGCGCGGTCGAATCGGTCGCGACCATCCTCGCGCTGAAGGACCGGGTGGCCCCGCCCACCATCAACCTCGACGACCCCGACGACGAAGCCGGAGTCGACATCGCCACCGAACCACGGGAGCTGAAGCGCCGTGGCAACGCCCCGATGGCGGCACTGAACAACTCATTCGGTTTCGGCGGGCACAACGTCGCGCTCGCCTTCGTCGCTGCCTAGTGGCGTCATGTCCGGCCCGGCAGGCCGCACCGCAGGACGCGGCCCCACCCGCGCTCTCCCGCTACCGCAAGGAGACATCCCATGACCGTACTCGACAGCAGAGCCCAGGCCGCCCTCGCGCAGCCTGCCGGCGCGCAGCCCGCGGCGCCGGCCGCTCCGGCCATCGCGCGCGACCCGGAAGTCAGGCTCGCGGCCCTGTTCGACGCCGGGACGCTCCGCCTGCTCACCCCGCACGACGCCAGCGGGGCGCTGGCCGCGGCCGGGAGCATCGACGGGATGCCCGCGGTCGCGTTCGCCAGCGATCCACGGGTCCAAGGCGGTGCGATGGGCAGCGCCGGGTCCGCCGCCATCGTCGCCGCCTACGACGAGGCCGTGGCGCAGGGCGCGCCGGTAATCGGGCTGTGGCACTCCGGTGGCGCTCGGCTTCGCGAGGGCGTTGAGAGCCTGCACGCGGTGGGCACCGTGTTCGCCGCGATGACCCGGGCCTCCGGCGTGGTGCCACAGATCTCGGTGGTGCTGGGCGCCGCGGCCGGGGGCGCCGCCTACGGGCCCGCCCTGACCGATGTGGTGATCCTTTCCGATCATGGTCGTATCTTCGTCACCGGGCCGGATGTGGTGCGCAGTGTGACCGGCGAGGACGTGGACATGGCGCGGCTCGGTGGCCCCGAGCCGCACAGCCGCCGCTCTGGTGTGGTGCATGTGGTGACGGCGAATGACGCCGAGGCCCTCACCCAGGCCCGGCAGATCGCCCTGCTCCTCGGCGACCAGCGCACCATGGACCTGACCAGGGGGGACCTGACGGCGGCCGGACCTGACCTCGCCGGGCTGCTGCCCGAATCGCGGCGCCGCGCCTACGACGTGCACCCGCTGCTCGCCGGGCTGCTGGATGAGCCCGGCACCGAACTGCATCCCCGGTGGGCGCCGAACGTGGTCACCATGCTGGGCCGCCTGGCCGGGCGGACCGTCGGCGTGGTCGCCAACAATCCGCTGCGGCTCGGCGGCTGCCTGGACGCCACCTCAGCCGAGAAGGCCGCCCGCTTCGTGCGCATGTGCGACGCCTTCGGCGTGCCGCTCGTCGTCATCGTGGACGTGCCCGGGTACCTGCCGGGCGTCGGCCAGGAATGGGACGGTGTGGTGCGCCGCGGGGCCAAGCTGCTGCACGCGTTCGCTGAGGCCGTAGTGCCGCGGGTGACGCTGGTGACCCGCAAGGCCTACGGTGGCGCCTACATCGCGATGAACTCCCGCTCGCTGGGCGCCACCAAGGTGTTCGCCTGGCCCGGCGCGGAGATCGCGGTCATGGGCGCGGTGGCGGCCATCCGGATCCTGCACCGGCGTACGCTCGCCGACGTGCCCCCCGACCAGTTGCATGATGCCGAGACCAGGCTGGCCGAGGAGCATGAGCAGGAGGCGGGCGGCCTGGACCGCGCGCGGGCGCTCGGCGTGATCGACGAGATCATCGAGCCCGCCGCCACCCGCGAGGCACTCGCCCGGGCCATTGCCGAGGCACCCCAGCTGCGCGGCAGGCACGGCAACATCCCGCTCTGACCAGGAGCGTTATTCAAAACGCAAGTCAGACCTCCGGTGACCACCGAGGGTAGTTTGAATAACGCGAACTTTTGAATAAGACATGAGGAGCGGCCCGATGCGCCTGCTGGTGGTCGAGCACCAGCCCGATGCTCCGGCCGGACTGGTGGGAGGCTGGGCGGCAGGTCGCGGGCTCGCGATGACCACACTGCGCCCCGCCGTCGGCCAGCCGCTGCCGCGATCCCTGTCACCGGGTGACGCCGTGGTCGTACTCGGCTCCGAGGAGACCGCCTTCGACGATTCGGTCCCGTGGCTCGCCGACGAGCTGACGTTCGTCCGGCAGGCGTTGGAACGTGACGTTCCGCTGCTGGGTATTTGCTTTGGCGGTCAGGTCCTCGCCCGGGTGCTCGGAGCCCGTGTGTACCGGCTCGGCGAACCCGAGGTCGGCTGGGTATCGGTGCCGAGCCAGCAGCCCGGGCTGGCCGAGGGGCCATGGCTGGCCTGGCACCGCGACGGTTTCGAGCGGCCGGCCGGCGCGCGCGGGCTGGCCGCGGGCGAGGCGTCGCTGCAAGCGTTCAGCATGGGCCCGCACGTAGGTGTGCAGTTCCATCCCGAGGTGAACCGGCCCATCTTGCAGGGGTGGATCGCGGGCGCTGACCCGCCGCTTGATCCGTCTCTGGCCGCGCACATCCTGGACGGCTACGACGACGCCGGGGAGAAAGCAGCCGCCAACGCCGAGGCGCTCTTCTCAGCCTGGCTCGACGGTGACCTGGCCACTCCCTGATGCGGCAGTTTCCGGTTAGAGGGAGGCCCTGACCTAGTCCGGCAGCCGGTGACCGCGCGCCCAGGAATGCCAGCGGGCTGGAGGCGGTTGCCGCCTCCAGACGGTGCCGGACCCACCCATAGTTCACCCCAACCGCCGGGAGCAATCGTGACCACTGCGTTGACCAAGACCCTCTACACGGCCCGGGCGACCGCGACCGGTGGCCGCGCCGGGCATGCCGTGACCGATGACGGCATCCTCGACGTGAACCTGCAGCCGCCAAAGGAGATGGGCGGCCCGGGCGGGGCCACGAACCCGGAGCAGCTCTTCGCCGCGGGCTACGCGGCCTGCTTCCAGAGCGCGCTGGGCGTGGTCGGCCGCCGCGCGGGCGTGGACACCAGCGACTCACTGGTCGAAGCCGATGTCGGTATCGGCCCAGTCGAGGGCGGCGCCTACGGGCTGGCCGTCAAACTGCGGGTCACCATTCCGGGCGTGGACGCGGAGCAGGCCCGGTCGCTGGCTGAGGCCGCGCACCAGGTCTGCCCGTACTCCAACGCGACCCGCGGCAACATCGATGTCACCCTAGAGGCCGGCTGATCCCCCGGCTGACTCGGCCCGTCGCCGCGGCTGGGCCGACGAGGTCGCCGCGCGCCCCCGGCACAGTACGTACGCGGCGATCAGGCCGCCGATGGCACCGGACAGATGATCTTGCCAGCTGATCCCACCGCCCTGCGGCAGGACGTCGAAGATGATCCCCCAGTACAGCGCGCCCGCTACGAGCGCCGTGAGGATGTCGGCCAGGCGGCGCTGGAAGAAGCCGCGCGCGATCGTGTACGTGAACAGCCCGAGGATCCAGCCACTCGCGCCTATGGTGACGGCGCCCGCCGGGCTGATGAGCCAGGTGCCCAGACCAGCCACGACGACGATGATCAAACTGGCTAGTGCGAACCGGCCCACCCCCCGCCACGCGGCCAGCGTGGCCAGGACGAGGAACGGGAGGCTGTTGCTCTCGATGTGTTGCCAATTCGCGTGCAGCCAGGGCGCGGCGGCGATTCCGATCAGGCCGTGCAGGGTGCGCGGCATGATCCCGTAATCCTGATCGAGGACCTCACCCATGTTCGCGTTCACGGCCTGGACCACCCACATGACGGCTAGCGCCGCGAGCGCCGTGAGCAGCGCCCGGCCGCCCGCCGACCGGGGCTCCCGCTTGCGGACCTGACTGGCCGTCATCCCGGGGCTGCCTCCGGCCGGGGCGCAAACCGGTCTCGCTGGGTGATCTCAGGCGGTTTGCTCATACCCCCATCATGGGCGCGCGGTGGCACGCCGTGCTACCCGGTGCCGCCGCGAGGGGGTGCGACCGCTAAGCGGGCGAGCGGGCCGCGGTCGTCCGGGCGTAGGCGTCCAGGACCAGGTCCCAGAAGCGGGGCACGTTCGACCGACAGGGCGACGAGCGCGTTGCGCTGGCCGTCGGGGGCGGTGAAGTCGGTGACCGTCATGCCCGCCGTCCACCGGCCCGCGGTTTCCACCTCCACCCGGGCGGGCACGCAGCCGAACAGACCCGGCTCGGCCACCAGGGCGACCGCGCACACATCATGGACCGCCGGCCCATCGGCCGCGCCGGGCGCCAGGCCGAGGGCGGCCGCCGCCTCGTAGCGGTAGCCGGACAGCGCGGGCAGCAGCAGGTCGGCGCCGAGCCGGCCGAGCGCCCGCATGCGCTCCT
The DNA here is from genome assembly GCA_963822825.1 of uncultured Actinomycetes bacterium. Taxonomy (GTDB): domain Bacteria; phylum Actinomycetota; class Actinomycetes; order Streptosporangiales; family Streptosporangiaceae; genus JAWWPY01. The sequence continues at coordinate 157,114 of CAWGIW010000019.1, read as the reverse complement.
GGACACCGGCCGTGGCCCGCGCCTGGTACGTCACGTCCAGCCCGACCATGGTGACGGCCCATCCGGCACCGAACACGATCGCGGCGGCCTCCGGATCGGCAGCGATATTGAATTCCGCGGCCGGGGTAACGTTCCCGCGCCCGGCCGAGCCGCCCATGATGACGAAGTCCCTGACCTGGCTGACCACGCGTGGCTCGCGCCGGACGGCGAGCGCGATATTGGTCAGCGGCCCGGTCGCGACCAAGGTGATCTCGCCTGCCGCGGCGCCGATGGTATCGACCAGAAAGTCCACCGCGTGCCCGTCGCGCGCACCCGACGCGGCGGCCGGGAGGCGCGCGGCCCCCAGGCCCGATTCGCCGTGCACGTGCCGGGCGTCCAGTACCGAGCGGAGCAGCGGCGCCGGGCAGCCGGCCACGACCGGCACGTCCGGGCAGCCGACGAAGTCCCGCACGCTCAGCGCGTTCGCCGTCGTCTTGACCAGGTCCACGTTCCCGCCGACGGTGGTCAGGCCCAGCAGCTCCAGCCCGGGATGCCCGCACGCGAAGGCGATCGCGAGGGCATCGTCGATCCCGGGGTCACAGTCGAGGATGATTTTCCTTGACGCGCCCCGCGCCGCGGGCCGATCGGTCATCAGCCGGTGGCGTGCAGCCAGCGGACCGGGGCCCCCTCGGCGGCGCACCGGAACGGCTCCAGCTCGTCGTCCCACGGCCCGCCGAGCAGCCGGGCCAGCTCGTCTTCCAGCGGGCCGCGGGACGCGGCCGCGGTGGCCACGGTCATCGCCGCGCGCAGCCTGCTCTCGGGGATCACGATGTCGCCGTTCGCCGCCGTCAGCGCGGAGAACGCGCCGAGTTCCGGCGTGTAGCTATAGCGAACGGCGTCGCAGCCCGGGCTCGCCTCCTCGGTCACCTCGAAGCGCAGCCGGTTCCAGCCGGACAGGGCGGAAACGATACCCCCTGCCGTGCCCGGACGGCCCTGCCAGCTGAGTTCGGCGCGCAGCGACCCCGGCGCCGCGGGCTGACCAACCCACGGCAGGTTCACGGGCACACCTAGAACCCCGGCCGCCGCCCACTCGATATGCGGGCACAGCGCCGGGGGCGCGGAATGGATCTGCAGCACGCCTCGTACGGACACCAGACCTCCTTGCGAGCGACCGAGGTGCGTCTTCCCCAACGACCTCAGCGGCCACGCCAACGAAGGACTGATCTCCCCGGCGATGCGATCCGCGTTCCTGCCTCATATTCTGCCCCACCCCGTCCCGCGGCACCAGCATTCACGGCATCTTGCCTGACGACATGGCGGGCAGATCATCCTCCGGCGCGGGATGTTCCCCGCATCAGGCCTATAACGGTCACCCGCGGCCGCTGGCCCGGCATGATGTAGTGGGCAGGTGAGCCCCCGACGCGGGGTACCCGGCGCCCCCGCACCCGCCGCTCCCGCACCCGCCCCCGGCGCGCTGGGCGAGCGTGACATCGCCGGGCTGGTGTTCGTCGGCGAGATGTACGGCGTCCAGCTCGACCAGCTCGGTACCGTGCTCGGGCTACCCGAGCAGCGGGCGGCCGGGTTCGCGCTGCGCTGGCGCCGGCTGCGGTACGCGGAAGCGGCCCGGCTGGGCCCTGGCCGCCAGTGGATCTGGCTGACCCGCGCCGGGCTTGGCCTGTGCGGCCTGCCGTACACCGCGACCGCACCCGCCCTGTCCCGGCTCGCGCATATCCGCGCGGTCACCGCGGTCAGGCTCGCCATTGCGTCCACGGCCGGCTACGCCGAGGCCGACGCGTTCTGGCGCAGCGAGCGGCGGCTGCGCGCCCGGGCCGGCGGCCGGGTGGGTCTACGAGACCACTTCCCGGACGCGGAGGTCCACTGGCCCGACAGCGCCAGTGTCGCGTGGGCCGGGGAGTGCTGGGCGATCGAGGCCGAACTCACCCGCAAGACCGTCGCCCGGACCGCGGCGATCATGACCGAGATCCTCACGAGGACGGGAGATTACGGCTGCCCCGCCGCGGAAGCGCGGGTGCCAGGGCACGAGGCGCGGCACACCCGCGTCCTGTACCTGTGCTCGCCCGCCGCCCGGCCGACGGTGACCCGGGCCCGCGACATGATGGCCGGGCTCGCGGCCCGGGTGGAGATCCGGGACCTGCCCCGGGGAGCCACCACATGATCAGCCGGTACCTGGGCCTGCTGGCCGCGCGGGCCCTGCTCCGCCTTACGGCGAAGGCGATCAAGGGAATGGCAATCGTTGCGGTAATCGTGGCGGCAGCACCTGTCTCCCTGGTCGCGGCCTATTCCGCGACACTGGCCTGGTTACTGGGCTGGCCGCCGCGGCGGCTCTACCGCGCGGCCGCGTACTGCGTGCCCATGCTGGCCGCGTGGCTGGCCGCCACCGCAGTGGCCACCAGGTCACCGGCCCGGGTCGCGGCCACTCCCTACACGGCGTGGCTCGCCATGTGGCACGACGGCGCCGCTGGCTCGTACGCGCTGGCGGCGGTCACCATCGCCCCGGCCGCGATCCCCCTCGGCCTGGTCGCGGGGGCCGTCGCCTGGCAGTGGCGGATCTACTCGATGGAGACCGGCACCGGCGGGCTGACGCCCAGCGCGCCGGCCGCCTTCGACCTGCGCCAATGGCGCCACCAGGTGCGGACGGCCCAGGCCAGGATCGCGGCTCCCGGTTCGGTCCCGCTCATTGTGCCCAACGAAACCATCCTGGCTGGTGCCGTCATCAGGGCCATCCACCATCCACAACTGCCGCTGGCCCGCATCCCGTACTCCCGGCTGCGCTCGCACCAGGTCGTGATCGGTACCTCAGGCACCGGGAAGACGACGTTGCTGCTGCGGCTGTGGGCCGGGTTCATGGCCATGGGGTTGCAGCGGCACGCCGCCGGAGCCTCCCGCCGCCCGCTGCTGGTCGTCCTCGACTGCAAGGGGGGTGCCGACTCGCGGCGTATCGCCGAGCGGACCCGCCGGGTGCTGCGTGGCGTCGGCGCGCGGGCCACGGCGATCTGGCCGGACGAGGTGAGCCTGTCACTGTGGGCGCTGCCGCCGGACCAGCTCACGACCACGCTGGTCAACATGATCGAGCACGGGACCGGTGGGGCCGCCTACTACGCCGACGTGATGGAGGCGATCGTGAAGCTGGCCGTGGGCGCGCCGGCCGGGCCGCCGGCCAGCGCGGCCGACTTCCTGGCCCGGCTCGATGCGGGCTGGCTGACCACGGCGTACGCGCTCGCGGACCGGGCCGACGACGTGGCTCTGCTGCGCGGCGCGGCGCGGCACATCGGCGATGTCGCGCTGCGCTTCCGCACCGTGTTCCGCCGCCTGGGTCACGGTCTGGACGGGCCAGGGACGTTCCGCGACGCGGACGTCTGGTACTGCATCCTGGAGGGGACCGCGGAGATCACGGTCGCCGAGGCGCAGGCCCGCGCGCTGGTGGACATGCTGGCCAGTTACGCGGCCGGCGGCGCGGCCGAGATCCTGCTCGCGGTGGACGAGTTCAGCGCTGTGTCGCGGCGGCTGCCGATCTGGCAGCTGTACGAGCGGGCCCGCTCGCTGGGCCTCGCGGTGCAGGTATCCGCCCAGTCCTGGGAGGGCCTGGCCGCCGAGGAGGATGAGCGCTACCGGGTGGCCGCGACCGCCGATGGCGGCATCTGGCTGCTGCGCACCCCCCGCCCCGAGCCGGCCGCCGCGCTGGCGGGCACCCGGCGCGTAGTGGACACGACCCGGCGGCTGCTCGGTGCCGCCCTGTTCGGGCCAGCCCTGTTCGGGCCAGCGGGGTCCGGGCCAGCCGGGTCCGGGCCAGGCCTCTTCGGACCAGCCCTGTTCGGACCGGCACGGTGGAGCCACGAAGGGCAGTCCCGTGAGCGCCGCACGCCGGTGGTCGACGCCGACCTCATCCGCCGCCTGGCGGTGGGCCAGGCCGCGTACATCTACCGGGGCGGGGTCACCTATGTCCAGGTGAAGCGGCTGGTGGCGGCGCCCGCCGAGCTGCCGCGGCGGCCCCGGCCAGCCGGCGACGGCGCCGGGCGAGCGGCGGCCACGGCGCCGTACGGGGCGGGCGGGCCCGCGGGGGACGGGCCGGGCGTGGGTCACGGGGCGAGCGCGCGGCGGCCGGGGCCGCCACCGGACGCCGGGTCCCTGCTCGACGAGGCGTTCGGCCAGGAGACTTCACCGTGAGCGGGGCCGCGGCAGACGATCCGTTCGCCGCCCTCGGGCTGCCCGCCCGGCCGGGCCTGACGGACGACGACGTGCGCGCCGCCTGGCGCCGGATCGCCGCCGCGACCCACCCGGACCGGGCCGACGGGGGTGACCCGGAACGGTTCGCCGCGACCGCGGCCGCCTATACCGCGTTGCGGACCCGCTCCGGCCGCGGCGAGGCCCTCGCCGACCTCGCCGACACCGCGGGCCGGGCGGCGCGGGCGGACCGGGCGGCGCGGGCGGACCGGGCCGCGCCGGCGGACCGGGCGGCGGCGGACCGGGGGGCGCCGGCGGACCGGGCGGCGCCGGTGGGGCCGGGCAGGCAGTGGCCCGCGCCGGGCGCGCCGGAGGCCGCCCCCGCGGTCGCGTCGCGCGGCGCGCTGACCGCCCGGTCAGGTTCCGGTGCACCGAGGAGCCGGCGGAGGTTCGCGGGCGCGAGGCTGGCGTCCCGGATCCGGCGGGGGCGCCCGGTGCGGCTCGCGGTGCGGGTCGTGATCACCGCCGCTGTGGGCGCGGCCGCGGCGGCCGTCGCCGGCGCCCAGCCCGCCACGCCCGCGCTGGTGGTCGGGGCGATCACCTGGCTGGTCGTCACGGTCCGCAACGACCTGGCCCCGCCCGGCTGACCGCCGCGCACTAGCCGGACGCTGACCCGTCCGACGGTGCCGCGGCGAAATCAGCCTCGGCGGTCGGGACGGTGCCGCCCTTGCGGCCGGGTGCGTCCGACCAGTCCCAGTAGGTGTTGGTGTGCGCGATCACCTGCTCCGGGCTGACCGGCACGCCCCACTTCCGCAGATCCTCGGTGGTGTGGGCATCGCTGACCAGGGTGGCGTCGTAGCCGCGTACCAGCGCGCCGTGCAGGGTCGATCGGATACACGCGTCGGTCTGAGCACCGCTGACGACCAGTCGGCCGACGCGGAGATCGGCCAGGACCGACTCCAGATCGGTGTTCTCGAAGGAATCCCCGTACTTCTTGTGGATCAGCGGCTCGGGGTCCCGGCGCGCCAGCTCGGGAACGTACTGCCAGGCGTCCGAGCCGGTCGGCAGGTCATCGCTCGAGTGCTGCACCCAGACCACCGGGACGTCCTCAGCCCTGGCCTTGTCCACCAGGGTGTTGATGTTGGCGACAACGCCGTCCCGGTTATGGGCGTTGGCGACAACGCCGTTCTGGACGTCGATCACCAGCAATGCGGTGTTGGGCCGATCTGGCAGAGTCGTCATCGATTCCCCTTGGGCGGACGCAGCGGTGTCGGTCGGTCCAGCGTAAGCCGGGCCACCGACAGAGCCGCTGGGGCGGCCCGGTGATCGCCCCAGCCCGGCCCGGCTGACCGCCAGGTAGTTTCGGGGCAGCTCGAGGTAAAGGGATCGAGGCTCCGGTGCGTATCTGGGCTGTGGAACAAGACCGGATCGAGTTCGCCGAGTTCTACACGGCGACCCGCGATGACTGCCTGCGGATCGTGCTGATCAGCGCCGGCGACCAGCAACTCGCCGAGGATCTGGTGGCGGAGGCGTTCTCGCGGGCGTGGATGTCGTGGCGGAAGGTGCGCGACCATCCGGCCCCGCGCGCGTGGGTGGTACGCACCGCGCTGAACACCCGGGTGTCCTGGTGGCGGGGGCGCCGCCGGGAAGTGGCCCTGGAAGGCCACGACGTGGCGGCCGCCCCCAGCCCGCCTCCCGTCCTGGACGATGCGCTGGTCACCGCGGTGCGGCGGCTGCCGGTCAGGCAGCGCGAGGTGATCGCCCTGCGGCTGCTGCTCGACCTGGACACCGAGACCACCGCCCGGGTGCTGGGGATCTCCACCGGAACCGTGGGTTCCCACCTGCACCGGGCCCTCGCTGCCTTGCGGGGTGAACTCGGCCCCCCGGCGGCCGGGGGGCCGGCTGCTGAGCCGGACGGCCGGCGATCCGCCGGCCGCGGCGAGGCTCACCACGTGAACAAGACGTCGCTAGGTCTATCGGGAGCGGGCAAATGAACGCGAGTTCACCTATGAATGACGATGAGGTGCTCGCCAGGGTGCGAGCATCCCTGACCACGGCGCGTGACGTACTGGGCGGGGTCCACCTGAAGCGCCCGGTCGAGGAGATCGTGGCCCGGGGCCGCGCCCGCGCGCGGCGGGCGCTGGCGGTCCGCGCCGCGGTGGCCGGCGGGACCGCCGCGGTCACCGCCGCGGCCGTGGTCGCCGGGATGGCCGGGGCCAGCAAGCCGCCTGCGGCGACAGCCCCCGCCGCGGTCCAGGCCCACACGGTCGCCTACGTGATCCAGCGGGTGGAGGAGGCCCTCGCGGAAAAGAACATGGTCATACAGACCGAAATCTTTAATGCGCCCTTCCCCGCGATTATGCAGTGGAGCTACGGCGAAAGATTTGCCGAGATGCAGTCCGGATTCATGCCGCCCGCGGCGGTCAAGGAGCTCCCCTGGGCGCAGGGACAGGAGAGCTGGGGCGCCGGCACCGCGACGATCAACGGAAAGCTGACCTACGTCCAGGTCGACTACCGCCGTCATGAGTGGTATGTGACGCCGGCTCAGGGATTCCAGCCGGACTGCTCCACCAACCTGGAATTTGTGGAGTACGGCAGCGGCCCCGTGAACTGGGCGGCATACATCCAGCAGATGCTGTCCTGCGGCGTGTTCACGATTGCCGGACACGCCCGGGTCAACGGCCAGGAAACCATCACGATCACGGGCTCGATGACGCAGCCGGATTTCTGGTTTGGCACGCCGCGCGTCGCTGGCAACGGCCGCGGGGCCTTGCAGGTTCACGCGACCTTGTACGTGGACCCAGCGACCTACCTTCCGGTGCAGGTGATCTTCCGCAACTGGAGCCAGGCGGTCGTCGGCAGGCCACTGCGCGGCACTGTCCGCGAGGACATCAGTGTGCTGCCGCCGACGCCAGGCAACGTGGCCAAGGCGAGCGTCCCCATTCCCGCCGGGTTCCGCACCGTGCCCGACACCAGCTTCGGCGGCCCCATGTTCTCATACTTCCCGTGACGCAGCCGGGCCTGCCACGCCCCGGCTGAGCGGAACCGCGGCCGGCAACGTACCGGGACCTAACACGCTCCCATCACAGAACCGGCAGGTACTGCTATGGCAGGAACCCAGCAGGATAACGCGCGCGCAGTTACCGAGCAAGCGCTTGTTTCACCGCTGCCGGGGAGGACGCTGATCGTTGGCCCGGCGATCACGCTGGCAGTGATGTTGTGGGGCGTCAGCGCCCGCCCTTACTGGGGCGATGAGGCAGACACAGTGTCGGCGGTATCGCGGTCGGTGCCCCAGTTGATCCGCTTGCTCGGGCACGCCGATGTCGTGCACGGCCTGTATTACCTGCTGCTGTGGCCGGTGGTCAGGGTGGCGGGAACCAGCGAGTTCGTGACCAGGCTGCCGTCGGCGGTGGCGATGGCGGCTGCCGCTGCCGGAGTCACGGTGATTGCGCGCAGGCTCGTGTCACCCCGGGCCGGCCTGTGCGCTGGGCTGATGTTTGCCGTTCTGCCCACGGTCAGCCTGCAGGGCCATGACGCGCGGCCCTACGCAATGGTCACGGCCGCCGCCGTGCTGGCCAGCTATTTTCTGGTCCGCGCCGCCCAGGACCCTCGCCCACGCTGGTTCGCCGCCTACGGCGTCTCGGTCGCGCTGCTCGGCTGCACCCAGTTGTTCGGGCTCCTGCTCGTGCCCGCGCACGCGGTCACGCTGATCGGCCTGAGCAGGCGGCGCCGGGCCGCACGGAACGGCCAGCGCGCGCTGGCCTGCAAGTGGCTGGTGACGATCGCCGCCGCAGGAGTGGCCGTGGCACCCGTGGCGATCCTCGGCTGGGCGCAGCGGGGAGCGATCTCCTGGATTCCCAAGCCGGGCTGGCACGATCTCGATGACGTGGCTAATTTGATGGCTGCTGGCTCGGTGGCGTCGATAGTCATAATCGGGTTGCTCAGCGTGCTCGGCGGGACCTGCGGCGATTCGCTGATGATGACGTGGCCGCCGCCGACACCGGTCCGGGGTGCCGCCCGGCCGGCCGCCACGGACCGCAGCCTGACCTGGCTTGCCGCGCCATGGTTGGTACTGCCGCCCCTCCTGCTGCTGGCGGTGTCCGAGATCAAGCCGGTCTATAACGGGCGGTACGTGACCTACTGCCTGCCCGCGGTGGCTCTGCTGGCCGGTACCGGGCTCGCCGCGCTGCGCCGGCCAATGCGAGCGGCCGGCGTTGTCCTGGTCGTGGCGCTCGCTGCGCCGACGCAGCTGGGACTGCGGGTGCCCGGGAACGGCATGCGGGCGGCGGCACAGTTCCTGAGCGCCCACGAGCGGCCTGGCGACGCCATCATCTATCCGGAGCCGTCCATCCCGCCCTGGGCTCTCGCCTACCCGGAGGGGTTCGCCCACCTGCGCGACATCAGCCTGAGGCAAACCGCTGCCGCCTCGGGGCGCCTGTATGCCAGCACCGTTCCGCTGCCGGTCCTGGAGCGGCGGGAGCGGGGCGTCCGCAGAATCTGGGCCGTGGAGATGCGGCCGGACGATAATCCAGCCACCTACCTGGCGCCCGGCTTCCGCCTCGCGCACCAGTGGAAGCTGGACGGCTTCCTGAAGGTGTGGCTCTACACGGTGGCCCATGACCGAAACAAATGACGCAGCTCCGCCCATGATGTGGCACCAAGCGTGCCGCGGGCGCCATCGCCGGTTGACTGGTAAGAGATCTCTTACGTATTATCGCCGCCATGGCTATCACGAAGATCCAGCTCTTCTCCCTCCCGGTCGCCGACCAGGACCGGGCCAAGGACTTCTATGTCGGCAGCTCGGCTTCGAACTCGTCGCGGACACCGCGATGGGTCCCGGTCAGCGCTGGGTGCAGGTCAGGCCGCCCGGCGGCGAGACCTCGATCACGCTGGTGACCTGGTTCGCCGACATGCCACCGGGCTCGGCCAAGGGGACCGTCGTGGAGACCGACGACCTCGACGCCGACGTCGCGGCCATCCAGTCCCGGGGCGTCAACATCGCGGGCGGCATCCAGGACGCACCGTGGGGACGGTTCGTCACCTTCGACGACCCAGATGGGAACGGCATCGTGCTGCAGGCGACCGCCGCGGCCAGTGCCTGACGCTGATGTCTTCGACGCCATCGCCAGCCCCGTCCGCCGCGCCATCCTGGATCTGCTCCGCGGCGGCGCGCGCCCGGTGCACGACGTGGCGGCGTCCTTCGCGATGACCCGGCCAGCGGTCTCTCAGCACCTCAGGGTCCTGCGCCAGGCCGGGCTCGTCGCGGAAGAGCGGGTCGGCCGGGAGCGCCACTACCGGCTCGACGCCGGGCCGCTGCACACCGTCGTGGACTGGGCCAGCCACTACGAGAGATTCTGGCAGCACCATGCCTGCCTGCTCGGCGAGCTACTCGAGGGGAGCGACTGATCGCCGCCATCGAAGTGGGCCTGTTCGTCGGCCGCCCCCCCGAGCGGGTCTGGCAGGCGCTCACCGACCCGGACCTGCTGGCCCGCTGGCTGATGCCAAACGACTTCAAGCCGGTCGTCGGGCACCACTTCACCTTCCGCACCGAGCCGGTCCCGCAGCAGGGTTTCGACGGCATCGTGGGATGCCAGGTGCTGGCCCTCGAGCCGCCCCGGATGCTGCGGATCAGCTGGCGCGGCGGAACCCTCGACACCACGGTCACCTGGCGCCTGGTGCCCGAGGGCACGGGCACCCGCTTCCTGATCACCCATGACGGGTTCGACGAGACCGATCCCGCGCAGCGGGCGGCCATGAAGATCCTCGGCGGCGGCTGGCGGGGTCACCTGGTCCGCCGGCTGGTCTCCGTGCTCGACGGTGCCGCCGGCTGAACGCCCCCGGGCCACGTCCTGGACCCGGTCACGGCTGCATGGTGCCGGCGAAGACCGCGTGGCCGGGATGGGCCAGGCCCATGGCGGTGCCGAGAGCGGCCCAGAAGGCCGGCGTGCGCATGGTCCACCGGCCCGGCCCGGCACCCGAAACAGCCTCGCACCCGCCGGCCCGGATGGTCACCGGGGGGAGGCTGCGCCCGGACGTGGCGAAATCCAGCCGGTAGGTAACGCCCAGGTCGGCGGGGCAGGCCACGACGCCGCCCGGTTGGGCTTGCAGCGCGCACAGCTCCCGGGCCACGCTGCGGGCCTGCGCCGCATTGGTGACCGCGACCGTCGCCGGAAATGAGAAGCGCGGATGATTGGCGGGAATGGCGTTCACCCGGATAACCGTCAGCCGGTCCACCGCCCCAGCGTCCGCGCACAGCGTCCCGCCCGCGGTTGACCGTACCTGGCTGGCGGACCCGGTGGGCCCGGCCGTCCCGTTAGACGCCGCATTCCCGGTCGCGCCCCCGCAGCCAGCCAGGCCCATCACCGCAGCGGCCGCGGCTCCCCGCAGCCAGATTCTGCGCCCCGCGCTGCGAGCTCGCTGGTCCCAGACGCCCATCGCGCACCTCGTTCCTGGTCCTGAGCCGGACCGTCCCAGCTGGCGCGGCCCTCCCCGATGGGCCGCATCACTTGGACGGCGCGGCCCTGGCTTCGGTTCCCGGCCGCCCGGCCTTCCTGCGCGGCACGGGACACGCCGCAGGAGGCAGCGTCCTAGTCGCGTACCCGGCGGCCCAGGGCTTCCAGCGACTCAGTGATGTCACGGCGCATCCTGGGCGCGAACATCAGGCGGAAGAGCGGCCCGAACCCCCCGACCACCTCGACACTCTTGGTCACCCGGACCTGGCCCTCCGCGGCCGACTCGATCACGTGGTCGAAGACCACCTTTCCCAGGGGGATCGGGCACTCGCTGACCCAGCGCCTGACCGGCTCGGAGACGGTGATCGTGAAGGGACCGCCGAGATTCCCGCGCTGCTTGGCCCATCCCGACGTGCCCCCGATGAAAGGACCGTCGATCCGCGCGATCTCCTTGCTTAAGTCCCACTCGGGCCAGGCCGACACGTCAGTCCAGACCTTCCACACGGCGGCCGGCTGCGCGTCGAACGTCGCCTCGCACTGAAAAAGGTACACGCGCCGCCTCCCGGGGTGCAGCGCCGGTCCGCTGGCGGAGGGCACGGGGACGCTGAGTCCGACGGTCCATCGTAGATCCGCGCGTGACCGGACACCGGCCACACCGGACACTTCCCGGTACATTTTCCCCGGCAGCCAGCTCACGTCGCGGGGCCGGGACCTGGGATCAGCGGTCAGCCCGGATCGGGGCCGGTGGCGACAGGACGGGCCGGATCGGTAACCCAGTGCGACCACGATCCCACGTACATGGCGGCGGGAATGCCCGCGATGGCCAGGGCCAGCACCTCGTGCGCGGCGGTCACCCCAGAACCGCAGTACGCCCCCACGGCGGCCGGCTCCGGGTCGGCCACGACTCCCCGGCCGGCGACGATCCCCAGCGCTGCGAACCGTTCCCGGAGCTCGGCCGCACTGCGCAGGTGCCCGTCCCCGGTCACGTTGCCCACGGTGGGCGCGCTGAGCGCGCCAGGGATATGCCCGGCCACGGGGTCGATCGGCTCGATCTCGCCCCGGTAGCGCTCGGGCGCCCGGGCATCGAGCAGCCCGCCCGCGCGGGCGAGGGCGGCCGCCCCGCCGGCGCCGAGAACCGGCAGGTGCCCCGGCCGCGCCGTGAAGTCACCAGGAGTGACGCCGCCGGCCCCGCCGACCACCGGCTGGCCGGCCGCCGCCCAGGCACGGTAGCCGCCGTCAAGGACCCGCACCTGCTCGTGGCCGTAAAAACGCAACGTCCACCAGGCCCGGGCGGCCGCCAGCGAGCTGGCCTCGTCGTAGACGACCACGGGCGCGCCGTCCCGGACGCCGGCCCGGCGCATGGCGGCCTGGAAGGCGCCCGCCTCGGGCAGCGGGTGACGGCCACCTGCCCCCGGGGGCCCGGCCAGATCCTGGTCCAGATCAACGAAGGCAGCGCCAGGCAGGTGGCCCGCCAGGTACTCCTGGAGTCCCGGCGGTCCGCCGACCCGCCAGCGCACGTCCAGCACCGTGGGCCGATCCGGCCCGGCCCGCGCCCGGGCCAATGCGGCCGCGTCGATCAGCGGATCCATGACCGCATCGGTCATTCCGGCCCGGCCCTCAGCCAGCCGGGAAGCTGAGCAGCGGCACCAGCTGGTCGGCCGGGGTCAGCGAGCCGTGCATGCCGATGAGCGCGGACTCCAGCGGCTCGGCCTGGGTGGCCACGAGGGCCCAGGACTCAGTGGGGGCGGCGACCACATTCCCGATCCGATCGAGGAAGGCGGGGTCGGTCGGGCCGAACCAGCCGTCCGCGACCGCCTCCTCCCTGGACGCCACCCACGCCCGCCCGCCCAGCACCTCCCGCCAGGCCGCCAGCACGTCATCCGCGGCACCCGGCTCGGTGTATACATGGCGGGCCCGCGGCTCGCCGCCCAGCAGCGCGACCCCGTCCAGCAGCCCCGGGGCCGCGTCAACGTCGATCTTGTCCGCCAGGGGCACGTCCACCATGCCGTGGTCGCCCGTCACGTACATGGTGGCGCCGGGCGGCAGCGCCCCGGCCAGATGCTCGGCCAGCCGGTCCACGTGAGCGAGGTGGTACAGCCAGGACTCAGAGTGACAGCCGAACGCGTGCCCGGTGCCGTCGAGCTCGGAATGGTAGACCGTTACCAGGCTGCGGTCCGATTCGGCCATAGCGGCCGCGGCCTGGCCCGCAAGCGCGCCCATGCTGTCCGCGGGCCGGTAGTCGGCGCCGCGCATCGCGGCCAACGAGAACCCGGTGTTCTGCAGCGCGGACGCGGCGACCCGGTAGGCGTCGACCCCGGCCACCCGGGCGCGCTCGTAAATAGTCTGGGCGGGCTGCCACGCGGCCGGATCGATCCGCGTGTCCCAGCGCAGCCCGTTGAGCAGCCTCCCCTGGCCAGGCACCGCCACCTGGTAACCCAGCATCCCGTGCAGGCCCGGTACCTTGCCGGTGCCCAGGGAGGTCAGGCTGGTCACCGTGGTAGCGGGGAATCCCGCGGTGAGCGGCCGCCCGGTAACGGCGAGTTCGGAGAGAAACGGCGCCGCCGCCGGGTGGGCGCGGAGCAGTTCCCAGCCGAGGCCATCCACGATCAGCAGGCAGGCGCGCCCCGTGGCCGGCAGGCTCAGGGAGTTCGGCTCGCCATCCACCCCCAGCGACGCCAGCAGTGAGCAGGCCAGGTCGGCCAAGCTCCCCTGGCCGTAACGGGGCACAGTGGGCAGGCTCATCGGCGCATCGATCATGCCGACGTCCCGTCAGCGTTCCGGCGTAGTGGTCGCCTCGGCCAGCGCGCCGGCGAACGCGAGGACCTGGCGCACCGCTTCCTCGCCGTCCGCGGCCTCGCTCACCCGCATGGTCAGGTCGTCGGCGGTGATGGTCCCGCTGTAGCCGTGGTCGGCCTCGCAGTTCTCGTCGCCGCAATGAGCCGGCTCCAGCTCGACATGTGAGAGCACGTTCCAGCCGACGGTCAGCACCACCTCGGTCGGCATGGTCACCCCCGGCACGTACGACGCGGGATCTGGTACCACCCGCGTGACGGCGACCGAGGAGATCCGGGAGAACCGGACCGCCTCGGTGCTCGTCTCCGCCTGCGGGCGCGCGGCCGGCTCCTCAGCGGGGTTCTCGTCTGTGTGCGAGTAAATCAGCCTGGTCGGGGTCAGGACCAGGACGGTCATGTGGCGGCGCACTTCCATGGCCGGGTCGAAAAGCGCGTCGGCCTGCACCACAAACGAGACGACAGCCTCGGTGCCCAGCGCCGACGAGACCGCATCGGCCACCAGGCCGGGGTAGTAACCACTTCGCTCGATTGCTGACCGCAGCCCGACGGCCGTGGTTCGGGTATCCCTCATGGATCCATCCTGCACTGTCCTGGGCGCAGCGATCACAGAACGGGGCATCAAACGCCGCACGGACGCCCTCCGGGGCACGTGGCGAGGGCTCATGGCGGAGCGGGACCGGCGAAAGCGTCATCCGGTGCCCCGCTGGCCAGATCGATACTGCCCAGATCGATCCACGGCTCGTCCGCTGGTTCGGGAAGGGCCATCGCGCCCGCGCCCGCCGCGGGCCTGGGCCGCCGTGGCGCCAGCGCGCCCGCGCCGCCGCCGCGGCCTCGGTACACCAGCAGCCCGTTCACCGGATCGGGGACCGCATCAAGCGCGGCCCGCACCGCGGCCAGGCCTCGGAAGTCCTCCCACCGCGTGTCCGTGCCGAACGCCACCTCGAAGACCACGCCCCAGCGGTGAATATGCCACGACCAGTCGGTCGCCCCGTGCGCGATGGCCGACTCGATCAGCGTGGACGAGTAGGCGTCCCGCCAGCGCGTGGCCGGGAACTCTCCATCAAATACCTCGATGGACCACCACTCAGCCATAGCTGTGACGATAGGCGGCGCAGGCCGGAAATGGCACCCCTGGCGGGCCGCGCCCGGTGATATGGGCCGTGCTCCCCCGGAACCCGGGCACAGTGGTCCCGGGGAGTCGGCATCATGGGGGCGTGCCCGCACGCAAAAGGGAGCAGCCGGCAATGGCGCCGCAGCCCGCACTCGAGCCGCTCCGTCAATGGGACCCAGAGCGTATCGGGCCCTATTCCTTGATCGGCACGCTGGGCGCAGGCGCGATGGGCCGGGTGTACCTGGGCCGGTCAAAGGCAGGCCGTCTGGTGGCGGTCAAGACCATCAAGATCGAGTTCGCCGAAGAGCCCGGCTTCCGGGCCCGTTTCGCCCGCGAGGTGGCCGCGGCCCGGCGGGTCAGCGGCGTCTTCACCGCCGCGGTCGTGGCCGCCGACCCGGAAGCCGACATGCCGTGGCTGGCCACCGCCTACGTGGCCGCCCCGTCGCTGAGCCACCTCGTCCGGGCCAGCGGGCCGCTGCCGGTCCCGGCGGCACGATGGCTCGCCGCCGGGTGCGCCGAGGCACTGGAGTCGATCCACAACGCCGGACTGGTCCACCGGGATTTGAAGCCGTCCAACGTGCTCGTCTCACCCGACGGACCGCGGGTGATCGACTTCGGGGTGGCAAGGGCGGCCGAGCGGATCCAGCTCACCGTGACCCGCGGGGCGGTCGGCACCCCCGCCTACATGGCACCCGAGCAGGCCCGGGACACCCGGCAGGCGTCCGTGGCCAGCGATGTGTTCTCCCTCGGCGCCACCCTGCTCTTCGCCGCGACCGGGCACGCCCCCTACCAGGGGGAGACCGTGATGGACATCCTGGTCCGGCTGGCCACCGAGCCCCCCGATCTGACCGGTCTGCCCAACGAACTGGCCGACATCGTTACGGCCTGCTTGGAGCGCAGCCCGCGCCAGCGCCCGACGTCGGCCGCTGTCCTCGCGCGCCTGGCCCCGTATCTGGAGAGCCCGTCAGGGCCCGGCCCCAACCCGCCGCCCCTGCCCGACCGGGCCACCGCCCTCATCGCCGAGTACCAGCGGCATCCGCAGTACCCCGTCGCCTCCTCCCAGCCGGCCGACGAGGCCAGCGGCGACGCCACGTTCGGATCGCCCACCGCCCTTCCCGTGCCGCGCCGGTTCCCGGTTCCGCGACGGCTGCTGTGGCGGCGCGGACCCAGCCGGGGGCCGGGGCGCGGGGGCACCACCGTCAGGCCACCGTCGCACCCGCCGCGCCGGCGCAAGAGGATACTCACCGTAGTCGGCCTGGCCTGCGGGGGCGCAGCCCTGGTGGCCGCCGGAACGGTGCTCGGGGCCAAGCTGAGCGGCACGGGCCGACCGTCGGCCGCCTCGTCAACCGGCGCCCTTCTCCCGCCCCCCGGAGGACCGCCACCGGGCCCGGTGTCCACGGGGCTGACCAGCAGGCCCGCGATCCTGCTGAACCAGGACACCGGCGACGAGAACACCGTGTTCGTGCTGCATGGCAGCGGCTGGACCCCCGGCCGGCGGATGACGGTCTCGATCGCGGGCCATGGCGAGTCTCCCGACCGTCCGACCGTGGACGACCGGGGAACGTTCAACTACGCGGTCAACCAGAACCACGAGTTCTATCCGGGGCGGATCCCTCCGGGGCGGTACGAGCTCGTGGTGGCCGAGTCGGGAGGCGGCACAGAAAGGACCAGCTTCCAGGTCGTGGTCCCGCCGCCGCCGCACGGCCCGCCACCCGGCGGGTGACCCGATTCCTCCGGTCAGGCTGTCGTCCGGTCAGGCGCCCGTCAGGGCTCCTGGGTCCACCACAGGTCCTCCTGCCGGGAGCACCACGCCGCATCGCCCAGCCGGGCCAGGTCGGCGACCGTGATGATGCCGTGCTCCAGGAGCACCTGCACGACGACCTCGTCGGACAGCCGGGTGTCGGCCCGCACCAGGCCGCGATCGCTTATCTTCCGGCGCAGCACCTTGACGTGCTCGGCGACTCGAGCCGCCAGCCGGTCCCGGAACAAAGGATCTCCATCGAACCGCTCGAGCTCGTGATAGGCGCCGGTCGCCTCCAGAGCCGCCCGGGCGATCTCTGGTATGCGCGGCAGCGGCGTGGTGCGGGATGGATCCTCCAGCCACGGCTGGCACCACATCAGAGCGACCAGGAAGAGTTTGGTCATCGGGTCCAGGTACAACGGCAGCAGGGTCGCCTCGCCGTCCAGCCGGATCCGGGCGCTCTCGGCATCGGCCAGATCCCCGCCTTCGCCGGCCACCACCACGTGCAGGGCCTTGCCCTCGTCCAGCATCGTCCGCGAGCCGACCAGCGTCGTCCCCACCCGGACGAACCATCCCCCGGACGGCTCACCATGGTGTTCCATGCGGGGCAGCCGTATCCGGTAGCCGTCGCCCTCCGCGTACAGGGCGTGGGTGCGGCTGATGTTGGCGACCCAGACGCCGCCACCCATCGCGGTCACCACCCCGGCCCGGCGGGAGAGCCCCCGGCCCGCCGAGATCGTCAGGTCCGCGTTCGGCCCCCGGCCGAACACCAGCCTGCTGCCTTCCGGCATCGCGATCACCCGGCCGGACGGCGCCGCGACATGCGCGGCCGCTGGCGTGATTGAGTCGAGCGCCATCGCCGTCCTGCCTGTACCTGTCGCCTGAACTCGCGGGCCCGCGGCCGCGCTGCCCGGCATGAGCCATACCTGCCGCTGCCCGAATCCTAAGTCCAAGGCAAGAGAACGGCGCATCCCGGAATCCGGGGATGGCCGGAGCGGGGGAGACCGCGGTTAGCTGTCATCGTCCTGAGGCGAGGCGCGAACACGGCGTCCGGAGGCGGGCAGCCGTGCTAGCGGTGGGGCCGCATCGGCAGCGGGTCATGAGCGCGGACCGGGGGGATTCCGCGTTCGGGCCGGCCGTCGGGGGGGATGCGGCCCGGGGGGGCCTGCGGGCCCCGCGTCACGCGCCTCGCCTCAGGCGTACGGGGCTCCGGTCGGCCCGGGCGCGACCGCGAGGGCGTCGCGCAGCCGCTGGGCGAAGGACGCGGCCTCCGCGTCGTCGGCGTATTTCTGCCGCGGCCAGAAGAACCCGCGAAGACCATCGCCGCGGGTCCGCGGCACCACGTGCACGTGCAGATGCGGGACGCTCTGGCTGACTGTGTTGTTGAGCGCGACGAAGCTGCCCTGGGCGCCCAAGGCCTGCGGCATCACCGCGCTGAGCCTGCGCACCTGGGTGAACAGCGGCCCGACCAGGTGCTCCGGCAGGGCCGCCAGCGTCTCGTAGTGCTGGCGGGGCGCGGCGAGCACGTGCCCCTTGAACAGCGGCCGGTTATCGAGGAACGCCACCACCTCGCGGTCGGCCAGCACGATATGCGCAGGCACGTCGCCGGCGATGATGCGGCAGAATAGGCAATCGGTCACGCCCGGAACCCTAGGCCCACGCCTGCCGCGCGGTCCCCGCCGGGTCATCTCGCTCCGCCGGGAACGCCCAGGCCACCGGCCTGTCACCCGGCAGGATGACACCGCGCCCGCCCGCAGGATGACGACCAGGAGCAGGTCACGGCCGTACTCTTGACACGTGGCTGCCCTGTACGCCTGGCTGCGCCGTCACCCGGGGCTGGTGGACGGCGTGCTGGCAATCCTCCTTGTCTTCGTCGGCCTGGCCTTCGTCGGCCTGGGATCAGTGAACTCGGGGCCCGGCCGCGGGGTGGCCATGCTGTTCAACGTGGCTCTGGTGGTCCCGGTGGTGTTCCGGCGCAAGTACCCGGTCGGCGCGTTCGCCGTCGCCACCGTGATCGGCGCTGCGCAGGTCCTGACCATCGCGCGGCCCAGCCCGGCGGACCTGGCCATCGTCATTCTGCTGTACACGCTGGCCGCTTACCGGCCCCGGTCGATCTCGGTCACCGGCCTCGCCGTCTGCCTGCTCGGCTGCGCCGTCGCCGTGGCCCGCTGGGTGCCTGACCAGATCGGCGTCTTCTACGCGATCATCACTGGCTCGATCGTGCTGGGCGGCCCGGCGCTGATCGCGTGGGTGCTCGGTGACTCGATGCGGTACCGGCGGGCCTACTACACCTCGCTCGAAGACCGCGCGGCCCGCCTGGAGCGGGAACGGGACGCGCAGGCCCAGATCGCCGCCGCGGCCGAGCGGGCCAGGATCGCCCGCGAACTGCACGACGTGGTCGCGCACAACGTCAGCGTGATGGTGGTCCAGGCCGACGGTGCGTCCTACGCCCTGGCCAGCGACCCGGAAAAGGCCCGCCAGGCGCTGGCCGCGATCGCCAGCACCGGCCGCACGGCGCTGGCCGAGATGCGCCGCCTGCTTGGCGTGCTGCGCAGCGACGACGGGGAAACCGGGCTCGCCCCGCTGCCCGGGATCGAGCCAGCTCGCCGAGTTGCTGCAGCAGACCCGCGCCACCGGGCTCGCCGTCGCCTTCACCGTGGAAGGCGTGCCCGGCCCGCTGCCCGACGGGGTCGCCCTGGCCGCGTACCGGATCGTCCAGGAATCGCTGACCAACACCCGCAAGCACGGCGGCCCGCACGCATCGGCCACGGTGACCCTGCGGTACTGCGAAGATCTGCTGGTGCTGAAGATCTCCGACGATGGCCGTGGCGCCGCCGCCGCGGCCGACGGCGCCGGGCACGGCCTGGCCGGCATGCGCGAGCGGGTCGCCCTCTTGGCGGGACGCTGCGGGCCGGCCCCCGGCCCGGCGGCGGCTACCAGGTCACCGCGAGGCTTCCGCTGACGCCCGCACGCGCCGCGCCTCCCGGTCAGCCGCCGAGCCCGGCGGCGCCGGATACGGCAGCCCGGCCGCTGGTCGTTGTGCCAGAAATATCGGGAGCTCGGCCCGGGCAGAGCGGTGCCGCGTGAGCATCCGGATCCTCCTGGTCGACGACCAGGAACTGGTGCGCGACCGGGTTCCGCATGGTCCTGACGCACAGGCGGACATGGCCGTGGTCGGCGAGGCGGGCGACGGCCATGGCCGCCATACGAGTTGCTGCGGTCCACGCCCGCCGACGTCGTGGTGATGGACGTGCGGATGCCCAGGCTCGACGGCGTCGCGGCGACGCGGCAGATCTGCCAGGCCGGTGAGCGCCCCCGGGTCCTGATGCTGACCACGTTCGACCTCGACGAGTACGCATACGCCGCGCTGAAAGCCGGGGCCAGCGGCTTCCTGCTCAAGGATGTCCCGCCCGAGGAACTGCTGTTCGCGATCCGCGCGGTGCACTCCGGCGACGCGGTGGTCGCGCCGTCCACCACCCGCCGCCTGATCGACCGTTTCGCCCCCCTGTTCCCGTCGGCCAGCGACCGGCGCCGCCGGATCTGGCCGGCCTGACCGGGCGGGAGCGCGAGGTGCTGGCCCACGTCGCGCAGGGCTTCTCGAACGCCGAGATCGCGCAGAGGCTGTTCGTGTCCGAGGCCACGGTGAAGACCCATGTCGGCCGCGTACTGGCCAAGCTCGGGCTGCGCGACCGGGTGCAGGCGGTGGTCTACGCGTACGAGACGGGCCTGGTCAAGGCGCGCGGCCCGGCGTGAGGCGGGCTTCCGCGTCCTGTCCAGGCGGCCCTGAGCACTCCTGCCCCCCGGCGCGTCCCCGTTGCCTGGTCAGCGCCAGGCAGTCCGCCGAGCCCAGGATTACTGGCCTGTGGTGGCCCTGCGCAGCGACCAGCCGAGCGCGGCGATCACGCACACCGGCATCAGCCACCAGGCGTTGATCCCGGCCGCGTGGACCAGCAGCGCGGTCACGGCCAAGGCGACGGCGACGGCGGCCGCACCGCGCCAGTCATCGCCGATCACGAAGTCGTACCAGAACGCGCCGAACGAGCGAAGCCAGCGACTCACAACGCACCTTCCTCCGAGGCCACCGGGCGGGCCGCGGCGGCAGGTCCCTCCGGGGCGGCCGGGCTGGCCGCGGCGGCCGGCGGCCGGGACTCCGCGGCGGCCGAGGCGGCCGGGACTCCGCGGCGGCCAGCGGCCGGGACTCCGCGGCGGCCAGCGGCCGGGACTCTGCCGCGGGCGGCGGCCGGAACTCCGCGGCGGCCAGCGCCGCGGCATGGGACCGGCGCAGCAGGGCGATAAAGCCCAGCGCCGTCAGCGCGGTCACGGCCACGATCACCAGCAGGGCGGCGTCGTTCCCGGGCCAGGCCACCCCGGCGCCCTCGGCTCCCCAGAAGGTGCCGAACGACGTGAGCATGACGCCGACCGCGAGCTTCATGGTGTTCTCGGGGACACGCGCCAGTGGCGCCCGCGCGGCCACGCCCACCGCGGCCACCACGACCACGGCGGCGGCCGCGCCCAGGGCGGCCAGCCCCAGGTTTCCCTGGTTATCACCGAACGTGATCGCGATGAACACGACCTCCAGGCCCTCGAGGAGCACGCCCTTGAATGAGAGCGTGAACGCGTACCAGTCGTGGACGCCGTGCCTGCCGCCGGCGGCGGCCGCCCGCGCGGCCTCGACCTGGCGGGCGTAGATGCTCGTCTCGTCGTGCAGGTCCTTGTATCCGGACGCGCGGAGCACCGCCTTGCGTATCCATTGCAGGCCGAACACGGCCAGCAGCGCGCCCACCACCAGCCGGAGCGCGCTCAGCGGGAAGAGGGTGAGGGCCGGCCCCACGGCGGCCACCACGGCCGCGAGGACGACGAGGGCCGCGGCCATGCCCTGGAACGTCGAGCGCCACTCCCTGGTCAGGCCGGCCGCCAGCACGATCGTCAGGGCCTCGACCGCCTCGACGGCGCAGGCGACGAAGACAGTTAGGACGAGGGCAACAGCGTTCACGCGACCTCCAGTGGCCCCAGCGATGACGACCAAGAGTGATGGCGGTTCTCTGCGAGAATGGCGGCATGACCGATAGCGACGAGGCTACGGACCGGGGCTGGATGCTCCTCGTCTACCGGGTGCCGTCCGAACCCAGCCGGCTGCGCGCCGCGGTGTGGCGCGGGCTGAAGAGCCTCGGCGCCATCTACCTGCAAAACTCGGCGGCGGCCCTGCCCGCCAGCGTCAGCGCGGAGCGGGCGCTGCGCAAACTGCGCAGCCAGATCCTCGACATGGGCGGGACGGCTGCGCTGCTGTCCTGCGCGGTGCTCGCGGGCGAGCCCGAGGTGCGCGCCGCCTTCCAGGCGGCGCGGGACGACGAGTATGAGGAGATCGTCGATAAGTGTGACGACTTTCTCGCGCAGGTGAAGAAGGAATATGTCGCGGATCATTTTACCTACGCCGAACTGGAGGAGAACGAGGTCAACCTGGTCAAGCTGCGGAACTGGTTCGCGCGGGTCCGCCAGCGGGACGTCTTCGGGGCGGCCGGGCGGCCGGCGACGGAAAAGGCGCTGGATACCTGCCAGCAGGCGCTGGACGACTATGCCGCGCGCGTCTACGCCGAGGAAGCGGAAGGTGACTAGGACCCCCCGCGGCGCCCTGGCGCCCCCGGTGCCAGTCAGCCCGGTGCCGGCCGCCCGGTCCGGCCGCCCCGGAACCGCTGGCCATGAATCCACCTTCCTGCCGCCCCGGCATGCTCCGAAGTCCACCTGGTCTAGCGTAACAGACGTCAACTTTGCCGAGTGACGGCTGTTAGAACTGTGTTGTATCCCACGCTTCACCGTTCGGTCACTTTTCGGACACCCCGCAGACCGCCCGCTGGTGCATTCTGCCGATCATGAACCGCACCACTACAACTTGCCGATCATGTCCCGGCTGGGCATCAACCTGTACCAGACGGTGACGTTGCTGATCATCGCCTACACCGCGTCTACCACTTCGGGATCGGCATGGCGCAGGCGGTCCTGGCGATCGGGCTCGCACTGGCCGCGGTCGGGCTGGTGCTCGGCGCGTACCGGCTGATCGCGCCCGCCGGGTGGCGCCGGATCGGAGGGGCTACCCGTGGCGTTCGCGCTGCGCCGCCGCAAGCTTTCCAAGGCCGATTCCCGCGCCCGGTCGGCCGCCATGCTCGATCGGGTGGGCCTCGGCCAACTGGCCGAGCGGTACCCGAACCAGTTGTCCGGGGGCGAGCAGCAGCGGGTGGCGCTCGCCCGGGCCCTCGTCGCGGAAACCCGGGCTCATCCTGTGCGACGAGCCGCTGTCGAATCTGGACGCGGACCTCCGCGAGCGGATGCGGGTAGAGATCTCCTCGCTGGTCCGGGAGGCCGCCGCCACCACCATCTACATCACCCATGACCAGGCCGAGGTGTTCGCCCTGGCGGACCAGGTCGGCGTGCTTCGGCAGGGCAGGCTCGTCCAGCTGGGCACCCCTGAGGAGATTTACACCCAGCCGCCACGCCGTTCGTGGCGCGGTTCACCGGCCTGTCTCGGGAGCTCGCGGTGGATGTCCGTCATCGCGCGGGCGATGACGGCCTCGAAGTCGAGCCGGCCGGGACGGCCGGGGGACGGCCCTTCGACGCCCGCATGCCGGGCGAGCCGCTGGCCGATGGCGCCGCCCTGCTGATGATCCGCCCACCGGACTGCACCTGTGCGCCACCCACACCGGGGAGCACCATCTGGCCGGGACCGTCGCGGATGTGGCGTTCCGCGACCGTGGCTACGAGCACGCGATCGATGTTCCCGGGCACGGGCGGCTGACCGGCGTTTTCTCCAACTCGCGCACGGCCAGGGGCGAGACGGTGGGACTGCGGCTGGATCCTGGTGGCTGTCATCTTTTCCCGGCCCAGGCCGATTCCGGCCTGGCTCCGGTCCCGGCCGTCAGCCGGGCTGGTGCGCTGGCCGCCGACGCTGGCTGAACAGACACCGGCTGAGCGGCCCGGCCGCCTCTCGGTGAGCGCCAGGTGCGGGCCCCGGCCCGCGCCCGCTGGCTGCCCGGCGGTCCGGCCTGGGCGGTCCGGCCTGGGCAGGCACTAGCATCGGACGGGTGACCACGACGTTGAGCATCAGCGACTCGCAACCCTCGATGGCCGAGGCAGACGCCATCGTCATCGGGGTGCTGCCGGGTCCTGGCGGGCCGGTCCTCGCGCCAGGGTCCGCCGAGATCGACGAAGCCCTGGACAGCAGCCTCGCGGCGACACTGGCGGCCTTGGGTGCCACCGGCAAGCCCGAAGAAGTGACCAAGATTGCCACCGGCGGCCGGTTGTCCGCACCCCTGATCGCCGCGGTCGGCCTCGGTGGCGAGCCGGACAGCCCGGCTGGGCCCGAGACTTTGCGCCGGGCCGCGGGCGCGGCGGTGCGGGCTCTGCTCGACGGGCAGGCGGGCGCCCGCGGGCTGCGGATCGCCCTGGCCCTGCCGGCCCGGGATGCGGCGCAGGCCGAGGCGGTCGCGCTGGGCGGGCTGCTCGGCAGTTACTCGTTCAGCCGCTACCGGCACGGCGGGCCCGGATCCACGACGCTCACGCTGGTCGGCGCCAGCCCGGAGGCGGCGGGGGCCACCCGGCGCGCGGAGGTGCTGGCGGCGGCGGTGACCCTGGCCCGGGACCTGGTCAATACGCCGCCTTCCGACCTGGTGCCCACCGCGCTCGCCGCCGAGGCGGAGCGGGTCGCCGCCGCCTGCGGGCTGGACGCCGAGGTGCTGGACGAGAAGGCGCTCGCGGAGCAAGGCTACGGCGGCATTCTCGGGGTCGGCCAGGGCTCGGTGCACCCCCCGCGGCTGGTGCGGCTTGAGTACGCTTCCGGAGGACAGGGGCGACACAGCGGACCGTGGTTTTCGCGGGCAAGGGCATCACGTTCGACTCCGGCGGGCTGTCGCTCAAGCCGTCCAGGTCCCATGGAGACGATGAAGTCGGACATGGCCGGCGCGGCCGCCACCCTCGGCGCGCTGCAGGCCATCTCCGAGCTGCGGCCGTCGGTCCACGGGTCATCGGCTACCTGCCGCTCGCCGAGAACATGCCGAGCGGGACCGCTCAGCGCCCCTCCGACGTGCTCACCATGTACGGGGGCAAGCACAGTGGAGGTACTCAACACCGACGCTGAGGGCCGCCTCGTGCTGGCGGACGCGCTCGCCAGATCGGCCGAGGACTCCCCCCGACCTGCTCGTCGATGTCGCTACTCTGACCGGGGCCCAGCTGGTGGCGCTCGGCCCCACGGATCGGCGACGGTGATGGCCAATGACGACGCGGTGCGGGGACGGCCATCGTGGTGCGGCCGGCCGGGCGGGCGAGAGTCATGTGGCCGATGCCGCTGCCCGACGAGCTCCGGAAGGGCTTGGACTCGCCCGCTGGCCGACCTGGCCAACGTGGCTGCCGACCGCTACGGCGGGATGCTGGTAGGCCGGGCTCTTCCTGCGCGAGTTCGTGCCCCAGCGGAGTCCGCTGGGCACATCTGGACATCGCAGGCCCGGCCTTCAATGACGGCGCAGCACCACGGGTATACCCCCAAGGGCGGCACGGGCGCGGCCACCAGGACCCTCGTCCAGATCGCGCTGGACGTGGCGGATGGCCGACTCTAGGCGGCCGCGCTAGCGGCGGCACGGAAAGACGATCGAATCAAGGAGCGTTTCTGGTGGCGGAAAGCAGCGGTCCCTACGACATCGTGATCCTCGGTGGCGGCAGCGGCGGCTATGCGTGCGCGCTCCGTGCCGCCGAGCTCGGCAAGCGGGTCGCGCTCATCGAGAAGGACCGCGTCGGCGGTACGTGCCTGCACCGCGGGTGCATCCCGACCAAGGCCCTGCTGCACGCGGCGGAAATCGCCGACCTGACCAGGGACAGTGAGGCTTTCGGGATCCGCGCCAAGCTGGACGGCGTGGACATGCCCGGCGTCAATGCCTACAAGGACAAGGTCGTCGACCGGCTGTGGAAGGGCTTGCAGAGCACGCTCGCCAGCCGCAAGATCGAGATCATCTACGGCGATGGCCGCCTCGTCTCCCCGACGCAGGTCAAGGTCGGGGACACCCTCTACGAGGGCGCTCACGTAGTGCTGGCCACCGGCTCAGAGTCGCGGAGCCTGCCCGGCCTGAGCATCGACGGCCAGCGGGTCATCACCAGCGACCACGCTCTCCAGCTCGATCACGTACCGGGGTCGGCGGTGATCCTTGGTGGTGGCGTCATCGGCGTGGAGTTCGCCAGCGTGTGGCGTTCGTTCGGCGCCGAGGTCACCATCGTCGAAATGCTGCCCCACCTGCTGCCGCCCGAGGAGGAGTCGAGCTCGAAGCTCCTTGAGCGAGCGTTCCGCAGGCGCGGCATCGGCTATGAGCTTGGCGCCAGGTTCGAGAGCGTCAAGGAGTCCGGCACCGGCGTGACCGTGACTCTGGCCGGTGGGAAGACGCTCGAAGCGGACCTCCTCCTCGTCGCCGTGGGCCGTGGGCCGGTCTCGGCTGGCCTGGGTTACGAGGACGCGGGAGTCGCCGTGGAGCGCGGTTTCGTCAAGGTTAACGAGTACTGCCGGACCAACGTCCCGACGATCTCCGCGGTGGGCGATCTCATCCCCGGCCTGCAGCTCGCGCACCTTGGCTTCGCCGAGGGGATCCTGGTGGCGGAGCGCGTCGCCGGGCTCGATGTCATGCCGATCGACTATGACGGGGTGCCGCGCATCGCTTACTGCGACCCGGAAGTCGCCTCGGTCGGCATCACCTCCGCGATCGCCGCCGAGCGCGGCATCGAGACTACCGAGTTCACCTACCCTCTCGGCGGGAACGGCCGGAGCGTGATCCGGCAGACCCAGGGGGCAGCGAAGGTCATCGCGACCGCGCCCACCGAACCCTCGGGCCAGCCAGGACGGGTGCTCGGCATCCACCTGGTCGGCGCCGGGGTCGGCGAGCTCATCGCCGAAGGTCAGCTCATCTACAACTGGGACGCGCAGCCGTCGGACGTGGCCCAGCTCATCCACCCGCATCCAACCCAATCGGAGGCGATCGGCGAAGCGCACCTCGCGCTCGCCGGCAAGCCCCTGCACGTGCACGCATGACCAGAATCCGGTCAGGCGGGCCAGCCATGCACCACAACGCCAGCGTTTGTGAGCCCTGAACAACGAAGGAGTCACGGGAAGCCATGTCGGTCTCCGTATCCATGCCCCAGCTCGGCGAGAGCGTCACCGAGGGCACTGTCACTCGCTGGCTGAAGAAGGAAGGCGAGCGGGTGGAGGCGGACGAGCCGCTGCTCGAGGTCTCCACGGACAAAGTCGACACCGAGATCCCCTCGCCGGTCTCCGGTGTGCTGCGCGGCATCACCGTCGCCGAGGACGAAACGGTCGCCGTGGGTGCCGAGCTCGCGGTGATCGACGAGACAGCGGCTGAGGGCGGTACGCCGGCCCCCCGCAGGACACCGGCCGGTCGGACCCGGCGAGTCCCGCCACCGCCCAGGACGGGTATCCCGGCCAGGAGGGGTATCCAGGCCAGGAGGGGTATCCAAGCCAGGAGGGGTATCCAAGCCAGGAGGGGTATCCAAGCCAGGAGGGGTATCCAAGCCAGGAGGGGTATCCAAGCCAGGAGGGGTATCCAAGCCAGGAAGGGTACGCCGCCCAGGGAGGGTTCCCGGCCCAGGGCAGTCCTCATACCGGGCCTCCCGCCGACCTCGGCGGGCCAGGCGGCCCTCCCCCCGCCCCGGCGCCCCAGGCGCCACCGGAGTCACCCGCCCAGCCTGCGCAAGGGCCATCCTCGCCGTCCTGGCAGGCGTGGACACCACCGGCACGGTCCGCGCCGGTCCCCACCGCGGAGCCCGCCCCGCCGGTGCCGCCGCCGACGGCCCCAGGCCAGCAAGTCCCAGGCCAGTCGGCTCCAGGCCAGCCGGTCCCAGGCCAGCCGGTCCCAGGCCAGCCGGTCCCAGGCCAGCCGGTCCCAGGCCAGCCGGTCCCAGGCCAGCCGGTCCAGGCCAGCCGGTCCCAGGCCAGCCGGTCCCAGGCCAGCCGGTCCCAGGCCAGCCGGTCCCAGGCCAGCCGGTCCCAGGCCAGCCGGTCCCAGGCCAGCCGGTCCCAGGCCAGCCGGTCCCAGGCCAGCCGGTCCCAGGCCAGCAAGTCGCAGGCCAGCAAGTCGCAGGCCAGCCTGCGCAGGCCAGCCGGCACCGGAGCAGACCGGCGCGGCGCCAGCCGGGAACGGTCCGGGCCAGCTGGCCCCTCCGGGACTGACCGGCGCCGACGGGCCCTACGTCACCCCGCTGGTCCGCAAGCTGGCCGCCGAGCACGGAGTAAGCCTCGCTGCCATCGCAGGAACCGGGGTCGGCGGCCGGATCCGCAAGCAGGATGTGCTCGATGCCGCCCGGACCACCCGCGGCCCAGGCACCGAAGCGGCGCCGCGGGTGCCCCAGTTCCCGCCAGCCGCACCGTCACCCCAGGCCGCACAGCCACCTCAGGCCGCACAGCCACCCCAGCCTGCACAGCCGCTTCAGGCCCAGGCGGGCCCGGCCAGCACCGCGGCCCCGGGCGCCGCGCCGTCCCGGCGCCACGTCGAGCCTTCGGCACTGCGCGGGACCACGGAGCCCATGTCGCGGGCCAGGCAGCTGATCGCCCGCCGTATGGTCGAGTCGCTGCAGACCTCCGCGCAGCTGACCACGGTCGTCGAGGCGGACGTTACCGCCATCGCCCGGCTCAGGACCGCGCCAAGGCGGACTTCGAGGCGCGTGAGGGCGTCAAGCTGTCGTTCCTGCCGTTCTTCGCGCTGGCCGCGGTCGAGGCGCTGAAGGTGCACCCGAGGCTCAACGCGATCATCGACCCGAACGGCAGCCAGGTCACCTACCACGATGCCGAGCATCTCGGCGTGGCCGTGGACACCGATCGCGGCCTGATGGTCCCGGTTATCCGCAACGCGGGTGACCTGAACGTCGGCGGGCTGGCCCGCAAGATCGCCGATCTTGCGCAGCGCACCAGGGCCGGCCAGGTCAGCCCGGATGACCTGGCCGGGGGGACCTTCACGCTCACCAACACGGGCAGCCGTGGCGCCCTGTTCGACACGCCGATCATCAACCAGCCGCAGGTGGCGATCCTGGGCACGGGCACGGTGGTGAAGCGTCCCGTGGTGATGGAGGACCCGGCGCTTGGCGAGGTGATCACGGTACGCTCGATGGTCTACCTCGCGCTCACCTACGACCACCGGCTGGTCGATGGCGCTGACGCGGCCCGGTTCCTCGTCACCATCAAGGCCCGCCTGGAGGAAGGCGCATTCGAAGCGGAACTCGGGCTCTAGCCGACGTGGCGGTCGCGGCCCAGGGGGTGTCCTGCGGACCTTGGCCGTCGCGCGGCAGGCTGAAGAACCACGGGACATGCCCTAGCCCGCGCCGGGCTCGGCGGACCCTGTCACGGGCGGTGCAGGCGTGGTGAGGGAGGCAGGCGTGGGCAGGGAGCCGTCATGAGAATCGCGATCACCGGATCATCAGGCTTGATCGGCAGCGCCCTGGTTACCGCCCTCCGCCGCGGTAGCGACGATGTGGTCAGGCTGGTCCGCCGGTCACCCCAGTCGGCCGACGAAATCCGCTGGGACCCGCAGGCGCCAGGCGGCGCGCTGGATCCGGCCGACCTGGACGGCGTCGGGGCTGTGGTGAATCTGGCCGGGGCGGGGGTCGCCGACCATCGGTGGACTGCCTCCTACAAGGAGGAGATCCGCACGAGCCGGGTGACGGGTACCCGCGCGCTCGCCGAGGTCCTGGCCGACATGAAGAGCCCGCCATCCATACTGCTCTCAGCGTCTGCCATTGGCTGGTACGGAGATACCGGGGGGCGGGAAGTGGACGAATCCGCGCCCGCCGGCGCCGGGTTCCTGGCCGGGGTGGTCAAGGAGTGGGAGGCCGCCGCCGACCCCGCCCGGCAGGCGGGTGTGCGCGTGGTCACCCTGCGGAGCGGCATCGTCCTCACCCGGCAGGGGGGCGTACTGGCTAGGCTTCTGCCACTGTTCCGGCTTGGGCTTGGCGCCCGGCTTGGGCCTGGTACGCAGGTCATGAGCTGGGTGGCGGCGGCTGACTGGACCCGGATGGCCAGGTTCCTGCTGGATAATCACGAGGTGTCCGGGCCGGTGAACCTGACCTCCCCTAACCCGGTGACCAACGCGGCCTTCACATCGGCACTGGCCGCCGCGGTGCACCGGCCCGCCGCGCTCAGCGTCCCGTCCCCGGTGCTGACCCTGGCCCTGGGCGGCGTCACCAGCGACCTGCTGAGCAGCGCCCGCGTAGTGCCGCGGCGGCTCAGCGACGCCGGGTTCGAGTTCTCCTTCCCAGACCTGGCGCCCGCGCTGGCGGCTGAACTCCACTAGCGGGCCGCTCGGGTTAGCAGGCCGCCCGGGTTAGCAGGCCGCCTGGGGCGAGCAGACGTCTGGCCTAGCGGGCGTCCTGATTCTCCGCGTGGAGCACCGCGCGGTCTTCCGCCGCCGGGCTGGGCCGCTGGACCGGAACGAGGCCGTGCAATTCCTGCGTATCAAGGCCAAACAGGGGGACCCGCCACAGCGGGAGTCTCGGCCGGGGATCTCCGTCCAGGACGACCATCCCGATCGTGAGCCGGACGAGCCGGCGGGCGCCGATGATGGCCAAGCCGGCCAGCGGCAACTCGACGAAGACCGCCGACAGGAGACTGAGCATGAAGCCGGCCGTACGCACGTCCAGCGTGACATCGAACCAGGCGTCACAGCACAGCAGGCTCGCCAGCACCACCAGGCAGATGATCAGCACCTGGCGACGGCGCCAGGCGGCCCACGCGGTCACCGCGAACGTGACCAGCAGGGCCAGGTCAAATCCCACCCACGCGCCACGCCAGTCCCCGGCCCGGTAAAAACGCGGAAGCGTGACCGCGAGCACGCCGATCCAGGCGGCCAGCACGAAGCAGCAGCCGATGATGGACGCCAAAATGATCGTGCGCTGACGCTGCGCCGCAGGCCGCACCCGCGAGACTGGCCGGTCAATGGCGGCGATAGCCCGGGCCAGGCGCGCACGCTCTCGCGGACCCATCCGCCTCAGTTCGGCCTCATCGAGCACGCCGCACCTCCGCTAACAGTAACCAGCCGCTATCACCGCTATTCCCCGCCAAACGTCGGGATCACCCGGATCGGTCCTACGAGATGTGTCCAAATGTGATCCGGATAAGCTGGACGCCGTGACCAGCGAACTTGTCTATGTCCATGCTGGCTTCGGCGCTGACGCGGTTCCTTACCCGGATGGCTGGGACCTGCAGCGGCGCCTGCATGAGCGCCGGGCCAGCGGCGACATCCCCGATGTGTGCCTGCTTCTTGAGCACCAGGCCGTCTACACGGCGGGCAGGCGGACCAGCCCGCTCGACCGGCGGCCGGCGATCCGGGCGCGCCCGTCATCGACGTGGACCGGGGCGGCCAGATCACCTGGCACGGGCCCGGCCAGCTGGTCGGGTACCCGATCGTGCGGCTAGGCGAGCCCGTTGACGTGATCGCATACGTCCGCGCCATCGAGGAGGCTCTGATCCGCGCCTGCGCCGAGGCCGGGGTGGCCACCACCCGGATCGAGGGACGCAGTGGCGTCTGGGTGACCGGGACGCCGGGCGGCGGGGCCAGGGCGGCGCGGCCGGACCGCAAGGTCGGCGCGATCGGCATCCGGGTATCGCGCGGGGTGACGATGCATGGCTTCGCCCTGAACTGTGAACCCGACCTGAGCTGGTTCGACCGGATCGTGCCGTGCGGCATCCGCGATGCCGGAGTCACCAGCCTGTCCGCGGAGACCGGCCACCGGGTCAGCGTGCCGGACCTGACCGAGCCGGTCGAGCGCCATCTCGCGGATGTGCTCGGGGCCCGCACCTGGCGGCGCGTGAACGGCGCTGAGGCCTTCATCCCGGCACCCGCCGGGGTGGTGCGCTAGCTCCGTTACGTGCTGGCTGTCGGCGGCGTGCTGTTCGTTTAAGCCGTACGGGCTGCTGCGCCGGGCTAGCTGTTGCGCAGGGAGATCGTGTCAGACCCGGCGATGCCTTCAGCGTCGACGGCCCGCAGTCCTTCGCCGAGCCGCTCGCGAGCCTGCCGCAGCAGTTTCAGCGAGTTGGTGAAGGTGCTCTGGGCAGCGGCACGATCTGGATCGGCCCCATGTTCTTCGATGAGGTGCGTCTGCAGAGCGGCCGCGACTTCGTCGACCGCTTTGAGCGCCTGGTAGATGGCCTGCTCCCGCGCAATGTCGTTCACCATACGACGAGTATCCCGCGATCCAGTCCCGGGCGGGTCAGCGGGCGGCGCCTGCCGCCAGCCCGGCTAGGTGCCCGGCCAGATCAGGTCCCGGGACCGAGGACTGCTGGCCAGTGTCCATGTCGCGGACGGTGACCGTGCCCGCCTCGTGCTCGGCCCCGCCATAGATGAGTGCCCAGCGTGCGCCCTGGTCGCTGGCCCACTTGAGCTGGCGGCCGAGTTTTCCTGACGAGCCAAGGTAGACGCTGGCCCGCAGCCCCGCCGTCCGCGCCGCCGCCGCCAGGGCGAAGCTCCGCGGAGCGTACTCGGGGCCGATGATCGTGACGGCGACGTCCAGCCGGCTGTGAACTCCCGCGCCGCCGCCGGTCAGGAGCAGCAGTATCCGCTCGATGCCCAGTGACCCGCCGGTAGCTGGGACATCGGGGCCCCCAAGCTGCTCGATCAGGTGGTCATACCGGCCACCGCCCGCGATCGATCCGGGCACCCCCGGGGCCACTACCTCCCAGATGGGGCCGGTGTAGTAGCTGAGCCCGCGCACCAGGCGGGGGGTGAACTCCACCCGTTCCGCAGGCACCTGGCCCGCTACCAGGGACAGCAGGGCATCGACCTCGTCCAGCCCGGCCACCCCCTCCTCGCTGGGCTTCAGTGCGGCCCGGATCCGTTCCGTTGCGTCGGGGGCGGTCATCACGGCGACCAATTCCGCGGCCTTGGCCTCGTCCAGGCCGCGCCCGGCGAGTTCGGCGGTCACCTCCGCCGGGGCCAGCTTGTCCAGCTTGTCCAAGATGATCAGGACAGCGGGGCCGAGATCGGCGGGCACGCCGAACGCCTCAAGCAGGCCAGCCAGCACGTGCCGCGAGTTCAGCAGGAGGCGGAAGCCGCCGACGCCGAGTTCGGCGAGAGTGTCGTGCACCGCGCAGATGACTTCCGCATCCGCCATGGCCGACGTGGAGTCGAGGGTGTCGAGGTCGCACTGGATGAACTCGCGGTAGCGGCCCTTGCCCGGCCGGTCCGCGCGCCAGACGGGCCCGATCGCGTAGCGCTTGTACGGTTTGGGCAACTGGCTGCCGTATGCGGCGGCGACCCGGGCCAGCGGCACGGTCAGGTCGTAGCGCAGCGCCAGGTCGGCCTCGCCCGACGCCTCGTGCTCACCACGGCGGAGGATCTTGAAGATGAGCTTGTCGCCTTCTTCGCCGTACTTGCCCAGCAGCACGTCGAGGCGCTCGAACGCCGGTGTCTGCAGCGGCTCGAAGCCGTAGCGCGAGAACACCGACCGGATGGTGGTGAACGCCCGCTCCCGGGCCTCGACGTCCGCGGCCAGGAAATCGCGCGTCCCCGACGGGGGATCAAACTGCATCGGCATGCTCCCATGCTCCCCGACATGGGCACCCCACGTCACATCGTTAGTCACGCCGCGCGCCCGGACCAGCCCGATGGGCCGGCGGCCGCACCATGCCTGTGGATAACCCTTAACGGTGAACTTTTTTGCCTCTCCAGGGGCAAAAAAGTTCACCAATGCCGAGCGGAGGGCCAGGCGGGGGCGGCGAAGCGGGCGGGGGGATCGGGCTGGGCGTCAGGTGGCGGGGCGCACCTGCGCCGCGTTGACCACCCCGACCCCGACGTACCCTAGTCACGTGGTACTCGCACCCGAAGGACGCAGACTGCTTCGCCTGGAAGCACGCAACAGCCAGACCCCCATCGAGCGGAAACCCCCGTGGATCAAGACGCGGCTGCGCACCGGCCCCGCCTACACGGAGCTGAAGAGCCTGGTCAAGCGGGAGGGCCTGCACACGGTCTGCGAGGAGGCCGGGCTGCCCGAACATCTTCGAGTGCTGGGAGGACCGGGAGGCGACCTTCCTCATCGGTGGTGACCAGTGCACCAGGCGGTGTGACTTCTGCCAGATCGCGACCGGGAAGCCGGCCCCGCTGGACGCGGACGAGCCCAGAAGGGTCGCCGAGTCGGTGGCCACCATGGGGCTCCGCTACGCGACAGTCACCGGGGTGGCCCGGGACGACCTGGAGGATGGCGGTGCCTGGCTGTACGCGCAGACCTGCCGTGAGATCCACGCGGCCGTTCCCGGTTGCGGGGTCGAGCTCCTGATTCCCGATTTCAACGCCGCGGGCGATCGTCTTCAGCTGGTCTTCTCGGCGCCGCCCCGAGGTCCTGGCCCACAACATCGAGACGGTGCCCCGGATCTTCAAGCGGATCCGGCCGGGATTCCGCTACGGGCGCTCGCTTGACGTGCTCCGCCAGGCTCGCGAGGCGGGACTGGTGACCAAGTCCAACCTGATCCTCGGCATGGGCGAGGAGACCAGCGAGATCAGCCAGGCCATGGCCGACCTGCGGGACGCCGGGTGCGAGCTGCTCACCATCACCCAGTACCTGCGGCCCTCGCCGCTGCACCACCCGGTCGTGCGGTGGGTTCCGCCGGAGGAATTCGACCGGCTCCGCGACGAGGCGCTGAGCCTCGGCTTCTCCGGAGTGATGTCGGGCCCGCTCGTCCGCTCGTCGTACCGGGCGGGCCGGCTGCACCTGGAGGCGGCGGCGCGGAGGGCCGCAGTTTCGCCATAGGCCCCGCAGCCTCGTATCCTGCCCTCCATGGCGAACAAGCCCTCAGGGGCGGCGAACCGGAAGGGCGGCGCGGATCCGGCCACTCCCGGCCGTATCAAGCAGATCCGCATGGTGGCCGGGATCATCCGCAAGGCCAACCCCAAGGCGCTGCCCATCGTGATCGGCACCGGGGTCGGCATCATCGTCGTGTGTGTGGTCGTCGGCCTGCTCACGGGGAAGGCCGGCTTGCTGATCCCGGTGGGCGTCCCGCTCGGGCTGCTCGCCGCCATGATCCTCTTCGGCCGGTACGCCCAGTCCGCGCAGTACTCGGCGGTCGAGGGCCAGCCAGGTGCCGCGGCCGCCATCTTGCAGAGCATGCGCGGCAACTGGACCATCACGCCCGCCGTGTCGGCCAACCGGAACATGGACGTGGTGCACCGCGCGGTCGGCCGGCCCGGCGTGGTCCTGGTCGGTGAGGGCGCGCCGACCAGGCTGGGCAGCCTGCTCGCGGCGGAGAAGAAACGGATCTCCCGGGTGTCGTACGACACGCCGATCTACGACATCCAGGTCGGCAACGAGGAAGGGCAGGTCTCGATACGGAAGCTGCAGCGCAAGATCATGCGGCTGCCCCGGAACCTGAAGCCGGGCGAGGTCACCGAGCTGAACTACCGGCTCAAGGCGCTGCCGCAGTCACTGCAGGCGCCCAAGGGGCCGATGCCCAAGTCCGGGCGGATGCCGAAGCCGCCACGCCCCCGTACCCGCTGACACAGACCCGCTGACACAGACCCGCTGACCGGACCCGCCGAGGGCCCCCGTTACGCCTCGCGGTACGCCGCCCGGATCCGGTCGGCGTAACTCGGCAGGTCCAGCCCCAGCAGCCGGAACCGGCCAAGCTGATGGAGCAGGAAGTTGTTGGCCCCCATCTTGGACAGGCGGCCGACATCGCCGGCCAGAAGAGCCTGCAACTCATCCTCGGATAGCGGCGGCGTCGCCGCCCGCAGCGCCTGTTCGGGAGCATCGTTGAGGGCCTGGCGGAGGTCAGGTTCGTGGACCACCCGGTAGCAGATCTTGTTCACCGCGTAGATGCTCACGGCCGCTGCCTTTCACCTTTCGCGAGCCAGGCGCCGTACGCATGCCCGAGGTCCCGCTGGGCTTCTAGGAAGGCGGGCGCGGTGCCCCCGATCACGCCCAGCATGGCGATCCAGGTCAGCAGTTCGCCTGCGGCATTGCCCGCGCGGGTCAGTTGCTCCTCACTGGCGTCCTCCACCAGTTCACCAAGCTCCGCGGCCCGCATCCGGGCCATGATGCGATCCGTCCACGCAGGGTCCGGCACGCCGGTATGAGAGTGGTCACTGATCCGGGGACCGCCGATCTCCAGGGAGAAGCTCCCGCTGGCCACCACGGCGACCCGCTGGGCGTCGGGCGTCTCCTCGACCGCCTGCCTGATCGTGGCGCCCAGCGCCCGGCACCGCCAGGCCGGCGGGAAGGGCGGCATGAGGCCGTTGATGAACACCGGGACGATGGGTACGTCCATCGCGGGGGTCAGGAAGTGCAGCGGGACGGTGACGGGGTGGTCGAACTCGAACTCCTGGCTGATCCCGACGTCGAATCCGGACCGCACCGCGTGGGCCTGGACCCGCCTGGCCAGCGCCACATCGATAGGCACCTCATAGGCCTGCAGTTCGCGATAATCGCTGGGGCCGCGGGCAGACGGGGCGACGCCGATGCTGAAGATCGGCATGCTCTCGATGAAGAAGATGTTGTAGTGATCGCAGGTGAAGAAAATGAGCGCGTCCGGCGCCAGTTCACGCAAGTACCGCGCGGTGGTCCCATACAACCGCTCAAGTTCCGGGGCCAGCGGCTCCTGGCGGTCTACTAGCCCCGGGAAGTGAGGCGTGTGCGGAACGCCTACCGCGCCGACGATCTCGCCCATCACCCAACTCCTCGGCTGCTCGTCAGCCCGTCCGGCTGCTCACCGCCCAGGACCGGCTGCTCACTGTCCCGGCTGGACAGCGGGGGCGGCCCAGGCCAGCTCTAGATCACTATTTTGATTATAAGTATATGGTCAACCCCCGGGCCTGCTCGGGACGGGCAAGCGACCAGTGCAGGGCGCCGTCCTGGGAGACCTGCCGACCCTTGCACGGCACCGCTAAACAACTATAATCAAAATACGCATATGACCCTGAACCGCTGCCGCCGAAACGTGCGGAACCCCGGCCATCTCGCCCCGCCGCCGGACGACGGGGAGTCCCGGGACTCCCGCACGATGGGAACCCCGGGACTCCCGCACGACGGGAACCCCGGGACTCCCGCACGACGGGAACCCCGGGACTCCCGCACGACGGGAACCCCGGGGCTTCCGCATACGCCCAGCCTGGCGGGGTCCGGCCCTCGTCGCGCCTGGTGCCTGGCGGGCCGCCCCGAGAGAGGAGGTGCCCGGTGACCGCGAGCCCCGACACTGGGACACCGCAGACCCGTGAGGATGCCGTAGGCCGCGCACGGGAGCTGTTCCCCCTGCTGCGCGGCGGCGCGCGGCAGGCCGATGACGACCGTCATCTGCTCCCCGAGATGGTGGAGGCCGTTACCGCGGCTGGCCTGGTGCGCACGCTCGTGCCTCGGCGCTGGGGCGGTAGCGAACTGGACCTGACCACTCACATGGAGATCGCGATCGAGCTCGGCCGGGCCTACGGATCAATGGGCTGGGTTGGCTCTTTCCTCATCGACCATCCGTTCATCCTCGCCCACTTCAGCGAGGAGGCCCAGCACGACGTCTGGGGCACCGGAGGACCGGATACCCGCATCTCGACCTCATTCGTCCCGGTGGGCCGGGTGGCCCCCGCACCTGGCGGCTGGTCATTGACCGGTGACTGGGCGTGGGCCAGCGGAGTAGGCTACGCGAGCTGGATCATGCTCGGCGGCATGGTCCCCGGCCCGGACGAGCAGCCGGAGTACCGGCTTTTCCTGGTGCCGACCAGCGAGCTGACGATCGTGGATACCTGGTACAGCGCGGGCCTGCGTGGTTCCGGTTCGGACAACGTAGTGGCCGACAAAGTATTCGTGCCTGGGCACCGGACCGTCGCCATGTCCAGCCTGCTGCACGCGCACAGCCCGGGAGCCAAGGTCAATACCTCGGCGCTGTACAACCAGCCCTTCATGTCCCATGGCGGGCACGCCATGGTCTCCCCGGCGGTCGGTATCGCCCGCGGGATGGTGGAGGCATGGCGGGACCACGTCCGGTCGAAGTCGCATTCCCATACCCAGGAGCAGGTGGCGGCCGCGATCCCCATGCAGTTGTGCCTGGCCGAGGCTGCGGTCCGGATCGACAGCGCCGAACTCCTGCTCCGGCGCTGCCTCGCCCTCGTCGATTCGGGAGCGGAGATCACCCTCGAGGACCGGGTCCGCAACCGCCGCGACATCACCTACGCGAGCCGCATCCTGGTGCACGCGGCGGAGGACCTGATGCAGATGGCCGGGGCCAGTGCGCTGCGTGACGAGAGCCCGATCCAGCGGGGCTGGCGCGATGTGCGCGCCATCTCGTGCCACGTCTTCTGCAATTTCAATGCCGCAGCCGAGAACTACGGCCGGATGCAGTTCGGATTCGCGCTCAACCCCCGTGACCCCTTCTTCTGACGGAGCCCGGGCCGGGGCGGTGGATCCCGTGGCCTTCCGCACCGTGATGTCCCTGCTCACCAGCGGGGTCGCGGTCGTCAGCGTCCAGGACCCGCGCAGCGGCCAGCCCCGGGGCATGACCGCCAACGCGGTCATGTCCGTGTCACTGCAGCCGCCGCTGATCGTGGTGAGCGTGCGCGAGCAGGCCCAGTTGCACACCGCGCTCCACGCCGCCGGCGCTTACGGGGTGACCGTGCTCGGTGAGGGTCAGCAGGCCCAGGCCCGGCGCTTTGCCGGGATGCCGGTGGCCGGGCACGAGAGCGCCCCGGCCTTCAGCCATCGGAGCGGGATCCCCGTCCTGGACGGGGGGCTGGCCTGGATCGTGACGCGGGTCAGCGCCGCCCATCGGGCGGGGGACCACACGCTGTTCGTCGGCGAGATAATCGACCTCGGGTCGGATCGGCCAGGGGACCCGCCCCTGGTCTTTCATCGTTCCGCCTTCACCCGGTTGACTCCGGCGGCCCCGCGCGAGGCCGCGCCGCTGCTGGCCTGGGAGACTGGACTGGACATGTGGGGCTAGTGCGGAAGTAGCATGCCCCTGTGCGATGGCTCACATGACTGGCCACAGGGTTATGGGACTGTTACAAAAAGACTATAATCAATATTACAATGACTGCGAACAACGTGCCCATTCTGCAGAAATCCCGCCTCTCCCGGGCTGAAGCGCTGGCTCGGGAGATCGAGGAGGAGATCTCGGCTGGCGTCCTCAACACGGGCGACCGGCTTGGCACCAAAGACGACCTGCGCCAGCGGTTCAGCGTGGCCGTCGCCACCATCAACGAGGCGGTCAAGCTGCTCGATACCCGCGGCCTGGTCGAGGCTCGCCCTGGCCCCGGAGGCGGCGTGTTCGTGGCCAGCGCCGCGGCGCGGATCCGCAAAGGACCCATGATCATGGGCTTTGAGTGGACCACGGCCACTATGGCCGATTACCACGAGGTGCGGAGCGCGATTGAGCCGATTGTTTACCGGCACGCCGGCCGTTACCGGACGGATGCGGATATTCGCGCGCTGAAGTCGATCCTGGAAAATATGGCCGCGAGCCTCGATCAGCCCCTGGCGTACGTCCGGTACAACACAGCCTTCCACCGTCGCATCGCCAAGCTGAGTCCCAACGCGGCGCTCCGCAGCCTGTATGTCACGCTGCTGGATTTCTTCGAGAACGACCTGGGCGGCGAGGACCTCCCGCCGGTCCTGAACCCCGAGAATGTCGAGGTTCACCGGCAGCTGATCGAGGCTATCGAGGCGGGGGAAACTCCGGAACTCGAAGCGGCCATCTACCGCCACGACCATCACCGGCTCGCTCTGGGGATGTTCGAGCCCGTGACCAGGGACAGCGCGGCCGAGCGCCGGGCCGGCCCGGCGGTGCCGCGCCAGGCCAACCGCGGCCGGTAGCGCGGAGACGGCCGCCGGCCAGCCCGGTACTGGGCGCTGGCGGCCGGTCAGGCGTCGCACAAGGCGAGCAGCCTGGTGACGGTGGCCCAGTTGCGCGCCGTGCCGGCCCCCCGCGCCGAGATCGGCCCGCCCGCCCGGGCCAGGAGTACCGCCAGTTCGCTGCGCCCGAAACCATCCGGAGTATGCACGAAAAGGACGCGGCCCACGAACTGAGCTGTATCGCGGCTGCCTTTCAGCGCCGCCTGCCGTTGCGCCTCCGCGACGCGCTCGACCATCTCGGCCGCCGGATGGCCGCCCAGGAAGACCGCGTGGACGGATTTCGGGTTCGTCTCGGCGGAGTACGGATTGTCGCGCACCACCTGCGCCAGTTCCTCACGCGACACGACCACCACACGGGGCCGCACATCCAGGGCCTGCGCGATGGCCCCCTCCAGCCCGGCCGCAAGCAGCGCAGAGTCCGTCGCGTGGGCAGTGAAGACCACGTTGCCGCTCTGTATGTACGTCGCGACCTCCACGTGCCCGAGCGACGTCACCACCGCGCGCAGGTCGGCCATGGCGACTTTGTTGCGGCCGCCGACGTTGATGCCGCGCAGCAAAGCGACGTGAGTGGGCACGCCTGCACCTTAGCGGGCACCATCCGCGGATGGCTGCCCGCAGAGGGTTTTCCGCGTTCCACATATGTAGTTAGATACGTATCTGAAGACATTAAAAAGCCCGGCCGTGACCGCGCGGGCCCGGTGCGGAACGGAGATGGGGCGTGCGGGCACCGCTCAGCCTGGCGTGCTGGGATTACGACCGGACGCTCCCCCTGGCCAACGGGGACATCCGGCCCGACGGGATCGATCTGACCTACCACAACCTGCCGGTAGAGGAGACTTTCTTCCGGATGGCGCGCTTCCGCCTTCCGGATGGCGCGCTTCCGCCTTCCGGATGGCGCGCTTCCGCCTTCCGGATGGCGCGCTTCCGCGAGTTTGACGCCGCGGAGCTTTCCCTGTCCTCCTACGTGATCAGCCTCGGCCAGGACGCTCCGTTCATCGCGATTCCGGTTTTCCCGTCACGGGCATTCCGGCACAACGGCATCCACGTCAACGCGGCCAGTGGCATCAACGAGCCGCCGACCTGGCCGGCCGCCTGGTCGGCGTCCCCGAGTACCAGGTGACCGCCGCGGTGTGGATCCGTGGCATCCTGGCCGAGCACTACGGCGTCGCGGTCGATTCCGTGCGCTACCGCACGGGCGGCCTGCACCGGCCCGGGCGGACAGACAAGATCAAGCATGCCCCCCGGGCCGGAGTGGAGATCCAGCCGATCCCGCCCGGCGCCACCCTGGATGGCATGCTGGCCGAGGGCACGATCGACGCGCTGTACAGCCCGCACGCCCCCGTCCCTTCGCGGAGGGAGATCCGCGGGTCCGCCGGCTGTTCGCCGATCCGCGCGCACGAGGAGAGGTACTACACCGCGACCGGCATCTTCCCCATCATGCATGTGATCGCGCTCCCCCGGGATGTGTATGAACAGCGCCCCTGGCTGGCCCGGTCGCTGTTCGAGGCGTTCGAGGAGGCCAGGAGGCTGACAGCGGCCCGGATGGAGGAGACCGCTGCCACCCGCTACATGGTCCCGTGGCTCTACGCCGACCTGGAGCGCACGCATCACCTCATGGGCGACAACCTCTGGACGTATGGCCTCGGCCCCAACGCCGTCACCCCTCCGGACATTTCTCGGCTACTCCCACGACCAGGACCAGGGCCTGGCCAGCCGACTTCTCGATCCCGCTGATCTCTTCGCCCCGGAGACCCGGGAAACGCACGTGGTCTGATGCGGTGCGATACAGCTTAGGTAACATTTTACCTATATAATTACTTAATGTCACTGCGCCATGCGCTGATGGCCCTGCTCGAGGCCGCGCCGATGACCGGGTACACCCTGGCCAAGCAGTTCGACCAGTCCGCCGCCTTCGTCTGGCACGCCCCGCACTCGCAGATCTACCCCGAACTGCGCCGCCTGGAGGCGGCCGGCCTGATCGCCGGCCACGAGGAGCCGCGCGGTACCCGCGGGACCAAGCGGACCTACGCCATTACCGATGAAGGACGCGCAGAACTGCGGCGCTGGGTCGCGGAACTCAGCCCGCTGCCCCGTGAGCGCGACAGCGCCTACCTCAAGGCGACGTATTTTGAATTCGGCAGCTTCGCGAACGCCAGGCACCAGTTCCAGGCGCACCTGGCCCATCATGAGCAGCAGCAGCGCCAGTGGGAAGCGCACGTGGAGCAACTGGAGAACCGGGACACCTCCCTGCTCCGGCTGCGCCTCGCGACCAGGCCGGAGCACCTGCACGACGCCATCGTCGCGTACAAGGCGCACGTATACCGGGGTCTGGTAGCCCGGGCGCGCAGCGAGGTCGAGTGGGCCAGGTCCGGACTCGACATGGTGGACCGCCTGGAAGCGGCCGGCGCCCTCCAGGAGGCCGGGCGAGGGCCAGCGCGGGGCCGAGGGGGCCGAGGGGGCCGGCGGGGCCGACGCCCAGGTGCGGCCCCATGGGCACAAGGGTTAAGCATATATTTAGGTATGCATTGACAGTTATCGGTTCACCCGGGCCGACAGTCCCGCCTGGGGACCCGCTCTGTCGCCGGCCTGCCGCATCCGCCAGCCCGCCAGCACCGGAGCCGGTGCTCCACAACGCCGGTGCTCCACAACGAAGGTGTCCGCCATGACCGAAGCACCCCGCCCCGACACCAGCCTGGCCGCGATCCTGGATCGTGAGTGGTCGCTGCTCATCGGGGGACGCTTGGCCCCAGCCCGGTCAGGGCGGCGCTTCAGCGACGAGAGCCCGGTGACCGAGGAGATCATCGCGACCGTGCCCGACGGGGATGCCACCGACGTCGGCGCGGCGGTCGAGGCCGGCGCGGCGGCGGCGGCCGCCTGGCGGCGGGTGCCGCCGCGGGAGCGCGGCGCCCTGGTCGGCGAGCTGGCCCGGGTGCTGGAAGAGAACGCCGATGAGCTAGCCCTCCTCGACGCGATCGACGGCGGTCACCCGGTCACGGGAATGCACCTGGACGTCGCCATCGCCGCCGACACGCTGCGCCTGTTCGCCGGCCTCGGCATCGAGCTCAAGGGCTCGACCATCCCGGCTTCCGCGCGGAATCTGCACCTCACGGTGCGCGAGCCGTTCGGCGTGGTCGGCCGGATCATCCCGTTCAACCATCCGGTGATGTTCGCCGCGGGCAAGATCGCGGCGCCGCTGGTGGCGGGCAACGCGGTGATCCTCAAGCCCCCCGAGTCCGCGCCGCTCTCGGCGCTGCGCATGGGCGAGTTGTTCGCCGGTATCCTGCCGCCCGGCGTGCTGTCCATTGTCGTCGGCGACGGGCTGGCCGCGGGCCGTGGGGTGGCGCGCCATCCGGCGATCCGCCGGATCGGCTTCATCGGCAGCGACGCGACGGGCCGGGCGATCCAGCGGGACGCGGCCGAGGTCGGGGTCAAGGAGGTGACGCTGGAGCTCGGCGGCAAGAACGCGCTGATCGCTTTCCCCGACGCCGACCCCGACGCGGTGGCGGCCGGCGCCGTCGCGGGCATGAACTTCGCCCGGTCGGCCGGGCAGTCGTGCGGCTCGACGTCCCGGCTGCTGCTGCACGAATCGATCGCGGACGACGTGCTGGACCGGGTGGTGGCCCGGATGTCGGCCATCAAGATCGGCTCTCCGCTGGATCCCGCGACCGAGATGGGGACCGTTGCCACCCGCGCCCAGTACGACAAGACGCTGCGTTACATCGGGATCGCCCGTGACGAGGGCGCACAGCTGCTGGCCGGCGGCGGCCGGCCGGCGGCCCTGGAGCACGAGCGCGGGCTGTTCGTGGCTCCGACCCTCTTCGGCGGCGTGCGGCCGGACATGCGGATCGCGCGCGAGGAGGTGTTCGGCCCCGTGCTGGCCGCGATCACCTGGAAGGACGAGGACGAGGCGATCGAGATCGCCAACGCGGTCGACTACGGCCTGACCGGGAGCGTATGGACGAACGACATCAACCGGGCGCACCGGGTCGCCGCCGCGCTCGATGCCGGGTATCTCTGGATCAACGGATCGTCCGCGCATTTCACTGGGGTCCCCTTCGGCGGGGTCAAGCTGTCCGGCGTGGGGCGCGAGGAAAGCCTCGATGAACTGCTCAGCTACACCCAGCTGAAGACCCTCAACATCATGCTCGGCTGACCGGCGCGACCTGGAGGCAGGCAGGTGAACGGCGCACAGATCGCCATCGATGCGCTCCGGCGCGAGGGGGTCCGGCACATCGCGGGGCTGCCCGGAACCACCGTCATGCACCTCATCGACGCGATCGGCGGCCAGCCCGGTATCCGGTTCATCTCGGCCCGGCATGAGCAGGTGGCCGGGTTCATGGCGGACGGCTACGCGCGGGCCAGCGGCAGCGTGGGTGTCTGCCTGGCATCGCGCGGCCCTGGCGCCGCCAACCTCGCGATCGGCGTGCACAACGCCTACGCCGAGTCGGTTCCGGTCCTCGCGCTCATCGGCCAGGTGCCGGACCAGATCT
The DNA here is from genome assembly GCA_963822825.1 of uncultured Actinomycetes bacterium. GTDB lineage: Bacteria > Actinomycetota > Actinomycetes > Streptosporangiales > Streptosporangiaceae > JAWWPY01. Next base: position 113,519 of record CAWGIW010000019.1, on the reverse strand, counting down.
ACCATCGTGAGGCGTTCGAGGAAATGGACCTGGTCCGGTTCTTCGAGCCCATCACCAAGTGGTCGGTCGAGATCCATGAGACGAGCCGGATCCCGGAACTGCTGCAGCGGGCCGTGCGGACCGCGCTGTCGGGACGGCCCGGGCCGGTGATGGTGTCACTGCCGCTGGACGTGCAGACCGTGGAGACGGCCGCCACCTTCCAGCCGAGCGCCCGCAGCGCGCCGCCCGCCCCGCAGGCCCTCGCGGTGCAGCAGGCGGCCGGGCTCCTGGCCGAGGCGCGGCAGCCGGTCATCATCGCGGGTGGCGGCGTCCGCGGGCCCGGCTATGATCCCGGCCTGATCAAGCTCGCCGAGCGGCTCCAGGCTCCCGTGGTCACCACCTGGCTACGGAAGAACATCTTTCCCAACGACAACACCCTCTTCTGTGGATCCCTCGGCTACGGCGCCGTCCCGGTCACCGAAGACCTGGTCCGCGAAGCCGATGTCGTGCTCGCGATCGGCTGCCGGTTCTCCGAATTCACCACCGCCCGGTGGACCCTGCTCTCCCCCGCGGCCACGCTCATCCAGGTCGACATCGACGCCAACAGCCTCGGCCGGTACTACGTGCCGGCCGTCGGCATCTGCGCCGACGCGGCCGAGGCCAGCGCGGCGCTCGCCGCCGCGGTGGACGCGCTGGCCGCGGTGGACGCCGAGCCCGACCCGGGCCAGGCCGGCGCGGATCCCGCCACCGCCGGGTCCCGGCCGTCAGCACGCGCAGTGCGCGGCCAGCGGGTGGCGGCCGCCCGCGCCGTCTACCGGGAGCAGACCCGCCTGCCCGCGCCGCCGGCGCTCCGCTGGTTCCCTCCGCCGCGCTGGCCGGCGCCCTGCGCACGGTGCTGGGCCGGACCGGGGCCACGCTGGTGCAAGACGCACCCAGCATGGGGGTGTGGATCCAGCGCCATATCGACTTCACGTCCCCGGACACCTACTACGCTGCCGCGGGCGGCAGCATGGGCTGGGGGTTCCCCGCCGCGCTGGGTATCCAGCTGGCCCGGCCGCAGGAGCGGATCATCACGGTGAGCGGCGACGGCAGCTTCTGGATGGTGGCCCAGGACCTGGAGACGGCCGTCCGGGAGAATCTGCCGGTCGTGAACGTCATCAACAACAACTACTCGTACGGCAATACGCGGGACCGGCAGCGAAGCGCGCACGGTGGGCGCTACCTCGGCGTCTTCTACGGCAACCCGGATTTCGCCGCTTTCGCCCGCCTGCTCGGGGCGCATGGCGAGCGGGTGGAATCAGCCGACGGGCTGCTGCCGGCCCTCGACCGGGCCTTCGCGAGCGGCCTCCCCGCGATCGTTGACGTGCTTCAAGACCAGCACGAAGGCCTGCCGCCTGGCCTTGTCCCGCCACCCGCCAGGTAGGGCGCTGGCCTGCCCGTCGCTCGTTGCCCCGAAGAAGCTGGCCACCGCTGGGGCCAGTGAGGTCAGGAGGTCTCCGGTGGCGCCGCCGAGTTGACGGCCAGCCCGAGGAAGATGTCGCCGAGGTCGGGGCGCTGGGCCAGGGCGGCGGCCGAATCCGACAGCTGGACCCGGCCGGCGGCCATCACGTAGGCCCAGTCCGAGATGGCGAGCGCCTCGTGTGCGTGCTGCTCGACGAGCAGGATGGCCACGCCGCTGCCGGCCAGCCCGGGTCACGTGCTCGGTGAGGAGCTCGTGGGCGAGCTGCGGCGACGAGCCCGGCGGTCGGCTCGTCCAGCACCAGCAGGCTCGGCCGCCGTCATCAGCACCCGGCCCATGGCCAGCAGCTTGCGCTCGCCGCCGCTGAGGTACCCGGCCGTAGCGTCTGCGCATCGCCGCCAGCGCGGGGTAGCGGCTCCATGCACCTCCTCGACGCGGGCGGCCACCTCGCGGCGCGCGAAGCGTGTAGCCGCCCATCTCGAGGTTCTCCTGGACGGTCAGCGGCTCGAACACGTCCTTGACCTGCGGCACGTACCCGATGCCCCGGCGGGCGATCTGGTCGGTCGCGCAGCCCGCTGATGGGCTCGCCGGCGAGCGGTGATCTCGCCGTGGCATCAGGCCGCAGGATGCCGAGCACCGTCTTGAGCAGGGTGCTCTTCCCGGCGCCGTTGGGGCCGATCATGGTCACGATCTCGCCCGAGCGCGACCGTCGAGGCTCACGTCCTGGATCACCGGCGCCTGGCCGTATCCAGCGGCCGACGCCGTGAGCCGCAGGTGGGCCTGCTGGTCGCGGTCCTCAGCCGACGAGGTAGGCATCGACGACCTCCTTGTTGGCGCGGATCTCCGCATCGTCCCCTCGGCCAGCACCCGCCCCTGCGGCCATCACGATCACCGAGTCGCAGCAGCGGTCGACGGCGCCGAGTTCGTGCTCGACCATGACCATCGTCAGGCCTTCGTCGCGCAAGCGCGGCGAGGTGGCTCGTCGATGGTCACGCGCAGGCTCGGGTTGACCCCGGCGAGCGGCTCGTCGAGCAGCAGCAGCCTGGGCTCGGCCATCAGCGCCCGCATGATCTCGACCAGCCGCTTCTGGCCGCCGCTGAGTTCCCGGCGTACTCGTCAGTCGGCATGGGTCAGGCCGAACTCGGCCAGCAGCGCGGACGCGCGTGACCAGCTCTCGCTGCTGCGCGCGCCAGTACCGCTTGCCGCGCAGCGACGCGAGGTAAGGTCGCCGCCGCGCTGCCGGGCGCCGCGACCAGCAGGTTCTCCAGCACGGTCAGGCGCGCGAACTCGCTCGACAGCTGGAAGGTGCGGATCAGGCCCTGCCTGGCCACCTGGTGCACGCGGGTGCCCGGCGATGTCCTCGCCGTCGTAGACGATCCGGCCGCCGGTGGGCCGCTGCGCCCCGGCGATCAGCTTCAGGGCGGTTGACTTGCCGGCCCCGTTGGGGCCGATCAGCCCGGTGATGACAGCCGGGCTGATCGCGAAGCTGGCGCCCGCCACCGCGTGTACCCCGGCGAACTCCACCCGGAGGTCACTCACTTCCAGCAAGGGGCCAGCCCCGGCGCTGGCCCCGGCGGCAGGGCCGTTGGCCGCCGCGGCACTGGCCCCGGCGCCAGCCCCGGCGGCCGCCGGGCCGGGCGGCGGGCTGCGCGGTCAAGGGCTCACCGCCCGCGACTGGCCGGCCTCCGTGGCCAGTCCCCCGCCCGCCGCCGGTGCGCCGGGCCCGGCTCGGGCGAGGCGGCGCCGGCGTTCGGGGACCAGCCCGGCCGGCCGGAACCACAAGAACAGCAGGATCAGCACGCCGAGCAGCATGAACTGGATCGGCCTCCGCCACGCCCGCGTACCCGAACGACGGCAGGTAACGCAGCGACTCCTCGAACACGCCCAGCACGACCGCGGCGCCGAGCATCGCACCGAAATTGTTGCCGACCCCGCCGACGATGATCGCGACGAAGAAGAGGAAGGTCTCGCCGGTGCCCCACGACCCGGGCGACCAGGCCCCGATGAACTGGACCAGCACCGCCCCACTCAGCGCGGCCAGCGCCCCGCCGATTACGTACACCTTCATGCTCTCCGCCCGCACGTTCACCCCCAGCGACGCCAGCGCATCTGGATGCTCGCGCATCGCCCGCAGCCGCCGCCCCCACGGCGATCCGGTGAGCCGGTGCACCAGCACGTACACGAGCCGGCCACCGTCACCGCGGTCATCGCCACGTAAAACCAGCCGTACTGGACCTCGCCCAGGCCCAGGCTGGCTCTCGAACGGCTTGGGCACCGCGGCCATGCCGTTCTGGCCGTTGAACCACGACGCCTGCGTCAGCACCAGCAGTGCCGCCGATGATCGAGACCACCAGCATGACCATGGCCTGGAAGTCACGCCGGGCCGGGCGCAGCGCGAACGACCCGACCACCCACGCCAGCACCCCCCCGGCCGCCGCCGCCAGCAGCCAGGGCAGCGGGAACGGCAGCGTCGCCCCCAGGATGTACTGCTGGAAACTCGCCCCGGTGGACGGGCCGAGGGTGAGCACGCCGCCGATGTAGGCGCCGATGGACTGGAACATGATGAACGCGAAGTTCATCACGCCGCCGACCCCGTACTGGAGGTTCAGCGACCAGCAGGCGATCGTGTTCACCCCGAAGAACACCAGCAGGGTCAGAAAGTAGTACTGATACGCCGAGCTCATCGCGCCGCCACATCCATCGCCGTGAAGCCTTTCCGCCACAGCCCAGCCGGGCGGACCAGCAAGATGACGGCGAGGATGACGAACGCCACCACCTCCTTCAGCGCCGGGGTCCAGATCGCGGAAAGCTCACTGGCCATCCCGATCACGACCGCCCCCACCATCGCCCCGTACGGCTGGCCGACGCTCCCGAACACCGCCGCGGCCACGATGATCAGCAAGAACGCATTGCCGAAGGTGAAGTCGAAGCTGGCCAGGTTCAGCGCCAGGGTGACCCCGCCGAGCCCGCAGAGGGCACCGGAGATCGCCCAGGCCATCGCCGACACACGGTCGGTGGCGATCCCGCAACTGCGGGCCAGTTCCGGGTCAGCGGCGGTGGCCCGCATCGCCTTGCCCATCCGGGTGAACCGCAGCAGCAGGTGCAGGGCGAGCATGCTCGCCGCCGCGACCCCGATGATCACCAGCTGGTACGGGGTGAGGATCATCCCCAGCACGTGCAGCGACCGGCCCTGGCTCTCGGAATAGCTGCGGAAGGGGGTGCCGGCGATCACCTGGATCGCGTTCTGCAAGATAACCGCGAGCGCGAGGGAGACCATCACCATCGTGAACCTGGAGGTTCCCCGGCGCAGGAACGGCGTGAACACCAGTCGGCTGATCGCCACCGACACCACCGCGCCGGTCAGGGCGCCCACCAGCATCGCCAGCCAGATGCCCGCACCGGCCGCGTCCACCACATAGGCCACGAAGGCCGACACGGTCATCACGTCGCCGTAGGCCAGGTTGAAAATATTGGACACACCAAACTGGAGGGTGAAGCCCACCGCGCTGAGCGCGAGGATCGCGGATGTCACGAGGCCGAAGCCAACCGCGAGAGTGAACTGGTTCATGTAGCGCTAGCTCCCGCGAGGTCCGGGACCATCGCGGCCCACCCGGCCCGCGCCAGTGCGCGGCTCCTGGTCCTGACGGCAGGCCCGCAGGTAGGTGCCACTATCTCGCTCCTTCGGGCTCGTTGTCCATCCGCATCCTCGTCTCAGCCCTTCCTCCCCCGCCCCAGCGTTCCCTCCCTGGGCGCGGCCCTCTGGCCGGCTGGGCCCTGAGGGAAGGGCCTGCCGAGCCGGGGCCGCGCCCGCAGAGGAGTCAGCCGGCCTGCTCAGCCGTTCAGGACCGAGCCCGGGATGACCGTGACCGGGTTCATCGACTTGCCCGCCGGGTCGTAGGTGTCGTAGGAGAACGCCCGCTCCGCGCTGTGGTACTGGTTGAAGGGGAGTGACCCGCCCGCGCCCACATACTGGATCTGCTTGCCCGCCTTGAGCGCCGCAAGTCCTTCCGCGTAGCTGTGCACCACCGTGGCGCCGGCCGACGGCGCGGTCACCTTGGCGATGAACTTGTTGTAGGCGGTCGGAGCGGTGGACTTCGCTTCCACCATGGCCAGCGCCGTAATGTTGATCGCGTCATAGTCGGCGATCGCGTACGGGTGCTGGAGGTACTGGCTCGGGTTCTGCACCTTGGTCTGCTTCATCAGCCAGGTCGCGTACACCGTGTGGCTCGGGCTGGTGGGCGGAACGTAGGGCGTGATCGCCTTGATGTACTTGACGTAGCTGGCCTGGCCGATCCCGCCGAGCACCGCCTGGATCCAGTCGCTGTTGCTGGTCCGCTGGGTGCCCAGGATGATCGGCAGATGCCCGGCCAGCTGCTGATATTCGGACAGGAACGTCGCGGCGGACTGCGGGTCCATCTCCGAGATGATCGCGTCCGGCTTGGCGGCAATGATCTTGGCGACCTCAGTCCGGTAGGAACTCTGGTCCGGTGCCAGGGTGACGTCGGCGACCAGCTTGTGCTGCAGCTTGGCCACCTCCGTCCGCATCGGCGGGACCGACGTCTGCGCGCCCAGGTCACTGGTGAACACCGAGGCCGGCCGCTGGAAATGGTTGGCCGCCCAGTACCCGAGGGCGACGCCCTGGAGGGCGTCCGAGGGCGTGATCCGGTAGAAGTACTGGTTTGTCTGCTTGTCGAAATGCGGGTCACCGATCGTGGCAAAGTTCGGGACCTGCGCCGCGGTGACGATAGGCGCGGTGGTCACCGCGTCGTCAGAGGCACCGATCACCATCACCGGGCTGGCCGAGGCCATCATCTGGTTCGCCGCGGACGTGGCGTCGGCCGGGTCACCCTTGGTGTCAAAGGGCTTGCACACGAACTTCTTGCCGAGGACCCCGCCCGCCGCGTTGACCTCGCCGACGCCGGACAGGCATCCCGCCATGCCGATGCCGCCCTCGTCGGCGTTAGCACCGGTGAACGGGTAGATCACGCCGATATTCATGACGGCGGACCCACCGGACCCTGAACTTCCGGAGGAGGACGAACCGCAGCCGGCCACGGCCAGCGCTGAGGCGGCGGCGATCGCGAGTCCGGGTGTGAGCTTTCGGAGCAGTGCCTGCATTGGCATCTCCCAATTCCTAGAGCGCGCCGTGGCCCGCCAGCGTCGGCAAGCCCGTGCCTTCCGGGGCCTGGCGCACCCCCCCGGGTCCGGGCCGGCCACAGGGTGCACCGGCAGGGGCAGTGGCTGGCATTCCTATTCAGAGGATATGACCGTAATGATTATAGGTAGTTCACGTCAAGGCCCACACGGCCGAAGAGTGCAGGCAGCACGGGCTCCCGGGCCGGCGAAGGCCCGGGCGGGCGAGCACCCCGGGGATGCCCGCTGGCAGCGCAGGTTCGGGTTAGGCCCGGATCACGATGGTGTTCGCTGCCCGGTCGTGCAGGCCGCGCAGGTCACGGTCGGTGATCAAGGGCGGGACCACGGTGAGCAGCAATAGGGTGCGCACCAGCGCCCAGATGAACCCGACCGGGTGGCCGTCCAGGCGGGCCACCCGGATGCCCAGCAGGCGCTTGCCCAGGGTGAATCCGGTGAGCGCGGTCAGCAGGTAGTCCTCGACCGCGAAGATGGCCAGGGTCGTCCAGCCCCGGGAGTGGAAGATCGCCAGGCCGATCAGCATGCACAGGATCCAGTCAATGAACAGGGCCACCACGCGCCTGCCCATGCCCGCCACCGACCCGGCCCCCTGCTCGGCGAGGCCGAACCGCGCACCCGGGTAGCGCTCATCCTCGGCCAGCGGGCGCGGGCCGGGCAGCCATGCTCCCCACCGTCGCTCAGTCACGGGTCTACGGTAACTCGCCGGCAGTGGTGCCAGTTTCATCTGATGCAATCTGGAATCACTTGGGTTACGGCCCCTTAGGCCGAGCACGCTGAGCAGGCCGCACCAGCTTTCCGTCCGCCCCGGGCCACGCTTTCGGCACCGACGATCCGGGGAATGGCCGGGGCGACGCGAGCCGCTGGCCTGCTCGGTTGCGGATCTTCTTCATCTGGTGAAGGATTCCTTCTTCTGATGAAATGGGATGAGGTAGCCGTTGATGCTGATGAGGCAGGATGCGCCACCGGCGGTACCCCCGGCGCCCCCGGGGTCCGCGAGTCTGGAGCTGGCCGGGGGCGCCCGTTTGCTGCACCCGGAGGAGCAAGTGTTCGAGGCGATGCTGGAAGGCTGGCGGGTCCAGCAACTGGCCCGCAACCTGGCCACCTCGACTGCTGGGAAACGGACCACGGCGGTCCGCGCGTTCACCCGGCACGCTGACGCGTTCCCGTGGGCCTGGACGGCGCAGATGCTCGACGAGTGGCTCGGGGAGCTTCGCGGGATCCGCGGGCTGGCCCGGTCCACGATCCGCGCCTACGGCCTGGACGTGTCGCTGTTCTGCCGGTATGTGACGGACCCGGCTTACGGGTGGGCCAGCGAATGCCAGGCCCGGTTCGGCACCCACCCTGTACAGGTAGCGCACGAGTGGAACATCGCGGCGCACGTCCAGGCCGCCGAGGGCGGCCCGGGCAAGCGGGCGTTCACCGTCGCCGAGATGCAGGCGTTCTTCAACCACGCCGACGCCCAGGTCGGCACAGTCCGCGGCCGCGGACGCAAGGGCTGGCTGCCGGCGTTCCGCGACGCCGCGCTGTTCAAGGTCGCCTACGCGTTCGGGCTGCGCCGAAACGAGGCGGTGATGCTCGACCTGGCGGACTTCGGCACCAACCCGCACGCCGCCGAGTTCGGCCAGTTCGGGCTGTGCCGGGTCCGGTTCGGCAAGGCCAGCAAAGGCTCAGCGCCGAAACGGCGGTCCGTGCTGACCGTCTGGGATTGGGTCCCCGGCATCCTGGACCAGTGGACCAGCGAGGTCCGGCCCCAGATGCCGGGGGCCAGCTGGTCCCCGGCGCTCTGGCCCTCCGAACGCGGTCCGCGGGTCGGCGGCAACATGCTCGACAAGCGGTTCGCCGCCTACCGGGACGAGCTCGGCCTGGAACCGGGCTGGATCTGCATTCGCTGCGCCGCTCGTATGTCACCCACCTCATCGAGGACGGCTGGGACCCGCTGTTCGTCCAGCATCAGGCCGGCCACGAGCACGCCTCGACCACGGCCATCTATAGCAACCCTCGGGAATTGCATCAGACGGGCGAGAAATCGCAGGTCACCATGTCAGGACCGCGCTCTTCCGGGGTTTCGGGAGTTCTCAGCATGGCTGCCTGATCAGGTGATTTGCCAGGGCGATCCCGCTTGGTGCAAGATCTGCCCTTGAAACGGGCTGGATTTTGACGGGCGGAGGACTGGTGCGGCGGGCGGATCTTGCGGGTGCGGCTCATATGGAGCTGGTCGCGGGCGTGGTGCAGTTGCGTCCGGAGGACGCGATGTTCGGGGCGATGCTGCGGGGATGGCGTGCGCAGCAGGTGGCGCGCGGGCTGCGGGAGGACACGGTGGTGCCGCGGGAGCGACTGGTGCGCCGGTTCCTGGAGTTCACCAGCGAGTATCCGTGGGCGTGGTCGCCGGGGCACATGGACGAGTGGTCGCTGTCGCTGACCGCCGAGCTGCACCTGGCACCGTTGACGATCCGCAGTTACCAGTGCACGATCCGGCAGTTCAGCGAGTTCCTGATCGATGGCCGGTATGGCTGGGCGGTGGCGTGTGAGCAGGCGTTCGGCCCCGGGCAGCATCCGGTGGCTATCGCTCATGAGTGGAACACGATCGCTCACCTAAACGACTACGAGGGTGACCCCGAGGCGCGGCCGTTCACCCGCGCCGAGCTGCAGCGGTTCCTGGATTACGCCGACGACCAGGTGGAACGGGCGGCCGGGTCCAAGCGGAAGGGCGCCCTGGCCGCTTACCGGGACGCGACCTTGTTCAAGGTGATCTACGGGTGGGGGCTGCGCCGCACGGAGACGTCCAAGCTGGATGTGGCGGACTTCGGCCGGAATCCGGCGGCTCCGGAGTTCGGCCGGTTCGGGATGCTCAACGTCCGGTACGGCAAGGCGAAGAAGGGCCAGCCGCCCCGGCGGCGTAACGTCGCCGCGGTGATGGGCTGGGCGGTGGAGGCGGTCGCCGATTACGTGGAGAACGTGCGGCCCCGGTTCGGATGCGGGGATCATCCGGCGTTGTGGGTGACCGAGCGCGGCGGCCGGGTGAAGCCGGCGGAGATAAATGCCCGGTTCGTCGCCTACCGCGACGCCCTCGGACTGCCGGCGGCCCTGGTCGTTCATAGCCTGCGGCATTCCTACGTCAGCCATCTCACCGAGGACGGGGTTGACCGCCGGTTCATCCAGGTCAATGTGGGGCACGAGGCGGACAGCTCGACGGCTGTCTATACCCATGTGAGCAGCGACTTCATGAATACCGCGCTGCGCAGTGCGCTGGCCCCGGCCTTCGGCTCCGGCAACGGAACCAGCCGCGGGCGAGAGGAGCAGTGATGCCTGCCAAGCTGGATTACCGGTGGCACCTGCGGCAGGTGATGGCTACCCGCGGCATGTTCTCCACCACTGACTTGCTCGGCCCGCTGTCGGATCGCGGGATCAGGCTGTCCTCTAGTCAGGTCTACCGGCTGGTCACAGAACGCCCCGAGCGCCTGAGCTTGAAGATCCTCATGGCGCTGCTGGACATCCTTGACTGTGAGATGGCCGATCTCATCGAACCCATCGCCGCCGGGGCGGCAAAGAAAGCCAGGGCGGCTGGGGGCGGGGGAGGCGTCGGAGACCTGCGGCCTAAGCGGGCCCGGATCACGCCGGCTGACTCGTGACCACGCCGGCTGACGCGCTTACTGATCCGGTCGGGACCGTCGTCTGCCTGGTGACTGCGGCCGACCCTGCCCTCGCCTGCGACCTCGTCCGCCGGATCGTCGAGCAGGTTGGCGGCGGTCGGTCGAAGCGGCGCCGCCTGGCTGTCGGGCTGGCCGGTAACCCGTCGGTTCTGGTCACCGGCCGGTCTCCCGCTTCCAAGGTGACGGGTGATCTACTGCTCGCGCTGCGGGCCGCCGGCGCGACCAGCATCTCGGCGCCGTGGTGCGCAGACTGCGAACGCCGCGTCACCTCGATGCAGCGCCGGGGCGGGCACTGGTACTGCGCGGCATGCTTTGTCCGCCCGGAGGCCTGCGCGGGCTGCGGGAACATCCGGCAGGTCGCGTTCCGCGACCGCCGGGGCCGGCCGCGCTGCAGCAAGTGCCCTGACCAGGATGCCCGCGATCCGCTCCTGGTGCTCGTCGAGGTCATCACCAGGACCGACCCCGGCCTGCCGGCCGAAGCGGTCACTGCGGCGGTCGAGGCGACCGTCACCAAGCAGGCTCACCTGCAGAAGCTGGCGTGGCTGCTGCAGGACGAACCCGGGCTTCTCACCGGGGACGGCGCGAAAGCGCCGTTCCCGGTGGTGCTGCGGCTCATCGACGCGCTCTGTGCGGCCGGCGCCCCCCCATCCGGCGTCCCGCCTGCCCGCGCTGCCGGCGCGTGATCACGCTAAGCAAGCAACGGGACGGGCTGAGGATCTGCCGGAGCTGCTTTGCCCGCGCTCGTGCGGTCCCTTGCGCGAAATGCGGGACGGTACGCGAGCCGGCCGCCCGTGACGGCCAGGGCGGCCCGTTGTGCCCGTACTGCCTGGTCAGCGATCCGGTCAACCTCGAGGAATGCGTCCGCTGCCGCCGCCGGCGGCAGGTCAGCACCCGCACGCCCGCGGGGCCGGTCTGCGCCACCTGCAACCCCCGCAACATCCTGACCTGCAGCAGCTGCGGACGCACCGCCCCCCGCACGGTCTCCAAGGTCACCGGCCAGCCGCGATGCGGGGCGTGCGCCCGGTCACGGGCACGGTGCTCACGGTGCGGGCAGCTTGCCCCGGCCCGCGCCGGCACGCGTGACGTGCCGCTGTGCGGAGACTGCGCCGTCCCGGGCCCGGGCTTCTTCAAGACCTGCCCGGGCTGCGGCAGTCCCGGGCGCCTGATCGCCGGAGCATGCCGCCGCTGCCATCTCCGTCAGCGGCTTGACGAGTTGCTCGCCGACAGCACCGGCAACATCCGCCCCCAGCTGCAGGTCCTGCACCAGACACTGGCCGCCACTGACCGGCCGGCCGCTGTCTTGGCCTGGCTCTCCAGCGCCACCTCGCAGACCATGCTTACCGAACTCGCCGCAGGCCTGCGCCCGCTCACCCATGCCGCGCTCGACGAACTGCCCGCGAGCAAACCACTGGCGCATCTGCGCAGCGTCCTGGTCGCCACCGGAGCGCTGCCCGCCCGCGACGAGCACTTCGCCCGGCTCGAACGCTGGACCACGCAGACCGTCGCCGGCCGGGCCGACCCGCAGGAGAAGGAGATCCTGCACCGCTACGCGGTCTGGCACGTCCTGCGCCGGCTGCGGTACCGGATCGGCAGCACCCACGCCACCCACGGCCAGGCCGGCGTCGCTCGCCAGAACATCGCCGCCACCATCACATTCCTGAACTGGCTGACCACGCGCGATCTCACGCTGGCCTCCTGCCCGCAGGCCGAACTTGACCAGTGGATGTCCAGCGCGAGCGTCAGCCAGCGCGGCCGCACCGGCCATTTTATCCGCTGGGCCCGAAACCAGAAGCTGACCAGCCTGGACTTCCCCGCCACCCGGTGGGCGGGGCCCGCCCGTGTTATCGACACCGAAGGACGCTGGGCACAAGCCCGGCGCCTGCTGCACGACGACACGCTCAAGCCCGAGGACCGGGTCGCCGGGCTCCTCGTCCTGCTCTACGCCCAGCAGCCCGCCACCATCAGCCGCCTCACCCTCGGCCACATCCAGGCCAGCGGCGGCGAAGTACGCCTGCGGCTCGGCCAGGAACCCGTCGTACTCCCCGAACCGCTCGCCGGTCTCGTCCTTCACCTGGCCGCCACCCGTCAAGGCCACGCCACCACCGGAGACCAGGGCACCTCCCCATGGCTGCTGCCCGGCGGACGCCCCGGCCAGCCGATCAGCCCCGACCGGCTCAACGAACGCCTCCGCCAGATCGGCATCCACCCCGGCCAGGCACGCTCCACCGCCTTGTTCCAGCTCGCCGCCGAACTGCCCGCCGCGCTGCTCGCCCGCATGCTCGGCATCCACGTTGACGTCGCCGTCGCCTGGCAGCACGCCTCATCCGGTGACTGGCTGACCTACGCCGCCGGCATCAGTCGCCGCGCGGCAGCCAGCCCCGGTCCCGCTAACCGGAAACAGACGCCAGCCCCGATAGGAGAGCAATGATGCCCCCTCGCTCCAGCACCGTGATCCGCGACGTCAGGATCTTCGACGGGACAACGGTGCGCCTACGCAGCTCGGTGGTCCTGCACGACGGGGTCATCGCCGAGATAGGCGACGACATCACCACGCCGCCAGACGCCGAGGTGATCGACGGGACCAGCCGGACCTTGCTGCCAGGACTCATCGACGCCCACACCCATGTCGCCGTCGGCAGCCTGGAACAGGCGCTGACCTTCGGGGTGACTACCGAGCTGGACATGTTCGCCGACCCGCGCCTGGCCGGCGAGCTCAAGAAGCGAGCGGCAGCCGGGGAACAGCTGGCCGGCCTGCGGTCGGCCGGAACCTGCGCCACCGCTCCCGGCGGCCACCCCACCGGGCTGGTGCAACGCGGCCTCTACCCGCCCTTCCCCACCCTCAGCGGCCCCGCCGGCGCCGGCGCCTTCGTCGCTGACCGGGTCGCCGAGGGCTCCGACCACATCAAGATCATCATTGATGACGGGCAGGCCCTCGGCTACCCCCAGCCCACCCTCACCGGCGACACCGTGCACGCGCTGGTCACCGCCGCCCACGAGCACGGCAAGCTGGCCATCGTGCACGCCCTCGACCAAGGCGCCATCCGCCTGGCCGCCGACGCGGGCGCCGACGGGCTGGCCCATCTGCCCGTCGATACCGCACTCACGCCCCAGCTCGCCGCCCGCATCGCCGGCAACGGCATGTTCGTGATCTCCACCCTCGTCACCGCCGAGGCCATCTGCGGACACGGGCACGGCCCGCGCACCGCCGCCGACCCCCGCTTCGCCTCTCACCTGGACCAGGCCTCACGCATGATGCTCACCATGGCGGGCGGCAACTTCCCCCTCGGAGCAGGCGCCCATGTCCAGGCCACCGCCCCAGCCGCGTCCCTCCGCGCACTGCACGACCACGGGGTGCCTATCTTGGCCGGCACGGACGCCGGCACCCTCGGCGCCGCCCACGGCGCGAGCCTGCACCGCGAACTCCAGCTGCTCACCGAGGCCGGGCTCTCCCCTGCCGAGGCGCTGACCGCCGCCACCGCAGCCCCGGCCGCCCGCTTCGGGCTCGGCGACCGCGGCCGCATCGCCCCCGGCCTGACCGCAGACCTCCTGCTCGTCAACGGAGACCCCACCACTGACATCACCGCCACCGCCGCCATCCACGCCATCTGGCGACGGGGAATCCGCCACAACCGGTAACCCGGCCGAGAGCACCTCTGGGACAACACCCGATCAGGCAGGTATTCAGGCAGTTCCAATACCCGACTGTGCCGTTATGCGCATCGTCGGACTTCCGCACCCGCACCCTGCGGCGGGTGCTCGATGCCACCACGGCGGCCGTGGTGGCCGGGAGGATGACGCCATGACAGCCCGGCGGCCCCAGCGGGAGGTCTCCTACCAGTGGCGGCTGCGGGAACTGATGGCCTCCCGCGGCCTGTTCAACGCCCCCGACCTGGAACCGCTGCTGGCCGAACGCGGTATCACCCTGTCCTCGGTGCAGGTGTGGCGCCTGGTCGCCCAGGTCCCCGAACGGCTGTCGATGCAGCTCCTCGCCGCGCTGTGCGACATCTTCGAGGTCACTCCCGCCGAGCTGATCACCACGAGCGCCGGCAACGTGCAGCCACGCAAGGCCGCCTCCGCCGGCCCGGCCGCCGTCCCCAACCCGGACGCGCTCCGGCCCCAGCCGGCCCGGCTGCGGCCCAGCGAGTGACCCAGCCTCCGCCGCGCGGGGGCGTCAGGATCACCTGCTGCCGCTGCTCCCAGGACCGTGCCCTGGCCACCCGGTTCCCCGACGGGCCGCTCTGTACGACCTGCCTGGACCACGCCGTGCGGACCCGCGGCACCTGCCCCGGCTGCGGCCAGCACCGGACGCTGCCCGGCCGCACCGCCGCCGCGGTGCCCATCTGCGGTGACTGCGCCGGGATCACCCGCCGGTTCGACTGCCGGCGTTGCGGCGCCGACGCTCACCGCCGGGGGCGACTGTGCGCCCGGTGCAAGGTAGCTGACCGCGCCGACCAGCTCCTCGGCGACCAGGCCACGGCCGGGCTCGCGCCGCTGGCCCATGCCCTGCACGCCAGCACCAACCCGGCCGCCACCCTGGACTGGCTGAACACGCAGCACATCGCTGCCCTGCTCGCCGACCTGGCCGCCGGCCGCCTGGCCCTCACCCATCAGGCATTCGGTGCCCGCGCAGACTGGCGCGCCGCCGTCTACCTGCGTGACCTGCTCATGGACTGCGGCCTGCTCCCCGCCGCCGACCGGCAACTCCTGGACTACGACAGCTGGCTGCGCCGCCGCCTCGACGACCTGGCCGGCCATCCCCACCACCAGCTGCTCC
Source organism: uncultured Actinomycetes bacterium (assembly GCA_963822825.1). Taxonomy (GTDB): domain Bacteria; phylum Actinomycetota; class Actinomycetes; order Streptosporangiales; family Streptosporangiaceae; genus JAWWPY01. The sequence continues at coordinate 98,506 of CAWGIW010000019.1, read as the reverse complement.
GCCAGTTCGGCATGTGGCACCAGCTCGCCAGGATGCGCGCCCGCGCCGCCAGCGGGCCGCTGCGGCCCACCACCCGCCAGTACGCCGAACAGCGGTTCACCACCGCCTGCCAGTTCCTCACCTGGGTCCACGACCGCGGCGGCCACCCCGCCCGCCTCACCCAGGCCGACCTCGACACCTGGCACGCCACCTGCCCCGCCGGCCAGCGGCCGGCCAGTCGTGCGTTCCTCATCTGGGCCATGGACAGCGGCCACATGGCCCGCCTCGACCTGCCGGTCATCCGGTTCGGCACGGGCGAGGCCATCACCCAGCAGCAGCGCATCGCCCTGCTGCGCCGCTACGCGCTCACCGACCAGGACCCGCTGCGCGTCCGGGCCGCCGCCTGCCTCATGCTGCTCTACGCCCAGCCGCTCAGCCGGGTCCTCCGCCTCACCCTCACCGACCTCGACCAGCAAGCCGGCGGCCAGCTCTGCCTGCGCATCGGCGAACCGGCTTCCCCCGTTCCCGATCCCTTCGCCCAAGTTCTGCTCCTCCAGGCCGCCCACGCGGCCCTCACCAGCACCTGGCTGTTCCCTGGCCGTAACCCCGGCCAGCCAGCCGCCTACATCACCGTCTTCAACCAGCTCCGCGGCCTAGGCTTCCCGATGCGTACCGGCCGGGTCTCCGCACTCCGTGAGCTCGCCGCCCAGGCCCCGCCTCCGGTCATCGCCGACGCCCTCGGCTTCCACCAGACCACCACGCACCGCCAGCACGTCAACGCCGGCGCCACCTGGACCCGGTACGCGGGCCTGCCCTCAGCAGGAAAACCCTGATTTGCGCAGGCCGCTACGCGGTACGCATTCCCCGTCGAGCAGGGCAAGATTGGCTCATGGCCCGGTTCGCTTCTTATGACGGCACCCAGATCGGCTACCGCACCCTCGGCGATGGGGCGCCGCTGGTCTGCCTGCCCGGCGGCCCCGGCCGGACGTGCGAGTACTTCGGTGACCTGGGCGGCCTGAGCCGGTCCCGGAAGCTGATCATGCCGGACACCCGGGGCACCGGGGAATCAGCAGATGCGAGCGACCCGCTCAGCTACCGCTGCGACCGGCTCGCCGGCGACGTGGAAGCGCTGCGCTCCCACCTCGGCCTGGACCGGATGGACCTGCTCGGGCACTCCGCCGCGGGCGACCTGGCCACGCTGTACGCGGCTGCCTTCCCGCAGCGTGTGGCGTACCTGATCCTGCTGACGCCTGGCCTGGATGCGGTCGGCGTCGAAGAGACAGACGAGCAATGGCGCGCGGCGCTCGCGCGCAGATCTGCGGAGCCGTGGTATCCAGCGGCGCTAGCTGCGATGGAAAAGGCAGAAACCGCGGACGAGTCGATGGACAACCGGCGCGCCTACATGCCGTTCTTCTACGGCCGCTGGGACGCCGCGGCGCAGGCTCACGTCGATGCCGGGGTCAGCGAGCGCTCCCGCCCTATACGAGACGGCTTCCGCGCCGAGGGCGCGTTCAACCCGCCCCAGACCCGCGAGGCGGTCAGCCGGCTCACCGCGCCAGTGCTGATATATGCGGGCGAGCTCGACGCCGCTCCGACACCGGACACCGCCGCAGCGGGCGCGCGCTGGTTCCCGAACGCGTCGGTGACCGTTCAGCCAGGGGCCGCGCACTTCCCATGGCTCGACGACCCGGCCTTCTTCACCGCCGCGATCACCTCATTCCTGAGCTGAGCGGCAGCGTCGTCATCGACGTATCCGCGACGGGTTACTTCCCCGGTCAACGATCTAGCAGGAACACTCGCCTTCGCCGGCCCAGTACCGGTAGCGGGGCTGCTGGCTACTCGGCAGTGACGACCGAACAGACCGCACGGCCCGGCTCCTCCAAGCCTGGCGAGCCGGGACAGGCAGCACCCCGGTGCCGCCCCGCTCTACCCGGGCCGCCGCCACCGCAAGCGTCCGCGGGCCGGCCAGTCCTAGAAGGACATCCCGAGACCCTCCTCGATACCAGCGCGGTTCCATCCCGGGCTCGCCTGGCCATCAGCTTTGCCTCCACGCGAAAGCAGTAGACCAGGCAGGCCGTCGTGCCCGAGAGTCGGATCGTGCGCACCTACCGGGAATTGTTCGCCGTCCGGGAGTTCCGCGCGATCTTCACCGCCCAGTGCCTGGCCATGGGGTCCGCGTCGGCCGGCAGCCTGGCGCTTGGGACGATCACCTATGCGTCCACCCGCAACCCTGTCCTCAGCGGCCTGGCGATGTTCGGCGGTCCGCTGGTCCGGCTGGCGGCCTCCTGGTTTCTGCTGTCCGCCTCAGACCTGCTGCGCCCACGCCAGGCCCTGGCCGGCGTCGCGGCCATCACATGCCTGGCCGACCTGCTGCAAGCCATCCCCGGTATGCCGTGGGGCCTGCGGTTCGTCATCCTGGCCCTGCCCTGGGTGGCGATGTCAGCGACCGGAGGCGCCGGCCTGGCCCTCGTCGCCGACATCCTGCCCCCCGGCAGTTTCGTGTTCGGCCGGGCCACCCTCAACATCGCGGTCGGCGGCATGCAGATCATCGCGTTCGGGCTGGGCGGCATCCTGCTGCTCCACCTGTCCGTGACCGCCCTGTTCCTGTGCGCCGCCGGCGCCTCGGCACTGGCGCTGGTGGTAGTGGTGCGGGGAGTGGGCGACCACCCGCCCCGCACGATAAGCCGCGCACTTGTCCTGCGGGCCCGCACCATCAACCGCGCCCTGCTCTCCTCGCCGCTGCTGCGCCCGGTCTACCTGGCCGGGTGGATACCCAACGGGCTCGTCGTCGGCTGCGAGTCACTGTTCGTCCCTCTTGCCGGGCGCTCCGCCGGGTACCTTTTCGCCGCGACCGCCGCGGGCATGCTGACCGGGGACATCCTCGTCGGCCGGTTCATCCCCGCACCGGTCCGCCGCCGCCTGGTCGAACCACTGCGGTTCCTGCTGGCCGCCCCCTACGTCCTGTTCCTGACCCACCCGCCGCTGCTGCCCGCCGCCGGGCTCGGGTTCGCCGCCTCCATCGGCTACGCAGCCAGCCTCCCCCTGCAAGAACGCCTCCTCGACCACACCGCCCCGGACATCCGCGGGCAGATGCTCGGCCTCAACTCCACCGGAATGCTGGCCATGCAAGGCATCGCCGCCGTCCTCGCCGGCCTGCTGACCCAGCAACTCGCCGGCGGCCCGGCCGGCGCAGCCACCGCCATCGGCGTCCTGGGATGCGCCTCGCTGGCCATCACCCTCGCCCTGATCCCCGGCCTGCGCCGCACCCAGCTACCACGCGGCATCATCCACATCCCGGTCGCGCCACGCAGCGCCTATAACGATCAGCCCGCCGACAGCGCACCCGACCGGCAAGCTGGCCACAGACCTGCCGACTAATCCAGGCCGCCCACCGACCAAATACGCGTCGAATGAATACGCCACCCTGCCAGTCGTCGCCCCAGGCCGCCGGGCACCGGCCAGGCGCGACGCCGAAACCGGCTCTGGCCAGGCCGGGCGCGCCGCTGAAGGCACGTGTAACACGTGTGAAACACTAGGGACACGGCTCGGTAATTGCTGCCAGCTAACGTCCAAGGCGCGTCCTGCCGCAAGCACGACCCCCGTGCGGCCAGCCCAGCGTGGCGGTGCAGCGCCAGGGCATAGTGGCAACCCCATTGCCAGCACCGTTCAGGGAGGGTTGATGTTCAAGAGCGCTGACGAGGTCCTGAAGTTCATCAGCGATAAAAAGGTCCAGTTCGTCGACGTCAGGTTCTGTGACCTGCTGGGGACGGTTCAGCACTTCACGATCCCGACCGAGACGTTCGACGACAAGGTCTTCACCGAGGGCCGCATGTTCGACGGTTCGTCGATTCGCGGGTTCCAGCAGATCCACGAGTCGGACATGCTCCTGATGCCGGACCCGACCACCGCGCTGCTCGATCCTTTCCGCCAGCACTCCACCCTGAACATGACGTTCTTCGTGCATGACCCGCTGACCGGTGAGCCGTACAGCCGTGATCCGCGCAACGTCGCCCGTAAGGCGGAGGATTTCCTGCGCGGCACCGGGATCGCCGACACCGCGTTCTTCGGCCCTGAGGCGGAGTTCTACATCTTCGACTCGGTGCGCTACGAGACCGGGGCCAACGCTGGCTACTACTACATTGACTCGGTCGAAGGGGCCTGGAACACCGGCCGCGAGGAGGTGGGCGGGAACCTCGGCTCCAAGCCCCCGTACAAGGGCGGATACTTCCCGGTCCCGCCGGCGGACCACTACACCGACCTGCGCTCGGCGATGGTCCGCGCGCTGATCGACGCGGGCCTCACGGTGGAGATGCAGCACCACGAGGTCGGCACCGCCGGGCAAGCGGAGATCGACATCCTGTTCGGGCCGCTCCTCCAGCAGGCCGACAACCTGATGCTCTACAAGTACGTGGTGAAGAGCGTGGCCCGGGCCGCGGGCAAGACCGTCACGTTCATGCCCAAGCCGCTGTTCGGTGACAACGGCTCGGGCATGCACTGCCACCAGAGCCTGTGGAAGGACGGCTCGCCGCTCTTCTACGACGAGGTCGGCTACGCCGGGCTCTCCGACATGGGCCGCTACTACGTCGGCGGCCTGCTGAAGCACGCACCGTCACTGCTCGCCTTCACCAACCCGACGGTGAACTCCTACCACCGGCTGGTGCCCGGCTACGAGGCGCCGGTCAACCTGGTGTACTCGCAGCGGAACCGGTCCGCCTGCGTGCGCATCCCGATCACCGGCTCGAACCCCAAGGCCAAACGGCTGGAGTTCCGGGTGCCCGACCCATCGGCTAATCCGTACCTGGCCTTCTCCGCCATGATGATGGCCGGCATCGACGGCATCAAGAACAAGATCGAGCCGCACGAGCCCGTGGACAAGGACCTGTACGAACTGCCGCCGGACGAGGCGCTCGCCATCCCGCAGGTGCCTGGATCCCTGGAAACGGTGCTGGCCACCCTCGAAGCGGATCACGACTACCTGCTCGAGGGCGGCGTATTCACCCCGGACCTGATCGAGACCTGGATCGACTACAAGCGGACCAACGAGCTCGACCCGATCCGGCTCCGCCCAACCCCGCACGAGTTCGAGATGTACTACGACGTCTAGCCATCACGCCCGGCGTGACCTGGGGCGCGCTCACTGAGCACTCCCCCTGTTCCGGATCTGTTCCGCCCGGGCCGCCAGCACAGCATCAACGGCGGCCCGGGTGGACTCGTCCCGGGTCGGGCCACAGTGGCCGTGCGGCCCGCCAGCCGTAGCCAGCGGGTCAGAACTCCGAGAGCCTGCCCGCCAGCTCGTCCAGGGTGTTCGCGGTCAGGGCGCTTTCCAGGTGATCGAGGACAGCGCCGAAGCCTCCGGCGATTCGGAAGATCTCCACTTCGGGTATTTCTCGCGGAGCGCGGCGAGCCGCCGCACCTCGGCCAGGCGCTTGGCGTCGGTCACGCCGCCGCCGCCGGTCATGTGGAGCTGTTCCCGTACGCCAGGACGCGCGCTACCGCGTCCGCGGCAGCGCCTACGTCGGCCACGGGCGCTATCCGCTCCGCCCACGACCACCAGAACGACCCCTGGCCAGTCATGATCGTCTCGGTGAGCCTTGACGCCCGGGCGCTGGTCACCGCTAACGAGGGCACCCCGCCCTCCGGGGCATGGAGCCGGGTATCGAAACCGCGTCCGCCGAGTTCGGCGGCGAGCTTCTCCAGTGCTGTTACTTCTGCTTCGCGTGCGCTGTTGTCGTAAACCATCTGCCTACCGTGCTGGCAGGGCGGATACGGTGGGAGATGTTGACGGGGAAGCCGTCAACCACGGTCAACTCCGTCTTGTCATCACGCGAATGGTGTACGCGGATGGAATTCGCCCACAGGCAGCAGCCGTCCCCGAAGCTGGCGCGGCTGCTCGATGAGGCGTTAGGCGCGGGGGGGCCCTGGTCCGGGCCGCCGCGTCGGCGGGAGCGGGCTCCCCCCGACCCTGGCGGTGTCCTCGCGGCGTTCGGCGTGGCGCCCGGCAGTGCTCCTGCACCCAGGGAACCGCGGGCGGTCGCTCCGGAGCTGGTTGACTACTTCCGCACTCAGCTCGCCGGGCACTACCGGGCTGACATGTTCCTCGGCCCGCATCACCTGATCCCGACCGTCACCGAGCAGCACCGGCTGATCTGCGACCTCGCGGGCATGGCCGCGAGTGGCGTACGAGCCAGGCTGCTGCGGGCCGGGACGGCCTACGCGGCGCTGATCGGGTGGCTTCACCAGGACGCGGGAGACATCCCGCGGTCGGTGTACTGGCGTTCGGTGACTCTCGACATGGCGCACCGCTGCGGCGACCCTGATCTGATCAGTTACGCGCTCACGAACAAGGCGATGCTGCTCACCGACACGGGCAGCGGGCGGGCTGTCGTCGATTTCGGCCGCGCCGCCATGCTCGGCGACCCGCGCCGCCTGCTGCCGAAAACCCGGATCATGGCGGCCGTCCAGTCGGCGCACGGCTACTCGCTGACCGGGGGACGGCGCGCGTGTGACCAGCTCCTCGACAACGCCGCCCGGCTCGCCGGGCAGGTCGATGACGAGCACGTCTGGGGGAACGCCTGCCACCGCGCCCCGGGGTACGTCGAGGTGCAGCGGGCCACCTGTTACGGCCGCCTGGGCGCGGACCAGGAAGCCGCGCGCCTGTGGGGCCAGATCCTCGGCGGCATGTCAGGATCCGCACGGCGCGACACGGCCGTCTTCCGCGCCCGTCAGGCCGCGTCCCTGGCCGCCATCGGGGAGCCAGAGCAGGCCGGGCACATCGCCGGGAGGTTGTGACGCTCGTCCGCGAGACCGGCTCGGCGAGGCTGCGCGGCGAGCTGCTCGCGCTCCGGACCAGGATGTCACGGTGGGCGGGCACGGCAGCGGGGCGGGAACTGGCCGACAAGCTCGCCACCATCACCTGATACCGCCGGAGGCAGACTGTGACAGCGCAGCCGCTGAGTGAGGCAGAGATCGGGCGCAAGCTCGCCGCGCTGCCCGGCTGGGCGCGCAACGGCGATGAGATCACCAGGACGTTTACCTGCACCTGGCACGAGTGCCTGCACCTAGCGATGTATGTCGGCGCCAAGGCCCGCGAGATCGGGCACCACCCCGATATAGACATCCGCTGGCAGCGGATCCGCTTCGGCATCACCACCCACGATGCAGGGCACCGGATCACCGACCTTGACTTCGACCTCGCGGGGCATATTGATCGGATCGCGGCTGGTCATGGAGCCAAGCCCGTAACCTGAACGCGCCTACACCATGCGCAGCCCCGCCGCCCTTCACGCCTGGCGGGGCGCTTTCGTAACAGGTCTGCCCGCTCTCGCCTGAATGTGACCTCTGGCCAACACGCTGTAACAGTTACTACAGGCGCGGCGGGAGCATCACCGCAGCGCTGGTGGCCTCGCGTATTGTGCCCTGGAAACGCAGTCAGGAACGGACCAGCAACGCACCCGGGGCGAGGATGCATCGCGACGACGACCAGGTGACCATGGCCAGCCTCAACTTGCACGGCGGGCTGGATCGCCATGGCCAGCCGTTCGATGTCGAGGCGGCATGTCACTACCTGAAGGCCGATGTCATCACGGTGCAGGAGGCGTGGCTCCCGGACGGCCAGCCGGACCCCCTGGCCGCGGTGGCCGAGGCTCTCGGGGCCCGGGTCAAGCACGCCAGCCTCGCTGTCGGCACCACCCTGGCCAGCCTCCGGGTTGGTCCTGGCACCGCGGTGGGCGGCTGGGGCCTCGCGGTGCTGACCATGCTGCCCGTGACCGGGTACCACGTCGTGGAACTTGGCCGGGCTCTCTGGGACCCATGCCCCCGCGCCGCACAGGTTGTCACGGTCACCACGCCGGGCGGGCAGTCGCTGCGGGTGGTCAACACGCACCTGACCCACCGGTACACCAGCCCTGTCCAGCTGCGGCGGCTCGTCAGGCGGCTGGCGGACGGCAATGACCCGACCGTGATCGTCGGTGACCTGAACATGCCCGGCGCGGCCACCCGGGCCGCGGCCGGGTACTCCCGCGTGATACGCGGCCGGACGTACCCGGCGCACCGGCCACTCGTGCAGCTTGACCACCTGCTGGCCGGCCCTCGCCTCACCGGCCTCGCGGGCGAGGTCCTCGACCCGGTCGGCTCCGACCACCTGCCGATCCGGGCGCAGCTGAGCGTCGGCTGAACCGGCCGCTTTCCCGGCACGTTCCACAAGCGTGCCGTGCGGGCCCTCACCCCGCGCGGCCGCCAGTGTCGCACAGTGGCCGCACTTCAGCGGGCGGCCACTGTGCGGCTCCTTGGCTACCGGCGCGGCCGTGGCTAGTCCAGTGGGTCATGGATTTGGCCGGGCTCCGCTGGGCTCGCGGTAGTCCCACGTGGCGCACATCTCGGCCAGTTCGGGTGAGATCTCGCCGCTTCGCGGCGGGGGCGTGGCGGGCTGGATCCGGCCGGACCAGATGTTGGCTGAATTGTCGCCGAGGCCCACCCCGAACCGGGCGTCCGCGAACCGGCCGTAGTCCAGCATGGCCGGCTCAAACTCCACGTCCAGGAAGCGGCACAGCCCGCCGACCACCGTTTCTGGGTCGGCGGTCAGGCTCTCGTAACGGACGGTATGCCCGGACAGCGCACGGCGCGCCTCCTCGACCTTGGTCATGTACCGGAGCGAATCACCGACGACCTCGTCGATGCCGCCGCCGCGCCCGGGATGCCATCCGGGGTCCCACGAGGCGCGCAGGGACGCGACCACGGCAGCCGGATGGCGCAGCAGGAAGATGAACCGGGCGTCGGGCCAGCAGACGGCGATCCGCTGCCACAGCAGGACGTTGCTGGGGGTCTTCACCACGATGACGGGCTTGCCGCTGCGCGCCAGCGCGTCGGCCAGCACGCGGTCCCACAGCATGTGGTCCAGCTCTTCCTTGGTCAGGTAGAGCGCCTTCAGGGACGTCTGGATCCACCGGGTCTCCGCCCGGGCCTCCAGGTGCATCAAGGGCAGCTCGGGCGGCGCGTAGAGCCGCGAGTGGCTGCCGAGGATAGCCCGCAGCAGGGTGGACCCAGACCGGGCCGCGGACAAGATGAACACCGGCGCCGCCAGCATCCGCTCGCTACTCGGCAGCGGAAGCTGCCACGCTCGGTGACCTGGCGGGCGCGCCAGGTGATAACCGATTGTGCGTGCGAGCAGGGCATTTACTGATTTCCTCCACCCCATAGGGCAGGACTTTACTTCTCTCAGCTAACTTTCGTCCGGCTGACACCTCACTTCTGGGGAAATCTTGAAACGGAAACGAAAAAGCCTGGCCGGCCGCCCCGGCGGGCTCGGGGACGGCCGGCTTCGTGACCGGCCGCCGTGCGCGGGATCTGCCGTGATCACGCAACTAGCCGGGCCGCGGACGGCCGACCATAATGGGGGCAAGTTTCGCGTTACGGGATGCGATCGGGGGTGACGCGATCACGATGTCAGCGGGAACCGGGCTGAGCGAGCGACCGCTGGCCGTGGATGTGCGCGGCCTGACCAAGTCCTACTCGGGCACGCCGGCGGTGCGGGGCATCGACCTGGCGATCCACCAGGGTGAGATCTTCGCGCTGCTGGGCCCGAACGGGGCGGGCAAGACCACGACCGTCGAGATCCTCGAGGGGTACCGGGCCCGGGACGGCGGCGAGGTCAGCGTCCTTGGTGAGGATCCCGGCCGCCACCGCGCCCGGCTGAAGAGCCGGATCGGCATCGTCCTGCAGTCCACCGGGGTAGACCGCTACCTCACGGTGGCCGAAACGGTCACGATGTTCGCCGGCTATTACCCGCACCCCCGGCCGGTGGACGAGGTGATCCGCCTGGTGGGCCTCGACGCCAAGCGCAACGAGCGGGTGCTCAAGCTCTCCGGCGGCCAGCAGCGGCGGCTCGACGTCGCGATCGCCCTGGCCGGTGATCCCGAAATGCTCTTCCTCGACGAGCCGACCACCGGGTTCGACCCTTCGGCCCGGCGTGAAGCCTGGGATGTGATCAAGGACCTCGCCGCGCTCGGCAAGACGGTCCTGCTCACCACGCACTACATGGAGGAGGCGCAGCACCTGGCCGACCGGGTGGCGGTCATCGCCGCCGGGCTCGTGGTCGCCCAGGGACCACCCGCCAGCCTCGGCGCCCGGGACATGGCCAGGGCCCGGATCCGCTACCGGCTCCCCCCGGGAGCCATTCCCCCCGACGGCCTCAGCGGTCCGGCCGCCCCCGACGGCTTCATCGAACTCGCACCCGACGACGTCACCCGGACCCTGCACCGGCTCACCGGCTGGGCCATCGACCAGGGGGTCAGCCTCGATGGGCTGGAGGTGGCCAGGCCGTCCCTGGAGGACGTCTACCTGGCCCTGACCGGCTCGCCGTCCGGGTCCGGCGACCATCAGCCGGCCCGGCAGCCGGCCTAGGAGGGGCGCATGAATGCGGTCGCATTGACCCTGAGACAGATGCGTTATGTCAATAAAGCGTTCTGGCGTAACCCGGCCTCCGCGTTCTTCACGTTCGCGTTCCCCCTCATGTTCCTGGTGATTTTCACGGCGCTGCTAGGCCACTCCACGGTCCAGGTCGGTACGCACACGGTGAACACGTCAACCTACTACGTGCCCGCGATGGCGTCGTTCGCGGTGATCAGCGCCTGCTACACGAACGTCGCCGGGGCGGTCACCTTCCAGCGGGACGCCGGGGTCCTCAAGCGGATCAACGGCACGCCGCTGCCCAGCGCATCGTTCCTGGGCTCCAGGATCCTGCACGCGCTGCTCGTCTCGGTCCTGCTCGTCGCCATCACCGCCGCCTTCGGCCGGGCGTTCTACAGCGCGGACATCCCCACCGGAGCGACGTTGCTCCGGTTCCTGGTGATGCTCGTGGTCGGGGCGGCCGCGTTTTGTGCCCTCGGCTTCGCGATCACCGCCGTGATCCCCAACGCCGACGCGGCGCCCGCGATCGTCAACGCGACCATCCTGCCGCTACTGTTCCTGTCCGGCATCTTCATCCCGTTCGGCAACAAGACCCCCGCCTGGATTCTGTGGGTTGCGCGGATCTTCCCGGTCAAGCACTTCGCGAACGGGATGCAGGCCGCGTTCCTGGGCACCAGCTTCGACTGGACTGACGTCCTGGTCGTCGCGGCCTGGGGAGTGGCCGGGCTGCTCTTGGCGGTGCGCTACTTCAGCTGGGAGCCGCGTACCGGGTGACACGCGGCGGGGTGATACGCGGCGGGGTGACGCATGCCGCGCGGGGTCAGGGCTCGCCCGCCGCGGGAGCGGCGAGGTAGTCGTCGTCGGAGACATGCCGGGACCAGATCGTGGTCTCACCGGTGGCGGGGTCGCGTTCCTGGATCGCGATGTGGCTCATCACCCGGTCCGGTGCGGCGCCGTGCCAGTGCATCTCCCCCGGGCCGGCCACCACCGTGTCGCCGGGGCGCACCTCCACCACCGGGCCACCCTCGGCCTGGACCCGGCCGACACCGTCGAGGACGTGCAGTACCTGGCCGAGCGGGTGGGCATGCCAGGCCGTCCGGGCGCCGGGCGAAAAGCGCACCCGGAGCGATCGCACCAGGCCGGGGTCCGGCAGGACGGCGATCTCGTCTATCCACACCTGCCCGGTGAACGAGTCCGCTGGCCCGCTGATGCTCGCCCGGGATGCCGCACCCATCACTTCCATGACTTCTCCCTCGTCAATCGCGCCGGTTATCCGCACGTCCATGCCGCCTCACCCGGGCCATGGCCGCCGGGGGCAGGCAGGCCAGGCGGGTGCTTTCCCTAGTGAGGTGAGCCTGATCGGCATAGCCGGCCTCGGCGGCCAGCCAGGCCAGGTCGGCCGACGGTCCGGCCTGGTCGATGCCGGACACGAAACGGCGGAACCGCAGCACCCTCCGCAGGGTGGCCGGGCCGTAGCCCACCACGGCGCGGCAGCGGCGGCGCAGCTGCCGCTCGCTGACACCGAGGTCCACCGCCATCCTCCGCACCTGCGCCTCGGGCGATCCGAGCCGCCGGGCGGTCTCCATCACGAGCGGGTCAGGGGGCCCCGCCGTCACCATGCGGCGGGTGATCCCGGCCAGGCCGCGCATCGCCGCATCCGGCGTGAGCCAGCCCGGCAGCAGCCGGGCCAGGTCGGTGACCGGGCCGGCCACAGCCCCGCCAGTGAGATCACCGGCGTCAACCCGCTGGTCGAGCAGTGCGCTGAGCGGCATGCCGAGGGCCGGGCCGCCCGCCCCCGGCCGCAGCCGGACTCCGGCGAAGACGGTGCCCGGCGCGGCCGGCGAGGGCACCGGCCCGGTGTCGGGTCCCGCGACGAAGACTCCCCGGCCGGACTGCCAGATCAGGTCCGCGCAGCCATCGGGGAGGACCGGGGCCTGCCGCGGCTCCCTGGCCGGGACCACCCGTACCCACAGGCACGTCACGGCCGCGCCGAGCGCGGCCGGAGGCGCGTACTCCCGGTAGCCGGGCGACCAGTCCACGAGCATGAGCCGAGTCTGCCACGAGCGTGTCCGTTTCGTTCAAGACGCCCGCGCCACCACTCTGCTCAGATGTCCTCATGAGTTCTCCTGACATCGACGCGGCGGAGCGATTTCTCGCCGCCCAGGCCCGGGCGCTGGAGTGGCAGCGGTTTGAGCGCCTGTTCGGCGGGGGCGGCCCGGACCCGGTCCGGGCCGCGGTCGCCGCCTACCGCACGCCCGACGGCGGGTTCGGCTACGCGCTGGAACCCGACGGGCGGTGCCCAGGCAGCCAGCCGCTCGCCATCGAATTCGCGCTGCACACTCTGGACGAAGCCGACGCCTGGGATGCTGGGCTGGCCGAAGGCGCCTGCGGCTGGCTCGCGGCGCACGCCCCGGCCGAAGGCGGCGCGGTTTTCGTCAACCCCAGCATCGACGGATGGCCGCATGCGCCGTGGTGGATTCCCGAGGACGGCGGCCCCGCCTCGATCATCACCACCGCGCTCCTGGCGGCGACGCTGCACGCCCGGCGGGTTCAGCATCCCTGGCTGGACCACGCCACGGACATGCTCTGGACGCGGATCGGCAACCTGACCACGGCCGGCCCCTACGATATGCGGGCGGTGCTCAGCTTCCTCGATCACGTGCCCGACCGGCAGCGCGCGCGGCAGGCCGCGGGCCGGATCGGCCCCATGATCCTCGACCAGGGACTGGTAACGCTGGACCCGGACGCTCCCGGCGAGATCCACACACCGCTCGACTTCGCCCCTGAGCCAGGATCACTCGCCCGGGACCTGTTCGATAAGCCCGTGATCGAGGCCCATCTCGATCATCTGGCCGCCGCGCAGCAGGCCGACGGCGGCTGGACGTTCAACTGGCTGGCCTGGTCCCCGGCGGCCGAGCGTGAATGGCGTGGGGCCATGACGGTGAACGCGCTGTACCTGCTGCGCGCCAACGGCCGCTGGTAACGCCAGCGGCCGCCGGTGCGCAGCCTCCCGCTGAGCGGCCTACCGCAGGACCAGGATCACCGCGACGGCCAGCATGACGAGCGCGAGCAACTCGGCGATACCGCTCAGCCGGACGATCTGGGCGATTCTCGAGTTCTTCCGCTGCGCGATCGTGATCAGTTTCAGCTGGGCTTCAGCGACATGAACAGACGCGGTGGCGGCGGTCTCCTTCCAGAGCTGCGCCGGGCCCTCGGCGAAATCCACCTGGCCGTAAGCCAGGGGGATGACCGCCACCGTGACCGCGAGCCCGATGGCCACCACGAACAGGATGACGGCCGCGATGAGCCAGCCGTGGGCGGGGCCAGGCAGCCGGAAGGTGGTGGCTCCCGTGATGACGGCGACCAGCCCGAAGAGCAAGGTGACGAGGGTCCCGGCGGTCGTCACCACGCTCGAAGCCCGGGCCTCGAGCCCCGACCGGCGGGCCAGCTCATAGTCGAGCTGTGACTTGATGTACGCCCCGTAGACATCGCCGCCGCCGGGCGGCGGAGGCGGCCCGGGACTCTGCACGCGCGCCCGCAACAGCGGCATGGTCTACCGGGGCCCTTCCTGGCTGGTCACCGCTTCAAGGTGGCGAAACAGCTCACCGTAGGCCGACGCCAGGTTATCGCTAGCACCGGGGGTGAGCTCGGTGTCCGGGCCGGCCAGCGCAGCGAGGATGGGCCGCAGCCGCTCTCCCAGCCGGTTCTCGCCACCGAGGGCGGCGAGAACCGGCCCGGGGACAGGCAGCGTGACCGCCCGGCCCCCGTGCGGGTCAACGCTTAGGGGGTTGCCCGGATCGTCGCTCCCCGCACCCTCCCTGCGGCGGGCGGGGGTCGCTTTGAGCTGCTGAAACAGCTCGTCGTACGCTGCGGCCAGCGTGTCGCGGGCGTCGGTGGTGAGCTCGCCGTGGTGGCCGGGCCGGGTGGCCAGGAGAGGCCGCAGCCGCTCCCCCAGCTGGGCTGGACCGCCGAGTTTCCCAACCACCTCACGGGGCATGGGCAGCGTGACCAGCCAGCCTTTCCCAGGATCAACCTGGATGGGATTGGCGGTCGCGTCACCCCCCGACCCAGGGTCTGACCCGGCGCCACCGTCGGAGCTGACCGGCATATGTCCCCCCACCGTTTCGGCAATAAAAGTATGCCATTCGGTGCCCGGGGACTAGGGGTTTTCGATGGCGAGCGGGTTGAGCGAGCCCGAGACGCCGCTGTAGCCGACGGCCCAGACGTGAGGCGCTCGTGGCGTCACCCCGTTCAGGTACGGCACGTACCGACCGTGGGGCTCGGCATCACGCTCCACGCCGTGCCGTTCCAGTGCTCGATGAGGGTGGCGGTGGGGGTGTCACCGGCGTGTCGGTGGCACCGGGCGCCGCGGCGCCCGGCGCTGCGTGCGGGTACCACGGCGGAGCAGCCAGTCGCGCCGGGTCCAGGCATGCCAGACAGCGACGACGATCAGGATGACGCTGGAGATGGCATGCACGCGGATCCTGGTCGGCACGTCCAGCCAGTCCCAAAGGCCGGACACGGTCACCACCACGACCAGGACGAACAGCAAAACGGCCTGGCTCAGATTCCAGCGCAGCGTGCGGGTCAGCCGCCGCTGCCAGAGCCGCCGGGCCGTGCCACCGATCCAGGCCCGGCGGTTCCACAGATGGGGCCCGACCGCACCGGCGAAGACGAGCCCGACGATGCTGTGGATCGCGATGGACGTCGGCTCGAACAGGACCGAGACCACCCCGGCGACGATGAGAGCGATGTCCACCGCCCAGCGCAGCGGTGTCACCGGGCGCGCCCGCCCCGGTCTGTCCGGAAGATCCTCATACCGCCAGGATGACCGGGTCAGGCCCCGTGGCGCGTCAGCCCATGGGTGAAATCGGCCTCGTCCGCTGATACCGGGCGCCTAGTCATCGCGACTGATGCCGCAGGCAGCGGTGCCCGGCCAGCGAGAAGCAGCCAGTTACTCGCGGGTGTTCAGGCTGGGACGGACGCGGGCAACGAGATGTGGTACGGGCTGTCAGGCTACTGTTGCTGACGTGCGCGAAGAGTTCCCAGACTGGGAAATGCAGCAAGGGCCATCGAGGCCGCGATAGCGCGTGCGTTCCTCGCCGCCACCGCCGAGACCGGCCCCGACACCCCGCGTGCCGAGCTATGGCGCCTCCTGGTGGAGTACCGCGCCCACCTCGCCGCCATTGTAAGAATGGATCGATCCTGACGGTTGGCGAATAGCGTTTCCGTCACCCAGGCGGCGATGAGCGTGGCCGCAGGCGCCGCGCTCCTGAATCAGCCGTAGAACAGGCGCTCCATGACGGCCCGGGCCCGCCGCGCCGCGCGCCGGTAGTCTTCGACCAGGTCCTGGGGGGTGTCCGGCGGGTATCCCATGAGCCGCGCCACCGCCGCGAGTTCGGCCTGCCGGACCGGGATCAGGTCGGAGGCCCGGCCGCGCACCTGCATCACCGCGCCGCGGATCCGGGTCGCCAGCCGCCAGGCCGTGGCCAGGGCGGCGGCGTCGCCCCCCGTCACCAGGCCAGCCCCTTCGGCGGCCGCCAGCGCGGCCAGGGTCCGGGTGGTACGCAGCCCTTCGATCTCGTGCGCATGCCTCAGCTGGAGCAGCTGGATCACCCACTCCACGTCCGTGAGTCCCCCCGGCCCAAGTTTCACGTGCAGGACCGGGTCTACGCCCCGGGGCATCCGTTCGGCTTCCATGCGCGCTTTGATGCGCCTTATCTCCCGCACGGAAGATTCGCTGATTCCGCCGGCCGGGTACCGGAACTCATCGGCCAGGGCCCGGAACCGGCTCCCCAGCTCACGGTCCCCGGCCACCGGTGCGGCGCGCAACAGGGCCTGCGCCTCCCAGGGCAGCGACCATCGCTCGTAGTAGGCGCGGTAGGAGGCGAGGGTGCGCACCAAGGGGCCCTGACGGCCTTCTGGGCGCAGGCTGGGGTCGATGACCAGCGGCGGGTCGGGCGCCGGCCGGGCCAGCAGCCCGCGCAGCTCCTCGGCCACCGTGTGGGCCGCCCGGGCCGCCATCTGCTCGTCCGCACCGGGCCACGGGTCGTGCACGAACATCACATCGGCGTCACTGCCGTAGCCGGTCTCACGCCCGCCGAACCTGCCCAGCGCGATCACGGAGATCCGGGTGGGCAGGGGGCCCTCCTCGCTCTCGGTCTTCCGGAGCGCGGCGTCGAGCGCGGCGCCGATGGTCACCGCGGTGATGGCCGTCAGCGCTTCGCCGGTCTCTTCCACGCTGGACATTCCCAGCACGTCCGCGGTGGCCGTGCGGAGCAGCTCGCGGCGGCGCAGCGCCCGGACCGCGGTGACCGCCTCCTCCGCGCTGGTGTGCCTGCTCACCAGCGCGGAGGCCTCCACGTGCAGCGCCGCGGCGGGCCGCGGCACCAGCTGGGCGTCCTCACCCAGGATGGTCACCGCCTCGGGAGCTTGCAGCAGAAGGTCGGCCGCGTAGCGGCTGGACGCGAGCAGCCTGGCCATCCGCTGCGCGACCTTGGTGTCGTCGCGCAGCAGCCGCAAATACCACGGGGTGTTTCCGAGAGCTTCACTGACCTGGCGGAATGCGAGAAGCCCCGCGTCCGGCTGGGCCGCGCTCGCGAACCATTCGAGCATCACCGGCAGCAATGTCCGCTGGATCGCCGCCCGGCGTGACACCCCGGAGGTCAGCGCCTCGATGTGGCGGAGCGCGCCCGCCGGGTCCGCGTAACCGAGCGCCTCGAGCCGGGCCCGGGCCGCTTCCGGGGTAAGCCTGACCGCCTCACCGGGAAGCCGGGCGACCGCTTCGAGCAGCGGCCGGTAGAACAGTTTCTCGTGCAGCCGGCGCGCTTCGCGGGCGTGTTCCCGCCAGGACGCGGTGAGTTCCGCCGCCGGGTCGGCCCGCGAGGGCGGACCCGGCGGAACGGCACCGCACCGGGTGATCTGCCTGCGCATCGCCCGGCCGAGCCAGCGCAGCACCGCGGGATCGTCCGGCAGCGTATGGGTCCGGCGCAGCTGGCGAAGCTGGAGCAGATGCTCGACCCGGCGCAGGAACCGGTAGGCGGCGGCCATGGTGGCCGCGTCCTCCCGGCCCACGTAGCCGCCGCTGGCCAGCGCGGTCAGCGCGGGCAGAGTGGCCCGCTCATGGAGCGTCTCGTCGGCCCGTCCGTGCACCAGCTGGAGCAGCTGAACCGCGAACTCGATGTCACGGAGCCCGCCGGGACCCAGCTTGATCTGCCGGCGGCCTCGGCGGCCGGCAGCGTGCCGATCACCCGGCGGCGCATGGCCTGGACCTCCCCGACGAAATGCTCACGCTGCGACGCGTGCCAGATCATCGGGGTGAGCGCATCGACGTAGGCCTGGCCGAGCGCTAGGTCGCCCGCAACCGGCCTGGCCTTGAGCAGTGCCTGGAACTCCCAGGTCTTGGCCCAGCGTTCGTAGTAGACGACGTGGCTGGCGAGGGTCCGGACCAGAGGGCCGTTGCGGCCTTCCGGGCGCAGGTTCGGGTCAACGGGGAACAGCGCCCCCTCCGCGGTGCTCTGCGAGCAGACCCGGATCAGGCCCGCCGCCAGCCGGGTGGCCGTGGCCAGCGCGGCGCCCTCGCCGTTGGCTCTCGCCGCTTCGGTGGCGGTGGCCTCGCCGGGCTCCGGCGGAGCGGCCACGAAGATCACGTCTACGTCGCTGGCGTAGTTGAGTTCCTGGCCGCCACACTTGCCCATGGCGATCACGGCGAGCCGGGCCGGAGCCGAGCCAGCGGGCAGCTGCGACCGGGCGATGGCCAGCGCGGCCTCCAGCGCCGCGGCCGCGAGGTCGGCCAGCTCCGCAGCGGTCTCGTCCAGCGTGATCAGCCCGGTGAGATCCCTGGCCGCCAGGTGCACCAGCCGGCGGCGGTAGGCGGCCCGCAACGCGGTGGCCGCATCATCGCGGCCGGGTTCCCGGAACCGCGCCACCGGCTCCGGATCAGCCGCCGCGGCCCCGGTGGCCTCCAGCACGGTGGCGCGCAACTCGGCCGCCGTGAGGCGAACCAGCGCGTCCTCGCCGCGAAGCACCCGCCAGTCATCGGGATGCCGGGCCAGATGATCGCCCAGGGCAGCGCTAGCTCCCAGCACCGCGGTCAGCCTGGTACGCAGCCCCGCATCCTCGCGCAGTGCGTCGCGCAATTCCGCGTTGAAGGACATCCGGCCCAGCGCGGTCAGGGCGAGATCCGGGTCGGCGGCCGCGGCGAGCGCCTCCACCAGGCCGGCATCGGCGCCATCGGGATCGAGCCCGAGATCCTCGGTCACCAGTCGCTGCGCGCGCCGGGCGTCCGCGAACCCCATCCGGGCCAGGCGGCCGACGGGCGTGGTCCTGCGCAGCATGCTCACCCCTGCACCGTAGCGGGGGCGGCCGTAGCCGCCCAGATGGAGGTGACGCCCGTTTACCGGATCGACCCCCGCGCCACCCCGTCCCGCAGCCGGACGGTTTGAGGCAATTCGTGGCGGGCAGCGGGTAAGGCGGTCAATCAGAACCGGAGGTACCCCATGTCAACTGGGACCATTGTGGCCGTTATCGTCGTCATTCTTATCGCAGTGGCAGTGGCGGCGGCGGTCATCGCCAGAACACGCCGTCAGCGGCTCCGCCAGCGGTTCGGCCCGGAATATGACCGTGTGGTGGAGGAGAACGCCAGCCGCCGCAAGGCCGAGACAGAACTCACGCAACGAGAACGGCGGGTCAAGGGCCTCGATATCCGCCCGCTGGATCCCGCCACCCGGGCCCAGTACGCTGATCAGTGGACCGGCATCCAGGAACGATTCGTGGACCGGCCGCAGGACGCGGTGGCCGAGGCGCACCTGCTCATCGTCACGGTCATGAGCGAGCGCGGATACCCCACGGAGCAACAGGATCAGGTCATCGCTGACCTTTCCGTCGAACATGGCCAGACACTTGATCACTACCGTGCCGCGTCGGCTATCAGCACGAAGGCCGCCTCGGGCCCCGCGACGACCGAGGATCTGCGGCAGGCGATGATCCACTACCGCGTGCTTTTCCGTGATCTGCTCGGCGAGCCCGCGCCAGACCGGCCAGGACCAGACCCGGAAGGGCCGGATCCAGTCAACGGCAAAACCGTTGCGGATGACGCGCGAAGAAATTCAGCCGCAGACCCCGAGGACGTGACTACTGATGGCTACATCGCACCGCGGGCCGGATGACCGCCTCGTCGAGCAAGGCGACCTGGTCGACCATGGCGACCTGGCCGAGGACCACGACCTGGCCGAGGACGAGGACGAGGACGAACCAGGTCCTTCCGCAGCCGCCGGGACGGCCGCCGCGGAGGACCCGGATGTACTGATCCTGACCCCGGACGGAGCCGAGTCCGAGCGGATGGCGGCCGAACCGGGCCTGGCGGCCGAGACACCGGGCCTGGTAACCGAGACACCGGACCTGGTAACAGAGACCGCGGGCCCGGGGGCCATGGCAACGGGCGTCACCGTCATGGCTGAGACGCCGGGCACAGCGGCCGGAGTGGCGGACACTGTCCCGGAGGATGCCTTCGCGGCCGACCTCCCGCCCACGAACCCGGATTACCGCTGGCGGGAGATTCAGGCGATGTTCGTGGACGATCCACGCGGCTCAGTCGAGCGGGCCGCGGATATGGCCCACGACACTCTTCGCGACCTCACCAGCCTGCTGGAGGAGCGGGAACGGTCGCTGCGATCCACCTGGCAGGACACCAGTACCGACACCGAGCAACTGCGGACCTCCCTGCGGAGTTACCGCGCCCTGGTCAACCGGGTCACCGAATTGTCCCAGCCGTCCTGAGCGATACTCCGCGCGAAGCGACCATCCGCGGGGGCCTGTGCGGCCAGAAGCCCCCGCGGAGGCGCCAATTCCAGCACCGGGGCCGCCCGGAGACGGCCCCGGTGAGGGGATTGCACTCGGGGGGGGTGAGTGCACCCGGCCTAGTCTCCGTCACGCCGGTATCGTCCCGGTAGCGCATGAATACATGGAAATGTCAGGCCCCTACGGGGTCCTCTTCGCGAATCCTGCCCGCCGTCGCGGTGGCACCGCCGCCCGTGCTAACTGGGACGTAGCCGCTGAGCCTGGAGCGAGCCTGCTCGGCATCGGGATGCTGCAGGCGAGCGAAGATGGCCTCGGCTTCCCGCCAGGCACGGCGGGCATCGTCCGGTGCGCCATCGGCCTGGCAGGCATCCCCGAGGTGGATCAGCACCTGCGCCTGCAAGTACTGGACCCCCATCCCTTCGGTCATTCCCACGGCCTCGCGGAGGAAGCCAATTGCTTCGTGATGGCGGCCCAGGTGATAAAGCGCGAAGCCAACGCTGTCCAGGGTGGCCGCCTCGTTGAGCGGGTCACCGAGCCCGCGGATCAGGCCGAGCGCACGCTCACAGCACCGCAGTGCCTGCGCATGATCACCCAGTTGGGCGTACAGCCAGCCGACGCCGTTGAGCGCTCTGGACAAGCCGGCCGGGTCGCTGCCTTCGGCCTGGACCAGGACCAGGGACTGCTGGGCATGCCTGAGCGCCTCGCTGAGCAGGCCCAGCTGCTCCGCCGCGGCGGCTATGTCGTAGTGCGCCCGGGCCCGGCCGGGCCGGTCGCCAAGCTGGGTATGCAGATCGAGAGCGTGCTGGAAGTACGCGAGTGCCTCGTTGGGCGCACCCTGGCGGTACCGCGCCCAGCCGAGGTCACGATGGACACGCGCCTGGGCGGCCAGGTCACCCAAGCGCTTCGCCGCGGCGATCGCGATGTGCTGGATGGCGACCTGGTCATTCCAGAGGCCCTGGCGATCGAAGAACAGCACCAGCGTCCAGGGGAGCTGCCAGGCATGGGTGTCAAATCCCAGATCGCTGGCCTGGGTGATGGCGGCCAGCAGGACCTGACGTTCGGCAACGAACCAGGCCAGCGCCTCACTGGGGGTGGCGAGGCGCTCGGCGGTGACCCCGGGCCGCGGCGGCTCCATGGCTACCTGCGGCCGGGCGGGGTTGAGCAGACGGCTCCCGTGGTGCGCGGTGTGCAGGTAGTGGTCGAGCACCCGGTGCAAGGCCTCGGCGCGCTCGGCCTCGCCGTCGCTGGTCCGGCCCAGATCGGCCGCATAGGCGCGCAGCAGGTCGTGGAAGGCGTACCGGCCAGGGGCATGCTCGGCGATCAGGTTCGCGTCCGCCAGTTCGGCGATGAGCCCCTGAGCCTGGCCGGGCGCGATCCCGGCCAGGCTGGCGGCCGCCGGGCCGCTGATGTCTGGCCCAGCGTGCAGCCCCAGGAGCCGGAACAGTCGCGCGGCAGGCAGGCTCAGCTGATGGCAGGACCAGGAGAACACGGCGCGAACACTGGCCGCGGGATCCCCGGCATCCAGCGCGTCCAGCCGACCTCGCGTGTCGGCCAGCTCGCGGGCCAGCTCGGCCAGCGACAGGCAGGGCCGGGCCGCGGCCCGGGCGGCGACGATGCTCAGCGCCAGCGGCAGCCGCGAGCACAGCTCGGCCAGCTGGCCGGCCTCGTCAGCCTCGGCGCCCGCCCGCTCGCCCAGCCGGGCCGCCAGCAGCTCATGGGCGTCGGCGGCGGTCAGCACGTCCAGCGGAACCAGCCGGGCACCTTCGATGGCGGCCAGCCCGGGCAGCCGCGCGCGGCTCGTCACCACGGCCAGGCACGACGGGCTGCCCGGCAGCAGCGGGCGCACCTGGGCGGCATCGTGCGCGTTGTCCAGGATGACCAGCACCCGCTGACCGGCCAGCAGGCTCCGGTACATGGCGGCCTGCGCCTCGACGCTGTCGGGCAGCTGCTCCTCGGTCACCCCGAACGCACCGAGGAACCACCGCAGCGCATCGGCCGGGGGCCACGGGGGTTCCCGATGGATCGAATCCGCGCAGGTTCACGTACAGCTGGCCGTCGGGGAAGTTCTCCGCCGCGTGATGAGCCCAGTGCACGGCGAGCGCCGTCTTGCCCGCCCCCGCTGTCCCCCCGATCACCATGACCTTGGCCGATTCGCCAACGCCCGACGCTTCGCTCAGCCATGTCCCCAGCGCCGCCAGCTCAGCCGTCCGCCCGGTGAAATGCGCCACCCCGGCCGGCAGCTGCCGGGGGACGACGCGGTCGGTGACGAGGCTGGTCTGGCCCGGTCCCGGGGCGGCCAGGCGCGGATCCCCCGCGAGGATCCCGCGGTGCAGATCGCGCAGCTCGTCGCCAGGCTCTACGCCGAGCTCGTCAACCAGGACGCGCCGCGTCCGCTGATAGGCCGCGAGCGCCTCGGCCTGCCGCCCGCACCGGTACAGCGCGAGCATCAGCTGGGCGTGGAAGCGCTCCCGCAGCGGGTGGTCAAATGCGAGCTGCACCAGTTCCCCGGCCAGCTCCGCGTGCCGCCCCAGAGCCAGGCCGGCATCCATTCGCCACTCGAGCGCCTGCATCCGCAGCGCGTCGAGCCGCGGTACCTCGGCCGCCATGAGCATGTGCGACGGTGCATCCGCCAGCGGGTCCCCACGCCACAGGTCCAGGCCCTCGCCCAGCACATCCCATGCCTGCGGGGCGGCCGCCTGACCATCCCGCCGGACCGCCTCGGCGGCCTGCTTGCACAGCGCGGCGAACCGCAGCGCGTCCACCTCATCAGGCGCCGCGTCGAGCACGTAGCCAGGATCACGCGTCAATATCCGCCGGCTCGCCACCGGTCCGAGGACGTGTCGCAGCCGCTTGACGTAGTTGCGGATGGCCACCCGGGCCGCGGCGGGCGGCGCACCGTCCCAGACGATTTCGGCCAGCTCGTCATAGGAAAGGGCCTGCCCAGCCCGGAACGCCAGCGCGGCCAGTATCACCCGCTGCTTGGGCGCCGGTACCGGCACGGCGGCGCCCTCGGACCGGACCAGTAATGGCCCGAGCACGCTCACGCTGAACAGAGCGGCGTCACCTCGGTCGGTGTCCTTACTTCCCACTGCGGCCCCACGTCGCGCCGACAGCCCTGGCTCCTGAATCAGAGCATCGGCAGATAGCGGTCAAGTTCGAACTCGGTCACCTGGTGTCGGTACTCCCGCCACTCGTTGCGCTTGTTGCGCAGGAAAAAGTCGAAGACGTGCTCGCCGAGCGTCTCCGCCACCAGCTCACTGTCCTGCATTACGTTAATCGCCTCGTCCAGGCTCTGCGGCAGCGGGGATATGCCAAGCGACCGGCGCTCGGCCGAAGTCAGCGCCCACACGTCATCCTCGGCGCCGGGCGGCAGCTCGTAGTTCGCCTCGATGCCCTTCAGCCCGGCCGCCAGGATCAGCGCGAACGCCAGGTAAGGATTGCACGCCGAATCCACCGACCGGAACTCCACCCGGGTGGCGTTCCCCTTCTGCGGCTTGTACATCGGCACCCGGACCAGCGCCGAGCGGTTGTTGTGCCCCCAGCAGATGTAGGACGGCGCCTCTCCCCCGGCTCCCGCGGTGCGTTCGGCCGCGCCCCAGAGACGCTTGTAGGAGTTGACCCACTGGTTGCAGACCGCCGTGATCTCGGCCGCGTGCTTGAGCAGGCCGGCGATGAAAGCACGGCCGAGCTTGGAGAGCTGGAACTCGGCGCCCGGCTCATAGAACACGTTGCGGTCGCCCTCAAACAGCGACATGTGCGTGTGCATGCCCGAGCCCGGATAGTCGGTGAAGGGCTTGGGCATGAAAGAGGCGAAGACCCCCTGCTGGAGCGCGACCTCCTTCATCACCAAGCGGAACGACATGACGTTGTCGGCCGTCGTCAGGGCGTCCGCGTAGCGCAGGTCGATCTCCTGCTGGCCTGGCGCGTCCTCGTGATGACTGAACTCCACCGAAATGCCCATGCTCTCCAGCATCTGGATCGAGACATGCCGGAAATCATGCGCGATGCTGTGCGGGGTGTGATCGAAGTAGCCGCCCGAGTCAATGGGCTGCGGCTTGACGCCCGGCGCGGGCTTCTCCTTGAGCAGGAAGAACTCAACTTCCGGGTGGGTGTAAAAGGTGAACCCGAGATCGGCCGCGCGGCCCAGCGCCCGCTTGAGCACGTACCGCGGGTCGGCGTAGGAGGGCGAGCCGTCCGGCATCTTGATGTCGCAGAACATCCGGCCCACCCCGGACGCCTCGCCGCGCCAGGACAGCAACTGGAACGTGGACGCGTCGGGCTTGGCCAGCATGTCCGCCTCGTACACCCGGGCGAAACCCTCGATGGCGGAGCCGTCGAAGCCGATCCCCTCGGCGAACGCCCCCTCGAGCTCAGCCGGAGCGACCGCGACCGACTTCAGGGTCCCAAGCACGTCCGTGAACCACAACCGGACAAAACGGATGTCCCGCTCCTCCAGTGTGCGGAGCACGAATTCTTCCTGCCGGTCCATGAATGCCCATCCTTGCTGTTCTGCAATTTGATCACGCTGGATTCGGGCCACACGCCGTGACGGCCATCCAGGCCTGCCCTGCCGGACAGTCTCTCGCGACCGTGTTACCTACGCGTTACGAACCCCTCTGCCCGACGGTACCCTCCAGACGGGCGCGGTCAGGCCGCCTCGCCCGGGCGGCGGGCGCGAGGCCGCTGCGCATAGGCTGATCTGGTGCCAAGGCTCCGGATCGCCCTTGCCCAGACGAATTCCACCGTGGGGGACCTAGACGGCAACGCCGCCCGGGTGGCCGAGTGGACGCGCCGCGCCGCCGAACAAGGGGCGGCGCTGGTCGTCTTCCCCGAGATGATGCTGACCGGCTACCCGGTGGAGGACCTCGCGCTGCGGGCCTCGTTCGTGGACGCGTCGATCGCGGCCCTGGCCGGCACCGCGCGGCGGCTGGCCGCGGACGGGCTGGGCGGCATCGCCGTGGTCACCGGGTACCTAGCCCGGCGCACCGGGCTGCCGCCACGGGTCGGCCTGCCGGTCGGCGCGCCGCTCGACGCCGCGGGGCTGCTGCACGGAGGCCAGGTGGTGGCCACCACGGCCAAGCACCACCTGCCGAACTACGGCGTGTTCGACGAGTACCGGTACTTCGTGCCCGGTGACCGCCTGCCGGTGTTCCGGCTCCCGTGTGCCGAGCCCGTGTCACCCGGAGACGCGGCGTCACCCGAGGACGCGGTGGACGTGGCCATCGCGATCTGCGAGGACCTCTGGCAAGACGGCGGCCCGGTCGCGGTGACCAGGCAGGCCGGCGCCGGTCTGCTCGTCGTGCCCAACGCGTCCCCCTTCGAGCGCGGTAAGGACGAGGCCCGGCTTGAGCTGGTCGTGCGGCGGGCCCGTGAGGCCGGCGCCGCTCTGGCCTACGTGAACATGATGGGCGGCCAGGACGAGCTGGTCTTCGACGGGGACTCGATCATCGTGGACGCGGCCGGCGCTGCTCGCCCGCGGCCCCCAGTTCGAGGAGACGCTGCTGATCGCCGACCTCGAACTGCCCTCCGCTGACCCGGCGGTGACGCCCGGAGAAACACCGGCTGACGCCCACGACGGGACGACTATCACCATCCACCGGGTCACGCTGCCTGCCCTGCCGCCGCCTGGGACCAGCCCGGAGGCGTCAAGGACCAGCCGAGAGGCGCCGGGGACCAGCCCGGAGACCGGGCTGATCTGGCCCCGGCTGTCCGACACCGCGGAGATTTACGCGGCGCTGGTCACCGGGGTCCGCGACTACGTGCGCAAGAACGGGTTCACATCGGTCATTCTCGGGCTGTCCGGTGGCATCGACTCGGCCCTGACCGCCACGATCGCCGCGGACGCCATCGGGCCGGACCAGGTGCACGTGGTGCTCATGCCGAGCCGCTACTCCTCCGAGCACTCTGTGGCCGACGCCGAGGACCTCGCCAAACGCCAGAGCCTGCGCGCCCGGACGGTGCACGTTTGGCCGCATGGTGAACGCCTTCGAGGCCAGAACTCGACCTGAACGGGCTGGCCGCCGAGAACCTGCAGGCCCGGATCCGCGGGATGATCCTGATGGCGCTTCAGCAACTCCGCAGGGCCATGGTCCTCACGACCGGGAACAAGAGCGAGCTGGCGACGGGGTACTCGACGCTGTACGGCGACTCGGCGGGCGGGTTCGCGCCGATCAAGGATGTGCTCAAGACGGTGGTCTGGGAGCTGGCCCGGTGGCGCAATGACCAGGCGGTCAAGCGCGGCGAAACCCCGCCCATCCCGGAGAACTCGATCACCAAGCCGCCGAGCGCCGAGCTGGCGCCCGGACAATTCGACAGCGATTCGCTGCCTGACTACACGGTGCTCGACCGCCTGCTCGATGACTATGTGGAAAAGGACTTGGGGGCCGCCGCGCTGGTCGCCGCCGGCCACGACCCGGCCCTGGTGGACCGGGTGATCCAGCTGGTGGACCGGGCCGAGTTCAAGCGGCGCCAGTACCCGCCCGGCCCCAAGATCTCGCCGCGGAACTTCGGCCGTGACCGCCGCCTGCCGATCACCAACGCGTGGCGGGAGCCACGCCCGCAGCCGTCAAGTTTGGGGTAAAGCCCGGGCCGGTCAGGGGTAAGCCCGGGCCAGCTCAGGGGTCAGCACGGGCCGGTCAGGAGTCAGCCCCGGGCCAGCTCAGGTCAGCATGAGCACGGCGTAACTGGCCAGCCAGTGGGCCACCGTGTAGTCGCTGTCCAGCACGTGCGGCAGTACCGCCATGGCATGCTGCCGGGCGGCGCCCAGAGCCGTGCCCACCCGGGCATCGCCGGCGGGCAGGGCGCCCCCGATGCGCCGCCAGCACCAGGCGCGGCTCGCATTCAGGCCATGCAGGTGCGCGGCCTGACCGTCGGTGGAGTCCGGCGGGACGGCGGGGGTGAACAAGGCACCCGGCCGCCCCCACTCGACGCCCGGCAGGAACATCGCCAGCCACCCGGCGAACTCTTCCGGCGGCAGGATCCGGCTCATCAGCTCGGCCTGGGTGAGCGCCGGGGAAAGGCAGTCGTTCCCGGAGGGCTCCCAGTCGGCCGGGTAGAGGGCATCGCCACCGAACCAGGCGTCCGCCTTGGCCATGATGGTCTCCAGCAAGGCGGGCTCCCCCGACCTGGCCAGCCGGTCAGCGAAGGGCAAGACCCTGGACAACCCGAACGCGCTGTTGCCGTCGGTCCCGTAGCGCACCGGGTACGCCTGGCTGGCCAGCCAGGCGAGGAAACAGCTGGTCAGCGTCTCGGTCAGCGGCGTCATCGCGGCGGTCCACCGCCGAGCGTCCGGGTCGTCCCAGGTCGCCGTCTCGTGGATCAGCGCGAGCGCCCAGGCCCAGCCGTGCGGGCGCTCCGCCTGCCCGCCCGGGCCGGCCACGAACTCAGCCTCCGCGGCCAGCGCCACCGGGCTGAACTGGGCGCTAAGCGCGGCGCGGATCTCGCTGGCGGGCACCGCGTCGGCCGCGGTCCGGAGCAGCCGCACCAGGGCCCAGTGCATCTCCACGGATGAGTGCCAGTCGAAACTGCCGTAGAACACCGGCGTCCGCGCCCGCGGCCGGTACGGGAAGTCGCCGGGCCTGATCATCGTGTGCTGCACCGCAGCCGGGAACTCATGCCTGATGCTGGCCATCGCCGCGGTGGCGTACCCGGCGGCCTCTCTGCGCAGCAGCGCGCTCCACTCGTGCGATAGATCTACAGTTCTACCCCTCTGACCTGCCGTTTTGGTATCCACACGAGATGGATTCCCGGTGCGGGGGTATCGCATGCCTAGCGGAAGCGCACGGTTGAGCTTTGCGTTGAAACCGCCGGCCTCATCCTTCCGTGGCTTGCCCCCGGTAGAACTCCCGGTCAAGTGCCGCGATCTGGTTGCGCAACTTAGCCTGTTCAACTTGCTTACGCAGCTCGGCCGTGGCCGGGTCGGGGTCAGCGCTGCGTGCGGCGATCTCGCGGGCGCGCCGTTCGGCCGCTTCCACGGCCGCCTCCTGCTGCATCCGCCGCACAACCATAACCACCACCACGCTCAGCAGCACCACAACCACCGTGATCGCCATGTACCAATATGCGATGGCCAGGGCGATCACTATCACGACCAAGGTGAGGATGTCGGCCGCAATGCCGTTGTTGTCGCGGTGGCCGTGCGGGCTCACGGGCTGACCGGCCATGAAGCGCCACCCGCTGGCACCGTGACAACGAAGGAGGTGACGTCCTGGACGACCATGTGAATCTCCTACACGTTAGGTTCTGGCGGCTAGCCAGACCCGGGAGCAGGAAGTCTCCGGCCTGGCGTTTTACTATTCTTGCCGTCAACGTATGAAAGAAAATGGATTACGTCATGGGGCAGATATGGGCATGGATCTACCTCATATGCGGTAGAAAGCCCACCAGCGGGGCTAGAGCTCGGCGTGGCCGGTCACGCACGTCACCGACGTGCCGCCCACCCAGATGGTGCCGTCCGGATCGCGGGAAACGTGCACCCGGCCGACCCGCCCGAGCACCGTGCCCTGGCTCACCACGTACGGCGCGCTCGTCCGCCCGGTGCGCAGCAGCCACTGGGCCACTGAGGCGTTCAGGCTCCCGGTCACCGGATCCTCGGCGGTGGTGCCGTCCTTCGGGAAGAACGCCCGCACCTCAAACGCCTCCGGCGAGCCCGCCGGGTAGGGGCCGACCACCCCGACATCGAGATCGACCACGCCCGGCCGCAGGGCGAGGACGGCGTCGGCACTGGCCAGCAGGACCGCGACCCACCCGGGTCCGTTGTCGGCCCACTGCAGGTCCACGATCTCGGGCCGCCCGAGGCCGAGCACCTCGGCGATGTGCTCCGCGAGGGCCTCGTCCACCGGTCCGGACCGCAGCAGCGGGGGCGCGGCGAATGCCAGCCCGTCCGCGATCCGCCGGACCGGCACCAGGCCCGCGCCGCATTCCTGGACGATGACGTCGGGGTCGGAGGGTCTTCCCCCGGCCGCCAGCCAGGCGTGGCAGGTGCCCAGCGTCGGATGGCCGGCGAAGGGCAGTTCCTGGGACGGTGTGAAGATCCGGACCCGGTAGTCGGCACCGGCGCTGGACGGCAGGAGGACGAACGTGGTCTCGGAGAGGTTCGTCCACCGGGCGAACCGGCGCATCTCGTTGTCCGTGAGGCCGGCGCCGTCCAGCACGACGGCCAGCGCGTTACCGAGGTACGGCCCGCTGGTGAAGACGTCAACCTGACAGAAGGAACGCTGCACAGCAGCCGAGTCTGCACCAGCCGCCCGCTCCAGGCCACTCGATCGAGTCTGTACTCGTCGATGGGGAGCATGCTGGTGACCCGTGCCAGACTTCCCGCATGGCGCCAGATGAACGCTTGGCGGCTCGGGCCGGGTCTTTCGGTGCCGCTGCCGCCGCCTACGAGCAGGGCCGGCCGTCCTACCCGGCGCAGGCCGTCAACTGGCTGCTGCCGCCGGGCGCGCGGCGTGTTCTCGACCTCGGGGCTGGCACCGGGAAGCTCACCCGGCAGTTGCGGGACAGGGGTCTTGAGGTGGTGGCGGTCGAGCCGTCGGGCGGGATGCGTGATCAGCTGACCCGGTCCGTTGCGGATGTTCGGGTTCTGCCCGGTTCGGCCGAGGATATCCCGCTGGCCGACGGCCGCGTGGACGTGGTTCTCGTGGCGCAGGCCTGGCACTGGGTGGACCCGCGCCAGGCCGTCCCCGAGGTGGCGCGGGTCCTCACCGGCGGCGGCGCGCTTGGCCTGCTCTGGAATGTCCGTGACGAGCGGGAGGCGTGGGTCGCCGAGTTCGGCCGGATCATCCACGGTGATGAGAGCCAGGACATGGCCAGCTCCGCCCCGGCGGTCGGGCCGCCGTTCGGGCCGGTCGAGCGCCTTGACGTCGAGTGGCGCAGCCGGCTCGCGCCGGAGACGCTCATCGATCTGGCGGCATCCCGCAGCTACATCATCACCATGCTGGCGGATGAGCGGGCCGAGGTCCTGGCGCGGGTACAGCGCCTGCTGGACACGCATCCCGCTCTCGCGGGCGCGGGCGAGATCGTCTTGCCGTACGTGACGAGGTGCTCGCGTGCGTTCCTGCCCCCCGCGACCGCGCCCGGCTAACCAGCCAGGCCGGTCAGCGGGGCGTCAGCCCGCGCAGCAGCTCGTCCACCACGCGCGTCGCGTACTCCGGGCGAGATGACCTCCGGCTCGTACTTGCCGCGCACCATCACCGCGCCCACCATCATGAACAGCGCCGCGTCGACGTCGATGTCGCCGCGCAGTTCCCCGTTCGCCACGCCGCGCCGCAGCACCTGCCGGAACACATTGCGGCGCGGCTCGACCACGGTCTCCTCGTAGCGCGCCAGGAGCCGGGGGTACTTCTGGCCCTTCACCGAGCAGCAATGCGAACTCCCTGGTCCGCCGGGGGTCGGCGGTATCCACGCGACATGGCCTGGAGCAGGGCAATCAGGTCCTCGCGGACCGACCGCCCGCGCGGCTCGGGCAGCGGCGTCTGCAGCGCGGCGAGGGCGTCGAGGAGCAGGTCCTCCTTGCCTGGCCAGCGGCGGTAGATGGTGGCCTTGCCGACGCCGGCCCGGGCCGCTACCCGCTCGATGCACAGGCCCTCGACGCCGGACTCGGCGAACAGGGCTGAGCGCCGCGTCGATGATGGCGTGCTCGGCGCGCTCGCTGCGCGGGCGGCCCGGGCGGCGCTGCGCGGGCGCCGGCGTCCTGGCCCGGACCCGGCGCCCGTGGCGCTCAGCGCCTGGCGCGTTGCCGGCGCCTGTGTCAACGACGGTGTCGACGTCGGATCGCATGGGCTTAGCCTTCCACCGCCGCGGGAACGGCCGAGCCGACCTCCGCGGGATCGGCCGAGTCAGCGTCCGCCTGCGCCTCGCACGGCCACGCGGGCCGCGTCCGCCGCGGGGCGGCCGGGCATCCAGCGCAGCACCACGAGCGCGCCCACGCAGCGTGATAGCCGCGGAGACCTCAGCGTGGTCACGTGCATCGGCGTGCACGAACGCGGAGTCCGCGAACCCGTCGAGGCGGATCCCGGCGCCGCCGAGCTTGGCCGCCACGGCCTGGGTCGCGGTGATCGACCCCGCCGCGGCGTTCCGCGCCGCGGCGCAGCGCGGTCAGGTGCGGGCTGAGCTGGCTGCGGTAGGCCTGGGCCAGGATCGAGCCGAGCACCGCGACGCCGAGCGCCCCGGCGACCTGGCGGGCGGTGTTGGTCAGCGCCGATCCGGAGCCGGCCCGCTCCCTGGGCACCACGGACATGACCGCCTCGGTGGCGGGCGGCATGACCAGCGCCCATGCCGGTGCCCTGGATGAAGAAGACGACGCCGAGCACCCAGATCGGCGTGGCCGTGCCGAGCAGTCTGGTAGCCGACCAGGGCGATCGGTCACGCAGCAGCAGCCCTGATACACCCGACCGCCTTGGCGCCGAACCGCCCGACCAGCTCGGCGCTGCGCGGCGCCATCAGCATCTGCGCCGGCCGCGAACGGGAGCGTCAGCAGCCCGGCGTGCAGCGGGCTGTAGCCGCGCACGCTCTGCAGGTAGAAGCTGAGGAAGAAGAGCGCGCCCATCATGCCGAAGAAGACCAGCGCCAGCGCGCCGATGGCGGACGACAGCCGCGGGTCGCGGAACAGCCTCACGTCCAGCGACGGGTGGCTGAGCCTGCGACTCGTACCAGCCGAACGCGGCGAGCACGGCCAGGCCGGCGACGCAGGTGCCCGAGCACGTCCCAGTGAATCCAGGAGCCCTTGTCGCCGCCCTGGATGATCCCGTAGACCAGCAGGACCAGGCCGGCGATGGAGGCCAGCACGCCGACGAAGTCGATCCGGCCCGGGTTGGGGTTCCGGGACTCGGGCACCAGCAGCAGCGATCGCCGACCACGCCGACCGCGGTGATCGGGACGTTGATCAGGAAGACCGAGCCCCACCAGAAGTGGGCCAGCAGCAGGCCGCCGACGATCGGGCCGATGGCGATGCCGATGCCCACGGCGACGGCCCAGATGCCGATGGCGCTGGGCCGCTCGCGCGGGTCGAAGACGTTGGAGATGATCGACAGCGTCTGCGGCATGACGGCGGCGGCGCCGAGGCCCATCGCCGCGCGGGCCCGATGAGCTGGTCGGGGGTGTGCGAGTACGCGGAGAGCAGCGAGAAGATGCCGAACATCAGCCATGCCGAACATCAGCATGCGCTTGCGGCCGATCCGGTCGCCCAGCACGCCGAAGGTGAACAGCAGCCCGGCGAACACCAGGGTGTAGGAGTTGATCGCCCACTCCAGCTGGCTCTGGGTGGCGCCCAGGCCGGCCTTCGGCTCGGCGATGGTCTTCAGCGCGACGTTCAGGACCGTGTTGTCGAGGACGATGGCGATCAGGCTGATCATCAGCGACGCCGAGGATCAGCCACCGGCGCCGGTGGATCTTCGTCGGCCACGTCCTGGGTCCGCCCAGGGAGTGAAATCTGCGAGGCCATGGTGCCCTTCGTGGTCGAGAGGGAAGCCCGCGGCATGTGCCCGTGCGTTACCCGTGACTGGTCCTGCGCGGCCCTATACCTGCACCAGGTGAGCTATCGATACGGAACATGGCCGTATCGAAAAAGATTCCCGCGCCACGCCCGGCGCAGTCGCTAACCGGCGGCTGCGGGCTACCTCAGGCCGCGCGCAACGTGTCATCATCGGAATGTCCGGGGACGCCGTCACGGCGCCACGAGGCGTGGAGGATCTACGATGCGTGCAAACCCTGATGTCGGCTCCAGCGCGGCCGCGACCAGCCCGCGGACCGCGGAGCAGAACCCAGCGAACCGCGGTGCCGCGCTCTACGGCGCGGCCACCGGCCGGCGGGTCACCGTGCGCGATCTCGCCGCGGCCAAGGCAGCGCGGCGAGAAATGGCCGATGCTCACCGCCTATGACGCACTGACCGCGCGGGTCTTCGACGACGCCGGTATCCCGGTGCTGCTGGTCGGGGACTCCGCGGCCATGGTGGTGTACGGGCACGACACCACCATCCCGGTGACGGTGGACGACCTGATCCCGCTCACCGCCGCCGTGGTCCGCGGCACCGAGCCGGGCGCTGGTCGTCGCCGACCTGCCGTTCGGCTCCTACCAGGCGTCGCCGGAGGCGGCGCTCGCCACCGCCATCCGGTTCCTCAAGGAGACCGGGGCGCACGCCGTCAAGCTGGAGGGCGGCCAGCGGGTGCTGCGGCAGGTCGAGGAGCTCGTCGCGGCCGGCATCCCGGTCATGGCCCATCTCGGCCTGACCCCGCAGTCGGTCAACGCGTTCGGCGGGTACCGGGTCCAGGGCCGGGGCGAGGAGGGCGAGCAACTGCTGCAGGACGCCAAGTCGCTGGAGGCCGCGGGCGCCTTCGCCGTCGTCCTGGAGTGCGTCCCGGCCGAGCTGGCGGCGCGGGTCACCGCCGCTGTATCCATCCCGACCATCGGGATCGGCGCCGGACCCGACTGCGACGCCCAGGTACTCGTCTGGCAGGACATGGCCGGCCTGACCCCGCGGACGGCCAAGTTCGTCAAGAAGTACGCCGACGTGGCCGGCGTGCTCGGCCAGGCCGCCCGGTCGTTCGCCAGAGACGTGGTGGCCAGGGAGTTCCCAGGACCGGAGCACTCCTACCGCTAATACCGCAACGATAAAACGCTCCAACTGTCGTTGGCGACAGGGCGTCGGCCGCGCAGTGGCTGGCGGGAGTGGCCGGGGGGTTCGTTGTGGCTAAATGTCGGTGATCCGCACGCCCGCGTGCGCCTTGTAGCGGCGGTTCACGGCCACCAGGTTGGCGGTGAGCGCCTCCACCTGCCCGCAGTTGCGCAGCCGGCCCGCGTAGACACCGCGGGCGCCGGGGATCCGGCCAGCCAGCGCCTGGACCAGGTCGGTCGCCGCCCGGTCGTCGCCGAGCACCATCACGTCCAGGTCGATCCCTTCGACATCCGGGTCGAGCAGGACAACCGCCGACACGTGGTGGAACGCGCCGACCACCCGGCTGCCGGGCAGCACCGCAGCCGCCTGCTGGGCGGCGCTGCCCTCCGGGAC
Organism: uncultured Actinomycetes bacterium; assembly: GCA_963822825.1. Lineage (GTDB taxonomy): Bacteria > Actinomycetota > Actinomycetes > Streptosporangiales > Streptosporangiaceae > JAWWPY01. The sequence goes on along the minus strand of CAWGIW010000019.1, from coordinate 64,323 downwards.
CGGCAGCGGGTAAGCGCCGCGCTCGTCGAAGCCCAGCGGGTTCACGCAGTCGATCACGATCTTGCCGCTGAGGGTATCCGCGAGCGAGGCGAGCAGGTCCCGGTGCCCCTCCCAGGGCACCGCGACGATCACCACGTCCGCCTCGCGGGCGGCGTCGGCGTTGGCCATGCCGCGGATCCCCCGGTTCGGGCGAAGGGTCTGGGCCGCGGCCTCCGCCCGCTCGGCGCTCCGCGATCCGATGATCACTGGGTTGCCCGCGGAGGCGAACCGGTGGGCCAGGCCACGGCCCTGGTCCCCCGTACCGCCCAGGACAGCGATCACGAGATTGCCAGCATCTCCGGTCAAAACGGGTGATCCCTGATCCACGGCCATGCCCTGATCCTGCCAGAACCTCTCCTGGCGGTGGCACGATGGACCCATGGAAGCGGGGCAGGTGGCAGCGCTGCGTGCGCTGCTGGCCAGCACCGGATGGCTGGAGCGTACGGCGGAGTTCGGGCGGGCCCTGCGCCGGTCCTCGCGCACTCCGGGTGGCCTGCTCGTGGTGGGGACACCGACCGCGGAGCCCTGGCACCTGACCGCGCACCTGGACGAAGAGAGCCGCATGAGCGGTGTGCCGGAGCTCACGCCGACGCTCGTGCGCTGGGATCCGCCGCCTGACGCGCCACCCCACCTGCGGACGGGCCTGGCGCGTCTGGACGATGTCCGGCGGGGGAAACGCTGTTCGTGGTCAGCCCGCAGGCGGCCCCCGATGCCCTGCTGGAACGGGTGCACAGCGTTCGCAAGGTGGCCACCATCCTGGCCCTGGATCAGGGTGATCCGGAGCTGGAGCAGATGGCGCACGAGGTGCTCGCCGTGCGGGCGGGAACGGCGCCGGTGTCCTTTGACGCGGCCCAGCACCTGGTCAGCTCGGCCGCTGGGGAGGCCGGAACGGCTGGCGACCGGCGCCGGGGCGGCCTGCGGGAGCGCCTCGGCCGGCTGCTCGACATGGTGAGCGGGCCGGCCCCGGGTCAGTGACCGGTGGCGCCTCCGATTACGCTAGGTAACCGGGGCGATATGAACCTGGCGTGGGCGGCCACCGGGGCGGTCGCCGGCCTGGTGGCCGGCGCCACGCTGGGTGGCGCGGTCTTCCGGCTGTCGGTGCCGGGCGGTGCCCCGGACCGGGCCGACTGCCCGCGCTGCGCCGCGCCCCTCCGCCCCTGGCCAGCCAGCCGGTGCGGGCATTGCGGGCACACCCTGGGCACTCCGGCGGCGCTCGAACTGGCTACCGCCGCGGTGCTCGGCCTGCTCTTCGGCCGGTTCGGAGGGCAGCCGGTCACGCTGGCGTTCGGTTTCCTCGGCGCGCTCGGGGTGGCGCTGGCCGCGATCGACATCAGGGTCCAGCGGCTGCCCGACCGGGTCACCCTGCCCGCCTATCCGGTAGTGATCACGCTGCTCGCCGTCGGCCGCGCTGACCGGGCACGACCTGAGTGCGCTGGCGCGGGCGCTGCTCGGTGGCCTGGCCCTGGCCGCCGGTTACCTGCTGCTCGCGCTGGCCCGCCCGGGGCAGCTCGGCGGCGGTGACATCAAGCTCGCGGGCCTGGTCGGGCTGGTGCTGGGGTGGCTGGGATGGCCGGCCCTGCTGCCGGGGACCATCCTCGCTTTCGTGCTGTCCGCGCTGGCCAGCCTGGCGTTGCTCGCCGCGCGGCGGGTCACCATGCGCAGCGCGATCAGCTTCGGCCCGTTCCTGCTCGGCGGCGCCTTGATCGCGATCCTGGCCAGCGGCCAGGCCGGTGCTCACTTCCCGTGACCCGAGAAACGGCGTAGAAAAGGCCGGGCAGCAGCGCCGCGGTGCGGGCCTGGTAGCCGCGATATCCCGGCAATGCCCGCACCAGCAACTGCTCCTCGTGCCGGGCCCGGTACCCCTGAAGGAGACAGAATCCGAGCCAAACGGCCAGCGCCACGAGACCGGCCGGCGGTGAGGGCGAGCCCGAGCGAGGAGACGATCTCGCCGGTATACAGGGGATGCCGCACCCACCGGTAGGGGCCACCGACGACGAGCTTCCTGGCCTGCGCGATCACGGACACGTTCCGCCCCAGGGATCGCAGCGACCACACCGCCCACCCGGTGCCCGCCGCCAGCAGTACGTTTCCGGCCCACTGCGCCGCGGCGCCGGGCGGCGTGGTCCGCAACAGCGGGAACGCGAACGGGGTCATCATGGCGATCACCGCCGCGGCGTGGGCCGTGACCGACCGGCCGGTGGCCAGGGCCGGGCCGCGCCGCAGGTAACACCAGATGATCAGCGCGTAGAACGCACATACCAGAGCCGTGGTGAGCCCCTGCATCGCGCCTCCGCCGCCACCATGGACGAGCGCGGCCCCGTCGAACAGCAAGAACCCTGCCGCCAGCGGCACCATGAACAGCCTGCCGGAGTCGAGCCAGATCCGGCTGGTCATGAGGGTCATGAAGCCAGCCTATGATGCCGCGTGTGCATGATCATGATCGCACCGGGCCCGATGACGACGATGAACAGCGCCGGGAACAGGCAGCCGATGAGCGGGAATGAGTATCTTCACGGGCACCTTCTGCGCCTTTTCCTCGGCTCGCTGACGGCGCTGCAGCCGCATCTCCTTGGCCTGCTCGCGCAGCACGCTCGCGATCGGGATGCCCAGTTCACTGGCCTGAACAAGGGCTGAAACGAAACCACGCAACTCGGCGACGGTCGTCCGGTCAGCCATCGACCGGAGCGCCTGAGCACGAGACTTGCCGATCTGCATTTCCTGAAGGGCCCGGGCCAGCTCGTCGGCCAGCGGTCCCCCGGTGTTGCGCGCCACCTTGGCCAGCGCAGCATCGAATCCAAGGCCGGCCTCGACGCACATCGTGAGCATGTCCATGGCGTCCGGCAGCGCCATCTGGAGCTTGACCTGCCGTTTCATGCCCACGTTGACCAGCAGCAGGTCTGGGCACGTAGAACCCGAACGCCCCGCCGACCACGACGGCCAGCACGGCCAGGAGGGGCTTGTGCACCTCGGCCAGCCCACCGAGCCCGGCGAGCACGAGAAGACCGAGAGCCTTCGCCGCGAGGACGCGGTCCGCGTTCCAGCGCTTCGGGTTGCCGGCCATGTCGAGCCTGTGCTCCAGGCCCGCGACGGCGCCGGCCGAGCGAGAGCCGCAGCCCCAGCGCCCGGAGCCAGCCCGGCGGGGCCGGGAGCTGCTCGGCGGCGTCCGGGCCGGCCGCCTCGGCGCGCCGGGCGTAATGGTGCTCGATCGCGGCCACCGCCCGGGCGATCCCGCCCGGCCCCGATCGGGTCGGCACCACCGCCACCACCACCGCCACGATCGCGATCGCGAACACGCCGAGCACGCCGGCCAGTTGGATATCAGAGGGCGACACCTTTACACCTCCACCTTGACCAGCTTGCGCATCCACAGCGAGCCGACCGCGATCAGCACGAAGAAGCCGACGAGCATGCCGATACCAATCGTGGTGGTGTACAGCGGGCGCACATAGGACGGCGAGGTGAGGAACAGCCAGCCGCCGAGCCCGATCGGCAGCGCCACCAGGATGTAGCCGGACAGCCGGCCCTCGGCGCTCAGCGCCTTGACGTGGCGGTACAGGCTGGCCCGCTCGCGCATCGTTTCCACGGTGTTGCCGAGCACCTCGGCCAGGTTGCCGCCGACCTCGCGCTGGATGCGGATCGGCGATGACCGTCCACCGCAGGTCGGGCGAGTCCATCCGGTCCGCGATCGCGTCCAGCGCGTCCTCCAGCCCGACCCCGACGCGGGACGCGGCCAGCGCGCGCGAGAATTCGCTGGCGGCGGGCTGGCTGTCCTCGCGCACCACGGCGTCCAGACCCTGCGCCAGCGAGAACCCAGAGCGCAGCGAGCCAGCGACGAATTGCAGCACGTCGGGTAGCTGGTCGCCGAAGCGAGTGCGGCGCCGCTTGACCTTGAAGTTCAGGGCGAACCGCATGCCCAGCCAGCCAGCCAGGACACCGGCCACGACGCCGACCAGGGCGCTGCCGAAGAACATGGTCAGCGCGAGGGCGAGGGCCGCGCTCATGCACCGCGCCGATCAGCACCCACTCGGCGGGTTCAGTACTGATTCCAGCCAGGTCCAGCCGCAGTGCCAGCTTCGGCTCGACGTCGCCGGAACTGCAGCAGCGGCGCCACCCGGCGACTGGCGAAGCGGGCCACGGGCCCCTCCGAGGAGGCGGGCGCGTGCCGTATCCCGTAGCGTTCGATCCGCTGCGCCAGGTGCGCCTGGCCCAGTGATCGGGACGAGCCGCGCCGATCACGAGCAGCCCCAGCACGAACAGGCGCCACGAAAATGATGGCCAGCACCGCGGTCAGCGACATGGGCCACCGCCGGTGACGGCCAGCGCGAACCACACGGCGCGCAGCACCGGGCTCCTGATCATCGCTCGAACTCCTGCAGGCCCATGGCCTGCGGCGAAAGGATGCACCCCGCGGTCAGCCAGCGCCTCAAGGAAGTGGGGGCGCAGGCCGGTGCTGCTTGAGCTCACCCCGGTACGCGCCATGCTCGTCCACCCCGGCGCGGAAGTCGAACAGGAAAATGTCCTGCAGGGTGATGATTTCACCTTCCATGCCGGTGACCTCGGTGATGTGCGTGATCCGCCGGGTGCCGTCCTTCAGCCGTGACCTGGTGCACGATCAGGTTGATGGCCGAGGCCATCTGCTCGCGGATGGCGCGCTGAGGCAGGTCGACGCCGGCCATCAGCACCATCGTCTCCATGCGCGCCAGCGAGTCGCGCGGCGCGTTCGAGTGCACGGTGGTAATCGAGCCGTCGTGGCCGGTGTTCATGGCCTGCAGCATGTCCAGCGCCGCGCCGTCGCGGACCTCGCCGATGATGATCCGGTCCGGCCGCATCCGCAGCGTGTTGCGTACCAGGTCGCGGATGGTGACCGCGCCCCTTCCCTCGATGTTGGCCGGGCGCGCTTCCAGCCGGAGCACGTGCTCTTGACGCAGCTGCAGTTCCGCCGCGTCCTCGATGGTGATGATCCGCTCGTCGGCGGGCACGAAGGAGGACAGCACGTTCAGGGTGGTGGTCTTGCCCGAGCCGGTGCCGCCGCTGATCAAGATGTTCAGCCGGCCGCGCACGCAGGCTCGCAGCAGTTCGGCGGTGGGAGCGGTCAAGGTACCGAACCTGATGAGATCCTCCACCCCGAACGGGTCGGCGGCGAACTTGCGGATGGTCAGCAGCGAGCCGTCCACCGCCAGCGGCGGGACCACCGCGTTGACCCGGCTGCCGTCGGGCAGCCGGGCGTCCACCATCGGGCTGGCCTCGTCGACCCGGCGTCCGACCCGGGCCACGATCTTGTCGATGGTGCGGCGCAGATGGCTCTCGTCCGCGAAGGCCGCTTCCACTGGGTACAGGCGGCCCGAGCGCTCGACGTAGACCTGGTCGTAGCCGTTGACCATGATCTCGGACACCTCTGGGTCACGCAGGTAGGGCTCGAGCGGCCCGTGGCCGAGGATCTCGTCCGCGAGATCCTGCGCGACCCGCATCCGGTCGGCCGCGGTCATCGGGGTCTGGTCGCGGTCCAGCACCGTCTGGAGGGCGTCTGTGACCCGCAGTTCCAGCTCACTCTGGTTGAGATGCGCGTCGTAGAGCCTTGGCCCGAGCGTCTCGAGCAACGAGTCGTGGACGCTGCGCCTTACCTCAGCGAACGGGTCGGCCTGACGGGCGGCGTGGCGCGGTACGCCGTTCTGGGGATGGGCGGCTCCCGGCGCGACCTTCCGCTGCGCCAGCCGGTCGGACAGGCTCATCCCGGCCGCCGTTTGCCCAGCCGCAGCCGGCCGCTGCGGGCGACGGGTGCGGGCAGCAGGCGGTCCTGCGCCAACTTGGTGATGGCCTGGCTCACGGGGTGCCCGGGGCTGGGCCACGGTGATGGGTATTCCGTTGTTGACCGAGATCGGTACGGCCCGGCTCGCGGGAATCTGCGCGTTGATCGGCGAGCCCAGCACCTGCTCCACGTCCTCCATGCTCAGCAGCTTGGGGTCCGCGCGGTTGAGCACCAGGGTCCGGATCTCCGCGGGATAGGAGAGCATGTCCAGCACGTCAAGCACGACGCGCAGGTTCTTCAGCGCTGGCACGTCGGGGGTGGTGAGCAGCACATGCCGTGCGGACGCGTCCAGCGCCGTGAGCACGTGCTCGTTGATATGCGGCGGGGTGTCCACCACGACGTAGTCGAACATGCGGCGCAGCACCGCGAGCAGCTCACCCACCAGCGACGCCGTGATCTTGTCCGCGTCACCGGGGGTCGCCGGCGCCAGCAGCATCTCCAGTCCGGGCCGGTAGGGAGTCAGCAGCGAAGCGGCCCCGGTGGCGTCCAGCCGCCCGGCCATGGACACCGCGTCGGCCATGCTCCGCGCCGGGTCGAGCAGCACGCTGATGGCCACATCGCCGGAGGCCAGATCGAGGTCAACCACGCACACCCGGTTGCTGCCGCCCTGGGCGAGCACCACGCCGAGGTTGACGGCGAGCATGGTCTTCCCGACCCCGCCCTTGGCCGTGAACACAGTCATGATCTGGCCCTCCGTCGTCGGCGCGCTGTGCTCGACGCTGGTCGCACGCCAGGATGCGCCACGACACATCGCGGGAACGGCGGCAGGCGGTGGCCAGCCCGACGCCGTCGTCGGCTGGCCACCACCTCCCGCACTCCCGACTGCAGCGCCTTGCTCAGCACGGCCACGTCCACGTGGTCGCGCACCAGAATCACACCTACCGCCGGACGGACCATCCGCATGCGCCGACGCGAAGGCCAGCGCCTCCTCGGTCGCGGCCTGCGGCCCGATCACCACCAGGGTCTCGGCCGGATCGCTGTCCAGCAGCTTGGCCGCCTCGTCCAGAGTGTCCGCGGCGCGCACCTCACCACCGACGCTCTGGATCAGTTCTGCTGAGCTTGCGGCCGGTTCGCACAGGATGGGCATTATGTCCGCTTACTTCGTCGGGGTGGGCTTGGCTTGCGGGCTGGACTTGGTCGGGGTCGGGGTCGGGGACGGGCTGGGCTTGGTCGGGGTCGGGGTCGGGCTGGGCTTCGCCGCGGTGGGCGCCGGGGTCGGGATGGAGTGGCTGTCCAGCAGGCGCCCGGCGTCCGCGCTGGTCCGGGAGGCTGAACTGAGCAGCGCCAGGTACGGCAGCCCGGTCACGGTCACCTGAATGAGCCGCTCGGCGTCGGCTTGGCTGACGGCCAGGGTCACCAGGGTGCTGGACCCCGTGGAACTGCTCTGCGCGGCGGATGACGCGGTCGGAGCGGCACTGGCCCCCCCGGCCGGTGGTGTCCCGACCGACATCACCTGCACCCGGGCCAGCACCACGCGGGTCTGGACGGTGCCCGGCTGCTCGACGTGCTGCCCGCGCAGCCCGCCCCCGCCGACCGCCGTGCCCGGCACGATCGTGTCGAACACCGCGACCTGCGAGCCAGCCTGCAGATCGCCGGCCACCGCTTCGGGCAGGCAGAAGTTGACCGTCACCGCGATCATGCCCGGCGGGAGCGTGACGCTGCCGGGGACCTTGCGTGGCGGCCGTCTTGACCAGCATCGCGCGCAGCAGCAACTGCCCGGGCTGGACCGCCGCACTGGTGAGCAGGGGAGACAGGGCCGGAGTAACCGAACGGACGGCGTCGGCATGGCACCGACGCCGCGGGCAGCTTCTCGGGGCCAGCAGCCCGGCGCGTAGCGCGGCTCCAGCCGAGGTGCCGGAGGGGATCGCCTTCTTCGCGACCAGCACGCTGACCGCCTTCATGCCCGTGATGGCGCGGGCGTCGGCCCCCTTGGCATACGCCAGCACACCGCTGGTGCCGATCCCCGCGAAGACCAGCGCCAGCGCGATGATCAGCAGGCGTCTTTTCATGCTTCCTCTCTCTGGCCCGGCTCAGCCGGTGAGCTTGGCGGGGACGTTTGTCTGGACGAAATAGCCGTCGATGCAGTAGTTCGCCCCCGTGCAGCTGTTCGCGGACTTCAGCCAGTCCGTGTATGTGTTGAAGGTGCTGCCCGGGATGTTGTAACCGGTTACGACGAAGCCATAGACGGCCCGCAGGTTGTACACAGCAGAGACACCCGCGCCGGTGACCTTGGTGAAGACCGGGACGTAGATCAGGGACCTGTTTTGCGCGTCGTCGAACAGCGGCGTGTTGCAGTTCGGGGAACGCGTGGTGGTCAAGTCGCTGTAGGTGGTGCCGGTGATTTGCAGCGTGCAGCCGCCCGTTTCCGTGACCCAGCCGAACTTGTCTGACCGCGTCCGACCGGGCGACGCATATTTGGCAGCAGCCGGTGCCGGTGCCGGACCGCAGCACGATCTTCTGGTCGAGGGTGGACGATGGCACCGCGGGGCGGGGCCTGCGCGTAGACGGTCCCGGTTGTTGTCGCCAGGTCCCACTCGCAGGCTGAGATGGTGAACGCCGTGACCAGCGGGTTCGGTGGAATCACGGCCGCCCCACGTGGCCTGAGCACAGGCCAGCACCGTGGTGCCGGTGATAGCTGCCGTTGCCGAGCAGGGTCCTTGGCGAAGACGGCGGGGTAGCAGGGTCGCGCCGCTCGGAAGCTTGGTCGAGGTGTGCACGTCCACGTAGTTCGTGCCCGCCGGCGCCGTGGGGCAGTCGTCAGCGGCGCCGGTGCTGGCCGCGCAGGCCGTGAGGGGGGAAACGGAGCCGCAGACCGTGCTCGCCGCCGGCCGGCGCTCCGAGGCGTTCTCGTTGGCGTACTGCGCGGTCCAGGCTCGATGCGCAGGTGCCGCTGATGCAGCTCTTGGCCACCGCCAGCGCCGCCGCGTCGGCGCCGTTCTGCAACTCGGCGCGCTCCTGGTAGAGCTGGCCGACGTCGATGACCATGGCGCCCATTCCGGTCAGCACACCGCGCCGAGCAACATGGCGACCAGCACGCCGACCACCCCGCGCTCGTCGCGGCCCAGCAGCCGCAGCAGCGGGCGGGCCAGGCCCAGGGTCAGGTTTCGCATGGCATCTCACACTGGGCGGTGAGCGTGACCGACGACCCGAAGTTCGTGGCTGCCGAACAGCTTGCGCGATCGCCGCGACCGGGGTGAGGTAGGAGAAGGTGTAGCTGACTTTCACCGTCTCATCCACGCCCGCCGCGGCGCCGATCGGGCACGCCGTGCCCGTGTTGACGGTGGGGACGGGGCTCAGCCCGACCGCCGCTGCCTGCGTCTTGGTCACCACGGTCGCGGCCGCCACACCCACGGCTCCGAGCCTGGCGCCCTCGCGGGCCGCCTGGGTGATCGTTATCTGGGCGTTGAGCGCGCGCCCGAAGTCGATGATGCCGAACAGCAGCAAAAGCAGCACCGGGAGCAGTATCGCGAACTCCACGGCCACGGCACCGCGGTCGCGTGGCGTGCTCGCCGCCGGTCGCCGGTCCATGGTTGCTCCCCCCTGATGTCAAGGGTGGCCAGGATCGCTGGCCTGCCCGTGCCACCCCTCAGACGCTCGTAGAGATGCCGTTGAACACGATTTTCAATTTGCTGCCGAGCGCGGCGGCCGCCACCACGATCACGGCCGCGATGAGCGCCACCATCAGGCCGTACTCAACCGCGGTCGCGCCACGGTCGTCCCGGTCCAGCGGCTGGGTAAGAAAGTTCTCGATGCGCACGTAGAGCCTGAGCATCTGGAAACTCCTCCCCCGGGGCGGGCGCTCGGGCATCGTCGGCGCCGGTGCCGTACCCCGTGGACGAGCCGACGCTCGTGCCTCTATCCCGGCCGGCCGCCAGGTCATTGTCAGCACATCCAGCCCCCAGAAACGTGGCCGGGCAGGCTGGCGGCGCGTATTACCAGGTCAGACGCTCGTGGAGATGCTGTTGAAAATGCCGTTCAGCTTGGTGCCGAGCGCGGCCACCGCCACCACGATCACGGCCGCGATGAGCGCCACCATCAGGCCGTACTCAACCGCGGTCGCGCCACGGTCGTCCCGGTGCAGCGGCTGGCTGATGAAGTTGAGCATGTACACGTAGTACCTGAGCATCTTGGACTCCTTCTAGGTCGGCGTCCGGTTCTAGGTTGGCGCCCGTATTATTACGCCTGGTATTCATACTATCACTGATTGTAGTTGATCCTGCATTATCCCGGCCGGGCCCGGTATTTGGGGAACGGTCAGAGAAGCGCCGGCTGTCCGGCCTGCCAGGCCGGTCCAGCGCCCTGGACGGTGGGTGATATCTCAGGTCTGTTGCCTCGCCCGGCCGCGGCTGGGCCGGATGATCTACGAGGCGGCCTGCGCCGTGCCGGGCGCGCCGCCCGCCGCTCCGACGGTCGCCCGATCACGGACTACCTCGAACGCTTCGGCATAGCGCGCACCGCAGTAGCGTGACCAGTAGCTGGCCGTAGAGGTGACCAGGTCGGGGTCCAGGTAGTCGCGCACCTCCGGCTGCGAGCCGAACGCCCTCACCGCGCTGAGCTTGCCGTCGATGAAATCGTCGATCGCCACGAAGTGCGTCGGCCGGAAATCGGCGGTCGCCGACGGCGACTGAAAACAGTAGACCCGGCCGACCTTCCACGCCGCCGCCACCACGGCCGCGTGGGTGTTGCGGTGATCCTGCTCGGCGTCGTGGACGGAATGCGTATAGACCACGGCTGGATGGGACTTCGCGATGAACCTCTCGATAGCGGCCGCAGCGGCGTCCCCTTCGCCGTTGCTGGGGCCCCCGATTTCATCCAGGTTCACCGTGGTGCCGATGACCGGGACGGCCCCATCAGGCTCGCGGCCACCTTCCGCCTCGGCGGCGTCGGGCACACCGTGTGAGAGCGTGAGAATCGTCACCGCGAGTCCCGCGGCCTTATGCGCCAGCAGCGTGCCCGCCGCACCGATCTCGACGTCGCCGGGATGCCTGCCGATCGCCAGCACGCCCTCCGCGGCGGCGACTGGCGCTGACGGGCGCTGGGCGATAAGCGCGACCACCCTGGCCACCAAGTCGTCCGGTGTGATGGGCTTCGGGATGAATTCGGTGCCCGCCTGCCGCAGCGTCGTGACCGCGCGGGCCACCGACGGGTGCGCGGTCACCACCGCCACCGGAAGCGATGGCTCCAGGCGACGTACCCGCTCGAGAAACTCAAGGCCCGTCATGCGGGGCATCTCAACATCGGTGATGACCAGGTCCCAGGGCTCGGATTCGACCAGCCGCAGCCCCTCCAACGGATCGAGCAGGTGCTTGATCTCAAACCCGCGGACCTGCAGCACCTTGGTCGCCCACATGCCAAACACCCGGTCGTCGTCGATCAGCAGGATCCGCCCACGCGGCGCCTCGGGTGTAGGGACGTCCATCTGCCCTCCGGAGGGTCGAGCCACGGTGCCACGTGGGGGTACCCGCGCCGCTGATGCACATATTGTATTCAGACAATTACTAGGCGTTAAGTTACATCACATCCCGGGTGACAGCCCCAGTTTCGCGCGGCACCGCGCCGCTCTTCCCGCTCCCCGAGCGCTGTTCGTGACGGCTGCCCTAGATTGGCGCCATGGACGCACAGGAAGCCGTCATCGTCCCGACCCAGGCCGAGAAGGCCGAGCTGTTCCGCGCGCTGCACGAGGGCCCGGAGCTACTGCTCCTGCCGAACCCGTGGGACGTGGGCTCCGCGAAACTCCTCGCCTGGCTGGGCTTTGCCGCGCTGGCCACGACGAGTGGCGGTTTCGCGGCCACGCTGGGGCGGCTCGACGGGTCGGTGACCCGCGAGGAAGCGCTCGCCCACGCGGCGGAGCTCGCCGCGGCGACCAGCCTGCCCGTTTCAGCCGACCTGGAGAACGCCTTCGCCGACGAGCCGGAGGGTGTCGCGGAGACCATCAGGATGGCGGTGCGGCCGGGCCTGGCCGGCTGCTCGGTCGAAGACTTCACCGGCCAGCCGGGCACACCGATCTACGACGTCGCGCTCGCCGCCGACCGGGTCGCCGCGGCCGCGGCCGCGGCCAAGGCCGGCCTGGTCCAGCTGGTGCTCACCGCGCGGGCCGAGAACTACCTGCACGGCCGGCCGCATCTGGCCGACACCATAGCCCGCCTTCAGGCCTACCAGGAGGCCGGGGCCGACGTGCTGTACGCGCCCGGCCTGACCAGCCTGGACGAGATACGCCAGGTGGTGAGCGCGGTCAACCGGCCGGTCAACGTGCTGGCCATGCCTGGTGGCCCGACCATCCCCGAGCTGGCCGAGGCGGGCGTACGCCGGGTCTCAGTCGGCGCGTCGTTCGCGTTCGCCGCGCTGGGGGCGGTCGTCGAGGCCGCCCGTGAACTGCGCGAGGATGGCAGCTACGGCTTCCTGGACCTGGCCAAGTCAGGCCGCTCGGCGGTGCGAGCAGCATTCGGCGGCTAGGCCGTTCCCGCGGGCCCGCCCTGAGCCCCGCTCAGGAATCCAGGCTCAGCACCATGGTGGGCCGCTCGATCACGTGGTCCTCGCGCAGTGGCCTGACCGCCGTGCCGATGGCGAAGAACTCGGTGGTGTGCGAGCCCCAGGTGTGGCTGTGCTGCCGGAGCTGGACCCCGACGATCCCTTCGGCGTGCAGTTCCTCCGCCTCGGACTGCATCCGGCTCATGGCCAGCTCGCGGGCGTCGTAGAGGGCCTGGGTGAACTGCTCGAGTTCCACGTTGCGCCCGATGTTGCCGATCTTCCCGCTCATCCGCTGGTGCGCGATGTGATAGACGCACGACCCCATCACCATGCCGAGGGGCGCGTACCCGGCCCTGATCAGCGTCCAGAAGTCCTGGCCGGACAGGTCGGAGGTAAACGGCTGGTTCTTGTTGTTGCGCCACTGGGTGACTCCGCCGCCGCCCGCCCCCTCTTCGGCCTTGACCGCGGTTCCGACGGCGATGAACTCGGCGATGTCGTTCCCGAACTCCTTCATCTCGACGTCAAGCCGGACGCCCACGATGCCGTCGGCGCGGAGCGCGTCCGCCTCCGCCTCCATCCGGCTCATCGCCAGTTCCCGTGCGTGGTACATGGCCTGCGACAGCACATCGAGTTCCTGGTTCTTGCCCCAGCGGCCGACCTGCAGGCCCACATGGTAGATCGAGCTGCCCAGGACCAGGCCGAGCGGCCGGAAGCCCGCCTCCCGCACCAGCAGGAACTCATTCACGGACAGATCGGAGGTGAAGATGGCACCTGGCCGCCCGGGCTGCAGTTCCGCGAGACGGCGCAGGGCATCCTGCGGTACTCCGGCAACGCCAAGCGCGGCGGCATTCTGGTCGGTCATCGCTCTCCCTCAGCTACTGTCATCTGCTTCATCGAGAATCTGCGCTCTTCCTGGCCGCGGTGGCATCGCTCATCGCCCGAGCCGGACGCGGGCCGCCTGCCGCCGCTGCGGGTCCAGCGACAGGATGGCCAGGCTGCCCGGTGGCCGCGCCCCCGGCGACGTGAAGCGGGCCGTGGCCGTGCCGACCACCGTGATTTCCACGACGTGGTCCCTTCCATGCTCCTGCATGGGGCACTCCCGCTCGTGGACCCGCATGTCCATCCGGGACACGACCACGCCTTCCGCTCCCAGCCTCCTGACATCCTTTTCCAGCTGGACCCGCCCGTCGTGCCTGACCTCGTTCACCAGCTCGGTGTAGCCGATCACCTCGGCGTTCCCGGCGCCCCAGCGGGTCTGGCCGACGGTCAGCCAGTCATCGTGGCGGGCACCGACCGAGATGCCGAGGGCCAGGCCGACGGGCGCCCAGCCCGCCATCATCAGCTTGGCGAAGTCCTGACCGGTCAGGTCGGACGTGAACGGCTTGCGCAGTGCTGGCCCAGGCGGGGGCACACCGGCACCCTGGGCGCGGACGGCGGTACCGATCGCCTTGAATTCCAGGCCGCCCGCGGGGAACGGGCCGATGGTGAGCGACACACCCACGATGCCCTGGCCGCCGAGTTCCGCGCACTCGGTCGAACATCCGGTCGATGGCCTTGTGCCGTGCCTCGTACATCGCTTGCGTCAGCGGCCCGAACGAGCCGTAGCCGCCGCGCCCAGAGACCTGGGTGGCGCCGCGAATGGGCTGGGCGAAGGCTCCGTACCCGGACCACGCGCCCGGGCAGCCGTAGCCGCCCGTGAAGCCGATGTTGTAGACAGCCGCGCCGAGCACCTGGCCGACCGGCTCGAAGCCCACGCTGCGGATGGCGGCGAACTCGGCGGTGGACAGGGCGGATCCCCAGGTCCCGCTGCCCCGGATCTCAGCCATCCGGGCCTGCGCGGCACTGGGCAGCCCGGCTCCGGCCTGATCATCGGTCACCGTGTGCCCCTTTCGGCCCTGCGCCAGTCCCACGATACCGGGCATGCACCCGCCACATCATCGGGCCGACTGCTGAACGGGGCCGGACCTGGTCAGGAGCCGGTCTGGCCGGGTTAATCGCCGTCGGCGGCGTCCCACTCCTCGTTGCGTTTCCGGACAGTGTCCAGGGCGTGTTCGGCCTCTTCCCGGGTCTGGTACGGGCCGAGCCGGTCCTTGCCGCGACATCCCGGGCCATGCTCGACGGTGCGGTGCTTGAGGCAGTACCACCAGGCCTGATCATCGTTCATGCGCATTAGACTTCCAGAACATGACGACTTTGCTCCAGCCCGGCCGGCTATCCCCGATACGGCAGGTGCCGGCGAGCATCCCGCGGCCGGAGTATGTGGGCCGGAAGAACCCGAGAACCGGCGAGCCGGATGTCAAGGACGCCGAGACGATCGAGCGGATGCGGGCCGCCGGCAGGCTCGCGGCCCAGGCCCTGGCCGAGGTGGGCAAGCACGTCGCACCGGGGGTCACCACGGACGAACTGGACCGGGTCGGCCACGAATTCCTGGTCAACCACGGCGCGTACCCCAGCACGCTCGGCTACCGCGGCTACCCGAAGTCGCTGTGCACCTCGCTCAACGAGGTGATCTGCCACGGGATCCCGGACGACACCGTGATCGCGGACGGGGACATCGTCAACGTTGACATCACCGCTTACCTGAACGGAGTGCACGGGGACACGAACGCCACGTTCCTGGCGGGCGACGTCAACGAGGAATCGCGGCTGCTGGTGGAGCGTACCCACGAAGCCATGATGCGCGGTATCCGCGCGGTGGCCCCAGGACGGCCATTGAACGCGGTCGGCCGGGTGATCGAGTCATACGCCCGCCGGTTCGGGTACGGGGTGGTCCGCGATTTCACCGGGCACGGCATCGGCACGACATTCCATTCCGGCCTCATCGTCCCCCATTTCGACGATCCCGACGTCAGCCTGATCATGGAACAGGGCATGACGTTCACCATCGAGCCGATGCTCACCCTCGGCAGCATCGCCTACGACATCTGGCCCGATCACTGGACGGCGGTCACCAGGGACGGCAAGCGCACCGCCCAGTTCGAGCACACCCTGCTGGTCACCAGCGACGGCTCCGAGATCCTGACCCTGCCGTAGCCTTCTGGGTGGTGCTCAGTGAGAGCGTGCTCCGGGCTCAGGTTGGCGGCCCCGCCGTCATGAGCGCCCAGCTTCGCCACCTCATCGACGTTGCCGGGCGCTCCAGTGTCACCTTGCAGGCCCTGCCCGCGGCTTCAGCGGCGCACATGCAGCCGATCAGCCCGTTCACGATCCTTGAGTTCCCGGATGCCGCCGATCCCGACGTGGTGTACCTCGAACACCTCACTGGCAGCCTCTTTCTGGAGAGCGAAGAGGAAGTCAGGCGCTATACAGTAACCCCCGAAAGTTCAGATTTTCTGAACGGATCGAGGCTGGTTATCGGCTTCGGGTTCAGCCAAGTCGCGGTTGCTGGCGGGGTTTCACAGACTACAGGCGCGGCGGACGCAACCGCCCGCCGCAGTTTCCCGGCTGCTCAGCCAGCCGTCGGCGCTCCAGTCGCCGCTGCGACCCCAGCTGCGCGTGCCGGTCGGCCTCAGCCTTGTCCCTCGGAGGTCGGCGGCGGAAGCTCGAAGCCGCGGAAGACGCCGTCGTCGCCGACCTCGCGTGCGAATCCTTCCCAGTCCATGTTGCTGATGTTCAGGTTGTTCTCCACGCTCCATAGCTCGGACGGGATGCACCGGAACGGCGTCCTGCCTGCGATCTGCGGGAACTCCGCGACGGAGAGGATCTTGTCATCGAGGTCCACGACCAGGATCGGATGCTCTGGCGACGCGAACGTGATGCTGTCGGCGATGAACAGCACGCTCGGGCCGTGGTCGTCCACGGGGGCTGCGGCCTTTACCGACTCCCAGGTCGCGTCGGCCCACTGGGGATCGCTGACCGGTGCGACGTATGCACGAAATCCGTCCGGCTCGTATTCCCGCGTCGCCTCATCTCGTACCTGCTCCCAGGCGTCAGCATTGGCGAAGTCCGTGCGCACGAGAAGCGTGCCCCTGCCCGGCAACGTTGGCATGGACGGCAGTATCGCATCACCGGCCCACCGGGGCGTCGCCGTCAAGCAGGCTGAGTTCGGCGCAGTAGCGGATGGCGGTGGGATCGCTGATCCCGAACAGGCGGGTGAGCTGGAGCGGGTCCCCGCCGGTGGCCTCGGCTTCGGAGTGGAACCGGTCGGCGCGCAGGTCCCGCGCGGTGATTCCCAGCGGGCGCACGGTGTCCTGGATGTAACCGCGGCTGACCGGTCCGGTGCCGCCCGCGGTGCTCTGGTTGACCAGCAGGTGCGGGTTGGCGGTGGCCGCCAGCGGTCGTGCCTGGCCTGCAGCCAGGCGCGCAGCTGCCCGGTGGTGAGCTGGTCGAGCGGCCTGGTGAGGCCGCCGGCGTGGAGCGTGACGGCGGCGGGGCCGACGTCGTCCAGTACCAGGGTGCGGATGTCGCTGGTGCGCAGCGCGTGCACTCCGGCCAGCAGCACGATGAGGCGGCTGGCGGGATCGTTCAGGCGGCCGAGCAGGCGGGCGCGCTGGCTGTCGTCGAGGGGCAGCACCGGCGGGGGCTGGACCCGGCGGCCGGTCAGCGGGGCGGCAGGGCTGGCGAACACGACCCGGCGGGCCTTGAGCGTGCCGAACAGCGACCGCATCGCCGACAGCGCCAGCAGCCGGGTCGCCCCGGTCAGCGGGCTGAGCTCGGTGGCCAGGTCCTCGGTGGTGACCGGCCGCAGCGAGTCATACCGGGCGGCCCAGCTGGCCAGCGGTGCCTCGAGGATGCGCAGGTAGCCCTGGATGGTGTGGTCCTGGCGGGCGGGCCCGGCGCGCTGCCCGCGGCCTTGCAGCGCCTCGGTCCAGGTCCCGACCTCGGCCGCGACCGGCAGGGGGAGCGCCTCGAGGCGGCCCGCCAGCCACCGGCTGAAGACCGCCTGCGGCTGGGGCCGGGCCAGGCCCTGGGCGGTGAGGAACTCGATCGTGCGCCGGGCCGCCAGCTTGTGCCGTTGGGCGGCTGTCCGCCGATCTCGCGTGACCACCAGGAAGAAGAAGGAGGCGGCGGGAAATGACCATCGACCTGTCCCGCGCCGTATGGGCCAAGAGCAGCCACAGCGGCGGCAACGGCGGCCAGTGCGTAGAGGTCGCGCGCAACCTCCCCGGAGTTGTCGCGGTGCGTGACTCGAAGGACCCGGACGGCCCGAAGCTGACCTTCACCCCTGACGAGTGGCGGGCGTTTGCCGCTGGCATCCGGGGCGGGGATTTCGACCTGTCCTGACTCGTTTTCAGGCTGGGTCGCCAGGCTAGAGGGGCGAGCCGCAGCGGGTTGCGCCGTAGCCGCGTGCCGTACGGCCAGCGCCCGTCGGCGCTCACAGCTCCGCCGTGTGGTCGTCCCGTTCCTCGCCGATTTCGGGCGCATCCTGGTCGCTCGCGTCCCGCCCCGCAGCGCATCGATGATGGTGTCCGCGGTCAGCCGGACCTCGAACGGCACGAGCTGGTAGTACTTCATTGATGCAAGGTCGTCGGACAGGCAAGGGCATCTGCGGCTGGCGCATCGGCCATGATGGGGACCCATGGGAGAACTGATCCTGCTCAGGCACGGCGAGACTGAGTGGAGCCGCGACCATCGCCACACGGGACGAACGGACGTACCGCTCACCCCGGTCGGCGAGGCCGCCGCGGCCGCGCTCGCGCCGGCGCTGGCCGCGCGCCCGATCGTGGCCGCGTTCACCAGCCCCGCCCGGCGGGCCGCGCGCACGGCCGAACTGGCCGGATTGGCCGGCGCGAAGCGGGACCCGGATCTGTGGGAATGGGATTACGGCGGTTACGAGGGCGAGACCACCCCGGCGATCAGGTCCCAGCGGCCGGGCTGGTACTTGTGGCGCGACGGCGTGATCCCGGGCGACGCCGAGCACCCCGGCGAGACCGTGCAGCAAGTCGGGGCACGGGCGGACGCGGTGCTCGCCCGGGTGCGCTCGCTGCTGGAGCAGGGTGATGTGGCGCTCGTGTCGCACGGGCACATGCTGCGCGCGCTGACCGCCCGCTGGCTGTTGCTCGAGCCGGACTACGGCCGCCTGTTCGCGCTCGACACTGGCACCCTGAGCACGCTCGGCACCGAGCACGGCGAGCCAGTGATCACGTCCTGGAACGTGCCAGCCGGGCACTAGCCCAGGGGGCACCGGTCCAGCCGGGCACTAGGGATGCCCGAGCACGATCGGTGATCATGCTCGTGAGCGGATCACGCCCACCAGCGGATCGCACAGCGGTCACCCGCGCCCGGCCCGCGGGGAATGGAGCGGCCGGGTGAATTGTTAGACTGGCTAACTATGAGCATCGCGTACCAAGAAGCGCACGAGGCGGGCCCCGTGGACATGTCCCGGGCCGTCCTGGCGGTCATGCGCCTCTCGCGCGCGCTCGAACACGTCGAGACAGGGCTCACTCCCCCGCAGTACCGCATCCTCAAGCTGGCCGGAGCGGGTGGTGAACGCTCCACGCGGCTCGCGCAGCGGATCGCGGTCGCGAAGCCGACGTTCACCGCTCTGGCCGACAGCCTGGTCGCCGCGGGATACGCCGTCCGGGAGGCCGAGCCCGGCGACCGGCGGGTCGTCCGGCTGTCCCTGACAGCGGCGGGGCGAGCGGCGGTGGAACGGGCCGACGCCGCGTACGCCGCGTGGCTCGGCCCGCTGCTGGAGCAGACCGGGGCGCCAGCCATGGTGCTGCGGGGCATGGATCTGCTCGACGCGGCGCTGACCAGAGAGCGACAGGACTGCCGCGACACGGGGACAGGAACGGGAAGGGAAAACGACGAACACGCGCACTGACTCCACCATGAGCACGGGCGACACCAGTGGGGACGCGGGGAAGAAGGGCAGCGCAGGAGCGGTCGCCCGGGCGGGCCAGGCCCAGCCGGGCTGGATTCGCCGGCTTGTCGGGTACTGCCGGCGGTACCCGCGCAACCTGCTGCTGGCCCTCGGCGGAACACTCGTCGTGACACTGGTCGCCGCTGGTATCCCGCTCATCCAGCGGGCGATCGTGGACGACCTGGTCAGCGGGCACCAGGCGATCTGGCCACTCGCTGTCGCGCTGATCGGCGCGGCGCTGCTGAGCTTCGGCGGCCTGTACCTGCGCCGCTACCGGGCCGGCCAGCTCTCCCTGGACGTCCAGCATGACCTGCGCACCGAGCTGTTCGGCGCGCTGACCCGGCTGGACGGCGAGCGGCAGGACCAACTGCACACCGGTCAGGTCGTGAGCCGGTCGATATCCGACATCAGCATGGTCCAGGGCCTGCTCTCCATGGTGCCGATGCTGCTCGGCAACGTGGTGCTGTTCGTGGCGTCGCTAGTCATCATGACCGTCCTGTCCCCCCTGCTCACCCTGGTCGGCCTGGCGGTCGCGCCCGCCCTCTGGTTCATCTCGGTCGCCTCGCGGCGCACTCTGTTCCCGGCCAGCTGGGACGCCCAGCAGCAGTCCGCGGCGGTCGCAGGCGTAGTCGACGCGGCCGTGACCGGCGTGCGCGTGGTGAAGGGTTTCGGCCAGGAAGAGCAGGAGGTCGAGCGGCTGGAGGACACGGGCAGCAGGCTGTTCGCCTCCCGGGTGCGCGCTGTCCGGCTGACCGCCCGGTACAACCCGGCCCTGCAGGCTGTCCCCTCGCTGGGCCAGGTCGGGGTGCTCGCGCTCGGCGGCTGGCTGGCCGTCCGCGGCTCCATCACGCTCGGCACCTTCCTGGCCTTCTCCGCCTACCTGATCCAGCTGGTCGGCCCGGTCCGGGCACTGTCCAGCCTGGTCACCATCGGCCAGGAGGCGCGGGCCAGCGTGATCCGGGTCTTCGAGGTCATCGACTCCAGGCCCGCGATCCGCGACCGGCCCGGCGCGGTCGACCTGCCCGCCGACCTGCCCGCGGGCGCACCCGCGGTGGAACTGGACGATGTCCAGTTCAGCTACGTGCCGGGGCAGCCGGTGCTGCGCGGCCTGTCCCTGCGGGTGGAACCGGGCGAGACGCTCGCCCTGGCGGGCACCGCGGGCTCCGGCAAGTCGACGATCTCCCTGCTGCTCCCGCGTTTCTACGACGTGACGGGGGGCGCGCTGCGGGTTGGCGGCCATGACGTCAGGGACCTGACCCGCGACTCCCTGCGCGGGGCGATCGGGCTGGTCATGGAAGAGAGCTTCCTGTTCTCCGACACGGTGACGGCCAACATCGCTTACGGCCGGCCGGATGCCTCCATGGAGCAGGTCGTCGCGGCAGCCCAGACGGCGCAGGCCGATGAGTTCATCTCTGACCTGCCCGATGGCTATGACACCGTGGTCGGCGAGCAGGGGCTCACTCTGTCCGGCGGGCAGCGGCAGCGGGTGGCCCTCGCCCGTGCCCTGCTGACCGACCCCCGGATCCTGCTCCTCGACGACGCCACCTCAGCGGTCGACCCGCGGATCGAAGCGGACATTCACGCCACGCTGCGCCAGGTGATGCGGGGCCGGACCACCCTGCTCATCGCGCACCGGCGGTCGACCCTGCAGCTCGCCGACCGCGTCGCGGTCCTCGATGAGGGGCATCTCGTCGACATCGGCACCCACAACGAGCTGATGGAGCGGTGCCCGCTGTACCAGTTGCTGATCGCCGGGCCCGGCGAGGACTCCGGCGACGTCACCGCGGACGGCGTGGACGCCGGGAAGCTCGGGGTGACCGGGAGCTGGGACGCACTGCACCGGGCGGGCATCGCCCCGGCCGGCCAGGCGCTGAGCAGTGCCGGGCTGAGCAGTGCCGGGCTGAGCAGCTTGGGGCGGGGCGACCCGCAACTGGGACGGCCCAGGCTGGGTGGCGGCGGCCGGGCCCGGGTCGGCCGGTCCGGGGGCGCCGGCAGCGGTGGCGTAACCGGCATGCTGGTCGGCATACCGCCATCGCCTGAACTGCTCGCGCAGGTCGATGCGCTGCCTCCGGCCGATGACGAGCCTGAGATCGACGGCCGCTCGGCCCGCGCCGCCGACCCGCACTTCACCCTGCGCAAGCTGCTCCGGCCGTTCGCGCTAGCGCTCATCATCGGCCTGGTCCTGGACGGGCTGGACGCATTGGCCAGCGTGGCGATGCCCGCGCTGATACGCAACGGCATCGACAACGGCGTGCAGACACGGGTGTTCCACGCGATCATCGTGGTGTCCGTGGCCGCGCTGGCGATCGTCCTGGCCGACTGGGTCATCAACGCAGTTCAGACCATGGTGGTCGGCCGCAACGGCGAGCGGATCCTCTACACGCTCCGCGTCAAGATCTTCTCGCACTTGCAGCGGCTCGGCCTCGACTATTACGAACGCGAACTGTCAGGCCGCATCATGACCCGGATGACCACCGACGTGGACGCGCTCTCCTCGTTCCTCCAGACCGGGCTCATCACCATGGTCAACTCGGTCCTGACGTTCGCGGGAGTCCTGATCGCGCTGCTGGTTATCAACCTCCGGCTCGGCCTCACGGTGCTTACCCTCATCCCGGTGCTGGTCGCCGTGACCCTGGTCTTCCGGTCGAAATCGTCGAAGGCCTACACCGAGGCCAGGGAAAAGGTCAGCGCCGTCAACGCCAACCTCCAGGAGAACGTCGCTGGCCTGCGGGTCGCGCAGGCATACCGGCGGGAGGCCCGCAACCGGGACCACTTCGCGGGGCTCAGTGACGCCTACCGCCGCTCGCGGCTGCGTGCGCAGCGCTACATCGCGCTGTACTTCCCGTTCGTGCAGTCACTGTCGACCGTGGCCGGAGCCGTGGTCCTGCTGGTCGCCGCCGGGGAGATGCGCAGCGGGGCGCTGACCGCGGGCGCCCTGATCGCCTACCTGCTCTACATCGACCTGCTGTTCTCGCCGGTCCAGCAGCTTTCCCAGGTGTTCGACGGTTATCAGCAGGCGGCGGTGGGCCTGCGCCGCATCGGGGACCTGATGCGTACCCCCACCTCGACCCCGCAGGCCCAGCACCCGCGCCGGGCGGTCCACGCGCCGGGCCGCATCGAGTTCCGCGACGTGCACTTCAGCTACGGCGGCGAACGCGAGGCGCTGTCCGGCGTGAATCTCACCGTGGCGCCCGGGGAGACCGTCGCCCTGGTCGGCCAGACCGGGGCGGGCAAGTCCACCCTGGTCAAGCTGGTGGCCCGGTTCTACGACGTGACCTCGGGCCGCGTCCTCGTGGACGGCGTGGACGTCCGCGACTACGACCTGGAAAGCTACCGGCGGCGGCTCGGTGTGGTCCCGCAGGAAGCCCACCTGTTCGCGGCCACGGTGCGGGACGCGATCGCCTACGGCCGGCCCGAGGCGACCGATGCCGAGGTCGAAGCGGCCGCGCGGGCCGTCGGCGCGATCGACATGATCGCGCGGCTCCCCGGTGACTTCGGCCACGAGATAGCGGAACGCGGGCGGAACCTGTCGGCGGGCCAGCGCCAGCTGATCGCCCTGGCCCGCGCCTACCTGGTCGATCCGGACATCCTGCTCCTCGATGAGGCCACGGCCGCCCTGGACCTGGCCACCGAGGCCGCCGTGACGGAAGCGACCGAGCGACTGGCCGCCCGGCGCACCACCCTGGTCGTGGCGCACCGGCTGACGACCGCGGCGCGAGCCGACCGGATCGTGGTGGTCAACGGGGGCCGCATCGTGGAATCAGGGACCCACGACGAACTGCTCGCCGCCGACGGTGCCTACACGTCGCTCTGGGCCGCCTTCACCGGTGAGGAGATAGCCGCCTGACCCAGCTGGCTGACTGCCTGGCCGGCCGCGATCTCGAACCAGACGGTCCGCCCCGCGCCGGGGTCACCGGTGACACCCCATGTGCGGGCGAGCCGGCCGACGATGAGTAAGCCGCGGCCGTGCTGACCGTCCGTGGAGACCGGCTGCGCCCAGCGGCCACCCTGGTCCGCGACTTCGATGCGGAGACGGTCGCCGGGGCGTATCCCGGCGCTCACCGTGAAGCAGCCACCAGGCCGCCGTGACCTGCTGTGGATCACGGCGTTTGTCACTAGCTCGGAAACGCACAAGATGGCGTCCTCGGCCGCTGGAAGGCCGTCCAGAATCAGCGCGAGGAACCTGCGCGCCTCGCCGACCTGGTCCGGGCGGGCCGGGAAGACGCGGGTCCAGGTGAGCGGGACAGGGCGGGCTGCTCCGGCGGCCAATGTGGTTCCTCCGTGCCTGGCTGGGCCGACCTAGAAGGTACCCAGTGGCGCCCCGACCAAGCCCCACGCCCATCGTCGCCGGCTGGCCGCAGCGCTCCGGCCGATGCGCGGGAGCTCATGAACACCGCGACCAGGTCTGCGATCTCCGTCCCCTGGGACCCGATCTGAGGCCGCCGGGGAGCATGTCCCCGGCGGCCTGCCGCGCTGCGCGCTGATCAGGGACGCTCGGTACGGGCCAGTGCCGGGGCTAGTTCGGCGGCCTGATTCTCGCCTGGCTGGCTGAGGCGGACCGCGCCTGCGCGCGGCGCCCGGCGCAGGCCGAAGGCCGCGAACGCCCCGAGGACCGACAGGCCCGCCGCCACCGCCAGAGCCGGGCGGTACCCGCTGGTGACCGCGGCCGGGCCGGCCAGGCTGCCCTTGGAGTTGAAAACCGCGGTCACGATCGCGACGCCGAACACGGCACCGAATTGCTGCATGGTGTTCAGCGTGCCGGCGGCCTTGCCGAGCAGGGCCGGGGGGACCGAGTTCAGCCCGGCCGCCGTCACGCACGGAAGGGCCATCGAAATCCCGACTCCGGCCATGATCAAGGGCAGCACATAGCTTCCGTAGCCCGAGGAATGGCCGGCCAGCCACACGATCCAGGTGAAGCCAGCGCCCTGCAGGAGCAAGCCGGGAATGATCAGGGGGCGCGCGCCCACCTTGTCGAAGAGCCCGCCCGCGACGGGTGCGATCAGCAGCGGTGTGGCCGTCCACGGCAGGAAGCGCAGACCGGTTCCCAGCGGCGAGTCACCGAGGGCGAACTGGAAGAACTGACTGGTGAGAAAGGCGGCCGAGAATATGGCCGCGGCCATCAGGAACTGGGTGGTCACGGCCGCGGAGAAACTGGTTCCGCGGAACAGCCCCAGCGGGATCATCGGCTCAGCGGCTCGCGCCTCCCGCGCGACGAAGCCGAGAATCAGCAGGGCTCCCACGATCAGCCCGGCCAGGTTCTGGGCGCTTCCCCAGCCGCTCTGGCCGGCCTGCACCATCCCCCAGATGAGGGTGGCCACGCCCCCCGTGACGAGGGCGAGCGCCGGGGTGTCGAGCGGGGTCCTTGGCCCCCGGCTCTCACTGAGGCGCAGCCGGGCCCCGGCCACCGCGAGGACGCCGATCGGCACGTTGACCCAGAAGATCCAGTGCCAGCTGAGTCCCTGGGTGATCGAGCCCCCGATGAGCGGGCCGGCCGCCACGCCCAGGCCGGCGATCCCGCCCCAGATTCCCAGCACCGCACCCCGGCGCTGGACGGGGAAGGCCGATGTCAGCAGGGTGAGACCGAGCGGCATCACGATCGCGGCACCGATGCCCTGAACGCAGCGGCTGGCGATGAGCAGTCCTGCGTTGGGGGCCAGGGCGCAGGCGGCCGACGCCGCGGTGAAGATGGCGAGACCTGCTACAAAGATCCGGCGCCGCCCGAGCCGGTCTCCGAGGGCGGCGGCGGTGATGATTCCCGCCCCAAAGGCCATGTTGTAGGCACTGACCGTCCACTGGAGCGTCCCGACGTTTCCGCCCAGATCGCGGTGTATGGACGGCAGGGCGGTGACGACCACCAGCGCATCGAGCGTCACCATGAAGTAGGCCACCGCGGTCAGCAACACGATGGATATCCGGCCTGACGTATCAGGCCCCGCTTGCCCAGCTGCGCGGGTCGCAGCTCGGTTCAGATCGGCCATCGGGGATCAGCCCCTCCTGGTTCGGCCCGGCCCGGTGCCGGCGTTACTTACCCACAAGACGAACGGTGAGGGGGCCAGATGGACACTTCCCGGCGGGCGAGGCGGGCTTAAATGGCGGCTGGCCGCCGCCTTTACCGGCCTTCGGCGATTTCTGCCCGCCGCCTGATCAGGTAGCGCCGCTCCGCGTCGGTGGGGGCGAGCTCCATCGCCTGGCGGTAGGCGGCATCGGCCTGGTCGCGGTGCCCGAGGCGGCGGAGCAGGTCGGCGCGGGTGGCCGGCAGCAGGTAGTAGCCGGACAGCGCACCGCTGCGTTCGAGCTGCTCGACGAGATCGAGCCCGGCGGCCGGCCCGTCGGCCATGGCCACCGCGACGGCCCGGTTGAGCGCGACGACCGGGGACGGAACCATCTGGCTCAGCCGCTGGTACAGCGCGGCGATCTCGGCCCAGTCGGTGGCCGCCGCGCTCGGGGCGGTCGCGTGGCAGGCGGCGATGGCGGCCATAAGCTGGTAGGGGCCGGGACGGCCGAGGCGGGCCGCGGCATCGAGGACGGCGCATGCCTCGGCGATGGCGGCGGGATCCCACCGGGTGCGGTCCTGGTCCTCGAGGGTCACCAGGTCGCCGGCCGCGTCGGCGCGCGCCGGGCGGCGCGCGTCATGCAGGACCATGAGGCTCAGCAGGCCCAGCGCTTCGGGCTCAGTCGGGCATCAGCCCGGCCAGCAGATGGGCCAGCCGGATGGCCTCCGCGCACAACCCCTGCCGCACCAGGTCAGCGCCCGCGGTCGCGCTGTAGCCCTCGTTGAACAGGGCGTACAGGACCGCCAGCACGGCCCCGGTGCGGTCGGGCAGCTCGTGGGCGGGCGGCACCCGGTAGGGAATGGCCGCGTCCCGGATCTTGTGCTTGGCCCGGACCAGGCGTTTGGCCATCGTCTCGTCGGGCACCAGGAACGCCCGGGCGATCTCAGCCGTGCGTCAGCCCGGCCAGGGTGCGCAGCGTCAGCGCGACCTGGGCATCCACCGGCAGTGCCGGGTGGCAGCAGGTGAACATCAGCCGGAGCCGGTCATCACCGATCCCGCTATTACCCTTATCGCCCTGATCGTCGCCGTCCCCGGCGAGCCTCGTCATCGCGGCCTCCCGCAGTTTGGCCGCGCCGACGGTGCTGCGGCGCAGCCGGTCGAGAGCCCGGTTGCGCGCCGTCGCCTTCAGCCACGCCGCCGGGCTGGCCGGGATCCCGTCGCCGGGCCAGCGCTCCAAAGCCTTGGTGAACGCCTCCTGGGCGCAGTCCTCAGCCAGATCCCAGTCTCCGGTGACGCGGATCAGATAGGCGACGACGCGCCCCCACTCGGTGCGGAACGCCTCGCTCACCGCGGCCCGCGCCGTGGCTACATCTCCCAGACCGGCCTCACCTCGATCGTGCCGTACCACGCGGCGGGGATCTTGGCGGCCACCTCGATCGCCTCATCCAGGTCCTTGCAGTCGACGAGGAAGAAGCCGGCGATCTGCTCCTTGGTCTCGGCGAACGGGCCGTCGGCGATCACCACATCGCCGCCCATACCCGCACGGTGGTGGACGTGGCCGTCGGGACGCAGCCGCTCGCTGCCCAGCAGCACGCCGCGAGCCCGCATCTCATCCTGGAACGCGGCGAACCCCACCGCCCTCCGCGAGCTGTCTTCCGCGCTGATCTCGGCATTCTCGTCGTTGCAGATCAACAGTGCGTAACGCATGGCGCCTCCTAGCGAACCGGTCTGCATCCAAGACGAACGGCGAACGCCCAGATGGACATCAACGAACACCCCCACGGGTGGGCGATTGCCACCGGACATCCGTCCCGGCCCAGCGCTGGCGCCCTCAGGCTAGATTGCCTGATATGAACCCCGGGCCGGCCAGGGACCGCCTCGCCGTCTGGACGTACGTTGACGCCGGCGAGGAGATCCCGTGCGGCGACCCGTCGGTCACCGACGCCGAGCGGGCGGCCGCCGGCCAGGAAACGATTGCCGACCGCCGGCGGGCGCTGCTGCCCGCCAATCGGGGCCGCGCCGACCGGCAGTACTCCGCCGGAGGGCTGGCCGACGGCCAGGACGTGGTGCGGGTGTGGCAGCCACGCGACCCGGCCGCGCTGCGCGGCCAGGTCGCGCAGGCACCGGGCAGTGGGCGGAACGCCTGCAGCGGGCCGGGCTTCCCTGCCGCCATCAGGAATGGGTCGGCGGGCATGACCCTACTGGTGGGACCAGCAACTCCCCGCCGCCCTGGCCTGGCTCCTGGCTTGACGGCCCGTCGTCCACCAGAAGACACCAGGTAAGCGGCTATGACGGGGTGTCGGCACCCACCGGGGTGAGGCGTGCCTGAACGCGGTCGGCGTCCGGTTTCATGGTCAGGCGCTGGAAGATCTCCAGGGCCTGGTTAAGGTGCGCGACGCCTGCCTCGGTGTCGCCGGCCTGTAGGCGGCATTCGCCGATGCCTTCCAGCGCGAAGGCCTCCTCGTCGGGCTGGCGTGTCTCCCGGGCTAGATGGAGCGCGCCGGCGTAGATGGCCTGGGCGTGCGCCTGATCGCCGGTAGCGGTGATCACTGCCGCGTAGTGGTTCAGCGCCCAGGCCTCGTTCCCGCGGGCGCCGATGCGGCGGAACAGGTCCACGGCCGCTTCCAGGTGATGTGCCGCGCCAGGATGGTCGCCGACCAGCAACCGCACCCGCCCGAGGAGGGCCAGGGCGTTACCCTGCCCCATCTGCTCGCCCACGTCACGGTAGAGTTGCAGCGCCTGTTCCTGGTCACGAGCCGCCCCCGGAAGATCACCGGTCAATATCCGCACGTCCCCGAGCCGCGACAGGGCGGTGGCCTGTCCCGACCGGTAGCCCAGTTCCCGGTACAGATGCAGAGCCTGCTCCAGATCACGGACCGCACCAGGAAAATCACCGGTCATCCGCCGCGCCCTCCCGAGCCGGATCAGAATGTGGGCCTGCCCCAATTGCTCGCCCAGGTCATGAGACAGCTGGAAAGCCTCCCGTAGGTCACGGGCCGCTCCCGGAAAATCACCGGTCATTGTCCGCACGTCCCCGAGCCGCGTCAGGGCGTCGGCTTGTCCTGACCGGTAGCCCAGTTCCTGGTACAGGCGCAGAGCCTGCTCCAGATCACGGACAGCACCCAGAAAATCACCGGTGAACCCTCGCACGTTCCCGAGCCGCATCAGGGCATCGGCCTGGCTGGAACGGTCTGCTAGGAAACGCGCAGCGGTGGCGGCGGCCGTGTGTAAAGCGATGGCCTGGGTCCAGGGCCCGTCGGTGCTCAGCAGGGTATCCAGGCCGGCGGCCAGCGCGATGAGGCGCTGGTGGTGGGCATGGCCAGTGGCGTGGTCCAGGGCGGCAATCAGGTTGGGGCGTTCGGCGCGCAGCCACGCCCGCGCCGCCTCCGGGTCGGGCAGGGCGGGTGCGTGCGCGGAAGCCGGGCCTGCGGGGGCGGGCCGGAGGCGGCGGCCGATGAGCGCGTTGGCGCGGCCCGCGGTGCGCTGGTAGTAGTCCAGCAGCCGGTCCAGGGCGCAGTCGCGGTCGGGAACGGGATCGCCGTCGGCCAGGGCGCGGGCGTGCAGCCGGATCAGGTCGTGCAGCCGATATCGGCCCGGCGCCTGCTGGATGAGCAGGTTATGGTCACCAGGTCCTCCAGCAGGCGGGTCGCGATGGCGGGGTCGGTGTCGGCCAGGGCGGCGGCGGCGTAAGCGTCGACATCCGGGCCCGGGTACCAGTCCCAGGCTGCGGAACAGGTTCTGCCGGGCGGTGGTCAGGCTGCGATACGACATGTCGAACACCGCGCCCAGGTCGCGTTCCCCGTCCGACAGGGCGCTGATCCGCGTGCCGCTGGTCGCGCAGCAGCCCGGCCAGGTGCTCCGGGCTCCAGGCGGGCCGGTGGCGCAGTAGCGCGGCGGCGATCCGCAGGGCCAGCGGCAGACGCCCGCACAGCCCGGCGATCTCGGCCAGCGCCGGATCATCGGCCGCCACGCGGTCGGGCCCGGCCACCGCACGCAGCAGCGCGAGCGCATCTGCCGGCGGCAGCACGTCCAGCGGCAGGACGTAGGCGTCGTCCAGGCCCTTGAGGTGCCGGCGGCTGGTGACGAGGACCAGGCACCCGGCGCTGACCCGGCAGCAGGGGCCGGACCTGCGCCTCGCTGGCAGCGTTGTCCAGCACGATCAGGGTCCTGGTGCCGGCCAGCCGCTGGCGGAACAGCGCGGCGCGCTCCTCCGTGTCCGGCGGGATTCGCTGTGCGGGAACGCTCCAGGGCGCGCAGCAGCCAACTCCAGCGCGTCGCCCGGCGTGCGCGGCTGGTCGCCCCGGGTGTAGCCGTGCAGTCGATGAACAGCTGCCCGTCGGGAAACTTGCTGGCCAGCCGGTGCGCGGCATGGACGGCCAGCGCGGTCTTGCCGACCCCGGCCATCCCGTCGATCGCCGAGATCACCACCGTGCCCGCCGGCCCCGGCGGTCTGCCCGGCCTGTCCCACCAGGCCGCCGAGCACGGCCGAGCTCGGCCTGCCTGCCGGTGAAGGACCGCACCGCCGCGGGCAGCTGCCGGGGGACCAGCCGGGCCGGGCCTCCGGCCGGCGGGCGCCGGCGGACGGCGCGGCCCGGGCAGGCGTCCCCGGCCAGGATCCGCTCGTGCAGCTCGCGCAGCTCCGGTCCGGGCTCGATGCCCAGCTCGCCGACCAGAACCCGGCGGGCCTCCTGGTAGGCGGCCAGCGCCTCGGCCTGCCGCCCGGCCCCGGCCAGCGCCAGCATCAGCTGCGCGTGAAAGCGTTCCCGCAGCGGATGGTGGCCGGTCAGCTCCCGCAGTTCGGGAATCAGCCGCTCGTGACGGCCCTCGTGCAGATCGGCCTCGATGCGCCATTCCAGCGCCTGTACCCGCACCTGCTCCAGGTGCGGCACCCACGCATCCCGCAGCGCCCGCGAGGAGACATCGGCCAGCGGCGTGCCCCGCCACAGGCCCAGCGCCACCGCCGCGGTCTGCGCCGCCTCAGCCCACCGCCCGGCCCGGACCGCCGCGCCGGCCGGCTTGGCTCAGCGTCTCGAACCGGGTTGCGTCCAGCTCATCGCCGGACAGCTCGATCACGTAGCCGGGGGCACGCGTGATGAGCCGCGCGCCGATCGGCTGGCCCAGCACCCGCCGCAGCCGCAGCACCAGAGCACGAGCTGCTCCTGCCGCGCCCGCGGGCGGGGTGCCGTCCCACACCATCTCGGCCAGCTCATCGACCGGCATCGGCTGGTTTGCCCGCCATAGCAGCACCGCCAGCAGCGCCCGCAGCCGGGGCGCCGACACCACGACCGGCTCGCCCGAGCCCGCCTGTCACCCGCAACGGACCCAGCACCCCGAACTGCATGGCGTCCTCTCATCCTGACACCCACCCCCGCAGGCCCGGCCCGACGCCCGTTATCACCCGGCTATCACCGGAAAATAACGCCCCCGCGCCAGACTAACCGCGCGGAACCCCACCCGCACCCGACCGCCTGGATCGCCTCACGCCCGCGGCCGGCGACGGCGGGGACACCGCCGCATCAACGGACACGCTGGATTACGCGAAGGAGTTGTGACATGTTCGGACTCAAGGCGCGGCTCGGTATCACGATGGGGGTGGCGGTCCTGGCGGCCGGTTTCGCGGTGCTGCCGGCGAACCATGCGCTGGCGTCGGGTGGAAGCTGCCAGCCGGAGGCAAACGGCAACCTCGTCACGTGCGTCTACGTGAGCGGCTCTGGCCTCCACGTGAACTACGTTCAAGGCTCGGTCAACAACGGCGGAGTGGGCGACCAGCTCAAGGTGCACATCGAGCTCACCGGGCCGCACGGCCTGATCAAGAACTGCCCATCCACGACCGTCGGCTCCCTGGACACCATCTACTGCACATGGCCGCCGAATGCGAACGAGACGGCGGGCAATTACTGCGCCACCTCCTGGCAGCTGCTCCCAAACGGGAAACAGCACGAACAGGGACACGCGTGCCTGGACGTGCACAGCTAGCGGGCTGAGCTCCCGGGAGAATCAGAGGTAGGGCCACAGAACATTATGCCAGGAGGGCCCCGGCCGCCACGCCGCGATCACGGCGACACGGCCGGTGGTCCCGCCATTCCCCGCTGTGCTTGCCCGGCGGTGTCCGGCGACGGCAGCGCGGCGGCCCCGGCCACGCGCTGCCGGGCCCTGCGGCTCAGCGTGGCCAGCTCGTTCAACCAGTGGCCGGGCCTCATGACCGGGGCGGTCACGGAACTCGACCCGGACGTCCCGGCCCGCCGCGTTGACGTGCACGGTGGCCAGCCCGAGGCGGCGCTGGACGGGTCCCTCCACCAGCCGGATGCTCTGTGCCTTCTCCAGCGGCAGCCAGGTAGTGACCCTTCTGAGCCGCCCGGTAACCGCCATCGCCGTGGCGTCGTCGTGGCCCGACGCCAGGAAGTGGTAGCTGAACGGCGCCTTCCAGCGGGCCTGGCGGGGCGGACGCTGGAGCGCAGGCGGGTCAGCACCGAGGACCGTGCGCATGAGCTGGCCGCCGACGTCCTGGCTGCCGACCGGAAGCAACGACTTGCGCATCCGGCGGCTCCCATCGGCCCGGTCCCGGCCGGGCGAGCCAGCCACGTCGATCTCCAGCCGGCACCAGTGGAACGGCCGCCACAGCAAGGGCTCGACCATCCGCACCGCCTGGACGCGCGCGGCCCGGAACCGTCTCCGCCACCGTACCGAGCAGGCCGCGGCGGATCCGGATCCCGTCCGGTGACTCAGCCACCGTAAAGCCGTACTGGGTGGCGAGCCGCCGCCACACGATCGGGCCCAGCGTGACGAGCCAGATGGCGAACGTGCCGCCGGTCGCGGCGAGCGCGGCGGGCACTGCCAGCGCCACAACGACTTCCGCGATCATCAGCAGGACGACCAGGCTCGCGCCGGACAGCACCACGGAGCCCACCAGGCGGCCGGCGGGCACGGTGACCAGGACGCGCTCGGCCGGCGCGGGGGTGGCGGGGTCGAGGCCATGGTGCGCGGCGAGCAGCCGGGCCCGCAGGTCCAGGGCCGCCTGTTCCGGCAGGTAGGCGAGCCGCCCGTCGGCGTGGCTGGAACCCGCCAGCCGGACCCGCAGCTCAGCGAGCCCCAGCGCCCGGGCCAGGAACGGGCGGACCACGTCCACCGCCTGGATCCGGGCCACCGGCAGCTGCCGCGAGTCGCGGCGCAGCAGGCCGGTCTCGATACGCAGGGTGGACCCGTCCAGCCGCCAGCGGGTCACAAGCCAGTTGATGACGGCCGTGATCGCGGCGATGACCGGCACGGCGATCTCATAGAGGTGCGATCCACTGCTGCGCATTCCCTGGGAGATGGAGACCGCGATCAGGGCCAGTACCGCCAGCAAGCCCCGGCCGGTGCGCACCACCGGCGACAGGCGGGTGCAGCCGGTGCCACGCCTCGGTCACCCCCGGCTCTTCGCTCACAGCCCGGCGGCCTTGGCCTCGCCGAGCGCGGCGAGCCGGTCGCGCAGCCGGGCGGCCTCGTCGCGCTCGAGCCCGGGGATGCGGGCGTCGCTGGCCGCGGCGGCCGTGTGCAGTTTCACGGTAGCCAGCCGGTACGCGCGTTCGACGGGGCCCGAGGTCACGTCGACGAACTGCATCCGGCCGTAGGGAACCACGGACAGGCGGCGGATCATAACCCCCCGCGAAACGAGAAGATCCTCGTCACGCTCCTGGTAGGTCCAGGCCAGGAAGCGGTTGCGGACGAACCACAGGACGATGGCCCCGCACACCGCCACGGCCACGGCGGCGGCGGCCCCAGCGGCCGCACCGGCGGCCACCCCGGCCCCGGCGCCGACCGCGGCGGCGGCGATCCCGGTGCTGGCCCCCACCTCGGCGCAGCGCATCCGCCATAGT
Source organism: uncultured Actinomycetes bacterium (assembly GCA_963822825.1). Lineage (GTDB taxonomy): Bacteria > Actinomycetota > Actinomycetes > Streptosporangiales > Streptosporangiaceae > JAWWPY01. The sequence goes on along the minus strand of CAWGIW010000019.1, from coordinate 31,359 downwards.
CGGGGAGAGGGGGATTTCGTCACCATTGGCGCGGAGCCGGGCATGGCCAAACGCTACCGCCGGCCGCGGACTCCATCAAACACGGCCAGACGGTCTACCCTGCTATCGTCCGCGCTTCAGCCGATAAGTCAGCTATCGGCCGCCGATGTCCTCGCTCCAGATCTCTGGATACCGCTCCTGGAATTCCCGCATGACGGCCACGCAGCGCTCGTCCCGCAGGAGCACGACGTCCACTCCCCGGGCGATCAGGAAACCGAGGTCACCAGGGAACGTCTCGGCCTCCCCCACGACCACCCTGGGAATCTGGAAGAGCAGGATCGCGCCCGAGCACATCTGGCACGGCGAGAGCGTCGTATACAGCGTCATATCCCGGTAGGAGAGCTGGCGGCCTCCGTTCCTGAGGCACGCGATCTCTCCGTGCGCGACCGGGTCACCGCGCTGCACGCGCTCGTTGTGCCCGGCCGCGATGACGCCCGCGGCGGACGCGAGCACGGCGCCGACCGGGACGCCCCCGGCGTCAAGGCTGGCCCGGGCCTGCGCCAGCGCGGCGTCCATCATCTGCTGGTCCACTGCGGTGGGCGGCCCGGTTGTCATGCCGACGAGGGTACTGCGGCTGACCCGGCGAGGCGGGGAGGCGGGTGGCAGGCGACGGGCGTATGGCCCCGGGTCACCTGACCGGGCTGCGGGCGAGCACCGCGGCGACGCGGCGGGCAAGTTCACGGGGGCTGAACGGCTTCATGATGTAGTCGTCGGCGCCGAGGGCGAAGCCCCGCTCCACGTCGCTCTCCTGCGCCAGCGCCGTCAGCAGGATCACCGGCATGACCGCCGTGCCCGGTTCCGCCCGCCACTGCTCCAGGACTTCGAGGCCGGACGGCCCCGGCATCATGACGTCGAGCAGCACAAGGTCGGGCAGTTCTTCGGCCACGGCGCTGCGGGCCTGCTCCCCGTCGGTCGCCGTGCGCACCTCGTACCCCGACTTCCGGAGCTTATAGGTGACGAGGTCACAGACATCCGGGTCGTCGTCAACGACCAGCACTCTGGTCATGTCCCTCCCCCGCCGATCCCCGCTGCCCGGGCACTGCGCTCTGTATTCACCATATTACACTCCGTAGAGAGGCGGCGCGAGCGGCAAGATCAGCCCGTGAGCGCGGCAACGAGCAGATAGACGTTCAGGACGATGATCATCGCCACCACGGACCCGGCCGCCAGCGTGGTGCCGCGGCGGTTCACCAGCGCGCCCATGACGTCGGACCGCGCGGGTCAGCGCCACCAGCGGCACCAGCGCGAACGGGATGCCGAAGGACAGCACGACCTGGGAGATGACCAGGCTGCCGGTGGGCGGCAGGCCGAGCGCGAGCACGACCAGGGCGGGCAGCATGGTCAGCCGCGCGCCGCAGCGAACAGCGGGATCCGGCGCCGGATGAAGCCCTGCATGACGACCTGGCCCGCATAGGTGCCCACGCTGGACGAGGACAGCCCCGAGGCCAGCAGCGCGACCGCGAACGCCAGCGCGGCCCCGCCGCCGACCAGGCGGCCGAGCCCGGCGTGCGCGGCCTCGATCGAGTCGGCCAGCCGCCCGTGCGCCGGGCCAGCGAGACGCGGCGACGAACAGCATGGACAGGTTGATCAGGCCGGCGGCGCCCAGCGCGATCAGCACGTCGAGCCGCTGGAAGCGCAGCAGCTCCCGGCGCTCAGTCGTCGTCGCGGCAGCGACACCCGGGACTTGGTCAGCGCCGAGTGCAGGTACACCACGTGCGGCATCACGGTCGCCCCGATGATGCCCGCGGCGAGCAGCAGGCTGCCGTTGCCCGGCGAAGTGCGGGACCAGCCCCGCCGCGACACCGCCGCGGCTGCGCCCCCACGGCGACCAGGTCGTAGGCGAAGCCGAGGAAGACGAGGCCGAGCAGGCCGCCGATCGCCAGCTCGAAGCGGCGGTAGCCGCGCTGCTCCAGGCCCAGGATCGCGAACGCGACGACCGCCGTGATCGGCCCGGCCGGCCGCAACGGCACGCGGAACAGCAGGTTCAGGCCGACCGCGGCGCCGACGAACTCGGCCAGGTCGGTGGCCATGGCGACGAGCTCGGCCTGCACCCACAGGCCGCGGGACACGCGCCCGCGGCAGGTGCTCGCGGCACAGCTCGGGCAGGTCGCGCCCGGTGGCCACGCCGATCTTGGCCGACAGGTACTGCACCAGCATGGCCATCAGGTTGGCCGACGACGATGACCCAGGCCAGCGCGTAGCCGAACCGGGCCCGCGGAGAAGTTGGTGGCGAAGTTGCCGGGGTCGATGTAGGCGACCGCGGCGACGAACGCCGGGCCGAGCAGCGCGAGGACACCGCGCGCCCGGCCCCGCGACGCAGCAGGCGCAGCCCGCTCGGGCTCAGCCACTGCCGTGACGGACTCCGTTTGAGAAGACAGGCGGCAGCCTGCAGCGCCGGGTCCCGCCGCCGGCGGCCCCGAATCATCAGCCAACCGACGGGCCGAGGCCCAGGGACTGCGGCGTGCTGGAGTCCGGCGACGGCTGGTGCAGGCCCTCGTCCAGCGGGCCGAACTCGGTCATCAGCGCCGGGCTGCCGCCCCACGGCGTCTGCTCCTCGGCGATCAGCGTGTTGGTGGTGAGCAGCAGGCCGGCCACCGAGGCGCCGTTCTGCAGCGCCGACCGGGCCGACCCGCAGCGGGTCGATGATGCCCATCTCGATCATGTTGCCGAAGCGGCCCTCCAGCGCGTCGAACCCCTCGTCGGTGCCCATCTGCTGCGACCCGGGCCACGACCTCGTGCGCCGGAGTAGCCGGCGTTGGTGGCGATGAGGTAGGCGGGCTCGGTCAGCACCCGCCGGACGATCTCCACGCCGGTCGCGTAGTCGCCGGTCGACGCTGAGGTCGTCCAGCGCGGGCTCGGCGTGCAGCAGCGCCGCCCCGCCGCCGGCCACGATGCCCTCGGCCATGGCCGCCCGGGTCGCGGACAGCGCATCCTCGACCCGGTGCTGCAGTTCCTTCAGCTCGGCGTTGGTCGGGGCGCCGACCCGGATCACGGCGACCTTGCCGGACAGCGACGCCGATCCGCTCGGTGAGCACGTCCTCGTCGATCGCCGAAGGTGGCCCGCTCCAGCTCGGCGCGCAGCTGGGCGACCCGGAACTCGACCTCCTCGGCCGGGCCGCTGCCGCCGATGATCGGCGGTCCGGTCGGCGTTGACCCGGACCTGGCGCGGCCCGGCCGAGCTGGTCGAGGGTCATCGTCTCCAGGCTGAACCCGGAGTGCTTGCTGTACACCGCGCCGCCGGTGATGGCGGCGATGTCCTCCAGCTTGTGCAGCCGGCGGTCGCCGAAGCCGGGGGCCCGCACCGCGACGCACTGGAACACCCCGTTGACGTGGTTGTGCACCAGCATGCTCAGCGCCGAGCCCTCGACGTTCTCGGCGATGATGACCAGCGGCCGCGGGGTCGCGCATGATCTTGTCCAGCAGCGGCATCAGCTGCTGGACCTTGGTGATCTTCTCGCTGCACAGCAGGATGTACGGATCGTCGACGATCGCCTCCAGGCTGGCCGGGTTGGTGACCATGTACGGCGAAAGGTAGCCGTTGTCGAACTCGAAGCCCTCGACGAAGTCGACGCTCATGCCGTGCGCGGCCGACTCCTCGACGGTGACGATGCCGCCGTCGCCGACGGTGTGCAGCGCCTTGGCGATCACCGCGCCGACCGTGTCGTCGTCGTTGGCCGAGATCGCGGCCACCCGGGCGTAGTCCTCCTCGGTCACCACCGGGTGCGCGACCGTCTGCAGGCGGCTCGACCAGTTGCCCGACGGCCAGGTCGATGCCCCGCTTGACCAGCACCGGGTTGGCGCCACCGCCGATCGCCTGCATGCCCTCCCGGATGATGGCCTGGGCGATCACGGTCGCCGTGGTGGTGCCGTCGCCGACGATGTCGTTGGTCTTGATCGCGGCTTCCTTGACCAGCTGGGCGCCCATGTTCTCGAACTGGTTCCTCAGGTGGATCTCACGGGCGATCGTCACGCCGTCGTTGGTGACCACCGGCGAGCCGGTGATCTTCTCCAGGATGACGTTGCGGCCCTTGGGCCCGAGCGTCGACTTCACGGCCTCGGCCAGCTGGTCGACGCCGGCCAGCAGCAGGTCGCGGGCTTCCGCGCCGAAACGCAGTTCCTTGGCCATGTGTCCTCCTAGGACGTCGGTGTCTGAAGGGTTGGTCGGCACACCCCGATCAGGGGACGAGGATCGCGCGGCCGCGGACCCGGCCCGCGTCGAGGTCGCGCAGCGCCTCGGCCGCGGCGTCCAGCGGGTAGGTCCTGGTGTGCAGCGTGACCTTGCCGGCCTGGGCCAGCACCATGAGCTCGGCGAGCTCGTTGTAGGTGCCGACGATGTTGCCGATGATGTTGCGCTCGGTGGAGATGATGTCCAGGGTCGGGATGTGCAGCGTGCCGCCGTAGCCGATGACGAAGTACGAGCCGGCCGGCGCGGTCATCGCGAACCCGTCCTTCTCCGCCCCCTGCTCGGCGACGAAGTCGAGCACCACCTCGGCCCCGGTTCCGCCGGTGAGGTCCTTGACCGCGTCGACCTGGCGGCCGTCGGCGACCACGGTGTGCTGCGCGCCGAGCTGCTCGGCGAGCTTGAGCGCGTCGGGGTTGCGGTCCACCACGATGATCTTGGTGGCGGTCAGCGCGGCCAGGCACTGGATGCCGATGTGGCCGAGCCCGCCCGCGCCGATGACCACGCAGGTGGTGCCCGGGTACAGCAGCGGGATGGCCTTGCGGACCGCGTGGTAGGCGGTGATGCCCGCGTCGGCCAGCGCCGCCACGTCCTTCGGCTGGGTTGCGGGTCGAGCTTGACGCAGGCCCGCGCCGAGGTGAGCAGGTACTCGGCCATCCCGCCGTCGCGGGACAGGCCGGGGAACGAGCTGTTGATGCAGTGCATGTCGTCGCCGGCCCGGCAGGCCCGGCACAGCCCGCAGGTGGGCGTGGGGTGCAGGATCACCGTGTCGCCGACGGCGACGTTGGTGACCGCGGAACCGACCTCGTGCACCCAGCCCGCGTTCTCGTGGCCCAGGATGTACGGCAGCGGCGTGCCCATCGCCGCGTCCCACTGGCCCTCGATGATGTGCAGGTCGGTGCGGCATACGCCGGCGCCGCCGATCTTCACGATGACGTCGAGCGGGCCGCTGATGGTCGGCTCGGGTACCTCGTCGATCACGGGCTGGCTGGTGAAACGCGTGCAACCGGACGGCCTTCACTGGTCCTCCTCGCCTTCTCCTGCAGAGTCGTATCGGTGCCGCAGCATGCCGCGGCAGATGCTGCCGTTCGCCTCGAGGCTGGTCCGGGTCAGCCGGGCCCGGCGCAGGTGCAGCGGCATGGCGTCCGGGCCGCACCGGCTGGCCGGTCGCCGGGTCGATCAGCAGCGGCGCGTCGTCCCCGGCGGGCAGGCCCAGTTCGGCCCGGCGCGCGCGCAGCCGCTCGAGCGCGCGCGAGGGCGGCACCTCACCGAGGGTCAGCGCCGGCAGCCGGGCCGGATCGGTTCCCGCGGCCAGCAGCGGCCGGCACACCTGGTCGGTGCCGGCCATGACCGCCTTGCGCAGGAAGTCGGCCCGCAGCTCGTCCAGTTCGCCGACCGCCTCGCCGTCGAACGACCGCGCGAAGCCGGCGCGCGCGGCCACGCCGCCGTTGATCGCGTCCGAGGCGAAGTGGTCCTCGAGTATCACCTCGGCGCTGCGCACGCCTGGCAACGCGGCCACCGCGTCGTAGGCGTCGGCCACCATGAGGAAGGCGAAGTTCGGCGCGCAGAAATACGTCGGCAGCCGCAGCCGCACCCGCGCGTCCCCGTCCGCCGTGACGGTGCACGACGCCACGAAGCCGAGCGAGGTGATCGGCTCGTCCAGCTCGGGATCACGCACGGTGTCAAGCGCGGTGAGCAGTGCTAGTCGGGGGGCGACTCCCCGGGGCCAGCCGCGACGGCCGGCTGGCCGGCCCGAGCGGATGGCTGGGGGGCTCCGGGGGGCCCGGCCCCCCGGCCCGGGGGGTCCGGGGGTCGCTCCCCCGGGCCAGCACCGCATCTGGCTCGGCTCTCATGCTCCCGAGACCAGTTGCGCGTCATCCTGGGCGGCGGGGGTGCCCTGGCCGGCATCGAGCTGGTACTCGGCGGGCACCTCGATGCCGTAGAGCTTGGCCGCGTTCAGGCCGAGGATCTTCTTCTTGGTCGCGACGTTCACCCGCGGGAAGTCGGAGAACTCGTCACTGGGGTAGTCCCAGTCGACGAAGCCCTCGATCTGCCACTTGGGCTCCCAGATGCCGTAGTCGCTGCCGAAGGTCATCTTGTCCTCGCCGACCCAGAACAGCAGCTCGCCCATGACCCTGGCGAAGAACTTCGGCCTGGCGTACATGAGGCCGCCGATGACCACGGACAGCCCCGCGTACACGTTGGGTTCCTGCGTCGCCATGAAGCAGAAGTCCTCGATCCGCGGCAGCCCGACGTGCTCGACGATGAAGTTCAGGTCCGGGAAGTCGGTCGCGCAGTGATCGATGTCGGACACATCGAAGGCATCCTTGTCCAGCGGCCAGATCGTCGGGCCCTTGTGCACGTGGATGTTCTTGATGCCCAGCTCCTGGGCGGCCTCCAGGAAGCGATACGCGCCCGGGTCGCTCAGCTTGTAGCCGCGCGAGCCGTTGTTCCACTCGGCGGTGTAGAGCTTGACCCCCTTGGACCCGTAGCGCTCGACGTTGTGACCCAGAGCCTCCAGCCCCGGATCGCCGTCACGAGGGTCGAAGCGGGTGTTGTAGATGAACTTGCCCGGGTGCTTCTCCCCCATCAGCGCGTTGCGCTCGGTGGTGTTGAAGCCCTCCTTGTACCACTCCTTCAGGTAGGTGGGCTGGAAGACCGCCACGTCCACGTGCCCGTCCTCGAAGACATCCTTCATCAGGTCGTCCTCGGAGTACTTCTGGAAGTGCTCGATCGACCAGTGGGTCTCCGGCGGCCCAAGTCCCTGGTAGGCGTGGAAGCATTCGATCCACCCCTTGGCGTACTGCTCGGCCCCCTCCACCCAGTTATCCGGTGCCGCGTTCCAGTAATGCATATGGCTATCTACAACGAAATACTTCTCGCCGTCTTTCTCGTACACGGCTGCCTCCTCATTGTGGGCCTACCTCGATCAGAGCCCTCTGGGCCCCGGGGCCGCAAGGCCTAGCTGGCGGTCAGATCGAAATCGATGTACTCGGCCGCGTCCTCGGGGTTGGCGAACATGATCGTCCGGTCGTCCTCGTGGATCATGCGGCCATAGTGCGTGGACATGTTCTCCTCGAACTCCGCGGCGTCGAAGAAGCCGGGCTCCTCACCAAGCGCCTCGGATATCTCGTCGTAGACGACGTCCATCCGGCGCACCGCGTCGACCCGGATCATCGATGGCAGCGGCATCACCCGCACATTGGGCTTGGTCAACATGACCTCGGCCACCACCGCGCCGACCTGATTGTTCATCAGCGTGAAGCCGCACATGTTGGACGCCGTGTGGTCGGCCTTGAACGGGCTTTCCGCGGTCGTGAACGTGCTCACTGGGCCAGCTCCTTCGGTGTTTCCAGGTGCAGGTCGGACAGGATTCCGCTGAACCGGTTCTTGACGGCGTCCAGGCCGTCCTCGAATCGCGGCGGCTTGGCGTCGGGCTGCGACCAGATCGGCTGCAGGGCACGGGCGGCCACGATGGCGCGCGGCACCCAGGCGGCGAGCCACTGCTGCATGATCGTCTTGTTGTGGCCGGCGAACTCACGGTCGCTGGTCAGCAGCTCGAACATGGCCGTGGTGTACCGCAGGTCCCGCTCGGCGAAGTCGTACTCCTCCGCGCCGACGACCGTGGGGGTGACGAAGTCGCCGTTGCGCGGCGCCGCCTGCTGCACCAGGTGGCTCCGGAACAGCTCGCCGACCAACGGCTCGAAGACCACGTTCGCCGCGAATATCGCCTCGCACCAGTCGTCGATGGCGGTGAGCTGCTCGGCGGTCTTACGCACGCCCTGCCAGGCCGGATCCTCGTTCCAGGTCTCGATGTGCGCCGCGCCGTCGAAGCCGTCGATCTCCTCGGTCAGCGTGAGGTTGTAGAGCGCCAGGTCCTGGGCGGCCCTGATCCGGTGCATGCTGTTCACCGAGATCGCGTTGTTGTGCATGTTCGTCGGCGCCCGGCGGTTGGCGTTGGCGTAGAGGTACAGGCCGAGGCCGTGGTCGACGTGCATCCAGGCGCCGACGTTGCGTTCCACGAAGCGGACCCAGTTCCGGTTCCACTGCTCGAACGCCTTCGACTGCCGGGCCGCATCGATGTTCTGGTTGAGCTGCCGCACCACGTTGGAGTTGTAGCGGTAGAGGGTGAGCTCCCACTCCTCGTTCGGGTCGCGGAACTCGTGCCAGCCGTGGGCGGGCCAGTCGTACCCCTTGCCGCCCGATCCGGGGAACCGCTCCGGCTCCGGCCGGTCCGACCCCCAGGCCTTGAGGACCGTCCAGTCCAGCGGGTAGCCGCCCTGGCCGTCAGAGAACCCGTACAGCCAGCCCTGGGCCAGGTAGTGCCGGGGATCAGGCTGGACCTCGACGGTCACGTCCTCGTAGTGGGTCTGCTTGCGCTTCTTCGGCGTGTAGTAGTTGAACCTGCGCGCCGTCGAGTCGGGGAACTCCTTGGCCCCGGCTTCTGCGTCGGTAAAGACAGGCTTGGGCAAATCGCGTTGTTCCGAGGTTGTCATCAGGTATCTCTCACCTTCGAGTTCCGCCGATGTCGCCACCGGGGCGGGCCGCCAGTCGAGCTGGAGTAGTCGGGGAATTCCTCCTCACTTGTCCGGGTCAGCGGTCGTGGTGAACTTGTCGTAGTAGACGCGTTTCTCGGGCACGCCGAGCTCGGTCAGCATCGGCATCGCCGCCTCCACCATCGGCGGCGGCCCGCACACGTAGGCGTGCGCACCCTTCAGATCACGTTCGTGCCGCTTCACGACGTCGGTGATCAGTCCCACCTCGCCGTCCCAGTCGTCCTCCTCGGCCGGCTCGGACAGAGCTGGCACGTAGCGGAAGCGGGGCAGCGCGTCCTCCAGTGCGCGGAGTTCCGCTTCGAAGCACAGGTCCCGGCGCCCCCGGGCGCCGTAGTAGTAGGTGGCCTGGCGCTCGAGGGCGCGCTCGGCCATGGATCGCAGCAGGGACAGGATCGGCGCCATCCCGGCCCCGCCCCCGACGAAGATCAGGTCAGTGTCAAAGCCCTCGCGCAGGGTGAAGACGCCGAACGGGCCGGTGAGCTCCAGCTGGTCGCCGACCGCGAGCTGGGTGTCCAGGAAGTGCGAGAACAGCCCGTCCGGGTAGACCTTGATGACGAACTCGAGCTGGCCGCTCTCCCGGCTGCTGGTGTTGGCCATCGAGAACGAGCGGGTCGAGTCGGTCCCGGGCACGGTGATGTCCACGTACTGCCCCGGGAAGAACTTGATCTCCTGCGGCTCCACCAGGCGCAGTACCAGGTGCCGCATGTCGTGCGTGACCGGGTCGTTGGAGACCACCTCGGCCACCGCCTGCTGGATCGGCAGGCCCGACCGGATCATGTCCTCGTCGTAGTTCATCAGCTCGATCGTGACGTCCTCGTACACGTGCGCCCGGCAGAGCAGGGTGAAGCCTTCTTCCCGCTCGTAGTCGGGCAGCGCGAACGTCGAGTACTTGTCGAGTTCGATGTCGTCGCCGTCCAGCACGAACGACTTGCAGGAGGAGCACTGGCCCTCCTTGCAGCCGTGCATGAGCATGATTCCCTGCTCGGCAGCGGCCCGCAGGACCGTCTGGTCCTCGTCGACCTCGATCTCGATGCCTACCGGCTCGAACCGCACGACGTGCTTGTCGGCCATGGCTCCCTCACGGACTGCGTTACGACGACTGGGGGCGCGGCGGGAAAGACGGGACGGGGCGGAGGGCCAGCAGCCGGGCCACCGGCCCTCCGCTCTGCTGCTTACCGGGCTGCCGGTCAGTCCTGCGCGGGCGCGGGACGGCCAGCCGGGCCCTGGCGGATGTAGTCCGAGTGGAAGGCGGCCCGCTGTTCCGGCGTCATTTCGTTGAGCAGCACGTTCGGGCTGAGCACCGGGCCCATCCGGCGCAGGTGGTCCAGCGTCCACATCTTCTTGGGATCAAGGTTGAGATGCGGCTGCGCGGTCATCGTCTTGCCGTCGTCCCGTACGTAGCCCATGTCGGAGACCACGTCGGCCCAGTTCCAGCCGTGGTAGAGCGTCTCCCACTCGCGCTTCCCGATGAGCTGGCCCATGTTCGGAGTCGCGCGACCCTGATAGGTGGGCCGGAAGGCGGTGATGTCGGTCCAGGCGCACTCCTCGTGGCAGTACGTCCGCACCTGGCCGTCAACCTCTTCCATCACCATGTCCTCGCGGACCAGGCAGGGGACCATGCAGGTCCAGCACCGGTGCGGGTACACGTAGTTGACGTTCTCGGCCACGATCGGGTTATGGCCGTTCGGCATGGACAGGCGGTTGTAGTTCTCCCACCACTTGCCGTACTTGTCGTACCAGCCCGGGTACTTGTACTCGAACCACTCGAAGTCCTTGTCGGTCATCGGGTCGATCCGCCAGTAGTTCGCCAGCCAGCCGGTGGCGAAGAACTGCGCGACCTCATGCACGTAGCCCTTGTTCCAGATCTGGTTCCAGGCTTCCTCGATGAGGTCGTGGGGGATGACCAGGCCGTACTTCTCGAGCGGCACGAGGTAGCTGCGGTAGTAGTCGTCGTAGATCCACCGGCGCCACATCTCCGCGTAGGACTCGCGGTCCTTGCGGCGGTCCTTGGTGCCGTACTCGATGAACGTGCCGATGGCCGCGTCCACCACCCGGTGGTTGTTCCACCACGCGTAGCGCAGGTCGCGCTCGAGTAGCTGGTGGTTGCCCTCGTCGGCCAGGGCCATCAGCAGGGTGGCGTATCCGTTGCTGATATGCCGTGACTCATCGGATTGGACCGAGTGGAAGACCGTCGGCAGCAGGTAGTCACCGTTGGCCGCGGCCTCGGCGGGCATGGCCACGAACAGCGTGTTGGTGAACGCCGTCTCGGCCACGATGGTCAGGTAGATGCTGGCCGCGGTGATGGCGTCACCGGTGATGAAGCCTTCAGCGAACTGGCGGCCGATCGTCCCGCAGTAGTCGTTCTGGAAGTTCCGCAGGCTGTTGTTGAAGCCGGCCGGGTCGATGTAGTTGTTCATGTAGAGGCGCTTGAGGTTCTGCTGGATCGTCGAGTGCCGGACCTCGTCGATCATCTGGATCGCTTGGCCATTGTGCAGCTCGGGATTCGGAACCGTGCGGAACAGCAGTGGCATCGCCCGCGCCGCCGAGATCTCGGGCAACGGGATAATGCTCAGGAACAGCTTCTGCCACTCCAGCCAGCGCTCCTGTACCTGGCGGAACATGTTGCCGCGGATCGCGCCGTCGGAGGCACCGTAGACCCGGTGGTCCTTCTCTTCCTGCATGGGGAAGTAGGACCGCAGGACCTGCTTGAGGGGGTCCTTCTTCGCCGCCTTGTGGAACGTGTAGTCCGTGCCGTACTGGGACACCGGCTCGTGGTACAGCGGCTCCCAGGAGAGTTCCTGGATCTTCTGGTGGGCCTTAGCCACACTCTGGCGACTCATAGTCACCCCTTGCCCTTCCTTGGGTCGGCTGAGACAGCCTTCTTGCGGCCTTGATCGTCGTGCCCGGCTCGGGCGCCTGACCTCGCCGGGGGCGCACCGTTTCAGCGCGCCCTGAAAGTCCTCCTGTGCTGCATCACAACCTGTCGCGGCAGGTTGTGAGCTCTCAACATGAGACAGGCGTCACCGGCGAGGCGGGGAGCGCCGAAGGCGTCTCCTCTCCGAGCCGGTGACTCGCGGGGGGTCCGGGGGGTCGTCCCCCCGGGCTAGCACAGCGTCTCCTCTCCGAGCCGGTGACTCGCGGGGGGTCCGGGGGGTCGTCCCCCCGGGCTAGCACAGCGTCTCCTCTCCGAGCCGGTGACTCGCGGGGGGTCCGGGGGGTCGTCCCCCCGGGCTAGCACAGCGTCTCCTCTCCGAGCCGGTGACTCGCGGGGGGTCCGGGGGGTCGTCCCCCCGGGCTAGCACAGCGTCTCCTCTCCGAGCCGGTGACTCGCGGGGGGTCCGGGGGGTCGTCCCCCCGGGCTAGCTCAGCCCAACTCAGCTTTCACCGAAGACGGCGGCCCTGATCTGGGCGAGATGATCTTGAACATCCCGGGAGACCTGCCGGTTACCTTCCGGGGCGGGCTCGATCCCCAGCGCTCGCAGCAGTTCCGCGGCGGGCGCGCCCGGGTCGCCCGCCTCGCCCAGCACGGGGTGCAGGCCCTGGGCGGCCAGGTGATGGAAAACCAGGTTGACGACACTCCACGGGTTGTAGGTCTCGTCCGGCAGTTCACCTGGCCGGTCCATCGGGCGCCTCCCAGCGGTTTACGGCGAGCTCACGTGAGGGCATCAAATGGCGGCTGGCGCAAAAAAGGGGTCTCAACATGAGACACGTATCGAGGAAGCCGGGCTTATGTTTGGGAGCAGGACGCAACCTCGAACCCGACCTCGCCGACAGGGTCGCCTGCGAGAGCGGTACAAGGAGGCGCCATGCCCCGACCCCGGACCCCGCTCACCGACGGCGACAGGCTGGCCAAGACCCGGGAGCGGTTTCTCACCGCCGACTCCTTCGAACCGAACCAGGTGCGCGACACGATCCTGGCCTCCTGGTGGCGCTCCCGGCACTGGAACGTGGCGGCCGACCGCATCGAGCTCAACTACATCCGCGATCCCAACCTCGACACCCCGCTGACCCGTAACGCCCTGCCGGTCCTGCGGAACCTGCGCGACAATCTGGATGGCCAGCCGATCAGCGTCATCCTGACCGACGCCGCGGGTGTCGTGCTGGCCCGGCTGACCGGCGATCGCGACCTCGAGCGGCACCTCGACAGCGTTCAGCTGGCTCCGGGTTTCAGCTACGCGGAGGAGTTCGTCGGCACGAACGGGATCGGCACGGCCCTGGAGGGCGGCCGGCCGATGCACGTGTTCGGCCACGAGCACTACGCCGAGAACCTGGAGGATCTCGCCTGCGCGGGGGTGCCGATCCACCATCCGACATCGGGCAAGACCATTGGCGCCGTGGATCTGACCTGCTGGCGCCGGGACGCCGATCCGCTGCTGATCGCGCTGGCCAAGACCACCGCGGACCAGATCACCCAGGCGCTGCTGACCGACAGCAGCGCGCGGGAGTTCGAACTGCTGTCGGAGTACCTGCGAGCCTGCAAGCGCACGGCCGGAATCGTGCTGGCGCTCAACAATGACGTCGTGATGATGAACGACTACGCCCGTCACGTGCTGGATCCGGGTGACCAGGTCGTCCTGCTCGGGCAGGCCGCCGACGCGCTGGCCAGCCGCCAGCCTGGCCCGGTCACGGTCGAGCTGCCCACCGGTATCAAGGCGCGGCTGCACTGCCGCCCGGTCGGCCGCGAAGGCCGCCCGGCCGGTGGGGTGGTGCATGTGAAGCTGGTCGATTGGGGCACCCGGCCGGTCGCCGATGGCGGGCCCCAGTCCCGGATGTTCCTGCCCGGCCTGGTCGGTGCGGGGCCGCTGTGGCTGCGTGCGTGCCACCAGGTGGACTCGGCTTATGCCGCGTCAGAGTGGCTCGCCCTGAAGGGCGAGCGGGGAGTCGGCAAGCTGGCCCTGCTCCGGGCCGTGCACCAGCGGCGCAATCCCGCCCGCCATTTCCAGGTGCTGGACGCCGCGGATGCGGGCGATGCTGACTGGGCGGGACGCGTCCGCCAGGAGCTACTTGACGCCGAGGGCGACCTGGTGATCAGGCACGTCGGCCAGCTCAAGATCCGCCGCCTGGACGCGTTGTCGGCCGCACTGGAGGAGGCGCTGGCCGCGGGCAAGCAGCGCTCGCTGTGGATCGCGGTCACGCTCAGCGACGACTCGGCGAGCCCGGGGGGGCGACCCCCCGGAGCCCCCCGAACTGTCAACGGGGACCTCGCCGAGCTGCTGCGGTCGTTCCCGAGCACCGTCGAGCTTCCCCCTCTCCGGCATCACAGCGAGGACCTGCACGAACTCGTGCCGTTCTTCCTCGCGAGGCTCAACCGGCGCGGCAAGCTGGCCTGCTCCCCCGAGGCGATGCAGCTTCTCCTGCGGTCGAGCTGGCCAGGTAACACCAAGCAGCTCTGGGAGGTGCTCAAGCAGGTCGTCCAGCACCGCCGGACCGGCACGATCCATCCGAACGACCTGCCGCCGGAATGCTGGACGGTCAGCCGCCGCTTGCTCAGCCCGCTGGAGTCGATGGAGCGTGACGCCATCGTCCAGAGCCTGCTTGACCACGAGGGCAACAAGGTCAAAGCGGCCAAGTCACTGGGCATGTCCCGGGCGACCATCTACCGCAAGATCCACGAATACCGGATTGTCGTCCCTGCTGGCTGACCACGGGGCTGGCTGACCACGGGACTGGTCACCGGGCTGACCACTTCTGGCCGCATCGCCCCGAAGGCGGCTGCGGAGCGGGACGCGCGCGAAGAAGAGCGTCACGCCCATCCCCGCGACCATCGCTGCCCACCAGCCCCACGGGCTCCGCCACGAGACCTCGGAGACGAAGGTGAGCGTCGTCGCGGCGAGGGAGGTCGCTATCAGGCGCGACCAGCTTCTCGAGGCCGTGATGAGCGCCACCGCCAGCACGGGCCACAGATAGTAGGCGACCATCACGGACTCGAACACCGACCGGAACGCCAGGGCCAGGGCCACCCACCACAGCAGCTCCGCGAGCGCTTCTGGGCGCCACTCCGCCATCCGCCGCGTCGCGTGCCATCGGCGCCCGACGACCAGCGCGCATCCGCAGGCCAAAAGGATGGCGAGGGCTCTCGAGGGTCCGGCGGCCACCCCGCCGTCGGTCATGCGGGGGGCGAGCGCGGTCCACGGAGTAGGGTGATCGACCGTCGGCCAGTTGGGCTGGCTGATCACCGCCCTGATGGTGGCTGGCCAGTTGGCCGAGGCCGCCGCGCCGAGCAGCAGCGCGGCCGGGGTGGCGGCCCGGGCGAGAAAGCCTGCCAGCCGCCTCGGTTCGAGGGTGGCCAAGACGACCGGCAGCGCGAGAAGAACGAGCGGCTGAACAGCGATCGCCGCCCCCACGAGCCACGCAGATCGCTCGGCTCGTGAGTCGGACAGCGCCAGGATGCCGAACAGCAGCAGTCCCACCGCCACGGCGTCCTCCGGATGACCCCATCCCAGCGCGACGCTCCCCACGGCAACACCCTCGGCCGCGGCGAGCACGGCGCGCTTCGATCGGGCCACTCCCAGACGAACGGCGACCGAGTCGGCGGCAAACAGGGCCACGGCGGACAGAGCCAGCTCATAGGGCCCGGCGAGCAGCCACGCGCCCGGTTGGAGGTTGTGGGCGCTCGGAACCCCGAGCCCCAGGCCGGCCGCGTCGATGACCGCCACGACCGGCACCAGGATCAGGGCCGCCCCGGGAAAAGCGACCAAGCCGGTGGGCCGCGTGTACAGGCCGCTGACGTCCAGGTGTAGCAGGCGGTTAGCCGCAGCCAGCGTTCCCCACAGGTCGTGCGGAACCGCCCAGCCGCGGTGGCCGACACGATAGGCGCCCAGCGCCGAGACGAGATGCGCTCCCCACGTCGTGGAGACCATCTCGACAGCGATCAGACCCGCCAGGGCGAGCAGCGGAAACTGCCTCCTGACAAGCCACGGCGTTGGCGCGGGCACAAACATGACGGTACTAGCCCGAAATTCGTTCAGGCCAACGCGGGGCGAACGTCGGGGTGGCGGACGGTGGACCGGCGCTAACTTGCCGATCAGCGGCCGCGGGCGGTGCGTTCATGCGGTGCGAGCCAGCGCTCCATGCAGGTGAGAAGCTCCTCGGTGTCGACCGGCTTGGTCACGTAGTCGCTGGCGCCGGCGGCCAGGCTCTTGTCCATATCGCCCGGCATGGCCCGCGCGGTGACCGCGATCACCGGCAGGTCGGCGCATTCCGGCATCGCGCGGATCGCGGCGGTCGTGGCATAACCGTCCATTTCCGGCATCATCACGTCCATCAGCACGAGATCGATGTCGTGGTTGGACCGCAGCACCCCGATGCCCTGCTGCCCGTCGGGCGCGTGGATGACGGTGAGCCCGTACAGCTCCAGGATGCTGGTAATCGCGAAGGCGTTACGCAGGTCGTCGTCGACGACGAGGACGCTCCGGCCGCGCAGGACCTCGTGCTGGCCCGGCCGGGCGGCCGGCTGCGGGGCGACGGCACATCGCCTGCCGGGGGCGCGGACGGCTGGTCCGCCCCGCCGCCGACCACGCTGCTGGCCCGTTCCGGGCCGGGCTCCTCGGCCGCGTCCCGGTAGTCCGGCGGCAGGTAGAGGGTGAACGTGCTGCCCCTGCCGGGCTCGCTTTCCGCCGTGATCCGGCCGCCGAGCTGGGCGGCAACCTCACGGCTGATGGCCAGGCCGAGGCCCGTCCCGCCGTACCGGCGGCTGGTGGTGCCGTCACCCTGCTGGAAGGCTTCGAAGATCGTCGCCAGGTTGTCGTCGGAGATACCGATGCCAGTATCGGTGACCGAGAACGTGATCGCGGATTCCTCTCCTGCGGGCTGGCGCCCGGTCACGCCGATCCTCAGCTCTACCCGGCCCTGCTCAGTGAACTTCACCGCGTTCGACAGCAGGTTGTGCAGGATCTGACGCAGCCGCTGCCGGTCCGTCACCACCTCGGCACGGACATCGGCCTCCATCTCGATGGCGAAATCCAGGTTGTTCTCGGCGGCCAGCGGCTCGAAGACGGTGCGGAGGTCCTCCGCCATGGACGCGAGGGCGAACGCCTCCGGATGGACGTCCAGCTTGCCCGCCTCCACCCGGGACAGGTCGAGGATGTCGTTGATGAGCAGCAGCAGGTCAGTCCCGGACGAGTGGATCACGTTCGCGTACTCGACCTGCTTGGGGGTGAGGTTCTCGGTCGGGTTCTGCGCGAGCAGACGGGCGAGGATGAGCAGGCTGTTGAGCGGCGTGCGCAGCTCATGTGACACGTTCGCGAGGAACTGCGACTTGTACCTGGACGCCAGCGCGAGCTGCTTGGCCCGCTCCTCGATCTCCTGCCTGGCCTGCTCGATCTCGGCGTTCTTGGTCTCGATGGCACGGTTCTGGCGGGCCAGCTGGGCCGCCTTGTCTTCCAGGTCGGCGTTCGAGCGCTGTAGTTCCTCCTGCCTGGCCTGCAGCTCACCTGACCGGGACTGCAATTCCACCGCGAGCCGCTGCGACTCGGCGAGCAGGTCGTCGGTCCGCGAGTTGACGATGATCGTGTTGGCGTTGACGCCGATGGTCTCCATCAGCTGCTCCAGGAAGTCCTGGTGCACCTGGGTGAACGGGCCGAACGAGCCGGCCTCGATCACGCCGAGGACCTGGCCTTCGAAGACGATCGGCAGCACCATCAGGTTGAGCGGCGCGGCCTCCCCCAGCCCGGAGGAGATCTTCACGTAGTCGGCCGGGGCGTCGGTCACGACAATCGGCTTCTTGGTTTTCGCCACTTGGCCGACCAGCGACTGGCCGAGCCGGAACTTGGTGGCGGCCGCCGTGTCAACCCGTAGGCCGTAGCCGGCGATGAGGCGCAGAACGGTGCCATCGCCGCTGTCGTCAGTGATGAAGAATGTGCCGTGCTGCGCGCCGACCAGGGGGATGAGCTCGTTCATGATCAGCTCCCCGACGGTGGCCAGGTCCCGGTGCCCCTGCAGCAGGCCCGCGATGCGAGCCAGGTTGGTCTTCAGCCAGTACTGCTCCTGGTTGGCCTTGGTCGTTTCGCGCAGCGACTGAACCATGGCGTTGATGTTGTCTTTGAGCTCGGCCACCTCGCCCTCGGCCTCGACGCTGATGGAGCGGGTCAGGTCGCCCGTGGCGACCGCGCTGGTCACCTCGGAGATCGCCCGGACCTGGCGGGTGAGGTTCCCGGCGAGCTCGTTGACGTTCTCGGTCAGCCGCTTCCAGGTGCCGGACACGCCCTCCACTTCCGCCTGGCCGCCGAGCAGCCCCTTACTTCCCACTTCCCGCGCGACGCGGGTGACCTCGGCGGCGAACGACGAGAGCTGGTTGACCATCGTGTTGATGGTGGTTTTCAGCTCCAGGATCTCGCCGCGCGCATCGACGTCGATCTTCTTCGACAGATCGCCCTGAGCCACCGCGGTCGTCACCTGGGCGATGTTGCGGACCTGGCTGGTCAGGTTGCCCGCCATGAAGTTCACCGAGTCGGTCAGATCGCGCCAGGTGCCGCCCACCCCTGGCACCTGCGCCTGACCGCCCAGGCGGCCTTCTGTGCCCACCTCGCGGGCCACCCGGGTCACCTCGTCAGCGAACGCCGACAGCTGATCGACCATCGTGTTGAGGGTGTCCTTCAGCTCGAGCATCTCGCCCTTGACGTCCACGGTGATCTTCTGGCTGAGATCACCCCGGGCCACCGCCGTGGCGACCTGCGCGATGTCCCGGACCTGACCGGTGAGGTTGCCGGCCATGGCGTTCACCGAGTCGGTCAGGTCCTTCCACGTACCCGCTACACCTGGTACCTGAGCCTGGCCGCCGAGCTTCCCATCGGTGCCCACCTCCCGGGCCACCCGGGTTACCTCCGAGGTGAACAGGGCCAGCTGGTCGGTCATGCTGTTGAACACGGTGGCGATCTCATCCATCAGCGGATCACCCCTGTGCGGCAGGCGGGTGCTGAAATCCCCGCCCCGCACGGCGGTCAAGCCCGCGAGCAATAGCTGCAACCGCGGGTCCGCGGACTGGCCTCCCGGCTGCGCGGCCTCTGTCATCGATGCTCCCTGAATCCCGCCACGAGAAAGAGCCTCCTTGCTCTTCCTCAGCAGTCCGATGCTGCCGCGGTCCCGTTAAGGAGAATAATCGCCGGTAAGGGTCAATCGTGGCCGGTAGCGTAGTCCGATGGGCCGGTCCCGGGAAGGCGTGACCGTGACGGCAGCGGGCAATGGCGAGTTCGCCAGGCTGAGTGCGCTGATCGCACGGCAGCGGCGTGAGCTGGACCGGATACGATCCGAGGCCGCCGCGCGCTCGGTCGCGGATCTGGCCCGGGGAATGCTGATGGAGCGGCTCGGCTGCTCGGCCGCCGAGGCTCAGGAACAGCTCGCCCACCTCTCGGCGGAATCCGGGACGAGCGTGCCGGAACTCGCCGCCCAGATCGCCAGTCTGGAACCCCTGGCCAGCCTGGCCCAGCTCACCGGTGAAGGCCAGCTCACCGGTGAAGGCCAGCTCGCCGACCAGGCGCGGGGGGCCGGGACGGCCGCCCGCCGCCTCAGCCTGGCCCAGGCCGCCATGGAGACGTCGGCCGACGCCTCCGGAGTCGCGGCCGCGCTGCTGGAGGAGGTCCTCGCCCCGGCGGGTGCGGTGGCGGTGGCGCTCTGGCTGACCGATCCCGACGGCGGCCTGGCGCTGGCCAGCGAGGCCGGGTTCGGGATGCGGGAGGCCAGCCGCTGGCGGCGGATACACCCGGACATGTGCTCACTCGCCCAGCGGGCGGCTCACGACGGCCTCGAATTCTGGTGGCCTGCCGGGCGCCCCGAGGCGGATCCCACCCCCCTGATGGGCCGCTGGCCAGCCGGGGCCCGCGCGGTACTCCCGCTGCGCAGCGCGCGGGTGACGCTCGGCGCCATGGAAATCTGCTGGCCGGCTTCCCGTGCGGCCTTCCCCGCACCGCTGCGCCGCCAGATCACCGCCCTCGCCGAGGTGTGCGCGCAGGCCCTGGGCACCCGGCTGGCGCAGGGTGACCTCGCCGACAGCCGGGCCTCATGGGTGCTCGGGCTGCTCGACGGGCTGCTTGAGTCGGCCCTGTTCGTGCGTGGCCTCCACGACGACGACGGGAGGCTGGTGGATTTCCGGGTCTGCCACCTCAGCGAGGGTTTCCGCGACCCGGCCGGCCGCAGCGCCGCAGACCTGGCCGGCCGGTCATTGCTGGAGGCGTACCCGGCGGCGGCCCTGCCGGGCGGTCTGTACGACCGGGCGGCCGCGGTGCTGGCGACGGGCCAGCCGCAGCACGCGTCCGGAGAGGTCATCAGCCTGTCGCTGCGGCACGTCGCGATGGCGCCCGTGATGGAGGTCCGCATCGTCCGCCTGTTCGACGGCGTCGTGATCGCCTGGCGCCGGGCCGACGAGGTGGAGCGGCTCGCGGCGCTTCTCCAGCACGCCCAGCGGCTCGGCCACATCGGCGGCTGGGAGGAGAACCTGCTCACCGGGGACGTGCACTGGACCGACCGGACATTCGCCCTGTTCGGTCAGCAGCCCGGTGCCCCCGTCTCGGTCGCGGACCTGCACACCCGGGTACCTCCCGACGATATCGCCGGGGTCGAGCGATTCCGGGCCACGCTGCTCACTGAGAAGACAGCGACCGCGGCCGTCTTCCGGATCATCCGTGCTGATGACCAGAGTGTCCGGCAGATGCGCGTCTTCGCCGAGCCCGTCACCGATCAGGCGGGCACCCTGGTCGCCGTGCGCGGCGCGTATCAAGACGTGTCGGCCGACTACCACACACAGGTGGCGTTCGCCGCGACCCGTGACCGGCTGGCCGACACCGAGGAGCGGGCCGAGGAGGACCGGGTCCTGGCCCTGCGCCTGCAGCAGGCGATCACGCCGCGGTCAGCGCAGCCGGTTGACGTGGCCGGTCTCGAGATCGCCGCGCGATACCGGCCGGCCGGCCCGGGAACCTGGTCAGCGGCGACTGGTACGACACCGTCCCGCTGCCGGGCGGCGAGGTGCTGTTGGTGGTCGGGGACGTCGCCGGGCACGGGATTGACGCGGTGACCGGCATGGTGGCGCTGCGGAACTGCCTGCGCGGGCTGGCCATCACCGGGGCCGGTCCCGGGGCGCTGCTCGGCTGGCTGAATAACGTCGCATGTCATCTCACCGACGGCATCATTGGCACGGCGATCTGCGGACTCTACGACCCGGCCGGCCCGTCCCTGCGCTGGGCACGGGCCGGGCACATGCCGCCCGTCCTGCTGCGCGACGGTGCCGCACGGGAACTCAGCCTGCCGCAGGGGGTCCTGCTCGGGGTGGCCGAAGACGCTTCCTATGAGGAGGTGACGACGTCGCTGCGGCCGGGCGACGCCCTGCTGCTCTTCACTGACGGGCTGATCGAGCGACGCAACGAATCCATCGACGACAGCATGGAGTCCTTGCTCCGCATGGCCAGCCGCCGATCGACACCGTCGCGCGCTACGCCGACCACCTGCTCCACCACGCCCCGTCCGATACCGGCGACGACGCATGCCTGGTCGCCGTCCGGGTCCGCTGACGGCGGGCGCGGGCGGCCCGGGGCTGGCCACTGGGCGAGGAGCGGCCAGCCGCGGCGAAGGGTCAGTAGCGGGCGCCGACCACCTGGTCGCCCAGTGGGTCGAGCACGGCCAGATCGTCGGCCGTGAGCGTGACGTCGAGCGCGGCCACGTTCTGCTCCAGCCACCTCACCCGCTTGGTACCCGGAATGGGGACGACCGGGATGCCGAGCCGCTCACCCTGGCCATCTACCCACGCCAGCGCCACCTGGGCGGGTGTGACCCCTTTGGCCTCGGCCACCTTGCGCACCGCGTCGGCGATCGCCTGATTGGCCTGCCCCGCCTCGCCGGCGAAGCGCGGGTTGTGCCCCCGGAAGTCCTTGGCGTCCAGCGCGTTCACGTCTACCGTGCCGGTGAGGAAACCGCGGCCGAGCGGCGAGTACGCGACCAGCCCCGCGCCGAGCTCGCGGAGCGCGTCCAGCACCGTGGTTTCCGGTTCCCTGGCCCACAGCGAGTACTCACTCTGCACGGCCGTGATCGGATGCACCGCGCAGGCCCGGCGGAGCAGGCCGCTGTCCACTTCGGAGAGCCCGAGATGGCGCACCTTGCCTTCGGTGACCAGCTCGGCCATCGCGCCGACGGTCTCCTCGATCTCCGCGGTCTGCGGCGGGCGGTGCAGGTAATAGAGGTCGATCACGTTGACGCCGAGCCGCAGCAGCGACGTCTCGCATGCCCTCTTGACGTAACCGCGCTCGCCGCGGACCGTCCGCTTGTCGTCGCCGCCCGACCGGTCGATGCCGAACTTCGTGGCCAGCTGCACCTCGCCGCGGCGGCCGCCGATCGCGCGGCCGACGAGGACCTCGTTATGGCCCGCACCGTAGATGTCGGCGGTGTCGATGAACGTCACGCCGAGATCGAGCGCGCGATGAATCGTGGCGATCGACTCGTCCCAGTCCGCCGCGCCATAAAACTCGCTCATGCCCATGCAGCCCAAGCCCTGCGCCGAGACGTGGAAATCGCCCAGTGAAACCTTGCGCATGTGAGTCTCCTATCCCTGCGCCGCCGGTGCGTGGCGGCGGTACAGCCCGATCTTGGTGTCCAGCAGGTGCAGGCACTCCTGCTGCTCGCGCATCGCCTGACTGACCCGTTCCCGGTGCCGCTGCAGCAGCTCCAGCCGCTCCAGCTGGCCCGCTCCCGACCGGACGAGCTCGGCGTAGCGCTGCATGTCACGCACGGGCATACCGGTCGCGCGCAGCCTGCTCAGCAGCACCAGCCAGTCGAGGTCGGCGTCGCTGAACCGCCTGCGCCCATCGGCGGTGCGGTCGATCCGGTCCAGCAGGCCGATCCGCTCGTACCAGCGCACCGTGTGCTCGGTCAGCCCGCACTTCTCGGCGGCCTGCCTCGTCGTCCAGCTTGTCACTCCACCGACCCTAGGCGTTCGAGTGCACTCCAACGCAAACGGCGCGGCCGACCAGCGTCAGGGCACGTCGTCGAGCGCCTCGTCGGGCACGCTGGCCTTGCTGGCCTTCCTGGCCTTCCTGGCCGGAGCGGGCCAGGGCGGCGCACCGTAGTCGGGCACGGCCTCGGGCTGGTCGTGCGAGCCAGTGAGCAGATCCTGGAAGCGGATTTTCGCGCGGATCACCGGTAGGCGCAGGCGTTGTTCCCGGCGGTCACACCGGGCCAGCTTCCCAGGCCGCCCGCGATAGCGCCAGCGGGCCCAGGGTGATCCGGGCCGGGCGAGCCGGATGGCCCCGGCGATGAAGAGCAGCGGCACGAGCACGCCGAAGAGTCCGGTCCAGACCTTGCCCTTCAGCAGCGTGATCGCGGCCAGCACGAACAGCATCGCCACCGTCAGGATGAGCAGCAGGCCCGCGCCCGCGCTTCCGGCCAGCCGGAGGTATTCGGCCACCGCCTTCACCCCGACGGGGCCGACCCCGATCAGCAGCAGCGCGGTCACGCCCGCCGCCACGAACACGGCGTCGACCGACAGCCGTCCCTCGTTGCTCCAGTACACGTCGCGCAAGTGCAGCAGGAGCGCGAACTCATCGAGAACCAGCGCCGTGCCGAGCCCGAACAGGGCGGCCGGCCCAGATCGCCAGGGGAGCGAGTGCAGGGGCGCGGCCAGCTCGGCGACGCCGCCGATTCCCATGAACACCACGCCGAAGACCATGTGATGGACGTGCGGTCTTGCCCGCGATGACGTTGCCCGGCCACCAGCGGACCTGCGCACGGATGAGACGCGCGGACACCCGGATGAAACCGAAGCCGGCCACGAACGCCACGAAGAAGCAGAACAGCGGCAGGCGCCCGGTAGCCACGATCTCCGCGTGGAACCAGCCAGACATGGCAACCCCTACCCTGCGGGCGCCGCCCGGCTCCCGGTTGGCAACAGACGGCACCACCTCCCAGTGTCGCCCGGAGGGAAACTGTTCGCCCACGCCCGCGAGGTGGACGACGGAAGACAACTTATACGCGGCCACCGCCCCGGCTGCGCCAAGACCGGGGATCCGGGCACGGTCCCGGTCCCCTTTGCTACGGGCGGCCACCACTATCGTTCGGACTACCGCTAGATTACTCACACATAATCGCCACACACTTTGAGTGACCAAGGTCATGAGGACCGGCCGGGGACATCCCGGCCGCGGTTACGCTGCCGGGGTGGAGTGCCGATTCGACCGTCTCCGCACCGCCCGTCTGGTGATGCGGCGATGGCTCGACGCGGACCGGGACCCCTGCGCCGCGATGAACGCCGATCCGGTGGTGATGCGCTACTTCCCGGCCACCCTCGACCGGGCGGCCAGCGACGCCAGCGTTGACCGCATCGAGGGCCTCTTCGAGAGGCAAGGGTTCGGGCTGTGGGCGCTGGAGGTCGCGGCTACCGGGGAGTTCATCGGGTTCACCGGCCTTAACCCGATGCCCAGTGGCGTTCCTGGGGCCGGCGGGATGGAAGTGGGCTGGCGGCTGGCCCGGCACGCGTGGCACCACGGATATGCCACCGAAGCGGCCGCCGCCGCGATCGAGGTGGGCTTCTACGGGGCCGGTCTTGACCAGATCTGGTCGATGACCGCCGTCCTCAACCAGCCGTCGCAGGCCGTCATGCGGCGCCTGGGGATGGCCCCGTACGCCCGCTTCGACCATCCGAGGCTGGCCACCGGTCATCCGCTGCGCCCGCACATCGCCTACCGCCTCCAGCGGCCCAGGGCCGACCAGGAACAGCGATGGGCCAGCCAGGAACAGCGATGGGCCAGCCAGGAATGGCCATGGGCCGTCAGCGGGTCACTTCGCGGTCCAGCCGCCGTCGATGGTGAACGAGGAGCCGGTCGTCATCCCGGCCGACGGCCCGGCGAGCCAGACCGCGAGCTCGGCGACCTCGGCTGGCTCAATCAGCCGCTTCACGGCGCTCTCGGCGAGCAGGACCGTTTCCACGACGTCTGCTTCGGCGATGCCGTGCAGCCGCGCCTGGTCGGCGATCTGCTTTTCAACGAGCGGCGTGCGAACATAACCGGGACTGATGCAGTTGCTGGTCACGTTCCGGGCCGCGCCCTCCAGCGCGATGACTTTCGACAGCCCTTCCAGGCCGTGCTTGACCGCCACGTACGCGGATTTGTACGGCGAAGCGCGCAGGCCGTGCACGGACGTGATGTTGATGATCCGGCCGAAGCCCTGCTCATACATGTGCGGCAGGGCGGCCCGGACCAGCAGGAACGGCGCCTCGAGCATCAGCGCGAGCATGCGGTGGAACACGGCCGGCGGAAACTGCTCGATCGGCGAGACGTGCTGTATGCCGGCGTTGTTCACCAGCACGTCGATATCCAGCGTCAGCGTCTCCAGTGCCGCGGTGTCGGTCAGGTCCACGGTCCACGGTTCGCCGTCGAGCCGCGCGGCGACTTCCGCGGCACCGGCGGCATCGATGTCGGCCGCGACAATGTGGGCACCGGCGTCGGCCAGCGCCCGGGCGCAGGCGGCGCCAATGCCGCTCGCCGCGCCGGTCACCAGGGCGCGGCGCCCGGCAAGCGGCCGGGGCGGTGCCGTCATGATGCGGCTCCCCTCGCTGGCCCATGTGCAGTGCCACCGTACCCCGTGGGCCTGGTGGGCCAGGCGACGGAACCCGCGGGCGTCAGGGCGAGACCTTGATCGAAGCGCTTCGACCCATGTAGTCCGCCGAAACACTCTTGACATGACCCTGTAACGGTGAAAACGTCGAAGCGCTTCGATAGGGCGGGGTCGCAAGGTCCATTGCACCAACGAAGGGAGAATCGCCATGATCAGAGCGCTGCGGTACCTTGCGCTGACCCCGGTGTTAGCGATTGTGCTCGCACTGGTGACGGCCACCGCCGCGTCCGCCGCCGTCTGGTCGTCGAGCGCCCAGTGGGCCACCTGGTCCAACGGGGGCTACACGCTCTACAACGACGTCTGGGGCAGCGGCGCGGGGCCGCAGACCATCTGGGCGAACTCGTACAGCAACTGGGGCGTGTGGTCGAACCAGCCGAACACCGGCGGCGTGAAGTCATACCCGAACGTCACCAGGTACATCGGCGCGTCGCTCAGCTCGCTGAGCTCGGTCACCTCCAGCTTCAACGTGTCAGTTCCTGGCAGCGGCGCCTACGAGACCGCCTATGACATCTGGGACAGCAGCAACGCCTACGAGACGATGCTGTGGATGAACAAGACCGGCGCGGTCGGGCCGCTGGGCTCCGAGGTGGCCAGCGTCAGCGTCGGCGGTTACAGCTGGCACGTCTACAAGGGGAGCAACGGCTCCAACCAGGTGTTCTCCTTCGTCAACACCGGCTCCGCGACCTCGGGCACGGTGAACGTCCTCGCCGTGCTCAGGTGGATCGAAAGCCAGGGCTGGTTCGGCAACATCACCCTTGGCAACGTCCAGTTCGGCTGGGAAATCACCTCGTCGAGCGGTGGGGAGAATTTCCAGGTCAACAGCTACTCGGTGAGCGGCTGACCGGTCGGCCGATGACGCGGGGGGCTCGCGGCCGCGAGCCCCCCGCTCATTCCGCCGCGGGTTCGAGGACGAACACGGGGATCTGGCGCTCGGTCTTGCGCTGGTACTCGGCGTACGGCGGATAGGCGGCCACCGCCCGCTCCCACCACTCGGCGCGCTCGTTGCCGGTGACCTCCCGAGCCACCATGTCATGCTTGTCCGGGCCGTCCTGGAGTTCGACTCGCGGGGCCGCGCGGAAGTTGTAGTACCAGACCGGATGGGCCGGGGCGCCCCCCTTCGATGCCACTGCCGCGTAGCGACCGTCATGCTCGACCCGCATCACCGGTGTCTTGCGCACCTTGCCACTGCGGGCGCCCCGGTTCGTGATAATCACCACGGGGAGGCCGGTGTCGCGCAGCGTCGTTCCCTGCGTGCCGCCGGACTTCTCGTACAGCTCCACCTGGTCACGGACCCAGGCCTGGGGGCTCGGCTCATATTCACCATCGACAGACATAGCGTTAGTCAACACCATTAAGGAGGAGGCAGGGCGCTGGCCAGGCCAGGCTGCCCTCAGACCTTTAATGACTCCTGCTGAGAAGCGTGTCCTGGCCGGGATCCAGGCTGAGCTGAGCCGGGTCATCCGCTACGACGACGAGTCCATCGTGAACGACACCTGGATCAGGCAGCGGTACGACTCCGGCGGCTTTCCCAGCCTCGCGCCGGCCAGGCAGGCCACGGTCGAGACCGCCTGGCACGAAGCCGGTCATGCGGTGGCGGCGCTGGCCGTCGGGGCCCGCTTCACGTCGGCCAGCATCCGCCACGGCCGCGACAGCGCGGGCCGGGTCCACGGCGTCAGCGCCGCCACGGACCGGGCGTTCGTTATCGACGCGGCCGGTCAGATCGCGCAGCGACTGATGAACTGGACCATGCTGGAGGGCGATGACGCACTGCGCGCATGGCTGCCGACGTGGAAGAGCGACGGCGGGGACGCCAAGCGCTTCCGGCACAATGTGGCTGCGCATTTTGCTGGCGATGAATGCGGCGCCTGGCGCTACAGCGAGGACATGCTGGTCCCGCTGCGGCTCACCATCCGCCTGGTGGCCAGAGCCCTGCTCGTCCATCCCCGGCACCTGCCGTTCAACGTCGTGGCGGCGGTCGCCCGCGGCTGACTCACCACCACCACCCGAGCGACGTCATCACATCAATCGCCGGGCGTTCCTAGCGGCCCGGTGAAGTACCGAGCATGGCGCGCACCTTGTCCAGCAACGTCTCAGCGGTAAACGGCTTCTGGACGAATGCCAGCTCACCGTCGCGGATACTCTCCGGGTCTAGCACTTCGGCGCTATAGCCGGACATGTGCAGGACGGGCACCCCGGGCCTCAGCTCGGTGACACGTTCGGCCAGCGTGGCACCGGACATGCCGGGCATCACGGAGTCGGTCAGCAGAAGCTGGAAGTCCCGGACGGACGCCATACTCAAGGCTTCCTCGTAGGTCCCGGCCTCAAGGGTGGCATAGCCTTCCCGGCGCAGGATCCGCGAGGTGACGGCCAGGACGGCGGGCTCATCGTTGACCACCAGAATCGTCGCTTCGTTTCCCCGCGCGCCGGGCGCGGCGGGCGCCGGTGGGGCCGGGGCCGCTGCGCTGATCGCCGGGAAGTAAAGGCGGAAGGTCGTGCCGGTGCCTTCCTCAGACTCGACGGTCACACTGCCACCGGCCTCGGTGATGATGCCATGCGCCGTGGACAGCCCGAGGCCGGTGCCCTGGCCCTGCGGCTTGGTGGTGAAGAAGGGCTCAAAGATGCGGGCCGCGACCTCAGCGCTCATGCCTATCCCCGTGTCGCTGACGGTGAGTTCCAGGTACGGGCCAGGGCTGACGCCCGGATGCAGGCGGGCGTAGCCGCCGTCAAGTTCCGTGCTGCGGGTCCCGATGGTCAGGGTCCCGCCCCGGGGCATCGCGTCGCGGGCGTTGATAGCCAGGTTCAGCAGCACCTGGCCAACCTGACCGGGATCGGCGAGGATCGCGGCCAGGTCGGACGCCGCGTTAACTTGCAGGTCAATGTGGGATCCGACGCTGATTGACAGCAGGTTGCGGATGTCGGCCACGATGACGTTGAGATCCAGCGCCTCGGGCTGCGTCACCTCTCGATGGCTGAAGATGAGCAGTTGCCGGGTGAGCGCCGCGGCGCGCTGCGCCGCCGCCTGGATCTGCTCGGCGTCGGACCGCACCGCGGGCCGGTCAGCCGTCTCCTCGGCCACGAACCTGGCATAGCTCATGATGGCGGCCAGCAGGTTGTTGAAGTCATGGGCGACTACGCCCGCCAGCCGGCCGAGGGTTTCGAGCCGCTCCGCCTCCTGCAACTGCTGCTCCAGTGCGCGCCGCTCGGCCTCGGCCCGGTTGTGTTCAGTCATGTCCCGGGCCACGCTCGATATCCCGACCACCGCGCCGCCCAGGTCCCGGATCGGGGAGACGGAAAGCGACACGTCGATAATGTTGCCGTCCTTGCGCGCAGCCTTCGAGTTCGACCAACGCGACCTGCTCCCCCCGACGGAGCCGATCCAGGATGGGCAGGAACGCGCTGGCCCGGCCGGGCGGGATGAGCATGGACACGTTGTGCCCGACGATCTCATCGGCGGTGTAGCCGTACATCTGTTCTGCTCCGGCGTTCCAGCTGGTGATGACGCCGTCGAGCGTCCAGCCGAGGATGGCGTCAGCCGACGCCTCGACGATGGCCGCCAACCGCGACGCCGAATCGAAGTCACGCTCGGCAGCGGGATCTGTCCCGTCAACTCCCATGGCCCCCCCGGCACGCCAGCCGCCGTTGCCACCTCAACAAGGCGCAACTACGCGGTTACACAACGTTACATCAGGGCAAGCTTGGTGCCAAAGAGCGGCTGGGTCGGTACGGGTGTCCTGCCTCGTTGCCCGGGCCCGCCCGCTGACCAGAGCCTCGGCCCGGCCAGCCAGCGACAGCGGTTAGCTGATGGCGGCGGGCGGTCTAGCCACCGCTCTTGCGGCGGAACGAACGGCGGCTCGCGGCCGGGCCGTGGGCACCGTTGACCTTCCCGGCGTTCTTCCCGCCGCGTCCACCGTTCGGTTCCGCGTGTCTTTCCCGCTTGCGTTCCAGCGCCTCCCTGAACTTACGTTTCAGCTCGTCCTCGGAACCCTCAGGTTCCGGCGCGGCGGCAGCCATGCAGACCTCCTGCCCTCGGACGGATATAGCTACAGCCTCCCACACCTGGCGCCGCCGGGACCGGCCGCAGGGCGTCGCGGTTCACGACGGCTAGGCCGACTCGTGCACGACTGGGACCCGGCGGTCCTGGCCCGGCTGACCAGAATCCGGAACAGCCAGGTCCGCAGCGACGACTCCGCGAGCCTCAGCTGGCTGCTTCCTCGTGCAGCGTGGCGACCGCCTTGGCGATACGCCGCTGCCGGGTCTCGGGTGTCTTGGCCCCTTCGACCGCGAGAACGTGCGCCCGCTGGTGGCTATAGGACAGGCGGCCGAACCGGCGCTTGGCATCCGGGTCACGGTCGAGGGCCTCAGCCAGGTCGGCGGGCACCACGACTTCGCGCGGGGCCGTGTCGAGTTCGAGTTCGACGCCAACTTCATCACCGGCCGCCACGCCGGCGCTGGTGCGGTTCTCCGCGCTGACGGGGATCATGAACACCCCGCCCATGGCGGCCACCGTGCTGCCGTAGGTATGACCGTTGATCGTCACCCGGACCGGCGGCCGCTTGCTCGTCCCGAGTCGCGCGACCATCTCCGCGGGCACCTGGATCCCGGTGGCGGTCTTGCCGGACGGCACGAGCGTGGCCTGGAAACGGACACGTGGGCCATCGCCCCGGGGTTCTGGCTGTCCGCCGTCGGCTGCGGCTGGTTTCGCCATGGATCCTCCCCTGGCCGTGATGACGCCTGCGGTGCCGGGCCTGCGGTGCGGCGTCCCTCCACATGAGTACTAGACGGCACAGTACTGTAACTGGTACTGATCCGTCTAGTACTATCTTCTCGGCGAGAGGAGGGGGCGATGACGACCGCGGACCCAGCCGAGGAGGGCCGCTCGGCCCGCAAGCGCCGAACGATCATGGAAGCGGCGACCACTCTGTTCCTGCGGGGCGGCTACCAGGGCACCAGCATGGATGACATCGCCGCGCTGGCCGCGGTGTCCAAGCAGACGGTGTACAAGAACTTCGCCGACAAGGAGCGCCTGTTCACCAGCATCATCCTGGGCATCACCGAAAGCTCCGACAAGATCATTAATGACATGACCCGCATCCTGCATGGCTCCGACGACCTGGAACGGGACCTGACCGAACTCGCGCGCAGCTATCTGGCCGCCGTGCTGCAGCCGCACGTCCTGCGGCTGCGCCTGCTGGTCATCGCCGAGGCCGATCGTTTCCCCGAACTCGCCCTCAGCTATTACCAGCGAGCCCAGCAGCGGGCGCTGGACACGCTGGCCTCCGCGTTCGGTGACCTGACCGGACGCGGCCTGCTGCGCCCGGCCGAGCCCCGGCTCGCGGCCGGCCACTTCGCTTACCTGGTCCTGTCGATGCCGCTGGACAAGGCCATGTTCTGCCCGGACGAGCGCTTCACCACGGCCGAACTCGAGCACATCGCCGACGCAGGCGTCCGCGTATTCCTCGCCGCCTATGGACCAGAAATCACCTGACCCGTCGTGGCCTGATCTGACCGCGGTCCCGCGCTCGGCCGCCCGGCCTCAGCGCTTGCGGCCCACCCCGCCCCACAGGGTGGCCGGGCTCTTCGCCTCGGCCTCCGAACGGGGCCGCCAGTCCGGCACCCGCACCAGCCCCGGCTCGACCAGGTCCAGCCCGTCGAAGAAACGCAGGACTTCGGCGTGGCTGCGGTAGGTCTGCTTGACCGGCATGAACTTGCTGATCCGGTCTCTCGCCGCTCCGAGCGCGGTCGTCTCGATGTCCGAGGCAATGTGGGACAGGGACAGGTAGCTCCCCGGTGGCGCCGCATCCATCAGCGTGGCCACGATCCGGTACGGGTCATCCTCGTCACCGATCAGGTGCAGGATCGCCATGAGCACGACCGCCACCGGGCGGGAGAAGTCCAGCGTCCGGGCCGCCTCGGCCAGTATCTGCCCGGTGTCCCGCAGGTCGGCGTCGATGTAGCTGGTTAGCCCGGCCGGGCTGCTGGTCAGCAGCGCCCGGGCGT
>CAWGIW010000018.1:0-83817 GCA_963822825.1 uncultured Actinomycetes bacterium | reverse complement strand
GACGCGCGGCGGCGGGTCGACGAGGAACGGCTGCGGATCGCCCGGGAACTCCATGACGTAGTCGCCCACACCATGGCCACCATCAACGTTCAGGCTGGGGTGGCTGCCCACGTGCTGGCTGAGCGGCCGGAGGCCGCGGCCCAGGCCTGCGCGAGCTGCGCACGATCCTCGACGTGCTGCGGCAGGCCGACGAGGCCGATCCCACCCAGCCGGCGCCCGGCGTGGCCCAGCTCGACACGCTGATCGCCGGGGCCGTCCAGGCTGGCCTGGCCACCAGCCTGAGCGTGACCGGGCCGGTGCGGCCGCTGCCCCCCGCGGTCGATCTGGCCGCCTACCGGATCATCCAGGAGTCGCTGATCAACGCCATCCGGCATGCCGGGCCAGCCACCGCCGCCGTGTCGCTGAGCTATGACGATGCCGCGCTGCGGATCGATGTCGCCGCCCCGGTGACGGCCACCCAAAATCGCGATGAAGCATTCGTGGCCGGTAGCGCAATTGCCGAAGGCCCGGGGGCGCTGCAGGCCGGGGCCGACTCGTCGAACCCCCCGACGGCCAGCACCAACCCGAAGCCGCGTAGCATCCGATGACTTCTCGGCGCGGAAGGAGTCAACACGGTTATGACTACGCAGATGCTCGAGACTCCTGAGGTCGACCTCGTCTACGACATCCACGGCCCGCTGCCGGCCGCCGATGGACGCCCACCGCTGGTCATGATCGGCCAGCCAATGGACGCCAGCGGCTTCGGCACGCTGGCGTCGCACTTCCCTGACCGCACCGTGGTCACCTACGACCCGCGCGGCCTCGGCCGCAGCACCCGCAAGGACGGCCGGGCCGCATGCGCCCGGGATCCAGGCTGCCGACGTGCACGCCGTCATCGAGGCGCTGGCGCGGGTCCTGTCGAGATGTTTGCCAGCAGCGGCGGTGCGGTGACCGCGCTCGCCCTGGTGGCGGCGTTCCCCGATGACGTGACCACCCTGGTGGCGCACGAACCGCCGCTCATTCCGGTGCTCCCCGACGCCCAGGCTGCCGAGCGCGCCGGGCGCGTCCGGGATGCATACGAGGACAAGGGCCCGGGTGCGGGTATGGCGGCCTTCATCATGATGACGTCGTGGCGGGGCGAATTCACCGACGGCTACTTCACCCAGCCCGCGCCGGATCCCGCCGTGCTGGGGATGCCGACCGTGGATGACGGCTCCCGTGACGACCCGCTTCTCTCCGACCGGTCCTGGGCGGTCAGCAGCTACCGGCCCGACGTGGAGGCGCTTACCGCAGCGCGGACGCGAGTCGTGATCGCGGTGGGCGAAGAGTCCCTGGACACCTTCACCGCACGCGCCTCGGTGGCGACGGCCGAGCTGCTCGGTCAACAGCCGACGGTTTTCCCGAGCCACCACGGCGGCTTCGTCGGTGGCGAGTTCGGCTACGCCGGGCAGCCTGAAGCCTTCGCGCGCAAGCTGCGCGAGGTTCTTGACCATGCCAGCTGACGGTCGTCCTTATCAGAGCCACGGGGCCCGACGGCCGGAGAGCCCAGGGCCCAGGTATCAGGGCTTCGGGCCTACGTATATGAAGGACTTCCACTTCTGGTCGCCGTCCTTGGAACACTGACCATGCGGTGCATACTGCGGGCAGCGCCCGTTGAGCATCCGCACGGTATGGGACACATAGGCGAAACCTTGTAGCTGGGCACGTCGGCCGGCATGTAGCGGTCTGACTGAGATGATCCCATCGAGCCCGCCAGCATCAGCAACGCGGCGAAAACCCCGATCACGGCCGGACCGCGCAGCGGCAGCGCGGGCCGCACGCCGCGGCCGCCCGCTCCGCCCCCCTCGCCAGCCACCCGGGACAGGGCGGCCCGCGCCTCGACCAGCCTGGCCGCCAGCAGGTACACGGCGAGCCCGATGAACACCAGCCCGCAGTACAGCAGCTCATTGTCCGTCCGGATCCACAGCTGGACTTCACCCGTGGAGTACATCCGGGCCGCGAAATAGAGCCGCATCAGCCACGCGCTGGCGAAGATGCAGGCGGTGGTGACCACCACGGACCGGCTCAGCCCGAGCCAGAGCGCGACCCCCAGGGCCACGAAAAGCAGCGCGGTGAAGATGCTGACCCCGCCGATCTCCGCGGGCGGCGGCCACTGGGTGACCATGCCCGGCATGTCGGTGCGCCACATCGAGAAGTACGCCGGGTCGGTGTAGACGTCAAAGCTGAAGTTCCGGTCCGGGGTGCCGGCATTGCGCAGCAGAATGACCGCATACCAGCCCGCCACGAGCAAGAACACCGCCGCGCTGGTCCCGGCGGCCGCCAGCCCTCAGCCGGCCGGACCGCCCCGAGCGCCATGGGAAGAGCAGGAGCACCGCCGCTGCTACTCCAGCGGCACTCCACACGAACCAGCCCGAGTAGGTGAGGAAAAGCACCGCCACCAGGAGCCCCAGCCCGGCTGCCTTGACCAGCAGCAGCGGCCAGTCCTCGCCCGGCGCCCGGCGCACCGCTCGCACCAGGGCGGCCAGCACCGGTGGCAGCAGGATCAGCACGACCGCGTCGTAGGGCTTGTACGAGTCGATCAGTGCCATCATCGGGACGAGCCCGATGACGAGGGCCCAGGCGGGCGGAACAGCATCCGCCACGCGAGGTAGGCCAGCGGCCCGATGACAGCGGCGCCCAGAATCTCCATTCCCTTGAAGGCATAGGCGACGTTGCCGGCATAGAACACCTTGGCCAGGCTGGCCAGCCCGTAGAGGGACAGCGGCGGGTATATGGGCATGGGATCGCCGCGCCCGTGCAAGATGGAGGCCGCCCAGGCCACGAGCCGGCCGGTGTCGCCGTTCAGGCCGAACATCGGCCAGGGCGTGCCCAGCAACGAGATCACGGCCCCCGCCGCGACGAAGCCGCTGGCCAGGCCGGCCAGGGCGGCACAGCTCAGCCGGGTCGCAGCCGCGAAGAATTTCCCGCCGCGCAGCCGCTGGGCCGTGAGGAGAACAGCCAGGATCACGATGCCCGCCAGCGCGAACCGCAACTGGATCGCCGCTAAACCGCTGACCTGCCCGATCCGGTTCATCGGGTTCACGTCCAGCCGCCGGACCAGGACCGGGAGCAGTGAGCACGCGGCGAAGGCCACGGCCGCTTCCGCGAGAAACAGCAGGAATCTCCGGGGCCGGTCACGGTTCCACCAGCGAGCCCGCCCCGGATCAGGGCCGCCGGCGGCGTCCTGGGCCGCCGG
The DNA here is from genome assembly GCA_963822825.1 of uncultured Actinomycetes bacterium. Taxonomy (GTDB): domain Bacteria; phylum Actinomycetota; class Actinomycetes; order Streptosporangiales; family Streptosporangiaceae; genus JAWWPY01. Next base: position 80,603 of record CAWGIW010000018.1, on the reverse strand, counting down.
GGCGTGTCCCGGCGGGACACGCCCTGGGGCGGGCGGCGTGGGAACGACAGTGGAACTCATGAGAACCACACCCCCGGTCGGTACACGGCAACAGCGCCGCCGCAGTTCCATGGCATGCCAATCCCGGCCAAGATCCCCGTAACGGCGGGAATGGTTTAATTTAGCCTATTGACCGCGCTTGCCAGCAACTCGCATAGGGTAATTAGGGGCCCTGGAAAGTTCCGTTTCTATTGAGCCGGCCATGGTTTAGCAAACAATCAATAAACACGGGGCTGGCAGATCCGGGAACGCAGCCGGACTCCGGGAGCAGGGCCAATCTGACCCGGCTGGCCGGCTCTGGTGGACCGCGTGGGCTGAGAAGAGGCGCGGCGATCCTGGTTCTGGCCCAGGCCTAGGCCTGGGCCAGAGGGCACGCCCTAAGCCGGTCCCCTGGTGGTCGGGCCGGCGGCCCGCTGCGCGGTGGCCGCCGCGACCTGCGGTCTGAACAGGTAAAAAATGATCAGCAGGCAGCCCCAGGCGCCCGCGAGCGCCCAGCCGGCCAGCACGTCGGTCATCCAGTGGGCAGCCAGGTACAGCCTGGCCAGCCCGACGGTCAGCGCGATCAGCGCGGCGCCGGTCATGAGCAGCGTGCGCGTCCGCAGGGAACGGCCCGCCATGACCATGACCACGAGCACGCCCCAGGTGGCGAGGGCCTGCGCCGCGTGCTGAGAAGGATACGACCACCCGTGGAAGGTGCCCAGCCAGTCCGCGGCGGGCGGCCGGGGCCGCCGGACCAGGCCCCTGGTCAGCCAGCACCCTGCCCCGGCCCCGGCCAGCGCCAGCGCGGGAAGGATGGCGGCCAGCCACTGGCGGCGCCACCACCACAGGCCCAGGCCCGCGGCGATCACGACCGGCCACAGCACGAAGCCCGAGCCGAGCCAGGTGAGGATCTTGGCCAGGCTGGTCAGCCACGGCGCGCGCTGGCTGACCAGGAACGACAGCACCCGCGGGTCGGCCCGGGCGCTGTTGATGTGGTGCACCACACTGAACGTCAGCGATCCCAGGGACCAGCCGCACGCCGCGAGCGTGAGCACGGCGACCGTCAGTGCGAAGCCGGTCGGGGCGCCGGTCTGGAAGCGCGCGCCGAGCCACCCGAGCTGGCCCGGGAAGCGCCGCCAGCCAGGACGCCGGGCGGCTGCCCGCCAGCCGCGCGACCTGGCGGCCGGCCCAGCTCTCCGGGTCACGGGCCGTCCGCAGCAGGTGCCCGAGGATGAGGGCGAGCACCACCACGACGAACAGGGCGATGCCGACCTGGGTGGCGTAGTGGGCGACCTGCTTCCAGCTCGCGCCGGCGATGTAGCCGAGCAGGATCATCAGCGCGCCCCAGACCGCGCCGCCGGCCACGTTGAAGGGCAGGAAACGCGGTAGCGCATGCACGCCATGCCTGCCAGGCCCGGCACGAGGACCCGGAGAGCGGCCGTGAACCGGCCGAAGAACACGGCCCGGCCGCCCCGCTTGGCCAGGTAATCCTGGGCCCGCTCAATACGCTGAGGTTTCAGGATGCGGCGGAAGGGCCGCGCCTGGAGCATGCGGTGGCCGTACTCGCGGCCGACCAGATAGCCGGCCGAATCGCCGATGATCGCCCCGGAGATCCCAGCGGCGAGCACCGCCCAGAGGCTGACCCGGCCATAGGACGCCAGCACCCCACCCAGGATCAGCGCGGTCTCCCCCGGGAAGATGAAGCCCAGGAACGCGGACGACTCAAGGGCCGGGACTGCGAAAACGATCAGCAGTGCCAGCCATCCACTGAGGCTGAGGATGTGCTCGATCAGGCTGGTCATCGCGATCAAGGATACGAGCGCGACATCGCCGGACCGGCGGGCGGGACTAGGGCGGCGTCAGACCGGATCCTCTCCGCCTTGGCCGTGTAGAACCTCCACACCTGGTCGTCATAGTCGGGGCCGAGACCGGAAGATCCCGGTAGTCGTCGGGATCGACCTCGATGAGCGGGCGCTGCATCTGCCAGCAGGTGACGGTGAGGCGCGCGAGGACGTGGACGTCGATGGCGGCGAGCATCGCCGCGGCCAGGGACTGGCCGCGCGGCCAGGCCGTGGCCTTGCAGCAGGCAGACCGGGCGCGGCCCGATGGCCTCCAGTAGCCCGGCGGCGCGCTCCGCGTTGCGGATGAGGCCAGCGAAACCGTAGGTGGGGATGCCGCCGGCCGCGAGCCGCATCGCCGGTATGTCATACGCGCCGACGATCGGGCGCAGCGGCACACCGGCCACGGTGCACGCCACGACCGCGGGCGAGTGGGCATGCACCACGGCCGCGCAGTCCGGGCGCGAGGCCAGCAGGGCCGTGTGGATCGGCAGCTCCGAGGGCAGCGAGATGGGCGGATCGTCCGGGTGCAGGTTCCCGTCGAGATCCACGAGCGCGATGTCCTCCGGAGCCGTGAACGCCAGGCCGTGCTCGCTGGGGCGGCGGGCGCGCACGAGGAGGTGCCGGTCGTTCGACGCGCAGGCTGACGTGGCCGAGGGTGGTCTCGACGAGCCCCTCGATCGCGAGCACCCGGCAGGCGAGCGCGACGAGCCTCCGTTCGGCCGCATGGGAAACGGTCATGGTGCTGTCTCCTCCTGTTCACCGCGTGCGCCGAGGAACATGCCCCGATGTCGCCGCGGCCGCGATCTCGCTCGGCCCCTGCAGCTCCACCTCCCCGCCGACCAGCACGTAGACCCAGTCCGAGGCGGCGATCGCCTGCACGGCGCGCTGCTCGACGAGCACCACCGCGACGCCGGCGCGCGGCGAGCGCCGGGACGTCGTGCTCGAGCAGCCGCGCGCTCGGGATCGGCGCGAGGTTCGAGGTCGGCTCGTCGAGCAGCACGACGCTCGGCGAGGCCATCATCACGCGCGCCATCGCGAGCATCTTGCGCTCGCCGCCGCTGAGCAGGCGGCCGGCGTACGTCCTGAGCCGGCGAGGACGTCGTACAGCGCGTAGACGCGCTCGAGCGCGGCCTTGAGCGCTCGCGCGACAGAGTGCGTAGCCGCCCATCAGGCAGGTTCTCGCGCACCGTCAGCGACGCGAACACCTCGCGCTCCTGCGGCACGTAGGCGATCCCGCGCCGCGCGCGATGCTCGGCCGCGCGCGGCTGACGTCGGCGCCACCGTGGCAGGATGCGCCCTCCGCGCGCGCGCACCAGGCCCGCGATCGTCTTCAGCAGCGTGCTCTTGCCCGAGCCGTTCGGCCCGATGATCGTCGACGACCTCACCCGGCCCGGCCTGGATGCTGACGCCGCGGACGATCAGGCCGCCGCCGTAGCCCGACGCGACCGACTCGGCCTGGACGAGGTTCGGCGCCGGCCGGCCGCTTCCACGCTCATCCCCCGAGGTAGGCATCGACGACCTGCTCGTTCGCCTGCAACTCCTCCATCGAGCCCTCGGCGAGGACCGCTGCCGCGTGCCATCACGACGATCGGGTCGCAGAGCTTCTCGACCCAGCGCAGCTCGTGCTCGACCATCAGCATCGTCATCCCCTCGTCGCGCAGCTCCTCGAGGTGCTCGGCGATCGACAGCGCCAGGGTCGGGTTGACGCCGGCCATCGGCTCGTCGAGCAGCAGCAGCTTCGGGCTCGCCATCAGCGCCCGCATCAGCTCGACGAGCCGCTTCTGGCCGCCGCTCAGCGAGCCCGCGTACTCGTTCGCGAGCCGCTCGAGCTCGAAGCGCCGCAGCACGTCGTAGGCGCGCTCGACGCGCTCGGCCTCGCCGCCGCGCCACCACGCACGCGGACGGCCGAGCGCGCGCGAGAGCCGCTCTCCCGGCCAGGCGCGGCGCCCCGACCAGGAGGTTCTCGACGACCGTGAGGCGGTCGAACACGTTCGCCTTCTGGAACGTGCGGACGATGCCCGCGGCGCGACCTCGTGCGGCCTGCGGCCGGTGATGTCCTCGCCCGCGAAGAGGACGCGCCCCGCGTCGGGCGCGGCGCGACCGCTGATCAGATCGATCACCGTCGACTTGCCGGCGCCGTTCGGCCCGATCAGGCCGGTGATCGTCCCCGGCGCAACGAGAACGAGGCGTCGACGACGGCCTGCACGCCGCCGAACGGCACGCGCAGGCGATCGCACCTCGAGCAGCGCGGCCGCGGCGGCGTCGCGCGGAGCCGTCGGCGCTCATCGCGACGGCGCCCGTCGCAGCGCACGCGCAGCGCGCATCCGCGCCCGCCTGCCTCGCCCGGCGAGCGGAACACTGCGCTTGCGCTCGGGGATCAGGCCGTTCGGCCGGAACCAGATGAAGAGCAGCATGAAGGCGCCGATCGCGACCCACTGGAAGTGCGTCGAACTCAGCCCGGGTAGCCGAACGCGGGCAGCTGCCGGGTCGCCTCGACGATCCCGATCGGGACGAGCAGCGTCGCCGAGCGCGGCCCCCGCATGTTGCCGCGGCCGCCGACGATCAGCGCGGTGAAGAACAGGAACGTCTCGGCGTAGAGCCAGCTGCGGGGCCCCAGGCCGTGACGTACTCGATCAGCAGGCCGCCGCTGAGCCCGCCGAGGCAGCCGCCGGCGACGAGCGCCATCATCCGCAGCGCGTTGGGGTTGCGTCCGAGCGCCGCGACGGCGCTCTCGCTGTCGCGCACGGCGCGGAGCGCGCGCCCGAGCGGGGCGCGCGAGATGCCGCGCGCGACCCACCAGGCGACCGACGCAGCACACCGCGGTCAGGCCGAGGAAGACCCAGTGGTAGTTGCAGAGCGAGACGTTGAGGTTGCCGAACGGCTGCGGCACGCACTCGATCCCGGTCGCGCCGTTGAACCAGCCGGTCTGCGGCCTGGACCAGGCCGGTGGCGATCAGCGAGAGGACGAGCATCGCCATCGCCTGGTAGTCGCCGCGCAGGCGCCGGACGGCGATCAGGCCGACCGGGACGGCGAGCAGCCGCCCCCGACCAGCGCCGCCGCAGAGGAGCGGCAGCGGCAAGGGCAGGTTGGACCCGCCGATGTAGGTCTCGAACCTCCGCGTACGGCTTGGCCGGCTTGAGCGAGAGGAGCGCCGGTGACGTAGGCGCCGGCCGCCTGGAAGATGATGAACGCGAAGCTGTTGATGCCGGCGAGGCCGAACTGGAGATCGAGGCCCCAGATCGCGATCAGGTTGATGCCGAACAGGATCGCCAGGCCGCTGAGGTAGTAGACGGTGGCCGGGCTCATGCGACCAGCTCCCGCTCCGCGGCGAACTGGCGAAGATGCCCTGCGGGCGGAGGAGCAGCAAGGCGATCAGGAGCACCCAGGCGGCGATCGACTTGTAGGCCGGCGAGATGATCGCCGCGCTGCCCTGGCTGACGAGGCCGACGATCAGCGCGCCGATCATCGCGCCGTAGGGCTTGCCGATCCCGCCGACGATCGCGGCGGCGGCGGCGTGATGAAGAAGTCGCTCGCCGGTGGTCGAGCGGAACGTGCCCTTGCCGATCCCGAGCAGCACGCCGCAGATGCCGCACAGCGCGCCCGAGACCAGCCAGGCGACCGCGCGTGTGCGCGCCGGGCGAGACGCCGCAGCCGCGCGTCAGCGACACATCGTCGGCGGTCGCCCGCATCGCGAGGCCGAGCTTGGTCAGGCGCAGCAGCAGGTGGATGACCACCATCAGCCGACGGCGACGCCGATCGTCGTGACCTGCCGCGCGTCGAGGTTGACGCCCGAGATGCTGAGCACGGTGCTGTGTGCTCGAGGACGTACGGAGTCGATGAACGGTCCCTGGATCGCCTCGAGCGTGAACTGGATCATCAGGCCGAGCGCGATCGTGACCATCGCGATGCTGAAGCCGCCCGCGCCGCGGCGCATGAAGGCACCGACGATGACGTGGCCGACGAGGAACGAGAGCACCGCGCCGCCGGCGGCGCCGACGAGCATCGCGAGCCAGATGTTCGTGCTGTGGCCGGTCACGTAGTACTCGACGAAGATGCTCGCGGTGAGCATCGACCCGTACGCCAGGTTGAGGACGTTCGTGACGCCGAACTGCAGCGTGAAGCCGACGCCGCCGATCGCGTAGCAGCGCCGCGCTGTAGACGCCGAAGAGGATGATCGTCGAGCAGAAGGTCACGGCAGCGGTCCTCCCCGCCCGCGATCCCCCGTACCGACCACTAGGCGTGGCCCGTGGATCTTGGCGGATGCGGGCGGTGATCCAGGCGGCGATCCGGCCGGCGGAGGAGGAGCCGATAGCGGAGCTATCGGCGACGACGACAACGCCGCCGGTCGTCGTCTGGGCGCCGATCCGCGCCGCTGAAGATCCACGGGACACGCCCTAATGCCCCTGGGCGGTCGCCATCTCCGCAGCCGAGATCAGCCTGACGGGCTTGTTCGTGACCGGGTTCTCGGCCGCCCAGAGCCCACCTGAGTTGTGGTACTGGTTGAACGTGACCTGCCCCGTTACCCCGACGAAGTCGATCGTCTTGCCCGCGGCGAGCGCGGCCTTGCCCTGGGCGAAGGTCTTGACCATGGTCGTACCCTGCGTGATCTTGGCGATGTAGGGGTTGAAGGTGCCGGGTCGACGCTGTGCGCCGCGAGCATCGCCAGGGCGATCATCGTCGTGTGGTCGTACGGCACTTCGGGCGTAAATGCCGGTCAGCTCGCTCGGCGGGTTCTTACGAGGCTCCCGAGGCGAGCAGCGCGCCCTTCCACGTCTCCACGCGGTCCGGACTGCTGGGCGTACGAGATGACCCGCACGAAGTGCGCCTCGTAATTCGCCTGGCCGAGCGCGGCGATCGCGGCCTTGTCGTAGTCGGCGCCGAGCGTGCCCGACGTGCCGACGATCGGCCCGGTCCAGCCCGCCTGCTTGAGGTTGGCGAGCAGCACGCCCGCGGTCTGCGGGTCGGACTCGGTGACGATCACCTGCGGGTGCGCGGCGATCAGCTGCTGGACCTCGGTCTCGTAGGAGGTCTGATCGAGCGCGATAGCCTCGTTGCTGACGATGTTCAGGCCGAGGTTCTTGGCGCCAGAGACGAGGCCGGGGACGTTGCCCTGAGCGGCCTGGTCGTTGCCGAACACCGCCGCGACCTTCGTGTAGCGGGTGTCGTACTTGACGTAGGCGGCGAGCGCGTACCCGGCGATGTCGTCGCCCGGCATCGTCCGCCAGAAGTAGGGATAGGTGTTCTTGTCGAACTGCACGTCCCCGCCGGCGGACAGCTCCGGATGTGCGCCTGTTGAACAGCGGCACGGTCGCCGACAGCAGGCCGCTGTCGCCGTCGACGATCCCGACCAGGTGCGAGGAGCCGGCGAGCATGTTGTTCGCGGCCGGCACGGCATCGGCCGGTTCGCCGCGGTTGTCGACGATCTGGCAGTCAGGTTGTGGCCCAGCACGCCGCCGCCGGCGTTGATGGCATGCACGGCGGAGACGCAGCCGTTGTACTTGAAATAACCGTAGATCGCGTTCGGCCCGGTGAACGGGCTGAACACGGCGATCTCCAGCGCGGATGACCCGCCCGCTGAGGTTGAGGACGAGCCGCCCGCGGACGGAGAGCTCCCGGCGCAGGCAGTCAGGGCCAGTCCGACGACCCCCCCGGCGAGCGCGAGCCGCGCACCGGGCGCCACTGCCCACCGCATGCGGTGTTTCACTCGTGACATGACAACTCCTCAAATCGCTGGTGGTCCGGATCCCCGGACGCGGCACGGGCTGGAAGTGGTTCGCTGACCTCGGGCGCCGACCCGATCGACTCGCTCATCTCAGATCGCCAGCGAGGCGAGCGTCTCGGGGGCGAAGAGGTCCCTCGGCTCGATCTCGTCCCGGGCGAGCCCCTGCTCGCGCGAGTAACGGAGAAAGGTTCGCAGGGCCAGAACGTTGGCGTCGTTCAGGCCGTAGGACCAGTAGTCCTCGCCCATCAGCGCCTGGACGCGGCCGATCTCGTCGTAGACCCACGGCAGGACGAACGGCAGCGCGGCCGTTTCGCCGAGCCCCCGGAACGCGAGGTCGCGGGACTGCGCGAAGGCCTTGGCCAGCGAGCTGGCCAGCCAGCGGTTGCGCTGGTAGATCTCGCGCCGGATGACGATCACGTGCATGATCGGGAAGATCTGAGTCAGCCGGTAGTAGTTCTCCTCGACCTCGCGCACCTCCGGGAAAAGCCGCCGCACACGCGGGTCATGATCGAGGAAGGGACGGGGAACCCTCGGCGTGTATAGAGCATCGATCTCGCCGCTGACCAGCATTTCCGAGAGCGTCCGGCCTTCCGGGCAGCCGACGATCTCGATGCCCGCGGGCAGGACGGGAATCGCCGTCTTCTCGTCCCGGCCCGGCTGGTGGAGGCCGCCGGTAATGTAGCGGACCGAGTTCACTGGGACGTTGTGGAAATCGGCGAGGATGCCCCGGATCCAGACGTTGGCGGTCAGCTGGTACTCGGCGATGCCGACGCGGCGCCCCACGAGCTGCACCGGCGACTCGATGCCCGCACTTGAGTGGACGTAGATCCCGTTGTGCCGGAAGGCCCGGGAGGGAAAGACGGGGATCGCGACGAACGGCGCGTCCTGCTGGATCGTGAGCACGAAGGTGGACAGGGACAATTCGGCGACGTCGAACTCCTCGAAGCGGACCATCCTGAAGAAGGTCTCCTCCGGGGAGAGGGTGAGCATCGTGAGGTCGACACCCTCGACCCCGACCCGCCCGTCCGCGAGCGCGCGGGTGCGGTCGTAGTCGCCGCACGCGAGCGTGATCGGGAGTCGTGCCATCGTCTCCGCCCATGTCGCGGCGAGTCCACACCAATGTGGTCATTACAGCCGGTCAATAGGTATGTTGATACCTAGTCGGGGACTGTACTTAATGACACTTCTCCCGGCAAGGTTCGTTACCAAGGCGATGCCAGGAGACGCGGCCGGACCAGGACTGCACCTGCCATGTGCGCATATGTTCGGCTAGCCTGCGACGGGCAAGTTCGTGCACCCAGCCGAGGCCGCCGGCCGATGTCCACCGTAGGAGGCCCGTACCTGATGTCCCTGCGTCACGCCCTGCTCGCCATCCTCGCGGTGGAGCCGATGACCGGCTACGACCTCACCAAGCACTTCGACCGGTCGGCCGCCAACGTCTGGCACGCCCCGCACTCGCAGATCTACCCCGAGCTTCGCAAGCTCGAGAGCGCGGGGCTCGTCACGGCAGAGTCAGTGGCACGCGGCGACCACGGCATCAAGCGCACCTACTCCATCACCGACGCGGGCCACGAGGTTCTGGCCGAGTGGGTGGACGAACTGACACCACCGGCCCCCGAACGCGACGCCTTCCATCTCAAGGCGACTTACCTGGAGTACGGCTCGTTCGCCAACGCACGCCGCCAGTTCGAGGCCCACCTCCACTACCACGAGGAATTGCGGCGGCGCTGGGAAGTCCACGCGCAAGCGCTCGAGCAGCGCACCACGGCGCTCATGCAGCGGCGGCTGGATGTCATGCCGGACGATCTGCACGAGGCGCTGGTCGCTTATAAAGTCCACGTCTACCGGGGGCTGGCCGATCGAGCCCGGCACGAGGCCCGCTGGGCGCGCCGGGGTATCGCCCTGGTCAACGCGCTCGCGGTCGCGTCGCCCGGTGAACTCGGCGAGCGCGGCGCCTGAAAGCGCCTTGGCGCGCAGCTCGAGCTGGTAGGACGCTGCTGAAGTAAGGGCAGTTTCACCGGCACGGTAGCGGGCCAGGGCCTTCTGGCCGTGGCTGGGCGGGGGCGGGCTGGTGGCGTGGGCGGTGGCTGCGGGCGAGGTGAGGTGTCCAAGGATGCCGAACTGCTGGTCCTGCGGCACGAGAACGCGGTGCTCTGGGATCAGGTGGTGTCGGATCCTGTTGTGGTCGAGCTTGGTGGTCAGCGTGGGCCAGCCGTATGGCACAGCCCATCGCTCCCTGACGGGCTACCGCGTTCTCGACGCCCGGCGGATACCGCGTCCCCCGGACATCACAGGAGGCCCCGTACCGCAAGTTTAACCAGGGAGTAGGCATCCTGCGCCGCTGGTCGCGCCTGATCGAGACCTTTATCATGTGGGCAGGCTCGTAGGAGTGGTGCCTTCCCTGGGAGTGGGGACATGCCTGGCTCGTCATTGCAGGGGGTCTTCCTCAGTTACCGGCGTGAGGACGCTGGTCCCTATGCGCGCTCGCTGAAGCTCCAGCTGAGCCAGCGTCTCCCGGACGCACTTATCTTCATGGATCTGGACTCCATCGAGCCGGGCCAGGACTTCGCCGAGGTCATCGAGGATGCAGTGAATTCGTGCGCGGTGCTGGTGGCGTTGATCGGGCGCCAGTGGGCGACGCTCACCGATGAGGACGGGGTCCGACGGCTGGACAATCCCGACGACTACGTGCGATTCGAGGTCAAAACCGCGCTGCAGCGCGGGGTCCGGGTAATTCCGGTACTGATCGATGGCGCCAAACCATTGCGGCAGCAGGAGTTGCCTCCCGAGTTGCACAAGCTGGCGCGGCTCAATGCCCACAAGCTGAGCTACGACCGGTACCCGGACGATTCGGACCGGCTGCTTGACCTGATCCAGCGAGTGCTTGCTGCGCGTGGTGGCCTGGCGGAGGCTGGCCGCAAGGCTCGGGAGGAGGCCGGCCACCAGGCCACGGAGGATGCTAAGCGCCAGTCACCGGCAGAAACCGACCGCACGGCACAGCAGGGTGCCAAGCGCAAGGCATGGCGAGGGGTTGACCGCAAGGCCCGGAAGGAAGGCACGCCCCCGGTCAGGGACAAGGCCGAACTGAACCATCTGGAACAGCTGGCGCTCTTGCCCTGGAAGGAGGACGGAGATGCGGCCGGGGCCCGGGATCGGCTTGCCGCGCTGGTGCCGGTCTTCGAACGGGCCCTCGGCTCGGAGCACCCGGATACTCTGGCCGTCCGGGTCCACCTTGCTAATAGCACCGGGGCGGCGGGGGATGCGGCCGGGGCCCGCGCACAGTTCCTCGCGCTGATGCCCGTCTTCGAACGGGTCCTCGGCGTGGCGCACCAGGACACCAGGCTCGCCCGGGCGGGTCTCGACCGCTGGGTATCCGCAGCGGCCAGTGACCAAATACGCGGCAAGGAGTAGCTCGTCCTGAGGGCGCCGCCGCGTTCAGGCGTCTCGGCGGCGGAGGAGCCACGAGGCTGCGCCCAGGGCCGCCCCAGGAGGAGGAGCCCGGTGCCGATGATGAGCCGGGCCAGGGCAGGCCCGCTTTGCGGGAAGAGATAGCTCCCCGTTGGCGGCCAGGACATGGCGGGTGATCACTTCGGCGAACAAGGTGGCGAGCACGATCACGAACAGGAGCGCGACCATTGTCCGTTGACGATGCTTGCGCCTGCCCACTGGGCGGAGATGATGTCACCTACGAGCGGCGCGATGTCGCCTGACCCGCTGATCGTGAACGCCCCGGCGGATCGCTGTTGCCAGGTGGAAGCGGCCGGCACGGTGGGGTAGAAACCGGCGACCGGATCTGGAGTCCAGGAGCGGCGGGGAAGGTCACCCCGGGCGGAGACCTGGTCGAAGCGGGCGGTGGCGACGCTGGAGGTCGGGGCACCGGCGCCGGCAGCGAGGTACACCGGGGAGGTGACGAACAGCCCGATCTGGACCGTGCGGGGAAGGCGGGCCAGGCGGGCGGTGCCGACGTCCCGGTGACCAGGACCAGGCCGGTCAGGACGGCGGCCTTGGCGGCCAGGACGGTGAGCCTGCGGGGCGTGGCCGCCAGGGTGAGGCGGATCATGCCGGTGCCGTATTCGCCACTGATGGCCATCACGGCCACGATGGCGATGACGGCCTGGCCGAGGTAGATCCCGGTCAGGCTGATCCTGGCCGGGTCGTCGGTGCAGCCCCGCGAGATCCCCGGCGCCGTCGGTACCCCCAGGAACTCAAACACCGCCGTAACCGCTGCCTCCGGTCGGCGACCAAGTCCTCATACCGTAGCCGCAAGCACGCATCCGGGAAGGTCTTCCGCCGCCAGAGTCGTCCGCACGTTATCGGCCCAGAAACTCGCCAGCGCCAGCACAGCGTTGCCCGGCGTCGCCGCGATATAAGGAGCAGACTGACGACTTCTGGCAGTACGCCCTGTACGCGGCGGTCGCGGCGGTTACCAGGAGTCGGAGGTCTGGATGGTGGTGATTGCCGCTTGCCGGCTGACGGTGATGATCACGCAGACCTGGTGGCGGTCTAGCAGCCAGCCCTCCGCGCGGCAGCCGTCCCAATATCTGGGACCGCCGGAGCTCAGGTGCCAGCCGTAGCCGCGCCTCAGCTGGCTGAGGATCCGCTGGGCCGCCTGAGGGCCAGGCAGCCCTGCCGGGCCCTGGATCATGATCTGCCGGATGCAGTAGGTCTGGGAACCGCCGCTGCAACCCTGGTTGAGGTTGCCTGTGACGGCCAGCCCGGCAGGCGGCGGCAGCACCCCCGCGACCGAGGGCACCGACGCCGGGGATCCAAACAGCAAGACCGCCAAGACGAACACGGCGATCCCGCTCAGGCTAACGGCGATACAGGCCACAGACAGGGCCACGCCGGCAACGATCCGGGCCCCGGCGCGCCGCAGCCCGCCGGGCTGGCGCCGCTCAGCGGCGATGCCCGTGGCCAGGGCCACCGCCGCGACCAGGGCGAAACCCGCTACTAAGGTGAAGCGCTCGCCAGCCAGGAGCCAGCCCTTCGCCAGCACGATCTCAGCCACTGCGCAGAAAGCCAGCACGATCGCGACGATCCAGCCCGTCCGCGCCGTCCGGGCCGCCAGACCCCAGCACGTCAAGGGCAGCACCAGGACCAGGACACTCATGCCCTTCACCCTCCGCAAGATCACGCGTGGAAAATGGCGGTCACGCACTGCCAGGGCTCACACGGCGTGCGGCTTGCCCGTGCATAACAGTCCCATATGCACGCCTCAAGTAGTGATCGCTAAGGATCCGCCTGCCACCCATATCGGCGGATCGGCGAGCGTTCTCCTGGATGTTCCCTGTTACTCAGCGTGATGTTCTTGATCGACGCAGTCCGAGGCCGACCTCGAAGCGGTCGAGTATGAGGATCCGCTGAAGGCCACCTCGGTCGCTGGCCGAGATGCCTTCGATCTAGCCCCGCGGCCGCCAGGCGGCTGCACCATGGCGGACCTGACGCCCTGCACGCGGCATGAGCGGCCGCCGGGAGTGCTACTCGCTGAGAAGCTGCTCGCGCAAGATGTCCGCGTGCCCGCAGTGCTGAGCGAGCTCGCGCAGCGTGTGGAGGTACACCCAGCGCAGCGGGAGCGGGCCGCGCCGGTTGCCGTAGACCATGTCGTCCAGCCCGAGGGAGGACGTCGCGCGGCGTGATGACTCGCAGGCCTCGCGGTGAGCTTGCCGGATGGTGGCGATGGTGTCGTCGTCATCGAGGATGAACGATTCGTCTGGCGTCGCGGGGATGCCGATCTCGGCGCGCGGCCGGCGCGTGACGGCTTCGTCGAACCAGACCTTCTCGACAAAGGCCGCGTGCTTCACCAGGCCCAGCAGCGTGGTCCGGGAGGGCACCAGCGATCGGCGCACCTGCTCCTCGGTCAGCCCGTCCAGGCAGCCATTAAGCGCAGCGCGGTGCTCGTCGAGGAACACCTCGAACTGGGCGCGGGCTGGCTGATCAATGACGTCCTCGGCGAACGTCGCCGGCAGGGAAGACATGAGTGAAGCATCCCAAAACCGTTTCCCAGGAGCAACCAGCACATCGGCAGTTGCAAGCTCTCTCACTCATGGCGGCAGAAGCGGAACAAGTTGCCTTGGTCATATAGGGATTCCGAATGCCCGGAGGTCTCCCTCCATTGACTCGAGGTCCGTCTCGTAGGCGAGGCGGCTGTCGCGGTCGGGCAGGGGAATGGTTGCAAAGACCGGCCGTGCCGGTTGAGTGAGGTCCAGGAGCGTCGCGCTGCCGCCGGCGAATGCCCGTTCGGAACCCGGCGGACCGGTGAGGTGATCGATCCGGGTGAACACCCCTGGGGTCACCCACGTGGGAACGCCGTTTACCGAGCCTGCGATCTGCTGGTGAAAGTGGCCGCACAGAATGGCGGTCACCAGCGAAGGATGCACCACGGCCGCGAACCCGTCACCATCGTCGAGCCCGACGCGCTGCTGTATCTCCACTGCGAGGTCGATCGGAGGGTGGTGGAAGGCGAGGATGCTGGGCTGTTCGCTGGTCAGGACCGCCGCGACCCAGCGGAGTTGCTCCGTCCCGAGGTGGCCGTACCACCTACCCGGCACAAGGCTGTCGAGCGTGACGATGCGGACCCCATCGGCCTCGCTCACCGCGCAGACTCGACCAGCCGGGCCAGCGGTGACGGCGCAGTCGTTCCCATCCGCGCCGATATGGCCGGAACCGAGTGAACGGGTGAATGCGTCACGGTCGTCGTGGTTGCCCACGCAGAACACCAGGCGCGCGCGGCGCGGGCCGGCAAAATCCAGCAGAACGTCACGTGCCCGGTTGTAAGCGGCCTCGCTTCCGTCGTCAGCGACGTCCCCCGTGACAATGACGGCGGCAAACTCACCAAGATTGACGCATGATTCCAGTACTGCACCCAGCGCTAGGTCGGCATCGACGCCGTACCGGATCTCACCGCGGGCGTTGAGGTGAAGATCGGACAGATGCAGCACTCGACGCCTGGCAACCGGCATGGATGATCCCTTCGCCGCAGAGCCCCTAACGGACGATGACCCCTCAACACGCTCCTCACTGGTACCCACTCACGCCAGTGGTCTTCGCACGAAGCCTAGCGACGGGCCATTGGGTGCAGCAGCACGGTATCCGGGAGCCGCGCACCGATCCCACCGCCGGGTGGAAGCCGATCTTCCGCACATCGGCATGTGGGCGAGTCTGCGCGGCGGCCAACACCAGCATCCCCACGACGTCCCATCCGAGCGCCCCAGGCTGCCGGAGCGGTTCAGCAGGAGTCAGACAGCGACGGTCATGGCCAAATTCTGTTCCGCGCCAGTTCCGCGGATGGCCGCAGACGCGGCGCCAGACCGGAAGAGTTGGACCGGCCTGACCGCCACCGGATGACGTTGCCGCAGATCAGGAGACCGTCCAGAATCCTCGCGCCTCAGCGAGCCTTGAGACCGGACCGCGACGACGGTGTCACGGACCGTTCCCCTTGTATGCTCCGGATGATCTTCGTTATCCAGGCTGACCTGGGATTATGTGTGGTGACAGGTGTTGGGTTCGAACCAACCTAGGCTAAGCCGACGGTTTTACAGACCGCCTGCCCTGATGTGCCTACATTGCCCTTGACCTGGGCATATGGTTTTGGTAGTGATCTTCGCGGCAGGCCCTGTCCGCTATATGTCCGTGATGGCGGAGGGCCGGACGGGTGGGACCACGGACAAGCACGGACAGCGTCGGTGCGAGCCTGTTAACCAGCATTCACCTGGGGCATGGCCCAGGAGGATTTCCCTGCGGCATCGATGACGCCGGAAAGCTCGGTGACGATGGTGGATGCGATGCCGGGGATTGGGTACGAACGCGGCTGGCTCGACACGGCGGGTGATCATCAGCGGGATGCCCGCCAGCGGGGCTGCTCGCTGCTCTCGCAGGGCGCGTGCTGTGGCACCGGGGCTGGCCGCCGCAGCGCGCTTTGGCGAGCAGCTTGTCTATGTAGCCGCCTACCCGGGTGAAACGTTCCACATACCGGCCCGGCCATCGGTGGCCGCAGGAGACCGAGGTTAGGACGCTTATCCGATCATGGGCAGCTCGACATAGGAGGGCGCGGCGATGCTGTGGCTGATGGTGTAAGCGGCTTGGCCGTTTGCGGGCAGCAGCTGGAATGAGTCGGGATCGGCGTCCGCGATGGTGATCCGGATCCTGTCGCCTGCCCGGAAAAGCACCGAGGTCGGCAGCAGGTCAAAGGTCACCTGCTGGGCCTTGCCTCCTGGGAACGGGGAAGCGTTGGCGCGCGTGTACGTGCGCGGGGTAAGCAGCTTGCGCCAGGCGGGGTTGTCCGGCCGGGGCGTGACTGCCCGGTCGGCGAGCGCCAGGTCGCCCTCGGTGATGTAGGTGACCCGGCCGTCCGGCTGCACGTCTTCGAGGTAGGCGTAGAGCGCGCCGGTGCTGGCCCCGCGGACCCCGGTAACCTCCAGGGCGACCCGGCCGATGCCGGTCACGGTGGTGGCGTGGCGCACCGCCGCGCTGGTGTAGGTGAGCAGCTTGCTGTCCACGGCGGCGCGGTCGGGGTACACCACCGGGCCGCCGGTGAGGTTGGTGTTCCAGCGGTCCAGCGCGCCGGTGCCGGCCGTCGGGTCGAGCGTCAGCAGATCTGAGGACGGCGGTGCGGCCGGACGTGGCCGCTGCGACGTGAGCGCGTGCCCGGCGGCGAGGTAGAGCCGGCGTGTCCGGGTGCCCGCGACCGGCCAGCGCGCGGTCATATGCCAGGTGCCCGCGTTCAGGGTGTAGTAGTGCAGCAGGCGGCTGCCTGCCGGGCGTGCGTCGTTCTTCACATAGCGGTCGAAGAACGCGTAGAGCGTGCTGGCGAGCTGCTGGCGTTCGGCATGGGTGAGCGCCCGGCTGGGCTGGAATGGGTCGGCGAAGTACGTCTCGCCGTGGTTCCACGGCCCGATCCAGTCCTCCTGGGTGTTGGACAGGCTGGTGAACTGCGACAAGGCGCCGTTAGCGACGCCGGCGTCCAGCCATCCGGCGTCGGTCAGTATCGGGACACGGCTGGCCTGGATCGCCGCGCGGTGGTCACCCAGGCTGGCCACCGTCCAGCTCTGCGGGCCGTTGACGTAGTCGCGGTACACGCCGGCCTGGGCGAAGTCGATCAGGTTGGCGTTGTCGTGGTGCTGGGCGCGGGCGACCGCGAGCAGCGCTGGGCCGTCCGGTCCCTGGACCGGCTCCGGTGATTGGCCGGTCAGCCCGTACTGGTTGCAGATCTGCCGGGTCGCGGCGCTCGTGGCACAGGTGGTCCCGCCGGCCTGGTCGAGGATCTGCAACAGCGTGGCGTAGGGGGCGAGCCGCGGCTCGATCAGTATCCCGCCCGGGCGCAGGAGGTCTTCGTAGGGGTCGAAGTCATAGGAGATCGGCGCGGCGGCGGTGATGTGGTGGTTGCGCAGTGCCAGCGAGAGCATGGCGGTGTCGCCGGAGTAGGAGACGCCGGTCACCCCGACCCGCCCGTTCGACCACGGCCGGGCGGCGATCCAGTCGCCGAGCGAGCCCACGTCGGCGATCATCGCGCTGCCAAGCTCGGCCGTGACCGTGCCGAACGAGGCGCCGGTGCCGCGCAGGTCAGCGAACACGTACGCGTAGCCCCGCGCGTTCCAGGGCTCGGCAATGGAGTAGTTGGGATTGTTCTCGATCCCCCCGGTATACGCGCCCGCGCGCCAGTAGCGGTCGCTCTCGAGCACCGCCGGCAGCCGGGCTCCGGCGGTGGTGCCGGGCGGCAGCCACACGTTGACGGCAAGGCGCACGCCGTCGGCCATCGGCACATACAGCGACTGCAGCCGCGGGAACACGGCGGCGGCCGCCGGTGCGGCGGAGCCCGCGGCGGCCGACAGCGCCAGCCCGAGCACCACCGCCATGGCGGCGAGGCGCGCCCGCGTAATCGCCGGCAAACTCCGGACCGGGCGCGATGTCCACGGACAGTGCGGTCGTAGGCGATCAGGCCACAGTTGCCGGGGATGTCCAGGCGTGCGGTCACGAGTGATCATGGGTGCGCTTCTTCTGTTTCGGTAAGGCCGCCGCGTTTCTGGCCGGGCGCCTTGCTGCGCTTGCTGGCCGCGGTTCATGCGTCTTTGCTCAAGACGATCCGGTAAGCCACGGCGACCAGGGCAGCGGCAAGCACGATGAAGATGCCTGCCTCGATGCCCTGGAATTCCCAGAACCTGCTCGCGGGCTGGTAGGTAACCAGCAGATGAAACCCGTGGACCGACAGGCAGGTCTGCCGGGCCGGGCCGTAGCTGCCGGTGCAGGCTGCGGGGGTCTGGCTGAGACCATAGTGCTGGCCGTCCGGCGCGGTGAGCGCGTTCGACAGGACCCAGGAATCAGCCGGCGCGCGGCTGGTCAGGCCGATGGTTACCGGGAATTTCCCGGTAACCGGGGTCATATAGCGGGGCCGGGCATAGACGGCGATGAGGAAGCGCAGCGCGGTGAAGACGCCGGCTGTGGTGGCCATGGCGGGGAGCACCCGCCGGAACATTGAGCCAGCGGCAACGCCGAGGGCCACCGCGAAGACCGAGTACGCCACCGGCACGATTCCCTGGATGTCGAAGATGCTCACGGCGAGCCGGTGGGCGGGAATGCCCAGCGCGTTCTCGGGAAGGCGCCACCAGCTGATCAGTGCCGCCATGGTCCCGCCCCACACCGCGGCGGCGAGCAGGGCCCACATGACGGTGCTGCTCAGCCAGCGCCGACGGGTGACGCCCTGGGTCCAGGCCAGGTTATGCGTGCCGTCCTCGAACTCCCTGGCCAGCAGTGGCGCGCCCCAGAACAACCCGAACAGCAGCGGGACCGCCATCGTCGCATACACCAGCGCGTTGATGACACCGTCGCCGGTGAACAGCCGGCTGGCGTCGCCGCAGTCGTGCTCCACCGCGCAGCTGGCGAGGAAGCCGTGATAGTTGCGGGCCATGGCGATGCCGGTGATCAGCAGCACTACGGCCAGCGCGGCGAGGGCGGCGAGGGCGATGTAGGCCTGATTGCGGTGCAGCCGCCACACCAGAGCGTTCACTGGGCTGCTCCCATCTTGGTCAGTGAATTGGCCGGCGTCGTCCTGGCCTCGCCCATGTAGGCCAGGACGATGTCCTCCAGGCCCACCGCGGTGACCTCCCACGACGGATCGTGGACGGGGCCGTCGAGGCGGGCCAGAAGACGCGTCTGCCGGGCGGTCTGCGTCGCCTTGATGACCTTCAGGCCGCGCTGCGCGCTGGCGATAGGCAGGCGCGAGCCCACCAGCACCCGGTGGGTGGCGAGCACGTCGTCGATGTCGCCGCACAGCTGCGTCCGCGACGCGGCCAGCAAGATCAGGTGGTCACAGACACGTTCGAGGTCGTGCAGCAGATGCGAGGACACGATGATGGACAGGTCCCCGCCGGCGGCCGCCCCGGCCAGCGAGGCCAGGAACTCGCGGCGGGCCAGGGGATCCAGGGCGGCCACGGGCTCGTCGAGCAGCAGCAGCCGGGGACGCTTGGCCAGGGCCAGGCTCAGGCCCACCTGGGCCCGCTGACCGCCCGACAGCGTGCCGACCGGCTGGCCGGCCGGGATCCCCAGCACGGCCAGCCGCGCCCTGGCCGCGGCCGCGTCCCAGTCGCTGTTGAGACGCGCGCCCAGCCTGAGGTGATCGTCCGCGCTCAATCGCCTGTAGAGCGGCACATCCTGGGCCAGGTAGCCGATGCTGTGCAGGAACTCGGCGTCCTGCCGGGGCGCTCGTCCCAGCACAGTCGCCTCACCCGTGCTGGGGGCGCTCAGCCCCGCGAGGATCTTCAGCAGCGTCGTCTTCCCGGCACCGTTGGGGCCGACCAGCGCGCTGACCCGGCCGCGCGGCACGGTCACCGAGCAGTCCTGCAGCGCCCAGAACGAGCCGTGCCGTTTGCCCAGCCTGGCCGTCACGACCGCAGGCGCGTCATCGGGGCTCATGCGGTTCTCTCAATCCGTGAGTTGTCTAGCGTTGCGCGCAGCATGGCTGCGATGGATTCGTCGTCCAGCCCCTCGCCGCGCGCCGTCTGCACCCAGCGCTCCAGGCTGTGGGCCAGCCGGACCTGCGTGGCTGGCGGCGGCCCCGCCGGACGGCGCGCGACGAATGTGCCCACGCCCTGCCGGCCCTCGACCAGGCCCTCATGCTCAAGCTGCCAGTAGGCCTTCATCACGGTGTTGGAATTGACGGCCACCTCGGCCACCACCTCTTTGACCGTGGGCAGCTTGTCGCCGATCTCCAAGATCCCCATCCGGAGAGCCTGCTTCACCTGCTGCGCCAGCTGCAGATAGGCGGGCACCCCGGAGTCCGGGTTCAGCTGGAAGCTGATCGACTGCTTCAGCTCTTCTCTAGTCACGTAGTGAACTGTAGAAGGTCTGAATGTGATCGTCAAATACGCCTGCTTCCCGGCAGACCGCCCGGGCATCAGCCGACACTGAAACCGGCGTAGCGGCGCACGATCCGGGACTACGCGGTACGGAGCCACCGGCCTGCCGCAGCGGTTCACGCCTGAGTTCATCGAGACCGCGCGACTGGCCCGGCACGCACCCGGAGACCGGTGGTTCGCCGACGAGACTTACGTGAAGGTCGCTGGCCGGTGGACCTATCTGTACCGGTGCGCCCGGAGGTGTTCACGGCCTCGGCCACGGCGTCGGAGTAGGAGCGGCCGGCCCGGACGGCGGCGCGGTGCCTGCTCACGATGAAAAGCCCGTAGTCGACGCCGACTCCCAGGCCGATAAGCACGGCCAGGTCGGTCGAGGCGCTCGCGACCGACAGTGCGTGGCTGAGCAGCGTGATGGCCGAGGACCCGATGACCAGCGCCAGCGCGGCGCCGGCCAGGGGTGTCAGGGCGGCTCACTCAAGCGTGCGCGGGCTACCCTGGCGCGGCGGTCAGCGGACACAGATGGCCATGAGCCGCCTCCAGCGCCGGGCTCGCCAGCCGAGCGTGAGCTGGTACGACACCTCACCGAGGCCTACGCCACGGGAGACGTGAATGCCATCATCAGCCTGCTGACCGAGGACGTATGGCTGACCATGCCGCCCGTACCCTTCGAGTACCAGGGACGCGAGGTAGCCGGGCGGGCGCTGACCGTGCTGTTCGGCCGGGGACTGCGCTACCGGCTCGTAGCCACCCGCGCTAACGGCCAGCCGGCGTTCGGCATCTACGTCCACGATCCCCGCTCCGGCGTCCAGCACGCCAACGGCCTCATGGTCCTCACCCTCGCCGGGGGCCAGATCAGCGCGCTCGCCCGCTTCGACAACAGCAACCTGGCCCGCTTCGGCCTGCCCCGCACCCTAGACGCCTGAAGGTCAGCCGATCCCTGCCAGACCCCTCACCTGGAGTCAGCCATGCCCGAATCACCCTCCCTCCCCGAGTTCAGCCGGCGCCGCCTGCTGCTCTCCGGCCTCGTCGCGATCCCGGCTGCCACCGTGCTAGCGGCCACGGCAACCCGCCCCAGCACGGCGCCTACAGCCAGCCCCCAGGCTCCGCGCCCGGCCTGGCCGCCCGCGGACAGCGCGGCGGACGCCAGCCGCGTCTACTTCTGCTGACCAGCCCCTACCGATCCCAGGAGAAAGAGAAGTCATGCAGCTGACATGGTTGGGCCACTCATGTTTCCGCCTCGAGAAGGACGGCTTCGTGGCGGTCATCGACCCGGGAATCGTCGCGCCGGCGAAGGCGCTGGATGACGCCGAGGCGGTGATGTATACGCATCAGCACGCCGACCACTTCCTGCCCAGCCTCCTCGCCGGACGGCTGGCGACCCGGCCCGGCCTGCCGGTCTGGACCAACAGGGGCGTCGCTGCCCTGCTGGAAGGCTCAGGGGCCACCGTGCACGTGATCGGCGACGGCGACGCGTTCACCGTGGGCGGGATAAGGGTCCACGGCCACGGCGAGTGGCACGCGCCGATTCACCCGGACGTCACCCGGGTGCGCACACCGGGTTCATGTTCGAGGACCGGATCTTCCATCCCGGCGACGCGTATACCGACCCACACGCGCCCGTCAACCTGCTGTTCGTGCCCGAGTTCGGGCTCTACACCAAGTTCGGGTACGCGATCGACTTCATCAGGCAGGTCAAGCCGAAGCAGGCATCCCCGGTCCACGAGACGGGCCTGGACGCTCAGGGCCTGGCCGGGGCAGACGGCTTCCTCGTCCAGAACCCGACACCTCCCTTCGCGCCGGGCACGGGTTCGCCGTTCGTCCGGCTGCCCAAGGGAACGCCCATCGAGGTCTAGGCGGGTAAAGCCCAGCCGCTTGCGCCGCAGGACGCGAGAGTGCTGAGGTCTGCCATCGCGAGCAGACCCCAGCATCCTCACAGCTGCACTGGATGCGGCAGCCAGGCATGCGAACAGGCCGCCGGGCCATCGCCCGCCGGCGCAGCAGGAAAATCATCAGCTACGCCCAAGCGCAACTCAAGCCCTACCTCCGTTCGGGCCGGGCGCCGACGCTGCACTACTTAACAGGGCGTGTTGATCCGGACGCGGAAATCCGCTCCTATCCGGCATCCCCCGGAAGTGTGAAGCTGCCCTGCAGTGGCAGGTTCGCCAGCGCCGAGGAGTCCCCGACGTACACCTGGTAGGTGCCAGGAGCCACCGCCCAAGCCGACGTCGCCGTGTCCCAGTAAGCCACAGAAGTCCCGGTCAGCGTGAACCGCACCGTCTCGGTCTCCCCAGGCCGCACCGTCACCTGCTGGAATCCGCGCAACTGCCGCGGTGGTTCCTGTATCGAGGCCGGATCGCCCACATACAACTGAACCACCTCGGTGCCGGCCCGGTTCCCGGTGTTCGTGACCTGCGCGGTGATCTCGACGTGCCCGTCCTCTCCGGCGTGCACCCGAAGGTTGCTGAACGCGAACGTGGTGTAGGAGAGCCCGAACCCGAACGGGAACAACGGGGTCTGCCCGGTGGCGTCGTCGTACCGGTAGCCCACGTTGAGCCCCTCGCTGTAGGTGGCGACACCGCTCACTCCGGGGTACTGCTGCGGCGTATTCGCAGGCACGTCCGTTTCCGACGACGGGAAGGTGATCGGCAGCTTCCCGGACGGGTTCACCTGCCCGAACAGCACGGCGGAGATCGCGTTGCCGTCCTCCTCACCCGGGTACCACGCCTCGACCACCCCCTTCACCCGCGACAGCCACGGCATCAGCACCGGATCGCCGGTATTCAGCACTACCACCGTATTCGGGTTGGCGGTGGCCACCGCGGAGATCATCTGGTCCTGGAAACCTGGCAGTTCCAGGTTCGGCCTGTCGACTCCCTCGGACGTCTCGTCGCCGACGAACACCACGGCGACGCTGGCCTTCTGAGCGGCGGCGACCGCATTATCGATCACTGGGTTGTCCGCACCGGCAGGCAGTTCCCAGCCCAGCTCGTCAAGCGCGACGTTGGTCGCCGAGTAATCAAGCTCGATCGAGTATCCGGTGCCCGCAGTGAGCTCAACGGTCGTGCTCGTCGACGCCGAGGGGAACCCACCCCCATCGCTGAGCACCTGAGTGCCGTTGAGGTACAGCGTGGCATGGTTGTTCGTGCTCAGGCTGAGCGTGTACGAACCGGACGTACGCGGCGTGAGCGTCCCTGTGTAGCGGACCGAGTACCGCTGCGTCGAGCCGGTGGCCGTCGCCGTAACAATCCCGGCCGGAGGAAGCGCGTACTGGTCGACGTACGGCTCGACCCTCGACACCGCGGGCGTGCCGGACCACGTCGAGTTGTTGAAGTACTGCGCCAGCAGCCCCCGCTGCCCGGATGGCGCGGTGAGCGCCCAGCCCGGGATGGCGGGATCCTGCCCCAGGGTGACCGGCGGTTCTCCCGCGTCCACCACGGAGATGTGGTGCCTGTCCGCCACCTTGCCGAGGGCCTGCAGCGGGCTCACCGCGTACAACGGCGCGACCTTCGCGCTGCCGCCGCCGCCGGCCGAGGCCACATCGGCCTCCGGGCCGATCAGCGCGACCGACTTCAGCGACGACGCATCTAGCGGCAGCACGTTCCCGTCGTTCTTGAGCAGCACCGTGCCGGCCTCGGCGAGCCGCCGCGCGGTCGCGCCGTCCTCGGCGGCCGGGATGGTCTGCACCTGCGGCGCGGGCTTGTCAAAGAGCCCGAACGCGAACATTGTCCGCAGGATCCGCTCCACCATGCTGTCCACCGTGGCTTTGCTAACCTGGCCATCCGTAACGGCCGTCGCCAGTGTGGTCCCGTAAAAGCTGGGGCTGGGCAGCTCAAGATCGGTACCGGCGTTCGCCGCGTCCACCGTGCTGTGGATGGCGCCAAAATCGGACATGACGTAGCCCTTGAAGCCCAGCTCATTATCCAGCGCGCCCAGCAGCGCGGAGTTATCGCACGAGAACACCCCGTTGATCTGGGGGTACGCACACATGACCGCCCCGGCGCCCGCGTCCACCGCGTCCTTGTAGGGCCGTATGTAGATCTCCTCCAACGTCCGCTGGCTGATGATCTCGTTGATCGTGGTGCGGTTCGTTTCCTGGTTGTTCGCGGTGAAGTGCTTGGGGGTCGCGATCACCCCGCGCGACTGGATGCCCTCGACGTTCCCCGCCACGATCTGCCCAGCCAGGTACGGGTCCTCACCGTACGCCTCGAAGGTCCGGCCGTTCTCCGGCACCCGGGCAATATCGATGTCCGGCCCCTCCAGGTTGTTGCGCCCCTGATCCAGCACTTCGTTACCCTCAACCACGCCGTACTGTCGCGCGGCCGCCGGGTCCCAGGTCGCCGCCAGCGAGATCGGGGCGGGCAGCGCCGTCGCCGGCAGCTGCACTGGCGCGTTGGTGCTGACGCCCGCGGGCCCGTTGGTGAGCAGCAGGGCCGGGATGCACAGCGACGGAATCGCCGGGACCTCGCGGCTCTCTGTCGCCGTGGATATCGTGGCCGTCTCCTGCGTCTTCTGCGCCAGCGTCATGGTCGCGACCAGCAGCTTGGCCCGCTGATCCGGCGACAGGTGCGTGTCCATCCACGGTGCCGGCTGCCCGTTACAGGTCGCGGCGTCCCGCGCGGCGCCGGCGTTCGCGCTCGCATGAGCAGGTGCTGGCTCCGCCGCGTGAGCTGACGCCGCCGGCGGCGCGCTCAGCAGGACCACCGCTGCGGCCCCGGCTATCCAGGTCCTCCTCGCGTGCCGCCATCCTGGCCCAGCTACGTGAGTCATCGCAGCTCCCTTGAGACTGCCCCCGCTGGGTTCGTAAGCTGCCGACTTGAACGAAACACCGCACGACTGCGGTGTCAACCCGCCCGTTCAGGCTTTAATACTTACTTAACGCCCGTTCTGGTGGCGACGGGATCAGCAAGGCCAGGCGTGAACAGGGGGCGCGTCGTGGTGCGGCGCACCGATCGCGGCAGCGTTCGCCGCGGCACCTTCCGCTCGGTCAGTCAGCATCCACACACCGACCTCTGTACGGCACAGCAGGAGGTCCACCACGATCACGCCCACCCCTCAGCCGTCCAAGCATTCGGGCGGCAACGTCGCGCCGGATGCATAACATCCGGTGCCCGGGTAGCAGGCCGCTTCATGACACAGTTCGGGTATACAGCCATGTGCGAGCAGACGCCGGTCAGGCAGCTGGTCACCGACCTGGTGGCCGCTGAGCGGGCTGGCTTCGATTTTTCGGTCATGTCCGACCACTATTTCCCGTGGATCGAGGAGCAGGGACACTCCGGGTACACCTGGTCGGTGCTCGGTGCGGCCGCCCAGGCGACCCAGCGGCTGCCGCTGATGACGTTCGTGACCTGCCCGACGTTCCGCTACCATCCGGCGGTGGTGGCTCAGAAGGCGGCCACGATGGGAATCTTGTCGGGCGGCCGGTTCACGCTCGGGCTGGGCGCGGGCGAGAACCTCAACGAGCACGTGGTCGGGGGTGGCTGGCCGTCGGCGCGGATCCGGCATGAACGGCTCGGCGAGGCCGCTCAGATCATCCGCGCCCTGTTCGGTGGTGACTACGTCAACTTCAGCGGCCGCCACTTCGAGGTCGAGCGGGCCAAGCTCTTCGACCTCCCCGATACCCCGGTGCCGATCGGGATCGCGGTGTCCGGAGCGGACTCGATCAGCCTCGCGGCCGACCATGCCGACTGCATGATCGCCACCGAGCCGGATGGCGCCCTGGTGGATGGGTTCAACCAGGCCGGCGGCTCAGCCAAGCCCAAATACGGGCAGCTGCCCGTGTGCTATGACGCGGACGGGAAAGCAGCACGGGCCCGCGCCCGGCAGCTATGGCGGTGGGCCACGCCCGGCTGGCATGTCATGTCCGAGCTCCCGGACACCCGGGCCTTCGACGCCGCGTCCCAGCTGGTCACCGAAGACGACATTACCGACCTCGTGCCATGCGGCCCGGATACCGCGCAGCACGTGGCCGCGGCCACAAAGTTCCTCGGCGCCGGTTTCACCCACCTCGCACTGGTGCAGGTGGGCAGCGACCATCAGGACCAGTTCATCTCCTGGGCCACCGACGAGCTGCTGCCGGCGCTGCGGAAGCTCGGGTAGCGGCCGGAGATGATCCGCCCGGCGCGCGTTCGATGACAAGCACAGCCGGGCTGCCGGCGGCGGCCAGAAGCCGGCGGGCTGTCACAGGCAGCGGGGGGCTGATCGCGGCGCGGGCCATCCAGGGCCTTGGCGCGGGTCTCTGCTACCCAGCGATCAGTGCCGTCATCCAGCGGACTTTTTCGGGCCGTGACCGCGACCCCGGTTTCGTGGCGTGTTGCACGGAAAGCAGCAGGCGCATGCGCTTCATCTCTTCTCTGGAGCAGGCCGGGGCCCTTGACCGATTCGTCGTCGCCGGCCAGCGGGTAGCCAGGCGGCTGCCACCCGGCGCCGTGCGCGACGCTCTGCACGGGATCTGGCTGGGGCATCCACTGCATCCGGTGCTGGCCCAGGCGCCGGTCGGGGCCTGGCTGTCGGCGGGGGTGCTCGACGCGTGGCCGGGCAGCCAGCCCGCCGCCATCCGGCGGCTGGTGGCATTCGGTGTGGCCGCGTCGGTGCCAGCCGCGCTGGCCGGCGCGGCCGACTGGTCGGAGCAGCACGAGCAGCAGATGCGGGTTGGTGTGGTGCACGCCGTGGCCGGCGTGGCCGCGGCCGGCCTCTACAGCGCGTCGCTGATCACCCGTGCACCCTGGGCCAGCCGGGCGCTGCGCCTCGGCGGCCTGGCTGCCGTGGGTGCCGGTGGCCTGCTGGGTGGCCATATTTCGTTCCGCCTTTCCGGCGGGGCCAATCAGGCTGAGCCGGTCCCCCACCTGGTCGAGCCGGGCTGGCACGACCTGACCGCCGTCGCCGGGCTGCCCGCCGGGCGCCCGGTCAGGGTGATGCTCGGTGAGGTGCCGGTGGTCATCGTGCGCGCCGGCGAGCGCGTGCACGCCCTCGCCGACCGCTGCAGCCACCTGTCCGGGCCGCTCTCCGAGGGTGACCTTGAGAATGGCTGCCTGACGTGTCCCTGGCACGGCAGCACATTCCGGCTGGCCGATGGAGCCGTGGCGCGCGGCCCGGCCACCGCCCCGCAGCCTGTTTTCGACACCCGGGTCCGGGACGGCGTCCTCCAGGTACGCCTGCCCGGCGCCGGCTGAGCAGGCCCGCTGGCCAGGGTTAGCGGTTCTGGGCGACGACCCGTATGGTCTGCAGGCTCGGGTCGGCGGGGTCGGGTAGCTGCATTCCGGCGGCCAGGCCGCTGCGCAGGTAGCCGAGGAGCCCGGCGGTGATGCGCTCGCCGGGGATGATCACCGGGATGCCCGGCGGGTACGGGGTGATCTGCTCGGCGGCGATGCGCCCGACAGCCCGCCCGGCGGGGACCGTTTCCTTCGGGGCGAAGAACGCATCACGGGGCAGCATCGCCGGCTCGAGTTCGAGTTCGAGTTCGCTGGGCAGGTCAACCTTGGTCGCGCGGGGCAGGCTGGCAGCGGCCCCGGGGAGGGTGGCGAGCGCCGCCACCAGCCGGTCGGCTGTCGTGTCGTCATCGGCCAGCGACAGTGTTGCCTCGACCCGGCGATGGTCACTGAGTCCCATGTCGATGCGGTGATGCTCACGCAGCCAGTCGGCGACGTCGTAGCCGTTGATGTCCAGGCCGGATACGTCGATGACGACGTGCAGCGGATCCAGGTCGTGCGCGGCTTCGGCACTGAGGAATTCTTCCTGGAGCACATGCAGTCCGGGCAGCGCCTCCACCTCACCGCGGAGCCGCCCGGCGAGGGTGAGGGCGGCGTTGAGCTGGTGATGGCCGTGCTGCACCATCTGGCGGCGCCACCCATCCAGTGCCGCGTACAGCATCACGTTGGGGCTGGTGGTCATCAGCATGTCGGCGCAGGCGGACAGCTGGGCGGGGTCAACGAGGCGGCCTTGCCGGTGGAACACCGAGCCTTGCTCGAATCCGGTGCCCATCTTGTGCACGCTCACCACGCACACGTCGGCTCCGGCGTCCATCGCCCATGCCGGCAGGTCCGGGTGGAACGGCAGATGAGCGCCCCACGCCTCATCCACGATCAGCGGCTTGCCCCGGTCGTGGCAAAGGTCAGCGATCGACTTGATATCGGCGCAGGTCCCGTACGGCGTCGGGCTGACGATCAGCGCTCCCGCCGCGTCCGGATGTTCCTTCCAGGCCTGCGCGACCTGCTCCGGCGACGGCGGATGCGCCAGGTGCAGCGTGGTGTCATACCGCGGCCGGATCCACTGTGGCCGCACCCCGCTGAACACCAGGCCGGCCACCACGGACTTGTGCGCGTCCCGGCTGATCAGCAAGTCACCCTGGCCGCCGGCCACCGCCAGCATGGCGGCCTTCACCGACAGCGAGCTACCGCAGGTAGAGAAGAACGCCTGCTCCGCGCCGACCGCGTCAGCCATCAGCTCCTCAGCCCCCGACAAGTACCCGTGAGACGACTTACGGTCATCGAGGCCGGCCGTCGCGAGCACATCCGAGCGGAACGCATCCTCCCCGATCACGCTCCGGGCCCGCGGATCCGCCCCACAGCCCTGGCGATGTCCCGGCGGCGTAAACCCATACCGGCCGGCCGCGTGGTAGTCAGCCAGCGCATCCAGAATGGGCGCGACAGAGTGATCCATACCCTGCTACTACCGCCAGGCAACGATCTCTACCCTGCAAACTGCGGCTAAGTCCGGGTTTCGCGGGGCTGGAAGCCATGAACGCCCGGCAGTGACCCCACACGGGCTGCTCAGCGCGCCGATGAGGGCAAGAGCGCTGCGGCCACTTCAGTAGCGGAGGTTGACCTGGAGGGCGTAGTGGTCTGAAGGGTAGGTGTTCTTAACAGAGCGCGTGCCCAGCAAAGTGGCGTGCATTGGGTGGCCGGCGCCGCCGGGGCGCGGAGCGGCGGAGAAGAGGTAGTCGATCCGGCGGCTGGGCCAGAGGAGCTGGGTGGCCCAGGGATTGCTGTTGGACCAGGTGTGGCCAGGCAGTGGTGGGCCAGCTACCTCCCAGGCGTCGTAGAAGGACAGGCCAGGAACGGGAGCAGTGGTACGGCCGGTCAGCATGCGGATCTCGTCGCTATCGGGATCCGCATTGAAGTCTCCGCAGACGATGAGCGGGGCACTCTCATGCTGGGCCTCGCCGACGTAGGGCAGTAGTTGGCGTACCGCGTCCTGGCGGGCTTGGCTCTGGTCGAACCACCAGGCGTCCATCACCAGGCCGTATATCTGGATCAGGCCGCGGGGGCCAGACAATTCCGCGAACTGTACGCGGGCGCCGCCGAAGGTGAGGCTGGCTTCGCGCCGGATGGGCCAGCGGGACATCACAGCCACGCCAGACAGAGCGGCCTCGTCCTCCTGAGCCGCGACACCACTGAAGGTGTGGTGCGGCAGGTGGAGTGAGGCTGCCAGGCGGCCGCACTGGGTGTCATCGCCCTTTGCCCACGACTCGGTCAGCACAACGATGTCGGGGCGGGCGCCTTGCAGCGTCGCGACTATTGCCGCTTCACGCTCCCGCCAGGGGCCGTGCAGGCCCCATACGTTCCAGGTGATGACCCGCAAGGTCGTCTCGATGAGCGGGCCATAGGATCGCGGCGGAATGTCATCCATAGCAACACGGCCCCTCGAGACGATCGTCGTTCAGTTACCCGAATGGCCGAGGTTCTACCTGAGCGGCTTGATGACAGCGGCGTCAGTTGACCCGGTGGTGGTGCCCGCGTGTCGGTGCGGCCTCGTGGCCTTGGAGCCGCTCTGGGCAGAGCGGGTCTTCCGATGGTGAGTGCCGACACATGGCCCTGGCCCCCTCGCCTGGTCGGGGCACCTGGCGCTCCCGGCGGGAATCAGTGATTGCGCAGGGCGTTCGACAAGCTGCTCCTTATTCATGGAGGACCGGCCCTTGATGCCTACTTTCCTGGCCCGCTTCAGCAGGTCCTCTTTACTCATGTCGGTGTACGACGAGCTCCGGCCCCCCTTCTGGGCCACCTTGCGCCGTGAACTCCCGGCAGACGCATTCGCGATCCGGGCCGACTTCTCCTTGCTCTCGCCGCTGGACCGCAGCTTCCGGTAGGTCTTCTCATCCTTAATCTGTCCCTTAGGCATGGCATGCGCTCCTTTCGCTCCAGCAAGTTCTTCCGCTACCCAGCCCCCCGGCCGCCAAACGAGCGCCACAAGCGCTGAGCCGACGACGGAGGCGCTCCGGAATGACCCCATCGCATGCTGATCACCCACACCGAGCATGAGAACCCGAGCCGTCCGCGGCACCAGGGGGCGCAACGGTCGCCGTTTCCGCCGCCACGCGGCCAACGCGGCGCTGGCGTCGGCGGCGGCCAGGCGGGCGAGCCGGGCGTAGTCGACAGCAGAGGGCGGGGTTGCCCCCGTTCCGGGATTGGCCTTCGCGTTCCGGGGTTACCGCCGCTTCCTGGCAGGACCGAGGCAAGCCGTCCCGGCCAGATTCGCCGGGCCGTCTGGCCGTTTCGCGGCGCGGCCCCCGGGTAGCCGCGCCGCTGGACCGGCCGCCACGGCCGGCGTACGGGGCCGCCGGTCCTGGGGAGCCGTTCACCGGCCGGACCGGGCCGCCGCTCACGGGAGGAGATGCACGAGATGACCACCCCCTCACAGGAAAACCCGCCCCCGAAGCAGACTCAGGGCTATCCCGGCCGGACCAGCGAGATG
This sequence comes from uncultured Actinomycetes bacterium, assembly GCA_963822825.1. Lineage (GTDB taxonomy): Bacteria > Actinomycetota > Actinomycetes > Streptosporangiales > Streptosporangiaceae > JAWWPY01. The sequence goes on along the minus strand of CAWGIW010000018.1, from coordinate 49,991 downwards.
GATCCCCGCCCCCGGGATGAGATGCGGGACTACGAAGGCCGCGGCCTGCTGGCCGGCAAGCGCGCGCTGATCACTGGCGGAGACTCGGGTATTGGCCGGGCGGTCGCTGTGGCGTTCGCTAAGGAAGGCGCCGACGTGGCCATCGCTTACCTGTCCGAGCAGGAGGACGAGGACGCGCAGCACACCGCCGAACTGGTCAAGGAAGCGGGGCATCGCTGCGTGACCATCCGCGGCGACCTGGCCGAGGAGGCCAACTGCCAGCGGGTCGTGAATCAGGCCCTGCACGACCTGGGCGGCCTGGACATCCTGGTCAACAACGTCGCCACCCAGAAGCCGGTGCAGGACTTCGCCGAGCTGACCACGGAGCAGTGGGACCGCACATTCCGGGTCAACATCTACAGCTACTTCTGGACCACAAAGGCGGCCTACCCGCATCTGCCCGACGGAGGCGCCGTCATCAACACTGCGTCCATCAACGGCCTGCGCGGCAACAAGACCCTGATCGACTACTCAGCCACCAAGGGAGCGGTCCTGGCGCTCACCTACTCCCTGGCCCAGACCTTCCAGGAGCGTGGCATCCGGGTCAACAGCGTGGCGCCGGGCCCGGTGTGGACCCCGCTGATCCCGGCCACCTTCGACGAGGAGAAGGTCAGCAACTTCGGCGCCCAGGTGCCGATGGGCCGCGCCGCGCACCCCGACGAGATCGCCCCGTCGTACGTATTCTTCGCGGCGGGCCGGATGTCGAGTTACTACTCCGGCGAGGTGCTGGCCCCGGTCGGGGGCGAAACGCTGCCCGGCTAGGCGGGCGTGAAGGAGGACTAACTGGGGCCGGGCTCGCCGTTCCCCCTCGCCGTTGGTCACACGTCGGCGCCCAGCCCGAATTCGGTGCCGTTGGCGAGTTCTATCGCCGCGTCGATGTCTGTGATCCGGTAGAGGGCGGCCACCGGGCCGAACAGCTCCTCGCGGTGCGCGCATGTCGGGGGTGACGCGGCTAGCACGTTCGGCAGGGAGTAGAAGCCTGGGCCATCGGGCGCGGCGCCGCCGCACAGCACCTTGGCCCCTTGCGCGACCGCGTCGGAGACGAGCGCGCGACGGCGGCCACCTGGGCGGTGGCCGGCAGGTCGGCCGAGGGCATGACGACGAACGGGTCGCTGCCGCCCAGTTCGAGCACGACTTTCTTGATCTCGCTGCCCGCGATAGGCGCGGTCGGCCTCGTCGGCCAGGAACCCGGCGGCGCGTTCGGCGTAATACCGGCACGCCGTGGCGCACTTGGCTAGCTCCTGCTGGGCCGCGGACAGCGTCTTGCCCATCTCGGTCGTCATCATCGCCGCGATCTGGTCCGCTCGTCGTCGAGGATGGCGGCGGCCCGGCGCATCCATCCGGCCCGGGCGCCCAGACCAGTCAGCCGGTAGCTGGCCGCCGCCGCGGACGCGGCGGCCGGGCAACGCTCCGGTCGGCCTGGCTCATCTCGTCATAGGTCTTCACCGTCTCCCCGGTAGCGGGATGATGGTGGCGATCGTCATGATTTCCTCCCTTTCGCCGCGCTCTCCCGCAGCGGCTCGGCATGGCTCACTGGGAGGGCGCGTCATCGGACCGTTCACCGGCCCGGGCGTCCGTGTCTGTGCCGTCGCTGAAGGCGCTTCCCTGCTCGCGGGGCACGGTGAGACCATCGAGGGCCGCGCCGGGAGTGGAGGAGGCGTACTCGCTGGTCGTCTCCGGCCCGGGATCGGCGGCTTTTGCCTGGTAGTGGGCGCGTGCGTCGCGGTAGTCAGGACGCGCGTGCCTGCGCCTGAGGGTCATCCACAACGGGACACCGACGATGACCAAGATGATCAGCAAGGCGATCGGCCAGTTAGCCGTGACTGTGCCGTTCATTCCCCAACCTCCTTCGCGGGCAGCGGTGCTGCCAGTAGCATTGTCGGAGGTACTTCCCGCCTCTGCCTCAGTAAACTTGGCACCGGATTCCATGGACCAGCTCGGGCCGGTCCAGGTTCATCGAGCAGAATTGTGTCGAGCGGCGGTCCTGGCGGTTCGCTCCGGCCCGCGCTGCGCGCCCGGTGTCAACGGCGGGTGGACCCGGCTGCGGCGGGTGAAAACGGACCCACCCTGCCCTGTGATTGATGTTCTCAGTCGTTGGTGCTGGCTGCGGGAACGCGGCCGAGGTCGCGGTCTTTGAGGCGGTAGCTGTCTCCTTTGAGTGAGATGACTTCGGCGTGGTGGACGAGGCGGTCGATCATGGCGGCTGCGACGATGTCGTCGCCGAATACTTCGCCCCAGCGATCCGGAGCTCGCACATGTTTGCTGCGGGAAATTCGGCCTGATGCCTGGGGTATTCATCTTCCGGTGTGTCTGCCGGTCTTTGAGGTGTAAGCGGCGTATGTTAGGCGTCACCTTAATCATTCAGGTGTGAGGAAGGTGTGCCGGTGGCGCCGAGGCTGCGGGTGCTCGACGGCGGGGCGGTCCCCGATACGCAGGTCAGCAGTGATCCGTGGGAGTACCAGGCCGGATGCGTGGAAGCGTTCGTCGCGTCGTGGCGGGCGCGCGGGTTCAGCCCGGTCACCATCGACAACGACATCGGCCTGCTGGAACGGGCGCTGAAGGCGCTGGGCCGCCCGGCGTGGGAGGTGACACCGGAGGACGTGGACCGCGTCGTCGGCGACTTGGCGGTGGCCGGGCGGACGACCGCAACCCGCCGGGAGTATGTGCAGATCTTCAAGGGCTTCCACCGGTTCCTGCAGGCCCGGAAGGCCGCCGAGATCGAGGCGACCTTCGGGGTAAAGCTGGTCTGCCCGGTCGATGAGTTCAACGCTTCCCGCCATGTGGGTGATGACTCCCCGGCCGAGCTCCCGCCGCCCACGCCTGAACGGGTGGCCGAATTCTTCGAGTTCCTCAAGACCAGGATCGCCACCGCCCGCAAGTACGCGCCCGCCGCCCGGGATTACGCGCTGTTCCGGACGCTGTACCACGCCGGGCTGCGGTCGGAGGAGGCCGCACTGCTGGAGCGGGCGGACGTGCACTTTAGCCGTGGGCCGTTCGGCAAGCTGCATGTCCGGTTCGGCAAGGGCGCGCACACGTCGGGGCCGCGGCCGCGGTGGGTGCCGATGCTGGACGGCCTGGACCTGGTGCTGCGCTGGTTCCTCGATGACGTGCGCGGCAAGTTCCCGGACTCGCCGGTGCTGTTCGCCGACGAGTCCGGCGGCGCGCTGCATCCGGGCACCATCCGTAACCGGCTGCGGTATCTGATGACTCTGGAAGGACGCCCGGCCGCCGAATGGTTCAGCCCGCACGCGCTGCGCCGGGCGTGCGCAACGCACAACTACGAGCGCGGCGTGGACCTGGTCGCGATCCAGCAGATGCTCGGGCACTGGACCGTCAGCTCAACGATGAGATACGTCCGGCCCTCGGCCACGTTCATCGAGGATGCTTACCGGCGGGCTGTGGCCACCACGCTCGGCGAGCTGTCCGGGGAGGAGCCAAGCGCATGAACATCCGGTGGAAGCTGCGGATGGCCGCAGCGCAGCGGGAGGTGTGGACCGGGACCCAGCTGCGGCGGCTGCTCGCCGACAAAGCCGGGCTGGAACTGTCAGCCGCCTCAGTGTCGGCGCTGCTCACCAAGGAGCCCGCGCAGGTGAAGCTGTCCACCCTGGCTGCGTTGTGCACCGCGCTGGACTGCACCCCGAATGACTTGTTCGACGTCAACACCACCCCGGTGGCCCGGCCCGCCGCCCCGCCGCGCCCGGTGGCGGATCAGCCGAAGGCAGCCCTGGACCGCGGCCGGTCGATGCCGCCGGTCTGACCAGCGCCGGGCGGTGGGGAAGAAGCAGCGGGACTGCGCCGGGTGCGGTGCCCCGGTCGGCATCATCGGCCGCGAGTCCTGCTGCCTGTGCTGGCGGAAGATAACCGAGGCCGCCGCCAGGACGACGTGCCCGGGCTGCGGCAAGCAGCGGGTCCTGCAAGAGGGCACCGGCCGGTGTGTGCTGTGCTCGCGGGCCTGTGTGCAATGCGGCCACCCGGTCCGCCGTCAGGATGCCGCCTTGTGCCGGGACTGTCGGCGCAAGGCCCGGCAGCAGGCCGCCCAACGGCCCTGCCCGCGGTGCGGCCGTCCGGGGTATCTGCGTGAGGACACCGGCTGGTGCGGCGTCTGCTCCCGGCCCCGCCAGCCCAAGGACCCGCCCCGGGCCTGCGTGCAGTGCGGGCAGGTCAAACGGCATGAGGCACTGGGGCTGTGCTCGGCATGCTGGCAGCGCCGCCCCGAGCGGCCCTTCGTCCGCGCCGCGCACCTGGCTGCCCGGCTCACCGATCCGCCCGGCTGGCTGGACGGCTTCGTCGTCCACGTGGCCGCCGTGAACGGGCCAGCCGGAGCCTGCGCGATGATCACAGAACTTGGCCGGCTGCTCGAAGACGGGCACCTTAATCATCCCCGCAACGTGCTGGAACGTGCCCGCCGGGCGGGCCGCTCGATGGGCTCCCTAGCCCGCGCCCTGCAGGACTACTTCACCGCCGAAGGCCTGGCACTACCCACTGACCAGGCCGAGCGGCTCGCCGCCGGGCGGCGCCAGCGGCGCATCAACGCTGTCCCGGCCCCGCTGCGTCCTGCAGCCGGCGGATTCTGCGGTCACATGCTCACCGCCCGGCAGCGCGCCCGCCGCGCCGGCACCAAGCCCCGCACCGATCACACCATCGAGACCGCCCTGGCCACCGTCCGTGACCTCGCCAGGTTCCTCGCAGACCAGCGCGGCAAACTGGACTGGGCGCTCGCCGACGTGCACGACATCGAGGCGTTTCTCGCCACGCTGCCGAAAGACCGCAAACGACGGCTGACCGTGCTGCGGCAGTTCTTCCGCTTCGCCCGCTCCCGCAAGATCATCCTGGCCGACCCCGCCCACGGGCTGACCGCCGCCGCGCCCCGGGGCTTCACCGGCCAGACCCTGGTCCTCAGCGAGCAGCGCGACCTGTTCCGACGCTGGACCACCAGTGGCGATGCCCATCCCCACGAGGCGCTGCTGGGCATCCTCGCCCTGCTGCACGGAGCCTCCAGCAGCGAGGTCCGGCACATGCAGATCACCGACCTGGACGTCGATGCCAGAGCGGTCCGCCTGGGCAAGCGCCCGCATCCAGTGCCGCTCGACCCGGCCAGCTGGCAGGTCTTGCAGCGTTGCCTGGCCCACCGCGACGACCAGCGCACAGCCAACCCGCACGTCATCGTCACCAAAGGCACCAAAGCCGGGCGGGCACCCGCATCGGCCGCCTATATCAGCCATGGCCTGGACCCGTCCGGAGTCCCGCCCCGCATGCTCCGCCGCACCCGCCTCGCAGACCTGGTCAACACCATGGACCCCAAGCTCGTCGCCGCCGCGTTCGGCATGAACCCCGAAGGCGTCATGATCTACCTGGCCGACCATGTTGACCAGGCCGGCTCCCGGCCCCGTAGAGTCGGTGAAACCCGGGACCCGGTCAGGACAGGAGATTCATGGCTGGCTTGTCGTTCACCTGGACACTGCGGTATCAGGGATGGGCTTTCTGCACCATCTCCGATGACCACGGCCAGGCCGAAGCCATCGCTTCAGATGTCACCTACGGCCCGGAGTACTTCCTGCGCGCGGTCACGTCCATCGCCCAGGGCGCGGCCGCAGCCAGCGCTGAATTCGAGGCTGAAGGGATTGTCTTCAGGTGGCTGTTCCAGCGCAACCAGGCCGATGCCGAGATACGCCTGGTCAAAGCCGCCGACTCCAGCACACCCGAGAGCGACGGCGCTGTCATATGGTCTGGACGCCATCCCGTGGCCGACCTCGCACGCGCCGTCCTGACCGGATTTGACCAGGCAGTATCAGAACTCGGCGAGGACAGCTACCGGACACAGTGGGGTCGGGCATTCCCGCGCACCGACGTGGAAGCCTTGCGGGCCGCATGCAATCGGCCAGATCTCCGCCGGGGAGACGACGAGGTGAACCACCTCACCCGGCAACAGCAACGCGATCTGATCTTGTCCATGGCCATAGTGCCGGGCCGGGGCCGCAAATCCTCACCCGAGGAAGTCCTGCGCCAGTTCGGGACCACTGACGGGCCGGCGCTCAGTTTGAAGCTGCTGCGAGACGCCATTGAACGGCACGACGGAACCGACGTGGAGATGGGCCTCATCGCCGGCTTCACCTACGGGTTCACCCCGGAGCACCTTGGACCGCTGCTGGAGCTGTCCTCCGCGGACTGGCACCAAGGGCACGAAGACGTGGTGACAGCGCTGCGTGACTTGCACACGCCAGCCGCCGTCAAAGCGTTCGTCCACGCGACCCGCTGGATCCCCGCCTATCTCGACTTCGACGAGAGCCGGGCGCTGGCCAGGAAAGCAATTCACGCACTCGGCGAGACCCCCGGGCCCGAAGCCGGACAGGCTCTGACCGAGCTCACCGATTCCGACGATGAGATTCTCGGCGAAACGGCCAGAAGAGTGCTGGAACGCCGCCAGACCCCCTGACTGCAGGCGCGGCCACCCGACGGGAACCCATGTAATTTCGGCACCGCCTGACACAAGTTCGTGCGAACATATGCGCTTTGCCGAAGGGCTTGTTGGAGGTGACGATGAGGCTGGCGCGCTCGTAGCGGCTGGAGACGAGCTGGAAGAACAGGTTGGCGGCTTCGGCCTCGAAGGGGATGTAGCCCACTTCGTCGATCTAACGGATATCCGCATAGGTCGACCTATGCCGAGACCGCAACTATGCCGACAGCGCTGGCTGTTTCGCTGGTCCAGGGTCTGGGCGGCTGGTCAGTTGTCGGCATAGTCCTATGCCATGTCGCACTTGTTGACGTCCAGGATGGCTCGCGTGCCATGCAGGAAGTCGATGGCCTCGCGGTCGAGGTGCTAGTCGGCCAGTTTGATGCGTCGGCTGGGCCGTCCTGTCCTGCGCGAGAATGCTGCTGACGAGAATCTGTTCACGCTCTGGCATGTGGAGGCACTCGGTGAGCGAAGGCTGCGTGTTCTGTGATCAGAGCTGGATGAGGGCAGCCGAGATCTTCATCGAGACTCCCCACTGCATATTCGCCTCGACCCGGGATCCGGACATCCGGGCCCAGGCCGGGCTGGCGGCAGGCGTTCTGCCCGGCTCAGGGGCAATCGTGCCCATCGTCCACCGGACTTCGGTTTTCGAGCTGACCCCTGCGGAGTGGGCAGACACTCAGGATCTCCTGCTCCAGGCAAGGATGGCGCTGCACGATCTGCTGGCGCCCGATGGCTATCTGCTTGGCTGGAACCAGGGCGGTGTCCTGCATCCCCATATGCACGTCATTCCGCGATTCGACGACGAGCCACTGTCTGACCGGTGGCTGCGCTCGGCGATCAACGTCCCGGAAAACAAGCGGCCCGATCCCTGGGCGCCCGGGCGCGGACGGGCACTTCGGGTGCCAGGTGAGCGAGGCACCCGGGGCCAGGAGTAGTCCTGCGCCAAAGGCGCGGCATTAGCTGACTGTCCTGAGAAGGGGATGTTAGAGGCTGTCGAGGAACGCGAGGGTCTTGTCGGTGGGGCGGTAGCGGCCCGGCCGGGCGGTGACCGGTGTGGTGAGGGCCAGGGCTTTCTCCTTGATGGTCATGTCGGCATGGACGTAGGCGTCGGTGGAGCGGACGTCGGCGTGGCCGAGCCAGAGCGCGATGACGGTGGTGTCGACGCCGGCCTGCAGCAGCGACATGGCGCAGCTGTGACGCAGGACGTGCGGATGGACGCTTTTCTCGAGCAGGGACGGGCAGGTCTGCGTAGCGGCCTTGACGTGGGCGCTCAGGCGCTGGGCGACGGCCCTTCAGCCGCCAGCGCCCGCCGCGCCAACAGGCACCATCGCCAGCGCATACCCAGCTCTCCACGGTCCAGCGCCGACTCGCCTGGGCGCCTTTCCTCGATGTTTGACGTCGTGGGAGTGGGTAGCCGCTGCGCCATGACAGTACTAGCCGACTTCATGGACAGGCTGGCCAGCGCGGCGCGCGAGCAGGGTGCCCGATACGCCGGCGGCAGTGACCGCCCGCTGCGCGGATACGCGATCACGATGGGGACGTACGCGTGCCTGGTCGGCGCCATCGCCGGCGGAGTCAAGGCGGCAGGCAAGGAAGTGCCCGACGGGCTGCCGCTCACCGACATCGCGCTCAGCGCGGTGGCGACGTACAAGCTGAGCAGGCTGCTCGCCAGGGACCCGGTGACCAGCCCGCTGCGGGCGCCCTTTACGTCCTACCGCGGCACGGCGGGACCCGCCGAACTCGCCGAGGAGGTCAGGGGGGAGGGTGCCCGCAAGACTGTCGGGGAGCTTGTGACATGCCCGTTCTGCATGGGCACATGGATCGCGACGGGCCTGACCGCGGGGCTGATCTACGCGCCGCGCACCACGAGGCTGGTAACCGCCACCCTCGCCGCGCTGACCGGGGCGGACCTGCTGCAGTTCGTGCACTCCCCGCTCGAGAAGGCCGCGTCGTGACGACCGGCCACCTGGCACGCTGGATCCAGCGCCTCTCGACAGCCTTGCGAGTGCTTTTGCCAAAAAGCTTTCGCTTAGCGAAGATCAAACCACGACCATTATCCATTCGCTGGTGTCCGCCAAAGGCTTAAGAGAACCCGGCAAGGTCTGGGAACGGTACAGTTGGCGCGACGCATTCGATTTCCACTTCACCGTGTATGGCTATCAGTGGGATCGTACTCGTAAGCGCGAGTACGATGCGCTCCGAAGTCTCTACGATGACGTGGATAAGGTGGGCCCTCAGCCACATAGCGTGATCGGGCGAGAAGTCCTGGAATCTAGTCGCGGGTGCTGACGGAGAGTCACTCATCGCAAAACTGCATAACGCCATGTCGTCGGACGACATCATCGCGTTGCCGGTAACGGGGCCGAACGGGGCGCCACGATACTGCTGCGCGTCCGGTCGGTGACGTCGATATTTGTCGGCGACTTGCTGGCACCCACGTTCAAGTCCGGGGTTTTGCGCCTCGGCACCAGTTCGGTCTTCAGTTGTCACTGACTGGCGACGATCATAGAGCCGCTCGCCCTTGGAACCTTGCCCGCATGCGGCCAGGTGGCGGCGGCTGTCAGCGGACCCGATGCTATGGCCGCGTGTCAGCCGGTCGTCCAGGGCCGGAGCTTGCTGGGGTTGCGTACGGCCCAGATGTGGGTGATCCGGCCGCCTCCGACCTCGAACGCGAACACCGTCACGGTGACGCCGCCTTGCTGGGCCACCAGGCCGGGCTGGCCGTTGACCGTGCGCTCCAGGAACGTCATGTTACTGGCTGCCCGGCCGGCGATATCGGCCAGGTAGCGCGCGATCTGCTCGCCGCCTTCGATCGGCCGGAGCGCGGCTCTGACCAGGCCGCCGCCATCGGCGATCACCGTAGCGCCCGGGTCGAGGAGCCCGATGAGGGTGTCGATGTCCCCCGCTTCCCAGGCCTTTTTGAAGTCCCTGACCAGGCTGGCCTGCTGAGGGGCCGGGGCCGGGGAAGCCTGCGAGGCGCGGATGCGGCGGCGGGCCGAGGAGGCCAGCTGGCGGCATGCCGCCGGCGTGCGGCCGGTGATGCCGGCCACTTCGGCGAAGGGGTAGCCGAAGACGTCGTGCAGGATGAACGCGACGCGCAGGGCCGGGGTCATCGATTCGAGCACGACGAGGAAGGCCATGCTGACCGACTCATCCAGGGTGACGCGGTCGGCCGGGTCGGCCGTGGTGCCGCCCGGCCGCCCGCTGATCCATTCGGCCGGTTCGGGCAGCGGCTCGGGGATCCATTCGCCCACGTAGCGCTCTCGCCGGGCCCGGGCCGAGCCGAGCAGGTCCAGGCAGATGCGGCTGGCGACCGTGGTCAGCCAGGCGGCCGGGTTCTCGATGGCTTGCTGCTGCTGCCGGGACAGGGCGTACCAGCGGGTGTAGGTCTCCTGCACCGCATCCTCAGCCTCGGCCAGCGAGCCCAGGAGCCGGTATGCGAGATTGATCAGCCGGCGCCGCTCGCTCATGACCGCGTTCAGGCCCGGGTCGGGCCCGCCGCCTCCTGGCCCGGACTTGGTGCTCATGGTGCCGTCGGCCTCCGTTGGTTCGCATCTGCCCTCACCAGATCGACGAGACAGCGCACCGGAATGTGAGGCTGGCACGTCGCCTGACATTCCAGGGGGCTGTGTCGTCGTACTGCTGACAGGACACACCATCCAGCAAGCAAGAGGGAGGAAACCGATGAGCGACCTTCAGGCCATCGCTGACCGCGTCGAGCCTGCGGGTCAGCGAGGAGCACTGACCCCGGGTGCCCTCCCGCCGCCGTCGGCCCGCAGCACCCCGCAACCTGTGAGAGAGGAAAGAATCACCATGGAACCGCGTCTCAGCCTGCTCGGCAACACCGTCATGACCAAGTTCGCCAAATACCTCGCCTCGGCGAACAAGGCGGTGACCGATTCGGCCCTGCCGGCCGCCACACAGGAGCTGGTAAAGCTCCGGGCCAGCCAGATCAACGGCTGCGGCGTCTGCACCGACATGCACACCAAGGACGCCGCGCACGCCGGGGAAACCCAGCTGCGGCTGAACCTGGTCGCGGTGTGGCGGGAGGCGACGGTCTTCACCGAGGCCGAGCGGGCCGCTCTGGAACTCACCGAGCAGGGCACCCGCATCGCCGACGCCGCCGGTGGAGTTACCGATGAGGCCTGGGCGAACGCGGCCAAGCATTACGACGATGACCAGCTCGCCGCGCTGGTGTCGCTCATCGCCGAGATCAACGCCTGGAACCGGCTGAACGTCATCACCCGCCAGCCCGCCGGTGACTACCAGCCCGGCCAGTGGGCTGCCCCGCGTTTTCCGGACAGGTGATTTGCGGTTAATTCGCACAGCTACCTGCATATTCAGGTACTCGTCATGGGCTTCTTGCGGAGTCCGGTAACCGAGCGCTGAATGAAGACGAGTATGATTGTAGTGCAGCTCGATGGACCGTGCAATATCTGTCTTCGCTTTCTTCCGCGTCGGATAGGATGTCCGGTGAACGCGCTCCACCTTTACCGCCGCATTGAACGATTCGGCGAGCGCATTATCGAAGCAGATCCCGCTCCTTCCCACCGATTGTCGGATTCCGAGGCCGCCCAGGACGGTGGCGAACTCCGCCGAAGTGTAATTGGCCATTACTTCCACGGTCGGAGTGGAAGATCGCACCCGCCGGGAGTTCCACGTTGCGGGCGGCCATCTTGATTGCCGCCGTGATCAGCGGCGCGCTCGCGGGCCCAGTGCCCAGCGGGCAGCAGGGTCAGCTTCCCGGGATCAGGCGCCCTCTATCCGTTCTGAACCTCTGTAGTGCGTAGGTTACAATGTAGTACATGAGCACGCCTCTTTCTATCCGCTTCGACGCCGCCCTGCTAGCGCGGTTGCGGCGCCGCGCGGCCGCCACGGCCGGCTCAACGACCTCCGCGCTAGCACAGCGGCTCATCGACGAAGGACTGCGGATGGCTGACCATCCAGGGGTGATCTTCAAAGACGGGCCGTCCGGCCGCCGGGCTGCCCTCGCCTACGGGCCAGACATCTGGGAAATCATCAAGTTCCTGCGTGAAGTCGACGAGCGCGGCCCTGCCGCGCTGGACGCTGCAGCCGAGGTGTTTGCCGTCAACGCCAGCCGGATCGCCACAGCCGTCAGCTACTACGGGGGTTACCGGGACGAGATCGATACGGAGATCAGCGACGCTGATGAGGCATCGGCCCGCGCCGAGGAAGCATGGCGGGTACAACGGCACCTCATCGCATGACCCACCCGGCCAGCGCCCGCCTGGTGCTTGACGAGATGTTCTCCCCCGCCATCGCCGCCGCCCTGCGCGACCTGGGCCAGGACGTGATCGCTGTGGCTGAGCGCGGCGAACTACAGGCAATGAGCGATGACGACGTCTTCGCCTGGGCAACCTCTCAACGTCGCTGGCTGCTCACCGAGAACGTCAAAGACTTCCGGCCCATCCTCCTACGAGCACTCCAGGCCGGCACGGCCACCACGGGAATCCTCTACACCAGCAGCCGCGCTTTCCCGCGCTCAAGGAAGAACCCTGGGCCTCTGATTCAGGCCATCCATGCCTGGATACTCAATGGCCCCCCCGAGGCGCCGCTCACCGAGGACTGGCTCCTCAACCCGGCAAGTCACTGATCCTCCGGCACTCCCCAAAGAAACCGGAGTAACCGTCGGCAACGGCCGGCGAGCGCGAGCCAACCGCAGATGCATTTCCGGCCCGGAATCGGATTTTCAGCAGGTACATATCAAAGCGTGAGGCCGGCCCGGTCGAACCGGGCGATGAGGCTGGGCTTGCGGAGGTGCGCTTCGCGCAGCGCAGTGAAACGGCGCGCGAACGCCTGGGCCTGGTCCTCGAGCTGTGCGAGTTCTTGCAGGTCCCTGAGCAGGGTGACCGCCGCGTCGAGCGGGCCGGCAGCTTGGTGTTGATCAGCCTTTCGGCGTCGGCCCAGGCAGTCTCAGGGTCCTGGCCAGTTCGTCCAGGCATCTTTGCCGGGCGGGACGTCACCCTCCGGACGGCTGCTGCTTCTGCACCCGCAGCAGCACCAGCGCCGGGGTCGTTACCCAAAGGCCGGACGTGCAGTTAGTCAACCTCTGGCTAGAGGCTGACCCGGTAGGCCGGATGGCGCACGCCCCTTCTGAGCCTGCTGCTCCTGGCCGCGATCAGTCTCGGGGCTTTGAGGTGGGTCGGGGGTAGCCGCAGGAGTGCTGCCCCAGTCGACGGTGTCGTCCATGATGCCGATCACCTTCCCGGCCGGGAGGGCTAGCACCGCAATTGCGATGCATGCCCACAGCAACCACCAGAGGTGGGTGATGATCGCCATTCCGCCGGTGACGAAGGCGGCCGTGACCACGGCTACCGGTACCCAGGATGCGGGCTTGCCATACGGATGGCCCCCCCGGGGGGACGTGCCGGTCTTCGATCTGTTCCCAGGGCCGGTCACCCTGCCTAGCGGAGATCGCCTCCGGTGGCCCGCTGCCGCTGGCCCCGCCCCGCCGCCGCACCTTCATGTGCATGGCAGGAGGCAGGCCCTCGGCCAGAAAGACCATGCCGAGCAACGCGGCGAGACCCAGGATCGCGACGACCGCCGTGAGGATCATTCCCGTCGTGGTGCCAAGGAACTCCGCGTTCGGTGTTCTGACTTCTGGTGGTGACACGTTTGCTCATCTCCGTCGGCGGCCGGATTCCCGTGAGCGGCGGCGGCATGGCATGGCACAGCTATCCGCGCCGTACCGGACTCCTTACCGAAAGCCTTGGCCTTGACCGGCCAGCCGGGATCAAGCTGCGCGTGGCCGCCAAGGTGGTCACTGGCGGCTTTCGGCCACGGTGTCGCGGGCCGCTTGTGCCTGATCCCGGACGTCGCGCGCCGAGCTGGCAGACTCGTCCTTGACGGTGGCCGCGGCGTCGGCCGCGGTGGCCTTGACCGACTCTGCTGCGTGCTGCGCTGAGTCCTGCAGGCTGGCGGCAGCATCCTTGGCCGCGCCGGTGACGGCTGGGGCGGCGGCTTCCTTGATCTTCGCCGCCGCGCGCTCCTCGGCGCTGCTGGCCGGCAGAAGCGACCCCACGAGCCAGCCAACGCCGACCGCGATCAGGCCGACTGCCAGCGGGTTACCCGCCGTCTGCCGGCGTAGCTGGGCCGGAGCCGCCGACACCTTTTCCTGCGCCGCCGACATCTGGTCCTGGACCGCCGACGCCTTTTCTCGCGCTGCGGAAGTCGTGCTGGAGACGGACTGTGACGCAGTGCCCATGACCTTGTCCTTTACTCCGAGCACGGCAGAACGTGCGCTGGCTGCCGTGCGCTTTGCCGCATGTGCCGGGTTGACCGTGTCGGCCAGTGTGTTGACGTCCTCGCTCAGGCTGGTGCGCGTTTCCTCGATCTGCTCGCGGATCTGGTCTGGATCGCTGGTCATGATGGGCCCTCATTTCCCCTTATTGCGTCAGGAATCTTCCTCACCGTCTGCGCGGTCTGCGGGACGCCCGGTACTGCGCTGATCTCCCGGCGCCCCATCAGCCCGAGGACCGCAGCGACGATCAGCCAGATGCCCGCTACGATCAGCGCCGACCAGGCGTGGCCAGTAGCGTCGCCGATGCCCCACCACGCGGCGACTGATGCGAACAGCAGGACCATGTGGCCGCTGACACCGGCCCCCGCCAGCAATCCGGCACCCTTGCCGGCCCGGGTGGCTGACTGGCGGATCTCGGCTTTGGCCAGCTCCACCTCCTGGTGCATGAGCGTGCTGAGATCCTCAGCAACCTCTGAGAACAGCTCGCCGACAGATGGCCGCGAATCATGCGGCGGCACAGCCGGCCCGAGCGGGGTGCTCATTGCATGCCCTGACGGCCTGGCTGGTCGTCGGTGACCAGGGCACCGCGCTCGCCATACGCTGGGCCGGCCTCCCAGGCCGGATCACCGCCGGTAGGCGGCAGACCACTGGCCGGGGCCGAGAGACCCAGCGTCTCATCCCTGAGGGCCGCCGTTGCCGGTGGAGAGCCGGCCACGTCAGACGGCTGGGCCCACTGCCCGCTGAGCCCCTGCGTCGCTGCAGGCGCTGCTGCCGCCGCGGGATTGTCGCTATTTGCGTCCTTTAGTCCCCGGGTGAGCCGGCGGGCCACCAGGCCCACGCCTGCCGCCAGCACCAGGAAGACTGCTGGCCTGCGGCGCGCGAAGGACTGCATCTCGTTAACCACCTGCCCGGGCTGGCGGTCGTCCAGCCACTGCCCGGCATCACGGACCCGCGAGGCCGCCTGATGCGCGAGGCCGGCGGCCACGCCGCCTTGGCCGGAGGCGTCCGCCATTGAGCGGAGCTCATCACTGACCGAAAGCAGCCGCCTCGCCACCCGCTGCTGTCCTTGGGCTGCTTGCTCTTCCAGGTGGCCTTGAGCCTGCTGGAGCAGCTCCCTGCCCTGACGCCCGGCCTCCGCTGCCACGCCCGAAGCCTGCTCCCGGGCAACCTCGGCCACGTGCTTTCCTGCCTGAACGCTGCTATGGCTCAGGCCAGAAGCCTGGTCCTTGACAACGTCAGCCGTGCCCTGCTCCTGGGCCAACGATTCGCCGTGCTGCGGCGAAGCTGCCGACTGGTAGTTCCGTGTCATCCAGGTCATCTCCTCGATTTGAGTGAATTGCGCCGCAAACAGCGGAGCCGCAACGGCGGCCCGGCAGTGCTGCTCACTGAAGCGCACCAGAGTCGGCGTCCCTCATCCGCGCGCCTGGGACTGCACGGGCCATCGGCTCGCGCCGATGGCCGTGACTGCCCCCGTGCTTCATCCGGCTGGCCCCCTGCTACCCGCAGCCGGATGGCTTACACATTAAACTTACGTCAGAAGCTTATGCCGAAAGCTTACGGCGTCTACTTGAGCGCTGGACGTGACCATGCGCCCCGGCTGCTCGTGCCACCCCAGCGGCGAGGCCGTCTGCTGCCAGGTCTCTCGCCTGTGGCGGAGTCAGGATCGGGGGACGGCGCCGACAGGGAAGATCAGGAAGAGGGGCCCGGCGGGCAATGGCCGCGGCTGACGGATTCAACCTCACCTAAGGTCGGGTCACTGGGCCACGAACACCGCAATGCGGTCAAGCATGTCTTCCAGGCCTGTTTCGAACTCCCCTTCCCAGCGGTCCTGGGCGAGTCCTGCCGCCAGGCGGTGCACCGTCGGGAAACGCCTGGCATCAATCTCGTCCGCAGGATCGAGCAGCTCCTGCGGATTGCCCGCATCCTGCAGGGCCTCCCGCTGCCCGGCAGAGCGGGCTGGGCTCAGGCCACCAATGACCGGGTTGGCGGCTGCCCGCCCGGCGGCCTCGCCACCATCATCCGAAACAGTGTCGGTACCGGTGAAGGACCCGTCGCCCGGTTTCGGGTCCCGCAGCACCATAGCGCTTGTCTCCAGGAGCAGGTAACCGAGCAAGAAGCTATTGAACGTGCGGTATGTGAACAGCACCTGCTCATCGCTGAACCCCTCTCCGGCCAATCCGCTCAGCATCGCCTCGACCCAGCGCAGCGACCGAAGCGGCGGGTTCACCCACGGAGCCGCGGGCGGCCGGGTAGCCACCAGGGGGAAAGCATGCGGATGCGCACGGGCGTAGCGGCGCACGCCATGCGCCATGCCCGTCAGATAAGGCCGCCACCCGTTCACCGGGCGCAACTGGACCTCCGGGTCGTCGGCGAGCTCGCCGACGACCCGCTCCACGACCGCGTCGAACAGCTCATCACGGTCCTGCACATACCTGTACAACGACATCGAGCGGACCCCCAGCCGCGACGACACCGCCCGCATCGTCGCCGCCCCGATCCCCTGCTCGTCCACCTGTTCCAGGGTGGCGGTGACGATCCGGTCCAGGGACAGGCCACGACCCGGCCGTCTCGGACGGCCGTGCTCGGCCCGTGCTCGTGCCACCCGAACCTCACCTCGAGACGACTGCTGTGATGGTAACGGTCAGCTGCCATCGGCACTGGCCGCAACCCGTAAGATCATCTTAAGGTTCCCAGCCGTATTAACTGGCCGCCCTGGCCGGCCACGACCCCAGTGCGGTCAGCATCCGCTGGACCACTTGGTGGTCGTGGCCCAGTACATCGAACACGCTTGGCAATGATTCGTCCCTCTGCCGGTGGTCGCTGAGGCCTGTCCGGCCTTCCGGCTTCTCTCTGGCCTGATGGCTCCCCGAGAGCCGGGTAAACGCGGACCGGAAAGCACGCCGGAACTGGATTGCGGCGTACCGTTCGTTTCGCCGTCCCAGGGCCGGGTAGGCGCGCGGGCCACATCCCCAGGCTCTACGCAACGAAAGAAGACCGGGAGATGACCGCACCATCACAGGAGCACCCCCCGAGGCAGCAGCAGGAATACCCGGGCCGGACAGCCGAGATGAACCCGGCCCCGCGGGATGAGATGCGTGACTACGAGGGCAGGATCACCAGCGGCTGGGAAAAGATCATCGGGGACGCCAGCCGCAGCGTCGGCGTTGAGCGTTACGGCGCATCAGCCGACTACCAGACTCTGCACCACGAGTTCGGCATCACCGCCGATGCCGTCACCGCCGCACGAGACAGCATCCACGACGCTGAACACGGCACCCGGCCTGGTGGCCACCCGGCCACCTTTGCCCCGAACGCAGGAGGCACCGCCGACCGCCCCGCTTGAACGGGACGGCTCGCCCAGCACCTACTCCGGAAGGCTCCTCAATGACCAGCGACGCCCCCCATAACCCCCTTGCCGAGCTCTCCGCCCAGGGTGTGGCGGTATGGCTGGACGATCTGTCCCGCGAGCTGCTCGCCACCGGCGCCCTCCAGTCCCTTATCACCAGCCGGCACGTCGTCGGCGTGACGACCAACCCCACAATCTTCGCCTCAGCCCTGTCCAAGGGCCACCGCTACGACGACCAGCTGCGCGGCCTCGCTGAGCAAGGCGCCAGCGTGGACACCGCGGTCTTCAACATCACCACCGACGACGTCCGCACCGCCTGTGACGTACTCGCTCCCGTCTACCAGCAGACCGCTGGCAGGGACGGCCGCGTCTCCATCGAAGTCAACCCCCGGCTAGCCCGCGACACCGCCGCGACCGCCGGCACGGCACGGACATTGCGCAGCGCGGTGGACCGCGACAACCTGTTCGTCAAGATCCCGGCCACTCAGGAAGGACTCACCGCGATCACGCAGGTGACCAGCGAGGGAATCAGCGTCAACGTAACGCTGATCTTCGCCCTCGACCGGTACCGCGCCGTCATGGACGCATACCTCAGCGGCCTGGAACAAGCCGCTGCCACCGGCCGGGACCTCACCGCCATCCGGTCAGTCGCATCCTTCTTCGTCTCCCGGGTGGACACCGAAGTCGACGCACGGCTCGACCAGATAGGCACCAGCGCCGCCACACAACTCAAGGGCAAAGCAGCCATCGCCAACGCCCGCCTCGCCTACCAGGCGTATCAGGAACTGATCACCAGCCAGCGGTGGCAGGAACTCGCCCGCCTCGGCAGCCAGCCGCAACGCCCGCTCTGGGCATCCACCGGCGTCAAGAACCCCGCCTACCCCGACACCATGTACGTCACCGACCTGGTCGCCTCCGACACCGTCAACACCATGCCAGGATCCACGCTCGAGGCGTTCGCCGACCACGGCCAGGTCAAGGGTGACACGATCACCCGGCACTACGACGAAGCGCGACGCGTCCTTGACCAGCTCGCGGCCGTCGGTATCGACTTCGATGACGTCACCGCTCAGCTGGAACGCGACGGCATAGCCAAATTCGAGAACAGCTGGAACGAACTCAGCACCACCATCGCCACCGAACTACATCACAGCCGCAACGCCACGCGGTCCTGACCAAGCCTTCAGGGTGGCCAGCCTCACCCGGGCCGACCTGGAGCAGCTCCCGGGCTCCCGGCGGCTGAACCAGGCATGGCTTGACATTTAGGCTCGTGGGACGTCTCCCCTGCTCGTCACCCTGGACGGGCTGCCCGATCTGCGTCGTGGATAGCTTGGCCGGGCCGGGAACTTGATCGGCGCGGTGCGTGCCAGTTCGCGGCCGGTCAACTTGTACCACTGGGTCATCACGATGATCGCGAGTGCGAGGCCGATGATCGTGCCGCCGTAGTACATCAACTCGGCACCGGCATGGCGGCCAGTGATGGGTCCACCGCCGGCTGGCAGGCTGTGGGCGTACATGAGCTTGGCCAGGGTGTCGTGCCCTGCAGCGCCGATGACCAGCGCGGCGAGCCTTACCTCGATGCCCGGGCCGTGAGGGATGGGGTCGAGGCCGACGATGGCCCAGCTCAGCAGGCAGCCGGCCAGGAACATGTGCAGGTGCTGGCCGACGTGGACGGGAAAGGATTCGTCGTGACTGCTGATCGGCGGCAGGACAGCAGCGGCCACGCACAGTCAGCCCGCGACCAGGCAAGCGACCCGGCTAGCCGACCACCGGTCGCCGCGCAGGCGCAGCCGGATTAGCGCCGCGCCGTACCCGGCGAGGGTGAGCAGCGTCAGGGCCAGGGGGATCAGCTCGAGCATGGCTCAGCGGGACGGGCCGTGACCAGTGCGGAAGATACCGGACGTGGCCACCCCCGCCCGGCCCTGCGTGAGCAAGACGCCTGCGATGATCATGATGACAGCGATGCCGTTCCAGTTCAGGTCGTAGGGCCACAGGGTCACGTGGTACCGGATCTGGTGCAGCTTGAGGATCTTGTGCTGCACGATGCCGTTGTAGAGCTGGAAGCTACCCCAGCCCAGCAGCAGCGCGGCCCACCATCGTTTCGGGATGAAGCCGCCGCGGCGCAGCGAGTCGGCCAGCAAGAACAACCCGACAACCATCGCGGTGAACCCGAAGGCGTGGAAAAGCCCATCGGACGCCAGGCCGACGGCCAGCGTGGACGCCGCGCACAAGCAGCCCGGCCGCAGCCCGCGCTGGCGGAACCGCCCGGTATCAGTCGCGTAGCAGCCGGATCACCGCCGCCTCGAAGCCGCCGCTGGTCGCCGGCCACCCGGCCGGGACGCCGGCGCCCAGCCGGTCCAGCGGGACCCCCACGGTCTCTCCGTCCAGGTAGCGGTCGATCAGCCGCCCGTCAATGTAGGAAGCACGGCATACCGCCGGGGTGTTACCGAGGTAACCGGCGACCTCGGTGACGACGCGGCTCACCGCGCGCTTGCGCGCCGGCGGTGAGGATGACGCGTGGCCGGACACAGCCAGCCCCACGGCGGCCAGCACGGTCGCGTGCCATGTCCTGAAGTCCTTCGCGCTGACCTCGTAGCCGATCAGATCCTGCAGGTAGCTGTTCATGTCAGCGCTATCGAGCTCGTGCCAGCCGCCGCTATCGCGGTAGGCGATCAGCCGCCGGCCCGGTGGCCGGCCGCGGTGCAGGGCGCGCACGACGGCCCGGGCCGCCGCGGCCGTGACGACGTGCATCCGCTCCTTCCCGCTCTTCGCGGGGTACTCGAACACGAGCCCGGCCCTGGTGCAATGGACATGCTCTCGCTGCAGGGTCATCAGGCCGTAGCTGCCGTTGTCCTCGGCGTAGCGGTCGCCACCGATCCGGAACAGCCCCACGTCCAGCAGCGTGAACGCGGCGGCCAGGACCCGCTGCCGGGACAGCCGCCTGCCTTCGAGCTGGCGGCCGGCCGTCTCGCGGGCGGCCGGGAGGCGAGCGGCGAAGTCAAGGACGCGGTCGTGCTTCTCACGATCTCTCTTCGCCCGCCACGCGAGGTGGTAGAGGTACTGGCGGCGGCCTGCCGCGTCCACGCCGGTGGCCTGCAGATGGCCGTTGGCGTGGGGGCAGATCCAGACGTCCGTCCACGCGGGCGGGATCACGAGCTTCCGGATCCGGTCCAGGTCGGCGGCATCCACGCGAGCGCCCTCGGCAGTGAGGTACCGGAAACCACGGCCATGCCGGATCCGCTGCAAACCAGCGGCCGACGTGTCGCTACGCCGCAGCCGTGGCACGCCAACGCTCCCTCCGCGCGGCCAGGACGGACATCACAGCCATGGCCATCCCTTCCCTGCCCGTACCGCTTACCCGCCACTGCCCGTCCAAACGTTCCGGTGAGCAACGTCGCGCCGGATGCATAACATCCGGTGCCCGGGTAGCAGGCCGCTTCATGACACAGTTCGGGTATACAGCCATGTGCGAGCAGACGCCGGTCAGGCAGCTGGTCACCGACCTGGTGGCCGCTGAGCGGGCTGGCTTCGATTTTTCGGTCATGTCCGACCACTATTTCCCGTGGATCGAGGAGCAGGGACACTCCGGGTACACCTGGTCGGTGCTCGGTGCGGCCGCCCAGGCGACCCAGCGGCTGCCGCTGATGACGTTCGTGACCTGCCCGACGTTCCGCTACCATCCGGCGGTGGTGGCTCAGAAGGCGGCCACGATGGGAATCTTGTCGGGCGGCCGGTTCACGCTCGGGCTGGGCGCGGGCGAGAACCTCAACGAGCACGTGGTCGGGGGTGGCTGGCCGTCGGCGCGGATCCGGCATGAACGGCTCGGCGAGGCCGCTCAGATCATCCGCGCCCTGTTCGGTGGTGACTACGTCAACTTCAGCGGCCGCCACTTCGAGGTCGAGCGGGCCAAGCTCTTCGACCTCCCCGATACCCCGGTGCCGATCGGGATCGCGGTGTCCGGAGCGGACTCGATCAGCCTCGCGGCCGACCATGCCGACTGCATGATCGCCACCGAGCCGGATGGCGCCCTGGTGGATGGGTTCGACCAGGCCGGCGGCTCAGCCAAGCCCAAATACGGGCAGCTGCCCGTGTGCTATGACGCGGACGGGAAAGCAGCACGGGCCCGCGCCCGGCAGCTATGGCGGTGGGCCACGCCCGGCTGGCATGTCATGTCCGAGCTCCCGGACACCCGGGCCTTCGACGCCGCGTCCCAGCTGGTCACCGAAGACGACATTACCGACCTCGTGCCATGCGGCCCGGATACCGCGCAGCACGTGGCCGCGGCCACAAAGTTCCTCGGCGCCGGTTTCACCCACCTCGCACTGGTGCAGGTGGGCAGCGACCATCAGGACCAGTTCATCTCCTGGGCCACCGACGAGCTGCTGCCGGCGCTGCGGAAGCTCGGGTAGCGGCCGGAGATGATCCGCCCGGCGCGCGTTCGATGACAAGCACAGCCGGGCTGCCGGCGGCGGCCAGGAAGCCGGCGGGCTGTCACAGGCAGCGGGGGGCTGATCGCGGCGCGGGCCATCCAGGGCCTTGGCCCGGGTCTCTGCTACCCAGCGATCAGCGCCGTCGGGGCGGGCGCCTTGCAGCGTCGCGACGATTGCCGCTTCACGCTCCCGCCAGGGGCCGTGCAGGCCCCATACATTCCAGGTGATGACCCGCAAGGTCGTCTCGATGAGCGGGCCATAGGATCGCGGCGGAATGTCATCCATAGCGACACGGTTCACCTGATCAGCCCATATGCTTCTGTTCCCCTCCATCTGGCCGTTGAAGTAGTGACCCTTTCTATCCTCACCGCGGGCCATGGATAGCACCCCCAGGGACGGGTACCACCGATCAACGTGACCACCCTTGAGAAACTAGCCAACGAAGCCGCGTCCTGTACCCGCTGTGATCTGTATCAGCGGGCCACTGCCACCGTGTTCGGCGAGGGCCGTCCGCATTCGCCCCTGGCCCTGGTGGGCGAGCAGCCTGGGGATCAGGAGGACAAGCAAGGCCACCCGTTCGTCGGACCGGCCGGCCATCTCCTGGACCGCGCGCTGCACGACAGCGGCATCGAGCGGGCCGACGTGTACGTCACCAACGCGGTGAAGCACTTCAAGTGGGAGGCCCGCGGCAAGCGCCGTATTCACCAGCGTCCCAACGGGACCGAGATCATGGCCTGCCGTGGCTGGCTGGAAGCGGAGTTCGCGGTGGTCGGGCCCCGGGTCACCGTGGCCCTGGGCGCGGTGGCCGGGGAGGCGATCTTCGGCCGCGGGTTCAAGGTCCGCGACCACCGTGGCCAGGTCGAGGACGTGACGGTCGGCGAGTGGCGAGGCCCGGTGCTGAGCACCGTCCATCCCTCCTCGATTCTCCGGGCCCGCGACGACCAGGCCCGCGCGGAAGCGTTCGCCGGCTTCGTCGCCGACCTCGTCAAAGCCCGCGAGGCACTGTCCGCCTGAGGAGTTACTGGGAGCCGAGCAGGCGGGCGAACGGGCCCTGGTCGTGGTCGTCCTGCCGAAGAGGAGGCCGCCAGTATGGCTGAGGAGGCCGCGGCGGGAGGCGTATCCGCTGTTCGCGGGCATGCGATCAGCTTCTGCTCGGATCCGTTCTTCGACGATGGTGCGCTGGTCAACATCAGCGACGCCCTGGTGCTGAGCCGGAACGGCGTCATCGCCGCGTTCGGGCCGTATCAGCAAGTCAAGGGCGCGGTGCCGGCCGACGTCGAAATCGTTCACTATCATGACGCCCTGATCTGCCCGGGTTTCGTGGACACGCACCTGCATTATCCGCAAACCGGGATCATCGGGGCCTACGGTGATCAGCTCATTGACTGGCTGAATGCATACGCCTTCGCGGAGGAGCAGCGGTTCGCCGACCCGGGCTA
The DNA here is from genome assembly GCA_963822825.1 of uncultured Actinomycetes bacterium. Lineage (GTDB taxonomy): Bacteria > Actinomycetota > Actinomycetes > Streptosporangiales > Streptosporangiaceae > JAWWPY01. The sequence goes on along the minus strand of CAWGIW010000018.1, from coordinate 27,022 downwards.
CGCGCGTGAGATCGCGCGGACCTTCTTCAACCAGCTACTGGCCAACGGCACCACCACGGCCGTGACGTTCTGCGCCACCTACCCGCAGTCGGTGGACGCGTTCTTCGAGGAGTCGCAGCGTCGGGGCACCCGCATGATCGGTGGCAAGGTCCTGATGGACCGCAACGCCCCGGCCGGCCTGCTCGATACCCCGCAGACTGGCTACGACGACTCCAAGGCGCTGATCGCCAGGTGGCACGGCCAGGGCCGCAACCTGTACGCGGTCACGCCCAGGTTCGCGCCGGCCTGCACGCCGCGGCAGCTGGAGCTGGCCGGGGCGTTGCTGGCCGAATCGCCCGGCACCTTCCTGCATACCCATGTGTCGGAGAACCGGGGCGAGATCTCCTGGGTGCGGTCGCTGTTCCCGGACCGTGCTGGCTACCTGGATGTCTACGACCACTACGGGCTGCTCCGGCCTCGGTCGGTGCTGGCTCATGGTGTGCACCTGACCGGCCGGGAGCTGGCCCGGGTGCACGAGACCGGGGCCGCCATCGCGCACTGTCCGACCTCGAACCTGTTCCTGGGCAGCGGCCTGTTCCGCATGCACGACGCCAGGGATCCGAACCGGCCGGTGCACGTCGGCCTGGGCACCGACGTGGGCGCTGGCACCAGCTTCTCCCTGCTGGCGACCATGAACGAGGCCTACAAGGTAAGCAAGCTGGTCGGCTACCCGATGACTGCGGTCAAGTCCTTCTACCTGGCCACCCGCGGCGGCGCGGCGGCGCTGGGCCTCGCGGGCCGGATCGGCTCGCTGGAGGCCGGGCATGAGGCGGATTTCGTGGTCCTCGACCCCAAAGCGACCCCGCTGCTGGAGTATCGCAGCTCGCGGGCGGAGTCCACGCAGGAACTCATGTTCGTCCTGTCGATCCTGGCCGACGACCGCGCGGTTGCCGCGACGTACGTGGCCGGCCACCCGGCATACCTGCGAAAGGAGGGTAATGCCCGCCAGCGGTAAGCCCTGGTTGGGCTCGGCCGCTCTCGCTCATCAGCGCCTGCGCCGGGCCGCCCGGACCGCGGCAGCGGCGGCGCCCGCGGCAGCGGCGGTCAGCCCGGCCAGGCGCAGGTAATCCGCCGGTGCGGGCGGGGCGGGGCGGGCGGGCTGGACCGGCTGGTTGCGCAGGCCCGCGGCCAGCACCTCGGCCAGATGCACCGGGGTGCGGCCAGTCCTGCCCTGCTCGATCTGGGTGCGGCAGCTGAACCCGTCGGCCAGGATCAGCGCGCCTGGCGCTGCGTCCCGGACGGCGGGCAGCAGAACCCGCTCGCCGCAAGCCATGGACACGTCGTAGTGGCCGCTTTCGAAGCCGAAGTTCCCGGCCAGCCCGCAGCAGCCGGAGTCGAGGTTATCGACGTCGATGCCGGCCGCGGCCAGCAGCGCGCGGTCAGCGTCATATCCCATGATGGCGTGCTGGTGGCAGTGGGTCTGCGCGATCGCCTGCCCGCCGACGTGCGGCGGCTGCCAGTCGCCGCTGTGCTCCTGGAGCAGTTCGGCGAGGGTGACGGTCTGCTGGCGCAGCCGCTGCACGTCGCGATCGCCGGGCATCAGCTCGCGGGCGTCGGACCGGAACACCGCGGTGCAGCTCGGCTCGAGGCCGACGACCTTCGTGCCCTCGCGGAGGTAGGGCGCGAGGGCGCTCACCGTGCGCCGCAGCACGCGCTGGGCGGTGCCCAGCTGGCCGGTGGAAATCCAGGTCAGGCCGCAGCACAGCGGCTTGGCGGGCACGATGACCTGCCATCCGGCCGCCTCGAGCAGCTCAACCGCGGCCTGCCCGATCGACGGGGTGAGGTGGTTGGTAAAGGTGTCCGGCCACAAGATGACCTGGCCTCGCGGCCCGGCCGGGCTGGGGCCGCGCCCGGCGTACCAGGCGCGGAACGTCTGCCGGGCGAAAAGCGGCAGCCGGCGGTGCCGGTCGATGCCGGCCGCCGCAGTGATGGCATCGCGCAGCACCGGGGCCTGGGTCAGCGCGTTCACCAGGCCGGGTGCCTGGGATGCGAGTTGCGCCACGGCGGGCAGCCAGCCCATCGAGTAGTGCGCCCGCGGGCGGAGCCGACCGGCGTAGTGGTGGGCCAGGAACTCGGCTTTCATCGTGGCCATGTCGACCTCGACGGGGCAGTCCTTCTTGCAGCCTTTGCAGGCCAGGCACAGGTCCAGCGCGTCCCGCACCTCGGTGGAACGCCAGCCTGCGGTGACCGGCGAGTCAGCGTGTCCCTCCAGCATCTCGAACAGCAGCCGGCTGCGTCCGCGGGTGGAGTGCTCCTCCTCGCGGGTGGCCATGTAGGAGGGGCACATGACCCCGCCGCTGCCGTGGCGGCACTTGCCGACCCCCACGCATCGCATCACCGCCCGCTCGAAGCGGCCGTCGTCGTCGGGGTACTGGAAGAACGTGCGGTCGTCCCGGGGCGTCCAGGAGGTGCCCAGGCGGAGGTTCTCGTCGATCCGGTACGGCGCGACGACCTTGCCGGGGTTCATCCGGTTGCCACCGTCGAAGATGGCCTTGAGCTGCCCGAATGCCCGTATCAGGTCGTCACCGAACATGCGGGGCAGCAGCTCCCCGCGGGACTGGCCGTCGCCGTGCTCGCCGGAAAACGACCCGCCGTAGGACACGACGAGGTCGGCGGCGCGCTCGATGAACCGGCGGAACGCCGCGATGCCGTCGGCGGTGACCAGGTCGAACGGGATGCGGGTGTGCACGCAGCCCTGGCCGAAGTGGCCGTACAGGGCGGAGCCGGAGTAGCCGAACTCGTCGTAAAGCTGCTGGAGGTCGCGCAGATAGTCACCGAGCTGTTCCGGCAGCACCGCGGAGTCCTCCCAGCCCTCCCAGGTGTCCGGCATGTCCGGTACCCGGGCGGTGGCGCCCAGCGCCACCTCGCGCACGTCGGCGAGCTCTTTCTCGTGCTCGGGGTCGTCGTAGAACCTGACGGTCGGCTCGTGCGCGGTGCCCTCCAGGTCCTTGATCAGCGCCTGGGCTTTCCGGTCGGCGTCCTCTTGCGACTCGCCGGAGAAGATGACCATGAGCCAGCCGTCCCCGTCAGGAAGCAGCCGGAGGGCCTCAGGATTCATCCGCCGTTCCCGTTCGAACGTGATCAGCCGACCGTCGATGCCCTCCAGTTGCTCCGGGTGGTGCGGGAGGATGTGCGGGGCGGCGTCGGCGGCGCTCGCGATGTCGGGGTAGCCAAGTACGACGAGCGCCCGCGCGGCGGGCACCGGCACCAGCCGCAGTTCGGCGCGCAGGATTGTGACCAGCGTGCTCTCGCTGCCGACCAGCGCCCGGGCGACGTTGAAGCCGTGCTCGGGCAGCAGGGAGTCCAGGTTGTATCCCGATACCCGGCGCGGGATCTGCGGGTACCGCTGGCGGATCAGGTCTGCGTAGCGCTGGGACAGCTCGCGGAGCTCCTGGTAGATGCGGGCCCGCTGGCCGCCCGCGGCCACGATGTCCGCGTACTCCTCGTCGCTGGTCGGCCCGGTCCAGAACCGCTCGCCTTCGTACGTCAGCACCTCCAGCCGGACGACGTTGTCGACGGTCTTGCCGTACGCCTGCGCCGTCGCCCCGCACGAGTTGTTGCCAAGCATGCCGCCCAAGGTGCAGTGGTCATGGGTAGCAGGCCGCGGGCCGAACATCAGCTTGCTGGACGCGAGCTGGGCGTTCATCTCATCCAGCACGATGCCCGGCTCGACGATGCAGGTCCGCTGGTCCGCATCGACCGACACCAGGCGGTGGCAGTACTTCGACCAGTCGATGACCACCGCCACGTTGCACGACTGTCCGGCCAGGCTGGTTCCGCCGCCGCGGGAGACCACCGGGGCGCCATGCTCCCGGCAGACGGCTATCGCCTCGGCACCTGCCTCTACGGTGCGCGGTACGACCACGCCGACGGGCACCTGGCGGTAGTTCGATGCGTCCGTGCTGTAGGCGCCGCGGCTGCCCGGGTCGAACCGCACCTCGGCGTCGGCCCGCTGGCGCAGGTCCCGGGCGAGCGCGTTGACGTCTACCGGTGCCCCAGCGCGGCGGACGGCGGGAGCTGGCAAGGAGATGCTGGTCATCCGGTCCTCTCAGCAGCCGAGCTGCTCGATCTTGTCTTTGAACAGGGGGCGGCGATGGCCGCCCGGTGCGGCTACTCCGGGTAGCCGAGGACTCTCAGCAGTTCGGAAACAATTGTCGCCATCAGGCTTCCTCCAGTACGCCATGGACCCGAGGACTTGGCTGCGTTCCCGAAGCCGGCTACCCGGGGCGCCAGCCAGCAAACCGGGTTGCCTCAGTTGACGAATGGGCCGGACGGTCCAGCATCACCAGCTGACGCTGCAGCACGTCGCCCGAACCCGTACTTGCTGACCAGCATGAACAGCGCCGCTCCCGGGCCGACCAGCGTGTGGGTTTGCAGCCCGGCGTCCTTGTGCCGCAGCTCGCGCTCCAGCCCGATGGCGACCGCCCGCAGCAGCGCCATGCCCAAGAGGTCATGAGCGCGCGGTCCTTGTCCAGGGCCCGTCGGGGTCGGCCTGGCCGCGCGGCCAGGTCATGTCCGCTCAGGTCGCAGCGCATCTGGATATCATCTCGGTATGCCAGCTCCGCGTTGCTGCCAGTAAGGTGGTGATCAACGGTTGATGGATTTGCTGGTACCTTCGCGCGGGCGGCTGCCGCTGGGTTCCTCCGCCGCAAGCACACCTTCCGGTGGGAGGCGCCAGGATGAAAGCCCAGCTAGACCCGGCTTCGGTGCAGAGGAGGCTTCGGGACATACAGTCCATCACTGATGCGGCGCTGTCCCGCCTGGATGATGATGACTTTCTCGCCGAGCTGCTCCAGCGGACAAGGGAGATCCTGCGGGCCGATACCGCCGCGGTCCTCCTGCTGGACCACGGGTCTAGATACCTGATCGCCACCGCGGCGACCGGGCTCGAGGAGGAAGTCCGCCAGGGCGTGCGCATTCCCATGGGCCAGGGCTTCGCGGGGCGTATCGCGGCCGGGCGGCAGCCGGTGATCATCGACCAGGTGGATCACACCAAGGTGCTCAACCCGATCCTGCTGGAGAAGGGAGTCCGCTCCCTGATGGGCGTGCCGCTGGTGACCGGCGGCGAGATGCTTGGCGTGATGCATGTCGGCTCGCTGACCCCCCGGGAATTCGCCAGCGAAGACCTCGAACTGCTCCAGCTCGCTGCCGACCGGGCAGCCATGGCGGTGCAATCGCTGACGACCCGGGCCGACCGCATCGCGGCCACGGCCCTGCAGCGCAGCCTGGTCCCGTCCGCGCTGCCGACTGTCGTCGGAGGGGAGCTGGGGGCGCGCTACATTCCCGGCAGCGGTGTGGTGGGCGGCGATTGGTACGACGTCTTCACCCTGCCCACTGGGCAGCTGTGCATAGCGATGGGCGACGTCGCCGGCTCCGGCCTGCCCGCGGCGGTGGTCATGGGAAGGATGCGCAGCGCGCTGCGTGCCTACGCAATAGAGACCCCGGACCCGGCTGAGGCCCTCGCCAGGCTCGATCGCAAGATGCAGCACTTCGAACCCGAGGCCCTGGCCACCGTGCTGTATGCGGTGATCGACCCGGCATTCGGTCAAGCGCGGATCTCCTCGGCGGGGCATTATCCCCCCGTAGTCGCCTCTCCGGGCAGGCCAGCCGAACTGGCTGAGATCACATCAGACCTGATGATCGGGGCTGCCCCCGATGTGCAGCGGCACTCGACCACGGTGCAGATCCCGCCCGGCGCCGTGCTGTGCTTTTACACCGACGGCCTTATCGAGCGGCGCGACCGGCCGATCGATGATGGCCTGGCCAAGCTCTGCCAGGCGGTAACAGCAGGCCCGCCAGATGCTGTCTGCGCCGCGGTAATGGGGATCATGATAGGCCACGAGCCAGCGCGCGACGACGTCGCGCTGCTAGTGCTCCGGCGCACCGCCTAATGCTCACGGCAGGCGATGCACGGTGGCCCTGCCAGGCTGCCGGACACTCGGCGGAGGTTGACTCACGTGTCTGATGCCACGTTCCCCACCAAGGTAGTAAATGGCATTCCGGTAGTGGAAGCGCCCGAAGAGATCGACGTCACCAACGCCGCTGGTAGGCCTCAGTCGCAGCATCCTTCGCATCTTCGCGGTCACCGGAATCGACCGGGTGATCCCCCAGTTTGCGAGCATCAACGAGGCGCTGGCGCGAGAGCCTGGTGCCAGCTCTGACCGTCCGGATAGTACCTTTGGCCCGGCATGACGGTGCTGGCCGGGTGGTCGTCCTGGGCTGGCAGGAGGTCTCGGTGAGGTCTTCCAGCTGATGCCTTTGGGCTTGGGCAGCAGGGTGACCGTGGGCAGCCCGGCGGCCTGGGTAGTGCCGCCCGGCGCGGCCGGCTTGACTAGTGACCTAGCGGCCGACCGCTTTGGCTAGCTGTGCCTTGTTCATGGATGAACGGCCTTTCACGCCGCGCCTGCGTGCCTCCGCGTACAACTGCTCCTTGGTCGGGCCGCCAGCACCGCGGTGCGAGCGTTTGCCGCCGCGCTTGGCGGAGGACATGTCCTGGATGGAGGTCCGGCTTGCGGTCTTTGCCTCGCCGGAGCGAGCGCGCTCCTTGTTCACAGTGCGGGCAGCGATCTCCTCCGCCCGGCCCGTGCTCTCACCGCGGTCCTTCGCGCTCTGCTTGATGTGCTCGTACTGCCGTTCCCGTTTGGGACTCGATCCCCGCGGCATAACAGGCACCTCCCATACGCCATGACCAGCGCTAGTCGCTGGTGCGCTTGTGCTGCCGCCCTACCCGCCCCGCCCCCCGCCATGCGAGAGGCGGCCGCCGCGATGTCAACTGGCCGCCGCCGCGGCGGCCATGTGCCGCTCGAAATAGGATTCTGAGCTGTGATCTGTATCTTTCTAGGAGACGGTGGGACGCTCTACGTCGCCTCGACCATAGGCAACAGCATCTCGGCCATCCCGGACTGATGTGCCGCGTTCTTTCCGGACAGCCATTTAATGGTTAATTCATGCTGAGAGCTGCCGGTCAAGATGCTCGCCATAGACCTGCTGCGGAGTCCTGTACTGAAGTCCAGAGTGCCGACGCCGAGAATTGTACCGGAACTCAATGTACCTGGCAACGTCACGGTATGCGTGCGCACGGGTCGGATACTGAGTACGGTGAACTCGCTCATTCTTCAAGATAGCGAAGAACGATTCGGCCATCGAGTTATCGTAGCAAATTCCGGTCCGGCCGACCGAATGCCGGAGCTTGTGATGCTTCAGTCTCCTGGCGAACTGACTGGATGTGTAATTGCTTCCGCGGTCCGAGTGGAAGATCGCCTGCTCGGCAAGAACATGGTTCCGGGCGGCCATGTCTATGGCCCTCTCGATGAGCGGCGTCTTATAGTTGTCGTCCATTGCCCAGCCCACGACGGCCCTGGTATGGCAGTCAATGACGGTCGCCAGATAGACCCAGCCTTCCCAGGTCTCGATATAAGTGATGTCCCCGACCATTTTCAGGCCGGGAGCGCCCGCGGTGAAGTCGCGCTTGACGAGGTCAGGGATGCGGTGCTCCTGGCCGTCGCCCTCGGTCAGGCTGAACCGCCAGGGCCTCGGCTGGCAGGGCTCCAGGCCCAGCTCACGCATAAGAGACCGGACCAGCTCAGGCCCGCACGGCACACCCCAGCCTGCCAGGTCGGCGTGGATCCGCCGGTGCCCGTAGGTCCCGTCAGAGTCGTCGAAGGACCTGGTAATGAACAACTTGAGTTTCTCACGCCTTTCCGCTGTAGCCGAAGCCGGCCGGTCCCGCCATCCGTAGAATCCCGAACGGGAGATCTCAAGCCATGCGCACATCTTCACGATCGAAGGAGGCCTGCTGTTGTTCGCGGTCGTGCTGGCTGCGTTCTCCGCGTCGATGAACTCGAACTTGTCGCTCACCGAGGCTCGCTGGCGAAGGCGAGTGGCCGGGCGGAGTCTCACCGCCCGGCTCTCCAAGAACCGTGCGTGAACCTCTCGATTCACACGGCTCCCACCATCCAGCATTGCCGTTCACTGCGAAGAGACCGTCACACCGAAACGCCAGTGCGCGAACAGCTCCGGAACGCGTTGTTCCACGCTCTCCAGCCATGCCCACGCTTTCTTGCGCGAGTGTTTCAGGCTCTTGTACTTCCGCATCGCCCACCGCATGAGGTACACGTTGAGGCCACGGAAGGCGGCATACAGCGCGGACTTGTAGAACCGCCCGTAATAGGCGGCCCAGCCCGCGACGCGGGTGTTCACGAAGGCGATAATCTCGGCGAAGGTCATGTCGCTGCGCCGGTGAATGCGCCAGCCCCGGATCTCTTGGCGAATCCGTACTAGCGCATCACGGCTGACCGCAGGCGAGAAGCTGACAAAGAAATGCCCAGCCCTGCTCTTGGCCAGCCGCGGCCGGAACGTGTACCCCAGGAACGTGAACTGCTCGTGCTCGAACGAGCCTGAGCGGCCAGAGTCCTTGCAGTAAACTATCCGGGTTTTCACCGGGTGCAGTTCCAGCCCGCACTCCGCCAGCCGGGCAGCGATCTTGTCCCGGATGAACCCGGCCTGGGCCTTGCTGCGGCAGTGCACGACCGCGTCATCGCAGTAGCGTTCGAACGTGACGGCCGGGTAGGTCCTAGCCATCCACGCGTCGAACGCGTAATGCATGAAAAGGTTCGCCAGCAATGGCGATATTGCGGACCCTTGCGGGGTTCCCATCGTCCTCTCGGATATAGTGCCGTCCGGCAACTGCAACGGCGCTTCCAGCCACCGCTTAACATATAGCAGGACCCACGGCTCCCGGCAATGGTACTTTACCGCCCTGAGAACCAGGTCCCAGGGAACAGTGTCGAAGAACGCCCGGATATCCATGTCGATTACCCAGTCGTTTTCCCAGCACCGCCGACGAGCCTTTGCCACCGCATGCAGCGCCGACCGCCCAGGCCGGTACCCGTAGGAATCCGGGTGAAATACCGGCTCCGCTGTCGGCTCCAGCACCATGCAGACTACTGTCTGCGCTATCCGGTCGGCCACCGTCGGAACTCCTAGCATTCTCGTTCCGCCGGCTTTCTTGGGTATCTCTACCCCGCGCACCGGAGGCGGGAAGTAAGCTCCCGATGACAGCCTGTTCCAGAGTTTATAGAGGTTCCCTTTCAGGTCCTCTTCGAACTCGGCAATCGACTGCCCGTCCACCCCGGCCGCACCTTTGTTGGCAGCAACCTTCCGGTATGCCTCCCACACCAGCCGCTTCGGAATATCGAACGGCTTCTGCTTCAGGTCACTCACTCGTTCCTCCCGTTTCCGGTTGACTCGCGAATTCCCTGCGGATAGCCCGTCCCCTTCGCTCCACCGCCATTACAGCAGCTTCATCACTACTACGGGACGGTCCGCCCCCGTGCCCTGGCCCGGTACTCTGCCTCTCACGGTTTCTGCCGCTTGAGGAACTCCCTCCACCCCGCGCATTTCCGCGCGGGGATTCCAGGGCGACGGGTTCTCCTGTTCCATGCAAGAGCCTGAATCGCGCTCGCGCCCTCTTCACGCCGGATGCCGCCGGGGCAGTAAGCAGGTCTCCCCCCGGCTTATCCCAGGACCGCATACATTCTCCTGGTTTCGACATCACCTTAAGCATTTCGACGCTTCAACAAGGGTTCGGTTTCACTCGCCTTCACGATCCGCACCTGACGCAGTCTCTGCCGCGTCTTTTCCGCGACGCTCACCACCCCGGCTCTTAACCGGCGCAGCTCACGGTGGTTTGCTGCCTCCTCCTGCAAGGCGACAGCGGAGGGCCTGCCTCCATCTCTCACATAGCATCGCCAGCCAGCAAACCGCACCTACGCGGCCCGCTGGCTACCGTTCAGGACACACGTACGCGGCAACTTTTTCCAGGAAGGCGACTTTCTGCTTGAGGTCCCGAAGTTCACGCTCTGCCTCGCGAAGCCGGACACGCTCGCTCATCGTAAGCGACGGCTCATCGCTGGCATGCTCACTTCTGTAGACGTTCACCCAGTTCCCGAGAGTGCCTTCGACGATACCGAGTTCCCTGGCCACCTGCGCGATCGGACGTGACGTCTCGATCACCAGCTTCACGGCTTCTTCCCGGAACTCAGGTGTGTAATTGTGCTTGCGTCTCGCCAATACCATCCCTTTCAGACGGCCCCAATCTTAGTGGGGCCGCTGTCCGGAAGGTTCGGGGCACCTCAAACGCTTCGTCCGCGGGGTCGTGCCTGGCTTCGGGGACATGCGCTGGTACCGGACCGGAGACATGGTCCGCCAGCTCCCGCACGGTGAGTTCGAGTACCTCGGCCGGATCGACCGCCAGGTCAAACTCCGTGGGTTCCGCATCGAGCTGGGAGAGATCGAGGCCGTCCTGGCCGACCACCCCGCCGTGTCAGCGGCAGCTGTGGAAATGCGCCAGGCCACCGCCGGCGAAGATGGCAAGCTCATCGCCTACCTCGTGGCGAGCCAGCTGGAAGACCTGACCGAAGACGAGTTGCGGGAGTGGGCCGGGACGCGCCTGCCGCAGCACATGCTCCCCTCAGCAATCCTGGCCGTGCCAGACCTCCCGCTGACCCCGAACGGGAAGCTCGACCGGCAGGCACTTGCCCACATGAACGCCTTGCCACTGAGCCGCCGCGGCGAAGAGCACGCCCCCAAAACCGCCACCGAACACACCCTCCACACGATCTGGCTCGACCTGCTCAGCCTGCAGACCATCAGCCGCGACGACAACTTCTTCGCCATCGGCGGGGACTCCATGCTGGCCCTGCGCCTCATCACCGCAGCCCGCGCCGCCGGCCTGCACACCACCGTCAAAGACATCTTCCAGCACCCCACCCTCGCCGAACTCGCCACCGCAACACAAAACCACATCGCAGGAAACGTGCCGAGCGTGCTGAATGGAGAGGAGAGAGCCCGCCTCCAGACCCTGGATGAGGGCGAGGCTGTTCTCCCGGCCAGGCGCATACAGTGCGGCGTACTGCTCGCAGCCGAACTGCATTCTGACATCAAGGGGTATCAGGTAGTTTCAGCGATCCGGCTCAAAGATCTCCCCGGCCTGTCAGCAAAAAGCGCACAGGGCGCATTACTGCGTCTCACTCGCGAGAACCCGGCACTGCGGACCAGCTTTGATTTCCGTCAATCCGGCCACCTGATGCAGGTCATACATCGCGATCCAGTGATATGCCTGTGTTATGAGGATGTCTCTGAGCTGACCCAAGAGGTGCAGCGAAAGAAGATAAATGAGCTAGTCCTGCAGGAGCAGGACCGTAGCTTCAGCGGCAGCGATTTCCCGCTGTGGCGCGTGACTATCCTGAAGGTATCCGCTACTGCGGCGCACGTGATACTAGCCCACCATCACGCCATTCTGGATGGCTGGAGCGTTGCGATCTTCTTCGATGCGCTAAAGGCCATCCTGCGTCATGAACCGTTCCCCACCGCACCCGATCACGTCCATGAGGTGGCGGCAGCGCTTGAGGGTGAGTCAATCGAATCGGCAGAGGCCACTGGTTTCTGGAGCAACCGCATAGCAGACTGGCAGCCGATCCCGATTCAGCCCCGCACCACCACTGCCGAGACCTCGCCGCTGATCACAGTTCACCGCGAGATCGACAGCGAACTGCAAGCAACCATACGAAAGACGGCCGCTCACTGGGCGTGTTCCCCTAAACATATTCATCTTGCAGCGCATCTAAAGGCTATCGCCGACCTCTGTGACTGGCAGGACTACGCGGCCAGCGGTGTAGTCCTCAATGCCCGGCCAGAGGAGCCATACGCGGATTACGCCCTCGGCATTTTCCTGAACGCAGCGCCACTGTCACTGCATGGGGTGCAGCGCGACTGGCGGGTGCTTGCGGGTGCGGTAGCCGAACTCGAGGCAGGAATGCAGCCTTATCGCTGGTATCCAACCTCTGAGATGATCACCAAACTCGGCATGCGCCCACTGAATGCCCTCTTTAACTACACGGATTTCTCAAGGACATCCATGCGGGCGTTCCTCACCAATGTCTCCGACAGGAACACCAGTGAGATACCGCTCACCGTATCAGTAGTGGACAACGGAATCATCGTTGAAGGATTTCCCCAGTATTTCTCTGAGAGTGACTGCGAGCACCTCGCCAGCAGGCATCTCGAAAACCTTCAGGCAGCCGTCAGGGAAGAAGGCGTCGTATGACTTCAGCATTGGATATCACACGTTCTAGCGGCCCGGCAGCATGGTCTGTATGTGCCGGGGAGCGGAAGGAAATGCGCGGCGACGCTGGTAGCAGAGTCGATCGCGTCGCGTGCTGGGGGGTGGCCGGACGCGGTGGCTGTTACCGGTGCGGGGGGCGGGCTCAGCTACGGTGAGCTGCTGCGGCGTGCGGATCGTGTGGCTGGCTTTCTGCTGCGCCATGGCGTTGGCCCGGGGGCGGTCGTGGGAGTGTGCATGGAGCGGGGGGCTCCGCTGGTGGTGACCCTCCTCGGGGTGCTGAGAGCGGGATGTGCTTACCTTCCGCTGGATCCGGCGTATCCGGCAGCGCGCCTGCAGTTCATGCTCGGGGATTGCGGTGTGCGGGCGGTGCTGACCTCCGCAGACCTGGCCGGGGCCGTTACCTGCCCAGGTGTGCAGGTGCTGGATGCTGCAGGCGCGGCGCTGGGCCCCGCAGGCGATGCGTCCAGGTTGCCCACACCAGCACCAGATGACCTCGCCTACGTCATCTACACCTCAGGATCCACCGGAAAACCCAAAGGCGTCGCCATAGAACACGGTGGGCTCGCGAATACTGTCGACGCGATGCTCCGGGAACTCCCGGTCCAGCGTCAATCGGTGATGGCAGCCCTGACAAATCTGAGCTTCGACATTGCCGCGATCGAACTGCTGCTACCCCTCGTGGCAGGCGCGACCGTGGTGGTCGCCACGGAGGCAGACCGGCACCCGCCACTCGCTGGGAAGTTTCTGGATGATTGTGGTGCAACCATCGCCCAGGCAACACCCACCACCTGGATCGCACTAGCGGACAGCGGGTGGGTGCCACAGCGGCCCATGACGATCCTCAGCGGCGGCGAACGGCTTCCGGAACGTCTCGCCAGCTACCTTCTTCAGCAAGGGGCGCAGGTGCTGAACGGGTATGGCCCCACCGAGGCGTCTATCTACGCCTCTGTGCTGCGTCTCCGGCCCGGGCAACCGGTTACCATCGGCCGCCCGCTGCAGAACCTGTGGATGGCGGTGCTTGATGGTGAGCGCCGTGTGCTGCCGACCGGGGAGCGGGGAGAGCTGTGGATCGGCGGAGCGGGGGTGGCACGGGGGTATGTGAACAGGCCCGAGCTGACAGCCGAACGCTTCGTCCGCGGGGTCGTGCCTGGCTTCGGGGACATGCGCTGGTACCGGACCGGAGACATGGTCCGCCAGCTCCCGCACGGTGAGTTCGAGTACCTCGGCCGGATCGACCGCCAGGTCAAACTCCGTGGGTTCCGCATCGAGCTGGGAGAGATCGAGGCCGTCCTGGCCGACCACCCCGCCGTTCAGCGGCAGCTGTGGAAATGCGCCAGGCCACCGCCGGCGAAGATGGCAAGCTCATCGCCTACCTCGTGGCGAGCCAGCTGGAAGACCTGACCGAAGACGAGTTGCGGGAGTGGGCCGGGACGCGCCTGCCGCAGCACATGCTCCCCTCAGCAATCCTGGCCGTGCCAGACCTCCCGCTGACCCCGAACGGGAAGCTCGACCGGCAGGCACTTGCCCACATGAACGCCTTGCCACTCAGGCCGCCGCGGCGAAGAGCACGCCCCCAAAACCGCCACCGAACACACCCTCCACACGATCTGGCTCGACCTGCTCAGCCTGCAGACCATCAGCCGCGACGACAACTTCTTCGCCATCGGCGGGGACTCCATGCTGGCCCTGCGCCTCATCACCGCAGCCCGCGCCGCCGGCCTGCACACCACCGTCAAAGACATCTTCCAGCACCCCACCCTCGCCGAACTCGCCACCGCAACACAAAACCACACCGCAGGAAACGCCTAGCGGAGCCCTTTCACGGAACGAAGGCGCCAGCCCGCCCTGGCGCCTCGTCCGACTTGCCCGCCGGGAATTTCCCAGTAGGCTCCCTACCTGGCAGGGATTCGTTCGGCGGGCCGCTCACCCGGTAGCGCACCGCTCACTGCTACATGCTCAGAAGGAACGGCGCGGAACAACCAATTAGCTATCAGCAGCCTGGACGGCGGTGGTCCCCCCTGCCGACCTAAGTACCGGCAAAGCTCGAAAGCGAGCTGCGCTCCCGTGCAATGACCATAGATTGCGTAGGCGTACGGAACTGGTCCAGCATGTCTTCACCAAGCACATGGACCATCTCTTCAAGGTCACGCATCGGCGTCTCAGCCATGCGGTTCTCTCGCTCAGGCAGCCTGATAGCGTTCACCTCGATCGCCGGGCTGAGCACATCGGCCCATGCGCTGAAGGCAGCAGCCCCCCGTTGCCCGCGGGAGGTATGCAGAAAAGGCGCAGCGCCGCAACTTCGCAGACACGGCGCAGGGAAAGCCACTGCCCGGACTGCCGTACGCCCGTTCCTACCTTCTCATCGCACGAATGCCGCAGTGAAATAATAGCTCAAGCAGATCCGCAGCCCAAGGAGCGGCTTACCGGCTTCAGAGGCGCCGCGGCTTACCTCGGGACCGAGAATGAGTAATCCCCGGAGCCAACCCTGAAAACGGAATACCCGCTTGCATGACCAGCGAATTCAAGATCCTTTACTTCGCGTACCGGATAGCCTCCTTCAAAAATTTCTGAGCCCGGGGAGCACGGGACGTGAACGCTAGCGGTCGCGTTGACAGGTATTGTCACGAGCAGTACGAACTCCTGCTCGCACGACTTCCACTCCGCAGCAATGACCCCCCGCACTGACTGAAAGATGCCAGATCCCGACGTCAAGCCCCTACCGGGCACCGGCCGGATGACAAAATGCCCAAAACCAGGTGCCTCAGGATCGGGCCTTATACCCGCGATATTGCAATACATCCAGTGCCCGAATGAGCCCTGTGCGTAATGATTGAATGAGTTCATGGACGGGTCGCGAGGCGCGCCGCCAGGAGTGATCGAGTCCCAGTGTTCCCACATCGTGGTGGCCCCGCGGTTGATCGCGTACCGCCACGACGGATACTCCTCCTGATTGAGTAGCCGGAAGGCAGCATCGATCTGCCCGTGATCGCTCAGCGCGGAAAGTACCTCCGCAGTGGCCAGGGAGCCGGTTGTAAGATGCCAGCCGGCGGCGGCCACGGCCTGCGCCAGACGGTCTGCGGCCCGTTGCTCCAGTCCGGCTGGCAGGAGCCCGAATGCTATCGCCAGCACATATGCGGCCTGTGTTTCCTCTTTCATCGAGCCGTCCGCGGCTACATACTCACCGATAAACGCGGCCCGGATTCTCTCGGTGAGGGCCTCCAGCTTCCGTGCCTCCGCGGCCCAGCCTATCGCCCACGCCATGCGCGCAACGAGCGAGACAGTGCGCGCAAAATAGGCCGTGTTCACGAGATCGGTTCGCGTGTCGCTGCCGCCAATATGCCAGTCACCCCAGCCGCCAGCGGGGCGGAGATAATTCTTGCTATCAGCTATCAGATAGTCAATCCATCGCATCATGGCCTGGTAGTTTTCGGCTATCAAATCGGCATCCCCATAGGCCTGCCATAGCCCATAGGTAACGGTGACCAGTGCGTCCCCCCAGCCACCAACTCCTGCCCCGGCACCGGGAACGAAGGGTGCCGTGTCCGGCACTGCCCCGTTGGCGAACTGGGCGTCCCGGACATCCGCTAGCCACTTGCTACCCAGCAAGCGGGCACAGTCCATGTTGAAGACGGCTGTCAACACGAAAGAACTAACGTCCCCGGTCCAGCCAAGCCGCTCATCACGCTGCGGGCAATCCGTTGGCACACTCTGGAAGTTTCCGCGCTGTGACCAGACAATATTGTGGTGCAGCCGGTTCAGCGCCGCGCTTGAGGTCGAGAAATGGCCGGTCTGAGGCGCATCAGCGCCCAGTACTCTTCCTACAATAGCATCTGCAACAATGAACGCGTCACAGGCGCCGACTTCCACATACCGGAACCCATGTAGGGTATACATTGGCTCGTAGACTTCCCTCGGGCATCCCCTGAGGATGCAGGAATCGGCCGCACGTGCCGTCCGGAGATTCTTGGTGTAGACGAAGCCATTAGCATCGAGTACCTCACCGAAGCGCAGGGTGACCACGCTGCCGGCATGGCCTCCGGTTACCGTCAGGCGCACCGTTCCGACCATGTTCTGGCCAAGGTCGAACACCCGGATTCCCGGCTTCGGCGAGTGACTTGCCACCGGCCTCAACTCGTCAACTACGCGCACCGGCGGGTGTTTCTGAGCGACCAGCATAGCGTCGGCTGCGCCGGGATGAGTCTCGGCCGTTGTCCATAGCGAGTCGTCAAAACCCGGGGATGACCATCCAGGGGTCTCCCGCCGAGCATCGTAAGCTTCGCCATCCAGGAGGTCGGCGTGAATGACTGGTCCACGGATACCGCGCCACGTTCCATCTGTGACCACCCGTACCGTTAGCCCATCGGTACACGTCACCTCTAGCTGCGCCAGCAGAGCCGGGCGTTCACCGTACACCTGACGGCCATACGCCCCGATCCGGCCCGCATACCAGCCCGCAGCCACGGTCGCCCCGATAACATTCGGCCCTGGCCGGAGCAGTCCAGTGACGTCATAGGTTTGGTACTGAACTCTCTTACGATAGTCCGTCCAACCCGGCGCAAGCCGTTCGCCACCAACTTGAGCGCCATTGAGCTCGAGTTGGTAGATACCCAACGCAGAGGAGTAGATTCTGCCTGCTGCCGACCGTGATGGCACGGTGAAGTCTGCCCGCAGCTGAACTGTGGCGTCGCCGGAAAGTTCATTGTGCGTTATCCACTGTGCCGACCAGTCCTCTGGCTTCAGCAGGCCTGTCTCAAACCATCCCACCGGGCCCCACTGGCTAGGCTGACCAGTCATGTCCCACACGCGCACTTTCCAGTAGTAGCGCGTCCTCGGCTTCAGCGGCCGCCCCTCATAGGAAACGCCGATAGAGCACTCGGAACGCACCATGCCGCTATCCCATATATCTGCCTGGCCAGCCGCCAGCACTTCCTGCGCCGAGGATACATATATCTGGTAGGCGGATTGCCGTTGCTGGCGTATGCCTGCCGCGAGAAGCCATCGGAATTTAGGTCGCAGACTGTCAATTCCTAACGGGTTGCGAGTGTTCTCGACAACAAGCTCAGTAACATACAGGGCAGACATTTATGCACCCAGTAGTGACAGCCATGGGTCAGCCTAATGGAATCCGAAGGGCTGTGGAAGCCTGTTCCCGCCAGTCTCCTGAACCTACGTGCCATAGTCTCTCCGAAGATGTGCGGCAGCGGACATCCGAGGGTACCATCACCGTGACCGATTGGAGCGATGTACGCCAGGTACTGATATTGCCGTCACCGTGCGACCGCGCAGCACAGGTCGCACGAGAACATTCCCAGGATCGGCGGCACAGGATAGAGTCAAGGTCACGGATCATACACTGGAGGTTATTATTCATGCCGAGGATAGACTTGCCTGCCTGGTGGCCTGCGTCATTACGTGACGCTATCGTTCACGTTGAGACAGCAGGCGCTACGGGAACCGCCCGTTATATGGTAACGGGCCTGCTGGAAATCGTAGAGAATCATCGTCAGCTAGCAGAGGCAGTAGCGATCCTGGCCGCCCAGCTTCCCAGTGACGCACCAATTTGGCACATCGCCCGGGCGGCACGGTCCAGCGATCCAGCCGCGGCACTGCTCCGCATCAGGGCGGATCTGGAGACTGCCGTTCCTAAGCCTCGATCCACCGTGTAAATAGGGCTGTGTTTGGGCGCGTCAACGCGAAAGGTGCCCTCTGAACTGGGACGATGGGAGTTACTGAAGCTTCCACGTTCCGAGCGGAGAGGACACCTCGCAGGTGCGATTGTTACACGGGCTGGCGAAGACGTGCGCGACGTTTGATGACCCGAATCTCGTGTCGCGGGCGGGCCTGGTCCCGGTGATGGCCCTGGCGCAGCGGGCCGGCCTGGGCGGCCTGATCGAAGCGCATGTCGCGATCGGCCGTGCGTGCGGGGTGAACGCGCATCTCAAGGTGGCGTGCCTGGCTGCCGGGATGATCGCTGGTGCGGACAGCATCGATGATATGGACGTGCTGCGGCACGGCGCGATGCCCACGCTGTTCGGCGGGATCCGCGCCCCGTCCACGCTGGGCTCGTTCCTGCGCTCGTTCACCTGGGGGAATGTGCTCCAGGTGGAGAAGGTGAGCCGGCTGCTGCTGGCAGACCTGGCCCGCCGCACCCCGCTGCTGCCCGGCAAAGACAGTGTGGCGTTCATCGATATCGACTCCATGCAAAAACGCGTCTACGGGCATAAGAAGCAGGGCGCGGCGTTCGGCCATACGAAAATCCAGGGCAAGAGCCTGCTGGTCCGTGGCCTGAATGCGCTGGCAGCCGTGATCAGCACGCCGCTGGCCGCGCCGGTGATCGCCGCCACCCGGCTGCGCGGCGGCAGCGCCGCGTCCTCCCGCGGTGCCGCCAGCTTCGCCGCGGTCTCGGTCAGCACTGCCCGCGCCACCGGGTGCACCGGGACCCTGGTCGTGCGGACGGACTCGGCGTTCTACTCCGCGGCGTTCACCGGCGCCGTGCGCCAGGCCGGGGCTTACTTCTCCGTCACGGCACCGATGAACCCCTCGGTCAAGGCGGCGATCGCCGGCATCCCCGAAACTGCCTGGACAGCGATCCGCTACCCCCGGGCGATCTGGGATGACCAGCTGCGCTGCTGGATCTCCGACGCCGAGGTCGCCGAGGTGGAATACACGGCGTTCGCCTCGAAGAAAGACCAGGCCATCACCGCCCGGCTGATCGTCCGCCGGGTCAAAGACCTCAACCGCACAGCCGCCCCGGGCCAGGACGAGCTGTTCCCTGCCTGGCGTTACCACGCCGTGTTCACCGACTCGCCATTCGAGCTGGTCCAGGCGGAGGAACAGCACCGTGACCACGCCCAGGCCGAGCAGGTGTTCGCCGACCTGACCGACGGGCCCCTGGCCCATCTGCCCTCCGGCTCGTTTCCCGCGAACGCGGCCTGGCTGGCCTGCGCCGCCATCGCGCACAACCTGCTGCGCGCCGCCGGGTCCCTGGCCAGCCTCACCTGCGCCAAGGCCAGAGCCGCCACCCTGCGCCGCGACCTCATCAACATCGCCGCCCGGACCGCCCGCCACGGCCGCGGCCACATCACCATCCACCTGCCAGAAGGCTGGCACCGCGACCAGGAATGGATGAACCTCTTCGAAGCCGCCTGCGGCCCACCCGCACAGACGGCCTGACCAGCCCAGACCCGGTCACCCGCACTTCACACGGCCCCTGACGGCCACCCCATCCCAGCCCGGCACGAGGACCTGGACAAGCCGCAGAACAAGCCAGCGGCGGGAAACCCGCGCCCGGCAACACCACCGAGATCACCGTCAGCTGGAAAGCACGCAGCCCAAGAGTCAGAATTCACGCGGTGGATCGAGGCTAAGAGCGTCGCCGCAGCCACACGCTGGGTTTCGGAACAGGGAGGCAGGGCTGCCGTGGCTCCGAGCAGTTCACTGGTGGCTGATGTCCTGCTGCACCTGGGCGAGCAAGCCACGCACGGTGATCCAGTGGTGGGGCTTGCCGGAGCGGATGCCATCGGCCCCGGGGAGATCCTGAACATAAGGGGCACTCATGAACTCGCACGACGGCTCCCGACACTCGTGGTGACCACGTCGCTGAAGCTCGTCCCCGGCCCCGTCTTTGACTCTCTCGGTTACCCGGTCTTCGAACGTATCCCGCTGAACGCCTTCGCCGGCGTCGTGCTCGACGGGGAGATCGTAGATTCCGCGGAGGCTGGCCGGCGCGCCGCGGCACTCAGCCCATGACCTGGCACCTGCCACGTAGCCCGGTCCCGTCCCGACTGGCGTCCGCACGCGGCACCTTGTAACCATGCACTACCGTGCATGGGTCACCAGTCGGGCTGGAGGTTGGCAAGTACTTCCGTCATAAACTGGTCAACATCCTTCGCAGCGTAGAAAAGCGCTCCATAAGTGCACCGCAGGCGAGCGCTTCCGGTGGCCTGGTCGGCCAAGTAGGTGATGAACATTCCAGGATCAGTGCCCATATCACGGTCCACGTCAAGCAGCATTTCTGTGACCGCTCCGCCAGGCACGGGATACTCTTTGCCCAGCTTACCCATGTTGAGGTAGAGGAACTTGTTCGCAGGGCGTCGGCCGATTTCTTCCGGAAACAAACGCTCGCCAATAAGATTATACGGGAGCGATCCATAGTGCAGCGCCTCGATCAGCGACATTCTGACCGCGTCGGCAACTTCTTTGAAAGATGCCCTTGTACTGAGCGATGGACGTAGCACAAGCCGGTTGTTGAAGTATCCGATCGCCTTGGCCGAATCCTTCATCACCCTATTCGAGTAGGGAAATAGAAGCCCCGGCTCCGTGAGGCCGAAACGTCTATTCATAACCCGCAGCAGGGCTGCGGCCACCAGCATGAATTCCGTAAACTGGCCCGCATCTAGCTGCCTGCCCCGGCGTTCCAGCGAAGCCTGGTCGATGGGGTACTCCCAAGTATTCGACCGCGTGTAGATCCCATCCATTTCTGCGGGGTCCGGGAACGGAAGTTCCGGGTACAGGCCAGCTGGCCCCCAGCGCGGAGCCCAATAGGCAATTGCCTCCTCACCCATCTGTCCGACCCAGTCCTCCTGCCAGCGAACGAACCGGGCGTATGAGAATTCAGCTGCCGAAAGCTCCGGCATGCCAGCCCCTTGAGACATAAGACGCCAGACCGCCGCCAGGTCCTGCGTGAGAACCGCTACGGATTCACCGTCAAAGTTCAAATGATCAATCGCCAGCCCGAGAACGTGCTCACGCTTGCCGCTGCGCAGCAGCCCGGCACGCAGCAGGGGCGGCTCTTCCGGGGAGAACGGCACGAAAAGAGAATCAAGCCTGCTGGCCGGGGATGGCCCGATAGTGCACTCGTCAAATACCGACAATGGCCAGTTCGTATGTTTTGGCCTGACACACGCCGCGTGATCCTCTGCAAGATGGCGCGGAAAGAACGTTCGCAGTGCTGAGTGCCGGCGGGCAACCGCTGTCAAGGCGGCTGCGAGCAGGTGCTCGTCCACGGGCGCCGCTATCCGCAGCGCCATGCCGCTCGCCGGCCGGAGCCATCTATCCGCGCCATAGGCTACGCGCAGCCGGGCCCGTTGACTGTAGCTCGTCGGAACAGCCTCATAGCTGTCAGCGTGCAGGGATGGCTTTGCCATTGCGTCAGCCATGCCCCACGTCATCGGTCCCAGACCTCCGCTTCGCGCTATGCGCAGCAGAGGTCAGGCGACCAGCTGCATCCACATAGGGCATCGCGTCGCAGCCGCCGCGATGACGGATCGCCCACGCCGCAGCGGACTGAGCGGCACGGATGGCTGCGCTTTCGCGGGTGCCCGCCGCCATCTGAGCAGCGAGGGTCGCGGTGAACGCATCACTGGCACCGCTAGTGTCTACCGGCGTGGTCCCCTCAGCCGGGAAGCTATGAGCCGTCCCAGCCAGGTGGGCCACACACCCCCGTTCCGCCAGAGTCACTACAACAGTGCGCGTTCCGAGCTCATCAGCCAGGGCTAGCGCGAGTTCCTCAGCTGGTATGCAGCACTGGCCGCCCGTGGCCGCGTCAAGGAGCGCACGGGCTTCGGCCTCGTTGGGAACGATGATGTCGACCTTTTCCCAGGGAAGCGAGACGGCAGCACCGGGATCCGGCAGTGAAGGTGCTGGCTGGATGATGATCCGGGTACCATTGCGGCTCGCCGTCCAGATAGCCTCGTGGACTGCCGCTGCCGGCATTTCGAAAGTCGCAAGTAATGCATCAGCTCTGTGAATCACTTCCGAAGCTCCCCGGATTACATCCGGAGTAACCGCGGCAAGGTCATCGATGTGCCAGACGAATGATGTCTGCCCTTCGTCCCCCACGAAACAGATACAGACCGGTGTGGCGGCGCTGTCAGCTGACTGGATGCCGCTGATGTCAACGCCTTCGCGCGTCAGCGTCTCCAGGATCTCACGCCCGGAATGGTCTTCCCCCACGACCCCGACCGCAGTTACCTGGCAGCCAAGCCGCGCAAGGGCGACCGCCTGATTCAGCGCTTTACCGCCGGGCGTAACGCGGATACCCTGGGCCCGCGAATCTTCACCCCAGGCCGGAAGGTGCGAGACATTCACAAAACAATCGGCAACATAGGCACCAGCGACAACGAAGCGCAGATCCTGCACGGAGCGTAACCCTGCAGGACACCAATCCAACCGACCAGGCATGTGGTCATTCTAGCGCTCTAATTTAACCTCGCTCCCCGTCGGCGACAACACCTCGCCCGGCTTCCCAGGGCACCGGGAACACCAGCGACGCCGCACCCAGCACCTTCACCGTCAACGGCACCACCCGCACCCACCCTCGATAATAACGTGGTGAATGGTGGCGTGATGCTGCCACCATTCACCACAACCAGCTGACAGCCGTCGGGCCACGTAACGTCTTGCCATCCAGCGCGATGACCCGCCGCTCCTTCGGCCTTGGCATGGTGGCCTGCTACGCCCAGGCGCCCATCAGGTCATCGAAGGCATCCGCGTGCAAGCGCTGCAAGGTCCGCCGGAAGGTTGACTCCGAGGGCACTGCGCTCGTAACCCCAGCATGCGCAGGGTCCGACAGGCTGCCCGCCCCGCCACGAGAACAAGCAGGCCAGCGCCACGATCGAATATTCGAGCCCAACAAGATGCCGGAGCTGCGTACCGGGGCTTGGGTGAGCGCGTCCAGCAGTTCCTCCGCCTCGGCGTGGTTGCCGAGGTAGTTGCCACCGCGCAGGATGATCTTGGGGTCGCGAGCCCAGCCGATCCCGGCGGGTGTTCCGGTGAAGATCAGGTCGCCGGGCAGTAGCGGCACGATGGCGGACAGGGACGCGATCAGCCGGGGGACGTTGAAGACCATGTCGCTGGTGCGGCTCTTCTGCATCTGCTGCCAGTTGAGGGTGCAGCCGAGCCCGATGTTGCCGGCGCGTGCAATCTTCTCGATCTCGGCGAGTCCCCGATTCCCCGCCGCCCGTAGGCTGTGGCTAACGTGCCCATCCCAGGCTTCGTGCGACGGCGCCGGCTATTTCACCATCGGCGGAGCAGGCGACGAGCACGCGATGCTGCTTACAGGCCAAGCTGACAGTCACCCGTGCGGGCAGCGACCCGGCCCATGACCTCTCTCGGTCTGGGTTCGCCCCGGTTCAGGCGGTGCGGCGGGTGAGGTCAGCTGGGTCCAGCTCGACCGCGAAAGGCCTGGTGATCCGGCCCGGGGTCCCCTCAACGAGCGTGGTGCGGGTGACATACGGGCCGCGGTTCAGGGAACAGGCGACAATCCTCGGCGTGTCATGCAGCTCCACACGCCAGTAGACAGGTATTCCTGCTTCCGCGTACATGACCGGCTTGATCGCCCGGTCCATCGACACCGTGGACGGGGAGACAACCTCGACCACGGCCAGCACCGCCTCGCAGGGAACCCTCGTGGTCGTCTCATCGACTGCCCCGGCGGCCACGACCACGACGTCAGGCACCACAAGCTTGCCGCCCGGCAGTGCCACGTTAACCGCTTCCAGCACCTCAACGTCCGCGCCTGCGGCGAGGGCCGCCTGGGCGAGAGCACGATGCAGCCAGTAGGACGCCCGCTGATCGCCCACTCCCGGCGCCGGGAGCACGACAAGCACCCCACCCTCGTAGACCTCGAAGCGGGCATGGTCACCGGCATCCGGCAGCCCCTCGACATCATCGGCTGTCCATGGCCCGGTGTGGCCTGCCAGCGCGACGCTCATGATCTCACCTCCCACCGTCCATCCACTCTGACATCTGCGTGGCCCAGCCGGAACGGGCATCGCACCCGCGTATGCACCGTCTAGCTCAGCCGGCGATTGGCAACCACCTCGGCAGAAATGGGCACTCGCGACAGACCGGCCCCGGCAGCGCCACCGGCACACCCCGGCCACGCCCCGCTGACGCCAGCCACAGCATCGCGATCACCAGCCTGTTCAACGAACACCGCGCCGGGCCCCGCCTGACCTGCCATCTAAGGCTAATCCGTACGGCCGAGTGCCGGTCAGCAACATCCAGAACGACGGTCAAATGACGGTCAGCCGATCTTGGAACCCATCCGGATGGCTCTGGACTCGTACCCTGACCTGGGATTCCTAGTGGAGCTATGGGGATTCGAACCCCAGACCTCTTGCATGCCATCCAGCGGCAACCCGTCCACCCGCGTGTCTCTGTGCAGGTCACCGTCCTCCCGCGTCCACTCGGGTCCACCCGCGTCCGGACCTGTTGCGGTACTTTCCTGCTGTACGACCCGACGCCCCTCCCCCATGAGCTGAGCGCCCGGACGCCCCCTACTCGCACCGCGTATCGCAGCGCTGAGTCGTGCCTGGGCCAACGCCCCTCAGATCCCCTGCCGTCACGCCTCCGATGTTACTCATCTGCCGATGTGAGTGCATTTGGTGGCTCTCGGCCAACTGCCTCTGCTTCCATCTGCGCAGAGGCCGACTCGAGTTAGGGCCACCTATGCGTGGAGTAGTGCCCGAGCGTCGAGGAAGACGATCTGCCGGTGGTCGCCGATCTCATCAGATCTGTCTTCGTCTGGTTCACCGAGAGCATCACCCGTATCAGCTGTGATCCGATAGTTACCATCCGCGTCAGGCTCGAGAGTCACAAGCGGCTCGTTGTTGTCCCATTGAGCCAGCATGTTTGCCGCTTCCTGAAGCATCTCCGCAATTCGCAAGCGCGTAAGGCGGGCCTCCGACTGGACAATCCGGGCTGGCAGGCGTACGAGCTGGGACCACTCGGGACGTCCGCATTGCTCAAACTCAGGCCAGAAATCAAGCCAATCGATTAGTCCCTTGGGAGCCGCCCTACCACTGTTTCTAGGCCCCCATTTCGGATTGGTACGCTCTGTCGAGTCGAACTCAACTAGCCGCTCTCTAGCTCCCCGCTGTCTGCAGTTATGCGCCGTGAGCTCAGGCTGCAGCACTGTCGCTACTTCGGCGGCCGACAACACGACCATCCAGTCGGCGAACCACCACGTTCGCCCGCTACGCGAAAACGCCAGCTCCGTAACTTCATGACCTTGGGCTATCGCAACCGCTTCCAGGTTCCCGGGCCAGTCCGGCCGGGGAAACACATAGAACGGCTGATGCCCTAACGGGCGTTGACGGTACTCCCATAGTTGGCCCAGGTCTACTCTCACCTCATGAAACCCAGAACTGGTCGGCGTGGTGGTTTTCAGTTCTAGCTGCACTGCCTTCCCCGGCAATTGGGGCAGAGATCGGACGTGGATGTCTTCTCCGTTGGCGGGCCACCACAGTGCGACGTTGGAACGGTAGCGGTACGTTACGTACTGGCTTGACCAGTGCTCAAGTGTCTTCTCAGGAACGGACACGGGCTGGGGCATGAGCTAACAGTAGACGTTGGTCATTCCCATGCGCAGCGTTCTGGTAAGCATCTGGCACTCCTATCGATGTCTACACACTCCCAGTCATCTGGTATGGTCTCGGACGCACTGACATGCTGCCGACCGAGCGGCTTTCAGAATTGCCGTGATCTATAGATGTCGGAGCGGTGTTCGATGGCCACGACGTTGACACGGCGATGCTGGTCGTCGATACGGTAGATCACCCGGTAGTCGCCGCGGCGGGCGCTGTGCAGCCCGTCGAGCCCAAGCTTGAGCGGCTTGCCGACGCGGTGCGGGTTGGCGGCCAGTGACCCGTACAGGAATTCGACTGCTGCGGTGGCGACCTTCTCGGGCAACCGGGCCAGCGCACGGCGACCCGGCGATGTCCATGCGATCGCGAAGTCGCCGTCGCTCACCGGTCAGCGATCAAGCGCAGTACGTCGTCCTTGGTCAGCACCAGTGCGTCGGCGGTGCTGAGTTCGGCCAGCGCCTCGCGGATGTCGTCCAGGAGCGCCGCGCTGCCCATGACGTCGAGGGTCTCTTCCAAAGACTCCAGGTCTTCCACGCTGATGACCACAGCAGCGGGGTGGCCGTGCTTGGTGATCACGACGCGGCCGTGCTCGCGCTCCAGGCGGTCCACGACCTCCGAGAGCCGGTTCTTCACGTCCGCGAGGGGCATCTGCTCACTAACTGACATAGCCATAAGTATAGCTAGTTTTCCCAGACTCTTGCTAGCCACCACCATCCGGATCTGCCGCTTCTGGTGCACCGAGGCTGGCCAGCGAGCTTTGCGGACTTGATGGCCTTCGCCGACCTGGATCGGATGGCTTCAGGACCTGCGAGCGAGCAGGTATCCCTGCGGGGAACCTTCCTGGCCTTCGGCGGGGCGCCCGCCCCAGAACACGGCCGCAAAGCCAGCATCGGCCGCCCGGTGTTCCATCTCGCCGGGCGACAGCCAGTAGACATCGAATTCGACACCCAGGCCGGTGCTGCGGCCACCGCGGCGGACCTGGCTGTCACCGGCCTTGAACGCGGTCACCAGGTAGCCTCCCGGCTTGACCACACGGGCCAGCTCGCCAAAGGCCATCGGCCTATCGGACGGCGCAAGGTAGATGAGGGAGTACCAGCAGACCACGCCGGCCAGCGAGGCATCCGCGAAGGGCAGTGCACGCAGGTCGGCAACGCCGAAATCGAAGCCGGGCTGGTCACGGCGGGCTACCCGGATCATCTCGGGTGACAGGTCGATCCCCTGGGGGGACAGGCCTCTCGCGGCCAGGTAGGGCGCGAGTCGGCCCGCCCCACAGCCGATGTCCCCCACCGTGGTGCCCAGGCCTGCGGCCAGTGTGAGGTCGCAGAACAGGCCGAGCACCGCCCGCTCGGCGGGCATGCGGTCCAAAGCGCCAGCCAGGCGGTCAGCGTAAAACTCGGCCAGGACATCGTGCGCAGCCCTCAGCTCGTCCGTCTTGGCATCCACAAAGGGACCCTAGCTGGCCTCTCCGACAGAGGAGATCCGCGCGCGC
>CAWGIW010000017.1:0-75252 GCA_963822825.1 uncultured Actinomycetes bacterium | reverse complement strand
GGGATCCACGGCATAGAAGTTCCGGCCGGTCGGCAGCGTGTTGATGAGCCGCGCAGTGGAGACCCGCTGGGTCCCGCGGGCACGTGGCCGCCGTCGAGGGCGTGCAGCACCGCGTCGATTTCGCCGGCCATGGCCGCGAGCCGGGGGATCAGTTCTTCAACGGCGAAACGCAACAGCCGCTCGACTGCCTCATTTCGGGTTCCGAGCACGTCTTCGGTAATCGCCCGGGCGCCGCCGGCCTGCCACCCGCCCAGTTCCATCCCCTCGGCGAGCGCCCGGGCCAGTTCCTCCGCCCGGTTAACCTCGGCGCGCGGCGCCTGGCCGTCCTCCACGAGGCCGAGCGCCTCGCGCAAGCCCGGCATCCCGCCGCCCCCGTTCCCGCCGCTTCCGCTGCCGCTGCTGCCGCTGCTGCCGCTGCCCCCGGCTCCGCCGCCCCCGGCCCAGATCTGCCGGGCCTGGAGCATCGCGAGCACCAGGCCGACCCGCTGCGCTCCCTCCGGGGCCACCCCGAGGATGTGCAGGCCGTCGCGGATCTGGGCGTCCTTCACCTCGCACAGCCAGCCGTCCACGTGCAGCAGGAAGTCGTCGAATTCTTCGGCCTGGGGACGGGAGTCCAGGCCGAGGTCATGGTCGAGCTTGGCCGCCTGGATCAGCGTCCAGATCTGGGCCCGGATCGCCGGGAGCTTGGCCGGGTCCAGCGCGGCCACCGCCGCGTGCTCGTCCATCAACTGCTCCAGCCGGGCCAGGTCCCCGTACGTCTCGGCCCGGGTCATCGGCGGCACCAGGTGGTCGACGATCGTCGCGTGGGCGCGGCGTTTGGCCTGTGTCCCTCGCCCGGGTCGTTCACCAGGAACGGGTAGATGAGCGGCAGGTTCCCGAGCGCGGCGTCCGGGCCGCAGGCCGCCGACATCCCGAGGTTCTTGCCCGGCAGCCACTCCAGGTTCCCGTGCTTGCCCATGTGCACGACCGCGTGCGCGCCGAAGCCCTCCTCCAGCCAGCGGTAGGCGGCCAGGTAATGATGGCTCGGCGGCAGATCGGGGTCGTGGTAGATCGCCACCGGGTTCTCCCCGAAGCCGCGCGGCGGCTGCACCAGCAGCAACACGTTCCCGGCCTGGAGCGCGGCGAGCACGATCTCCCCGTCGCTGCTGGCCGACCGGTTCACATACAACTCACCAGGCGGCGGCCCCCAGGCTTTCTCCATCGAGGCGCGCAGTTCGTCCGGCAGCCGGTCGAACCACTGCTGGTATCGCGCGGCGGGGATGCGGACGGCGGCGCTGGCCATCTGCTGGTCGGTCAGCCATTCGGGGTCCTGGCCGCCGGCCGCGATGACCGCGTGGATCAGCGCGTCCCCGTCCGGTGGCTCGACGCCCGGCAGCGCGCCGGGGCCGGCGAGCGGGCCGACGTCATAGCCGCGCTCGCGCAGGGCCCGGAGCAGGCGGACCGTGCTGGCCGGGGTGTCGAGCCCCACCGCATTGCCGATCCTGGAGTGCTTGGTCGGGTAGGCCGACAGCACGACCGCTACCCGCCGCCGCGCCGGGGGAATGTGCCGCAGCCGGGCCAGCGCCACGGCCGTCCCGGCGACCCGCGCGGCCCGCTCCGGATCGGCGACATACCGGGACAGACCGTCGGCGCCGGTCTCCTTGAAGGAGAACGGCACACTGATCAGCCGGCCGTCGAACTCGGGGATCGCTACCTGGGTCGCCGCGTCGAGCGGGCTAAGCCCGGCATTGGCGGCGGCCCACTGCGCCCGCGGCGACGTCAGGCACAGCGCCTGGACGACCGGGATGTCCAGGGCCGCGATCGCCCCCACGTCCCATGCTTCGTCGTCCCCGCCTGCCCCCGACAGCGCGGGCACCGTCCCGCCCGCCGCGAGCACGGTCACCACCAGGACGTCCGCCTGGCCCAGGGTTTCCAGCAGATCGGGGCCGGCCGTCCTGAGGCTGGCGCACCAGACCGGCACGGCCCGGGCCCCGCAGGCCTCGACCGCCGCGCACAGGGTGTCCACAAAGCCGGTATTGCCCGCCAGCTCATGCGCCCGGTAGTAGAGAACCGCCACCACCGGCCCCGGGCTGGGCTGGTTGTCCGCGGAAGGGGGCCCGGCCGGGGACGGCCGGGGGCGCAGGCCCCAGGTCGGCATGGGCCGCGGCGCGGCGAAGCCGTTGCCGGTCATCATGACCGTGTCGGCCAGGAAGTGCGCGAGCTCGCGGAGGTTGGCTGGTCCCCCGTGGGCCAGATACTCGTGCGCCTGCGCGGCGATGCCCGCGGGGACGCTGGACAAGGACATCAAGGCGGCGTCCGGGACCATCTCGCCGCCGAGGACGATGAGCGGGCGAGGCTGGCGGCGCAGCGCGGTGAGGCCTTCCCGCCACGCCTGCTCGCCGCCGAGCAGGCGGACCACGACCACGTCGGCCCCGTCCAGCAAGGGGGGCAGCTCAGCGGCCGCCAGCCGGGCCGGGTTGGCCAGCCGGTAGCCCGCGCCGCTCGCCCGGGCGGCCAGCAGATCCGTGTCGGAGGTAGACAGCAGCAGGACGCTGGCCTGCTGGTCGTGGTCGTGGTCCACGATGGCCTTCCTCGGGATCCTCGTCCCGGGTCGTGGGTGACGGTGGCCGGAGTGTCCTGGCTCCCGGATCGGCGCGCGCCCCGGTCTTCCCGCCCGACTGGGCCGTGACCATGGTGGGGTTTGCTCCCCGGTGACAGTGGCGGGACCGCGCCGGATTCACACCGGCTTCCTCCACTGGCCATCGCCGTGCTCCTGCAGACTCTGGCGCACACCGCGCGTACCCGTCAACCACAGACTCACCTTTGGTCGTTGACCATGCCTGGCCGCAGCGGCTACCCTCGGCCTTCA
Organism: uncultured Actinomycetes bacterium; assembly: GCA_963822825.1. Lineage (GTDB taxonomy): Bacteria > Actinomycetota > Actinomycetes > Streptosporangiales > Streptosporangiaceae > JAWWPY01. The sequence goes on along the minus strand of CAWGIW010000017.1, from coordinate 72,404 downwards.
TCCTCACTACTCCCATGACGGCGGCCGACGCCTGTCCAGGCATCCTCGATCTGCACGAGGCCCGTGACGGCCTCGTCGCCCGGATACGGCTGCCCGGCGGCTACGCCACCGGCCCGAGGCTCGGCGCGCTGGCCGCTTTGGCCAGCCGGTTCGGCAACGGCTGCGTGGATCTCACCTCGCGTGGCAATGTGCAGCTCCGGGGGGTACGGGCGGCCGAGGACCGCGAGCTCGCGCGGCGGGCCGCGTCGGCCGGGCTGCTGCCTTCACCGGCCCACGACCGGGCCCGCAACATCACCGCGAGCCCGCTGGCCGGCCTTGCGGGCCACCCGGACCTGAGCTGGCTGGTGCGTGCCCTGGACCGGGCGCTCCGGGCCGATCCCGGCCTGGCCGCCCTGCCCGGGCGATTCCTGTTCTGCCTGGACGACGGGACCGGCCGCGCCGGGCTCGGCGGCTGCGACATCGGCCTGCGCTGGCATCCCCGCCGGGCCGACCTCATCCTGGCCGGGCGCGAGACAGGGCGGTCCGGCCCGGCGCGGCAGATGGTCGGGCAGGCGATCGCCGCCGCCCAGGCCTTCCTCGAACAGCGCCGGGCGGTGCGGGTCGCCGGGGGCCAGGGCGCCCCCCGCGTGGCTGGCCTGCCTGATGGCGGAGCGGCGGTCGCGGCGGCGGTGGGCGGCGTGCTCGCCGAGCGGGTGACGGACACCGTGAGCCGACTGCCGCTGGGCCCGGTCCTGGATGGCCCGGTCACGGCTGCGGCGCCGGCGGCCGTGGTGGCCGCGCCGCTGGGCCGGCTCACCGCGGCCCAACTCCGGATGCTCAGCCGGATGGTACGCCCCGGTGGCGCGGCCCGGCTGGCCGCGGCGGGCCGGGTTGTCCTGCCGCTCGCCGGGCCGGTCGACGCCGCCCTGGCGCGGCTGGCCGGCGCGGGCCTGCTCGTCTCGGATGACCACACCCTCTCGGCCGTCACGGCGTGCAGCGGGATGTCGTGCGCCAGATCGCTCGCTGATGTGCGGTCGGTGGCCACGGGCGTCGCCGGGCTGGGCCCAGTGCACTGGGCCGGGTGCGGCCGCCGGTGCGGCCTGCCCGCTGACGCCACGGCCGTGGTGGCCATGTCCGCCGATCAGTTCACGGTCGGCGACGGCCCCGCTCTCCGTGTGCTGACCGCCGTGGCCGGGCCGGCATGATGCCCTGCTACGAGCGCGACGGCGCCGAGATCTACCGCGCCTCGTTCGCCGCCATCCGGCGGGAAGCCGACCTCGCGCGAGTCCCGGCGGAGCTGGAGCGGGTCGCCGTACGCATGGTGCACGCCTGCGGCATGACTGATCTGGTCAGCGATATGGCCTGGTCAGCGGGATTCTCCGCGCAGGCGGGGGCGGCGCTCGCCGCGGGCGCGCCGGTGCTCTGCGACTCGTCCATGGTCGCGGCCGGGGTCACCCGGTCCAGGCTGCCTGCCCGTAACGAGGTGCTGTGCACGCTGCGCGACCCACGGGTGGCCGGGCTCGCCGCGCAGCTGGGGACGACCAGGACGGCGGCGGCCGTCGAGTTGTGGCGTGATCACCTGGACGGCGCGCTGGTCGCCGTCGGCAACGCGCCCACGGCGCTGTTCCACCTCCTGGAGATGGTGGCGGCGGGCGCGCCCCGGCCCGCCGCGGTGGTCGGCGTCCCGGTCGGCTTCATCGGCGCCGCGGAATCAAAGGCGGCACTGGCCGAGAATTCGTTGAGTATTCCGTTCTTGGTTGTTCACGGGCGCCGCGGCGGGTCCGCGATCGCATCCGCGGCCGTCAACGCCCTCGCGAGCAAGGCGGAGTGACTTCGATGGCAGCAGGCCGCCTCACCGGCGTCGGGGTCGGCCCCGGCGACCCCGATCTGGTCACCGTCCTCGGTGCCCGGCTGATCGCCGAGGCCGGGGTGGTGGCCTACCACTGCGCGCGGCACGGCCACAGCGTGGCCCGCGGCGCGGCCGCCCCGTACCTGCGCCCGGGCCAGGTCGAAGAGGTGCTGCGGTACCCGGTGACGACCGAGGGCACCGATCACCCCGGCGGCTACCCGGGTGCGCTCGCCGACTTCTACGACGAGGCCACCAGCCGGCTGGCCGCGCACCTGGAGGATGGCCGGGACGTGGTGGTGCTGTGCGAGGGCGACCCCGGCTTCTACGGGTCCTACCAGCACCTGCACGCGCGGCTGCGCGGCCGGTTCAGCGCCGAGATCGTGCCCGGCGTGTCCTCGGTCGCGGCGGCGGCCGCGGCGGTGGGCCAGCCGCTGGTCCAGCACGATGAGTCGCTGACGGTCCTCACCGGCACGCTGCCCGCGGACGTCCTGCACTCCCGCCTCGCGGGCGCGGGCGGCGACGCGGTGGCCATCCTCAAGCTGGGCCGCACCTTCGGCAAAGTGCGCGCCGCGCTGGCCGAGACCGGCCTGCTGGACCGGGCGTACTACGTCGAGCGGGCCGGGACCGGTGCGCAGCGCGTCGCGCCGCTCACCGCGGTCGATCCCGCCACCGTGCCCTACATGTCGCTCGCCCTGGTGCCCGGGCGCGGTGAGCGCCCTGCGGCGCCGCCCGGCGTGACCGTGGTCGGGCTGGGCCCGGGCGACCCGGCGTGGCTGACCCCGGAGTCGGCGGCCGCGATCGCCAGCGCCACCGACCTGGTGGGCTACCGGTCCTACCTGGACCGGGTGCCGCACCGGCCGGGGCAGCACCGGCACGGCTCAGGGAACACGGTCGAGGCCCGCCGGGCCGCGCTCGCGCTTGACCTGGCCGCCCAGGGCGGCCGCGTGGTGGTGGTCTCGTCCGGGGATCCCGGCGTCTTCGCCATGGCGTCCGCGGTGCTGGAGGAAGCCGCCGCGGGCGGTGAGCGGTGGCGCGACATCACCATCGACGTCCTCCCGGGCGTCACCGCCGCCCAGGCGGTGGCGAGCCGGGCCGGGGCCCCGCTGGGCCACGACTACTGCGTCATCAGCCTGTCTGACCGGTTGAAGCCATGGCCGGTCATCGCCGACCGGATTGACAAAGCGGCCGCGGCCGACCTGGTCCTCGCCCTCTACAACCCGGCGTCACGCGCCCGCACCTGGCAGGTCGCCGCCGTCCGTGACCTGGTCCTGCGCCACCGGCGGCCGGCCACGCCGGTCGTCGTCGGGCGCAGCGTCGGCCGGGCCGGCGAGCAGCTCAGCATCACCTCGCTGGGCGAACTCGACCCGGCCGCCATCGACATGAACACGCTGCTCATCGTTGGTTCGAGCACCACCCGGGTTTATGCCCAGGGCGGCCGGGCGACCGTGTTCACTCCCCGGCAGTACGCCCCGCAGGACGCCGGTCAGGTGCCCGAGCCCCAGGTGCCCGAGCCCCAGGTTCATCAGCACAGCGAAGTACCCAGCTGACGGCGTCGTCCACCGTGGTCACCACCACGGGGCTCGCCACCACGGGGCTCACCAGCACGGGGGAGGCGAAGGGGACGGGAGAGGCGGCTGGGCGGCGGACCATGACCACCGGGAGGCCCAGATCCCGGGCGGCCGCCAGCTTGCCGGCCGTCAGCGAGCCGCCGCTGTCTTTGGTCACCAGGACGTTGATCGCGAAGCGCCGCATCAGGGCGCGCTCCGCTTCCCGGGTGTAGGGGCCACGGGCGAGCAGGACCTCACGGCTGGGCCGGCATCGCGCCCGATGGCGGGTCGACGCAGCGGATCAGGAACCACAGCGTGTCCAGGGCCGCGAAGGTGGGCAATCCCTGGCGGCCGGTGGTCAGGAAGACGCGCGTGCCGAGCGAGGGGAGGATCGCGGCCGCCTCCGCGAGCGCACCGACGTGGTGCCAGTCGTCGCCGTCCCGCGGCTGCCATCCCGGGCGGGTGAGCCGCAGCAGCGGCAGGCCCGCGTGCGCGCAGGCGGCGACCGCGTGGGCGCTTATCGTCTCGGCGAACGGGTGGGTCGCGTCCACGACGGCGTCCACGCCCTCGGCCCGGGCCCAGTCGGCCAGGCCCGCCACCCCGCCGAACCCCCCGATCCGGACCTCACCGGCGTGGGAGCGCCGGGTTGCGGACCCGGCCGGCCAGCGAGCTTACGACCCGCATGCCCGGCCGGCCAGCCAGCCGGGCGGCCAGCGCCCCGGCCTCGGCCGTCCCGCCCAGCACGAGCACCGTCACCCGCGGTGGGTCCAGCCTCACTGGCCGGTTGCCCGGCGCAGCAGGTAGGTGTCCATGATCCAGCCCTTGCGGGCCCGCGCCTCGCGGCGGACAGCCTGGATCTGATCCGCGGCATCGGCTAGGGGGCCGGAGATGAGGATCTCGTCCTTGGTCCCGATGTAGGCGCCCCAGTAGATCTTCATGCCGGGCTCCGCGACGGCGGTGAACGAGCACGCCGCGTCCAGCATCACGACCACATCGTCGCAATGCTCAGGAAAGCCGCCCTCGGCCAGCTTCCGGCCGGTGGTGATGTGGACCGGCTGGCCGACCTGGGTCAGGCTCACCCGGTGCCGGGCAGCCAGCGCCTGGACGCTGCTGATTCCCGGGATGACCTGGTACTCCAGCTCCAGGGCGCCCTTCGCGATGATCTGCTCGATGATCGCCAGAGTGCTGTCGTACAGCGCCGGATCGCCCCACACCAGGAACGCGCCGCACTCTCCGTCGCCGAGTTCACCGGCGATGAGCCCTTCGTAGATCTCGGCTCGCTGGCGGCGCCATTGCTCAACGGCCGACCCGTAACGCGCCGCGGTGCGATCGCGCTCCGGATCCGGTGCGTGCACCATCCGGTACGAATGATTCTCGATGTACCGTTCGCAGATCTCTTGCCTGACCGCCGTGAGGTCCTGCTTGCCGGTGCCCTTGTCGATGACGAAGAAGGCATCGGTCTCATTGAGCGCCTTGATGGCCTGGACGGTCACCTGCTCGGGATCACCCGCGCCGATTCCGATGATCAGCACCCGTCTCACGGCCGTGAATCCTCCCGGCGATGGCCTGCTCCATGGTCACGTGCGGCCCCCTGGTCATATGCCGGGCGGTCATATGCCGAGCGGTCACGCCCGGCGGAGTACAGGTGGCTCTCCTGGAGAGTGCCGTGCTCGGGACCACCGGGCGCGAGGACCCCTCCCACCACGATGATCGCTGTCCGGCGGATGCCTTCCGCGCGGACCCGCCCGGCGAGTTCGCTGAGCGTGCAGCGCAGCACCATCTCGTCGGGCCAGCTCGCCCGGACCACCACCGCGGCCGGGCAGTCGGCCCCGTAATGCGGCAGCAGATCGCTGGCCACCTGGTCCACATTCTGCACCGCCAGGTGCAGGACCAGCGTGCACCGGGTGGCCCCGAGCGTCGCCAGATCCTCGCCCGGCGGCATCGGGGTCGCCCGGGCCGAGGTCCTGGTCAGCACCACGGTCTGACCGACTCCGGGCAGCGTCAGCTCCTGCCGCAGTGCGGCCGCCGCGGCAGCGAACGCGGGGACACCAGGGACGATCTGCCACGGCACGCCCGCCGCGTCGAGGCGGCGCGCCTGCTCGGCGACCGCGCTGAAGATCGACGGGTCGCCACTGTGCAGCCGGACCACGTCATGCCCGTCGCGGTGCGCCGACACGAGCTCATCGAGGATGGCATCCAGGTCCAGCCCGGCGGTATCGACCAACCGCGCCCCCGGCCGGGTGCCTGCCAGTACCTCCGGCGGCACCAGGCTGCCTGCGTACAGGACCACAGGCGCGGCGGCGAGCAGCCGCTGAGCGCGCACGGTCAGCAGGTCTGGGGCACCCGGCCCGGCACCGACGAACCATACGGTCATCGGGTCACCTGCCATTGCGTGATCGGCAGCGCGGGCCGCCAGGTGGTGAACCCGCCGAGCGGGCCAGCATAGCTGAGGGCCAGCTTCACGAGCTGCCCGCCCTCGGTGCGCTGCCACTCGTGCAGGAGGGCCTCGGATTCCATCGTGACCGCGTGGGCGACCAGCCGGCCGCGAGGCGGCAGCCGCTGCCAGCACGCCTCGAGGACGCCGCCGGTGCTGACGCCGCCGCCCAGGAAGACCGCGTCTGGCGCGGGCAGGCCGGTCAGGGCGTCCGGGGCCGTGCCGCAGACTACGTCGATATCAGGCACGCCGAGGGCGGTGGCGTTGCGCCTGACCCGCTCGGCACGGTCCGGGCGGGCCTCGACGGCGACGGCGCGGAAGCGGGAGTCGGCGCGCATCCACTCGATCCCGACGCTTCCGCTGCCTGCGCCGATGTCCCAGAGCAGCTGCCCCGGGCCGGGTACGAGCGCCGCCAGCGCCAGCACCCGCGCCTCACGCCTGGTCAGCTGGCCATCGGTCTCGTAGGCGGCGTCCGGCAGCCCGGGCACCCGGGGGAGGACGGTCGTGGCGGGGTCCGGCTCGCAGGTCAGGGCCACGACTGACAGGTCAGCGAACGGCCCGGCGCCCAGTGAGCGAGCGGGGTAGGGGCCCCGCACCCGCTCGGCGCGGCCACCAAGGTGCTCGAGCACGGTCAGCTGGGTCCCGCCCCAGCCCCGGCCGGCCAGCAGGGCAGCGAGCACCGCCGGGGTGCTGGCGTCCCGGCTCAGGACCAGAATCCGGGCGCCTGGCTGCACCGCCGGCAGAACCGCCTCGGCCGGCCGTGACACCAGGGAGACGACGTCAACCTCGTGCCCGGCCCAGCCGAGTCGCGAGCAGGCCAGGGCGACGGATGACACGGCGGGCAGCACCCGTATCCGCCCGGCACCGAGCCGCCGGGCCAGCGTGGCACCGAGCCCGTGCAGCATCGGGTCACCGCTGGCGAGCAGGCACACGCCGGGGTTCTCGGCCACGAGCCCGTCAAGCTGGGGGAGCAGCGGCGACGGCAGGGGGACCCGGCGACCGGGGAGATCCGGCATGAGCGCGAGATGGCGGACGCTGCCGACGATGAGCGGAGCCTCCCGCAGGACGCCGCGTGCCTCCTCGGTCAGCCCTGGCCAGCCGTCGTCGCCCACGCCGACGACCGTAACGCTCGCTGGGCCATCCATGCCCGGCAGCGTCTCACGGATCGTTGATCACGCGGGCGCACGGCCCCGGGACCCGTCCACCGGAGAAGATCACCACTGATCCTGGCTGCGGCCGCAGTCAGGACGGCAACTGGGCAGACTCGGCAGGCGGCGGATGGGAGCAGTGCCGTGCGGCAGGCGGTCATCCCAGGCACGGGCAGGCGCCCGAGATTGGGAAAGGTTCTTGTTACTGCGAGGTGAGTATTCCTGGGTCGCTGAAGGAGGTACGTTCACCGGGTGAATAGCCATTTATGGCGCTATTTCGGGGAGGGATAGTTCCGTCTATCCATAAGGGGCCCGTGGTGCGTTCTCGTTATACACGTCTGCCATTTACTTTCGCGCTGGTGCCGGCCGTGGCGCTGCTCATCGGCCTCCTGGCGCCGGTGCAGCCAGCGTCAGCGTTATCGTCTTTATCGTCGGCGGCGCGCCCGGCGCCCCGGCCGAGCACCATCTGGTCGCCGCCCCGGAACGCCCCGAGGTACCACCTGGCCGCCGGCGCCCCGGCGGCGGTGCGGCCGGGCGGCCGGACCGCTGGCATCGGCGCCGAGTATCCCGGTGGGGTCGGGCCCGGTGCCGAACGCGACGTTCTTGTCGTTCCCGATCTCGGACCGGGTTTCGTTGCGGGTGAACGTGGGTTCGGGGGACGCGCTGGTGACGACGAACGACATCACGCTGCCCGAGGTGGGGTCGTCGCTGACCTTAGGGCTGGACTACAACAGCCTGCTGCTGGGCAGCGGGGTCGCGAACGGGCTGGACGGCCCGGGCTGGCGGCTTCGGGAGGGCGCGGATGTGCGGCTGTTCCCGGCCAGCGACGGGTCGGTGACGTTCCTGGGCGAGGACGGGACGGCGGGGAAATTCGTCAAGGCCGGGTCGGGCTACACCAGCCCGCCGCAGTTCCATGTGACCCTGGCTAATTCTTCGGGGAGCACGTGCGGGGGGACGGGGTACACGATGACGTGGCATGCGACCGGGGCGGTGATGTGCTTCACCTCCGCCGGGCTGATCACCAGCCAGGCCGACCGCAACGGCAACACGAACACGTATTCCTACAACGGCTCGGGGCAGGAGACGCAGGTCACGTTCACCCCCCGCGGCGGCCCGGGTCCCACCCAGACGGTGACGCTGGGGTATTCCGGGCCGTGGGTGGACCAGCTCAGCCAGACCAGCGGATATCTCGGGACCCGGGAGGCGGTCTACGGCGGGGATCAGTCGAGCGGGCTGCTGACTTCGGACACCCAGCCCGACGGGACGGAGATCCAGTTCGGGTATGACCCGGCCAATGACCTGACGTCGATCGAGAACGGCAATAACAACACCACGACGCTGACGTACAACTCGGCGCACCAGGTCACCTCGGTGACCCAGCCGACCACCGGCACCAGCACCGCGACGACCCGGCTGGCCTACGTGTCCTCCACCGAAACCCAGGTCGCTGACCCGAACACCAGCCAGTCCAGCCCGGTGGGGTCGGTGCCCAACACCACCTACACGATCAGCCCGGCCACGTCACTGGTCACCAAGGCAGTCGACCCGGCCGGTGACACCCGCTCGGCCACCTACAACACCTTCAACGAGGTGCTGACGTCACAAAACGCCAACGGGAGCGCCGGGACGACCACCAACACCTACGGCGCGAACAGCGGCGAGTCGCTGACCAGCTCCAAGTCACCGACCGGGGCGACGTCTTCGCTGGCCTACGGCAACTCCAGCAGCGGCACCAATCCGACCGCCGCCTTCCAGCCCAGCTCGTCCACCGATCCTCAGGCCAACAAGACGGCCTACACCTACGACGGGGCGGGAAACCTGGCCCAGGCCCAGAACGCCCTGGCAGCGGCCGCGAAGGTGACCTACAACCCTGATGGCACCCCGGCCACCTCCACCGATCCGAAGAACGGCGGATCACCGGGCAACCCGACGAAATACAGCTACAACTCCGCCCACGAGCTCACCACGATCACCCCGCCCACCGGCAGCAGCCTGCAGCCGGAGACGATCACCTACGACCCGGCCGGACGGGTGCTGACGGTGACCGGCGGCGACGGCAACACCGTGACCTACGGCTACGACACCGACGACCGGATCCAAAGCGCCGCCTACACCGGCGGCCCGGATCCAGTCACCGTCACCTATGCCTTTGACGGCGCGGGGAACCTGAAAACCCAAAACGACTCCTCCGGCACCACCAGTTACACCTATGACGGGCGGAACCTGGTCCTGACCAAAAACGCGGACTCGGGCGGCGGGACCCTGTCGTATGCGTATGACGGCGACATGAACCTGACCTCGGCCCAGGACGCGGGCGGGACGACCACCTACAGCTACAACACCCGCAACCTGCTGTCCTCGATGACCGACCCCACCGGGAAGCTGTGGGAGTTCGCCTACAACGCCGATGGGCTGCGCACCACCACCTGGTCCGCCACCAACACGGCCGAATCGTCGTGGGCGGCCAAGATCATCACCAGCTATGACCTGGGTGACCGGATCTCCCGGATCCAGGCCTACCGGGCCTCTTCCACCTCCAACGTGGTCTCCGACATCTCCTACTGCTACACCAAGTACGCCTCCGGGAAGTCCTGCCGCACCTCCACCGCGACGACGGACACGTCACTGGTGCAGTACTCGGTCAACAACCAGACCGGCACGGTGTCCCAGTTCACCTATGACACTGGTAACCGGCTGACCAAGGCCACGAATGTCAATGGGAGCACGGCGTACTCCTATGGTTATGATTCCGATGGGAACCTGACCACCGGCGCCCCCGGCGGGTCGCTGTCGTTCAACTCGGCGAACCAGGTCACCACCAGCGGCTACGGCTACGACGGTGCCGGGAACCTGACCAGCGACCCGGCCAACGGGAGCCTGTCGTACAACGATGCCGGGCAGCTGACCTCGGCCAGCAACGCCAACGGCAGCGGCGCCGAGACCCTGTCCTACGCCGGCACCGGCCAGGACCAGGTCCTCTCCGACGGCTCCGCGGCCGGGATCACTTACGGCCTGGCCAGCCAGGATGGCCAGCCGTGGGTCCAGTCCTACACCCCGGCCGTGTCCTCCTCGTCGGCCATCTACGTCCTGCATGACCAGCAGGGCACCCCGCTCGGCATGGTCCGCGGCGGCACCTCCTACGCCTTCGTCACCGATAACATCGGCTCGGTGACCGCCATCGTGGACAGTTCCGGATCCACCGGCGCCACCTACACCTACGACCCCTACGGCACCGTCCTGTCCGACAACGGCACCCTGGCCCCCGCCAACCTCCTCGGCTACACCGGCGCCCTGACCGACATCAGCAGCGGCAACGCCACCGGCTACGCCCACGACGGCAACCGCTGGTATAACCCCGCCACCGGGGCCTTCACCACCCAAGACACCACCAGCTACCTGTCCAGCCCCGCCAACGGCAACCGCTACGCCTACGCCGCCAGCAACCCCGCCAACTACACCGACCCCACCGGCCAAAGCTTGCTTATGGATGTATTCGCTGGCGTACTTAGTCTAACTGCGGGCATAATCGCCTTTGATGCCTCGGGAGGAAATCCGTACATAACTGCCCTGGCAGCAGGCTGCGTTGGCGGCGCGGTAGGCGAACTGGTGTCAGGTGGAACTACTAAAGACGTGCTTGGGGGATGTGTTGTGGGCGCAGGAATAGGAGCGGCTGCGGTATGGACCACCGCCGGTTAACCTCGGGCAATTTTAAGGAGGTAAGAGCTGGGGTAACGAACGGCCGCAGCTCTGCTTAGAATGTTCTCAATATTTGAAAAGAAACATAGCTCGATTCTATTGACAGTTATTGCGATTGCTCTTCTCGTTCCCGGTGCCGTTGATTTTTCTAAGCACGGCGCGGATCCAAGTTCGATCATCTTCTTGTCGCTAGGACTCGCGGTGCTTATCGTAGCCGTAATGCTCAGAAAGGTGCGATAGATAGAATCGTGCGTAACGGCCCTAAGAACTGAAATGGTGGGCTCCCTGTAAGGCTATCGACGTAACTTAATGGGGCCGCTTCCGTCGGCAGCGGCGCCGACACCCTGTCCTACGCCGGCACCGGCCAGGACCAGGTCCTCTCCGAGGGCTCCGCGGCCGGGATCACCTACGGCCTGGCCGGCCAGGATGGCCAGCCGTGGGTCCAGTCCTACACCCCGTCCGTGTCATCGTCGGCGGCCATCTATGTCCTGCATGACCAGCAGGGCACGCCGCTGGGCATGGTCCGCGGCGGCACCTCCTACGCCTTCGTCACCGATAACACCGGCTCGGTGAGCGCCATCGTGGACAGTTCCGGATCCACCGACGCGACCTGCACCTACGACCCCTACGGCACCGTCCTGTCCGACAACGGCACCCTGGCCCCGGCCAACTTGCTCGGCTACACCGGCGCCCTGACCGACATCAGCAGCGGCAACGCCACCGGCTACACCCACGACGGCAACCGCTGGTATAACCCCGCCACCGGCGCCTTCACCACCCAAGACACCACCAGCTACCTCGCCAGCCCCGCCAACGGCAACCGCTACACCTACGCCGGCGACAACCCCACCAACTACACCGACCCCACCGGGGCCAATGACGCCTGCACAGGCGGTATCCTGGGTCCATTTTCGGGGGACTCGGCCTAGGGGGTTCTATACTGGGCATCATCGCGCTTGCGGCGGCCCCGGAAGCGGCCGCACCCCTAGCTATCGCCAGCGTAGTAATTGGCTTTGATACCAGCGCACCAGGTTTCGTGCTAGGCCTCGGCCTCACCGCGCAGTCATGTTGAGACGGAAGTGATCGCTATATCTATGGAGAGTCAGTCCTCACGTTCCGCAAGCTTGAGCAGGGCTTACATCGCACTCATGCTCGGATTTACCTTTAGCGCCATAGGCATCGGCGTGGTCGCATTTACCTCCGGTAAACCACTGGCTAGCGCTATAACGATTATATTACTAGCTATTGCATTCGTATTGCTGGCTTGCGCGAATGTATTTATCATCTTGCTCATAAATGGTCGCAAGAAACAATAGGTGATTCTTTTAGGTGCCTGGGAGCCCAAGGCCATTGCAGTGGCGACTATCTGGACCGACCGGCCCAGGACGGCCAGCCGTGGGTCCAGTACACCCCGGCCGTGTCCTCCTCGTCGGCCATCTACGTGCTGCATGACCGGCAGGGCACCCCCTGGGCATGGTCCGCGGCGGCACCTCCTACGCCTTCGTCACCGATAACCTCGGCTCCGTCACCGCCATCGTGGACAGTTCCAGATCCACCGGCGCGACCTGCACCTACGACCCCTACGGCACCGTCCTGTCCGACAACGGCACCCTGGCCCCGGCCAACTTGCTCGGCTACACCGGCGCCCTGACCGACATCAGCAGCGGCCACGCCACCGGCTACGCCCACGACGGCAACCGCTGGTATAACACCGCCACCGGCGCCTTCACCACCCAAGACACCAGCACCTACCTCGCCAGCCCCACTGACGGCAACCGCTACACCTACGCCGCCAGCAACCCCACCAACAACACCGAGCCCACCGGCCAGTGGAGTTGCAGCGACACCGTAAATGCCGTCTTCTGGACCGTAGGTGTCCTCGCTGCGGTAACGACTGGAGGCCTAGCAGGAATAATCCTCGGAGCGAGCATAGGCTTGATAGGCTGGATAGATGGCGACCTGGTTTGCGGCTAGTACGAGCCAGCAATTTACGTACTGGCAACTATCAGCCAATGAACTAATTCCAATTCAGCTACCCGCAGTCCTGATCGAACCGAAAAGTGGGGGCTTGCGTCGCCCCCAGCGGGGATACTGCTGCAGGTCCGTGTCGATTACGGCGCGCCCATAACTATCCATGGTCCATCGCTGATCACTGTTCTATCGGCACGCAACAGGCACGACCGGAAGGCGGAGTTGCCATATTGCCATTTCGCATCTGCGCAAGTTTTGCCGTGCTGATCGGCCCCGTACGTCGGCAGGGCAAGGCTGGTTCCAGTTCCAGGACGCTAGGGATGATGAACCGTCATCTTTAGCACGACTTTGACGCGGGCTGCGACGATCACCCTGAAGTCTGATCCGCGCAAACGCGCCCATGCCGACAAATAGGAGGAACCGTGACCGCAAATTACAGCGAGTCAGCGTCGATTCCCTGCAATGGCGACGAGTTGCTTAGCCATGTGGCCAATATACTCGAAAATCAGTGGCATGCCAGTCGGCTTACGAGGGTTCCCCGCTCAGTAAGCGCTAGGACCAGGGTGTCCTTTCTTGGGTGGGGTGAAGATGTTAAAGTTCAAATCACCAATGAGTCTCCTCATTCAGCTGATGTAACCATATCGAGTAAATCCGCCTTTAAGGCTGCCCTCTTTGATTGGCGAAAGAACCGAAGCAACGTGGAAAGGTTGCTCGCCGAACTACGGGGTGATGCCAGTTGCAATCAGCAACAGAAGTCCTCGTAAATAAAGCCATCGCCACAATCAGATAAAGTGTAGCGCGATTACGATCGAGATGGTTGTAGTGAATGCCTCTGGCGGCCGCCAGGGCAGGCATTCACCCCGTAACCGCCATGAAAATCCGGGCTAACCTCACCACACGTGGCTGGCTGAATGTTTACCGCGGCAGGCGCGGGTGAATATTCCGGGCCGCTCAGCGCTGCCATCACGCGCTGGCTGACCAGACGGCACCCCGGATTCGGCGAAGGAGTCGCAGCATGAATGACGGCGGAGGAAGCAAACGGCGGTGGTGGCTACGCCCGGTCCGGATCTCGAAAGGAACTCGGCAGGAAGCCGATCGCCGGGCAGGGGAGTCGCTGAGTTCTCTCCTGGACCCAGCGGGCAAAGCCGAGGTCGAGGCCCTGGTAGCGGGAGGAGATTTTATACTCGCTGTGCGCCGGGTCCGGGAGCTGACAGGCCTGAGCCTGCGCGACGCCAAGAGGGCAGTCGAATCACTTCAGCGTTAACCTCCTGTTCCCGGCCCGACTCACGGACCTGCGGACGCGGCCACTGAGGTAGCGCGATGACCGCGCCGACCTCCGGCGAGCGGCGAGGCAGGCTCCTATTCCATCTGCCAGTTCGACCCGGCAACGCCATTTCCGCGTGAGTGGATCTTGCCTGACTTTCACCGCGACGACGGACACGCCCCAGGTCCAGTACTCGGTTAACAACCAGGCTGGCACGGTGTCCCAGTTCAGCTACGACACTGGTAACCGGCTGACCAAGGCCACGAATGTCAATGGGAGCACGGCGTACTCCTATGGTTATGATTCCGATGGGAACCTGACCACCGGCGCCCCCGGCGGGTCGCTGTCGTTCAACTCCGCGAACCAGGTCACCACCAGCGGCTACAGCTACGACGGTGCCGGGAACCTGACCAGCGACCCGGCCAACGGGAACCTGTCGTACAACGATGCCGGGCAGCTGACCTCGGCCAGCAACGCCAACGGCAGCGGCGCCGAGACCCTGTCCTACGCCGGCACCGGCCAGGACCAGGTCCTCTCCGACGGCTCCGCGGCTGGCATCACCTACGGCCTGGCCAGCCAGGATGGCCAGCCGTGGGTCCAGTCCTACACCCCGGCCGTGTCCTCCTCGTCGGCCATCTACGTCCTGCATGACCAGCAGGGCACCCCCCTCGGCATGGTCCGCGGCGGCACCTCCTACGCCTTCGTCACCGATAACATCGGCTCCGTCACCGCCATCGTGGACAGTTCCGGATCCACCGGCGCCACCTACACCTACGACCCCTACGGCACCGTCCTGTCCGACAACGGCACCCTGGCCCCCGCCAACCTCCTCGGCTACACCGGCGCCCTGACCGACATCAGCAGCGGCAACGCCACCGGCTACACCCACGACGGCAACCGCTGGTATAACCCCGCCACCGGCGCCTTCACCACCAAGACACCAACAGCTACCTCACCAGCCCCGCCAACGGCAATCCCGCCAGCTACACCGACCCCACCGGCATGTGTGTGTGGAGCTGGAATACCTTCGGGGAGGTCATGTTGGGAGCCGGGGTCTCCGGTGCGGTGGGTGGCTGTATTGCCGGTGCAGTGGCGACTATCTGGACCGGCCCAGGTGCGGGAGTTGCGTGCGTCGGCGGTTTCGTAGCGGCGGAGTTGGTGGCCTAGTACTCCAGCCCGAGTTCGTGATCTTGCGGCGTGGCGGTGCTGGATGCAAGGCGGCCACCGCTTGATCATCCTGGTTTGTGACAACTCTGGATGATCGTGCGGTGGCCGCAGGCCATAGCGTAGACCCGGCCCGCTGGCTGGGGATGTTCGATGAGCTGATGGGCCGGATCGCGGGCCGGTTCACCCGGCTGGAGCCGCGGCGGCGGGTACGGGCGTTCGTGCTGGGGCTGCTGGCGGACCTGCCCCGCAAGAACTGCTGGAGCATCGCCGAGCATGCCGGGGATGCGTCCCCGGGCGGGATGCAGCACCTCCTGGCCGGGGCGCGGTGGGACGCGGATGCCGTGCGGGATGACCTGCGGGACTACGTGACAGGGCATCTGGGTGACCCGGATGCCGTGCTGGTGGTGGACGAGACGGGCGATCTTAAGAAAGGCACCCGCACGGCCGGTGTCCAGAGGCAGTACACGGGGACGGCGGGACGGATTGAGAACTCCCAGGTCGCGGTCTACCTGACGTACGCGGCGCCGCGTGGTCACGCCCTGGTCGACCGGGAGCTTTACCTGCCGAAGTCATGGACTGGTGACCCCGCCCGGTGCCGGGCGGCGGGCATCCCAGGCGGGACCGTGTTCGCGACCAAGCCGGAGCTGGCCCGCCGGATGATCACCCGGACCCTGGACGCGGGGGCACCCGCGGGCTGGGTCGCCGGGGATGAGGTCTACGGCGCCGACCCGGGCCTGCGCGCTGACCTGGAAACCCGCCAGGTGGGGTACGTGCTGGCCGTCGCGAAGAGCCACCCGGTCAACGCGGGCGCGGGCCCCTGCCGCGCCGGCCGGCTCGCTGCCCGGCTGCCGCGGTCAGCCTGGCAGCTGTATTCGGCTGGCGAGGGCGCCAAGGGCCACCGCTGCTACGACTGGGCCCTCACCAGCATCGAGCCGCGCCGCCGCGGGTACCGCTGGCTGCTGATCCGCCGCAACCGGCGCACCGGGGAACTGGCCTTCTACCGCTGCTACTCACCACGGCACGTCCCCCTCGCCACCCTGGTCAAGATCGCCGGGCGCAGGTGGACCGTGGAGGAGGATTTCCAGGCCGGCAAAGGACTGGCCGGCCTGGACGAGCACCAGGTCCGCCGCTGGACCTCCTGGTACCGGTGGGTCACCCTGGCCATGCTCGCCGCCGCATTCCTCACCATCACCGCCGCCACCGAGCACGCCAGCTGCCCGCCACCCGACGGCCAGATCCCGCTGACCCGCAACGAGATCGCCCGCCTGCTCACCGCATTAACCATCTGGCCAGCCCGGGATGCCTGCCACCGGCTCCGCTGGTCCGCCTGGCGGCGACGCCACCAGCACCGCGCCAGAACCTGCCACTACCAGCGGCAAGCCAGGCACCTATAAAGATCACGAACTCGGGCTGGAGTACTAGTCACCAGCGCTGCTGGTTACGCATGGTCACAGATAAATTGGGGGTAATTTAGGAACCTTTCCATGCAATGGGGCGATATCCTGGCAGAGATCTATACCTGGTAGGAGATGGTGAAAGGTTAACGTGGTGTTTGTTACAATAATCGTAGTAGCCCTTATAGTTGGTGCCATATGTGGCGTCTTGAATACAAGACGATTGGCAAAGCGGAGAAATAATCGAGGCTCTTAAGATGGTCACATTATCACCGACCAACTAAATTCAAGGCCAAGGTCACGGCAGTTAACCTCAATCGTTCGTGCGCCCAGCAGAACGGGAGGTGACACCGTGTCGTAGTCGTCATGGCGGATCTTGCTGTTCGTAAGCTCGTCGTCGCCTGCCGGTGAAAGTCCGGTCCGGGTAGCTGCCAGGAGGCCCGGTAGCAGGCTGGCGGCTCGGTCTGGAAACGGGCCGGGTCGGAGCCCAGCGTCAAAAGCCCCTTTGGGGGGAGCGACGATGCGGTCCCGTAGCATGACGCGAAGCCTGCGGCGTCGTTAGAGGTCCTGTCTTCGGCGGGAACAGGGAGTGCCGAGCCCCCGAATTCAGGGCGAAGGCCATGGAAGCGGCGAAGAGCCTGGAAGCGCAGCCGTGAGGGAGTCCCCGGCGCATGGGGCGCGGAACGCACCGATGGTGGCGGCGGGAACTGGGGGGGCCCTCCCCGGCCCGGTGACCTGCGGAAGTGTCACCGGAGCATGGCGTCCTATAACCGGTGACCCGGGAAGTGGATCGCTGGCCGGGTGGGCGTCGGAGGCGGCCGTAGTACCGGTTGAGCCGCAGGACAGCACAACCTGCGGTGATGGGAAGGGCCGCTGCTTCGTCGGTGCGCAGTGTCTGTCAGGAGGGGCCCGGTGAGTGCCGTTGTGGCTAGTCCCGCCGCGAAGGGATCGGCCCGGGAAAGCCCGGCTGATCCGGTCCGTGCCTTGCAGCATGCGCTTTACCGGGCGGCCAAGGCCGATCCCGGGCGGAGATTCCACCCGCTGTATGACAAGGTCTGCCGCAGGGACGTGCTGTGGCGCGCGTGGGCTGCGGTGCGCAGTAACAACGGCGCACCGGGCATCGACAAGATCACCCTGGCCGCGGTCGAGGAGTACGGCATAGACCGCCTGCTCGGCGAGCTGGCTGGCGAGCTGAGGGAAGGCCGGTATCGTCCGCTGCCTGCCCGGCGGGTGTTCATCCCCAAGCCGGGTTCCAGGGAGCAGAGGCCGCTTTCGATTCCTCCGGTTCGTGACCGGATCGTGCAGGCCGCGCTGAAGATCGTGCTCGAGCCGGTCTTCGAGGCTGATTTCCTGCCGGTAAGTTTCGGGTTCCGCCCGAGACGGTCGGCACATCAACCGACCCCACCGGACAATCAATCTGGACCAATACTGGCCGGCACCATTGTCGAGGCAATGTTTACTGTAACATGTAGTGCATTCGTATTCGGCCGACGCTTCACCACCCAACACACACACCGTACTTACCCCGTCAACCCCGCTGATGGCAACCGCTACGCTTACGCCACCGATAACCCGCCAACCAGACCGACCCCACCGGACAGTGCAGCATCCTTTCGGGGGCGGGAACCGGAGCGGTGGTCGGAACGGTCGTTGGCGGAATCGGAGGAGCCTTGATCGGTGGCCTAGCTACCGGAGGCATAGGAGCTATTCCTGGATTCTTCCTCGGAGCTGGCGAAGGGGCGACACTTGGTACCTTTATCGGGGCGCCGTCTGTGGCCTAGGAGAACTCTTCTAAAAGGAGCACCTATGGGACAGCTTAGAAAAGTAGGCCAGTACCTCGGTCTTATCTACAGAGATGATGGCACATGGCAGCTTGGCCGCGGGCGGCGGCGGGAACCCCCGCCCTCCAGTTCGGGCAGCGATATTCGAGACCCGAAAGGGCTTCAACGGCCAGCTGCCGGGCGGAGATCCAGGAAGTCTGGACAGTAGCGGAGTGATCCTCCGTAGAACAGCCGACAGCGGCGCCAGCTGCCATTCGGTATGCGGCAGAAAAATAGATGAGCTGGCCGCATGCGCAAATGAACTGCGGTCATTCATCTTAAGGCCCCGTCAACGGCAACCGCTACGCCTACGCCTACGCCGCCAGCAACCCCACCAACTACACCGACCCCACCGGCCAAAGCGTGCAAGTCCGGTTCAGTTACTTGCTAGGAGCACAACTCGTTATCTTCCGCGACCATACTAAACTGGAAAGGTAGGTTATTACCATCACAACGCTACGAGCCTGTCTGTGGGTGTTGGCGGCGTTAGTCGTCGCATTGGTTGTGGGTAGCCTTGTTTCGCTAGGCGCGCCGACGTGGGTCGGAGGGACGGTAACAGGTGTCATCTTCGCCGGGATCTGTCTGGTCGTCATTTATCCTCGTTGGAAGAGCAATCATACTAGCCAGTAGGCCATTGCAGAGCTGATTGGCCTGATGCCTTCGTCACCGATGACCTCGGCTCCGTCACCGCCATCGTGGACAGTTCCGGATCCACCGACGCGACCTACACCTACGACCTCTACGGCACCGTCCTGTCCGACAACGGCACCCTGGCCCCCGCCAGCCTCCTCGGCTACACCGGCGCCCTCACCGACATCAGCAGCGGCAACGCCACCGGCTACACCCACGACGGCAACCGCTGATATAACACCGCCACCGGCGCCTTCACCACCCAAGACACCAATAGCTACCTCACCAGCCCCGCCAACGGCAACCGCTACACCTACGCCGCCAGCAACCCCACCAACTACACCGACCCCGCCGGGCAGCTGAGTTGTCGAAATTTGGGTGGCATTGGTGTACTTGTCGACCTAACAGCGGTTGTCTCTGGCATCATTGCTATTGCCGCCTCGGGCGCGCTTATTGCGCCAATAGCTATTGCAGCTACTATTTTCACCCGCGAACTTGGTGTGTCTCGAGGAATAGCGCCTTACTTCTGTTAGGAAGACGATGCATTATCGCAATCCAGTCCGCAATCCGGCTGGTTACTCTTCGGTAGCCGTTATGGCGGTCGGCGCAACGCTAACAGCGGTGGCGTACTTCAGTAATGACCGCATTCTCGAAGTAGCCGGAATCGTCGCGATGTTTCTTGGCGTCAGCAGTTTCGGCGTAGTTTTCCTATGGCGTCGTGATCGTCCTAGCAGGTGACCAAATCGTCAAGGCGGTAGAGGCCAACACAAGCCAGGCGTGGATAGTGCTGTACGTCAAGCGGCGGCCGACTCGTTATCTTCCGCAGTCATACTGAACTGAAAGGTAGGTTATTACCCCTGACAAACGGTGCAAGCCTGTCTGTGGCTGTTTGCAGCGTGGTCATCGCGGTAGCCCAGTTTCACTGTGCGCGGCGGCGTGGGTGGGCTGCGGTAACATGTGACATTTTCGCCGGAATTTGCTTGGCCTTCATTTATCCTCGTTGGGAGAATAGCAATTCTAGCCAGTGGCCCATTGTAGAGATGGTATCGCACTCTCGCCTAAAACGACGGCTCCGCGGACGGCAGCAATCTTTGCAAAAATAATTGCCGTCTTGGGGGCTGATTTGCGGCGCCATATCGCTTGCCCTTCTTCCCGAGGCCGCGCCGGTTGCTATGCTAGTGGCCGTTGCTTGCTCAGCAGTAATAGGTGGTGTCTACGCGAAGATAGGACCGTGATATCCGTGCCCGGTTGAGAATCCCATGGTTCCATCAGCCAAGAGGGCTGGGGCCGACTTAATTGGACCCAGCCCCTAGGGGGGCTTCCTTTCAAAAAGAAGGATTCGGTGAAGGATATAATTCGCGGTCCGCAGTACCTTCCGCTCGTATTGGCCTCTACGCTCGCAATGTTCGCTCTCGTCTTCTCACGTGTCGTATATGACCTCGCGACAGGAAAAAATGATAGGCTATTCGTTGTATCCACTGTTCTTTCGATATTGTCATTTGTAGTTCTTGTTCTAAGCGGCTTAGCGCTACGGCAAGCCCGATCACAGCGCCGATGACTGTTGCGACTCCGTCAATGCCGTCTTCTGGACCGTAGGTATCTCGCTGCGGTAACGACTGGAGGCCTAGCACCGGCGGGAACCTGACCACCGGCGCCCCCGGCGGGTCGCTGTCGTTCAACTCCGCGAACCAGGTCACCACCAGCGGCTACAGCTACGACGGTGCCGGGAACCTGACCAGCGACCCGGCCAACGGGAGCCTGTCGTACAACGATGCCGGGCAGCTGACCTCGGCCAGCAACGCCAACGGCAGCGGCGCCGAGACCCTGTCCTACGCCGGCACCGGCCAGGACCAGGTCCTCTCCGACGGCTCCGCGGCCGGGATCACTTACGGCCTGGCCAGCCAGGATGGCCAGCCGTGGGTCCAGTCCTACACCCCGGCCGTGTCCTCCTCGTCGGCCATCTACGTCCTGCATGACCAGCAGGGCACGCCGCTGGGCATGGTCCGCGGCGGCACCTCCTACGCCTTCGTCACCGATAACATCGGCTCGGTGAGCGCCATCGTGGACAGTTCCGGATCCACCGACGCGACCTGCACCTACGACCCCTACGGCACCGTCCTGTCCGACAACGGCACCCTGGCCCCGGCCAACTTGCTCGGCTACACCGGCGCCCTGACCGACATCAGCAGCGGCAACGCCACCGGCTACGCCCACGACGGCAACCGCTGGTATAACCCCGCCACCGGCGCCTTCACCACCCAAGACACCACCAGCTACCTCGCCAGCCCCGCCAACGGCAACCGCTACGCCTACGCCGGCGAGCAACCCCACCAACTACACCGACCCCACCGGACAATCAATCTGGACCGCGATACTGGCCGGCACCATTGTCGAGGCAATGTTTACTGTAACATGTAGTGCATTCGTATTCGGCGTGACAGCAGGGATTGGCGCTGGCGCCGCTGTCGCCTGTTTCTACGGTGGGTCAATTCTTGCAGGAGCCATTGGGTATGAGGCAGGAAAATAGATGAGCTGGCCGCGTGCGCAAAATGAACTCCAGTCGTTTCTTCTCAGGATTCTTTATCTTCCTGTGCCCGTCTATCTCATATCGGTGATAGTCTGGCGATTCGCACTACATGACGGATGGATTCTGAGCCTTGCTGGGGTCCCTCTCGGGCTGCTGATCGGCGGAGTTATCTACTGTGCGTTTCTGTCCTATTTGTATCGGCGGCAAGATCGTACACAACCCGAGGGCAAGAGATAATGGACGGCAGATGTGGCGGCTGCGCGACCACGGGATCACCCGATACAACGGCACCGTAATTCCATGTCAGCTCAACGTGCCGGATGGGCGCGCTGATACGCTGGAGCTTTAACTTTGAGCCCGCATCGTACCTCACGCCTTGGAGGCATATTCATTCCCTACCGATTTGCGCTATTCCTGAATTTGTTCTCGCTTGCCGCTTTTCTTGCAGTTATAGTTATTGGCGTGATTTTTC
The DNA here is from genome assembly GCA_963822825.1 of uncultured Actinomycetes bacterium. Classification (GTDB taxonomy): domain Bacteria; phylum Actinomycetota; class Actinomycetes; order Streptosporangiales; family Streptosporangiaceae; genus JAWWPY01. Next base: position 50,506 of record CAWGIW010000017.1, on the reverse strand, counting down.
ATTCCTTGGTAGTCGCCCTGATTGGTGCAGTACTTACTCTCATGTTCATCTCAATTGCATCCTGATTATTCGAATCGGCAGGAATGGCTGGGCTGCGCGGCAGCAGGGCCGCGGCGGTCGGCCAAGTTGATAACGAGGGCGGGCTATTTGCCGTATCGCTCCACTATGTGCACGATATCCTCGACCGTTAAGAGGGCGTTGTACCGAATGGGGATGCTGGGCTGCTGGTGGGTGCGGGGGCTGCGGCGGCCGGGCGCCGACTTGACTCACCTGGCGGCGGCGGGCACGCTCGTCTGGACCATGAGCACCGAGGCATCGAAGCCGTGGCCCCGGCCGCGGCCGCTGATCGGGGACACCACCAGCAGCGCCGAGCGGGCCGGCGACCCCATGAGCTGGGCGCTGCCGGCCACCACGCGCGCGGCCCTGGCCGAGGTCATCGCCGCCCGGCGGGACGTGCGCCGGTTCCGCCCCGATCCCGTCGGGGACGACATCATCGACGAGATCCTGGCCGCCGGGCACGCCGCGCCGAGCGTCGGGCATTCCCAGCCGTGGCGCTTTGTCGTCGTGCGGGATCCGCGGCTGCGGGCCAGCGCGGCGGTGATGGCCGACCGGGCCCGGCTGGCCCAGGCCCGGCAGCTCGACCCGGACAGCGCTCGCCATCTGCGCAGCCTCCAGCTGGAAGGGATCCGGGAAGCCCCGCTGGGGGTCGTGGTCTGCTGTGACCGGCGCGCCCGGCCGGCCGGCGTGCTGGGCCGCGCCACCTTCCCCGACGCCGACCTGTGGTCCTGCGCGTGCGCGATCGAGAACATCTGGCTCACCGCCCGGGCCCACGGGCTGGGGCTGGGCTGGGTCACCCTGTTCGACCCCGGTGAGCTGCACGCCCTCCTCGGCCTGCCGGAGGGTGTAGTGACCCTCGGGTGGCTCTGCCTCGGCTGGCCCGACGAGCGCCCGCCAGCCCCGGGACTGGAGCGTCAGGGCTGGTCACGGCGGGTTCCGCTGACCGAGGTCGTCCTGCGCGACCGCTGGCCGGGCGTGGCCGCGCCCGGTGCCGAGGCCCCTGCCGCGCCCCGTGACCGTGCCGCGGCTGCGCCCGGTGCCGAGGCCCCTGCCGCGCCCCCTGACCGCGCGGCGGCTGCGCCCGGGGCCGGTGCGCCCGCCGCGCCCCGTGACCGCGCGCAGGCAGCGGTGGGCGGCGCACGGGTCCTGGCGCGCGATGCCGAGGATCGCCTGCTGGCCGCGCCCGGGTCGCTGGGGCTGCTCGGTGACGTGCTGCTGCGGGTCGAATCCGTCGCCGCCCCCGGGCCTGCTGTACCAGGCGTCCCTGCGTCTGGTGCTGCTGCGTCTGGCGTCGCGGGAACGCTGGTCATCGCCGGTGCCGATCATCCCGTCGCCGACCTGGGGGTCAGCGCCTTCCCGCGGAGCACCACCCGGCTCGTCGCCCGCGCGCTCGCCGCGGGGGAGGGCCAGGGTGCGGCCATGGCCCGGGCGGTCGGCCTGCGGGTGTGCCTGGCCGACTGCGGCATCGACGGCGACCGCATTCCCGGCTGGCGGGACCTGCGCCCACCGGGTGCGCGGGGCGACCTGGCCACCGCGGACGCGCTCGAGCGGGACGCCGTGGCCGGGCTGCTGGCCGCGGGCGACCGGATGGGCCACGAGCTCGCCGCGGCCGGCCCGGTGGCTCTCGGCGAGGTCGGCATGGGCAACACGACCGTCGCCGCGGCGCTCGCCGCCGCCCTGCTGGCCGCCCCCGCGCAGCAGGTCGTGGGGCGTGGCGTGGGGAGCGACACGGCCATGGTCGCCCGCAAGCAGCACGTCGTGCAGCAGGCTCTGGCCCGGATGGGCAGCCGGCTTCCTCCCGCGGGCCAGCTCAGCCGGTGCGACGTCGAAGACCTGCTCGGCGGGGTCGGCGGTCCCGAGCAGGCCTTCCTCACCGGGGTGTGCCTGGGCGTGGCCGACGCCGGCGGCCTCGTGGTCCTGGACGGGCTGCTGACCTCCGCGAGCGCGCTGGCCGCCGTCCGCCACCGCCCCGAGGTCCAGGCTCATCTGGTCGCCGGGCATCTCAGCGCGGAACCCGCGCACCGGCTCGTGCTCGATGCGCTGGGCCTGGAGCCCCTCCTTGACCTGCGTCTGCGCGCTGGCGAAGGCGTCGGCGCGGTGCTCGCGCTCTCGCTCATCGCCCAGGCGCAACGGGCCAGGCGGATGACCGCCGAGACGGACTGACGGCGTGATGAGACGGCTGATTACGAGTGGCTGCTCGCGAACCTGGCCGGGGTGACCGACGTGTGCCGCTTGAAATGCCGGGTGAGATGCGCCTGATCGTAGAAGCCGACGGCGGCCGCCACCTCGGCCGGCCGGGCACCGTGGAGGAGCTGGCGGCGGGCGGCTTCGACGCGCCGGCCGATGACGTAGGCGTGCGGGCTGACCCCAAACTCACGGGTGAAGCTGCGGACGAGATGCGAGACCGAGCGATCAAGCATTCCGGCGGCCCGCTCGAGGGTGACCGGATCGAAGACGCATCCGTCGAGGAGCTCCCGGAGCCGGTCGGCGATGCGCGGCTCGGGCCTGCGGCGGGGAGGCGGCGCGAGCCCGAGGTGGACGGCGATGCGCTCGGCGATGAGGGCGAGCCGCGCCTCCGCGTCGAGGTGGCCCTCACCATTGACCAGGGAGTCGTGCAGGCCGGCCAGGGCGGCTTTCAGCTGGTCGTCCCTGAGGTTGGTGTGGTCAACCGCGGCGCCGATGAGCTGGGCCGGCAGGAAGCCCGCCGGGAGGTACAACTCACGCTTGCGGAACCCGCGCACACCGCGTGCGGGCCGCCCATCGTGCACGACACCGGGCGGAAGAATCGTCACCGTCTGCCTCTCCGCTCCGCAGCGGCGGGTATCGAGGTCGTAGTCGATGGCGCCGTCATCAACGATGAGGACGGCCCACGTGTCGTGGCAGTGCGGCGGGTAGGCCCAGTCGACGATGTGGGCGTGGAACACCTCGGCGATGCCGGGAACCGCCGGGACCCAGGCCTCGATATCGCAGTGGCCGGGGATCTCCTTGCCCACGTCAAGATCGTACAAGACCGGCGGCCCGGGTATCGCAGATGATGACGCCCATGGAATCCAGGCCAGTAACCCTCAATGACGCGCTCGCCCAGTTCGATGAGATCTACAGCCCGCGGATCGTCGGCCGGGTCAACGACTACGACATCCGCATCGCCCACACCAAGGGCGAGCACCTGTGGCACGTACATGACCAGACCGATGAGTTTTTCCTGGTGCTCGACGGCCAATTCAACGTTGCGCTGCGCGATGCCGATGGCGCCGAGCGAACCGTGGCCTTGCGCCGGGGCGATATGTTCGTCGTGCCCAGGGGAACCGAGCACAAGCCTTCGTCGCCCGGCGGCTCGATCCTGATGTTCGAGCCCTCAGGAACCTCAACGACCGGTGACCGGCATGAAGGCGATATCCCCGACCATGTCGACAGCACCACCGGGCACGACATCTGAGGCAGGGCGTGTCCCGTGGGACGCGCCCTACCCCGCGGCGGCCCAGAAGGCGCAGTGATGCTCGGCGGCGAAGTCGTTCTCGAGTTGCGGTTGCGGTGGTACCAGGGACAGCATTCGCTGGCTGGCGCCGCTGAAGCCCGGCCACGGCGGCTCCGTGGGTGAAGACGGGAATCCCCGCTTGGCGAGGTTCGTCCAGTACTGCTTCATGGCCGCCGCGAGGCGCTGTTGCGCCGGGGAGAGTACTCCGGGGTAGGCGACGTTCGACAAGCTGAACAGGTACTGGATCTCGGATGCGTGGGCCGCGCCGTACGGGAAGCCGAGCGGAGGCAGCGAGACCTCCGGCGCGTTCTCGTCGTTGAACTCGTAGGCGTACGTCGGCACGTACTTCGACAGTGACTGATCGGCCGTCAGCGCCGGGCAGGCGAAGATGGCGTCGGTGCCCACCGCGCCCAGGGCCACCGATGGGCTGGGGTAGGCGCTCAGCGGGTATTGCGCCGCGATCACCGCGGCGGCCGCGGCGGGGACGCCGAGGGTCGAGGCGATCATGGCCTGGTAGTTGGCCGCCGTGACCGGTGGCCCGCTGCGCGGCGGCAGCTGGGACAGCCCGACGAACAGCCGCCACTCATCGTGGTTGGTCCCGTTGATCACCGGCACGCGGTTGAACTGGCCGCTGGCCAGGGCGGTCCCGATCGACTGGGTGAGCACGGTGCCATCGATGTCCGGCGTGTACCCGCCAAAGTCCTCGTGGCCCACGATGGTGGTGACCGGCAGGCCGCGCAGGCACGCGGCGGTCTGGCTGGCGCAGCCCGCCGTGGTGGCGAACGCCTCGCCCGCGGCCTCGGCCGTGGCCAGCGGCGCCTGGGTCAGGTCGTAGGCCCCGCTTTCCACGATGGCGGCGGAGAACAGCCCACGGGCGCCGGGGGAGGCGAGCTGGGACAGCACGCTCAGGCCGCCGGCCGATTCGCCGAACACGGTCACGTTGCCCCGGTCGCCGCCGAACCGGCCGATGTTGCGCTGCACCCAGCGCAGCGCGGCCTGCTGATCCATCAGGCCGTAGTTGCCGGACGCCCCGCCTGGCCCGCTGGCCAGCGCCGGGTGGGCGAGGAAGCCGAGGGCGCCCAGCCGGTAGTTGACCGTGACGACGATGACGCCGCGGCGCACCAGGGCGGCCGGGTTGTAGTCGTCGCTCTCCCCGACCAGCAGTGAGCCGCCGTGGATCCACACCATGACCGGCAGGCGGCGGCCATCGGTTTTCGTTGGTGCAAAAACATTCAGGTACAGGCAGTTCTCCGACGTGCTGGCCACACCGAACGGCGAAGGCGGCTGCGGGCAGTGCGGCGCGAACGCCGTCGCTGCGCGCGACGCCAGACCAGCGGGCGGGGGGCTGCGGGGGGCGCCAGCGCAGCGAGCCGACCGGCGGAGCCGCGTAGGGAATGCCGAGAAACTCGTCGGTCGGGCCGGCGGTCTGGCCGCCCACCGCCCCGTCGGCGGTCACCACGACCGGCCCGCGGCCCGGGCTCAGCGGCCTGACCGTAGTCGCACTGGCCCCGCCGGCGGCCGCGGTGGCCACGAGGGCCGCGAGGGCGAGTACTCCCGCGCCGAGCCGGGCGCGGGCCTGCCAGCTGGTCCCGGTTCCTAACATTGCGTCTCCGTCTCCTTGCTTGGCGGCCCTGGTCAGACGAACGCGCCGACGCCGGTGATGGCGCGGCCGACGATGAGCGTGTTGATTTCCCTGGTGCCCTCGTAGGAGTAGATCGCCTCGGCGTCGGCGACGAACCGGCCCACCTGGTTTTCCAGCAGGATGCCGTTGCCGCCGAGCAACTCGCGGGCGTAGCCGACGGTCTCCCGCATCCGGACCGTGCAGAACGCCTTGGCCAGCGCCGAGTGGTGGTCTTCCGCGGCCCCGTCCTGCTGGAGCTGGGAGAGCCGTGCGCACAGGCACGCGGAGGCCGTCACGTTGGCCAGCATGCGGACCAGCAGGTCCTGGACGAGCTGGAAGCCGGCGATCGGCCGGCCGAACTGCTCCCGCTGGCCCGCGTAGGCGAGGGCGTGCTCGTAGGCGCCGCGGGCACAGCCGACGGCCTGCCAGGCCACTCCCGCCCGGGTCAGCCGCAGGACGGCGGCCGTGTCCCGGAATGAGTTCGCGTTCTGCAGCCGGTTGGCTTCCGGCACCCGCACGCCCTCCATCGAGATGTGCGCGTTCTGGACCACCCGCAACGCCATCTTGTCCCGCATCGCGACCGCGGAGAACCCGGGCGTGCCCTTCTCGACCACGAAGCCCTTCACCTGGTTGTCGGCGACGTCACGGGCCCAGATGATCACGTAGTCGGCGAACGTCGCGTTACCGATCCACTTCTTCTGCCCGTCGAGGACCCACTCCCCATCGTCCTGGCGCGCCGTCGCGGTCAGGCCCCGGGCCACGCCGGAACCCACGTCGGGCTCGGTCAGGCCGAACGCCCCGATTTTCTCCATCCGCGCCATGGCCGGCAGCCAGCGCTGTTTCTGTTCTTCGGACCCGCACAGGTAGATCGACCCCATCGACAGCCCCGAGTGGACGCCGAGAAACGTCTGGATGGACGCGTCGACCCGGGCGATCTCCATGGCGACCATGCCGCTCAGCAAGCTGCCGCCGCCCGGGCAGCCGTAGCCCTCGTAACCGATGCCGGCGATCCCGAGCCGGGCGATGGCGGGAACGAGCTCGTGCGGGAATTCCGCGCGGATCCAGTAGTCGTTGATGATGGGCTGGACCGACTTTTCCATGAACTCCCTGACCCGCAGCACAACCTCACGGCCGCGCCCATCGAGCAGCGATTCGAGCGCGTAGAAGTCAGCGTCCGGAGCCATTGTCATGGGGTCCTCCCCGTGTGTGGCCGGCCCGTGTGTGGCCGGCACTGTGATCGGGTCCGGCGAGGAAGCGGTCCACCACCGGTGCGAGCTGCGGCGCCTCGGTGATCAGGCCGAGGTGGCCGCCATGAAAGATGTGCAGCTGCGAATGCCGGATCAGCCGGTGCAGCAGGTGCGCGTTGGCCAGCGGGATGATCGGGTCGTCATCACCGGAGACGATGAGCGTCGGCTGCCGCAGCAGCGGCAGGAACGGCAGGCTCGTCCAGCCGGTCCCGGCGGCGAGCTGGTAGAGGTAGCCGCGGCGCGGCCCGACCCGGGACTGCGCGTGCATCGCCGCGGCGACCCGTCCCGGATCGGTCCGGGCGGATCCGCCGTACAGGCCCGGTGCGACGCGCCCGAGGTAGCCGGGATCCAGGTAGCGCCGCGGGGTGGTCATGTGCAGCAGGACGCTGGGCCGGGCCGGCACCATGAGCGCGCCGGTGGCCGTGCTGACCAGCACCAGCCGGCGGCACCGCGCCCGCTGGAAGGCCGCGAAATGCTGGGCCACCCCGCCGCCCCAGGAGATGCCGAGGACGTTGACCGAGTCATGGCCGAGCTCGGTCAGCATCCGGGCGATCAGCCGGCACAGCCCGGTGAAGCGGTACGGGGCGGCCGGCAGGGGCGAGCCCCCGACGCCGGGAACGTCGAACCGGATCACGCCCAGGGACGGATCGAGCGCGTCCACGAACGGCTGCAGGAGGTCCAGGCTGGCGCCGATGCCATTGATCATGAGCAGCGGGACCCGGGTGCCTGGCCCGTGGCGCACGGCCACGCGCAACTGCTGGCCGTCGATGCTGATGCCGCGCATCGTCTCGGTATCCGGCGCGGGACCGCTGCCGGTGGCGGGCGTGGTCACCGGTCGAGGACGTAGGTGCCAGGGGCCGGGTCCATCGGTGGCGATCCCTTCCGGCCCAGCGCGCCGGGTCGTTTCTTCGGACCGCCGCTGCGCTCGGCGAGCCAGGCCGCGTAGTCAGGCCACCAGCTTCCTTTTTCCGCAACGGCTTCGCTCAGCCAGTCACGGGGGCCGGCCGGGGTGGCGTCACCGGCCCGGAAGGTCGCCTTCGGGTTCGAGGGGGGGTTGACCATGGAAGCGATGTGCCCACTGGTGGACAGCACGAACCGGCTGGTGCCGCCGAGCAGCTGGGCGCTGCGGTAGCAGGACGGCCAGGGGCACAGGTGGTCGGAGATGCCGGCCACGACGTAGCTGTTGACGTTGACTTTGCCGAGATCGACCGGGGAACCGAGCATGGTGGCCGCTCCCGGCCTGGTCAGCGCGTTGGACAGGGCGATGTTGATGAAATCGCGGTGCAGGGCCGCGGGCAGCCGCGTGGTGTCGGCGTTCCAGTACAGGATGTCGAACGGCGGCGGGGTCCGTCCCTCCAGGTAGTTGTTGACCCAGTAGTTCCAGATCAGGTCGTCGGGCCGGAGCCAGGCGAACACTTCGGCCAGGGCCCGCCCGTCCAGGTAGCCGCGGCGGCGGGAGGCCAGGATGGCCGCCTCCGCGGTGCGGGCGTCGATCATCGCGGCCGCTGTGCCCGCGCGAGCCTGGTCCAGGACGGTCACGCCCAGGCACAGGCTGGCGAGCTGATCGGAGCGCCCGGTCACGTTCAGATGCGCGCTGACCATCGACGAGACGAGCCCGCTGGAGCAGAGCGCGCAAATGCTGGCCTTGGGTGCCTTGGCGATGCGCCGCACCGCGTCCAGGGCCTCGACCACGGCGCCGCCGTAGGTGTCCAGATCCCAGTCCCGGTGCCGGGCGTCCGGGTTGCGCCAGGAGATGACGAACACCTGATGGCCCTGGCCCACGAGGAACTCGATCATGCTGCGGCCGGGCGCCAGGTCGGTGACGTAGAACTTGTTGATCATTGGCGGGACGATCAGCAGCGGGAAGCGGTGCACCGTGGCCGTGACCGGCTCGTACTGGATCAGCTCGAAGACCTCGGACCTGGCCACCACGGCTCCCGGGGTGACGGCGAGGTCCCGGCCGACCTCGAACGCGTCCGGCGTCACCATCGCCGGGACCCGCGGGGGAGTGGCCATATCCGACAGCAGGGCCCGGATGCCCCGCAGGGCGCTGAGGCCGCCGGTGTCGATGAGCGCCTTCCAGGCCACCGGGCTGATGACCGGGTTGTTGCTCGGGGCGGCGGCCGCGATCAGGTTCCCGAGCAGGAATTGCAGCCGCTCGGTGTCCCGCCAGTCCAGGTCGGCGTCGGCCAGCAGCGCCTCCGCGCTCCGCGCGGCCGCCAGGTACGCCTGTACGGCCCGCTTGAGCAGCGGGTTGTCGCGCCACGCCGGATCGGTGAACCGGCGGTCGCGGGGCGGCGCGGCGATGGCCGACTTCCCGGCGGCGACCTGGCCGAGTTCCGCGGCCAGCGCCCCGGCCCGCCGGGCCACTGTCCGTGGGCGCCGCGCGAGGCGCAGCGCGAAGCGCAGCGTGGCGGCATCCGGCCGGAACCGGCGCAGGACTCCGAGGGCCGCGTCCGACAGGAGCAGATCCAGCGCGCCGGCCGCCTCGGCGGCCTCGAATCCCGCTGACTCGTCCGCCCGGCGGGCGGTGCCTGCGGTCACGGGAGGAGTTCCGGCGGCGGCTGAACTTCACGGTGCAGGATCTTGCCGGTGGGTCCCTTCGGCAGCTCGGGCACGAGCCAGACATGACGCGGGTACTTGTAGGCCGCCACCCGTTCCTTGGCGAAGGCGCGCAGTTCGTCCGGAGTCGCGGCCGCATCCGGCTTGAGCGCCACGGCGGCGCCGACTTCCTCGCCCAGCTCGGCATGCGGCACTCCGATGACGGCGACCTCGGCCACGGCTGGATGCTCGTGCAGGACCTCCTCGATCTCGCGCGGGTAGACGTTGTACCCGCCGCGGATGATCAGGTCCTTCTTGCGGCCCACGATGGTGAAGTACCCGTCATCATCCACCGTGGCCAGGTCGCCGGTCAGGAACCAGCCCTCGCGGATCGCTTCGGCGGTGGCCTCCGGGCTGGCCCCAGTACCCCTTCATGATGTTGTGACCACGGATCTCGATCTCGCCGGCCTCGCCGGTGGGCAGTTCGCGGCCGTCGGTGTCCACCACGCGCATCTCGACCCCCTCGACCGGCGTGCCGATCGTTCCCGGCTTACGCACCTGGCTGGGCAGGTTGAAGGAGGCGACGGGGGAGGTCTCCGACAGCCCATAACCCTCCAGGATCATGCACCCGAAGGTCTCCTCGAATCCGTGCATGACCTCCACCGGCATCGAGGCGCCGCCGGAGATGCAGGTCCGCAGCGACGTGACATCGGCCCCGGCGCTGGCCGGGTGGTGCAGCATCGCCGCGTACATCGTCGGCACACCCTCGAAGATCGTCACCTTGTCGCGGCCGATGATCTCCAGGGCCCGGCCCGGGTCGAACCTGGGCAACAGCGTCAGGGTGGCGCCGCCGACGATCGTCGCGTTCAGGCCGCAGGTCAGGCCGAAGATGTGGAACAGCGGCAGGCAGCCCATCACCACATCGTCGGGGCTGGCCTTAGCAGGGTGGCAGCGGTGAGCGCGGCGTTGCGGCTCAGGTTCGCGTGGGTGAGCTCGGCGCCCTTGGGCCGGCCAGTTGTCCCTGACGTGTAGAGGATCACGGCGTCGTCGTCGCTGGACCGCGCGGGCTGGGGGCGCCGGGGCAGGCCGGCCAGCAGGCCGTCGAGGCCGGGCTCGCCGACCTCGACGACCCGGCGCCCGTCTCCGCGGCGCCCTTGGCCGCCTCGCCGGCCGGGTGTGCCAGGCGAACAGGACCTTCGCGCCGGAATCGCCGAGGTAGTAGGCGACCTCACGGCTTTTCAGCAGCGGGTTCATCGGCACGACCACGGCGTCGGCCCCGAGCGCCCCGTAAAAGAGAATGGGGAAGGCGGGCACGTTGGGCAGCATGATGGCGATCCGGTCGCCCGGCGCTATCCCGAGCGACGTCAGCAAGGATGTGACCCGGCCCGCGGCGTCCCGCAGCTCCGCGTAGGTCAGGACGAGGCCGTCCATGCGTACCGCCAGGCGCCCCGGGTGGTCATCGGCGGCCTGGTTGAGCGGGGAACTCAGATTCGCCATCATGCCCTCCCACCGGGGCAGCGTCGATGCGGCCCCACTGGCATCATGCCCCCGGATCGGCGCGCACGGCATGCTGCTGATCGGGCGGATATGCGTATCGGTGAACTTTTTTTGCCCCTCTGGGGGCAAAAAAGTTCACCGATCTTTAGCCAGCAGGGTGGCGGTGGCGGCCGCGAAGGCCGCCGTGTGGCGGTCGACGTCGGTTTCCGTGGTTACGGGGGACATCAGCGCCATGTTGTGGAAGGGCGTGATGAGCACGCCGCGGTTCATCGCGTGCAGGTGGTAGTACCGCTCCAGGTCAGAGTCCACGGCGGCGTGCGCCTCGGTGCCGTTGCGGGGCGGGGCGGCCTGGAAGCGGTACTCCGCCCGGCAGCCGAGCCGCGTCACATGCCAGCCGAGGCCATGTTCGCTGATGACCCGCTCAACCCCCGCGGAGAACCGGGCCGCCAGCGGGGTCATCCGGGTGTACGCGTCGGCGGTCAGCACCTCGCCGAGAGTGGCCCGCATCGCCGCCATCGACAGCGCGTTGCCAGCCAGGGTGCCGCCGATCCCTCCGGTGTCCTCGTAGTCCGCGTCGGCCTGGGCGAGCATGCGGTCGACCGCGTCCCCCGAGACGCCGAGGGCTCCGCAGGCCACGCCACTGCCGATGGCCTTGCCGAGCGTGACCATGTCAGGGTCGAGGGACCACAGCGCGGTGCATCCTCCTGGGCCCGCCGACAGCGTCTGGGTCTCATCGATGATCAGCAGCGTTCCCGCCGCCCGGGTGAGCTCCCGTAGCGCCTGGTGGTAGCCCGGCTCGGGAAGGATGATTCCCATGTTGGTCATGGCCGGCTCGGCGAGCACGCAGGCCACCGACCGGTCGCTGAGCGCCGCCTCCAGGGCCCGGAGGTCGTTGAACTCGATCGCGTCGGTGGTGACAGCGGGATCGACCGGCGGTCCGACGTTGCCCTCGCGGGAGACCGTGCCGCCCGCCGGCCCGCGAACGGCGAAGGTCTCATCCACCGAACCGTGGTAGCAGTAGCTGAAAACGAGGATTTTCCGGCGCCCGGTGATCTGCCGGGCAATCCTCAGCGCGGCCCGGTTGGCGTCGGTCGCGCTCAGCGTGAACATCCACCGGCCCAGGCCGAACCGGCGGGCGAGTTCGCCGGCCACCCAGATCGCGTCCTCGGTGGGCAGCATCGTGGTGAGCCCGCGCTGAGCCTGGTCGAGCAGGACCGCCGCGACGGCGGGCGGGCTGTGACCGGTCATCGCCCCGGTGTCGCCCAGGCAAAAATCGACGTATTCGTGCCCATCGACGTCGGTGACGGCGGCCCCGGCCGCCCGCGCGGCGAACGGCGGGAAACCGCCCGCCCATAGCATCATCCAGGGCATCGGCACGCCACCGATCAGCGACCGCTGCGCCTGCTCGAAGAGTTTCCGGGATACCGGGTGCGCGGCGGCGAACCGGTCGAGCTCCCGCCGGGTCAATTCCTCGAGCCGGCCGCGATCGACCATGGTCACGGGCGTGTTGGCCACGGTTCATGAAGATAGCGCACGGCTCGCGGGAGGCTTGCGCACGCCATCTCGCCACGGCTGTCTTCCGCAGGCTTGACGGGCCAACTCGGCATGGCGAGGAACATGGGGCTGCTTGATGGTGTTCAATGGTTCTGGTTGTCGTCGAAGTTCGTGAACGTGTCACAGCGCCTGCGAAATTTTGACAGTCGGCGTCGTGGATCACCTAGAGTCCGGCCTTCGAAGGGCAGACTGTCGCAAACAACCCGGGGCACACATCCGTGGATCCCGAAGATCGTCCCAGTAGGAGAGAGCACGTGGCTCAGGGCACCGTGAAGTGGTTCAACGCTGACAAGGGTTATGGATTCATCGCCCCGGACGACGGCACGGCCGACGTCTTCGTTCACCACTCCGCCATCCAGGTTGACGGTTTCCGCAGTCTGCAGGAGAACCAGCGGGTCGAGTTCACCGCCGGCCAGGGCCCCAAGGGCCCGCAGGCCGAGCAGGTCCGGCCAGTCTGACCGCACGCCGCTCCGGCGGCCCCGCTGCCTGCCGTTAAGGCAGGCAGGAGGCCAGAGGGTGCCCGGAAGCGCTGCGCAGTAAAGCGCGGCCAACCGGGCACCCTCTGGCATGTCACCGTGTGTCCAGGTCGTCCCCATTCAGGTAAGCGTGTCCGCGCTGTCCGGATGCGGGCCGCAAATGGGTCGATGCACATCGAGCTTGAAGATTCCTGAACAGAGGTTGACAGAACCGGCCGTACGGTCATAAGACGTGGGTCAGAGTTCGTGGCGGAAGTTCGGGAAGTGGTACGGGCACCCGTGGGTGTGCCTGTCGTGTGGGGGGTACCGCCAGCAAGTCGGTTTGTCTGTTCGGCGCCTCTACGGAAGGACCACGATGGGCAAGCGATGGGTGCGCGTGTGCGCGCTGGTCGGATCGGTAATCGTCGTCATAGGGACGGCCACCGCCGCCACTGTGGCGGCTGCGGCGAGTCCCGGCAGCACGGGCGGGGTCAAGCCAAACCACCTGGGCATGATGGACTGCAACGGGCACAGCCCGGTGTATCAGGACGTCAAGCAGGACATGGGTGGGGGATGCACGGACCCGCTGGGTTACTGGGACGGGAAGTCCTGGCGTTTCAAGGACAACGGGGTCTACGTCGGCCACGACGAGCCGTCGGTGAAGTTCATCTCCAGCGCGCCGGGCAGCGGCAACAACATGAGCTATGTCATGCGGCTGTCGACCGACCCGAAGGGGAAGCCGACCGTATCGCCGACCGGCAAGACCAGCGACTACGCCCAGCTGAGCCCGGCCCCATGGTTCGGCCTGCCGATCTGTGACGCGAAGTCATATCCGCAGAATCCGTGCACGCCGGACAGCGACGCGAACAGCGGCGTGATCAGCGATCCCAACGCCGCGGGCTCGGCGTTCCTTGAGCTTCAGTTCTACCCGCCTGGGTACCAGCCGTTCACCGATGCGATCAGCTGTGACGCCACCCACTGGTGCGCTGCTCTCACCATCGACAGCCTGGAGTGCAGCTTCAACTTCGCCACCTGCAACAACAACTGCATCGAGCCGGTCAACTTCGCGTACATGCAGCAGAACGGGGTGCCCGCCGGGCCGCCCAGCCCGCAGCTCACCGACGTCAGCACCTTCACCCCCAACCGGGAGACCTTGCTGATGAACCCGGGGGACACGGTCACGACGTCCCTGAGAGATACCGAGTCAGGGGTTGCTAGCCAGCGTCACAGATCTGAGTACCCGAAAAACCGGGTACATGGTGGCGAGTGCCCAGAACGGGTTCATGAACACGAACATCGCCGACTGCACCGGCACGCCGTTCAGCTTCCACCCCGAGTACAACACGGCCAAGCAGCCGAACCAGGTGCCGTGGGCCGCACTCGAGGGCGGAGTGCTCATGGAGCAGGAGATGGGGCACTTCGAGACCTGCGCCTCCCTCACCAACTCCTTCCCGATCAATGAGACCCTGGGCGGCCAGACGTTCAGTGACCCGACCACCCAGCAGACCTGTGTCGGCGGCTCCGAGGGGGCCGGGAAGACCGGCGAGGGCCCATGCAGTACCACCACGGGGGTCTGCCAGAACGCGGACACCCAAGGTGGGGTCGCCTGCCCGAACGACAACTTCACCTCCGGGGCGCTGTGTGAGTTCTCGGACGCGACATGTGTGCCTGCCGGACCCCGGACGGTGGTCAGCAATGGCACCCCGGAGAAACTCGGCTGGCCGGTATCGGGCTGTCAAGATAACTTCTTCCAGAACGGCGACCTCGATTTCGACGGGAATTCCTACATACGCGACTGGCCTGACGGATCGAGCAGCCATCCGACCACGTTCGCCTATCTGGGGCCGGTCTCGCACGGCCGAACATATCCGCAGATCCAGTTCGAGACCGACATCGCGGGCTCCGAGTTCAGCTGTGCACACCCTGACCGGGGTCGGCTGCACGGCGCCCCCGGCCGGGGCCGCGTTCTACCCGTTCTGGTCGCTGGGCAACAGCGGCTTCCTCGGGTGCGCGTGGAACTTCGGAGACGTCATCCCGGGCCGCACGGTGACCAACTTCGGCGGCGACGCGCAGTACGGCACGCCGAACGTGGCCCGGTACGGCGGAACTGTCATCAGCGCGGTGCTCAGCAACCCGCAAACCCACTGCCGCGCCTGACCGGCACGGGTGGGTAGGCGATAGCCGCCACCAGCGTGCGGCACCCCGGGGCTTCGGCCCCGGGGTACCGCATTTCCGGCGGACCGCGGCCGGCCCATGGCCCGCCCGGGCCGGGGCTTGCGGCCTGTTCCAGGCTGGGGTGACGCGGAGGGCGGTGCGCCGGGGAGCTTGACACTATCGAATACGTGTTCGATAGTGTCACGTATGCACCTAGGAGTCTCGCAGGTCGTCGTGGCGTCCGCGAGTCGGCCCCGCGACCGCGTGCTCCCAGTGCTGCCCGCCCTGCGGGACCTTTTTCCTCACGGCGGGCTCCAGCGCGGCTCGGTCGTGGCCGTACCAGGCCGTGGGCTGCTGAGCCTGGCCATCGCGGCGGGCGCATCGGCGGCCGGCGCGTGGTGCGGGGTGGTGGGGCAGTCTGAGCTGGGGGTGCGGGCGGCGGCTGGGGTGGGCCTGGATCCCGGCCGTCTGCTGCTGGTCGGTGCGCCGGGACAGCGCTGGCCTCAGGTGACGGCCGCCGTGCTGGACGGCTGCGAGCTGGTGCTCCTCTATACGCCCGGCTGTCCGGGCGGGCCCGTGCGGCGGCATGTCGAGGCCACGCTGCGGCGCACCGGGGGCGTGCTGGTGGTGGCGGGGGACTGGCCGGGTGCGCAGACCCGGCTGTGGGTGGCCAGGCAGCGCTGGACCGGGATGGGCCGCGGCCACGGGCGGCTGACGGGTCGGCTGGCGCAGGTGCTGGCCACCGGGCGGGGCGCGGCGACACGGCCGGCCCAGCAGTGGCTGTGGTTGCCTGGCCCGGACGGCGGTGTGGCCGCGGCTGGCCCGGGCACCAGCGATCAGGCCGCGGGCGACTGGGCCGGGAACGACTGGGCCGGGAGTGACTGGGCCGGGAGTGACTGGGCCGGGAGTGACTGGGCCGGGAGTGACTGGACCGGGAGCGGGCGCGCTGCGGGAGCGGAGGATACGGAATCAGGCTTGCTGGCGGTGAGAGCCGGATGACCGCGGCGGATGGTTCCCCGGCGCGGGTCCTGGTCGTCTGGTGCCCGGACTGGCCGGTGGTGGCGGCGGGCGCGGACATGACGGCGTCCCTGGCGGTGCTGGCCGCTGGCCGGGTGGCGGCTTGCTCAGCCTCCGCCCGTGATGCGGGTGTGCGCCGTGGCCAGCGGCTCCGAGAGGCTCAGCATCATTGCCCGGACCTGGTGGCCACGCCCAGGGACGAGGGCCGGGAGGCGCGCGCCTTCGAGCAGGTGCTGGCCGTGGTGGAGGAGTTCTGCCCCCGGGTGGAGGTGACCCGGCCGGGGCTGTGCGCCCTGGGGGCTCGTGGCCCGGCCAGGTACTTCGGCGGTGAGGAGGCGCTGGCGGGCAAGCTCGCCGCCGCCCTGGCGGAGCGCGGGTTCGGCTGCCGGATCGGGATAGCGGATGGATTGTTCGCCGGCGAACTGGCCGCCAGGGCCGGCCACACGGGGGTGGTGGTTCCGCCGGGCGGAACGCCAGCAGTTCCTGGCCGCTCAGCCGGTCACCGCTCTCGGTTCCGTGGACCTGGCGGATCTGCTGACCCGGCTGGGCATCCGGACGCTGGGGGAATTCGCCGCTCTGCCGCCGGCCCGACGCGGCGGACCGGTTCGGCGTCCCCGGGGCGGTCGCGCACCGGCTGTCGCGCGGACTGGAGCCGCGCCCGCTGGCCACCCGCGTGCCCCCGGCCGCGCTCAGCGTGACAGTCGGCGTTCGATCCGCCCGCGCCGCAGGTGGAGCCGGTGGTGTTCGCCGCCAAGGCGCTCGCTGAGCAGATGCACGCGGGCCTGCGTGACCGGGGCTGGCCTGCGTGCGGGTGGAGGTAGCCGTGACCGGCTCCGACGGGCGGCAAAGCGCACGGCTGTGGCGGCACGACGGGCTGCTCTCGGCGCTGGCCGTGGCCGAGCGGGTGCGCTGGCAGCTGGACGGCTGGCGGGGCGGCGGGACCAGCGGCGACGCCGCCGAGGGGGCCGGGATTACCATGCTGCGGCTCGTCCCCGACCAGCTGGTCCCCGACCCTGGCCGGCAGCTCAGCCTGTGGGGGGAGACCCAGGCCGGAGACCGTGTCGCCCGGGCTGCGGTCCGGGTGCAGGCCATGCTCGGGCACGAAGCGGTCACCCGCCCTGTCATCTCCGGCGGCCGGTGCCCCGCCGAGCAGATGACGCTGGCGCCGTTCGGGGATGCCCGCCCGCCCCGGCTGCCCCCGGACCGGCCGTGGCCAGGAAGCATCCCCGCGCCCGCCCCGGCCACGGTCTACCCGGACCCGCTCCCGGCGCGGGTCACGGATGCGTCGGGGACGGCGGTGACGGTCACCGGCCGGGCCCGTGTGTCGTCTGCTCCGGCATGGCTCGCCGCTGGGGCGGCGGCGCCGCGGCCGCGTCATCGCCTGGGCCGGGCCCTGGCCGGTCGACCGAGTGGTGGTGGGAGCCGGCCAAGGCGCGCCGCCAGGCCCGGTTCCAGGTCGTCACCGAGGATGACAGCGCCTGGCTGGTGGCGGTGCAGGATGGCCGCTGGTTCGTCGAAGCCAGTTACGACTGAGGGCGGCGACGATGGAGTGGGAAAATCCGCCGGTCCCATGGCGGGAGCTGGAGCAGCGCCTGTCCTGGCGCAGCCCGCCGCGCCCAGTCACCCCCCTGCCCACCAGCCCGGACGGCCCGGGCCGGGATGAGCCAGGTCCAGACGGGCCGGGCCGGGATGAGCCAGGTCCGGGCGGGCTGGGTCCGGGCGGGCCGCCCTGGGCCGAGCTGCACTGCCACTCCTCGTACAGTTTCCTGGACGGCGCATCCAGCCCCGCCGAGCTCGTCGCCGAGGCGGCCCGCCTCGGCCTGGCCGCACTGGCCATCACCGACCACGACGGCATGTACGGGACGGCGCAGTTCGCCCAGGCGGCGGCCCGCCTCCAGGCCCGGACCGTGCAGGCCGGGACCGGGACGGGGGCCGGGACCGGGACCGGGACTGGGCTGACGGACCGTGTTCGGCGCCGAACTCAGCCTGGGCCTGGCGACCCGGGTCGGCCGCGGTCCCGGGGGGCGATCCCGCGCCACCTCCCGCCCGGGACTCCCGGACCCGGAAGGCGAGCACCTGCTGGTGCTCGCCCGCGACCCTGAGGGCTACCGGCGGCTCTGCCAGGTGATCAGTGCGGCCCAGCTGGCCGCGGGGGAGAAGGGCCGTCCCGGCTACGACGCGCGCGTCCTCGCGGACGCCCACGATGGGCACTGGGTGGTCCTGACCGGCTGCCGCAAGGGCGCGGTGCCCGCGGCTCTGGCCACGAGCGGCCCCGGGGCAGCGGCCGCGAAGCTGCGCACCCTGACCGACACCTTCGGCGCGGCCAACGTCATGGTCGAGCTGGCCAGTCACGATGAGCCGGCCGACGACGAACGAAACGATGCCCTCTACGCAGCTGGCGCTGGCGGCTGGGATCGGCGTGGTGGCCACCGGGAACGTACACTACGCGGCGCCGCAGCAGACCCGCCTGGCGCAGGTGCTGGCCTCGGTCCGGGCCCGGCGCAGCCTGGAGGAGATGGACGGCTGGCTGCCCGCCTCGGGAGTGCCTACCTCCGTACCGGAGCCGAGATGGCTGCGCGGCTGCGGCGCTATCCCGGCGTCCAGGAGCGCACCGTCGAGCTGGCCCTCGACTGCGCGTTCGACTTCCAGGTGATCGCCCCGGAGCTGCCGGACTTCCCCGTCCCGGCCGCCACTCGGAGGCGACCTGGCTTCGCACGCTGGTCGCGGAGAAGGCCCCGGAGCGTTACGGCCCGCCCACCGCGGAGCGGGTGGCCGGGGTATACCGTCAGATCGCCAGCGAACTCGATGTGATCGAGAACCTCGACTTCCCCGGCTACTTCCTGATCGTGCACGACATCGTCCGGTTCTGTGCCGAGCGGAGCATCCTGTGCCAGGGCCGGGGATCAGCGGCCAACTCAGCCGTCTGTTTCGCACTGGGGATCACCAGTGTGGACCCCGTTAAGCATGGGTTGCTGTTTGAGAGATTCCTGTCCGCGGGCCGGGACGGCCCACCCGACATCGACCTGGATATCGAGCATCGCCGCCGCGAGGAAGTCATCCAGTACGTATACGCGAGGTACGGGCGGGACCGGGCCGCCCAGGTCGCGAACGTCATCTCATACCGGCCGCGGATGGCGCTGCGCGACGCGGCGCGGGCGCTCGGCTATCCGCCGGGGCAGCAGGACGCGTGGGCCCGCCACGTAGGCCCGGGCGAGCCGGTCGGCGAGGACGTGACCGTCCCCGAGGCGGTGGCGCAACTGGCCGGCCAGATGCAGCGGCTCCCCAGGCACCTGGGCATCCACTCGGGCGGGATGGTGATCTGCAACCGCCCGGTGAGCGAGGTGTGCCCGGTGGAATGGGCTCGGATGCCGGGCCGCACCGTGCTGCAGTGGGACAAGGACGACTGCTCCTACGCGGGCCTGGTCAAGATCGATCTGCTCGGCCTCGGCATGCTGTCCTGCTTGCACGACTGCTTCGATCTGGTGGCGGCGCACCACGGCGAGCGGTGGAGCCTGCACACGATCCCGCAAGAAGACCCCGGCGTCTACGACATGCTGCGCGAAGCGGACACGGTAGGCGTGTTCCAGGTGGAGTCGCGCGCCCAGATGGCCACCCTGCCGCGGCTGCGGCCGAAGAAGTTCTACGACCTCGTCGTGGAGGTCGCGCTGATCAGGCCCGGCCCGATCCAGGGCGGCTCGGTCCATCCCTACCTGCGCCGCCGGCACGGCGACGAGGAGCCGCTGATCCCGCACGAGTCCATGCGCCGCGCCCTCGGCAAGACACTGGGGGTTCCGCTGTTCCAGGAGCAGATGATGCAGCTCGCCATCGACTGCGCCGGCTTCAGCGCCACCGAGGCCGACCGTCTCCGCCAGGCGATGAGCGCCAAGCGGGCTCCGGAGCGGATCGAGGAACTGCGCCAGCGCCTGCTGGACGGTATGGCGGACCGGGGCATCCCGGGTGATGTCGCGGAGGACGTCTACGACAAGATCCTCGCCTTCTCCAGTTACGGGTTTCCTGAGTCGCACGCGATCAGCTTCGCCTACCTGGTCTACGCCAGTGCCTGGCTGAAGCGGTACTACCCGGCTGCCTTCACCGCCGCTCAGCTGCGCAACCAGCCGATGGGCTTCTACGCGCCGGCCAGCCTGATCAGCGACGCGCGGCGGCACGGGGTCAAGGTTCGCGGCATGGATGTCAACGCCAGCGACGTGCTCGCCACGCTGGAGCCAGCCGCGGCCGGGGGAGGACCGGCCATCCGGCTCGGCCTGTCGGGCGTGCGTAACCTGAGCTCGGCGGCCGCCGCGACGATCCCGGCCGGCCGGCCGTACCAGGACCTGGAGGATTTCGCCCGGCGCACCCGGCTGCCGGCCGTGGCGCTCGAGGCCCTGGCCACGGCGGGTGCGTTCGGCTGCTTCGGTGTTGGCCAGGCGGGAGGCACTCTGGGCGGCCGGGGTGGTCGCTTCCATCAGGCCCGGGCAGCTCCCTGGCACCACCCCCGGCTTGGCCGCGCCGCCGCTGCCCGCGATGACAGCGGTCGAGGAGACCATCGCCGATCTCTGGGCTACCGGCACGTACGGGACCCACCCGATCGTGCACGTCCGGCCGGCGCTCCAGGAGCAGGGCGTGCTGCCCACTTCGGCGCTCAGCTCGGTACCGACGGGCACGGTGCTGACCTGCGGTGGCCTGGTCACGCACCGCCAGCAGCCGGGCACCGCCGGCGGCGTGGTGTTCCTCAGCCTGGAAGATGAGACCGGGATGGCCAACGTCATCTGCCCGCCGCATGTATGGCGGCGGCACCGCCGGGTGGCGGTGGACGCGTCCGCGCTGCTGGTGCACGGGCGGGTCGAGCGGCTGGACGGAGCGACCAGCCTGATCGCCACCCGGCTGACCCAGCTACGGGTCACCGCCTCGGTGCCCAGCCGCGACTTCCGCTGAGCGCCATCACGACCCAAGGCGCTTTGGTGTCGCTGGTCCGGGTCGCCTGTTACGTACGACAGGGGCCAGTTTGAAGGGCTGTCTATCTGGATCAAAACTGGCCCGGGGCGTCCAGGGCTTGCTGTTCTAGCAGCTACTGGGCGTCATATTTCTGCACCACCTCGTCAGCGATCCGGCCGCGGGCGCTGACGTCGATTCCCTGCGCTTTCGCCCAGGCCCGGATCTCGGCATTGCGGGTTGCCCGGCCGGGCTGCTTACGGGTGGCGGACTGCGGCCGGCCCCTCGCGCTCACCCGGCGACCGTCCACGGTGACCATCTCCAGCAGATCGCTATACGGCTTGCGGTGTTTGACGCATAGGTCGATCTGGTACTGGGTCCCCCCGAGCGTCATGTCGAGCGACTCGACCTCCCCGCCGTGGCCGGGAGCCACCCTGTCGCAGGTGATCTCTATCTCAACACGCTGTGCCACTGCTGCCTCCGGTCGCCGGACCTCTATGTATAACGCTGTGCACGGCCGTCATAAGCGGACGGTAAACGATCATGTCACCGGCCTCAGCGCGAGGCAAACTGCCGTCTGTCACTGCCGGGGCCGACACCTATCGCATTGGCGTCTGGGCTGGCATTGTCATCACCGCGGCGCATAACCTCGCGCCACAACGCCCTAACTTTGACAAAGGCCCCGCCATGGACAGCCGGTCATGACTAGCCCCGCCCACCGCAGAATCCCGGCGCTGGCCATGGCAGCCGTCCTGGGCGCCGCGCTCAGCGGATGTGCCCGCGGCCAGGCCCCCGCCGCCGCGCCCGACGGCACACTGATCCTCACCTGTCACGACTCGGCGGGACAGCAGCCCGCCGACCCCGCGGCCAAGCCCGTTAACGGAGCCGAGAGCGCCGCGCTGGACGGCGACACCAACGCTTACGACAGTCTTCCCGCGTGGAAGAGCCGTGACGGGCACCGGTACCTGGTCTGGAAGACATTCCTCGCCGTGGCGCCGAACGCGCGGCCTTACCGGCTCATCAGCGTCAAAGGCCCCGCTTCAGCACGCCTGTTCTACGCCTCGCCAGCCCGCTGGGGCGCCGTCTCCGGCAGTAAGGCCATCGCGCCACCGCCCCGCCGCGTCCGGCTCCCTTCGTGCGGCCACCAGTACGCGGGCTACACCGGAGGCATCCTGGTCACCCACCCGGCGTGCGTAACCCTCTCAGTCGCAGGACCGCGCGGTAAGCCCACTACGGTGACCGTGCCGATCCTCACCCCGACCTGCTGACCAACGCTAGACCAACCAGATCCCCAGGGGCGCTGCCGTAATTCCATGGGCCAGCCGCCCATGGGCCAGCCCATGCCGCCCCATCCCAAGGCCGCGCGGATTTGGAGTCGTCTGCGGTACGCATTTGATCGGGCCGGAGGGGGCGGTGCCAGTGCTGTGTACCGTGACGGGACCATGACCAGCGCGCTTTCCCCCGCCGCGTCCCCGCCGACCGCGCAGCAGGTGGCGGCGGCCACGAGGGCGACGTATGCCGTCTTCACCGGTTCGGGTTTCGTCATTTCGACGTGGGCGTCCCGGATCCCTCAGGTCCGCAGTCACCTGCGTCTCGACCCGTCCCGGCTTGGTCTCGTGCTGTTTGCGATCGCGGCCGGCTCGGTGATCGCCCTGCCGCTGTCCGGGCCGCTCGTCGCCCGGGTCGGCTCCCGGCGGTCGGTCGCCGCCACGGCCGTGGCGGCGGCCGTGGGTCTCGGCGTCGTGTCGGTGGGGTACCTGGTGGGGGTGCGGCTGCTGGTGGCGGGGCTGTTCATGCTCGGATTCGCGATCGGCATCTGGGACGTGGCGATGAACGTGCACGCCGCCGTGGTCGAACAGCACCTCGGTCACTCAATCATGTCGCGCTTCCACGCCGGCTTCAGCCTGGGCACCGTGGCCGGTGCCCTGGTCGGGACCCTGATGGTCGCCCTGGACGTCCCGGTCAGCGCTCACCTGGTCACGGCCGCCGCCGTCGTGGCCGTCGCGGTCCCGTCGGCCACCAGGCGGTTCGTGCCCGACCACGCCGGCCATCACGGCGCCGCCGCGCCGCCATCGACCGCGCCCCGACGGGGCGGCCTGGCCCCGTGGCTGGAGCCACGCACCCTGCTGGTCGGGCTCGTCGTCCTGGCCTTCGCCTTCGCCGAGGGGACGGGCACTGACTGGATCAGCGTGTCGGTCATCGACCACCACCACGCCATCGCCGCCATCGGCACCCTGACCTTCGCCGCGTTCCTGGCCGCCATGACCACCGGCCGCTGGTTCGGGCCGGCCCTCCTCGACCGCTGGGGCCGGGTCACCGTCCTGCGGACGACCGCCGCGATCGCCGTCGCCGGCCTGGTCCTGTTCGTGTTCGGGCCGGACATCCCGGCGGCCCTCGCCGGGGCTCTGCTCTGGGGATGGGCGCCTCGCTCGGCTTCCCGGTCGGCATGAGCGCCGGGGCTGACGAACCCGCCTTCGCCGCCGGCCGGGTCAGCGTGATCACGTCGATCGGGTACTGCGCCTTCCTCGGCGGACCGCCGCTTATCGGGTTCCTCGGCAACCGCTTCACCGTCACCCAGGCCCTGCTCGTCGTCGCCGTCCTGCTGGCCGTCGCGGCCGTGGCCGCCAGTGCCACCCGCCCGCTGTTCAGAGGGCGAGGTCGCGCTGTGCGATCACCCGGGCCGGGGTGACACGGACGAGATACTCACCGGGCACGCCGTTGCGCTCGCCGAACTCCTGGGCCCGGCCGGCGCCCATGTAGCGGCCGCCGATGCGGGCCGCCGCCGCCCGCACCTCAGCCAGGTCGCTGATGAGCTCCGCGGCCCCGTCCACGATGACGAACGAAAATGGGGGCGTGGGGTCGTCGACGGACAGCGCCACCCGGTTGTCGCCGCGCAGCGTCCGGCCCTTGACGGTGTTCTCCCCGGTGTTGAAGAGCACCCGGAAGTTACCTGGCTCTCCGTCGAGCACGAACCAGACCGGCTTGATGTGCGGGCGCCCGTCCTCGCGGACCGTGGCGATATGCGCGGTGCGGGTGCCTTCGTTGAGGAATTCCCAGACCTCCCGGTCGGTCATCCCGGTCATCGCGGCACCCCCCTGATCGGCGTCCCGCCAGAGTACGCGCCGTGACTCCGGGGTGCGGTTGGGCGTCCGGAGCAGGGACCCGCGCCCGCCAGTCGAGGCGAGAGGGAACGCAGAAGATGCTCGGCTACCATGCCCGTCATGATGTTCACCGCGATTCGTGGACGGTGAGTCGCATGCGCCTTGGCGGGGAACCGGTGGGCTGGCGGGGACTGACCCTGCTGGCCGCGGCCGGCGTGGTCGGCGTGATCCTGGCCATCCACGGCTGGGCCGGCCGGGGTTCGGCAGTCGTGCCGGTATCCGTGCCTTCGGGCTCGGCACCGGCGGCCGCCGGGAAGGCCGCCGGTGCCTCTCAGGCGCCCGCCTCCCCCGGCCCCGCGGCGTCTCCTTCCACGCCCGCCTCCCCGTCGGCGTCCCCCTCATCCAGCGTTGGCCCGCTGCTCAGCGCGGAGCCGTACGCGAGCTACTCCTACCAGGTCTGGCCGGGCGCGCCGAGCACAGCCGCGAAGCAGGCGCTGACCGGGCTGACCGTGACCGTTCACCGGCAGCCGGCCGGTCTGTCCGTCACGGCCGGTGTCAACGGCCAGGCGTCGCCGGCCCCGCACCTGTACCCGGCCGGAGCGCGGGTCTACGTGGTGGAAGCCTCGATGGGTGACGACTCAGGGAACTCCGACTTCAACCTGGGTGATGACGGGCTGGTCATCACGGACTCCGCGGGAAGGATCGTGAGATGAGCCGGCCAGGCCGCGAACTGGATCGCGCGGGCCGTCTGGCCGCCGACTGGGGGCCGGTCGCGGGACGGGTTCTGCTCGCCCTGGTGCTCGCCTGGTTCGGCTACCACGAACTCGTCCGGCCCGCGCTGTGGACCGGGTACGTTCCGGTGCTGTCCCCGACCTCGACGCCGGCGGTCATCCTGGTGCTGGCGCACGGCTGGGTCCTGCTGGTGGTCGCCGTCGCACTCGCGGCCGGGATCGCGCCGCGCGTGGCGGCTCTGCTCGCCGCCGCGCTGCTCCTGGAGATCGTCATCTCGCTCGCCGTGACGGGCGGTCTGTCCGACCTGACGCTGCGAGATGTCGGTGTACTCGGCCTGGCCCTGTGCCTGACCGGGATCAGCCACCAGCGGCTCGCGTTGCGCCGGTAAGAGGTTCCGGGAGCGCAGCGCCCCCGGGGAGTTCAGTTCGCGGGTGCCCCAGGCGGGGCTCGGTCAGCCGGGCACGAGGATGGTTTTGCCGATCGTGGCCCGGGCCTCGATGGCCGCATGGGCATCGGCGGCCCGGGACAGGGGGAATACCTGGCCGATCGTGGGGTGCAAACGGCCGGCCGCCGCGAGGGCGAGTCCCTGTTCGACCAGCGCGCGGTTGTCCTCCGTGGTGCGGACCACGGTGTTGCCGGGGATGAACTCGATGCCGCGGCTCTCGATGTCGCGCCGCTCGATGCCGCTGGCGCCGGTGAAGGTACCGCTCGCCGCGCCGTAGGCCAGGAAACGGCCGCCCCGGCCCAGCAGCCCCAGGGCCTCGTTGCCGATGTCCCCGCCGACCCCGTCGAACACCACGTCGAGGGTGCCGGTGACGGCCCGCACCTGGTCGGCCCAGCCGGGCGAGCTGTAGTCGGCCACGACGTCGGCCCCCAGCGCGCGCGCGACGTCCAGCTTCCGCGTGCTGCTCGCGGCGGCGGCCACGTGCCGCGCGCCGGCCGTCCGGGCCAGCTGGACCAGGAGGCTGCCCACCCCGCCCGCCGCGGCCGTGACCAGCACCCGGTCGCCCGTGGTGACGGCGGCCGCGCGGACCAGGCCGAGCGCTGTCCGGCCGTCGGCCAGCAGGGCCACCGCCGTTCCGCGGGGCAGGCCCGCCGGGACGGGGACCGGTTCCGCCGCGTCCACCACCACCCGGTCGGCGTAGCCGCCGAGGCCGCCGGTGGCGGTGACCACTTGCATCCCGACCAGCGCCGGGTCCACGTCAGGGCCGGCCGACACGATCGTGCCCTCCACGCCGTTGCCGAGCACCGCCGGCAGCGCCGGCCCGGGCCCGGCCGTGGCGACCGGCCCGCGCGCACCTGGGTCTCGACGAACGTGATGCCAGCGGCCGCCGTGCGCACGGCGACCTGGCCTGGGCCGGGCTCGGCGTCGGGTACCTCGACCAGGTGGAGTACGGCCGGATCGCCGTACTCGGCCATCTGCACCTGGTGCATGAGCCCCCCTTCGGCGCGGCTGGTTCGGCTTGGGGCGAGCGGCCCCACGTACTGCGGTCAGATTTTGGACCAGGCCTGCGTGAGCACGCTGCGCAGGATCTGCTCCATCTCGTCGAAATGCTCCTGCGTGCAGGTGAGCGGGGGGGCGAGCTGGATCACCGGGTCACCGCGGTCGTCCGCCCGGCAGACCAGCCCGGCGTCGAACAGCGCCTGGGACAGGAACCCGCGCAGCAGCCGCTCGGACTCATCGTCATTGAACGTCTCCCTGGTGGCCTTGTCCTTGACCAGCTCGATCCCGTAGAAGTACCCGTCACCCCGCACGTCGCCGACGATGGGCAGGTCATAGAGCTTCTCCAGGGTGGCGCGGAAGACGGCCTCGTGCGAGCGGACGTTGCCGAGCAGATCCTCTTTCTCGAAAACGTCAAGGTTGGCCAGTGCGACCGCGGACGAGACCGGATGACCAGCGAAGGTCACCCCGTGCAGGAAGGTGGCGGTTCCTGAGCTGAACGGCTCCATCAGCCGGTCACTGACCAGCATGCCGCCAAGCGGCGAGTAGCCGGAGGTGACCCCCTTCGCGAAGGTGATGACGTCGGGCTGGTAGCCGTAGCGCTCGGACCCGAAGTAGTACCCCAGCCGGCCGAAAGCACAGATCACCTCGTCGGAGACGAGCAGGACCCCGTAGGTGTCGCAGATTTCCCGTACCCGCGCGAAGTACCCGGGCGGAGGCGGGAAACAGCCCCCGGAATTCTGCACGGGCTCGAGGAACACCGCGGCTACCGACTCCGGGCCTTCGCGCAGGATCGCCCGCTCGATTTCATCGGCGGCCCACCGGCCGAAGGCCGCCAGGTCGTCGGCCACGAAATCAGGTGCGCGGTAGAAGTTCGTGTTCGGCACCCGGACCCCGCCCGGCGGCAGCGGCTCGAACGGTTCCTTGAGACCGGGCAGCCCGGTGATCGCCAGCGCTCCCATGGAGGTGCCGTGGTAGGCGATGTCCCGGCTGAGTACCTTATAGCGGCCGGGCTGGCCAATGATTTTGAAGTACTGCTTGGCCAGTTTCCAGGCCGACTCCACTGCCTCTGAGCCGCTGGTGGTGAAGAACACCCGGTTCAGGTCGCCCGGGGACAGCCCGGCCAGGCGCTCGGCGAGTTCGATGGCCCGTGGGTGCGCGTAGGACCAGAGCGGGAAGTACGCCAGTTCGCTGCCCTGGCGGGCGGCCGCCTCGGCGACCTCCTTCCTGCCGTGCCCGATCTGGCTGACGAACAGGCCGGACAGGCCGTCCAGGTAGCGCCGGCCATTCTGGTCGTAGACGTACTGCCCGGACCCGCGCACGATCACCGGGACCTCGGCGCCCTGGTAGGAGGACATCCGGGTGAAATGCAGCCACAGGTTGCGGTGGGCGGCCTGCTGGAGCGCCTGCCCGTCGGCCAGGTGGCCGGTGTCCCCCCCAGAGCGATCGGTGCCATGCGGAACGGTCATCTGGTCCCCCAGCCGTAGGTCTGCTTGCGGAGTTTCAAGTACACGAAGGTCTCGGTGCTGGTCACGCTGGGCACGGCGCGCACGCGGCCGAGGATGTCCAGCAGGTGGTCGTCGTCCTCGCAGACGACTTCCACGAGCAGGTCGAATGATCCAACGGTGATGACCACATAGTCGATTTCATGCATTCCGGCCAGGTGGTCCGCTACCCGTTCGAGGTCGCCGGAGCACTTGATGCCGATCATGGTCTGCCGGCGGAAACCGAGGGTCAGCGGGTCGGTCACCGCGACTATCTGCATGACCCCGCCGTCAACCAGTCGCTGCACTCGCTGCCGCACCGCGGCCTCGGACAGGCCGACCACCTTGCCGATCGCCGCGTAGGAGCGCCGGCCGTCCTGCTGCAACTGTTCGATGATCCGCTTGGACAGATCATCGAGGACGACACGGATCGCGCCACGTGAGCGGCCTCGGCCGCTCCTCGGGTGGCCGTCCCGCTCGGCGGTCAGACCACCAGGGGTGGCGGGGATCCCCGGCGTGTGAGCCATGCGGTCGCCTCCTTCGCAAGGCAATCGTGTCATGCGCCCGGCACTTGTCAACTGATTTCGTTGAAAGAGATGCTATCTGCGACGGATTCACTCGTGCTCGAGCGATTTGTCGGCGAGTGTCGGACCAGCCGCTGCCTGGTCTCGCATGAGATCCCGCAGATGGTGTCGATTACCGGATCGGTCCGGGCCGGGATCCAGGTCGCCCAGGCGGCCGCGGCCGGCCTGAAGCGGGTGCGTCTGGAACTGCTGCAGCGCGGGCGTCACGGTCGCGCGCATCTTTCACAGACCCGCGCCCCGATCCCGCGGCTTTACAGGTTGCGGTGGTCACGGCTATTCCGTGCCAAAACGGAAAAGACATCAAGAGGCCGGTGAGTCCATCATTGGCACGAGCAAGAAAAACACATGCGCGTGTCGTAGGCGTATCGTAATTTGGGTGGCGCAGGCGTAGGAGCGGCTCGCCCGCGGGCGGCGCCGCGACGGGGATCGGGTTGCCTGAGGTACCTAGCGAGCGCGCATTTCCTTTGGGGAATTGACAACGCCTTTCCGCTGGCGTGCGGCCGTATAAAGCACCATGCGGGCACGAAAGGAATATAGATGACGGATCAATCCGCGGCCGCGGTGGCCGAGACTGCCCCGGCCCCGCCCGCCCGGCTGGAGCCCAATGCGATCGGGGTCGCGCAGGACACGGTAATCGGGATGGCGTCGTCGGCCCCGGCGGCGACGGTGGGGTTGTCGCTGGCCGCGCTGGCGGCGGCGACGGCTTATGGCAGCGGGCTGATCCTCCTGCTTACCGCGATCCCGATGCTGATCATCGCAAATGCCTACCGGCGGCTGAACATGTGGAACGCGAACTGCGGTGCTTCGTTTGAGTGGGTGGGCCGGGCGATCAATCCCTATCTGGGGTTCCTGACCGGGTGGCTGATGGTGGCGGCTTACATTGTCGGGACGGTCGCGGAGGTGCTGCTGCTGGGACCCTCAGTGCTGACCGTGTTTGGCTCCAGTTCGGGTAACACCTGGGCGTTTATCGGCATCGGCGCCGCGGTTGGCGTGGTCATGCTGGTGATCGCGGTGGTCGGGATCCGGATCACCGCGCGCACCCAGGTCGGCCTGGCGCTGGTGGAGTACCTGATCTTGATCGGGCTGGCGGTGGCGGGCCTGGTGTGGGTGTTCGGCCATCATGCCGGCAGCGTCCCGGTCAGCCGGGGCTGGCTGAGTGTCAGCGGGATCGGCGGGCACGGCAGCGCGGTGGCGGGGTTTTTGATCGCGGTGTTCGTCTACGGGGGGTGGGACGGCACGTTGTATGTCAATGAAGAGGTCAGGCACCGGCGGATCAACCCGGGGCGGGCGGCCATCATGGCGGTGGCGTTGCTGGCCGTCATTTACACCCTGGCGCAGGTGGGTTTCCAGGGTGTGGTGTCGTCGGCCCGGCTGCAGGCGCACTCGTCGACCGCGCTGATCTACATCGCCGGGGTGCTGGGCGGCAGCGGCTGGGCCAAGGCGATGGCGCTGTCGATCGCGCTGTCGGTGATCGCGACCACCGGCACCGGGATCGTGCTGTCGGCCCGGATCGTCTACGGCATGGCCAGCTACCGGGTGCTGCCGGAGTTCCTGGCCAACGTTTCCCGCCGGTTCGCCACCCCGGTCGCGGCCAGCATCATCGTCGGCGCGGCGCTCATCGCGCTGTCCGCCGTGTACTTCCTGGCCACCTCGGTGCAGGCCGCGTTCGACGACGTGATCAACGTGACCGGGCTGCTGTTCTCGATCTTCTACATCCTCACCGCACTGGCCACCATCGTCTACTACCGGCGCC
Organism: uncultured Actinomycetes bacterium; assembly: GCA_963822825.1. GTDB lineage: Bacteria > Actinomycetota > Actinomycetes > Streptosporangiales > Streptosporangiaceae > JAWWPY01. The sequence goes on along the minus strand of CAWGIW010000017.1, from coordinate 20,864 downwards.
GGATATTCACCGGCGCCTGGGACGCGCTGATCCTGGGCCTGCTCCCGCTCGCCGCCGCCACATTCCTCGCCTGGGTCTTCGTCGAGACACTGCAAACCGCAGCCGCGGACGAGGTCTGGTCGCTGACTGGAATCGTCGCCGCCGGGCTGATCCTGATGCTCTCCGCCCGGTTCATCCAGCGATCGCCGTTCTTCCAGATCCCACGGGAAAGCGACCCGGCGCCGGGCACGCCGGCCAGGTGATCGCCCCCATCACCGGCCTCCACCCGGACTGTCACTTTCCGGCGATGTTCGCCAGGCTCTTCCGCACGACGTGCGTCAAGGGATCCCCGGGTGGCAGCACCCGCTCACAGCGGGCGGCGGTGTCGCGGAGCAGTGTCGCCGCGTCGCCCAGGCGGCCCGCCGCGTAGTAGGCGCTGGCCAGGTTCGCGCGGCGGGCCAGGGTATCGGGGTGATCGGCGCCCAGCACCCGCTCGTAAGCCGCGCAGGCCTGCTCGTACAGCTGCACCGCCGACGCCATCCGCCCAGCCGTGTGGTAGGCGGAGCCGAGGTTGCCGCGGGCCGCGATCGTGTCCAGGTGGTCGGGGCCAAGGACCCGTTCCCGGTCGGCGAGGACCCGCTTGTAGTGCGACAGCGCGTCCTTCAGCTGCCCACCGGCGAGGTACGCGGCGGCCAGCTGCTGGCGGGTGGCCATCGTGTCGGGATGCTGGGGACCTTGCAGCCGCTCACGGCTGGACAGCGTCCGCCGGTACAGCCGGATCGCGTCGGCCGGCTGCCCCGCGGCACGGTACGCGGCGGCCAGCTCGTCCCGCGCGGCGAGCGTATCGGGGTGGTCAGCGCCGAATACGCGCTCGTAGTCGCCGGAAGCGTCGTCCAGGACGGCCACCGCGTCACCCAGCTGGTTCGCCGTCGCCAGGGCCTGGCCGAGTTCGCGCCGGGCGACGGCGCTGCTGGGATGGTCTGGCCCCAGCGCGCGGACCCGGTCGGCCAGGACCCACCGGAACCACGAGACGGCCTCCGCTGTCTGGCCGGCGGCCAGGTACGCGGCGGCGAGCTGCTGGCCGGCCATCAGGGTGTCCGGATGGCCGGGCCCCAGGAGCCGGTCGCTGACCGCGGCGAGCTCTCTCCAGTACACGACGGCGGGGCCCGTCAGCCGCGCGCTGTCCAGGCTCCGGCCCGCCCGGAAGAGCAGCGGACGGCAGCCACCCGCCCACAGCAGGTCCCCGGCCGCCTGCTGCAGGCGGTCGGCACACGACCGCAGGCCCGTGGCGAGCCACGCCTGCCGGTCATCCGCGGGCCACACCTCCAGCAGGGCGCCGGCCGCGGCCCGCACCGCCCGGCCGAGCGTCCCGTCCGGCGCCGCCCCCCGGATCGCCTCCTGTACCACCGGGCTCATCCGGACTATCGGCGGCGTGCCCACCCGGTCGACGGCCAGCAATCCGGCCTGCTCCAGGGTGAGCAGCACACTCCCGGCGCGGTCCCGGTCGGCCGGGCCCGCGGCGCGATCTCCCGCCAGGTAATCCCGCGCCGCCACCGCGGTGAAGACCGCGCCGGGAATCCCGTGGCCGTCCAGGAGCGCGGCCAGCGCCAGCACGGACTGGGCGCCACCGCCCGGTGCCAGCCGGTCAGCCTGCTCGACAGAAAACGTCCAGGTGACCGCGGCGGCCGGCGGCTCATCGCCCCCCGCCTCAGTCCATTGCTCCCGCCGCTGCCCGAAATGCTCCAGGTAATCGCGGCAAGACCGCCCCGAACCCGCGATCACCGCGCTGGCCTGGGCGAGCGGCAGCGGCTCGCAGCCCAGAGCCTCCGCCAGGTCCACCGCTCCGATGCGCTGGTCCGGGCCCGCGGTGAGACGGCCCGTCAGATAGGTCAGGGCCTCGCCCGAGCTGAACGCCCCGACCAGCAGGATCCGCGCCCCCTGCTCGCGGGAGACGCTCACGGAATTCGTGGTGATCAGCACCCGGCCCGCGTGGCCGGCAGGCCAGAGCCCCTCCAGATCCGCCGCGTCGGACAGACCGTCGATCACCACGAGCCACGGCCGGCGCGTCTCGCCGAGCCAGCATACGAAACGGGCAGCGACCGACTCGGCGTCACCAGAAAGATCGCTCCCGATCGCCGCCGCGGCTTCCACGAGGCCGGACAGCACCGAGGCCCGGCTGGTGGCAACGACCCAGACCAGCAAGTCCACCCCGCGGGACTGCCACAGCGACTCCGCAAAAGACACCGCGAGCTGAGTCTTTCCGCACGACCTCAGCCAGTCCCGCGACACCTTCGTGCCCACCCAGCCAGGTACGAGCACCGCCGTGGCGCCCGGAATCAGGTCCGTCCCCAGGGACGGCGAACTCTCCGGCCTGGCAATGAAGCCATCGGCCAGCGGAGGCATGACGCCCGAGCGGACCGGCCACGCGACCTCCTCGTCCCGTGACCCCGCCGCCCCCCCGGCCGAGGCTGAAAAAATCACCCTATACATTACCTTCCACAATTACGTCACGCTTGTCACGTGCGCTCTACGACCATTGAGCCGGCAGGCCGGCCGCAAATTAGATCCACTTGCCCAAAGTTGACGTGACACGGCCGGGTTGACCGTGCTAGCGCGCCGAAGCTCACGGCAATGCTGCCGACATGTGCCGAGAATACCGCTCCAGTCCGCCGCGAGCTCCCACGCCATTCTGGTAGCCGACAGCCAGTCTGGTCGGCGGCCCAGCCAAAGTGAAGCTTATTTCCCATGCGGCGGCCACCGGCATAGAGTGAATCGGCTGTCAAGCATGCTGAGTTACCCAGCGGCTGAGCAGCAGGGCTGTCAGCGCGGTGCTCTCCGGCTATGAGATATGAGAGCGTTAACCGAATTCATTACTGAAGGCCCGGATACAACTGATTAAGTTGATTTCGCCCTACCTGTCTGCGAGGATCAAGGCACTCATCGCGGCCTGCCGCGCTGACCGGGGGGTCGGCCGCCCTATGACGCGCCGAGACGGAGGATAAGCGCCCGCATGAGCGGCATCGACGCACCCGCAAACGGGAACGCGCTGCCTCAGGACTCCGCACTGCTGCGGGGCATGACCCAGCGCCGTCGCCGCGCCACTGGGCGGCGGCCGGTCACGGCGCCTCGTTACAGCCGTCGCGAGGCGTTCGCGCTGGGCGGACTGGCGGCCGCGGGCCTCGGCCTGGCCGCCTGCGGGAACTCAGCCACCGGCCAGGCGGTGAGCACCAGCCCGCCGCAGTCCGCCACGGAGAAGTTCTGGTCCGGGCAGAAGCAGCACGGGCAAGTGAACTTTGCCAACTGGCCGCTTTATATCGACCCGGATCACAGGACGCTGAGCTTGTTCACCGCGGCGACCGGCATCGCCGTTAATTACGCAGAGGTCATCCAGGATGACCCGTCGTGGTTCGCGAAGATCGACCCGATCATCCGCGCGGACGAGTCCATCGGGTACGACGTTATGGTCGTCACCGACGAATTCGAGTTCTTCGACCTGGTCGCGCGTGGTGAACTGATCCCCCTGGACCAGGGCATGCTGCCCAACTTCCGCACATACGCCTCGCCGAAATTCCAGCGCCGGTCGTTCGACCCCGGGAACCTCTTTAGCATTCCGTGGGCCTCTGGCAGTACCGGTATCGCCTGGAACCCGAAATTTATCACCACCCCGGTCACCAGCATCGACGACCTCTGGAACCCGGCTTACCAGGGCCGCGTCGGCATGATGTCCGACATCCAGGACCTCGGGAACTTCGGCATGATCAAGCTTGGCATCAACCCCGAGACGTCGAAGCCCGCCGACTGGCGCGCAGCCGCGGCCACGCTCACCGAGCAGCGGAAGGCGGGCCTCGTCCGCCAGTATTATCAGCAGTCCTACATTGACGCGCTGACCAGCGGCGAAACCTGGATCAGCATGGCCTGGTCCGGTGACATTTTCCAGCAGAACCTCTCCTCAGGCACGAACCTCCAGTTTGTGGTGCCCAAGGAGGGCGGCACCATCTGGACCGACAACATGATGATCCCCAAGTACGCGCCCAACCCGGTCAACGCGATGCTGCTCCTGGACTGGTACTACCGGCCCGAGGTCGCGGCCATTCTCACCGAGGCCATCAATTACATCAGCGCCGTTCCGGCCGCACAGGCCGTCATCGCGTCAGACGCGCGCAAGGCGCACGGGAGCAGCAAGCGGCTCCTGACCGAGGTGGCCACCAGCTCCCTGGTCTGGCCGAGCGCCGCCGTCTACGCCCGGCTCCATGACTATGTGGACGTGAGCGGCAAACTGGAGGTCGAGTACAAATCGATCTTCCAGCCGGTCGTCGCGCCCTAGCGGCTGGCCCCGTGGCGGCCGGCTCCCTGGCGGCCAGGTCCTTGGCCGGTGCCCGTCCCGTACCGTTCTGGCTCGACCAGCCGGGCGCGCCTGAACCGGCGCCCGCGCTGGCGGGCCGGGCCGCGGCCGACCTCGCGGTGATCGGCGGCGGGTTCACCGGACTGTGGGCTGCCCTGCTGGCCAAGGAACGGGACCCGTCCCGCGATGTCGTGCTCCTGGAAGGCCGGACGGTGGCCTGGGCCGCGTCCGGGCGCAATGGTGGCTTCTGCTCGGCCAGCCTCACCCATGGCCTGGCCAACGGCCTGCAGCGGTTCGGTGAGGAGATCGAGACCCTGGAGCGGCTCGGCCGGCGCAACCTCGGTGAGATCGCCCGCGCGGTAACCCGCTACCGGATCGACTGTGGCTTCGAGCGCACCGGGGAGCTGACCGTCGCGACACAGGACTGGCAGATGGTGGGGCTCCAGGAGAGCGCGGAGGCGGCCCGGGCGCTGGGTCGTCAGCCGGAACTGCTGGACCGCGACGGAGTCCGGGCCCACATCGACTCGCCGGCCTTTCTCGGCGGTCTCTGGGACACTGAGGGCTGCGCCCTGGTGGATCCGGCGCGGCTCGCCTGGGGGCTGCGCCGCGCGTGCCTCGACGCCGGAGTGCGGATCCACGAGCACGCACCGGTGACCGCCGTCCGCGACGAGGGACGGGCTGGCCTTTGCGTGCACACGGCCCGCGGCAGCGTCCTCGCCGCGCGCGCCGCCCTGGGCACCGGCGCCTACCACCCGCTGCTGCGCCGGCTCCGGCGCTACCTCGTGCCGGTCTACGACTACGTGCTGATGACCGAGCCGCTGACGGCCGCTCAGCTGGCTGGCATCGGCTGGGGGCACCGGCAAGGGGCTGCGGACGCGGGCAACCAGTTTCACTACTTCCGGCTCACTGCGGACAACCGGATCCTCTGGGGTGGCTACGACGCCGTGTATTACAACGGCGGCCGGATCAGCGCGGGCCGCGACCAGCGCCCGGCGACTTTTGCCCGGCTCGCCGAGCAATTTTTCACAACGTTCCCGCAGTTGGTCGGGATGCGTTTCAGTCATGCCTGGGGCGGCGTGATCGACACCTGCGCCCGGTTCTGCGCCTTCTACGGCACCGCGCACGGCGGCAGGCTGGCCTACGCGACGGGCTATACCGGGCTCGGCGTGGCCGCGTCCAGGTTCGGCGCCAACGTCATGCTCGACCTGCTCGGCGGGGAGCAGACCGAACGGACGGCGCTGTCGATGGTGCGCACCAAGCCGCTGCCCTTCCCGCCCGAGCCGGTCCGGTCCGCGGTCATCCAGCTCACCCGTTCCTCCCTGGCCCGGGCCGACCGCAACGGGGGGCGCCGGGACCTGTGGCTGCGCACCCTCGACCGCCTCGGCCTTGGTTTCGACTCCTGACCGCCAGGCCGGGCTGACGGGCCGGCTGCCTGCGAGCCCCGTACGCCTTGGTGACGGCGGGCGGATAGGCCTTGCGGCATATGTGGCCGCCGAGGTTGTGGCCGCTCGGCCGATGCCCCGCCGGGCGCGTGGCTCCTAGCGTTGGCCGTGTCGGAGTTACCGGCGTTAACGATGGAGGCACAGATGATCGAGGTAGAAAACCTCAGTAAGCGATACGGCGAGAAACTGGCGGTCAACGGTCTGGACTTCATGGTCCAGCCCGGCATCGTGACCGGCTTTCTCGGCCCGAACGGGGCCGGTAAGCCCGATATCGGATTGTGACACTTCTATGCACTGCTACCCCGTGGCCACAGATCCGCAAGAACCCTACGCCCTGGCAGGAACCCCCGCCAGCTTGTGTTCTATCCCGGCCGTCGTGTCTGGGGCGGCCGTCCTTGGCCCGGGACGACGTCCCGGCCGTCCTGCCGCGCGTCAGGACGGCCGTCCCAGACGGAGGTGAACGCTTCACGGCCTACCGTTCCGCTCAACCTGGCACGTCGCCAGCCGAGGCACGGCCACGAAAGGACGGTGCCTCTGGTGCCGCGCGCCCTCTTGACGACGACGAGTTAGACGCCTACGTCAAGGAAGTAGTGGACAATCTTCCCCCGCTGACCGACGCGCAGCGTGACCTGCTCGCGCTGATCTTCCAAAGCACCCGCTACAAGTAATCCTCCATAAGCGTGCACCGCCCGTTGCTCGGGGGGCTGGCCAGGCCCAGGCCACGTCACGGGTCAGCCCGAGGTACATGAAAGGTCAGGCATAGGACCACGGGAGGTACACCAAGGTCAACCTGCTGGCTGTGCTCAGGCTGATCTTCCGCAGTCGGCACACGTAGCGGACGCTGCGGCAGTAGCTAGTCAAGCGGGGGTGGCAGGCAGGTCATGCAGGTCGCCAACGATCGTTTCGCGGCTGAAGTTCTCGATTTGCTCGTCCAGTTCGCGGGCCTGTGCTGAGCCTTGGTAGCGCGGGGCGGCCAGTACGGAGCGAACGGCTGATAGCCGGTGGGGAAGCGCGTCGATGCGCTTGTCTGGAGGCAGGGTGAGCACGGGCGCGAGGTCGACCGCGTCGAGGTCGCCGTGGCGTAGCTGGGCCAGGGCGAGGTTGATGAAGGCAATGGCTTCGCAGCCGTACGAGCGGTCGTCGGCGGGACCGGCCTGGAACAGCCGGATAGCCGTTTGAAGTTCAGCGATGGCGTCGGACTCGCCGTCGTGCAGGTCGGCAAAGGCTGTCCCGGCGAGGTAGGACTGCTTGGCTGGCTGGCAGGCGAACTGGCCGCCGATCTCGTCGTGGAGTTCGTCGCGATGCTCCCGTTCGCGGGTCTGGCGCCCGGCGATGATCGCGGTGCGGGCCTGGTCTGGCTGGCCGAGCTTGGCGGCGGCCATGGCGTGCAGGCAGTGCAGGCGCACGGCACCAGCACCGTCTGAGAGGTAAAGCAGGCCGTCTTGGGCGAGGTGGCTGGCTTGCCGGGTGCGGCCGTGCCAGTAGGCGAAATTGGCTTGCTGGCCTCGGAGGAAGCCCATCAGGGGCCGGTGGTCGATGGCGACCGCGTATGCCCAGCCGGCGCGGGCCAGTTCATCGGCTGCCTGTGGGTAGCCAAGGTCGTTGGCGGCGTTCGCCATCAAGCCGTTCAGGCCACCCAGCAGGAAGTACAGCTCGGTGGCGTCTCGTGGCCATAGGCGCCGGTCCAGTGCGGCGTAGATCCGGGCGCGGACGCGCCGCATCTCGCGGAACAGCGGGAAGGGTTCTCCGGTGACATATGCATGGGCGATGCGTGTCACATCGGCGCGTAGCTGTTCCAGGGTCGCCTCGCCTATGTCGCGGTGTTCAGCTTGCTCGGCGTGGTCGCTGCCCTCATGTGCCGTCATCAGCACCTCCCGCTCAATCCCGCAGCCGCCCATGTCCGGTGGCGCCTGCTTTCCAAGGTAGGCGACGGGTAGCGATGCTGACAGGGCGGCGGTGGCCGGCAGGCGTGTGAGGTCGGCCGGTGACTGTGGTTGCCGGAGTTCGATGACGGCAGCGAGGTGCCGTTCGGTCTCTGGCTGGGCGGGCGCGGGCGGCTGGGGTACGCGCGGCCCGGGGAGGCGTTTGCCGGCGCCGGGTGGGTTCTGGCTGTATTTCTCCAGGACGAGCAGGTCGCCTGGGGGCAGGTGCTCACGGTCGGCTAGGTCGATCAGTTCCAGCACGGTGCAGCCGTACACGGCCGCTAGCAGCGCCAGTAGGTAGGGCTTGGGCCTGCGCCCGGTGGGTTCGGTTCCTGCCCCGGGCCAGTTTTCGATTTCGCTCAGGTGCGAGGCACGCATGGCGCAGGTGCCACCCGTGTCAAGGCCGGTCTGGCCGGCGTACGTGTTGATGCACTCGGCCGCCACTGTCTGGCTCCACCCCAGTGCCTCGCGCCAGGCGGTGCGGGGCCGCAGCTTGTAGCGGCGGGTGAACTCGGCCGCGATCTGCCGGTGGTCCAGGCCGATGCCGCGCATCTTGTCCCGCAGAGCGCTCTTTTCCGCCCGCTGGCTCGTCTTCGCGTAGGGCATTGCTTCTGCCTTTCCAAGCGTCGCGCCGCTCATTTGCTGGGCGGCGCGAGGCTGCCATGAAGCCCGCTGGTGGCGGCGAATCCCCTTGTGGCGGCTGGCTCAATCGTCGTGATCACCGTTTGCCCTGAATCATGGACAGACTGTGCCCGGTCGCTTCATGTGCCGAACGCCCGTTTTCGTTGGGTTCCGCCTAGCTGGCAGGTATACGATCCAGGTCGAACGGGGGTCCCGGCCGATTGGATCACCGTGTACGATGATGGTGCAATTTTCACCCCAGTGCAAGGGCAATGGTGGGGAACTTGCACCGGGCGAGGGAGGGTCGAGCGGATGCCGGTATCGCCGAGCCTGCGCCGTCGTCGGCTCGCTGCTGAGCTGCGGCGGCTGCGCGATCAGTCCGGGCAGTCGATCAGCGATGTGGCGGAGAAGCTGGGATGGCAGGGATCGAAAATTTCGCGGATCGAGACCCGCCAGCTCGGTGTCACCGCCCCAGACCTGCGTAAGCTCCTCGACGCCTACGAAGTTGAGGACGAGGCGTACCGGCGCACGCTGGCTGAGATGGGACGGCGTGCCAACGAGCGCGGCTGGTGGCAGTCCTACCCCCGCCATGTCGTCCCGAGCGAGTACGGCGACCTGATCACCGTCGAAGCGGAAGCGGCGACCATCCGGTCCTACCAGCCGGAAGCCGTGCCGGGGCTGCTGCAAACGGCGGGGTACGCCCGCGCGGTCATCCGGGCTGGGCGCAAGAGCGACACAGCGGCCGAGATCGGCCGCCGGGTAGAAGTACGGCTGGAGCGCCAACAGGTCCTGAAACGCACCGACCCACCGCCACCCCGTGTCCAGGTGGTGCTTAACGAGGCCGTCCTGCGGCGGCGGGTCGGTGGCCCCGACGTCATGCGTGAGCAGCTTGAGTACATGATGGCCGAGCGGGACCCGGCGAACGTCACCGTTCAGGTACTGCCGTTCGACACAGGCGCCCATCCGTCGATGGTCGGGCCGTTCACCATGATGACGTTCCTCGATCCCGGCGATCTCGGTGTTGTGTATCTTGAGCATCCCACCGGGTCTCTGTTCCTGGAAACACCGGAGGAACTACGGGCGTATGAGGAGTTCTGGGACGAGATCCAGGGCAGCGCATATTCGCCAGATGATACGCGGACGTTCCTGAAGACATACTCGCTGAGGTACGGGTGAGAGCAATGAACAATGATCCGAGAAGGAAGTGCCTGACAGTGACAGTGGACCTCTCCCGGGCCGTGTGGCGCAAGAGCAGCCACAGCGGCGCGAACGGTGATTGCGTCGAGGCCGCCGGGAACCTGCCCGGTGCCGTTGCGGTCCGCGACTCCAAAGACCGCGGCGGGGCAGCGCTGGCCTTCACCCCTGAGGAGTGGAGCGCTTTCGTTGCCGGGGTGAAAGACGGGGAGTTCGACTTCAGGTAGCAGGCTTACGCTGCTGTGGAAAGGAAGAGCCGGATGACGCCGTTAGGTGACGATTTCCCTGACATCGACACCACCATCGCGAGCGCTGCGCGCATGTACGATTACGCGCTCGGCGGCACCGACAACTACCCGGTTGACCGGCAGGCCGTGGATGCGGGAGAGGACAGGGCGCCCGGCGGGATGGCCGAGCTGCGCAGCAACCGGCGCTTCCTGGAGCGTCTCGTGCGCTACCTGGTCGGTGAATGCGGCATCCGGCAGTTCATCGACAATGGCAGCGGCCTGCCTACCCAGCAGAACGTCCACCAGGTGGCCCAGAGCCTGGACCCCGCCGTGCGGGTTGTCTACATCGACAACGACCCGGTCGTGCTCGGTCATCAGAAAGTCAGTGCGCTGCTCGCGGAGGATAACAGCACCGCGTTCCTTATGGAGGACGCCCGTGATGTCGACCGCATCCTCAGCCACCCCGACACGAGGCGGCTCATCGACTTCGATCAGCCAGTCGCGGTGCTCTACCTGAGTTTCATGCACTTCATTCCAGATGCCGACGACCCGTGGGGAATGGCCCGCCGCATAATGGACTGCGTCGCACCCGGAAGTTACCTCGCGATCTCCCATTTCGTGTCCGACGATCCCGGGACCCGCCAGGAACTGACCGACGTCTTTTTCCAGGGTACGGGCGGCCACTTCGGGCGGCTCCGGGAGAGGGCGGAAGTCGATACTTTCTTTGAAGGCATGGAAATCGTGGAACCTGGCCTGGTGCGGGTCGCAGGCTGGCGCTCTGACATCCCGGCTGAACTCCAGGATCTTAAAGCCTTCGAGTACGGTGGCGTCGGGCGCAAGCCGGCCTGATCACGAGACCGCAGCGGACGGCTGGGCTCACGCGGCACAGCGCGGGCCTGCTGTCGGGTGGGGATGCACTTTGCCGGATTCATCCCCCCCACCTACGACGACCCACGTTGCCCCGGTGGCGATTTCCTGCTGCGCGGCCGTCAGGGACAGGAGAACTTCCAGCGTGCCTTCGGGAACCTGCTAACGTCCACGGCTGGCATCGCCGCAGGCCAGTGAGTGTCCCGCGCTGGGAACTACATGGTTCCCAGCGCGGGGAGTGACGCCGTCATTGCGTAACGCCAGAATCGTTGGAGGTTGTCCCGACATCCCCCCGCTACCCGGTGGGATGAGAAGGAGGTGCGTTCCTCCGTGACCATCGCACTTGACCACACGACGACCGCGAAAACAGGCATCCGGCTGCTGGAACTGGAGATCACGCACCGTTGCCAGCTCACCTGCACCCACTGCCTGACTACCAGCTCGCCACGGGCCGGGCGCGGCACGATGACGCTGGCCGACTGGAAGTCGGTCATCGATCAGGCCGTCCGCCTTGGCATTCCCATGATCCAGCTCATCGGTGGGGAACCGCTGACCTCGCCTTTCCTGGTGCCCTTGCTCGGCTATGCCGTGGGGTTAGGCCGGAAGGTGGAGGTGTACTCCAATCTCTACAAGGTCCCGGACGCGGTCTGGGGACAACTCAGCCACCCCGCCGTGTCGCTGGCCACCAGCTACTACAGCGACCTCGCCGCCCAGCATGACACGGTCACCCACGTCGCCGGCAGCCATGAGCGCACCCGGGCCAACATCATCAAGGCCCTGGAACTCGGCATCAGCGTCCGGGCTGGCATCGTGGAAATACTCGACGGACAGCGGACCAGCCAGGCCCGCGCCGAACTGGAGGCCCTCGGCGTGACCAACATCAAGGTAGACCGGATGCGCGCGGTCGGGCGTGCCGCCACTGGTCCCGGCGATCCCGATGTCGCGGAGTTGTGCGGGCGCTGCGGGCTGGGCCGCGCCGCGGTACTGGCCGATGGGACGCTCTCCCCGTGCGTGCTGGGTCGTTTCCTGAAGGTCGGCAATGTCAAGGCGTCCCCGCTGAGCGGCCTGCTGACCGGCCCGGCGTGGCAGGCGGCCTTGCGGCTGATCCCGCGAGACGGCAGCGGCCCGTCGTGCGATCCAGACGGGAGCGACTGTAGCCCGGCCAGCACCATCGCCTGCTCGCCGGCCTTCGACTGATGGACTGGCAGCCCCGCGCCCTGACGCTGGCCGGCCAGGTCACCCACGCGGTTTCCCGCTGGCGTGAGCCGGTCGCGGTCACCCCCCGGCACCTGTTCGCGCCGCGCTGGTGGACCGCCAACGGCGGCGGATGGGATCTGCGCGACGGCCCGGCGGATGTGCCGGCGTGGCTGGATGCCGCATACACCGACCAGACGCTGGTCACCCAGGTCGGCACCGTGCATGCCGACCTGGCCCGCCCTGGGCAGCAGGCGGCAGGCCGCCCGGCATCCTCTTCGACCTTGCCGAGCCTGGCCGTCCAGATGTACCGCCACGCGCGGATCACTGACGGCACAGACGTGCTCGACGTCGGAACCGGGTCCGGGTACGGTACCGCCCTGCTCGCCCGGCGGCTCGGCGCCCAGCACGTCACCAGCATCGACGTGGACCCCTACCTGACCAAAGCCAGCGCGGAGCGCCTGGACGGCATCGCGCTCCATCCCCAGTTGGTCACCTGCGACGCGACCGGGCCGCTTCCTGGTGACTATGACCGGATCGTGTCCATGACCGCCGTGCGACCAGTCCCGCCCTCCTGGCTCACCGCACTGCGGCCCGGCGGCCGGCTGGTAACCACGATCACCGGCACCACCGCGATCCTGACGGGCGACAAGCTAGACGATGGGCGGGCGTTCGGCCGCATCGAACGCGACTGGGCCGGCTTCATGGCCGTACGGCACGGCCCCGGCTACCCGCCGCAGCCCGGCGACGGCTGCGAGGAACTGCTCAACGGCGACGGCGAGTACGTGGCCCCCGGCCGGTACCCGCTGGTGATCCCAGAAGACACCTGGGAACTGCGCACGATGCTGTCCATCGAGCACCCGGGCATCGTCAGCCACCACCAGCCCCACTCTGACGGGACCGCAACAGTGTGGCTGGTGCACGCGGACGGCTCGTGGGCCAGGGCCGAAGGCGAGCCAGGCAAGGCAGCCCCACTCGTGCACCAGGGCGGCCCACGGCAGCTATGGGATCTGATCGACGGACTGCGGGACCGCTGGCTTGCCGAGGGCGCATTCCCGGTCTATGGCGCGGTCGCCATGGTCGAAACAGACGGCACGATAAGGCTGGCCCGTGGCGCATGGCGGGCCGCCATCCGCTGAGGTAGGCGCGAGACGCCCGAGACTGGCACAGGCGCATGACGGCTCCGCTGGTCATAATCAGCGTCGGCAGCACTGCTGCTTGTAGTCCGGCTGGGCTGACACACCCTTTGTCGATATCAGCCGCAAGAAGACCTGTTCTGGACCCTCATCCTGCGCTTCATTCCTGCCCACCATGGGCGAAAGGCGCGCATGTCGCCGGCGGCAGGGAACTCCCGCCCCCTTGGGCTGGCCTTGCCGCAGGCCAATGCCTATGCAGGACGGGGAACGACTTGATTCCCACTACAGGGAGCGGCGATTGGGCCGCTGATTGTCAGGATCGTGGAAGGTCAGTCCCAAGCGCCCCACGGGCGGTTCGGTTCCTGACCCCCACAACCGCGTCAGCACGCGGACGCCACCACGCGATATGGAGAAGCCTGATGCCCAAGGCGCTTGATGACTACGGCAGTCTCGCCGTCTGCACCGTACACGCGCCATGCGAGCGGGCGCTCTTCGCAGAGCGCCGCAGCATGAGCAGCACCGTAGCGGGCGGCGTTCAGATAGCCGGGGGAAAGCCGTGCCGGGGCTGAGCGGCACAGGTCGGCTGGCTGATGATCTTTACCTGATGGCGCACCATGAGGTGAGTGGCAAGCCGTATGTGCAGCCGCGTGCGCTTGGGCTGGGGCTCGCCGGCGGGTTGCTGGCTGAGCTGCTGCTGCTGGGCAGCATCGGCCTCGTGCCGCATGGCGTCTTAGCGGTGACCGACCACACTCCCCCGGAGGACGGGTTAGCGCGTTCCGTTTTGAGCCTGGTGCTCAGCGAGCACGAGCGGCATACGGCGCAGCGCTGGCTGCTGTTCCTGGCCCGCACCGCTGCGGCGGACGTTGCCGGCCGGCTGGAGCAGTCGGGGTACCTGACCCGGGTTACCACGTGGCGTTTTGGCCGCGGTGAGCGGTGGGTTCCGGTGGACGCGGATAGCGCGTTCGCGCCGCTGGTGCGGGTGAAGTCCGTGCTGGGCGCGTCCGCGCCGGTGGCCGTCCAGAGCGCGGTCCTTGCCGGGCTGGCTGCGGCCTGTGGGCTGAGCCACCAGCTGTCGCTGTACTTGCCGCCGAAAGCCCGCCGCCGTCTCGATGAGGCGGTGGGCCAGCTTGACCCCGGCCTGCGGGACCTGATCGCCCAGACCCAAGCCGCAGTGGACAGTGCCCTGCTCTCCCACCGCGTCTAAACGCCTTCCCATCCCCACAGGAACCAGGAGCACCTGATGTCCAGAACCTCGGCACCCACCAAGCCCAGCACCATGTCACGGGCGCTTGCCCGCGACCGGCTCGGCGTGCCAGCCGTGCTGTTCTTCGTCCTTGCCGGTGTCGCCCCGCTGACCGTGGCGGCCGGGGTGATCCCCACCGCCTACCAGACCACCGGCTTAACCGGCATCCCGGCCGCCTTCCTCGCCGTAGCGGTCATCCTGGCGCTGTTCGCCACCGGTTACGTGGCGATGACCAGGCACATCACCAACTCAGGCGCCTTTTACGCCTTCATCTCCCGGGGCATCGGCCGCACCGTCGGTGTCGCCGCCGCGCTGGTGGCGCTGTTAGCGTACTCGTTCTTGCAGGTCGGGCTGTATGGGGCGTTCGGGCCGAACGCCGCCAGCGAGGCCGCCGCCCACCTGCATGTGCACGCCGCCTGGTGGGCGTGGGCGCTGGGCGCCTGGGCCGTCATCACCGTGCTGGGGCTGCTGCGGGTGGACATCACCGGCCGGGTCCTCGGCGTCCTGCTCTGCGCGGAGATCATCGTGATCCTGGTTGAGACGGTCGCCGGGCTGGCGCACCCGGCGGGCGGGCACCTCAGCTTCGCGACCCTGTCCCCGGCCGCCCTGACCTCGGCCGGGTTCGGCACCTTCGGTGTCCTGGCCGTCGTCGCGGTGCTCGGCTTCGTCGGCTTCGGTGCGACACGATGTCGCACTGTGTGAGTGAGATAACTGGTAAAGGAGGGTCGAGAATGTTCGACGGTTAGCTCCGGGCAAGTGCTCGATGCCCGTCCCTGCTCCTGGCATGCGCCGCTGGTAACGGCGGGGTGTGGAGCCCGGGAGAACGCCCAAGGACCGCTGCCCCATCCAGGGGTTACAGGCAAAGGGAAGGCCGGAAGGGTGAACCTGGTGAACCGCTGTAAGCCTCGTTAACGAAGCCTCCGGGTAGATGGGAGTAGTACCGGAGGGCAGGGTCCGCCGCTGAAAAGCGGCAGTGGTGGCCGAAGTCGAAACGTCGGCCATGTGAGCACCACGGCCCCGGGGTATAGGCGGCACCCGATCCCGGCCGCATCTCACCAGTGCGGAACGTGGAAAACCCGTCACGGTCCGGCGGAGAAGACCAGCCGCCGGTAGGCCGACCGTAAGGAAAGGCGGAAACCCAGTGGCGGGACAGGATGGCCAAGAAGCGAATGGCGGCAGCCGAAAGGCAACAGGAAAGTGACAGCGCATGACCGGCCCCTCCAAGTACGGTTGCTGGCATATAACTGGCCGCATACCAGGCCTGGTGCCTGGGCCCGAAAGGGAGCTGACGTGAGCCGGGTGGCCCTTTGAGGAATCAATGCCAACGAAACGCTGGAGCCATATGGGTAAGTTAGGCGCCCTGCCGCAGGACGCGACCACCATGATGGTGGACATCGCGGCGCTCGATCTGGGCGGCGGCAGGGTGAACGGACCGGAGGGCTTGGCCTGCTGGGAGTCCATCAGCTGGGCGGACCAGGAGGATCAGGTACGGCGGCTACGGCAGAGGATCTACAAGGCGGCGCAGGCAGCGGACTACAAGAAGGTCCGCAATCTTCAGAAGCTGATGTTGCGTAGCCGGGCGAACGTTCTGGTCAGCGTGCGCCGGGTGACTCAGCGCAACACGGGCCGTCACACCGCGGGCATCGACGGGCAGGTCGCCCTGACCGGCGAAGCGCGCCTGGCGCTGGCTTGCCTGCTGCGGCAGGCAGGCTCGGGCCAGGCACTGCCGGTGCGGCGGGTGTGTATCCCTAAGAAAGGCGGGGTAAGGCCGCTTGGGATTCCTGTTATCGCTGACCGCGCCCAGCAGCAACGGGTGCGTAACGCGCTGGAGCCTGAGTGGGAAGCCCGGCTGGACCCCAAGCAGTACGGGTTCCGCCCGGGCCGCGGATGCCACGACGCGATCGAGATGATATTCCGCGCCCTCGCGGGAAAGAGAGCGAAACGCGCGTGGGTGCTCGACGCTGATTTGAAATCCGCATTTGACAGGATCGACCACAACTTTCTCCTGGACCGGATCGGGACGTTCCCCGCCAGGGAACAGATCCGGGGCTGGCTGAAAGCCGGTGTGGTCGATCGGGGCCGGTACTCACCGACCATTGAGGGAACTCCTCAGGGCGGTGTAATTTCTCCGTTGCTACTGAATATCGCGCTGCAAGGAATGGAAGCGGCCGCCGGGGTCATCTACAGATGCACCGGGGCCGTGAAGGCCGGGTGCCCGACCGTGGTGACCTATGCCGACGACTTCGTGGCCCTATGCCACAGCCGCCAGCAGGCCGAAACGGTCCAGGCCCGGCTAGAGACCTGGCTGAAGGAACGCGGGCTGTCCCTGAACCCGGAGAAAACCCGCATCGGGCGTGTCGAGGACGGATTCGACTTCCTGTCCTTCACCATACGCCGCCACCACCATAAAGGCGGCGCGAAGCTGCTCACCACTCCCAGCCGCAGCGCGCTGCAGCGCATCCGGCGGAGAAACGCCGAAGAAATACGCGCCCTGCGGGGCGCCAGCCCGGCCGCGGTGATCCATATCATGAATCCGGTCATCAACGGCCAGGCGAACTACTTCCGGCCCGGGGTGTCCAAGAGGGCCTACAAGACCCTGGACAACCACCTGTGGCACATCCTTACCAAATGGGCACGCTACAGGCACCCCAGGAAAGGCCGCCGCTGGGTCGCCGCCCGCTACTTCGGCCGCTTCTGCCCCACCAGGGCCGACCGGTGGGTGTTCGGCGACCGCGACACCGGCGACTATCTCCACCAGTACTCCTGGACGAAGATCGTCCGGCACTCTCCGGTCCCAGGCAGGCACTCACCCGACGATCCTGCCCTGGCCCAGTACTGGGCCGACCGGCACCGCAGAAAACAACCTCCGCAACTGGGCGAGACCTGGCAGCGCGCCCTGCGCGCTCAGCGAGGACTGTGCCCACTATGCAGGGAAACGCTGCTATACGCCGACCGGCCACCAGATTCCCCCGCCGAATGGGAGACCTGGTTCAAGGGCATCCGCACGGCGCTGGCTCACAAGGCCATCACCACGGACGCGACCGGGAACACCCCACCCCGCCTCCTGCACGCCCACTGCGCCCGCCGCCATCCAGGTGGCCCGGCGCACGACACCGACCAGCCACACGAAGATGACTGACCGCCCACGCGGGCTGCTTGAGCCGTGTGCCAGGACGACTGGCTCGCACGGTTCTGAGGGGACCCCGGCGCGGCAACGCGCCGGGGTTACCCGACAGCAGGCCCCCGTGATGGCTGAAGAGGCCCGCAACGCCCGGCGGACCATCCCCGTGGCCACCTACCTCGCGCTTGGCATGATCGCCGTCGTGTACGCCGGGGCGAGCTGGGCCATGGCCGCCCACACTGGCACAGCCCACGTCGTGGCCGCCGCTGGCCAGCAGGGTCCTGGCCTGCTGTTCGGCCTCGGCGGCAGCGGGACTATCGCAGGCCGCCCAGTGGCTGTTCCTGACGTCGCTGTTCGCCGCCGCGCTGGCCTTCCATAACGTTGTGCTGGCGTTACATGTACGCCCTGGGCCGCGAGAACGTGCTGCCCGCCGCGCTGGGCCGCACCGGCGGCAACAACATCCCCAAGGCGGCCTCCCTGGCGCAAAGCGTAACTGGCCTGGCCGTCATCGCGGTGTACGCGCTGGCCGGGCAGGACCCGATGACCCGGCTGTTCTTCTGGCTGGGCACCACCGGCGGGTTCGGCATCCTGATCCTGCTCGCGCTGACCGCTGTCGCGGTGATCGCGTTCTTCGCCCGCGACCCCCGCGGCGAAAACGCATGGCCGCGCCTGATCGCCCCCGCGCTGGCCGCCATCCTCCTGGCCGGCATCGTCGTGCTCGCCGTCATGCATTACGGCACGCTGCTCGGCGTCCCGGCCGGTGCATCCGGCCGCGTGGGCGCTGCCCGCCAGCTACGCCGTGATCGCCGTGATCGGCCTCGCCTGGGGGCTGGTCCTCAAGACCCGCCGCCCGCAGACCTACGCCGCGATCGGCCTCGGCGCCCACGCCGTCACCGGCCAGCTCGCCCCGGCCAGCGAAGGAACACGATGACAAGCATCCCCCCGGCCGGCCAAGTGGTCCCCGCGGACGCGGCCGACCTCGATACCCTCAGCCTGGTCATCGCCGACGCCTTCCATGACCTGCCGCCGTCCCGGTGGCTGATACGCCGACCCGGACGCCCGCCGCCAGATCTTCCCCGGCTACTTCCGGCTCTATGTCGACCACGCGATGGCCAGCGGCACCGTGCACACCACCCCTGACCGCTCCGCGGTCGCGCTGTGGCTCCCTGTCGGCGAGCACCCAAGCCCAGCCCGACTGGTCACGGCTCGCCGTCGCGACACGCCCGTGGACCGGCCGCTTCGTCGCCTTCGACGCGGCGCTCGACCGGCACCACCCGGCCGGCGTCCCCCACCACCACCTGGCCATCCTGGCCGTCGGCCAGACCGGCAGGGCCAGGGAACCGGCACCGCGCTGCTGCGCGCCTACCACCAGATGCTCGACCGCGACGCCGGCGTTCCCGCCTACCTGGAAGCCGCCGACCTGCGCACCCGCCAGTTCTACCTGCGCCACGGTTACACCGACCACGGCCCCCCGATCCAGCTGCCCGACGACGGGCCGCAAATGTACCCGCTCGGGCGGGAATGCCGCCCCGAGGCCGTGACCGCAGGCGGCCAGGGCGAGCGTGCCGGGCACCCGGAAGGCCAGCCGGTCCCGGCGCTGCCCCGCCGGATACCAAAGGAGACACGCGACGAGCATCCCGCTGGCAACCGGCCACCGCCCCCGGCAGCGGCCAGGACGCTGCCCTGGAGGAACTCGCCGCCGAACTCCAGGCCCTGGGCTACCAGGCCCGGCTGACCGCCCCCCTGGCCGGCCTGCCATCGTTAGCGGTCACCAGCCCGCACGCCGCCGGCTCACCGAGGGGTCATGGCGGACGCGACCTCGTTCTGGTGGCCATGGGCCGAACGGATCGCAGACGTCAGCAGACGTGGCCACCGCGGCCGAGGTGATTGCCCGCGCGCTGGCTGCCGTGCCCGGGGACGGCCCGGCATGACCGGCGACGACGCTGCGAGCCTGACCGCCCTCCTGCGCGACTACGGCCAGCTCTGGGAGATCAGCAGGACCCCGGAAGGGTTCAAGGCAAGCAGCGGCACTCTCCCGCGCCCCGGTCGTCTTCACCGCCGCGACCGTGCCCGCCCTCCGGGAACTGCTAGAGCACGGCTACGACCCCGCCGAGCTCGCCGCAGTCACCAATGACTTCGGCGGCGAGTGGCAGGTCCAGCACATCGACCCCGGGCTCAGCATGGATCGCGCTCTCCCGCGGCGACGACGGCCTCATCCGGGTGATCGCGGCAAATGATCTCGGCACCCTCCGGAGCAGCCTCGGCCGCACCGTGGACGCAGGCGACCGGCTCCGCCGGGCCGGGCGCCGCCGGACACTGCCGCTAGGTGACCCCGACCTCTGATTCGCTCGCGGCACGGACAGCGCCACCGCTGAGGAAATCGCGGCAGCGGCCGGGTTCCGGCCGGTCATGTCCGCCAGGTCCTGGGCGTGAACGGGGCGCAGCGGTGAGCGTGCCGGGCCTGGGTCCGTTTGAGTCAGCGGTGATGGACGTCCTGTGGAGCGCCCGTGAGCCCATTACCGGCCGGACCTGCCGGACCGCCTGAACTACCACACCCGTGACGGCCAGCAGCCCTCGTACACGGCGGTCATGACGATCATGGCCAACCTGCGCAAGAACACCTGCTTGCCAGGATCGCGCTGTGCCCACCGGACGGGCACCCAGGGCTGCCGGCGTGGAATCTTCCGCGGATCAGCCGCGAGGAGCACCTGGCGGCGGTCATCCGGGACGCGCTGGCCTGCGCGCCTGACAAAGCGCTGGTACTCGCGGTAGCACTCGCAGACCTGCCGCTCGCCCCCGCACCCTGACCCCCCGCCCCCAACACTTCTACCGCCACGCCTGGAGGCAGCCCCGCATGGACCAGCCACACGACCGCATAGGTGTCCCGTTTGAGCCTGCGACCGACCAGGCCCGGCTGCGGAAAATCTTCCGGCCGATGCTACGGCTGATCTTCCACGGCACCATCGCGGCGGGCTGCGCCAGCCCCGGCCGCAGCTTCGCTATCGGCTACGTCCTGCGCCATCTGGGTCAGCGCCCCAACGGCGACAGCAACGCCAGCCACCCGCCCAGCCGGGACGCAGGAGGATTTCCATGCCGGCAGCACGAGCGCATATACGCCACGAGTAGCTGCGGGGCGTGGCTTGTGCTGCTGGAGGCGGAACCGGCACTGCGGCGGGGAGCGTGTTATCTGTGCGCGGTCCTGTGAAGAGCGTGTCTTCGGTGCCGGTTCTGCCTCCCCAATATCAGGGGACGTTTCGGCATGGACGGCGAATGGCCGCTGCGGATTTCATCGAACTGGGCGCGCTGCCGGGCGCGGTCCCCTGCGCCCGCCGCACGCCCGCCAGTTGCTGTGGGAGTGGGACTCACCCCGCTTGAGTGACAGCACCGCTGCCTGGTCTTGAGCTAGTCGAGCCGAATGCGAATGCACGTGTCACGGGCCATGGGAGCAAATACCGCCGCCAAGGGTCCGGCCGTGGCTGCTCGCGGATAAGACACAGAGGTCCCGACCTCGTCTGGAGGACGCCAAGCCGAAGCAGCCACCAGCCCGCGTGAACATAAGCGAAGACGCGGAGAGCG
>CAWGIW010000016.1:0-52420 GCA_963822825.1 uncultured Actinomycetes bacterium | reverse complement strand
AGCCCGTCTCGCCGCTCAGTGGCGTCGCGCAGCAAGCTGAGACCCAGGAGCTGCCCATCACTTGACCTGAGAAGGTGGCCAACACCCCAGGCGTAGCGGAGAATTGGGCCGTGGGCGGCCGGTCGGCAGGTGCAGTGCTCACCATATTGCTGGTGAGCACGGTCACGGCCTGCACGAGCGGCGCTCAATCCACTCAATCAGGCCAGCGGGCGACCGCGGCCGCCTCGACGGCGCCGCGTCACGGCCCGCCGCCGGGGGCGTCAGCCTGCCATCCGGCGTCCCCCGTTACCCACTTCGACTCCTTCCTTCCGCAGGTGGAAGGCACCGGTCATGGCGCTACGCTGTGGGGGCTGCTGATGTTCGCGCATCCGCTGCCGGCCCGGGTTGGCGATCAAGAGAAGATCGTATGGCGGATGACCGGTACGGGGTTTCTGACCTTGGAGGCGATCGGCCCAGACGGCACGCGCCACCGGCTGGCCTGGGGCCCGGATCTCCACGAGGGAAGTAACTGGGACAAGCCGGGAGATGAGTGGGGCGCGGGCTATGTCTTTACCGCACCGGGCTGCTGGGATCTGCACGCCATACGCGGCAACGCCACCGCTGATGTGTGGATTGGTGTCGTCGCACGGTGAACGGGGAGACCCAGCCGCCTCGCGGCGCCGCCGCGGATCAGCCATAACCGCCACCCGCGTGGAGGGCCGCCAGGGGTCTGATCGCGATGCTGCCGGGGCCGGGACGGTGCCCGCGGGGCTCAGTTTGCCCGGCAGCAACACGGGTAGCCACATCCGGACTTAACCATATATCTGGCGAGGAGGCCGGAAATGGTGTCGGATACCACAGCGGCGCAGCCGGGCGGGCGGAACCCGATCGAGGAACTGGATGCGCGCATCCCGACGGGCTTCTACTGGTATCTGGCCGTACTCGCGTGCATTGGCGGTTTCCTCTTCGGATACGACACCTCCAACATCGGCTCGGCCCTGCCCTTCATCCCGTACCACCTGTCGAGCTTCGCGACGGGCTACCTCGTGGCCGGAGCGTCCTTGGGCGCGGCGGTGGGCGCCCTAGTGGCCGGACCGCTGACCGACCGCTTCGGACGCAAGTCCCTGCTCATCACCGACGCCGCGATTTACGCGGTCGGGGCGATCTTGTCCGCATTCACCGTGAACGCCTTCATGCTCCTGGCGTCCCGCACCCTCATCGGGCTCGCGATCGGAGCAGACTCCGCGATCGCCACCTCTTATATCGCGGAGTTCGCCCCCCGCAATCGGCGAGGTCAGCTGAGCATCATCCAGCAATGGATGATCACTGTGGGGATCCTCGTCTCCTACCTCGTGGCCCTGCTGATTCTCAAGGTCGCGCCCCATGAGGCCGGGGGCCTTGACTGGAGGCTCATTCTCGGCATAGGCGCGGTTCCGGCGCTGGTCGCGGTCGCGTTGCGGGCCCGGATGCCTGAGTCCCCGAGATGGCTCATGCTCAACGGCCGGTACGCCGATACCAGCAAGGCATTCGGCCTGCTGGGCATGGAAGTCTCGGAAGACGAGGTAAGGGCGGCCGCGAACGTGCTCGCCCAGAGGGAGCATGAGAACAAGCTGAAGACGCTGTGGACCCCGGGCGTCAGGCGGGCGCTGATCGTGGTCTGCGTCTTCTTCATCTTCCAGCAGATCACCGGCATCAACGTCCCGTTCTATTACGGCCCGCAATTGCTGGGCAGCTTCTTCAAGGGCGGATCGACCAGCGCCGTCAGCGCGGCCGTGGCCGGCGTAGAGGTAACCGCCATCCTGGGCGCGGTCAACGTGATCGCGACCTACTTCGCCTTCCGCTACATCGACAAACTCGGCCGGCGCCCGCTGGCCATCTGGGGTTACTTCGGCATGTCGGTGTTTATCCTGTTCGCGGCAGCCGGGGTGGCGTTCCTGACCGGCGTGCCGAAGACCGTGGTGGTCATGGTGGGCTTCTCCTTCTTCATCACCTCGTTCGCGATCGGGGTCGGCGGAACGGGCTGGCTGATCCAGGGCGAGGTCTTCCCCACAGCTGTCCGGGGGCGGGCCGCCGCGATCGGCGCGAGCGTTGACTGGATAGCGAACTTCGCGCTTATCGAGGTATTCCCGGCCTGGCATAACGCGATCGGGCTGAGCTGGGTCATGGTGTGCTTCGCGGCCCTCGCGGTGCTGGCGATCGGGTTCGTGTACCGGTTCCTGCCCGAGACGAAGGGCCTGTCCGTGGAGCAGGCCGTTAGCGTCTTCGAGCGGCAGGCCCTGGCCGGAAGCCGCCCGACCGGCCCGGGCAGCTAGGGCGCGGCCCTGGCCGGACCAAGCTTGGCTAGCGGAGCCCGGCGAACAGGTCCTCCTCGGGTACCGGCGCTCCGGTCGTATCGCGGGCCCGGATGAAGCTCTCGCGGCCGAAGGCCTGCGCGGCGACCTCCGGCGGGATCTTGCTGAACCAGGATTCGGTGATCTGGCTGGCGTGCGCGAGCAGCGCGTCGCGCTTACGCTCAAGGACCGGCCCGATGTCCACCGTGGTGGTGATGCGCTGCTCGGCTTCGTCCATCTGCCGCTGGATCTCCGGGCTCATGGCACTGAAGTCGGGCACCTCGACACCCTGCTCGCGGAGCGCCTCCCAGACCTTGCGCCAGTCGCTGCGCCGCATCGCCGTGAGGTAGAGCTTCGCCGGTATGCCCGTCGCGGCTACCGCCGCGGCCGCCGCTTGGCTGGCGTGCACGTGGTCAGGGTGCTGGTAGGCGCCCTTGTCGTCGTAGGTGATCACGACTTGCGGCCGGTAACGCTCGATCAAGGCGCCGATCTGGTCCGCCACCGCCGCCACAGGAACGTTGCAGAACGCGTCCGGCCGGTCCTTGAAGTCCCATTCCGGCATGCCGGAGTCGTGGTAGCCCAGCGTCTCAAGCTCGGTCACGCCGAGAATCTTGGCCGACTCGCGCAGTTCCGCCAGCCGGGTCTGGGCGACGGCCGCCTCGTCATGACCGTCCAGTCCCGGCTTGACGCCGCCAGGCCCGTCTCCGAACTCTCCGTTGGTGCAGGTAACGACGATCGTCCGGACGCCCTCGTCGGCATATTTGGCGAGCACGCCGCCGGTGCTCGACGCTTCGTCATCCGGGTGCGCGTGGACTGCCATCAGGGTCAGAGTCTCTGCCATGCTCCCTAGCCTGCCTGACCCATCGGGATGCTCTCGTACAGTGGGCGGTATGTCAGGATCATACGGGAGGACGGTCATTACAGAAAGCGGCTCAGAGCCGACCATCGCCGACCGTCGTCCCGTCCTGCTGGCTGGCCTCGGCGCGGCCTGCATCTCCGCCTCGGCCGTCCTGGTCAAGCTCGCGGGTACCGGCACCGCCACCGCCGCGTTCTACCGGTGCTTCCTCGCGCTGCCCGTGCTCGTCGCGCTGGCGGTGCTGGAGCAGCGGCGGCGCGGGCCGCGGCCGCGTGCCGCCCGGCTCGGCGCGGTCTTGGCCGGGTTCTTCCTGGCCATCGACCTGGTGCTGTGGAATCACACCATCGCCGAAGTCGGCGCTGGGATCGCCACCGTGCTCGGGAATATGCAGGTGCTGTTCGTGGCCTTCGTGGCCTGGACCGTATTCGGTGAGCGTCCGCCACGCAGGTTCCTGATCGCGCTGCCCGTCGTGATGGCGGGCGTGGTGGCCGTGTCCGGCCTCATCGGCGGCGCGTCGCACGGCGGCCACGCGCTGGCCGGTATCGCGTACGGGATAGGTACGTCGATTGCCTACGCGGGATTCCTGCTCATTCTGCGCCGGACATCCTCCGGTGCGCCGCACACCGCGGGTCCCCTCGCGGAGGCCACGGCCGGCGCGGCCCTCGGTTCGCTGCTGCTCGGCCTGGTCTTCGGTGGCCTGCGGCTGGAGATTCCCTGGCCGTCCTTCTGGTGGCTGCTGCTGCTGTCGCTGACCAGCCAGACAATCGGCTGGCTGCTGATCACGTCGTCGCTGCCCAGGCTGCCCGCGGCCGTGTCGTCGCTGCTGCTGCTCCTCCAGCCAGCCGCCGCGATGCTGCTGGCCGCCGCCGTCCTGGGCGAACGGCCCACCCTCATTCAGCTAGCCGGAGCCCTGCTGGTCTGCGGCGGCGTCGTGGCGGCGAGCCGGACCGCGTCCGGGAGCGACCACGTGGCCACCCCGGAGTTTTACGTGAAACAGTTGGACTGAGGGCTGACCAACGAGATCGTGGCGGAAGGTGGGCGATGGCGACCCTGGAGGATGCGATCACGATAGGCCGGCGTGAGCGGTTCCTGGCGGTGGTCTCGACCGTGCGGGCCGATGCGACGATCCAGTCCTCGGTGGTCAACGCCGGCGTCCTGGCCCATCCGGGGACCGGCGAGCAGGTGGTCGGCATCGTCACCTACGGCCGGGCCAAGCTGGCCAACCTGCGCGCCCGTCCCCAGCTCACGGTCACCTTCCGGGCGGGATGGGAGTGGGTCAGCGTGGAGGGCCGCGCCGACCTGGCCGGCCCGGACGACCCGTATCCCGGCATCGACGCCGAGCGGCTCCGGCTGCTGCTGCGCGAAGTCTTCCAGGCGGCCGGCGGCACCCACGACGACTGGGAGGCCTACGACCAGACCATGGCCGAGCAGCACCGCACCGCCGTCCTGGTCACGCCCACCCGCGTGTACAGCAACTGACGGGCGCCGCGCGACTGAGGAGCCCGCGGGTGGGACTACGGGCCGCCCGGGCCGCGATAACGGCGTACTTCTGCCTGTTCGGTGTCGTCCTCGCGGTCTGGATCACGCGCATTCCGGCGATCAAGGAGCGGCTGCACCTCAGCGACGGGGTGCTCGGCGTCGCACTGTTCGCCATCCCGGCCGGGCTGCTCCTGGTCACCCTGTTCGCGGGCCTGCTGGTGGACAGGTTCGGCAGTCCCTGGGTGACCCGGGTGGCCGGGACGGCCATGGCCGTGACCCTGATCCCGCCGGCGCTGGCCGGCAGCCTCGGATGGCTCATGGCCGCGCTGTTCGTGTTCGGGGTTTCGGCCGGGGCGCTCGATGTCGGCATGAACTCCAACGGTGTCCTGGTCGAGCGCGCCCGCGGCCGCCCGGTCATGTCGTCCCTGCACGCCGGTTACAGCCTCGGGGCGCTCGCCGGGGCGGTGATCGGCGGCCTGTTCGCCGGGGCGGGCATCGGGCCCTTGCCGACCTTTCTCGCCGTCGGTTTGCCGTCCGCCGCGGTGGGCGTGGCCGCCGGCCGGTGGCTGATCACCGAACACATGACCACGGAGCATGTGATCGCCGGCCAGCGGCCTGATGAACCGCGCCCGGTGCCTGATGAGCGCACAGCCGGTGATCCACCCGGGCCGGCCAGGCGCCTGGACCGGCCCGCGCGGCCCGGCGCGGCGATCCTGCTGCTCGGCACGGTCGGGCTGTGTGGCCTGCTCGTCGAAGGCGCCATCGCCGACTGGAGCGCCGTCTTCCTGCGCGACAACCTCGGCACCTCGGCCGGCTTCGCGGCGTCCGGGTTCGCCGCGTTCGCGCTCGCGATGACGGCGGGCCGGCGCCTCGGGGATCGGCTGGCGGCGCGGTTCGGGCCGGTGCGGCTGGTCAGGGCCAGCGGGCTGGTCAGCGCGGCCGGGCTGGCGGGCGGGCTGCTCAGCCGGAGCCCGGCCGGCGGCGTCGCCGGGTTCGCGGTCCTCGGGGCGGGCCTGGCGTGCATCATCCCCCAGGTCTTCCTGGCCGGCGGAAAGGCCGATCCGGCCCGGCCAGGACACGGCCTGGCCCGTGTCGTCGGGCTGAGCTACCTGGGGATGGTGAGCGGCCCGGTCCTGATCGGCGGGGCGGCCACCCTGGTCGGGCTGCCGCTCGCGCTCGGCATCCCGGTTATTCTCGCGCTCTGCGTGGCCGCACTGGCCGGAGTCCTGGCCCCGCGGGAGGGCGCCCCGGCGGCGCGCTGACACCCGCCCAGTCCGTCAGGGAAAGGCTTTCTCCGCAACGAATTTCCGTCAGCCCGCCAATGCGCAAAGATGGCACCATGCGCGCAGTGGTGGTCACAGAACAAGGCGGCCCGGAAGTCCTGCAGGAAAGTGACTGGCCTGCCCCGAGCCCAGGACCGGGCCAACTGGTGGTGGACGTGGCCTCGGCCGGGGTCAACTTCATGGATATCTATCAGCGAGAGGGCCGGCCACCCTACGCCGGCGGCGTGCCCTACGTGCCGGGCGGCGAGGGCGCGGGAACGGTGGCGGCCGTCGGCCCGGAGGTGTCAGATTTCGCGGAGGGCGACCGGGTCGCCTGGGCCGGCGTCCCGGGCTGCTACGCGGAGCAAGCCCTCGTTCCCGCCGATCGCGCCGTTCCCGTGCCCGACGGGCTGGATCTGGAGATCGCGGCGGCCGTCATGCTGCAGGGGATGACCGCCCACTACCTGTGCCACAGCACCTATCCGGTGGCCGCGGGCGAAACGGCGGTGGTGCATGCGGCCGCGGGCGGCGTGGGATTGCTGCTCACCCAGATGGTGGCCATGCGCGGCGCGGTTGTGATCGCGACCACGTCCACCGCCGTCAAGGCGGTGCTGGCCGAGCAGGCGGGCGCCGACTACGTGACCGGCTACGAGGACTTCACCGACGTGGTGCGGGACGTCACCGGCGGGTTGGGCGCGGCCGTGGTCTACGACAGTGTCGGTCAGGCGACCTTCGACGCCAGCCTGAGGGCGCTGCGCCCGCGCGGGTACATGGTCCTGTACGGGGCGTCCAGCGGCCCGGTGCCTCCGATGGACCCGCAGCGCCTCAACACGGGCGGGTCCCTGTTCCTCACCCGGCCGACGCTCGTCCACTACATCGCCCGCCGCGACGAGCTGCTGATGCGGGCGGGCGACGTGTTCGACTGGATCGAGGAGGGCCGGCTCGACGGTGCGCATCGGCGGCCGGTACCCGCTGGCCGAGGCGGCCCGGGCCCACGACGACCTGGCGGCCCGGCGGACCACGGGAAAGCTGCTCCTGATCCCGCGCTGACGGCGGCGGCCGGGGAATCACCGCGGGTAGCGCGCGCCGGTGACGTTCACCCGGAGCGAGTAGAGCGAGCTCGTGGCGCAGATGAACAGGTGATTGCGCTGCGGGCCGCCGAACGTGAGGTTGGCGACCACCTCGGGCACGCGTAGCTTGCCCAGCAGCGTCCCGTCCGGGTCGAAGCAGTGGACCCCGTCACCGGCGGCCACCCAGATCCGGCCCCGGTCGTCCAGCCGGACACCGTCGAAGGTGCCCGCGTCGCAGCGGGCGAAGACCTGCCCGCCGGTGAGCGTGGAGTCGTCAGCCACGCCGAACAGCCGGATATGCCCCGCCTCACTGTCGGTGATGAAGAGCTGCTGTTCGTCGGCGGAGAAGGCCAGCCCGTTGGGGCGGACAAAGTCATCAGCCACGAGCCGCACCTCCCCGCTTCCCGGGTCGATCCGGTACACGTTATGGCTGCCGATCTCGCTCTCGGCCTGGTGCCCCTCGTAGTCGCTGTCGATGCCGTAGCCAGGGTCGGTGAACCAGATGGCGGCGTCGCCGCGTTCCACGACATCGTTGGGGCTGTTCAGCCGCAGGCCATCGAACCGGTCGGCCAGTACCGTGAGCGACCCGTCCGGCTCGGTCCTGGTGACCCGCCTGCTGCCGTGCTCGCAGCTGACCAGGCGGCCCCAGCGGTCCACGGTGTGCCCATTGGCGAAGCGGGAAGGCTGGCGGAACACTCCCACCGCACCGGTGGTCTCGTCCCAGCGCAGCGTGCGGTCGTTCGGGATGTCGCTGAACACGAGGTAGCGCCCGGCGGCGAAGTAGGCCGGACCCTCGGTCCACCGGCAGCCCGTGTGCAACCGCTCCATCCACTGGTCGCCTTTGATGTCGCGGAACCGCGAGTCCAAGATCTCGAACTGCGTCTTGACGGTGTCGCCCATCGGAACCTCGTATCAGTAGCTCATGGCGCCAAACCCGTAGCCCAGTGTCCTACGATCGCGGGCATGACAAGATCTCCACTCCGGGTAGGCCTGCTGGGCTACGGGTTCGGCGGCCGGTTCTTCCATGCCCCGCTGATCGCTGCCGCGGCCGGGTGCGAACTGACCGGAGTGGTCACCCGCTCGCCGGAGCGCCGCAGCGAACTGGCCCGGGACCATCCGGGCACACCGGCCTACGGCTCGCTGGCCGAACTGGCGGCGGCGGGCGCGCAGGCCGTGGCCATCTCCACGCCCGCAGCCACGCACATCGCGCTGACCCGTGAGGCCATCACCCAAGGCCTGCCGGTGGTCTGCGACAAGCCGTTCGCGCTCGACGCGGCGTCAGCCCGGGAGACAGTCGAGCTGGCCGAGCAGCGCCGCGTGCCGCTGACGGTGTACCAGAACCGCCGCTGGGACTCCGACCTGCGCACGCTGCGCAGGCTGATCGAGGACGGCCAGCTGGGGGCGGTCAGCCGGTTCGAGTCACGGTTCGAGCGGTTCGCGCCCCAGCAGGGGCCGCCCGCTGCGGGCGGCGGCACCCTGCTTGACTTCGGCAGCCACCTGGTGGACCAGGCCCTGGTCCTGTTCGGGCCCGCACGCTGCGCCTACGCGGAATTCCGGGGCCGCCGGGACCGGCCCGGCGCCGATGACGACTTCTTCGCCGTGTTGCAGCACGACAGCGATGTCATGTCCCACCTGTGGGGCAGCTGGGTCCAGGGGGCTCCAGGACCCCGTTTCCGGGTCACCGGCACCGCGGGCACGTTCGTGGCCGCCGAGTCCGATGGGCAGGAGGCCGCCCTGGTGGCCTGCCGGTCGCCGGCCACCGAGGGCGACCGGTGGGGCGCCGAGCCCGAGGAACGCTGGGGCTGGATGCGGCGCGGTGAGATCAGCGAGCGGGTCCCGGCCGAACGCGGCCGCTGGGATGTCTTCTACCCGGCGTTCGCGGCGGCCGTCCACGGTCTGGGCGAGGTGCCGGTTAACCCGTGGGACGCCGTGGCCGCGCTGGAGGTCATCGAGGCGATCCGGACGAACGCCGCGACCCGGTGCGGCCATGAATGAGCCCGAGCCGGACGACCGCTACCTGGACGACTTCATCCCTGGGTCGGTCTACGAGTACGGGCCGGTTACCGTCAGCGAGGCCGAGATCCTGGAGTTCGCCCGGAAGTACGATCCCCAGCCGATCCACACCGATCCCGACTGGGCGCGCACCGGCCCCTTCGGCGGCCTGATCGCCAGCGGGTGGCACACGACCGCGGTCACGATGCGGCTGCTGGTCGGGAACTACCTGCCCGCCGCGGCGAGCCTGGCCTCACCGGGCATCGACGAGCTGCGCTGGCTGCGCCCGGTGCGCCCCGGTGACTCGCTCCGCGTCCGGCTCACCGTGCTGGAGGTGCGCCCCTCCCGGAGCAAGCCGGACCGGGGCCTGGTCCGGTCCCGGGCCGAGATCCTCGATGCGGAGGGCTCGGTGGTGATGACCCTGGTGGCGCTCAACATGATGCTCCGCCGCCCTACTCGTCCCGCCGATCCTCCCTCTGGGGCTCCCTGATCAGCACGCTGAGCAGCCAGCTCACCACGCTCACGATGATGGCCCCCCAGAACGCGGGCCAGAACCCGGTGATGTGGAACGGCAGCGACAGCTTGCCCGCGACCCAGCTGGTCAGCCACAGCAGCAGGCCGTTGACGACCAGGCCGATCAGCCCGAGAGTCAGCAGGTAGAACAGGCAGCCGACCGTCTTGATGATGGGTTTCAGGACCGCGTTGACCACACCGAAGATCAGGGCCACGACGACCAGGGTGGCCACCTTCCGGATGGTGCTGCCCGCCTCCAGCTCGATGCCTGAGACCAGGGCGGTCGCCACCGCCAGGGCGGCCGCGATGACGACCACCCGTATCAAGAAGCGCATGGGCACGATCCTGACACGTGGCGCGCGCGCGTGGTACGGGACGCCCGGATCGGGCCTGCCCGCCCGGCCTGTCGTGGATCGCCGGTAATCAGTCGGATGGTAATTGCTAATCCAATTAGTAATTTGAATTGCGTCCCCATTCACGCTTTGACTGGACATCTGTATCTCGTCCATGCGATGATGCCAAAGGCGCGAGTTAGTGCCGTGGCTGATGGGCGTGGCCGCCTGCTCGCTGGGGAGCGCGAGGGCGTTTAGCGCCCGCGTGCCTGGGGGAGTGACAACTGTGTGATCTGCCCGGAGTCGGTGACTTGCGGGCGCAATACGCCGTGGCTGGGGTTTATTGCCATGCCCAGACGGCGGTGGCGAGGGGGGAGCGCCCGTGGGCTGTGTATGGCAATCGGCGGATACTCCTGACCGCAGGTTCGCGGATGCCCGGGTGCATCAGCGCTTTTCGCCACGGCACCGCCGGCCGCCCAGGCTGGTCAGGATGGTCCGGGGGACACCGCCGGCCTTCACCAGGATACGGGATTGGCTATTTCCACCTGAAATGCACGAAGAGCCTGCCGAAGTTCTTTGAGTCCTTCTCTACGCGGTGATAGAGCACCTTGATTTCCTTCTGCTCAAGGAACCTGAGCACGTGCTTCTTGAGCTGGCCCGAGCCCTTGCCTGGAATGATCTCCACCACGGGGGCCTTCTTCTCGACCGCCTCGTTGATGATAGCGAGCAGGGCCTTGTCGATGTCCTGGCCCCGATTGTAGATGTCGTGCAGGTCAAGCTTTAGCTTCATGGAGCCCGTCTCCGATCCGCGGCTGGGCTCTACGGTACGCGCCAGGAGGCAGGAGATGCTTTTCGGACAGGAGCACGTCCAGCGTTACGTCGAGACCGACGGGAAAGAGGGTCATGACTGGCAGGGCACGTCGGTCCTGATCCTGACCACGACCGGTCGGCGGACCGGGCGCAAGCACCCGACCCCCCTCATATACCAGGAGCACGGCGGCGGCTATCTCGTCGTGGCCTCCAAGTGGGGTGCGGACGCCCCGCCCGCCTGGTACCTGAACTTGCAGGCGGATCCGGACGTCGAGGTCCAGGTGTGGGGCGAGCGGTTCGCCGCCCGGGCCGCCGTGGCCGCGGAGGCGGAGCAGCCCGCGCTATGGCGGACGATGACCCGGGCCTGGCCCGCCTACAACGACTACCAGCGGAAGACGGACCGGGTCATCCCGGTCGTCCGGCTCGACCGGGCGGGCGCCCGCTAGCCGGCGGCCAGTCCGAGCAGGCCGATGATCTGCTGTGCCACCTGCTCCGCCGGCCCGACGGCCGGCAGCACCAGGACCCGCTCGGGGGGCTGCGGTTTTTCCAGGTTGGCCAGCTGGCTGCCGAGCAGGTCCGCGCGGAAAAAATGGCCGTGCCGGGCGGCCAGCCGGGCGGCCAGCAGGGCGCGCGGGATGTCGAGGAAGACCATGCGGGCCGCTGGGCGGCCGGTCAGGAGCAGGTCGCGGTAGGAGCGCTTGAGGGCGGAGCACGCCAGCACGGCGGACCGGCCCGCGGCGATATCCGCGTCCATCACCGCCGCCACGGCCATCAGCCAGGGCCAGCGGTCCTCGTCGGTCAGCGGTATCCCGGCCCGCATCTTGGCGATGTTGGCCGCCGGGTGCAGCGAGTCGCCGTTGACGAAGGGCCAGCCCAGCGCGGCGGCCAGCAGTTCGCCGACCGTCGACTTACCACATCCGGACACGCCTGCCAGGAGCACGATCATCGCTGGCCAGGCTACCCGCCTGGCCATATGCCGGGGGCTGCGCTGTTAGCGTCAAGGTGCACGCCAGTGGGTGCCGTTCACCACTCGGCCCGTCCTCATCTGGGAGATCCCATGCGTCTGCGCCGGCCGCTGACCGTCTCGGTGGGCGTCTGCGCGCTGGCTGCCGGGGCCGGCGGCCTGGGCGCCTCCACCGTCGCCGCGGGCGGCGTCCCCGTGCCTGCTACCGCCGTGCCCGCTACCACCGTGCCCGCTACCGCGGTACTCGTCAGCCCGGGCGTGGTGCACGCCCGGGGGCCCTTGCCGACGCCGCCGACCACCGCGTTCTGCCAGCAGGACTACAAGATCGCCTGCTACGAGCCGGCCCAGCTGCGGCAGGCCTACAACCTCCGTCCGCTGCTGCGCCGCGGTATCGACGGAGCGCGGCAGACCATCGTCATCGTCGACTCCTTCGGCTCGCCGACCGTACGCCATGACCTCGGCGTGTTCGACAAAACGTTCGGCCTGGCCGGGCCGCCGTCGCTGAAGGTGATCCAGCCGGCCGGGAAAGTCGCGCCGTACCAGTCCACCAGCACCCGCGAGAGCTGGGCCGGGGAGACGGAGCTGGACGTCGAGTACGCCCACGCCATAGCGCCGGGCGCGAACATCCTCCTGGTGGAGACCCCCACCTCGGAGGAAGAGGGCACCACCGGGTTCCCGCAGATCGTCCAAGCCGAGGAGTACGTGATCAGCCATCACCTCGGCGGAGTGATCAGCCAGAGCTTCAGCGCCACCGAGCAGACCTTCCCGTCCACCAAGTCCCTGCTCAGCCTGCGCGGCGCCTATATCGACGCGGCGCGCCAGGGCATCACGGTCCTGGCCGCCTCCGGCGACAGCGGCGCGGCCGACGTCCGCTTTAACGAGACCGACTACTACCCCAGCCCGGTGACCTCGTGGCCCGACAGCGACCCGCTGGTGACCGGGGTCGGCGGGACCCAGCTCCACCTGGGCGCGGCCGGCAACCACCTGGCGCCGGACAGCGTGTGGAACGACACCTTTGACGCGGCCGCCAACGAGTTCGTCAACGGCGACGCCGGACCCACCCCGCTCGCCGGTGGCGGCGGTAAGTCGATCGACTTCGCCCGGCCGTCGTACCAGAACGGCGTGGCCGGGGTGGTGGGCTTGCGCCGTGGCGTGCCCGACATCTCGATGGCCGCCGCCTGCAACGGCGCCGTGGACGTGTACCAGAGCTTCCCGGGCCAGCAGGCCGGCTGGTACCCGAGCTGCGGCACCAGCGAGGCGACCCCGCTGTTCGCCGGTGTGGTGGCCCTGGCCGACCAGGTCGCCGGGCATCCGCTCGGCCTGATCAACCCGGCGCTGTACACGCTTTCCGCGCGCCGCGCCCGCGGTATCACCGACGTGCGCAGCGGCGGCAACACGGTGTCGTTCCAGCAGGGCGGCAAGTCATTTACCGTCCATGGATTCAGGGCGCTCCGCGGGTATGACCTCGCGTCGGGGGTCGGCACGGTGAACGCGGAACCGTTCGTCTACGAGCTCGCGAAACTGGCCGGCCCCCCGACGGCCGGGCACCCCAGGCCGAAGGCCAGCGGGCCCGGGCCATACCGCTGGCACGGGCCTGCCGGCCTGATCTGGGCGGTCAGGACTTAGGCATCAGCACGGAGCCGGCGTCACTGCGGCGAGTACCCGTCAGTTGCCGCCCGAGACCGAGCAGCTTCCCGGGGGCCGGTCCGCTGATCGCTTAAGTCACTCCAGCCCGGCCGCCCCACTGGAGCGGTGACGGCCGGGCCACGGTTGTCGTTTCCGCAATCAAGGCACGCGCTGGTGCCCACCACTTCGGGGCTGTCGGCACGGCCGGCCGCTAAGGTCTATGAGGTGTGGTACATGTCACGGAGCCGGGCCCGGGTCGTGGTGGCCGACGACGGTCCGGGGATGAGCGCGGCTCAGCAAGAGCAGGCGTTCCGCAGGTTCGCGAGTACGGCACCCGGTGGAGCAGGCCTTGGCCTGGCGATCGTGCACCGCCTGGTCACCTCCAACGGCGGCTGCGCGGTCCTGTCCGACACCCCAGGAGGCGGGCTAACCGTGACCATGGACCTGCCGGCCGCCCCGGGACCGGCCTGACCGCGTCCCCCCAGCGCCGCCAACGGCACCGGTGCGCCATTGGTGTCGTCGGGACGGCAGCGGTGCGGCATTGGTGTCGTTGGGATGGGCGCGAGCCGACCGCACCCACCGCCACCGCGCCCCAGTGCTCATGATCCTCCGGACCCGGCACCAGCAATCCTTCATGCGCCGCCGGCCGTCACGACCATGTCGGTGATGAAGCCCGCAGCCAGCCCAAGCAGGACTCCCCAGTAGAGGAGATCCTTGCGCCCGCTCTTGTAGGCCACGCCGAGCAACTGGATGACGACGTAGAGAATGGAGCCGGCGGCGAGGGTCAGGAAGATCACACTCACGGCAGCACTCGTGAACTGCCGCCCGATGGCCGTACCCAGGATGGTGGGACCGCCGCCGATGAGGCCCATGAGCAGGAGGAAGCCCCAGGATGGCCGGTCACTCTCGGCGGCCAGGGGGGCAACAATGCCGAATCCCTCGGTGGCGTTGTGCAGGGCGAAGCCGATGACCAGGATCGTCGCCAGCCCGATGGCACCCGTGGCGGCGCTGCCGCCGATGGCGAGGCCCTCACCGAAGTTGTGCAGACCGATGCCGACGGCGATCAGGAGGGACATGCGCCGCGCCGCCGACCAGCCCGCCACCCCAGCCTTGGCCGCAGTCAGTTCGCCCGGGGCCATGGCTCCCGGGCCGAAGCGCTTGGGCCGCGCCCGGCGCGAAAGCCAGCGCTCGTAATACACCAGGCTCAGCAGGCCAACGCTGATGCCGAGGAGGAAGAGGGTGCCGTAGCCGAGGACCGGGCCGATCCCCGCAGTTCCGTTGTGGAGGTGGCCGAGGGCAGTATCCAGCGGCTCGTACGCGTGCACGAGGACGTCCCAGACGAGGAACAGCAGAATCCCGATGGCGACGGCGTTGAGAAACGGGCGAAGACCCGGCCAGGACGCGCGCAGCCTGCCCATGGGCAGCCCGAGCAGGATGGTCGCACCGGCGATCACGCCGAGGAGCAGGGTCTGGGCTTCACTCATTGGTCCGGGCTCCACGAGTCTGGGGATGGGAGAAGAACCACGCTCCCGGGGCGTAAGTTAGGCCAGCCTAACCTAATGTAAAGCGTTTGCCTCCATTATCGGCCCGGCTCCTCGGTCCTGGTCATGGAGGGCGGCCAGAGTGCAGGTCTCGTGAGGGCTTTAAGGCTCTCGCTGATCAGCCTGCCCACCGCGAAGATCGCTTCGGCACTGGTAGCGGTGCTCATCACCTGCGCCGCGGGCTCTCGACCGATGGCGCTAAGCCTCGTAGTCGAAGATCAGGGCGAGGGCATCGGCCAGCTTGCGCATCGTTGGGTTGGCTAGCTGACCGACGCTGTCGCGGGACAGCCGGTCCCGGCGCACCCGGACCGCGGAGTAGGACTCCAGGTGCCCGGCAATGGGATCGTCCCGGCTGAGGGCGACGACATAAGGTGTCTCGGTGAGGTCCGGCCGGTCGCTGACTTTGACCACCAGCGGGTGACCCGTGATCGCGTTGAAACCGTCATTGCTGACGATGGCGACGTAGCCATCCCGGCCGAGTCCTTTGTAGCCATAGACGTCACCACGGTTCACGCGGCGCCCTTACCGGCGCCGGGCGGGAAGTCCCCTGTGTTGCCCTCGGCCCACTCGGCCCAGGCATGCCCGGTTTCCCGGTCGGCTTCCGCGATGGCGGTGGCCGCGTCGCGCTGCATCTTCTCGCGCGCGGCCCGGGTCATCCAGGCGGACATGGTCAAACCAGCCCGGTCCGCCTCGGCCTTGGCCTGCCGGAAAGCTCGCTCACCCATGCTGATACTGAGAGTCTTCACAGCCACACCGACAACATTATCAACAACGTTCCTACGAATGTGGCCGAAGCCGGGATGACCCAGTGGGCGCTGGAACCCCCGCCGGTATCCTGGGCCGCATGCGTAGCCTGGCCGTCTTCAGACGTCGCCCCATGCCGCTTCCCGCTACACTGAGTTGCCTTATGGTTACTCTCGGGTTGGTGGGGGCCAGCGTGCTCACCGCCGCCAGTGCCCACCCAGCGTTCAGCGCGGTCACCAACCCGCCCAGCCCCTCCCCTTCACCGTCCGCCAGCCCGACCTCCACCTGCACCGGGATCGCACCCCGCTTCTCCTGCCTCATGCAACAGCGGATCGCCGCCGTCCAGAAATATCTGGCCGGCGCGCCAGGATCGATCGGCATCCTGCTCGACGACCGCGCCACCGGCGCCATCTGGCACAACGCCAACGCCACGACCAAGTACCCAGCCGCGTCCACGATGAAGCTCGCCATGATCACCGACCTGCTGCTCCGCAACCGGCCCGGCGCCGGCCGCATCCACCTCACGGCCACCGACCGTAAAGAAATAAACGGAGCCCTGTATACCAGCAACGACATCGACGCCACCGACCTGTGGGACAAGTACGAGAACGGCAGCTTCCTGCAACGTATCCGGGCGTTCGGCATGACCGGGGCGGAATTCACCGGATCGCCGCCGAGCTGGGGCTTTATGTACTGCTCGGCCCAGGACCTCGATGACCTGATCAACTACGTGCTCAGCAGCAAAACCCCGGCCGGCATCCGCGACTACCTCGTCTACCGGCTCCGGCACGTCAGCCCGATCGACCAGCAGTGGGGCGTCTGGGGGGCGGGGCCGGAAAACCGGCCGGGCAACAAGGACGGCTGGGAGCAGTCTCCCGCCCTTGGCACCTACTGGTGGATCATCAACACCGTCGGATTCGCGGTCCCAGGCCCGGAGTTCACCCTGGCCATCATGTACAACCTGTACAACTACGGGGGAAATGGCGACGCCGGGTTTTACTACGGTGTCAACAAGCTGACTCAGATCGCCTCGATCCTGTTCCAGGGCCACTACACCGCGATCCCGCACCCCCAGCCCTCCGCCGTGCCCTGACCCACCATCGCTGGCAGCCACCATCGGTGGGCCCCACCGCCTCGCATACGCACCACGAGCCCCAAGAAAGTTTTTTGCTGCGGCCGCTGGACGGCCCGGAAATGTCCGAGGGTGCCGATAGAGTCGAACTAAGTTCCGAATCGGTCGGCTGAACTGGCCAAGACCAGATCAGTAGGAGGTGGCGGGCGGCAGTGTGTGATCCCGGTCAGTTACCTGCCTTTCCGCCCGGCGGCTGGGTTGCGCCGTCGGGGGGCGTTTCGAGTTCCGGCGCGGCGCTGGCCGCGATCCGGGCGGGCCTGGCTTACCTGAACAGTGCGGACACCGGGTCAATGAGCTCGGCTGAGCAGGCGGAGTGCCTGCGTGAGCTGGAACGGGCCGAGGCCGGTCACACCGCGGCCCGGGCCCGGGTGCTGGCCGCGTTCACGGCGCAGGGCGGGTTTGAGGGTGATGGGCAGCGGTGTGCGCGGTCGTGGCTGAGGTGGCAGACGCGGGTTACCGGCGGAGCGGCGGCCGGGGCGGTGGGCTGGGTGAGGCGGCTGGCTGCTCATCCGGCGGTGGGGCGGGCGCTTGCGGCGGGGAGGGTGTCGGTGTCGTGGGCGCGGGAGATCTGCGGGTGGAGTGACTTGCTGCCGGAGGGCTGCCGTGCGGACGCTGATGAGATTCTGCTGGCCGCGGCGGGGGGCGGCGCGGCGTTAGCGGATCTGGCTGCGCTGGCGGGGGAGATGCGCCGCCGCAGCGCGGCTCCTGATGAGGACGCCGGTGACGGGTTTGATGACCGGGGCCTGGATCTGGGGGTCACGTTCGGTGGCGCCGGGCGGGTCACCGGTGACCTCACCCCCGGCTGCACCGCCGCCCTGTCGGCGGTGCTGGAGGCACTGGGCAAGAAAGCCGGGCCCGAGGATGTGCGGACCGCGACCCAGCGGCGTCACGATGCCCTCGAAGAGGCGTGCCGGCGGCTGATCGCCGCGGGCGGGATACCCGACCGGGCCGGGCAGCCCACCCAGATCCAGTTGCACCTGACCCTCGACCAGCTCCGCAACCTCGACGGAGCCGCCGGCGCGGGGAACACCTGGGCGGCCAGCCGCGCCGCCGGGGACGGCGAGCCGGGATGGCTGGCGGGCCGGGCGGAAGCGCACGGCTATGCCTGCGACGCGCAGATCACCCCGGTCGTCACCGGCCACCTCGACCCCGCCGCCCTGGCGAAACTGACCGCCGGCTTCCTCCGCGCCGCCGGATGCCCGACCGGCTGCGCCTGCGGCCGCTGCACCTGCCCACCCAGCCCCGCCCCATCGCCGCGGACGCTGCGCCGGCTCCAGGACACCCTGCTGCGCCACGCCGCCGACGTGCTGTCCGGCCCGGCCGGCCTCGCCGCGTACCTGCGCACCGGGCTGCTCGCCGCGGAATTCCCGGCGGTCAGCCTGCCCCTGGACACTGGCGCCGCTACCCCCACCATCCCCCCGCACCTGCGCCGCGCCGTCACCCGCCGGGACCGGCACTGCGCGTTCCCCGGCTGCCACCAGCGCCCCGCGGGCTGCCAGGTCCACCACATCCGGCCCCGCTCCGACGGCGGCCGGACCGCCCTGCCCAACCTGATCTTGCTGTGTGCCTTCCACCACCTGATCGCCGTGCACCGGTGGGGCTGGGCCATCACCCTGCACGCCGACGGCACCACCACCGCCACCAGCCCCGACCGCACCCGCACCCTCCACAGCCACAGCCCCCCAGCATCGGCCGCCGCCTGAGCCCGGGGCCGGACTGTCAGCCGAAGCCGTCCCCAGGCGATGCGTCAGATGCGGGGCAGCAGCGGCGCCATGTGCGGCGGATCGGAGGGTGTCGCCAGCACCCACTCCTCGCCATCCAGGCGAATCCGGGGACTATCGCCATGGTGCTCGCGGCGCCGGGCGAGGCGGGCACTGACGAACTCACCGTCACCGGGCGGAGGGAGGCCGAGAGCCCGCGCCGCGGCGCCGTGGCTGGCATAGCCTCCGAAGATCACAATTCCCTCGGGCCGTAGCTGATCACGGGCGCCGCCGTTGTAGCGGACCCGCTTCATGGGGTCGCCCGGGCTGGTGACCACGGTGAGCACGGCGGTCCGGCTCACCCGCCGCCGCTGAGCTCGGCGGAACAGTTCGTTGACCCGCTGCTGGCCAGACGTCCCGGCCATGATGGCGGCGACATCCCATGGCCGCAGCCGTAGCAGGACGTTCTCGGGCAACGCCGCGGTCCTGAACAGCCACCGGATGGCGGCGTTGCCGGCCGGGCTGAGACTGCGCTTGCGGTCCCGGTTGGCGGCGTCGCGCAGGCAGGCGGGGGTGGCCCGGATGAGTCCCGCGCTCCATTCGCCCTGATCGTCGCTGGCCCAGAGCAGCAGACACAGCCCGCCGTCGGCCTCGGGCGGGATCATCCAGCCGCCCAGCGTCTGAGAGAACTTGCAATCAACATCGCTGCCGCAGATCCGGTAGTCGAGACTGTCTCCATCGGCGAAGCCGAACTCGCGCTGCAAGTTGATCTCGACCAGCGTCCCGGCGTGGGTCTTCTCCGTCTTGTGCAGTTCCCCCCAGCGGTACCGGCCGGTGTGCTGGCCGTCGAGCAGCATGTCGATGGTGCGCCGCAGGGCGGCCGCGAACCTGCGGCCGTCTGGGTCCTGTGCCAGCAGGTGCGACGCGACCAGTTCAAGGTCGCCGTCGTCGGTGCGGGGCGCGGGGACCGGGACCGCGAGCCCGGGCAGCGGCACGGGCGTGGCCGACCACGCCGCGCCGGTCCCGGTCATGCCGGTCCCGGTCATGCCGCGCCGGTCCCGGTCATGCCGCGCCGGTCCCGGTCATGCCGCGCCGGTCCCGGTCATGCCGCGCCGGTCCCGGTCATGCCGCGCCGGTCCCGGTCACGCTGGGGCGGGCGCCAACGCGACGGCGGCCTCACTGGTAGGCATCAGGAAGGTCAGCGTCTCCTGCAGGTACAGCTCTACCGTTTCAGCATCGTGAGAGAGATACCCGATCGAGGTGTCCTGGCCGAGGTGCAGGGCGAAGTCACCGCCCCGGGTGGTCAGCACGAAGGCTCCGTCGATGGCCGGCGCCCAGACGATCTCACCGCTGATCAGGCGGTCAATATGGTTGAACACTGGGTAGCCGTGGTCGCTGGTCTCGCTCACGGCGGTGTACGCGTCGGCGCTCAGCACCACCGAGTACGGCCCATCGACGCCCGCACTCCGCAGGTACCCCAGTGCCTCGGCGACCGCCGCAGGATAATCACGCACGTCGGCCGGGAGGGTCATGGCCGGGTTGGACGACTCCTGCCGGACGCCGGCGATGCCCGCCGCCGGGTATCCCTCGAAGATCGACCGGTCCTCGGCGAACGCGATCTGCCGCGAAGCGTCCTTCACCGGCTGCCAGTCGGAGTCCTCGGCGCCCCGCTCGACGTCGTTGACCGCGCTGCGCTCCACGGTGAACGGCACCCGCAACTCTACGACTGGCCTGACCTGGCGCTGGCGGGCGAGCACTCCGTCCTGGAGCGCCTCGATGTCGACGATGTGACCGGTGCCCACGGCCGACAGCGTGTCACCGGTCGGCCCGTGCAGGTCCACCACC
Source organism: uncultured Actinomycetes bacterium (assembly GCA_963822825.1). Taxonomy (GTDB): domain Bacteria; phylum Actinomycetota; class Actinomycetes; order Streptosporangiales; family Streptosporangiaceae; genus JAWWPY01. The sequence continues at coordinate 32,245 of CAWGIW010000016.1, read as the reverse complement.
CGCCGCCCGGCCAGGTGCCGCTTGATCGTGCGCGCCGCTTCCTGCTCGATCTGCGACCAGGCGGCGCTGGAGACCGGGGCAAGTTCGCGGTGGAGGTTATTCATGCTGAGCAACTCCTCTGAGACTGCCTATGCCAAGGGATCCTTCGGTCGGCTCGCCAGCGGCGGCGGCCGGGCTTTCCTCCGCGGGTTCCAGGGCCAGACTCTCCAGCAACGGCACCGACGGCACGAAGAACAGGGTGCCAGTCACGGCCGTGCTGAAGTCCAGCAGCCGGTCATAGTTTCCCGGCGGACGCCCGATGAACATGTTCGTCAGCATCTGCTCGATGGGGCTCGGCGAGCGGGCGTAGCCGATGAAGTAAGTACCGAAATCACCTCGTGTCACCGCGCCGAAGGGCATGTTGTCGCGAATGATCTGGACTTCCTCGTCGTTATCGGTGATCGTCGTCAGCGCGTTGTGCGCCGACGTGGGCTTGACCGCGTCGTCCAGTTCGATGTCGGAGAGCTTCTTCCGGCCGATGATGCGCTCTTGCTCCTCGACCGGCAGGGCATTCCAGCCGCTCAGGTCGTGCAGGTACTTCTGCACGATCACGTAGCTGCCGCCGGCGAATCCGGGGTCTTCCTGGCCGATGATGGTCGCCTCGACGGCGTCCCGGCCGGTGGGATTCTCGGTCCCGTCCACGAAGCCGATCAGGTCGCGGTCATCGAAGTAGCGGAACCCGTGCACCTCGTCCTCGGGAGACACGGCGGTGCCGAGCCGGGTCGTGATGTGGGTGGCCAGTTCGAAGCAGAGATCGAAGCGCGTGGCGCGGATGTGGAACAGGAGGTCCCCCGGCGTGGACACCGCGTGCCGGGACCCGGCCTGCATCTCCCGGAACACATGCAGCCCGGCCGGGCGCTCCGGCCCGGCGAGCCGGTCCCACGCCTGCGAGCCGATCCCGACCACGCAGGACAGGTTGGCCCCCAGGTCGCGGAACCCCACGGCACGCAGCAGCCCGGCCAGGTCGCTGAAGAGATTGCGGACCGGGAGGCAGTTGCCGTCCCCCGGCTGGATGGTCAGCACCAGGAAGATCGCCCCACCGGTCAGCGGAGCCGCCACAGCCTGCGCCTGATATGGCGAGGGCGCCGCCTCTGTGGTCATCTGTGGACACTCACCCATCAGGTTTCTCGGCCGGGAGTTCACGTCCAGCGTGCTTCCCGCGACACGCTAGCAAAGGGCGCCGCGGATGGTTGCGGTGGATCGGCGGTCGCCCGCCGCGGATGATTGCGGTGGATCGGCGGTCGCCCCGCCGCGGGATGGCCGGATGCGGAATAGGCAGTGACAGTGTGGCGGCTAGCAGGTGTAGGCCCGCAACCGCAGGCCAGCCAGCCGCCTCCGGAGGATTTGGTGACCGACCTCATCGCCAGCACGCCACGGCAGATCGACCGTACCCATGGCGTCACGCCACTCGGGCCGGACGCCCAGGTTGACAACAAGGCGCTGGTCATCCCGCCGGGGAACTTCGCCCTCGCCGACCCCTTCCTGCTGCTGTCGGAGGACTGGTTCTCCTCGCCGGGCTTCGACTGGCACCCTCACCGCGGCCTGGAAACGGTGACGATCGTGCTGGACGGCGCGCTTGAGCACGGCGACAACCTGGGAAGTGCCGGTGTGCTCGGCCCGGGCGACGTGCAGTGGATGACCGCCGGGCGCGGCATCATCCACCGTGAACTCGCCTACCGTAACGAGCACGCGCACACCCTCCAGCTGTGGGTGAACCTGCCCCGCAGCCAGAAGATGACCGAGACGCGGTACCAGGATCTGCGGGCCGGCACCCAGGGAGTTCTGGCCGCGCCCGGCTCGCAGGTGTCGGTGATCTCCGGCCCGGGCGGGCCCGCGCTGAACCACTGGCCGATCACCGGGCTGCGGATCACCATCGAGCCCGGCGCCGCGTTCACCCAGCGGCTGCCCGCCCATGACCGGGCTTTCCTCTATGTCCTGTCGGGCCGGGTGCGCGCCGCGGGCCGGACGCTCAACGCGGGCGACGTGGCCTGGTCCGACCCGGTGAGCCGCAGCAAGTCCCGCGCCCAGCCGCCCAGCGTCCAGCCGCCCAGCGCCCAGCCGCCCAGCGCCCAGTCGGCCAGCGCCCAGTCGGCCAGCACGTTGGAGATGCGGGCCCCGGCCGGAGACGAGGTCGCGACCCTTATCTTGTTCGCCGGCCAGCCGATCGGCGACCCGGTCTCCGTCGGCGGCCCGTTCGTCATGAATACTCGCGCTGAGATTTCACAGGCCTTCAACGACTTTCATTCGGGAAAGTTTGGCCAGGTCCCGCGTCAGGCCCGGCTGAAAGTCCGGTAAGCCCGGGCGGATCGCAGCGCCTGGTGCGGGCCGCGGCATTGCCCGGCCCGGCCGGATCAGCGATCATTTCTGGGTGGCCCCGGGCTCGCCTGGCGAGAGTGGGCGAGGCGTGCGCGGCAGAGGGTGACGAGCACGGCGTCCGGCGGCCGGTAACCGTCACTACGGATGGACGACATGAGATTCGCACCCTCACCCTCCTCAGTACCGCGGCATTCATTAGCGCGTCCCGGCCACGTCGCCGCCCTGGTCGCCGCCCTGCTCGGCGTGCTCACCCTCGCCGCCGCGGCGCTCTCGCTGGCCGCCGGCCATGCCGCGGCCGCGACCGTCACGCTGACGGTGGCCAAGAGCGGCGGGGAGTACACCAGCGTCCAGGCCGCGGTCAACGCGGTCCCCAGCAACTCCGCGACGTTCTACACGATCCAGATCGGGGCGGGCACCTACGAGGAGACCGTGACCATCCCGGCGACCAAGCTGCACCTGACCCTGCTCGGCGCGACCGGCAATCCGGCCACCGTGGTGATCGACTCAGCGCGGTACAACAGCGAGGCCAACCCGGCCGGAGGCACCTACGGCACCGAGGGCTCGGCCACCGTGCACGTCGCGGCCAGCAACTTCACGGCCGAGTACATCACCTTCAGCAATTCGTTCAGCAAGGCCAAGAACCCCACCGCGACCGGCGACCAGGCGGTGGCCATCGCCATGGAAGGCGACCGGCAGGTCTACGAGCACGACGTGTTCTACGGTCATCAGGACACGTTGCTGACCTGGGGTTCGACCGCGACCAAGTCGCTGCGCCAGTACATCTATGCCTCGACGGTCGAGGGTGACGTTGACTTCATCTTCGGCAACGGCAGCCTGGTCATCGATCGGTCCAGCGTGGTCGCGCTCAACGACGGTTTCTCGACGCAGGCCTTCCTGACCGCGCCGGCCACGTACGGCACGGACAGGTACGGCATCCTGATCACGGGTTCGACGGTCACCACCACGCTCGCCGCGAACCAGCTCTACCTGGGCCGGGCCTGGGTTCCGTACACCGGCGCGGTCCCGCAGCTGGTCATCCGGACGACCAGCCTTCCGTCGCAGGTCAACACCACCAACCCGTACCTGGGCATCTCCGGCGCGAAGTGGACCGCGGGCCGTTACTACGAGTACGACAACACCGGCTCCGGCGCCAACCCGGGCAGGTCCACCCGCCCGCAGCTCACCGCGGCCCAGGCGGCCTCCTACACGGCCCAGACGTACCTGGCCGGCTCCGACGGCTGGAACCCGGTGGCCGGCTAGGAATTGCCCGGGCCGGCCGCCTTGCCCGCCGTGCCCTAATTCTGGGACCATTCTCGGGAGCCCGGGTTCGCCTGGCGAGCCTGGGCCGGCAGAACGTGTGCCCGGCGTGAGGGTGACGGGCATGACGTCCGGTTCCTTGGCCTGCTCACGGATGGACGACATGCGATTCGCACCCTCGCTAGCCTCATTGACGTCTCGTAACCGCGTTGCCGCCTCCTTCGGCGCGATCGCCTTGGCGGTCCCGGCCCTGGTCCTCTCCGGTGGGACCGCCGCCGCGGGTACGTCCCTCACGCTGACGGTGGCCAAGAGCGGCGCCGAGTACACCAGCGTCCAGGCCGCGGTGGACGCGGTCCCCGACGGCTCCGCGACCCCGTACACGATCCTGATCCGGCCGGGCACCTATGAGGAGGCCGTCACCATCCCGGCGACCAAGCTGCACCTGACCCTGCTCGGCGCGACCGGCAACCCGGCCAACGTGGTGATCGACTCGGCGAACTACAACGGCGAGGCGACCTCCGCCGGGGGCACCTACGGGACCGAGGGCTCGGCTACCGTGCACGTCAAGGCCAGCAACTTCACCGCCGAGTACCTCACCTTCAGCAACTCGTTCGACAAGAGGAAATACCCCACCGTGACCGGCACGCAGGCGGTCGCCATCGCCATGGAGGGTGACCGGCAGGTCTATCGGCACGACATCTTCTACGGCCACCAGGACACCCTGCTGACCTGGGACTCGTCCGCCACCACGACGCTGCGCCAGTACGTCTACGACTCGACCATCGAGGGTGACGTGGACTACACCTTCGGTGACGGCACCCTGGTCGTTGACCGGTCCCACATCATCGCGCTCAACGACGGCATCTACCAGAAGGCCTACCTGACGGCGCCCGCGACGTACGGCACGTCGCCCTACGGAATCCTGGTCACCGGCTCGACGGTGACCAGCACGCTCGCCCCCAACGACGTCTACCTCGGCCGGGCCTGGGTCCCCTTCACGGGTGCCGTGCCGCAACTGGTGATCCGCGACACGAACCTCCCGGCGCAGATGAACGCCACCAACCCGTACCTCGGCATCTCCGGGGCTCCCTGGACCCCCGGCCGCAACTACGAGTACGACAACACCGGCTATGGGGCGAATCCGGCTAACGCCAGCCGCCCGCAGCTCACCGACGCGCAGGCCGCCTCTTATACCGCGCAGGCGTACCTGGCCGGTTCCGACGGCTGGGACCCGGTCGCGCCGTCCGGCGGCAGGACCGTGGCCAGCGTGGCACTGCGCCAGTCGGCAGCGATCGGCGACACCCGCCCGGTCACCCGGCCATCGATCCCGGCCACCTGCCAGACCGTGACCTCGGCCCAGCCCAGCCCGGCCGGGCGGCTATTCAGCGACGCGCTGGAATCCGCGGCGCCGGACACGGCCCGGATCCAGGCCGCGCTCACCGCCTGCGCGGGCACCGGTGAGGCCGTGGTCCTCGCGGCCAGCGGCGCGGACACCGCCTTCCTGTCCGCCCCGCTCACCATCGGCGGTGAGGAGTTCCTCGTGATCGGGGCCGGCGTGACGCTGTACGCCTCGCGCCAGGCGTCCGACTACCAGATCGCCGGCGACCCCGCCTGCGGCTCGATCTCCACATCCAGCAGCGGCTGCAACGCGTTCATTTCGGTGACCGGCGTGAACTCGGGGATCGCGGGCGAGGGCGGCCCTGGCCATGACCGCCAGGGCACCATCGACGGCCGCGGTGATCTGCCCATTCTCGGCACCACCAGCACCTGGTGGCAGGTGGCGGTCACCGCGAAGGCCGAGGGGCTCAAGCAGGTCAACCCGCGTCTCATCCAGGCCACCGGCGCGAACAACCTCACGATCTGCGACCTGACCCTGGCCAACTCGCCGAAGGAGCACCTGTACTACAAGAACGGCGGCGGGCTCGTCGTCTGGGGCCTGACCATTAAGACCCCGGACACGACGCTCAACACCGACGGCGTTGACTTCGACTCCTCGGCCTACGGCACGATCCACGACTCCAGCATCCAGGACGGAGACGACTGCGTGGCGATGCAGACCAACAACGCCACCGACGCGCACATCACGGTCAGCGACAACCATTGCGGTGGCACGCACGGCATCTCCATCGGCAGCGAGACGACCTACGGGCTCGAGTCGATCCTGGTCGACCACAACACGATCAACGGCCAGGACAGCAGCGGCACGGAGAGCAGCATCGCGGCCGGCATCCGGGTCAAGAGCTACGCCGGAGCGGGCGGCCAGGTCACCGACGTGAAGTACGTGGAGACCGCCATGCGTTCGCTGCAGTACCCCATCGACATCGACCCGTTCTACGACCCGCCCACCGGGACTAGCGCGCCGTACTTCGCGGGCATCGAGATCGACGGGGCGACGGAGACGAACTCGGTCCCTGGCGCGGAGTCCGTCCTCAAGGGCTTTAGCGCCGCCTACCCGCTCGGGCTGACCCTCCGTGACGTCCGCTTCGACACCACCGCGACCGTGTCACAGTACGCGAACATCACCGAGGACCACTCGAACCTGAAGATCTCCGGTCCCGGGGTTAAGGTCGGCGGAGAGTGACGGTGACCGGCTAAACGTCGGCGTAGTGGCCGGCGAGCTGCTGGCGCAGCTTGTACTTGAGCACCTTGCCGCCGACGGTCTCCGGCAGCGCGCCGGCGAACACGATCGCCTTCGGCGATTCGAACCCGGCCAGCCGTTCCCGGCAGAACGTGATGAGTGCCGCCGCGTCCGGCTGGCGCCCGGGCTCACAGACCACGATCGCGGTGACCGCCTCGCCCCACCGGTCGTGCGGCAGCCCGATCACCGCGGACTTGGCGACATCCGGGTGCTGGTGGAGTACCGCCTCGACCCGGAGGCTGGACACGTTCTCCCCGCCGGACTTGATGATGTCCTTGTAGCGGTCGACCATGATCCGCAGGCCGTCCTCGTCCACCACGCAGCTGTCGCCGGAGTGAAACCAGCCGTCGCGGAAGGCCTCCTCGGTCGCCGCCTCGTCCTGGTAGTACCCCGAGGCGACCGCGGGCGACCGGTAGACCGCCTCGCCCGGGACCCCGGGCTGATCCAGCAGGTGGCGCCCATCGGCGTCCATCACGGTCGAGGCGAGCAGCGGGTTCGGGATGCCGACGTAGTTCACTGTGGGCGCGGTGGCCAGGTACTTGTCCGGCCATACATCGGGCCAGAACCGGTGGCAGGAGATGGCCTCCGTCTGGCCGAAGATGCCGACCAGCATGAACCCCGCGGCGCAGTGCTGCTTCAGGGCGTCGAGCACCGGCGGCTCGACCGCACCCCAGCCGTACACCAGCACCCCCAGCGAACTGCCATCGAGCCCTGGATCCGCCCCCATCGCCGCCGCGAACGCCTTGACCAGTTGCGGCGAGCCGCCCCACAGCGCGGTGACCTTCTCCTGGGCGACCGCGGCCGCCATCTCCCGCGGCACCGGCTTGCGCCCGATCACCAGCGAGCCGCCCGCCAGGAAGGCCGGCAGGGACAGCACCTGGTCGGCGACGTGGTAGATGACCGGCAGGAACGAGCACAGCCGCAGGTCCGCTTCGACGCGCAGGCCGCGGGTCAGCGACAGCGCGAACGCGTACGCGCCCATGTGCGCGTACGAGTGGGACAGCATCACGCCCTTGGGCAGCGCCGTGGTCCCGGAGGTGAAAAGGATCTCCCAGATGTCATCCCCATGCACCACTGTGTCCGGTTCCGTGGCCGGCTGGTCGTCGATGAATTTCCTAGAACGAAACCCCGCCGCTGATCACGTCGGCACCGATCGGAATGCTGACGTCCGGTCGCAAGCCGGCCGCGGTGAGCGCACCGGAGGCTTGCGGCCATAGCTCGGCGTCCAGCGACCACCAGCCCGGGTCTCGGCCAGCGCGACCAGGTGCCCGAGCACGTCCGGGGCGAGCGAGGGGTTGACGCGGCACGACGACCAGGCCGGCCTTGGCCGTGGCCAGCTTGGCCAGGTACGCCTCGACGGAGTTCTCGCAGATCAGCAGGACCCGGTCGCCCCGGCGCAGGCCCCGGGCCAGCAGAGCGTTGGCGAACCGGTTGACGATCTCGTTGGCCTGCCGGTAGGTGAGCCGCCGCACAGGACGGCTCGGCGAATGCGCCTGGCCAGCCGATGATGGCGACCTGGTCCGGCCGGCTCCAGGTCACCCGCTCCAGGATGTCGCCCGACACAGACCCGGTCCCAGCGGTTGTCCGCACGTCGGTCGTACAGGCTCGTGACGTCGATGCGGCACGGCGGGCTCCCTCGCTCGCGGCAGTGCCAGCTACTCTAGCGTTGCTCGTGGGCTAGTGAATTCCGGATCACTAACAACAACGTGATCGGCCGTGTGGAGCGCTCAGCCAGGTGGAGGCGACATGGACTTCGCGGAGACCGTAGAGCATCAGGCTTTGCGGAAGACGGTCGCGGAGATCGCCGGGCCCTTCGGCGGCGCCTACTACGCGGCCAAGGCCCAGGCGCGTGAGCCGTGCACGGAGCTGTGGCGGGCCCTCGGTGAGACGGGCTTCATCGGGGTCAACCTGCCCGAGGAGTACGGCGGGGGCGGCGGCGGCCTGACGGAACTGGCCATCGTCTGCGAGGAGACCGCGCGCGCAAGGCTGCCCGCTCACCCTCCTGCTGGTGTCCAGCGGCGTGTCCGCCGAGGTCATCGCGCGCTACGGCCGCGGGGAGCAGAAACAGCGGTGGCTGCCGGGGATCGCCGCGGCAACCAGCAAGATCGTTTTCGCCATCACGGAGCCGGACGCCGGCTCGAACACCCACAACCTGTCCACGACGGCCAGCCGGGACACCGGCGGCTGGGTCCTGCGCGGGACCAAATACTTCATCTCCGGGGTGAACGAGGCGGAGGCTATCCTGGTCGTCGCGCGGACCGGGGTGAACCAGGCGACCGGGCACGGGCGGCTGAGCCTGTTCGTGGTCCCCACGGACGCCCCCGGCCTGGTGGCCAGGCCGCTGCCGGTCAACGCGATGCTCCCCGAGCAGCAGTTCACCCTGCACTTCGACGACGTCCGGGTCGGCGCGGACGCGCTCGTGGCGGGCCGAGGGCGATGGGCTGCGCCAGGTCTTCCACGGGCTCAACCCGGAACGGATCACCGGTGCGGCGAACGGGCGTGGGCGTCGCCCGGTACGCGCTGCGCCGCGCCGCCGAGTACGCGCGCACCCGCACGGTCTGGACCGAGCCGATCGGCAGCCACCAGGGCGTCGCCCACCCGCTGGCCAAGGCGGCGATCGAGACGGAGCTGGCCGCGCTGATGACCCGCAAGGCCGCCTGGCAGCACGACCACGGGATGTCCGCGGGCGAGGCCGCGAATATGGCCAAGTACGCGGCCGCCGAGGCCGCGATCGCCGCGGTCGACCAGGCTATCCAGACGCACGGCGGCAACGGCGTGAGCAACGAGTACGGGCTGATCCCGCTGTGGGGCGTGGCTCGGCTGCTGCGGATCGCGCCGGTCAGCCGGGAGATGGTGCTCAACTACGTGGCCACCCGCACCCTCGGCCTGCCGAGGTCGTATTGAGCCGCGCCCCAGAGAGCGGGTCCATGGTCCCCCGGGTCGCCGAGGGGACCGTGCTGCGGTCGTCCCTGGACACCGGCTCGCCGGAGTACCTCGCCAACGCCGAAGCCCAGCTGGTCCTGCTTGACGAGCTCGGCGCCGAGCTGGACAAGGCCAGGGCCGGCGGCGGTCCCCGGTACGCGCAGCGCCACCGCGACCGCGGCCGGCTGCTGGCCCGCGAGCGGATCGAGCTGCTGCTGGACCGCGACGCGCCGTTCCTCGAGCTGTCCGCCGCTGGCCGCGTGGGGCACCGAGTTCACCGTCGGCGCCAGCCTGGTCACCGGCATCGGCGTGGTCTCCGGCGTCGAGTGCGTCCTGATCGCGCACGACCCGACCGTCCGCGGCGGCGCGATGAACCCGTACTCGCTGAGGAAGTCGCTGCGGGCCCTGGAGATCGCCCGCCGCAACCGGCTGCCGGTGATCAACCTCGTCGAGTCCGGCGGCGCCGACCTGCCGACCCAGTCCGAGCTGTTCGTCCCAGCCGGGAAGATCTTCCACGACCTGACCGAGCTGTCCGCGATGGGCATCCCCACCATCGCGCTGGTCTTCGGCAACTCCACCGCGGGCGGCGCCTACGTGCCCGGCATGTGCGACTACTCCGTGCTGGTCGACGGCCAGGCCAAGGTGTTCCTCGGCGGCCCGCCGCTGGTCAAGATGGCCACCGGCGAGGACGCCGACGACGAGGAGCTCGGCGGCGCGCGGATGCACGCCCGCGTGTCCGGGCTGGCCGACCACTTCGCCACCGACGAGCGGGACGCGATCCGGCTCGGCCGCCGATCGTCTCCGAGCTCAACTGGCGCAAGCTCGGCCCGGCGCCGCTCGCTGCCCGCCGACGAGCCGGTGCACGACCCCGACGAGCTGCTCGGCATCGCGCCCGCCGACATCCGGGTGCCCTTCGACCCGCGCGAGGTGCTGGCCCGGGTCGTCGACGGCTCCCGCTTCGGTGAGTACAAGCCGGAGTACGGCACCAGCCTGGTCACCGGCTGGGCGTCGGTGCACGGCTACCCGGTGGGCGTGCTGGCCAACGCCCGCGGCGTGCTGTTCAGCGAGGAGGCGAAGAAGGCCGCGGAGTTCATCCAGCTGGCCAACCAGATCGACACCCCGCTGGTCTTCCTGCAGAACACCACCGGCTACATGGTCGGCACGAGCTACGAGCAGGCCGGGATCATCAAGGACGGGGCCAAGATGATCAACGCCGTCACCAACAGCACCGTGCCGCACATCACGCTGAACATGGCGGCCTCGTTCGGCGCCGGCAACTACGGCATGTCCGGCCGGGCCTACGACCCGCGGCTGATGTTCGCCTGGCCCGGCGCCAAGCTGGCGGTCATGGGCGCCGCCCAGCTGGCCGGGGTGATGTCCATCGTCGGGCGGGCCGCCGCGCAGTCGGCCGGGCGGCAGTTCGACGAGGGCGCCGACGAGGTGCGGCGCGGCTCATCGAGGCGCAGATCGAGCGGGAGTCGCACGCCTTCTTCGTCACCGCCCGGCTCTACGACGACGGCCTCATCGACCCCCGCGACACCCGCACGGTGCTGGGCATCGCGCTGTCGGCCGCGCTGCTCCGCGCCCGTCGAGGGACGCCGGGGCTTCGGCGTCTTCCGGATGTGAGTGGCCCGTGCCCATAAACACCGCTGCCATCACCAAGCTGCTCGTCGCCAACCGCGGCGAGATCGCGCTGCGGATCATGCGGACCGCCCGGGAGATGGACATCGCCACGGTGGCGGTGTTCACCGACCCGGACGCCGGCGCGCCGTTCGTGGCGGCGGCCGACGAGGCGGTCCGGCTGCCCGGCGTCGGCCCCCGCCGACACCTACCTGCGCGGGGACCTGATCATCGCGGCGGCGCTGGCCGCCGGGGCCGGCGCGGTCCACCCGGGCTACGGGTTCCTGTCGGAGAACGCCGGGTTCGCCCGGGCCTGCGCCGCGGCCGGGCTGGTCTTCGTCGGGCCGCCGCCCGAGGCGATCGAGGCGATGGGCTCGAAGATCGCGGCCAAGGAGCGGATGGCCGCGGCCGGGGTGCCCGTGCTACCCGGCGTTCACCGTGCTGCCGCAGGTACAGGCGACCCAGCCGGCGACCTGGACCCAGCCGGGGACCTGGACCTGGCCGCGCTGGCCGCGGCGGCCGGTGAGATCGGCTACCCGGTGCTGGTCAAGGCGGCGTTCGGCGGCGGCGGGCGGGGCATGCGGGTGGTGGCGGGTGCCGACGGCCTGGCCGAGGCGGTGGCCAGCGCCCGGCGCGAGGCCGCCTCGGCCTTCGGCGACGGCACCGTGTTCCTCGAGCGGTACGCCCGAGCGGCCCCGGCACGTCGAGGTGCAGATCTTCGGCGACACTCACGGCACGGTCGCGCACCTGTTCGAGCGGGAGTGCTCGATCCAGCGGCGCTACCAGAAGGTCATCGAGGAGGCGCCCTCGCCCGCGGTGAGCGAGCGGCTGCGCGCCGAGCTCGGCGCGGCCGCCGTCGCCGCCGGCCAGGCCATCGGCTACGCGGGCGCCGGCACCGTCGAGTTCGTGCTGGACGCCGACGGCTCGTTCTACTTCCTCGAGGTCAACACCCGGCTGCAGGTCGAGCACCCGGTCACCGAGCTGATCACCGGCCTGGACCTGGTCCGCGTGCAGCTGGAGGTGGCCGAGGGCCGGCCGCTGGGCCCCGAGGTCACCGGCGCGCGGATACACGGCCACGCGATCGAGGCCCGGCTGTACGCCGAGGATGTACCGGCCGGCTTCCTGCCGGCCACCGGGACGCTCCACCGGTTCGCCATCCCGGCGTTCCCGGGCGTCCGGGTCGACGCCGGGGTCGGCGACGGCTCGGTGGTGGGCGTCCCCTACGACCCGATGCTGGCCAAGGTCATCGCGCACGGCGCGACCCGGGATCAGGCGCGCCGCCGGCTGGCCAGCGCGCTGGCCCGCTTTGAGCTGCACGGCGTCACCACCAACCGGGACCTGCTGGTCGGCATCCTGTGCGAGCCGGAATTCAGCGCCGGGACCATCGACACCGGGTACCTGGACCGGCATGATCCCGCCGCGCTGGCCGCGCCCCTGCGGGGCGCCGCGCTCGACCTGCACGCGGCCGCGGCCGCGCTGGCCGGCCAGGCGGCCCGCCGGGCGAGCGCCACCGTGCTGCGCGGCGTCCCGTCCGGATGGCGGAACGTGCCGAACGAGGACCAGGTCACCGTGCTCAGCTACGGCGAGGAACACCTGGAGGTGCGCTACTCCTTCGGGCGTGGCGGGCTGCGCGTCGCGGTCGGCGGGCGGGATCTGCCCGAGGTAGCGGCGGGAGAGATCGGACCGGAGGGGGCCGATCTCACCGTCGGCGGGATCCGCCGCCGCTACCGGGTGCACTGGGTGGGCGGCACGGCGTATGTGGACAGCCCGCTCGGCTTCACCGCGCTGACCGAGGTACCGCGTTTCGCCGAGCCCGGGTCGCTCGCGGCGGCCGGCTCGCTGCTCGCGCCGATGCCCGGCACCGTGGTGCGGATCGCCGTGGCGCCGGGCGACCCGGTCAGCGTCCATGACCCGATCATGGTGCTGGAGGCGATGAAGATGGAGCATGTGATCCGCGCACCGGCGGCGGGCGTGGTCGCCGGGGTGAACGTGCGGGTTGGCCAGGCGGTCGACACGGGCACCGAGCTGGCCCACGTCGAGGAAGCCGAGACCGGCGACAGAGCAGATTCCCCAGGAGCGTGAGCATGGGCGATGAGGTCCTGTACGAGGCCGGTCACTCCGTGGCCTGGCTGACGATCAACCGGCCGGAGGCGCGCAACGCGCTGTCCGCCGCCGCCCGGGAAGGACTGGCGGCCGGCCTCGCGCGGTTCGCCGAGGACGACGGCGCCCGGGTGCTCGTCATCACCGGCGCCGGCGACCAGGCGTTCTGCGCCGGCGCCGACCTGAAGGAAATGGCCACCGCTGGGCTGAAGGTGCCCCCGCCGGAGTACCTGCCGCACGTCGGCGCAGTGGCCAAGCCCGTGATCGCGGCCGTGAACGGGGTGGCGTACGCGGGCGGGTTCCTGCTCGCCCAGAGTTGTGACCTGTGCATCGCCGCGGACACGGCCCGGTTCGCGATCAGCGAGGTCAAGGTGGGCCGGGGGGCGCCCTGGGCGGCCCCGTTGCCGTGGCTCATCCCGCCGCGTGTCGCGATGCAGCTCCTGCTCACCGGCGACCCGATCACCGCCCAGCGGGCCCACGAGATCGGCCTGGTCAACGACGTCGTCCCGGCCGTCCAGTTGCGCGCCGCGGCCCAGGCCATGGCGGAGCGGATCGCCGCCAACGCGCCGCTGTCCGTGCTCGCGGCCAAGCGGACCGTCTCGCTCGTCGCGGAGCTGCCGCTCACCGCCGCGCGGCGGGCCGCGGACGAGATCTGGGAGCCGGTCTACCTGAGCGCGGACGCCCAGGAGGGTCCGGCCGCGTTCCGGGAGAAGCGGCCGCCGGTCTGGCTGGGGCGCTGATGGCCGCCGACATGGCCGCCCTGGTCGGCGACCTCGCCGCGGAGTCCGACGAGCTGACCGCCGTGCTGGCGTCGCTGGCCCGCTCGCAGTGGAAACAGCCCACGCCCGCGGCCGGCTGGGCCGTCCGCGACCAGGTCAGTCACCTGGCCTACTTCGACGAGGCGGCGACGCTGACGGCGACGGACCCGGACCGGTTCCGCGCCGACGCGAGCACACTGATGGAAGGCGGCGGCAACTTCGCCGACGATGTGGCGCGGAAGTTCCGGTGCCTGAGACCGGACGAGCTGATGGACTGGCTGGCCCGGGCCCGCGCGGACTGCCTCCGCGTGTTCTCCGGGCTCGATCCCGCCACCCGGCTGCCGTGGTACGGGCTGCCGATGAGCGCCGCGTCGTCGGTTACCGCGCGGCTGATGGAGACCTGGGCTCACGGGCAGGACATCGCTGATGCGGTCGGCTGGCATCGTGAGCCCACCGCCCGGCTGCGTCACGTCGCCCATCTGGGCGTCGCGACCAGGGGGTTCAGCTTCCGCTTGCGCGGGCGGCCGGTGCCGGAGGCGCCCGTGCGCGTGGCGCTGACCGCGCCCGACGGGGCGGCGTGGGAGTGGGGCCCGGCGGATGCGGCTGACCGGGTCGAGGGAACCGCGCTGGACTTCTGCCTGCTGGTAACCCAGCGCCGGCACCGTGACGATACCGGGTTGCGGGCCACCGGCGCGGTGGCTTCGACGTGGCTGGATCTGGCCCAGGCGTTCGCGGGGCCGCCAGGTCCCGGCCGGTCCCGGCTATGAACCCGGCCCGGCCGGCCACGTCGGCGGAGCCGACCCGACCAGCCCGACCAGTCAGCATCGCCAACTGCTCCGGCTTCTACGGCGACCGGCTCTCGGCCGCGCGGGAGATGGTCGAGGGCGGCCCCGTTGACGTGCTGACCGGTGACTACCTCGCTGAGCTGACGATGATGATCCTCTGGAAGGCGCGGCAGAAGAACCCGGAGGCCGGCTATGCCCGGACCTTCCTGGTCCAGCTGGAGCAAGTACTCGGCCGCTGCCTGGACCGGGGCATCAAGATCGTGACCAACGCGGGTGGCCTCAACCCGGCCGGGCTGGCCGACGAGGTGGGCAAGCTCGCCGCCGGGCTCGGCCTCCAGCCGAAGGTGGCCTATGTCACCGGGGATGACCTGCTCGGGCGGCTGCCGGACCTGCTGGCCTCCGGGATCGGCCTGGCCCACCTGGACACCGGCCAGCCGCTCGCCGACGCCGGCGTGCGGCCGGTCACGGCCAACGCCTACCTGGGCGGGTGGGGGATCGCCGAGGCGCTCGCGGCGGGCGCCGACATCGTCGTTTGCCCGCGGGTCACGGACGCTTCGCTGGTCACCGGCCCGGCCGCCTGGTGGCACGGCTGGGCGCGCACCGACTGGGACCGGCTGGCGGGTGCGGTCGTGGCCGGCCACGTCATCGAGTGCGGTCCGCAGGCGTGCGGCGGCAACTACCCCTTCCTCGACGAGATCACCGACCGGCGTTACCCGGGGTTCCCGATCGCTGAAGTGAGCGCCGACGGAAGTTCCGTCATTACCAAGCACAACGGAACAGGCGGGCTGGTCTCGCCGGGAACAGTAACGGCCCAGTTGCTGTACGAGATCGACAGCCCGCGGTACGCCGGGCCCGACGTGGTCGCACACTTCGACTCGGTGAAGCTGGCCCAGGTCGCGCCCGGCCGGGTGCTCATCTCCGGAGCCCGGGGGACACCGCCGCCACCGACCCTCAAGGTGGCCCTGAACTACCTCGGCGGCTACCGCAACACCATGACCATGGTGCTCACCGGCCTGGACATTGAGGAGAAGGCCGCCTGGGCCCAGGACGAACTGTTCTCGCTGCTCGGGGGCCGGGACCGGTTCGGTGAGGTCGATGTCCGGCTGTTGCGGTTCGACCGGCCCGATGCGGCCGCCAGCGAGCAAGCCACAGCTCACCTGCGCATTACCGTTGAGGATCATGATCAGGAGCGGGTGGGACGGAGCTTCTCGGATGCGACGATGGCCCTGGCCCTCGGCGGGTACGCGGGATTTCACACCACGACGCCGCCCACCGCGGCCAGCGCCTACGGGGTGTTCTGGCCCGCGCTGGTACCAGCCGGCGTGGTGGAGCAGGTCGTGGTGCTGCCGGACGGGTCGCGGCGGATCGTGCCGCACTCCCCGCCGCACCCTCCGGGTGATCCCGCTCCTGCGCCGGCCGCGGAGCGCCCGGCCGCGGCCGGTGTGGTACCCGGCGGCCCCACGGTCCGGGTCCCGCTGGGCCGGGTCGCGGGCGCCCGGTCCGGCGACAAGGGCGGCAACGCCAACGTCGGGCTGTGGGCCCGGCGCCCCGAGGCGTTCGGCTGGCTGCGCGGCGCGCTGACCGTGGAGCGGCTGCGGGATCTGCTCCCGGAGGCGGCCGGCCTGGAGGTGCGCCGGTACGAACTGCCGAACCTGCACGCGCTGAACTTCGTCGTGGTGGGCCTGCTCGGCGAGGGGGTGGGCGCCTCGACCCGGCCCGATCCGCAGGCCAAGGGCCTCGGCGAGTACCTGCGCTCCCGGCACATCGACGTGCCGGCCATGCTGCTGTGAACGTCCGGGTCCGCGATCCCGGGCGCCGGGACAAGATCCTCCAGGCGGCAGCCGAGCTGATCGCCCGCCGCGGCTATCACGCGGTCAGCCTGGCCGACATCGGCGCGGCCGCCGGGATCGTCGGCTCCGGCATCTACCGCCACTTCACCAGCAAGTCGGCGATCCTGGTGGCCCTGCTCGACCAGGTGATGGAGCGCCTGCTGGATCACACCGCGAGCGTTGTGGCCAGCGGCATGCCGGACTCCGACGTGCTCGCGGCCCTGGTGGCCGAGCAGGTCGCGTTCGCGGTGAACGACCGGTACCTGGTCCGGCTCTACCAGCGCGAGGTGCACACGCTGCCCGAGGCAGACCGCCGCAGGCTACGCCGGCAGCAGCGGCACTACATCGAGGAGTGGGTGCACCTGGTGGCCACGCTGCGCCCTGAGCTGGCGGACGCGCAGGCCCGGGCCATCGTGCACGCGGCCATCGGCGCCATCCAGTCCGGTGCCTCTTACAACAGCGGCCTGCCCCCCGGCCAGCAGCGAGCCCTGCTCGCCAGCGCCGCCCACGCCTGCCTCCGCGCCCCGGCCGCTGGCCGCTAGAGATGCGGGCCGAGGAGGGTCAGGTCGGCGGGGGAGAGGCGGTCACTCGCGGTCTTGGCCTGGTGCCAGTACGGGTAGATCAGCGGCGGCGCGCTGACCTTGTCGAGCTGGTCCCGCTCCTCCGCGCTGAGCACCAGGTCGGCGGCGGCCAGGTTGTCGGTCAGCTGCTCGGAGGTCCGCGCGCCGACGATCAGCGACGTCACCGCGGGCTTGCCGAGCAGGTACGCGAGCGCGACCTGGGCGGCGGAGACGCCGCGGTCCGCGCCGATGGCGAGCAGCACCTCCACGGTGTCGTACAGCCGCTCCTGGTCGTAGACGGGTGGCTCGTCCCAGTCGGTCAGCTGCCGGGAACCGCCTGAGGGCCGCTGGTCACGGCGGTATTTGCCGGACATCAGGCCGCCCGCCAGCGGGCTCCAGACCAGCACGCCCAGGCCCTGGTTGACCGCGGCCGGGATCAGCTCGTACTCGGCGTCGCGGGCCTGCAGCGAGTAGTAGATCTGCTCGCTGGCGAACCGCGGCAGGCCAGTCCGCTCGGCGGTGCCGAGCGCCTTCATCAGCTGCCAGCCAGCGTAGTTGGAGGCGCCAACGTAGCGCACCTTGCCCGCCTGGACCAGCAGGTCCAGCGCTTCGAGGGTCTCTTCGAGCGGGGTCAGGCCGTCCCACTCGTGGACCTGATACAGGTCGATGTGGTCGGTGCCCAGCCTGCGGAGGCTGGCCTCGCAGCCGGAGAGAATGTGATGCCGGGACAGCCCGGCGTCGTTCGGCCCGGGGCCCATCGCCATCCGCACCTTGGTGGCCACCAGCACCTCGTCGCGGCGGCCGCGCAGCACCTGGCCGAGGATCTCCTCGGACAGCCCGTTCGAGTACACGTCGGCGGTGTCGATGAGGTTGACGCCGGCCTCGAGGCAGAGGTCAACTTGCTGCCGCGCCTCGTCCACGCCGGTCGAGCCGACGTTCGCGAATCCTCCGGTCCCGCCGAAGGTCATGGTGCCCATGGTGAGCACGGAAATCCTGAGACCCGACGCGCCAAGCGAGCGATATTCCACACCTCAACCCTATCGAGGCTGGGAGGTGCTGATCAGTCTTCGGCGATCCGGGCCAGCGCCCGGGCCAGCAGGTCCTGTTCCCCGGGCGTGAGCCGGTCGAGCAGCAGGTCGCGGATGGCCTCCGCGTGGATGGCCGCGGCCCGGCTGAGCACCTCGCGCCCGGCCGGGGTGATGCTGGCCACGACGCCACGCCGGTCGTCAGGGGCGCCGCCCCGGCGCAGCCAGCCGCGGGTCTCCAGGCGGGCGACGGCGCGGCTGAGCGACGGCTGGGTCAGCCGGACCGCCGCATTGAGCTCGGCCAGCCGGAGCCCGGGCGGCGGCGTCCGGTCCAGCCGGAGCAGCAGCTCGAAGTCGTTGATGGTCAGGCCGATGCGGGTCAGCGCCGAACTCAGCCGGTCGGTGACCCGCGCGTGCGCAGCGGTCAGCGCGGCCCACGCTCGGGCGCACCCGTACTCGTCGGCGTGGGCCGGCGCGTCGCCTCGGGGCACGTCCAGGCTCATCGCTCATTCACCATCCCGGCCACCCGGTCCAGGTGCGCAGCGTGCCGGAGATCTGGTCTTCCTCATACCGCAGGTGCGCCAGGAGGTCCACGCTCAGGGTGCCCAGCGCCTGAGTGAGCCGTTGCCGCGTCGCCGGGCTCTCCTCGCCGCGCAGGTCGCCCGCTGCGGCCTCGACGTCATCGAGCAGGCCGGAGACGTGCACGTGTTCGGCCTCCAGCTTGTCGACCACCGGATTCAGCGCTGGGTCCGCCCGCCGCAGCTCGGGAAAGAGCAGCATCGATTCGGCGTGGTGGTGGGAGTGGACGAAACGGCAGTACTGCAGGCAGTTGATCCTCAGCTGCCAGAGCGGGCCGTTGGCCGCGAGTGACCGGATGGCGCGGCCGACCTCCTCGGCCGGGAGGCCCGCGGCGACGTCATCGGCCATCCGGCGCACCGTCGCCAGGTCCCGGCGGATCATGTCGTGCACCCATTTCAGCTCGGCGGCCAGGGCCTCGCCGTGCGGGTTCGGCGGCCGGGTCTCAGCCACGGCCATCGTCGGGACCATCCTGTGGCCACAGTAGATACATGCGCATGTATCTACTATAGGAGGCCGCCGGGGACCGCCAGTCAGCCGACCGGCTGGTAGCTGATTCCGTGCTCGGTCGTGTCGCGGCGGATCCGCCCACCGGCCGCGAGCAGGTCGAGGTGCACCCCGGTCTCGAAGACGGCCATCATCTGGTTGAACGGGTCGAGGTCATCGAAGCGGCGCCCGCGCCGGGTCCACGGCAGGGCCCGCGCGGTCTCGAAAGCCGTGCCCGCCCCGGCGACCACGCGGGTGAGGCATGCGGCCAGCCGGTCCTCGTGATGCGCCAGCAGTTCCTGCACCCGGGCGTGGGTGGTGTCCGCCACCTCGCCGTGCGCGGGCAGCAGCATCATGTCCGGCATCTGGAGCATGAGCCGGAGCGAGCGGAGGTAGTCGCCGAGCGGCTGCTCCGCGTAGGCGGCCTCGAACCCTATCGACGGGGTGATCCGCGGCAGCACGTGATCTCCCGCGAACAGCAGGCCGCTTTCGATGTCCGCGAAGACCATGTGGCCCTGGGTATGGCCGGGGGTGGGCACAGCGAGCAGGTCGCGGCCGGTCAGTCGCACCGTCATCCGGCCGTTCAGCCATTCGTCGGGCTGCTCCCAGACATCCGGCTCCGTCTGGCCCGCTCCCTCGAACTTCATGATCGCTTGCGCCACCGAGCCGCCACCGAGCCGCCGAAGCCGGCCCAGGTGCGCCTTCATCGTGGCGCGCTGCCCAGTCGCGACGAGGTCGAGCGACGGCTTGTCCCCGATGCCGAGCGCGATCCGGGTACCGAACCGTCGGCGCAGGATCACCGCCATCGTGTAGTGGTCGCGGTGGACGTGGGTGACCAGGCAGCGGGTGATCTCGGCCAGGCCGCGGTCGATCCGGGCGAGGGCCGCCTCGAGCAGGGCGGCCGACTCTTCGAGGGCCCAGCCCCCGTCGACCAGCACTAGGTCATCGCCGGACTCGATGGCGTAGACATTCACCGCCCGCAGGCCGTCGTTGGGCAGCGGCAAAGGGATCCGGTGCACGCCGGGCGCAACGGTGAAAAGTCCCGGCTCGGTCCAGTCGGGTGCGTCGCTGGGTGCGGTTTCGGCCATGCGGTTCCCATCCGGGCGGCTGTAGAAAGTCCAGGCAGAACAGTATGTCCTTCCGCTTCGGGGCCTGCGCCGGCGGCCCCCGGCACGCGCCGCGGTTCAGGCCAGGCCGTAGACGCGGCGCGCGGTGCCGGCCGCCACCATGGTCGCGATCCGCCCGGCATCGGCGGCCGACCAGTCGCCGGCCTCCACCCATCCGCCGAAGGTGGTGACGATCGCCCGCCGCCAGAGCGCCGCGCCGAGGTAGTGCAGTTCCGGCAGGCCCCAGGCGTCGGAGGAGTAGAGCTGCTTGGCGAACGGGGCCAGCTCGAAGGACTCGGCGACCAGGGCCACGCTGCGGGCGCCCAGGAAGTTCACGCCGAGCCCGACATCGAAGTAGACGTTCTGGAAGGCCTGCGCCAGGTAACCGGCCTCCCGGTGGTACGGGTAGCAGTGCAGCAGCATGACCGGCACCGTGGCCACCTGCGGGGTGCGCAGGAAGTCCAGCAGCAGCATGGGGTTGACCCTGTGCAGGTCCAGGTCACGGTCGCCGAGACCGGTGTGCACCTGGATGGGCAGGCCCAGGTTGACCGCCGCGTGCAGGCCGAACCGGAGCAGGACCTGATCGTCCAGCCGCGGCCCCCCTGGACCACCCCGGCCGGCTGGCTGAGCCTCGGCTAGCTGGGCCGCGTCGATCCACCGGCTGGCCGCGTCCCGGACGGCGGCCTCGTCCGGTCGGCTCAGGTTGACGTCGAATCCGGAGCGGTACGCGATGACCGTCTTGACGGCCACCGCGTCCTTCGCCGCCCCGGCCAGGCGGGCCCGGAACTCCGCGGCGTAGTCGCGGCCCGCGATGCCGCCGGCGGCCAGCTCCTCGGCGAGCGACTCCAGCCGCAGGATCGTGTGGGCGCGCCCGCCGGACGACGCCGACATCTCGGCCGGGCCGAGCAGGGCGTCCGCGCCGTAGCCGGTGTCCACCAGCCAGTCCGAGACGCCGGCCGCGCCGAGGAAGAGCTCGGTGACCCGCTTGCCGCCCAGCTCGCAGCGCCGGGCCCAGTAATCGTCGGCGGGGGCGTGCGCGGGGAGGCCGAGCACGGGCGCGCACCAGCGGCGGATCGCGAACCCCAGCTGGGAGTCGAACTGGGTCATCCCGCCCATATCGTCCGGGATAGGGTCCGGCGAGGCCTCGTTGAGTGACCGCTCGAAGTCAGCCCGGCTCAGATCGGCGGCGAACGCGCCGTGGACGTGGTGATCCACCAGCGGCACCGAGGCCAGGTAGTCCGCCAGATGGCGGTCACCCGCCGGCGCGATGTCTGTCACCACACCATCGTGCCGCACCGCCCGGGCGTCTTGATCGATCACCCTCAGCCCGGCCCATTTGCCCCGTGGCAGACTGGGGCAATGGCTTTCGACTTGCCCGGACTACTGGCCGAGCGGCAGGGGCAGGGATACGAACTCTCCGCCCGCTACCTCAATCCCCAGCTGGCCCGCATGCTGCACGCGATCGGCTTCGACAAGGAGTATGTGCGGGCCGAGGGGACGTACCTCTGGGATGCCGACGGCAACAAATACGCCGACTTCCTGAGCGGGTTCGGCGTGTTCGCCTTCGGGCGCAACCATCCGGTGGTCCGCCAGGCCCTCCATGACGTGCTCGACGCGGAACTCGCCGACCTGGTCCAGTTCGACTGCGCGCTCCTGCCCGGACTGCTCGCCGAGCGGCTGCTGGCCTATGCGCCGGGACTGGACCGGGCCTACTTCTGCAACAGCGGCACCGAGGCGGTCGAGGCGGCGCTGAAGTTCGCCCGCTACGCGACCGGCCGGCCGCGGGTCCTCTACAGCGACCACGCCTATCACGGGCTCACGGCCGGGTCGCTGTCGGTCAACGGCTCGGCGGAATTCCGTCGCGGCTTCGACCCGCTGCTGCCGGACGTCAGCATCCCGTTCGGCGACCTCGACGCGCTGGAGGCCGAACTCCGCAAGGGTGACGTCGCGGGGTTCATCATCGAGCCGGTGCAGGGCAAGGGTGTCCGGGTGGTGCCTCCCGGGTTCCTGGCCGCCGCGCACAAGCTGCTGCACGACCACGGCGCCCTGCTCATCTGCGACGAGGTGCAGTCCGGCATCGGCCGGACCGGCCGGTTCTTCGCCTACCAGCACGACGACGTCGAGCCCGACATCGTCACCGTGGCCAAGGCCCTGTCCGGCGGGTTCGTGCCCATCGGTGGCACCCTGGCCAAGGGCTGGATCTTCGACAAGGTGTACTCGTCGATGGACCGGGTGCTCGTGCACGACTCGACGTTCGGCTCCAACGCGGCCGCGATGGCCGCCGGGCTGGCCTCACTGGCCGTCCTCGACGATGAGGACCTGGTCGCCAACGCCGAGCGGACCGGGAAGGCGTTGCAGGACGGCCTGCGGGCGATGGTCGGGGAATACGAGCTGCTGGCCGAGGTCCGGGGCCGCGGCCTGATGTTCGGCTTCGAGCTGGGCAAGCCGCGCTCACTGAAGCTGCGGACCGGCTGGAACATGATGCAAGCCGCCCGGCATGGCCTGGTCGCGCAGATGGTGGTGGTCGCCCTGTTCCAGAACCACCGCATCCTCACCCAGGTGGCCGGTGATCACATGGAGTTCATCAAGCTGCTGCCGCCGCTCAACATCGGAGACACGGAGGTGGCGTTGTTCCTCAAAGCGTTCGCCGACGTCATGAAAGACGCGCACCGTGGCAGCGGCTTGATGTGGGACTTTGGCCGGACCCTGGTCAAGCAGGCCGTAAGCCGCTGAGAATCGTTCTGCTAGTAGATAATCTAATAGTAGACCTACTTGGTATGCTCGTGTCATGCCTGCTCCCACCCGGACTGTCCTTGACTTGTCCTACCTGCTGAACCACGCCAGCCATGTGCTGGCGACCCAGATGTCGGCGGCCATGGGCGAGATCGGGCTCACTCCGCGCGGATACTGCGTGCTGTTCCACGCGCTGCAAGCCGAGCGGACTCAGATCGAACTGGCCGAGATCTCCGACCTTGACAAGACCACGATGGTGGTCACGGTGGACGACCTGGAGCAGGCGGGTCTCGCGGAACGCCGGCCGTCGAGCGCGGATCGCCGGGCCAGGATCATCGCGGTCACCCCGGCGGGCGAGCGCGCCGTGGCCGAGGGGACGAAAGTCGCCGACCGCGTGCACCGCGACGTCCTCGACGCCCTCCCTGAGCACGAGCGCGAGGTATTCACCGGCGCGCTCACCCAGCTGGTCGGAGGTCACCTGTCCACCCAGGTGGAGTCGGTCCGGCCGGTGCGGCGAGCACGGCAGAGCAGAATCTAGATCTAAACTAGATCATCCACAACGAAACATTCTGCTAATGTATCTCCTGTTGGCTTGGCCTAGCAGGAGGTGGCTTCATGCCCGGTACGTCGGCTCTCACATCCCGCTCGCGGCGGCTGGCCCTGGCCGTGCTGTGCGCCGGGATGCTGATGATCATCCTCGACGGCAGCATCGTGACCGTCGCGCTGCCGGTGATCCAGAATGACCTGGGCTTCTCGCCGGTCGGCCTGACCTGGGTGGTCAACGCTTACCTGATCGCTTTCGGCGGGCTCCTGCTGCTGGCCGGCCGGATCGGCGACCTGGCCGGGCGCAAACGGACGTTCATCGCGGGCCTGGGCGTGTTCACCGCCGCGTCGCTGCTGTGCGGGGTCTCCACCAGCCCCGAGATGCTGATCGGCGCGCGGTTCCTGCAAGGGGCCGGGGGCGCGGCGGCCTCCGCGGTGAGCCTGGGCATGATCGTCACGCTGTTCCCCCGGCCGCGCGAGCGCGGCACGGCGATCGGCGCCTTCAGCTTCACCGGCGCCGCGGGCGCTTCCATCGGCCAGGTTCTCGGCGGGGTCCTCACCCAGGTGGTCGGCTGGCACTGGATCTTCTTCATCAACCTGCCGATCGGCGCCGTGGCCGCGCTGCTGGCGGTGCGGGTCCTCGAGCCTGATACCGGGCCAGGACGGCGCGGGAGGGCCGACGGGCTGGGCGCATTCCTGGTCACCGCGGGGCTGATGACCGGTGTCTTCGCGATCGTCGGGACGAGCCGTTACGGCTGGGGCTCGTCACGCACCATCGGTTTCGGCGCCCTGGGCGTGGCCTTGCTCGCCGCCTTCGTCACGCGGCAGGCGACCGCGGCGAGCCCGCTGCTGCCGCTGCGCATCTTCCGTTCCCGCAACGTCGCGGGGGCCAACCTCATCCAGGTCCTGGCGATCTCCGCGATGTTCGGGTTCCAGATCCTCATCGCCCTCTACCTGGAGCACGTGCTGGGCTACGGCGCTGCCCGGACCGGCCTGGCCATGCTCCCCGCGGCGGTGCTGATCGGCGCGGTGTCCCTCGGCGCGTCGGCCCGGCTCAACGCGCACTTCGGCGAGCGCCGCATGCTGCTCACCGGGCTGGCCCTGCTGGCGGCGGCGCTCGGGCTGCTTACCCGGCTGCCCATGGACGCCCGCCCCGGGCCGGCCAGTTACGTCGTCTACCTGCTGCCGACGATGCTGCTCGCGGGGGGTGGCGGCCTGGTCCTCCCGGCCATGACCAGCCTCGGCATGTCCGCCGCCCGCCCCAGCGACGCCGGAGTCGTCTCCGGGCTCTTCAACACGACACAGCAGGTCGGCGGGGCGCTCGGGGTGGCGGTGCTTATCACCCTGGCGGGGAGCGGCGGCTATCACCTCGCGTTCGGCGTCGGCGCAGCCCTGATTGGCGCGGCCTTCGTCCTGGCCGTCCTCATCCTGCGCCAGCCCGGGCGGCACGGCTCAGCGTCCGAGCAGCGCCCCGCCGTTCACCTGGAGGACCTGACCGGTGACGAAGGAAGCATCAGGGGAGGCGAGGTAGCTGACCGCCGCGGCGACGTCCTCCGGCCGGCAGGCCCGCCCGACTAGGGTCTGGGCCACGAGTCGGCGGTGGCGCTCTTCGGTCATGGCATCGCCGAAGAACTCGGTGTCGGTCACGTAGCCGGGCGCCACGACGTTGGCCGTGATGCCGTCCGGTCCCCAGTGCGCCGCCAGGTCGAAGGTCCAGCCCAGGAGGGCCGCTTTGGCGCTGGAGTACGACCCGCCACCTCCTCGCAGGGCAGCGATGGAGCTCACCATCACCACCCGGCCTCCCGGGCGGCGCAGCCGCGGGCTCAGCGCGGTGGTGAGCAGCACCGCGGAGAGCACGTTGGCGTCGTAGTCGGCCTGCCAAGCCTTCGTCACCTCGGTGAGACTGGCCTCTGGCATGCCCCGGGAGGCGATGCCGCCCGCGTTGTTCACGAGGACGTCGATGGGGTCAGGCAACTGAGCCGCCGCTCGTTCCACCTCGTCAGGCCGGCTGAGGTCGGCGGCGTACCAGTGGACAGCGCCAGACCCGGGCGCGCCGAGTTCACTGGCTGCGGCCCGCAGCACGTCGGCCCGGCGGCCGATTATCACGACATGCTCACCGGCTGCGACGAAACTACCGGCGATGGCCTTTCCCATGCCGGTTCCGCCGCCCGAGACAACAACTACGCGCGCCATTCTCACGCCCCCTGACTCGGCAGGTTCCGTGGCACGGCAATCTAGCAGCGCCAGTCACCGTTTGCGGCCGGCGCCCTAGGCATATACGTCCGGCCCTGCGCCGGACTGGCTGGGGTCGGGCGGCGCCAGTGCGGCACCGGCACTATGCCCGGGTCAACCAGTTCCAGGCCGTCGAAGAAGCTAGCGATCCGCCGCGGCGCTGGACATCCTGGATCCCGCCGGTGACCTGCACGCGACCGCGAGCTACCGCAAGCACGTGGCCGGGGTTCTGCTGCGCCGGGCCGTGTCCGAGGCGTACGGCAACGCCGCCGCGGCGCGGTCCGGTGCGTGACGGCATCCAGGTCAGCGGCCCGAGGATGTCCAGCGGCGGACCATCTCGATCCGCGCCCGGATCTGCTCCCCGGTGGCCTGGGCCAGCGGCGGCCCCCCGCAGGTCCGGCGCAGTTCCGCGTGAATCACGCCGTGGGCCTGGCCGGTCCGGTGATGCCACGACCCGATCAGCGCATTCAGTTCTTTGCGCAACGCGGCGAGCGTCTCGCGGGATGTGGGCGGCGCGGCCGGGGTGCCGTTGCGGTCGTGGCCGGGATGGCCGCCGCGCTTCCTGGGCTGGCCCGCCTGGCGGGTCCGCAGGAGCAGGGTCACCTGCTCGGGGTCGAGCAGCCCCGGCAGGCCCAGGAAGTCATCCTCCTCCGCCGACGTGCCGAACTCGCCCCCGTCATACAGCACCCGGTCGAAGTGCGCCGACGCCTGCAGGGCCTGGAAGGGTGCCTCGCCAAGCTGGTCCGGGGTGTCACGGCTGCGCTGCGCCTCGGCGAATTCCTGTTCGCCGTCGTCACGGCGGCGCAGCACATGGTCCCGTTCGGCTTCCATTTCCCCGGCGTAACCGAGCAGGAGCGGGATGGACGGCAGGAATACCGACGCCGTCTCGCCGCGCTGCCGGGCCCGGACGAACCGGCCTACCGCCTGCGCGAAATACAGCGCGGTGCTCACGCTCGTCGCGTAGACCCCGACGGCCAGCCGCGGGATGTCCACGCCCTCCGAGACCATCCGCACGGCCACCATCCACCGGTCCGCCGAGCCCGCGAACGCCGCGATCTTCCTGCTGGCCGTCGGGTCGTCGGAGAGCACCACCACCGGGCGGGTGCCGGTCAGGCGGCGCAGCAGCGCGGCGTAGGCCCGCGCGTCGGCGTGATCGCCGGCGATGACCAGGCCGGCCGCGTCCGGCATGCCCCGGCGTACCTCGGTGAGCCGCCGGTCCGCGGCCTCCAGCACCCGGGCCACCCACTCGCCTTCCGGGTTCAGCGCGGTCCGCCACGCCTGGGCGAGCTGGTCGGGGATCATCGGGGCGCCCAGGGTGCCGGTGATCTCGTCGCCGGCCCGGGTCCGCCACCGCATCTCGCCCGAGTAGGCGAGAAAGATCACCGGCCGGACCACGCCGTCGTCGAGGGCCGGGCCGTATCCGTAGACATAGTCGGACGAGCTGCGCATGCCCCCGTCCGCGTCCTCGACGTAGCTCACGAACGGGATGGGGTTGGCGTCGCTGCGGAACGGGGTCCCGGTCAGCCCCAGCCGCCGCCGGGCTGGCTCGAACGCCTCCCTGACCGCCTCGCCCCAGGACAGCGCGTCGCCCGCGTGATGGATCTCATCGAAGATGACCAGGGTGCGCTGGCCGCTCGTGCGGGCCCGGTGCAGTGCCGGGTGGGCGGCCACCTGGGCGTACGTGACGGCCACCCCGGTGAAATCGGCCGATGCCCGTCCTTGTGCATTGCGGTAGGCCGGGTCCAGTGGGATCCCGATGCTCTGCGCGGCCCGCGACCACTGGTGCTTCAGATGCTCGGTCGGTGTCACCACGGTGATCGCGGCGATCTCACGGCGCGCCAGCAACTCGGCCGCGATGGTCAGCGCGTACGCCGTCTTTCCCGCTCCCGGGGTCGCGACCAGCAGGAAGTCGCGCCGCGAAGTACGGAAGTACTCCTCATAGGCGTCCTTCTGCCAGGCTCGCAACGGCAGCAGCAGCTCGGGCCGGACGGGAACGTCGCGGCGATTGTCATCGTCATCCGTCGCGGTCGCGGGGGCACTCACAAGGCCGAGAGGCTACCAGCGGTCGCCCCGCGGCCCCACGGGGGTCGCCCGCAGGTCGCTGCGGGGCGGCGGGTCACGATGAGTACGTGGTCGTGCACACCGTGCCGTTGAGGGTGAACGCGGCCGGCGACGGATAGGCCCCATTGTTGGCGCCGACGAGGCCTATGTCCGCCGAGTTGCCGCCATTGGCCGCGAGCGTGCCATTCCAGCTGAGGTTGGTCACCTGGACATTCTGCCCGTTTGCCGTCCAGTTGCCGTTCCAGCCCGAGCTGAACGACTCGGAGGCGGCCGGGAACGTGAAGGCCAGCGTCCAGCCGTCGATCGGGCTGGGCCCGGTGTCGGTGAGGCTGATGTTGGCCACGTACCCGTTGCCCCAGCCCTGGGTCACGTCGTAGGTCACGGCGCAGGTGCTGGTGCTGGGCGTGCTCGTGGTGAACGTGACGGGGGCCGACGGTGGCGACAGGAACCCCCGCTGGTCCATGGCCAGCACGTTGAGCGTGTACGAGGTGCCGGGCACCAGGTTGTTCACCGTGAACGAGCCCGTGGTGGAGTCGCCGAGCAGTTCGCTGTCCGTGCCGAACTGCCGGTATACCTCGTACCGGCTCACCTGGCCGCTCGCCGGCGGAGCCCACGAGATGGTCGCCTGCGTGCCGGTCACGTTGCTGGCCGTCGGCGATACCGGCGCGGACAGCGCGCTCTGCGTGCCGGCCTGGGGGGCCAGCACCACGGTCTCGATCGAGTACGGCGGGATCACCTGGCTGGACGCGGTGCCCTGGGCCGCCGACGTGATGGACGTCGCCTCGTCGCCGTAGGTATAGACGGTCGGCGTGGCCGCGCTCGGGGTGAAGCCGGCGTAATGCAGGCTGACCTGGTAGGAGTTGGCTGGGTCCTTGTTGACGAGCATGACGCTCAGGTCGCCGTTGGCGTTGCGCACCGCGTGCGCGGCGACGGGCTGCTGGTCGGTGCCCGCGCGCACCATGGTGTCGCCGGGCAGGCCGAGCTTGCTGAGCATGGCCAGCGAGTAGTAGGCCGGGAACGGCGTGTTCAGCGCCGGCTCGCAGGTGCTGCCGACGCAGGTGCCGCTGGACAGGACGCCCCAGTCGTTGTAGTCGGTGGCCCCGTCGGGAGCGGTGCTGATCGAGGTGGGCCCGTTATGGGTGTCCCACCAGTCCACGGTGAACACGCCGTTCTCCAGCGCGGTCAGGTAGGTGTCCGCGCCGAACAGGGCGTCCGGCTGGGTGTTGGTGTCAACGCCGGAGTTGACCTCGGTCATCGCGATGCCGATACTGGGCCCGTTCGGCCCGGCGTACTGGTCGATCTCCTGACGCAATTGCGCCAGTTCACCAGCCACCTGCGCGGGTTCGTTGAGCATGGCCGCCGGGCTGGTCGGGCTCGGGTACCAGTGCACGATCACGAAGTCGATCGCCGACCCGGCGGCCGCGAGCACGATCTTGTTCCAGTCCCCGCTGTCCCCGGAGCCGACCACGCTGTCGGGCCAGTTGCCGGGCAGGGTCAGCACGGCGCCGATCTTGATGGACGGGTCGACCGCCTTCATCGCGCTCGCGTACTGCAGCACGTTGGCGGCGTACGTCGCCGGGCTCTTGCTCGCGTGGTTGTCGGCTTCCCAGCCGTTGCCGTAGTACCCGTTGCCGTAGATCTCGTTGCCGATCTCCCAGTACTTGGCGCCGTATCCCTTCGTGATGTTGGCGTACTGGACCCACGCGGCGGCTTCGGCGGGCGTCCCCGTCCCGTAGTTGGCGATGAGCATCGGCTGGGCGCCGATCTTCTTGACCGTGCCCATGAACGAGTCGAAATTGGTCCCAGGCGCCACGTAGCCGCCGGGCGCGGTGTTGTCCTGCCAGTTGTAGATGTCACCGTAGGAGCCGCCGGGGTAGCGCAGCATCTCGACGCCGGCCTGCTGCAGCAGTCCCTGGACCTGCGGGACGTTCATCTGGCTGTCCCAGACGGCCGAGTTGAGCCCGTACGCGGTGGACGGGATCGTGCCGAGGCCCTCATCGGCGTTGACGCTCACGTTCACCGTGGCCGGCGCGGCCGCGGCTGATTCGGCCGCGACGACTGGTACCGCCGGCAGGGCTCCGGCGGTCAGCAGCAGCGTGGCGAGACCAGGGATGGGCGCATGGGAACTCCTCGGGACCGGCGCGGCGGGCTGCGCGACGATCGGTGTGATCGTCCGGGCCGGTCCGGCGGCTGTCAAGCAACGCTCGCCGGGCGTCTGCGGCGCTGCCGCGTGGCGTCGCACAACCGCCCGCTGCCTGGTGAAACTTACAGAACAACCAGCCCGGGGGCGTGACGCGACGGGCCGGCTACCACCGGATCATGCGCGGGGCGCGTGACCTGCTGCCACGGGTGGGTCATTCGCCCACCTGGACGCGCCGCTCCGTGACGGCGACGGCGAGTTCCACTCGTGATGAGCACGACGTCTTTCTGTACAGCCGGGTCAGGTACGCCTCGACGGTCTTGACGCTGATGTGGAGCGCGCTGGCGATCTGCTGGTTCGTCCGGCCCTCGTGAACCAGCCGGGCCAGGCTGCGCTCCCGCACGGTCAGCGGGGCTGGACCCGCGGCCGGGATGCGGGGCACCCCCTGAACCTCCTCGACGGCCGGTACGGGGAGCCCGGCGGCGCGCATCGCCGCCGCGACCGCGCGCGCCTTGCCGGGGGCGCCGATACGCCGCCAGGCGGCGTACGCGGCCGGCAGTGTCTTCATCGGCTCGTCACCGATCTGGACGCGCACGGTAAGCGCCTCGGCGGCCAGCGCTTCCGCGCCTTCTGCCTCGGCTCGCCGCTGGGCGTGCCGGGCTGGCTGAGGGTCGCCGGATGCGTACGCCTGCGCCAGCCCGCCGAGGATCTCGCTCAGCGGCGCGGCGTGATCGAGCCGGGCCAGATCAGCCGCGGCCCGGGCGGTCACGTCACGGTAGCCGCAGGAGAAGGCGATCTCCGCCATCCGGTACAGGACCAGCGGCAGCGCCGCCCGGTTCACGCCGTGACCGCCGACATCGCGGGCCTCCGCCAGGCGGCGCAAGGCGCCGGCCGGGTCGCCTTGCTCAGCGTCCAGGCCGGCCAGCGCCCACGCGCTCATCTCGGCCAGTGGCGCCGCTTCGAGTCGTTCAGCGAGCAGCCGGCTCTGCTGCGTCAGGCCGAGGCAGCGCAACACGTCTGCGCGCAGCGCGATGATGGCCCCGGCGAGGGCCGGCGCGATGGGGCTCACCTGGCTCGCATCCAGCACCGCGGCATCTTCCTGCGCGGCCGCCCAGTTTCCCGCCAGCCAGTTGCAGAGGACCTCCGCGAACCGCCAGAACGGTTCGGCCAGAACAGGGGCGGCGTTGTGGCATCTCTGCCTGGCTTCCGCGAGGTCGGCCCGGGCCTGCCGTAATTGGCCGAACACAGCGCGGCAGGCGGATGAGGTGGTCAGCGCCCATATCAGCGCGGCCTGGTCGTGCCCGGCCGCTGCTCGCTGCTCGGCGAGGGCGCCGAGACACTCGCTCGGCCGGCCGAGAATCGCCGCCAGCTGAGCGCTCCGGCCCAGGGCCGCCACCCGCGCCAAACGCTGATCCGCCCGGTCGGCCAGCGCGTACAGCCAGGCTTGTGGCACCGGAGCGTAACGGTCATCGCCGGCTGGATCCGGGACTGGAGACTGGCTAACGCTGGGATCCGGGGCTGCCATGCCTACAGCGTACTTAGCGGCCGCGAGAGGTCGAGGGATATCCCTACTGGGCGGTACCGTGACGCTGCGGCAGACTCGGCACACATGGCCGGGAACGCTGGCCGCGCGAGCGGCTGGTCCCGGCCTGCCGGGGCGGTGCTGTGCCACCCCTCGGCGTGCGGTCTGGCCAGGCCCCGGCCGGGGGGACCGGTGCCTGGCCGCCGCACCGAGGGCTGAGGACCGCCCAGGACCTGCAACTTTCATCCCGGTCGGCCGCGGCGCCAGCCCGGCGGCGTCCCACAATGCCTGGTCGGCGGCGCTCCGGTGACGCCTGCCGGACGGCGGGCGCCGCGGGACCGTTGACACCGGCGGCGTGGCTCATGGAACGTCTGCCCCATGACGCCTCGGAGGCTCGCCCGGCGGAGCCTGCCCGTACTTATGGCGCTGGCTCTGGCCATGCTGGGGACCGTGGCCAGCCAGCGGGCCGCGCACGCGGCGCCGTCGCCGACCGGTGAGTTCGACTACGCCCAGGCGCTCCAGGACTCGATGTTCTTCTACGAGGCGCAGCGCTCCGGGCAGCTCGCACCGGACAATCCGGTCAACTGGCGCGGCGACTCGGACCTGGCCGATGGCTCAGACAACGGGGTGAACCTGACCGGCGGCTACCACGACGCCGGTGACCTGGTGAAGTTCGGCCTGCCCGAGGCGTGGACGATGAACATGCTCGCCTGGGGGCTGCTCGATTACCAGCCGGGCTACACCGCCGCCGGCCAGTACCAGACCGCGCTGGAGAACCTGCGCTGGGGCGACGACTTTATCCTCTCGGCGTACACCGCGCCCACCGTGTTTTACGGCCAGGTGGCCAACCCGTCCACCGACCACCAGTACTGGGGGCCGGCCGAAACGAACCCGACCGTCCGCCCGTCCGCCGCGGTGACCTCGTCGTGCGCCGGCTCTGACCTGGTCGCGCAGGCGTCGGCGGCGCTCGCGTCCTCGTCGATCGTGTTCAAGACCG
>CAWGIW010000015.1:0-442676 GCA_963822825.1 uncultured Actinomycetes bacterium | reverse complement strand
GGCCCGCACCGTGTCGCCCGGGCCCCGGCCGAGGAGCCGCTTTCCGTTCTGAGCCGCGCCGGGCCGGGTCGTGACCCCGCCGGGCCGTTCCGGGCCCGGCTCCGTGACCCCCCGGGGTTTGCCAAGGCCCCTCCGTTCCCCGGGCTTAACCGCCCGTCCGGGCCTCTTCGCGGGATTTACCCGCCCCGCCCCCGATTCGCGCCCGCGCCGTCCCGGGTAAACCGTCACCGCCGGGTGGCGGGCGCTACCGGCCAGCTCGGGCGGCCAGGAAACGTGTACGTAACATAAACCTCTCCGTTTTCACGTTGCCGACACATTCCGGCACGACTCCGGAAACTCCTGCGGCGGAAAGTACCTGCCAGGAGAGCGAAAGGGTGGTCGTATGAAGCTCGTCACCGCGGTCATCAAGCCGTTTAAGCTGGACGACGTTAAGGCCGCGCTGCAGGCGTTCGGGGTGCACGGCATGACGGTGGTCGAGGCGAGTGGTTACGGCAGGCAACGCGGACACACCGAGGTCTACCGGGGCGCCGAATACCAGATCGACCTGGTGCCCAAGGTCCGGGTCGAAGTGCTCTGCGACGACGATGACGCCGACGACCTGATCGGCGTGATCCTCAAGGCCGCGCAGACCGGCCGGATCGGCGACGGCAAGGTGTGGTCCATGCCGGTCGACTCGGTGGTCAGAGTCCGCACGGGGGAACGCGGTCCCGACGCGATCTGATCGCCGGCCGCCGCGGGGAACCTTGTGGCCTTGATGACGTCGTTCGCTGCGGACCGTGCTCGCAGGACTACCGAAACAGACCGCTGGCTGGCCGGGCATGCTTGGGCGCCGAGCCCGGCGTGGCCCTGGTCGCGGTGGGCGGTTATGGCCGCCGCGAGCTGCTGCCCGGCAGCGACCTCGACGTCCTCCTGCTGCACGCCGGGCGAGAGGGCATCGCCTCGATCGCCGACCGCATCTGGTATCCGGTCTGGGACTCCGGGGCCCGCCTGGACCATGCCGTGCGGACCGTGCCGCAGGCCCGCCGGGTCGCGCGGGCCGACATCAAGGTCGCCCTTGGCCTGCTCAGCGCCCGGCATGTGGCGGGCGACCCGACCTCACCGCCAGCTGCGCGAGGGAGCTCTGGAGGACTGGCGGGCCGCGGCCAGCACCAGGCTGGCCGAGCTGCGCGACCTGCATGACGAACGGGCCACGGATTTTCGGCGAGCTGGCCTTCCTGCTCGAGCCCGACCTGAAGGAGGCCCGGGGCGGCCTGCGTGACGTCCACGCGATCCAGGCCATCGCTGCCGCCTGGGTCGCTTCGGCCCCCGGCCCTCGGGTCCGCGCCGCGTACGAGTCGATCCTCGATGCCCGGCACATCCTGCACGAGATCACCGGGCGCGCCTCTGACCGGCTGGTCCTGGAGGAACACGACGAGGTGGCGCGCGCCGCCGGGCTGCTGGACGGGGACGCGCTGCTGCGAGAGCTGGCCGGGGCCGGCCGCACCGTGGCCTACGCCGTCGATCACGCTTTCCGGCAGGCCGAACGGGCCGCGGGCAGGCGGCTGCGGCGGCGCAAGCTGGAGCGCCGCCCGCTGGCCGACGGGGTGGTCGAGCAGGACGGCGAGGTGGTGCTGGCCCGCGCCGCCGATCCCGCCTCCGACCCGGTGCTCGTCCTGCGGGCCGCGGCCGCCGCCGCCCAGGCCGGGCGGCCGCTGGCCCCGCGCGCGCTGGCCCGGCTGGCCGAGTGCCCGCCGCTGCCGGTGCCCTGGCCCGAGGAGGCGCGGGACGCGCTGATCGCCCTGCTGGGCGCCGGCCACGCCGCCATCGGCGGTCTGGGAGGCGCTGGACCAGGAGGGCCTGCTGACCGCCCTGATCCCGGACTGGGAGCGGGTGCGCAACCGGCCACAGCGCAACCCGCTGCACACCTTCACCGTGGACCGGCACCTGGTGGAGACCGCCGCCTACGCGGCCGCCCTCACCCGCGATGTGGCCCGCCCCGACCTGCTGCTGCTCGCCGCCCTGCTGCACGACATCGGCAAGGGCTGGCCCGGCGACCACAGCGTCAGCGGCGAGGTCGTCGCGCGGGACGTGGCCCGCCGGGTCGGCTTTCCCGAGGCGGACGCCGAGCTGGTCGCGCAGGCCGCCCGGCATCACCTGCTGCTGCCGCATGGTCGCGACCCGGCGCGACCTGGATGACCCGGTGACCGTCGAGCAGGTCGCCCGGACCGTGGGCGGCCGGCCGCTGCTGGAGCTGCTGCACGCGCTGGCGATCGCGGACGGGCTGGCCACCGGGCCCGCCGCCTGGAACGACTGGAAGGCCGGCCTGGTCGCCGACCTGGTGCGACCGGGTGGCGGCGGTGCTGGCCGGCGATCCGCCGCCGGGCGCCGCGCCGCTGCGCCACGGATCAGCTCGCGCTGGCCGACGAGGGCGGCCCGGCCGCCGTGATCAAGGGCCACGAGGTGACGGTCGTGGCTCCCGACCGGCCGGGCCTGCTGTGGCGGGCCGCCGGCGTGCTCGCCTCGCACCGGCTGGCGGTCCGCGGCGCCAACGCCACCTCGATCGGGCCCACCGCGGTCGCCGTGTTCAACGTGGTGCCCGAGTTCGGTGACCCGCCGGATACCGCGCTGGTGGCCAGCGACCTGCGCCGGATGCTGGAGGGCCGGCTGCGATGTCGAGGAGCGCCTGGAGCGCCGGGCCGCGGGCCGCCCGGCCGCGCGGCGCGATGGTCGCCCCGCCCAAGGTGACGCTGGTGGACGACGCCTCGCTGACCGCGACGGTCGTCGAGGTCCGCGCGCACGACGAGCCGGGCCTGCTCTGGCGGATCGGCCGCGCGCTCGGCGGGTGCGGCCTCGACCTGCGCTCGGCCCGGGTAGAAACCCTCGGCGCCGAGGCCGTCGACGTCTTCTACGTCGCCGACGAGTCAGGCAAGCCCCTCACCGCAAAGCCGTCCGCCAGGCCACCATAGAGGCCGTCCTCGCCGCCCTGACCTGACCTGGCATCGTTGCGCACGACCTTAGCGGCCGCCTGGCCCCCGAGCGCCGCGTCATTCGGCGAGCACCGCCGGTCTACGGCGAGGCGCTCGTATCGGCCAGAGTCCGTCTCGGCCCGGGAGCGGCCGTGCTGGCGAGTACCGCAGCGGGGCGCGAAGCGCAGCGGGGGTCCGGGTCGCCCCCGGGCCAGCACGCGCAACACTGCCCCGCGGCTAAGCACCAGATAGCCGGATGTCTACGGGCTGCGCGAGGATGGCATAGAAACGTGTTCGAAACCCTCTCCGAACGGCTCACACAGGTCTTCTCCTCCCTTCGGGGCAAGGGACGGCTGTCGGCTGCCGACATCGACGCGACCGCGCGCGAGATACGCATCGCGCTGCTGGAGGCCGACGTCGCGCTCCCGGTCGTCAGGGCGTTCATCGCCCGGGTCAAGGAGCGGGCGGGCGGCGAAGAGGTCTCCGGCGCGCTGAACCCGGCGCAGCAGGTCATCAAGATCGTCCACGAGGAGCTGATCGACATCCTGGGCGGCGAGACCCGCCGGCTGCGGTTCGCCAAGGTCCCGCCCACCATCATCATGCTGGCAGGCCTGCAGGGTTCCGGTAAGACGACGCTGGCCGGCAAGCTGGCGCCTGTGGCTGCGCGAGCAGGGCAACACGCCGATGCTGGTCGCCGCCGACCTGCAGCGGCCCAACGCCGTCCAGCAGCTCCAGGTCGCTGGGCGAGCGGGCGGGCGTGCCCGTCTACGCGCCCGAGCCGGGTAACGGCGTCGGCGACCCGGTGGCGGTGGCCCGCCAGTCGCTGGAGGAGGCGCAGCGCCGCCAGCAGAACATGGTCATCATCGACACGGCGGGCCGCCTGGGCATCGACGAGGAGATGATGGGGCAGGCCGCGGCGATCAGGGACGCGGTCCAGCCGGACGAGATCCTGTTCGTCGTCGACGCGATGATCGGCCAGGACGCCGTGGCCACGGCGCAGGCGTTCCTGGACGGCGTTGGCTACGACGGGGTGGTGCTCACCAAGCTCGACGGCGACGCCCGCGGTGGCGCGGCGCTGTCCATCACCCAGCTCACCGGGCGCCCGATCATGTTCGCGTCCGCCGGCGAGAAGCTCGAGGACTTCGACGTCTTCCACCCCGACCGGATGGCGTCCCGCATCCTCGACATGGGCGACATGCTCACCCTGATCGAGCAGGCGGAGAAGGCCTTCGACGAGGAGCAGACGGCCGCCCTCGCCGACAAGCTGGTCTCCGGCGAGGGCTTCACCCTCGAGGACTTCGTCGAGCAGATCCAGATGGTCCGCAAGCTGGGCCCGATCGGCAACCTGCTCGGCATGCTGCCCGGCGCCGGCAAGAACAAGGAGCTGCTCAGCCAGGTCAACGACAAGGACCTGGACCGGGCCACCGCGATCGTCCAGTCGATGACGCCCGAGGAGCGGCGCAACCCGAAAATCGTCAACGGCTCCCGGCGGGCGCGGATCGCGGGCGGCTCCGGCGTCACCCCGGGCCAGGTGAGCGCGCTCATCCAGAACTTCCAAGAGGGCCAGAAGCAGATGCGCCAGCTGCATGGGCGGTGGTCTGGGCAACATCCCGGGCATGCCGCCGGGCATGCGCCGCGCCGCGAACAAGGCGGTCCAAGGGCAAGAAGGCCAAGAAGAAGCCAAGGCACCCCGGCGGCGACCCGCGCCGCGCGGCCGCGAAGGCCGCCGGCAACGG
This sequence comes from uncultured Actinomycetes bacterium, assembly GCA_963822825.1. GTDB lineage: Bacteria > Actinomycetota > Actinomycetes > Streptosporangiales > Streptosporangiaceae > JAWWPY01. The sequence continues at coordinate 437,995 of CAWGIW010000015.1, read as the reverse complement.
GGCCACGGCGCCGAAGCGCAGGCGATCAGCCGGGCGGCGGGCGCGCGGGGCCGATCGCTGGCGCCGGCGGCCTGCCGGAGGGGTTCAGCAACCAGGACATGGCCGAGACGCTGGCCGCGCTGCAGAAGGCGGCCTCCCCGGAGGCCTGCGGTGGCCTGCCCGGGACCTCCGGCCTCGGCGCCCCCGACAGCAACGTCCCCGCCGCCTTCCGCAACCAGGGCAACAAGCGCCGCAAGAAGAAGTAACCCGGCCCCCGGCTCGCCTCCCCGCCGCCCGGGCATTTGGGGCGACTTTTCGGCACCTACCGCGGAAGTCGTCCCAGACCGGTGCAGCTGCCCGGTCGCGGCCGGCCCGAGCGCCGGCGCCCAGGGTCGCAGCCCGAGACCCCGTAGAGTGCCTGGGGGGTGGCGCGGACGCTCTCGATGGTGTCGGCCTCGGCGGCCGATCTTGTCCGTCGCGGTACCGCAGCACGCGGGCGAACCGCAGCGCCATCCCGCCCGGGTACCGGGGACTGCGCTGCACGCCGTCGAAGGCGATCTCCGCGACGAGTTCCGGCCGGACGTAGACGGTCCAGTCGTCGCGCCGGTCCTCCAGCGCCAGCAGCCGCTCGGTCTGCCAGGCGAGCATCTCGTCGGTCAGGCCCTTGAACGTCTTGCCCAGCATCACGAACCCGCCCGTCCCCGGGTCGCGGGCGCCCAGGTGCAGGTTGGACAGCCAGCCCCGGCGCCGGCCGTGCCCCCACTCGGCGGCCAGGATCACCAGGTCCAGGGTGTGCCGGGGCTTGACCTTGATCCAGCCCGCGCCGCGGCGGCCCGCGGTGTACGGGGTGTCCAGCGACTTGACCACCACCCCCTCGTGGCCGTGCGCCAGCGAGTCGCTCGAAGAACGCCGTGGCCTCCTCCGACCGAGCTGGTCACCAGCCGCGGCATCCGCAGCCGCTCGCGGCACGACCCGGGCCAGCGCCGCGAACCGCTCCTGCGCCGGGCCGGTCGATCAGGTCCTCGCCGTCCAGGTGCACGAGGTCGAACAGGAAGGCCGACAGGCCCGCGTCCGGCTCGCCGGTCCGCCGGGCCGTCCGTGACGCGGTGACCTGGAACGGGTGCGGGCGGCCGTCCTCCCGCAGCGCGATCACCTCGCCGTCCAGCACCGCCGTCGCGGGCGGGCAGCCCCGCCAGCTCGCTGGCGACCTCGGGCAGCCGGTCGGTGATGTCGTCCAGCGTGCGGGTGAACAGCCGGACGCTCCCGTCGCCCAGGTGGGCCTGGACCCGGATGCCGTCCATCTTCCACTCCACCGCCGCCGGGCTGATCTTGGCCAGCGCGTCGGCGATGGTCGGGGCGCTGGAGGCCAGCATCGGCCCGATCGGCCGCCCCACCTGGAGCCCGAACCCGCGCCAGCCCCGCGCTGCCCTCGGCCAGGGCGGCCTGCGCCACCGCGCCCATCGAGCCGCGGAACATCACGCGCCCGGCGCACCTCGGCCGCGGGACCTGGGCCGCCCGCGCCACCGCCTCGGCCATGACCCCCTCCAGCGCGCCCTGGTGCAGTTCGCCCGGACAGCAGCCGGAACAGGAAGTCCTGCTCGCGCGCGGTGGCCCGGCCCAGCAGCGCGTCACCAGCTCCTTGCGGGCCGCCATCGAGCCCTTGCCGGCCAGCGCGCCGATGGCGGTGAACGCGGCGTCGACGTCGGTGAGCGTCAGCGAGGGCTCCGCCGCGGGCGGCGCCGCCTGGCGGAGCGTGGCCCAGCCCACGCCGATCTGGCGCTGGGGCAGTTCCCCGGACAGGTAGGCGACCGCGATCGCCACCTCGGCGGGCCCGCCGCGCGCAGGGCCTTGGCCAGGACCTCGACCTTGGCCAGCCGGGACGACGTCCCCGCCACGACCTCGGAGACATCCGCCATCTCGCTCAGCAGCACGTTCCAGTATGACCCGGGGCAGGGTGACCCGGGGGTGACCCCGAACCCCGCATGCGCCGGCGCCCCGCTGCGGATGCCGTACACCGGCCACTCGCCGGGCCTGAGGCCCGGCGTCAGGCCGGTGGGATCGCCCGCCGTAGCACGCGTCCGGTGGCCGCCGCAACTGCAGTGCCGGCGAGGACTTGGTGCGGCGCAGCCGGGACAGCAGGCGGGACGCCGGGGGCTCTTGGTCGCCGGGCCAGAGCCAGTAGCCGACCGGGAACAGCCGGACGTGCAGGTGCTCGTCGACCAGGCCCCACAGGCCCCGCCGCGACCACAGCGCGATGGCGATGGCCACCAGGCCCAGGACGATCAGGTACCACGCGTTGTAGGAGGCCAGCGTCTGCTGGAGCACCATGTAGACGGCGGTGCCGAGGATCGGGCCCTCGATCGTGCCCAGGCCGCCGATGATGGTCGCGAACGCCATCTCCGCGGTCCACTGCACGCTGAACACCGCGCCCGGCTGCACCTGGAGCTGGCTGATGGCCAGCAGCGCGCCCGCGGCGCCGCAGCCGATCCCCGCCACCACGAACACCAGCAGCCGGGCCAGGCCGATCCGCACCCCGGAGCTGCGCGCGGCCACCTCGTCGTCGCGGATGGCGGTGAGCACCAGGCCGATCCGGCCCCGCAGCATCAGGTAGATGGCGGCCAGCGCCACCACCGCGACCGCCAGCCCGACCCAGTAGGTGTACGGCGGTGAGCAGGACCGAGGTGTACCCGCCCAGGCCGGGCAGCGGCATGCCGGTCCCGCCGCCGATCGAGGAGAACTTCTCGATGATGAGCATGACGGTCGCGGCCAGCACCCAGGTGGCGATCGCGAAGTACCCGCTGCGCAGCCGGGACACCAGCCACCACAGCGGCAGCGCCGCCACGCCGCAGCCGATCGCGGCCACCGGCAGCGCGGCGAACGGCGAGGTGCCGTGGATGGCCAGGATCAGCACGAAGTACGCGCCGAGCCCCACGAATACCTGCTGCCCCACCGACACCAGGCCGGCGTAGCCCGCCAGCAGGTTCCACATGCTCGCCAGCGTGAGCACGATGAAGGCCTGCACGATGATGCTGGTGGTGCCCGAGTACACGATGTAAGGCAGCAGCGCGAGCACGACGACGACGATCAGCGCGCCCAGCCCTGTCCAGGCCACGTTTCGCCGCGACCGGGTGACGCGGAGGTTTTCCGCCGGACGAGCGGTGGTTTCCGTGACCAGGCTCACGATTGCGTCCTCCGGGTGGTCAGGCCCTGCGGGCGAAGCACCAGCACGGCGAGAAACACGATGTACCCGGCCAGCACCTCATCGGAGATGTTGATCTGGGCGCCGATCTGCTGGGCCACGCCGAGCACCACGCCGCCGAGCAGGGTGCCCCACAGCGAGCCGAGCCCGCCGATCACCACCGCCGCGAACGCGAACAGCAGGATCGTGTCGGTGCCCGTGGTCGGCTGCAGCTGGGAGTACATGCCGTAGGACGATGCCGGCCAGTGCCACGGTGCCGAACGCGATCGCCGCCGCGATGCCGAACACGTGCCGGTAGTCGGCCCCGGCAAGCTGCGCCGCCTCCCGGTCGTCCGCGACGGCGCGGATCAGCCGGCCGTACTTGGACGCGGACAGGAAGTACTGCAGCCCCAGCAGCACCACCACGGCAACGGCGAAGATGACCACGAGCAGGTAGCCGATCTGGATCTGCGAGCCGATCTTGAACGAGCCCCTCACCAGGGGCAGCCCGGTGCCGATCGCGCGGCTGTTGGCGGTGAAGAACTGGAGGAGGCGCGTTCTCGATCACTACTGACAGGCCGAAGGTGACGATCAGCGTGGTGAGCACGCTGCGGTCGAGCGCACTCTGGATGATCGTGCGCTGCAGCACGTAGCCGAACAGCGCCATCACCGGTACCACGATGAGGAAGGACCACAGCACGGGGATGTGGGTGACGGTTATGACACCGATCGCGACGTAGCCCGCGACCACGGCGAGGTCGCCGTGCGCCAGGTTGACGACCTTCATCACCCCGAACATCAGCGACAGCCCGCAGGCGAACAATGCGTAGAGGCCGCCGGTCAGCACCCCCTGGATGATGGCGTTTACCCAGGCCATAACGGCGTACTCCCTCCGCCAGAAGACTGACCTTTGGAGCGGTGACCGGCGGAGGGCACGGGCTGGCCACCGTTCCCCCCGCCGGCGTCTCCGCCACCCGCGGCCGGTTCACCCAGGCCGAAGTAGGCCGCCTCGACCCGCTCGGGAGTCAGATCGCCCGGCTCGCCTTCCAGGGTGGTCCTGCCTTCGAGCAGGCAGTGCACCCGGGAAGCGACCCGCAGGGCCTGGCTGACATCCTGCTCGACGAGCAGCACCGTCAGGCCGGTCGCCAGGATCTGCGGCAGCATGCCGTAGATACGCTGGACGACCACCGGCGCCAGACCGAGCGACAGCTCGTCGAGCAGCAGCACGCGGGGGTTGGCCACCAGCGCCCGGCCGATGGCTACCGCCTGCTGCTCGCCGCCGGAAAGCTGCGCGGTCTGCTGGTTGCGGCGCTCCGCGCATCCAGCCGAACAGCTCGTACACCCGCTCGATCGTCCACGGGCCCGGGCCGCGCGTAGGTCGCGCCGACCTTGAGGTTCTCCTCGACCGACAGCGATCCGAACAGCCGCCGCCCCTCCGGCACCATGACGATCCCCTGCGTGGCCCGGCGCTCGGGCCGCAGCCTGGTGACGTCCTCGCCGTCGAACAGGACCGTGCCCGTGGTCGGGCGGTGCAGGCCGGTGATCGTGCGCAGCAACGTCGACTTGCCCGCGCCGTTCGCGCCGATGATCGCGTAGACCTCGCCGGGGAACACCCGCAGCGAGATTCCTTCCAGCGCCCGGAGCTGCCCGTGGTGCACCACCAGGTCGCGGACCTCCAGCAGCGGCGTCCCGCTGCCCGCCCGCGTGGCCGTCTCCCGGACCGGTCATGGCTCGCCCCGTTCCCCGCCCGCCGCCCCATCCCGCTTCACTGCCACGGGAGCCTCCAGGGTCCCGCCGGCCAGCGCCGCGGTGACCTCACTGCCGAGGAAGACCTCGCGGACCGCGGGGTCGGCCAGCACCGTGTCCGGGTCGCCGTCGCCAACGAACTTGCCGCCGGTCAGGCAGATCAGCCGGCGTCACCACGGCGGTAAGCGCGCGCACCACGTGCTCGATCCAGATCACCGCGGTGCCCCCGGCGTTGACGCCGCGGACGATCTCGACCAGCTGGGCCACCTCTGGGTCGGTGAGGCCGCCTGCCACCTCGTCCAGCAGGAGCAGCGCGGGCTGCGTGGCCAGGGCGCGGGCGAGTTCCAGCCGCTTGCGCTGAAGCAGGCCGAGCCGCTCGGCGGGCACGTTCGCCTGGGCCGGACATGCCGGTCCGCTCCAGCGCCTCGACCGCCGCCGCGTAACTGGCCCGCCGCCGCAGCCCGCCGCCCTGCTGGGCGGCGACGAGCAGGTTCTCAAACACAGTCATGTCCCCGAACGGCCGCGGCACCTGGTAGGTGCGGCCGATGCCTAGCCTGCACCGCGCGGCCGCGTCCAGCTTGGTCATCGTGCGCCCGGCGAACCGGATCTCTCCCCCGTCGGGGGCCAGGTCGCCGGAGATGAGGCCGAACAGGCTGGTCTTGCCAGCACCGTTCGGCCCCACGATCCCGACCGTGTCCCCGGCCCCGACGGCGAGCGAGAGATCCTCCGCGATGACGACCTGGCCGAACCGTTTCGTCACGCCGTCCAGCTCAAGCAGTGGGCTGGTCATCCGGTCATGTATTGGTCGGCAGCAGGTTGCCGGTGAGCTTCGCGTGCGGCTGCAGCGTGTTGTCGACGACCTTGGCCTCGAGCGGGTATTTGGTGCCCTTCTGCCACTGGATGCCGACCGGCGGCGTGATCGCCACGCCCGGCGCGGGGCCACCGGAGGCGAAGTTCAGCGGCCCGGCCAGCGCGCTGATGTTCACCTTGTGGATGGCCTGGCCACTTCGGCCTTGTCGTGCGGGTTGTTCACCAGGTGAACGCGGCATGCGCGGCCTCGAAGAGGCTGTAGTTGCTGATGTTGGAGTTCCACTGGCCGTGGCCAGACGACTCGTACTCGTCTGGCCATCTGCTGGCAGGTCTCCCCGGTGAACGACGAACTCCAGGGCAGGGTCGGCGCCCACCAGGCGTCCGTGGCGACGTTGTAGACCAGCGAGCCGAGCGCGTAGGTGTCGGTCGGGAACAGCAGCACCTTGGCCACGGTGGCCAGTTTCGGCCGGAAGCCCTGCTGCACCGACTGCTTCCACATGGTGGCGAAGTCCGGCGGCAGCGGCACGTTGGTGAAGAAGTCGGCCTGCAGCGGACTTGAACTGGGAGATCATCGAGGAGTAGTTCGTGGTCCCGTCGGGGTAGGGCGAGGACATGTGGAACGTGTAGCCCGCCTCCTCGGCGATCGGCGGGAACACCGTGCGGAACGCGTTGCCGTCCGAGTCGTTGGGGAACGCGGCCGCGACCACCTTGTTGGTGTGGAGCTGGTCGTGGATCCGGTTCCACATCGGGATGAAGGTCTGGATCAGGTGCTCGGCGCCCAGGAAGTACATCACCACGTACTTGGGCTTGACCGTCGGCTTGGCCGGGTTGCCCCCGAGGTTGATGTACCAGGACTCCCACGGGATGTTCGAGCAGATCAGCGGCGTACCGAGCGATTCGGCCTGGCTGGCCACCGAGTTGACGGTCTCCGGCGTGGACGAGGCGAACAGCAGATCCACGCCGTCGCTCAGGATGGCCGTCCGGGCCAGGTCGCCGGCCCGGGTCGGGCTGGACTGGGTGTCGTAGGACTTGATCGTGACCTGGTAGGTCTTGCCGCCGATCTTGAACCCGTTCTTGTACGGGGAGGTCTGCTGGATCTTGGAGATGACCCAGTTGTCCGGCGCGCCGAACCCGGCCAGGGAGCCGGTCAGCGGGTGGATCCAGCCGATCGTGATGTCCTTGGTGCCGCCCGGACCCGGACCCCGACCCTGCGCCCTTGATGCTGGAGCTACAGGCCGCGAGCAGCCCGCCGCCTCCCACGACGGCCAGCGCCCGCGCCGGCCGCGCGCAGCACGCCGCGCCGGCTGATCGCCGGTCTCGATGGAAGAGGCCCCGTCTGCGCCGCGTCCTGGCCGATGGCCTTGGGCGCTGGCGTTCTATCTGACTGGCCCGTCATGGCTCTCCCTTGATGCGTGGGTCAAGGACACATGAACAGTGGCGGACACCGCACGGAGGCGGCGCCGCCGGTTGCTGTGTCAGGCATTAGTAGTTTCTAGTGTCGCCTGCACAGATACGCCAGTGTTGAAGGAATTGTCAACAACTTGCGCGACAAGCGAAGCAGGTTCCGGCGTGTCGCGCCGTCTCCGGCAGGCGGTGCCGTCGGGTGACGGTGGAGCTGGCTGGCCGGTCATGGCTCTCCCTTGATGCGTGGGTCAAGGACGTATGAGCATCGGCAGGCGCCGGGTTCGTGGGGCGGCCGGTTGCTTGTTAAGGACTGCTAAAAGTTCGCTCTGCGAACAGCCGTGCTTAATAAGAACACGGCTAGGCATAACGTAGATAGGGGCAAAGCGCCCGGTCAATGCACGTTACGTAACTGTTGCTTCCTGGGAATGACTCTCTGTGTCCAGCCGTCCGTGCCGGGCAACATTCTGGCCTCTTGATCCAACGATGTCCAGGATTGATCGGGGATTGAGACCCGGGCGGCCTGCCTCAGCCGGCGCCGTATTCTTCGGCCGAACCGGTTCGTGGTGACGGTCTGTAGCACCGCCTGCGGACCGGGCGCAGCCGGGGCCGTCGGCGGGCGCGGGCGGGCGTGCGCGGCCGTGATTACGTCTCATCGCGTCTCGTCTGGCAGACTGTGTTCCTGATACCTGGCTCCGCGAGGCCCTCTACCCTTGCCGAGCCGGCCAATCTGAGCGGTACCCGCCAGTCCCCACCTGGCCTGCGTCCCGCCGCCCGTACCTCATTGCTGGGAGAAGACCACAGCCGTGGCTGTAAAGATCAAGCTCAAGCGCCTGGGCCGGACCCGGGTGCCGACGTACCGCATTGTCGTTGCCGACGCTCGCACCAAGCGCGACGGGCGCGCCATCGAGGAGATCGGCAAGTACCACCCGAAGGAAGAGCCGTCGCTCATCGAGGTCAACTCGGAGCGCGCGCAGCACTGGCTTTCCGTGGGCGCGCAGCCCACCGCGCCGGTCATGACCATCCTGAAGATCACGGGCGACTGGCAGAAGTTCAAGGGCGAGCCGGGCGCGGAGGGCACCCTGCGCACCGCGCAGGCCCCGGCCGACAAGAAGGAAGCCTTCGCCGCGGCCCTTAAGGATGCGGCCAAGGACGACACCGCGTCTTCCGGCGCCAAGGGCGGCGGCCGGGCCAGGAGGTCCGACACGGCCAAGGCCGACAAGGACGAAGTCTGACACCGCCAAGTCTGACACCGCCAAGGCCGACACGGCGAAGGCTGAGAAGGACACGGCCAAGGCCGCGAAGCCGGACACCAAGGCCGAGAAGGCCGACTCGGGCAAGGCCACGGCCAAGGCCGACAAGGACAAGTCGGACACGGCTAAGTCGGCGGACACGGCCAAGGCCGACAAGGCCAAGCCGGACAAGGAAAAGTCGGACACGGCGAAGGCCGACACGGCCAAGGCCGACAAGGCCAAGGACGACGCCGCCGAGGCGGACAAGGCTGACGCGAAGGCCGAGCCGGCTAAGGCGCGCCAAGGCTGATGGCGGGCGGGCCAAGAGCAAGGCCGCCGCCGCGACCGCCGGCGAGAGCGCCGGCGAGTCAGAGAGCAGTGAGCCGGGCAGCGGAGCCTGACATGCTGGAAGAGGCGCTCGAGCATTTGGTCAGGGGCATCGTCGAGCATCCCGACGACGTCCAGGTGTCCAGCCGCGCGATGCGCCGCGGCAACGTCCTCGAGGTGCGGGTCCACCCCGAAGACCTGGGCAAGGTCATCGGGCGCGGCGGGCGCACCGCCCGGGCGCTTCGTACGGTCATGGGCTCCCTGGCGGGAGGCCGGCATGTCCGCGTCGACCTACTGGACACCGACGAGATCCGCTAGCCCGGCCATGCAGATTGCGGTCGGCCAGGTCGCTCGCGCACATGGGATTCGCGGCGAGGTCATCGTGGGCGTGCGCACCGACGAGCCGGGCCTGAGGTTCGCTCCCGGTGCCACCCTGGCCGCCGATCCGCCGGATCGCGGTCCGCTGACGGTGCGGGCGTCCCGATGGCATTCGGGACGCCTCATCGTCGCGTTCGAGGGCATCGCGGACCGGACCGAGGCCGAGGGCCTGCGCGGGACCCTGCTCCTGCTGGATTCGGAGCAGATCCCGTCCCCGGCCGATCCCGATGAGTTCTACGACCATCAGCTCATCGGGCTCGGCGTGGTGACCGCCGCGGGCGACCCGGTGGGCGTGGTGGCCGACGTGCTCCACCACGGCCAGGATCTGCTGGTCGTCCGCCCGGAGGGTTCGGCCGAGGCCGGCGGGCCGGGTCCGGCTGGGCGGCCGGGCGTGGCGGGTTGCCGGGAGACGGCCGGGCCGGACGAGGTGCTCGTGCCGTTCGTGGGCGCGATCGTCACCGACGTCGACGTGGCCGGGGGCCGCCTGGTCATCGACCCGCCGCCCGGGCTGCTCAACCCCGAAGACGCTGTTCGAGGCCTGACCCGCGTGCGCATCGACATCGTCAGATCTTCCCGGAGTACTTCGGGGGGTCCCGGGGGGTCGTCCCCCCGGGAGTCCGGCGGGGTTCCGGGAGGACGGCCCCGGGCCAGTCCAGCGGGGGGTCCCGGGAGGCCGGCCCCCGGGCCAGTCACAGTGGGGGGTCCAGGGGGGTCGTCCCCCCGGGTCAGCCCAGTGGGGAGTTCCGGGGCGTCGTCCCCCCGGGTCAGCCCAGCGGGCCTCTCGATGTGTCGCTCATCGGCAAGGCGGCGGCCCGGGGTGACATCGAATTCCACGTGCACGACCTGCGCCGCTGGGCGCACGACATCCACAAGACCGTGGACGACGCGCCGTTCGGCGGCGGTCCCGGCATGGTGATGAAGCCGCAGGTCTGGGCGGAAGCCCTGGACGAGATCGCCCCGCCCGGTGCCGGCGGCTCCGGCCCCGCGGCTGGTCGTGCCCACGCCGAGCGGTGTTCCGTTCACCCAGGCCCGCGCGGCGAGCTACGCGGGCAGCCCGCGGCTGGTGTTCGCCTGTGGCCGGTACGAGGGCATCGACACAAGGTTCGCCGAGGACGCCCGCTCGCGGATGCCGGTCGACGAGGTCAGCATCGGCGACTACGTGCTGGCCGGGGGGGAGGCGGCGGTCCTGGTCATGGTCGAGGCCATCAGCCGGCTGCTGCCCGGCGTGCTGGGCAACGAGCGGTCGGCCAGCGACGACTCCTTCGGCGGCCCGTCCGGGACGGCGGCACGGCCGGCGGCTGGCGCTGGCGAGCCGGGTAGCCGCTGGCGAGGCCGGTAGCGCTGGCGGCGGCCGGTACGGCGGCTGGCGGGACGAAGCCGGCGGCGGCATGGCCGGGCTGCTGGAAGGCCCGGTATATACAAGGCCTCGGTCCTGGCGCGGACTGGAGGTTCCGGACGTCCTGCTGTCCGGCGATCACGCCGCCATCGCGCGCTGGCGGCGGGACGCCGCGCTGTTGCGCACCGCGGCCAACCGGCCCGACCTCATCGAGCGGGCGGCGGCCGACCCGGCCGGTGGCCTGGACCCGCGGGACCGCGAGGTCCTGGCTGCGGCAGGCGCCCGTCCGGCCCGAGGATGCCGGGGCCGCGGACGAACGGGTCCTGACGCGCGGAGCGCTGACGGCGGGCTAGCCGGAGAGGCCCACGGCGACGGGCTCGCTTACCAGGCTGGCCGAAGAATATGGCACACTGAATGTCGCCGTGTGCTTCCCGTCGGCGCCGGGGCCCGTTCCATATGACACTGGGCTCGCGCTGGTCTGTCCGCACATGAGCCCAGCCGATGAGTACTTGAGGAATCGCTGCCATGCACACCGCTATTGCCGAACTAGAGCAGGACCAGGTCCGCGACGACGTCCCGGACTTCCGGCCCGGCGACACGCTCAAGGTCCATGTGCGCGTCAAGGAGGGCAACCGCTCCCGGATCCAGGTGTTCCAGGGTGTGGTGATCCGGCGTCAGGGTGGCGGGATCCGCGAGACTTTCACCGTCCGCAAGATCAGCTACGGCGTCGGCGTCGAGCGCACCTTCCCCGTGCACAGCCCCTCGATCGACAAGATCGAGACCGTGACGCGCGGTAAGGTCCGCCGGGCCAAGCTCTACTACCTCCGCGAGCTCCGCGGCAAGGCCGCGCGTATCCGCGAGCGCCGCGAGAACCCGGCGAGCTGACCCAGCCGGAATGTTCCGGGGCCACCGCCGGTGCCTGTCTCCGCGCAGAGGCGGAGCGGAATTCGCTATGGCACGGTTCGTACCAAACAGGGGCTACGACGTGCTGAAAGCTGCGCCCTGTGAGCGGAGTTACCTCGTCCGTAACCGCGATATGGCGCTAGGCTCAAGCCAATGACGGACGAAGGAGACGGCCTTCGTGAGCCGCCTGTCACCGGGGCGCGCGGCAGGCATGCGCAGGCGCCGGGCAGACAGCGTGCCGACGCGGGGAACGCGAAAGCAGAAGGGGCACGCATGAACGGGAGCAACCCGCAGGACTCTGCCGGGTCCCGGGGCGCGGCGGGTCCTCCACGTCCCCTTCCCCTTCCGTGCCGCCGGCGCGGGATGCGCAGTTCACCCAGGAAATGCCCGCGGCGGGCCAGCACCCGGGCGAGGCCGGCGGACCGTCGGCCCCCGGCCCCGCCGCCGGTGGTCCCGCGGGCGCCTCCCCGGCGGGTGAGGCCCCGGACGGCGAGCCCACGGCGGGCGGGCCGCCGCACCCGGCACCCACCGGGCCAGGCCCCGGGCGCCCCAGAAGAAGGGCAGGTCCTTCTGGAAGGAACTGCCCGCCCTCATCGTCGTCGCCCTGATCCTCACGCTGATCATCAAGACCTACGCGATCCAGGCGTTCTTCATCCCGTCCGGCTCGATGCAGAACACGCTGGCCATCAGCGACCGGGTCCTGGTCAACAAGCTGGTCTACGACGTCCGCAGCATTCACCGCGGCGACATCGTGGTGTTCAGCGGCAACGGCTCGTGGAACCCCGGCGTCGCGCCGAAGAGCACCAACGTCTTCGCCAAGTTCGGCAACAGCGTCCTGTCGATGTTCGGGCTCGAGCCGAACCAGAACGACTACATCAAGCGGGTCATCGGCCTCCCCGGCGACCACGTCGCCTGCTGCGACGCCCAGGGCCGGGTCACGGTCAACGACGTCCCGCTCAACGAGCAGTCCTACCTGTTCCCGGGCAACCCGCCCTCGGAGACCAGGTTCAGCATCACCGTGCCGCCCGGCCGCCTGTGGGTGATGGGCGACCACCGCGACGTGTCCTATGACTCCCGGGGCCACGTCGGCGACCCGGGCGGCGGCACGATCCCGGAGAGCGCCGTGGTCGGCCGCGCGTTCATCGTGATCTGGCCGGTCAGCCAGTGGACGATACTCGGCGATCCCGTCAACGTTCCAGCAGCCCAAGCTGCTGAACGCCTCGCTCGGGAGCCAGCCAGCTCGGCCAGGACGGCCCAGGAGGCTGCGGCCGTCGCCGGCGCGGGCGTCCCGGCTCCACCCGGCCGCACCCGCCCTGCCGTTCGCGCTCGGCTTCGCCGGGGCGGTCCCGCTGACCTGGGCTCAGCGCAAGGTGCGGCGGCGCGTGTTCGCCAGCCGGCGCTTTCCCCGTCCCCGGCTTCGTTCCGGGTCACGTTCGCACCTCTGAGGCTTTCCCGCCCGGGCGTGAGCCTCCAGGTCGCTCCTGGGGCCACGCGCTGTTCGCCGGTTCCCGCTGGTCATTTCGGCCTGTCCGCTGCTTTCCTCCGTCCGTGAAAGGTCCGGCTCGTTGCCGGCCACTTAGTGGTCGTAACGACGGACGAGCATGAGGAGCAGCATCCGGTGCCCGAGGACGAGAACGGATACGCGCAGCGAGAACACCGGTTCCGCCAGCTCTATGAGGAGCACTACCGTGCGGTCCAGGCCTACGCGGTCCGCCGCGTCGACGCCGGGGCCGACGTGGCCGACACCGTGGCCGAGGTATTCACCACCGCCTGGCGACGGCTGGCCGACATTCCCCCGTCCCCGGCGGACCGGCTCTGGCTCTACGGCGTGGCCCGGCGGGTCCTGGCCGGTCAGCACCGCAGCTCACGGCGGTTCCGCAGACTGATCGACCGCATCCAGCTCAGCCACGGCCCCGGGCCCCAGACGGCCGAACTTCTGCCTGACTCCCCGAACGAACCACTGATCTTCGTGTCCTGCCCTGCGGGCGGCCGTCGGCTGCCCGCGGGGCTGATGTGTCTGCGGGTGTGGAGTGGCAGCGCGGGTGAGGCGTCTGCCGCGGTGTGCCGATTACCGCGCGGGCGTCGTCGTGCTCGCAACACGGTGTCGCGGGTGTGGTGGGTCCCCCCGGGCAGGGGTGTCTGGACGGGCCTAGAGGCCAGCCCCGGCTCGGCGGAGGCGGCCCCGAACCGGCCGAACTGGCGTAGCCTTTCGAGTGTCATGTTCCGCCCCGCCAGCAAGCCAGCCACCGCTGGCCCGGAACGGGTCAGGTGGCGGCACTCCGGTCACACGCCCAGGCGCAACGCCGGGCTGGCTGCCTATGAGAACGTGCTGGCCCGGGCGGGCTTCTCACCCGTCGCGGGCATCGACGAGGCCGGCCGGGGCGCCTGCGCGGGGCCCCTCGTGGTGGCGGCCGTCGTCCTCGACAACCAGGCGATCCGCCCCATCCGGGGCCTGGCCGACTCCAAGGCCCTGACCCCCGAAGAACGCGAGGACGTCTACGCCAGGGTCATGCGGCGCGCCCTGGACTGGCACGTGGTGGCCATCCCGCCGCAGGAGGTCGACAGGATCGGCCTGCACGTCTGCAACGTGGAGGGCATGCGGCGCGCGCTGGCCGGGCTGCGCCACCGCCCGGCCTACGTGCTCACCGACGGGTTCCCGGTGCGCGGGCTCGGCACGCCCGCGCTGGCCGTGTGGAAGGGCGATCAGGTCACCGCGTCTGTGGCCGCCGCCTCGGTCGTGGCCAAGGTGACCAGGGACCGCATGATGGTCGAGCTGGACGAGTCCTATCCGGCCTACGGTTTCGCCAGGCACAAGGGCTACTCCACCCCGGAACACATGAGCGCGCTGTGCGCCTGGGGCCCGTGCCCGGAGCACCGCTACTCCTACGTGAACGTGATCCAAGCCAACCGCCGCTGGGCCACGGGCTGGCAGGACGAGACCGGCCTCGACGGCGAGGCCCTCGTGGATGAGGACGCCGTGGACGAGGACGCCGTGGTGGACGAAGGCGCTGCCGTCGAAGAGGGCGCTGTGGCTGACGGCCCCGAGTGACGGCACCGAGCTTGACGCGCTGTGGTTGATGGCGCTGTGGTTGACGGCGCTGTTGACGACGGCGATGTTGTTGACGAGGTCGCTGTGACGACGGTACGGGCGCGGACGCCGGGACCGGTGGCGTCGGGCACGGCGGGCGGGTAGCGGGAACGGTGATTTCGGGCCGACCTCCGCTGACGGTACTGAAACCGCGGGTGCGTGGGCAGATTTCGTGGCAGGAGAGGTGCCGCCGCCGGAGGTCGGCGAACCCGGTGCTGCCTGGGCCGACGCCCAGCGGACGGAGACTAGATTAGGGACGCCACCCCGTGCGCAGGAGAGGAGAATGGACCCATGGCTGAGTTCGGGCGATGCCCTGCCGCCGGGTGCGCAGAGGTCCACGGGACGGGGGTTCCGGTTGAGTTTCCGGCAGGCGAGCATCGTCAACGGGCGATCGGAGGGCTGAGGGATGAGCGCGGAAGATCTCGAAAAGTATGAAGCCGAGATGGAGCTTCAGCTCTATCGCGAGTACCGCGATGTCGTCGGCCTGTTCAGCCATGTAGTCGAGACCGAGCGCCGCTTCTACCTCACCAACGAGGTGGAGCTGAACGTCCGGAACTCCGACAACGGTGAGGTCTTCTTCGAGGTCATCATGCGGGACGCCTGGGTCTGGGACATGTACCGCCCGGCCAGGTTCGTGAAGAACGTACGCGTCGTGACCTTCAAGGACGTCAACATCGAGGAACTCGCCAAGAGCGACCTGGACCTCCCCGACGACAAGCTCTCTTCCTAGGCGTTAGGCGCAAGACTCCAGAGAGGGTTCCGGGACTTCCGCCAGGCTGCGTGTTCTGTGATCAAAGCTGGATGAGGGCAGCCGAGATCTTCATCGAGACCCCCCACTGCATATTCGCCTCGACCCGGGACCCGGACATCCGGGCCCAAGCCGGACTGGCGGAGGGCGTCCTGCCCGGCTCCGGGGCAATCGTGCCCATCGCCCACCGGACTTCGGTCTTCGAGTTGACCCCCGCGGAGTGGGCAGACACTCAGGATCTATTGCTCCAGGCAAGGACGGCGCTGCACGATCTGCTGGCCCCCGACGGCTATTTGCTTGGCTGGAACCAGGGCGGTGCCCTGCATCCCCATATGCATGTCATTCCACGATTCGCCGACGAGCCACTGTCTGACCGCTGGTTGCGCTCGGCGATCAACGTCCCGGAAAACAGGCGGCCCGATCCATGGGCACCCGGGAGCGGACAGGCACCTCGGGATGCCAGGTGAGCGGGCGCCCGGCCTGCCCGCCAAGCCCGCGGTGCCCTGCCCGCCAAGCTGTCAGGCGCCGGACGTCCCCCGGGCAGCCAACCACCCGCCGCCGACATTCCCGCCGAATTTTTCCACAGTCGGCCGCACCGCCCCAGCTGTTATCCACAGCCCGAAAATTCCCAATGTCCCCGCCCGCGCCCCTCCGGGATCGTCGTAACTGGAGGTGGTGACCATGCGCGCCAAGGACGTCCTCGGCAAGAGCGGCGAGCAGGCTGCGGCCGAATACCTTGAGACGGCCGGATTCCGCATACTCGACCGGAACTGGCGGTGCGCCGACGGCGAGATCGACATCGTGGCGGTGGAGCGCCACGTGTTTGTCGTCTGCGAGGTGAAGACCCGGTCCGGCGACCGCTGCGGCGCCCCGCTGGAATCGGTCAGCCGGGTGAAACGCAACCGGCTGCGCCGTCTGGCCATCCGCTGGCTGACCGCCCACGGAGTCCGGTTCGATCAGGTAAGGGTCGACGTGCTCGGCGTCGCCCCCGGACCGGACGGCGAGTACGGCGTCGAGCACCTCCGGGGGGTGGGCTAGATGACTCTGGCCCGGACCCATTCGGTGGCCCTGGTCGGAGTGCAGGGGCATCTGGTCCAGGTCGAGGCCGACATCGCTAACGGACTGGTCGGCATGATCCTGGTCGGCCTGCCCGACACCGCGCTGCGCGAGGCCCGGGACCGGATCCGTTCGGCCATTATCAACAGCGGCGAGCAGTGGCCCCAGCGCCGGATCACCGTGGGCCTGTCCCCGGCCAGCCTGCCCAAGCGGGGGAGTGGGTTCGATCTGCCCATCGCCGTCGCCGTCCTCGCGGCGGCGGGCGTGCTGAAGGCCGCCGCGCTGGCGGCGTGATGTTCCTCGGTGAGCTCGGCCTCGACGGCCAGTTGCGCCCGGTCCTGCGGCGTCCTGCCCGCCGCCGTGGCGGCGGCGTCGGCGGGGTTCAGCCAGGTGGTGGTGGCCCGGGCCAACGCGGAAGAGGCCGCGCTCGTCCCTGGCCTGCGCGTGATATCCGCGCCGACACCTGACCGCCCTCCTGGCCTGGATGCGCGGCGATCCGACGGTCGACGCGGCGGCCGTGGACGAACTGACCGGCGGGACCATAATGTCGCTCTCCCGGCGGCCACGATGGCCGCCACTGGGACGGGTGACGGCGAAGCCGTCACGAGCGCGGCCTCCGCAGGACGTGGCATCTACTCGGGGTTTCGCCCGGCGCAGGTCCGGGCCGCAGCGGTGCATCAGCCGGGACCGGCAAGCCAGACCGAACGGGCCGCCGGTCAGCGGGCCAGCGCGCTCCCACGCCCGACCTGTCCGACGTGCTGGGCCAGCCCGTGGCCAGGCGGGCCGCCGAGATATGCGCCGCAGGCGGCCATCACCTCTCGTTGCTCGGTCCGCCCGGCGCAGGCAAGACGATGCTGGCCGAACGTCTCCCGGCGATCCTGCCCAGGCTGGATACGGAGGCGGCCCTGGAGGTGACGTCGATTCACTCCGTGGCCGGCCATCTCCCGCCGGGCTGCCCGCTGTTGATCGACCCCCCGTTCTGCGGACCGCACCACACCGCAACCAAGGCGGCCATCGTGGGCGGCGGGACCGGGACTATCCACCCCGGGGCTGCTTCCCTGGCGCACCGCGGGGTTTTGTTCCTGGATGAGGCCCCCGAGTTTGGGCGGGACGTGCTGGACGCGCTGCGCCAGCCGCTCGAATCGGGCGAGGTGGTGATCGCCAGGTCCGGGACCACCGCGCGGTTCCCGGCCCGGTTCACCCTGGTGCTCGCGGCCAACCCGTGCCCGTGCGCCAAGGCGGCGGCCTCACCCCGGTCGGCGTGCTCATGCAGCCCGGCCACCAAGCGCAGGTACCTGGGACGGCTGTCGGGACCGTTACTCAACCGGGTCGACGTGAAGGTGGAGCTCCTCCCCGTCGGCCGGGCCGAACTTCTCAGCGACCGCAAATTCACCGAGACCAGCGAGATCGTAGCGGCCCGGGTCGAGCAGGCCCGCGACCGGGCGGCCCAGTCGCCTGGCGGGCACTCCCTGGCGGCTCAACGCCGAGGTCCCCGGTTCCGAACTCCGGCGGACCTACGCCCCTGCCGCGACGCGCTCAAGCCGCTCGAACACGCCATGGAGATCGGCGAGATCAGCGCGCGAGGCGTCGACAAGGTGATCCGCGTGTCCTGGACGCTCGCCGACCTGGCGGGCAAGGACCGGCCAACCCTCGACGAGTGCGGCTACGCGCTGGGCCTGTGGCTGGGGGTGGTGAGGTGATCGCGGTCTCCGATCAGCAGCGCGTCGCCCGCGCCGTCCTCACCTACCTGGCCGAGCCAGGCGACCCGGTGCTCGCGGCCCTGCTGGACGTGAGCGAGCCCGTGGATGTCGTCACCGCGGTGACGGCGGGTCAGATTCCCGCTGAGGCATGGGCCGTTCGCGGTCCAGGCCGGGGCGGCCAGCGGGATCAGGTGTGGCTGGAGCGAGCCTTCGCGACCTGGCGCAGACGGTACGGCGCGCTGCCGTCCGAGATCGACCTGGCCGGCTTCCACCGCGACGGCATCCGCCTGGTCTGCCCGGGTGAGCCCGAGTGGCCGACCCAGCTCGATGTCCTGGGCGCGGACCGGCCCTACGCGCTGTGGCTACGCGGGGACGCCGACCTGCGGTACTGCTGCCTGCGCTCGGTGGCCATGGTGGGAGCCCGCTCCGCGACAGCCTACGGCGCCCACGTATGCACCGAGATGGCCGCCGCTCTGGGCGCGCGCGGCTGGACGGTGATCTCCGGCGGCGCGTTCGGCATCGACGCCAGCGCACACCGGGGTGCCCTGGCCGCCGACGGCGTGACGGTCGCGGTGCTGGCCTGCGGCGTGGACTACGCCTACCCGCGGGGCCATCACGACCTGTTCGACGGCATCGCCGCCCAGGGCGTCCTGGTCAGCGAGTGGCCGCCGGGTCGGCCGCCGACCAGGCACCGATTCCTGATCCGGAACCGGGTCATCGGCGCCCTGGCCCGCGGGACGGTCGTGGTCGAAGCCGGCGTCCGCAGCGGTGCCCTGAACACCGCGCGCCATGCCCGGGACCTGGGCCGCCCGGTCATGGCCGTGCCCGGCCCAGTCACGTCCGAGGTATCAGCCGGCTGCCACAAGATCATCCGAGAGTGGGGCGCCGTCTGCGTAACCGACGCCCACGAAGTCATAGAGCTCCTCACACCGTTCGACGGCGAACACCCTGACCACGACGGCCCGCACCCTGACCTCGACGGTGGGCAAGGTGATCGCGACGGCGGACCAGCCGACCGCGCTCACCAGGGGCAGCTCTCGTCTGGCGCCCTGGACCGGCTCTCATCGCCTGGCCAGAGCGTGGCTGCTCGCTCGCAAGGGCAGGTCTCTCCCGACATGCGGGGTCAGCTTGCCCTCGATTTGGCTGAGGAGCACGACTCGGCGCGTCAGAACGGCCCGGCGGAGGAGAGCAGTTCGGAAGGGGAGCACAGCCTCGGAAGAGAGCACAGCCCGGAGCCACGGGACAGCACGCAGCCACGGGACAGCCCGGCGGGGACGCTTGGCCCCGCCGGGCACCGCAGCGCCACTGGCCAGGATGGCCGGGGCAGCGACGGCGGCCCGCCCAATCCAAGCGGCGCGCACATTCGGTTCGCCGAACCCGTGGTGGCCCGGACCGCACTCGATGCTGCGGCCACACGGGTCCTGGAAGCCATGCCCAGCCGAGGTGCCGGACCGGCCACGATCGCCGTCTCGGCGGGCCTCAGCGTGGATGCGGTCCTCCGCTCGCTGGGCCTCCTGGCGGCCGGCGGTTTCGTCGAGCGCTGCTCCAAGGGCTGGCGTATCCGCCGCCACCCAGCCATCGGTGCAGGGAGGTGATGCGGCCCCAGCCGAACGTCCGCCCGCAGTAGCTCAGGCCCCGGTGATGGACGCCTCTATGACCGAGAACTCGGTTCCCGTGGGGACTACCCGGTCCAGGCGGAACCCGGCCTGGTCGAGGAGGTGACGATACTCGCTCTCGGTGCGTTCCAGTCCGCCCAGCATGACCAGCATGTTCAGGTCGGTCAGCATCGCCTCCAGGTCGGTGGCGGTGACCTGTTCGGGGAGAACCCGCTCGACGATGAGCAGCCGGGACTCCGGCCCGGCCGCCTTCCGGCAGGAGGACAGGATGGCCAGGACGTCCTCGTCCTGCCAGTCGTGCAGGATCGACTTGAGCACGTAGGCCATCGCCTGACGGCAGTTCGGCGCGGAAGTCGCCGACCCAGAAGTCGCAGCGATCGGATACGCCAGCGTTGGCCAGGGCCTGCTGTGCTTTGGGCACGACATGCGGCAGGTCCACCAGGACGCCACGCACCTCGGGGGACCGGCGCAGGATTTCGGCCAGCAGCGCGCCGTCGCCGCCGCCCACGTCGACCACGACCGGGAACCGGGAGAAGTCGTAGCTGTTCACCACGCCGCTGCCGACGCTGCGGGTGAGGGCGGCCATCCCGGTCCGGAACCGGGCGCCGTCGGCGGGGTGGGAGGCCAGGTACTCCCAGGCGGGCATGCCGTGTACGTGGTCGAAGGCGCACTCGCCGGTGCGTACCGAGTGGTCCAGGTGCCGTCCAGGCTGACCAGGCGGGTTCGGTGCCGACGGTCAGCGCGAACGGGCCGGGGCCGTCCGGGCCCAGCTCGGCGCCGACCTCCGTGAGCGAGTATCGCTGGTCGGCGTCGACCTGGAGCACGCCCATGGCCACCAGGGCGCGCATGAGCCGCCTGAGGTTCCGTTCCTGCGCGCCGGAAGCCCCGGCCAGCTCCGCGCTGGTGGCCGGGCCAGGCCGCCAGGCGGTCGGCGAGCCCGAGCTCGATGGCCACCCGCACGCACTGGGTCTGCCAGGCCGCGATGGTCAGCAGCCTTAATGCCGCCCTGGAGTTGGCCTTTTCCATGGTGGAGCCTCGTTCCATCGGAAGTGCCCTGGCCGAACTCTGCCGTCTAGCCGACCCGAACCAGCCTAAGCGGGGGTTCCTGTCTCAGCTAGGGCTCCGGCACAGCACGGCCGTCACCCGAACGGCGGGCCGACGGCATGCGGGCGCGAGCTGACACGTGGGCCGGGCTGGTCGCGTGGGCCGGGCTGGTCGCGTGGGCCCGGGTTGACGGCACGCGGTAGGAGCCGACGACACGCGGGCCGGAGCTGGAGGCGAGGCGGCGGTGCACAGGTCAGACTTGGAACGTGCGCAAATCGCCCGCCGCCACCCCGGGGAAGCCCGCCCGCCCGCACCTCGCCGCACCGAGCCCCAAGGCGCGGAGGGCCACGACGCGGAGGGCCCGGAGTGCAGCCCCGCCGCACCGAGGCACCCAGCGCGGAGCCGCGCCGCACCGAGCCCCAGCGCACCGAGCCCCAGCGCGCGGAGCCCCAGCGCACCGAGCCCCAGCGCGCGGAGCCCCAGCGCACCGAGCCCCAGCGCGCGGAGGCCCAGCGCGCGGAGGCCCAGCGCGCGGAGGCCCAGCGCGCGGAGCCCCACCGCGCCCAACCCTCCCCGCCCTGGGCAAGCCGCGATAGCCGAGTTCGAGCGGCACGTCGCCGCCGAGCGCGGCCTCTCACCCCACACGGTGCGTGGGTACGTGGGCGACGCCCGCTCCCTGCTGGTCCACGCCGACCAGTGCGGCGTCACCGGCCCGGCCGAACTCACCGCCCCGATCCTGCGGAGCTGGCTGGCCGTGCAGCATTCGGCCGGGGCGTCCCGCGCGACGCTGGCCCGGCGCGGCGCGGCGGCCCGGTCGTTCACGGCCTTTGCTCACCGGCAGGGCTGGCTGGCCACCGACCCGGGCACGGCGCTCGGCACGCCGAAGGTGCGTCGCGCACTGCCCCACGTTCTGCGCAAGGCCGAGATCGCCGACGCGCTGGCGTCGTGCGCGGCCGACATCGAGCAGCCGCCTCCCGGCGGACCCCGGAGGAGGCCGCCGTGGCCCTGCGCGACGCGGCGGTGCTGGAACTCCTGTACGCGACCGGCATCCGGGTCAGCCGAGCTTGTGCGGGCTGGACCTCGGGGCGCTCGACCTGCGGCCGCCGGACCCATACCCGGGTCCTGGGCAAGGGCAACAAGGAACGCACCGTGCCGGTAGGCATACCGGCGGTCCGGGCCGTGGGTCGCTGGGAGCAGTCCGGGCGTCCCGTCCTGGTCCGCGCCGGGGAGCGGCGCCGCGCTGTTCCTGGGCGTGCGGGGCGGGCGTCTCGATCCGCGCACCGCCCGAGCGCATCGTGCACGAGCGGCTGCGGGACGCGGTCCAGGGTTCACGGCCACGAGGTGGGCCCGCACGGGCTGCGCCACACCGCCGCGACGCACCTGCTGGAAGGCGGGGCCGACCTGGTAGCGTCCAGGAGATACTGGGGCACTCGTCGCTGGCCACCACCCAGATCTACACGCACGTCTCGGTGGACCGGCTGAAGTCGAGCTACCGCCAGGCCCACCCGCGCGCCTAGCGCGTGCTGGCCCCGTCCGTGGCAGGCCTTCTGCTCCCGCGCCGACAGGCCCGCCCCTCGTCTACCGCGCGGGCCTCCCGCGCCGGGTAAGCCTCCACGCCGCGCCGAAGGACTAAGCCTTCTGCTCCCGCGCCGACGAGCCCCTCGCGCACCCGCCCGCGCCGGCCTTCCGAGCCCCGGGCACGCCGCGCACGCCGGGCCTAAGTCTTCCGGCGCTTCCGCAGCGCCCGGTTCTTGAGGCGGTTGCCGCAGACCGCCATGTCGCACCAGGCTCCGCGCGGGCTGTGCGAGCGGTCGTAGAAGACCCAGTGACAGTCCGGGTTGCGGCAGGACTTCAGGCGCGGCCAGGTTCCGTCGGCCTGGGCGTCGCGCATGACCAGCACCAGCCCGAAGAGCCCGGGCGCGAGCCCGCCATCGTCCACCGTCGGCGCCCTGCGTCCCGGCGGGGGTCAGCTCCACGCCCCCCTCGGGGCCAATGCTGGCCGAGAGCCGATAGTCCCCGGTCGGGCGTGCAGTGGCGCCAGCTCTCGTCGGTGACGGCGCGGGCCCCCCGCCGTTCGCGGTAAGCAGCGAACGGAACCCCTCGCGCACATCCCGGGCCCGTCGCAGCCCGGCCGGAATCCAGCGGTGCGCCCTCGGGGATCAGGGCCGCCGCGCTCAGCCACGCCGCGGGCGCTATCCACTTCGAGCAGGCGCGTCCTCGCCGGCCTCGACGTCCCAGGTGTTAACGAACGCCTGCACAGCAGCAGCGGCATGGGGGCCGGTTTGGTCTCCGGCTGCACCCAGGACGGCACGATCATCACCCCAGGCCTAACCGAAGATGACCATACAAAAGCCTTGACCGGTCACGCTCATGACCAGTAAAATGGCTTTACTGGTCATAAGGCGCCTGGGCGTCTCCAAGGCGTCGGCGCCGCGGCCATGGGACGAGCCCGAAAGCCCAGTGAGAAGGCATGACGATGACCTTGCTAATCACGGATGACTGCGCGGGGTTCCGTGCGGCGAAGGCTGGCCTGACCGACCGGCTACACAGCCGGATTCATTCGTCCCAACTGGACTCCGAGCTGGCCCGGGGCGTCCCGCCCGAGACGGCCCTGGCCCTGGCGCTGCACGCGGAGCGGCTCGCCCGCCCGGCCACCTGCCGCCAGCTGGCCCAGACCATCAGGCGCCTCATCGCCGCCGTCCGGCCCGGCCCGGCGCCTGGCCGTGGTGCCGCTCGTGCCGCTCCGCCACGAGGAGATCCGCGCCGCGCGTCCCGAACTCGAGGCGCTGGCCGACCGGCTGGTGGCGTGCAGGAGATTCCGTGAGTAGTCAGCCATCGAGCCGGAGACGTCGAGGATCAGGATCAGCGGCCGCAGCCTGACCTTGCGCCAGCACCAGTACAGCTCGGCCGGCTCGCCGTGCATACGCATCGACTCCCGCACCGTCCTGCGCAAATCGGGGGAGCGCCCGGAGCGCGCGGCTTCGGCCCGGCGGGTGCGTCGCTTGGGCGGGGTCAGCCGGATCCGGGCCATGATCCGCCGCACCGCCGCGAGCTCTTCGGGGGTGCAGGCCGCGAACGACTTGTGCCGGAGGGCTTCTGCGTCGGACGCCATCAGGCCGAGCGTCGCCTCTTCCTCGTGCCCGTCACCGGCCGGGTCCGTGGCCGGGACCTCGAGCATCGCCTCAGCTTCCGCCGTCACATGTGCCTTGAGGGTCAGCATCTCCCGGACCGGATCGCCGTCGGCCAGGAAAAACTTGCGGAACACCTCGTCGTAGACCGGGATGTTCTCGCGCCGGGTGACCAGCGTGGCGCGCCCCGCCCAGTAGAGGTCCAGCAGGTCGGTCGGGTCGAGCGGGGCCATCGCCGCGCAGTAGGTCAGCACATCCCCGGACCCCACGGCCAGCCCCGACGAGCGGAGTTCGGCTGCGAAATTCACCAGCACGCCGACGAAGGAAGCGCGCTCAGGCACCGGACGTGATTTCTTCCAGATTGCCCCGCACCACGTCGAGGTCGTCGCGTTCCTTGACGACGGCGCCGAGGGTGTCCTCGGCCACCTGGGCGCCGAGATCGGTTTCGCCCAGGAAGGTGAGGGTGCGCACCCAGTCGATCGTCTCGGCGACGCCCGGCGGCTTGGCCAGATCCAGCTCACGCAGCCGGTTCACGGCCGCGACGACCTTGCGCGCCAGCGTTTCGCTTACGCCCGGCGCCCGGACGAGCACGATCTCCAACTCGCGCTCCGCGGAGGGGTAGCCGATCCAGTGATACAGGCAGCGCCGCTTCAGAGCATCGTGCAGTTCACGGGTCCGGTTGGAGGTCAGGACCACGAGGGGCGGCGTCTCCGCCTTGATCGTGCCGATCTCGGGGATGCTGATCTGGAAGTCGGAGAGCACTTCGAGCAGGAAAGCCTCGAACTCGTCGTCGGCCCGGTCCACCTCGTCAATCAGCAGCACGGCCCGGTCACCGGCCCGGACCGCTTCGAGCAACGGCCGCTCCAGCAGGAACCTCGGGCCGAACAGCTTGTCGACCGCCTCGTCGTCGGCGATCTGGTGCTCGGAGAGCGCCCGGATGTGCAGCATCTGCCGGGCGTAGTCCCATTCGTAGAGGGCCTGATTCGTATCGATGCCCTCGTAGCACTGAAGCCGGATCAGCTTCCGGCCGAACACCGAGGCGAGCACTTTGGCGACCTCGGTCTTGCCCACCCCGACCTCGCCCTCGAGCAGGATCGGGCGCTGCAGCGACAGGGCGACGAACAAAGCGGTGGCCAGACCGCGGTCGGCGAGGTAACCGCCCTGGCGCAAGACCTCGGTGAGCTTACCGACGGATTCCGGACACTCCATTCAGTGCCCTCCTCGCCGTCGGCGTCCTCGTTCTCAGCGGACCTCCGCCGAACCCAGGATCAGGTCCCCGATGCTGCCCGCCTCGGGGTTCAGCTTGCCCTCACGCTCCAGCCTGGTCCGCCAGGCCGTGCGCAGGTCACCGTCCGGCCCGGCCAGGCCGTCAAAATTGATGTTGGCCATGCTCTTGCATGACTTCGACGTGCCGCAGGCTTCCAGGTCCGCGCTGCTCTGTCCCTGAGCGTTCCACACCCCACGAAGCACTTCGAGGGCCTCATCCGGCTGACCACTCATCGTTAGATACCTTCCGGCCGGTGTGCTGTCCTACCGCCTGACTCTAATTCCTGCAACTGAGTAGGGCGACACTGGATTAAGGCTTCTCTTATTGTGCGCCCCGGATCACGGGCGGAACTGGTGGGCCTAGATGGACTTGAACCATCGACCTCTTCCTTATCAGGGAAGCGCTCTAACCGAGCTGAGCTATAGGCCCTTGTCTGGCGGCATCTGGCAACACCGCCGGGCAAGATTACCGCATCCGCGGGAAGCCGGGTCAGTCAGTCTCCCGGAGCGTGACCTCGATCCCGCCGCCGAGATGGGTGACCAGGTTGTAGATCATGGCGCCGACCGTGGAGAACGCGGTGATCAGGACGATGTTCACCGCGCCGATGAGCATCGTGTAGCCAAGGATCCTGGATGCGGAGAACCACTTGGACAGGCTGACTCCGGCCGAGCCTGAACTGGAGGTCACGCTGGCCAGCGTCCTCTGGACCGAGTCGAAGACGCCAAGAGTGGAGAGCGCGAAATACAGCAACGCCACGGCGACGAACAGGATGACCCACGCCACCAGGGAAATCAGGAAGCTGAACTTCATCACCGACCAAGGCTCGAACCTGGCCACCACCAGGTCAGCTCGCCGACCCCGGCCGACCCCGGTCCCGGTCTTGGCCCTGGGCCGCGAGACACCGGAGAAGGCGGCGGTCTGGCGACTGGTGCCGGCCGTGTTCTCAGGGGCCACGGCGGTGTCCGCGAACTGGGCGGGGTAGGGCGGCGCCGGGTTGGCCGCAGTTACCTGGCCGCTTTCCTGGCCGTATGCCCCCACCGAAGCCCTCTCCGACCCGAACCCGGCATCCTGGCCGTTCGAGTGCGGCGTTTCCCCGGCGTAGGAGTAGGCATTCACGTCGGCGGCTTCCGGTCCGGGCGGTTCGCCCGGGGAACTGTAGGTGACCGGGCTCCAGCCACTGAAGCCGCCATCGGCGGGTTCCTGACGGCCGGGTTCGTGATTGGCGGGTTCGTGATTGGCGGGTTCGCGAGCGCCGGAATCGTGAGCGCCGGGATCGTGGTAGCGATCGTGAGTGCCGAAGCCGGTGTCAGCAGGATCGGGACCGCTGAGATCGAGACTGCCGGGATCCTCGCTGGCCTGGCCAAAGCTCACCGGATCCAGGCTCTCGGGACCCTCGCGGTCTAGTTCGTCAGCCTTCGGGTCGGGGCGGCCCAGGCCTTTGGCATCGGAACTTCCTGCTCCCCCCGGCAGCCACGACGGTGGCTCTACGCGTTGGTCCACCCGTCCTCCTCCGGAAAGTCTGCTACCACGAGGTTATCCCCAATGTGGGAGTACGATCCCGCCCTGGCTGATGGCCAGCTGATTGGTTACGTATCTGACTATATTGAGACGCACCAGCGCGTCAGGACGTTGCCTCCCCGGACCCGGCTGTCATCTCACCGTGACCCTGGCCGGGCTCGCCCGGGGACGGTTCATCGGCAGGCGGCTCATCCGGGGAGTCGTCCTCGGCGACATCCAGGGATTCCGCGTTGCGGGCAATGGCCACCACGCTGTCGCCTGGCGCCAGGTTCATCAGCCGGACACCCATGGTCTGCCGACCCGAGAGCTTCACCTCCGCGGCCGAGGTCCTGATGACCCCGCCCGCCGAGGTGATGGCGAAAACCTCGTCCTCAGGATGGACCATGAGCGCGCCGACCAGCTCGCCGCGCGCCTCGACAATCCTGGCCGTCAGCACGCCGCGGCCCCCCCGGCCCTGCACCGGATACTGGTCGGCCGGGGTGCGCTTCGCATACCCCCCGACGGTGGCGACCAGCACGTCGCCACCGTCGCCGACCACGTGCATGCCGAGCAGTTCATCGCCGTCAGCGAATCGCATACCGATGACCCCGGATGTGGCCCGGCCCATCGGGCGCAACGCCTCATCGGTCGCGTTGAACCTGATCGCCTGCGCTTGCTTGCTCACGAGCAGCAGATCATCCCCGGGCGAGACGAGCCGGGCCGCGATCACCTCGTCGTCCTCACGCAGGTTGACAGCGATGATGCCGCCGGATCGTGGCGAGTCGAAATCAGTCAGCCGCGACTTCTTGACCAGCCCGGACCGGGTCGCGAGGACCAGGTAGGGCGCGAGCGAGTAGTCCCGCAACGCGAGCACCTGGGCAATGCGCTCGTCCGGCTGGAACGCGAGCAGGTTCGCCACGTGCTGGCCTCGCGCGTCCCGCGCGGTATCGGGCAGCTCGTAGGCCTTGGCCCGGTAGACGCGCCCCTTGTTGGTGAAGAACAGGATCCAGTGATGGGTGGTGGTGACGAAGAAGTGGTTGACGATGTCGTCAGTGCGCAACTGCGCCCCCCGCACGCCCTTGCCGCCCCGCCTCTGCGCCCGGTAAAGGTCGGTCTTGGTGCGCTTGGCGTAGCCGCCGCGGGTGATGGTGACGACCACGTCCTCCTCGGCGATGAGGTCTTCGTTGGTCACGTCGCCGTCATAGGCGATGATCCTGGTTCGCCGGTCGTCGCCGTATTTGGTGACGATCTCGCCGAGTTCCTCGCTGACGATCTGCCGCTGCCGCTCCGGCGAGGCGAGAATGGCCTCGTACTCGGCGATCCGCGCCATCAGCTCCTCGTACTCATCGATGAGCGCCTGCCGCTCCAGGGCGGCCAGCTTGCGCAGCTGCATGTCGAGGATCGCGCGGGCCTGCTCCTCGTCGATCTCCAGCAGGTCCATCAGGCCCTGCTGGGCCTCGGCCGCCGACGCGCTGGCCCGGATCAGCGCGATGACCTCGTCGATGGCGTCGATGGCCTTGAGCAGCGCGCTGACGATGTGCGCCCGCTCCTGCGCCTTGCGGAGCAGAAAGCGGGTGCGCCGGACGATGACCTCGATCTGGTGCTTGACCCAGTACCGGATCATCTGGTCCAGCCGCAGCGTCCGCGGCACGCCGTTGACCAGCGCGAGCATGTTCGCGCCGAACGTGTCTTGCAACTGGGTGTGCTTGTACAGGTTGTTCAGCACGACCTTGGCGATGGCATCCCGCTTCAGCACGATCACCAGGCGCTGGCCAGTCCGGCCGCTGCTTTCGTCGCGGACGTCGGCGATGCCGCTGACCTTGCCCTCGCGGACCAGTTCGGCGATCTTCAGCGCCAGGTTGTCCGGGTTGACCTGATAGGGAAGCTCGGTGACGATCAGGCAGGCGCGGCCGCGGGCATCCTCGTCCACATCGACCACGGCGCGCATGGTTATCGAGCCGCGCCCGGTCCGGTAGGCCTCCTCGATGCCCCGGCGGCCGACGATCAGCCCGCTGGTGGGGAAATCGGGCCCCTTGACCCGCTCGATCAGCGCCTCGAGCAGTTCCTCGTCCGCGGCGTCGAAGTTCTCCAGATACCACTGGACGCCGGCGCCCACCTCGCGCAGGTTGTGTGGCGGGATCCGGGTGGCCATGCCGACCGCGATCCCCTCCGAGCCGTTGACCAGGAGGTTTGGGAACCGGCTCGGCAGCACGACGGGCTCACCGCCGCGCCCGTCGTAGCTGGGGCGGAAATCGACGGTGTCCTTGTCAATGTCCCGCAGCATCTCCATGGCCAGCGGGGCGAGCCGGCACTCGGTGTACCGCATGGCCGCGGGCGGGTCGTTGCCGGGCGACCCGAAGTTGCCCTGGCTGTCGATGAGGGGCATCCGCATCGACCACGGCTGGGCGAGCCGGACGAGCGCGTCGTAGATCGAGGAGTCGCCGTGCGGGTGGTAGTTGCCCATCACCTCGCCGACCACACGGGCGCATTTGGAGTACCCGCGCTCGGGCCGGAAGCCACCGTCGTACATCGCCCACAGCACGCGAGTGTGCACGGGCTTGAGGCCGTCCCTGACGTCCGGCAGCGCGCGGCCGACGATGACCGACATCGCGTAGTCGATGTAGCTGCGCTGCATCTCCACCTGGATGTTGACCGGCTCCGTCCGGTCGTGCGGCGGCGAAGTCCCCGCGTCCACGTCGGTCACGTGACAACCTCTTCCGTATCTGGCTGGACCAAGGACTTGCTGACCCCGGGGGATTCGCGGACCGCGTCCCCCGGCGGGTCTAGATGTCGAGGAACCTGACGTCCTTGGCGTTGCGCTGAATAAACGACCGGCGGGCTTCTACGTCCTCGCCCATCAGCACGCTGAACAACTCGTCGGCCTGTGCCGCATCGTCCACCGTGACCTGCCGCAGCACCCGGTTCGCGGGGTTCATGGTGGTCTCCCACAGTTCGGCCGCGTTCATCTCGCCGAGGCCCTTGTAGCGCTGGATGCCATCCCGCGGCCGCGGGTCCTTGCGGCCGTTGGCCATGCCTGCCTCGATGAGGGCGTCGCGTTCCCGGTCGGAGTAGGCGTAGTCAGGCTGGACTCCACGCCCCCCCTCCCACTTGATCTTGTAGAGGGGCGGCTGGGCCAGGTACACATGCCCGGCCTCGATCAGCGGCTTCATGAAACGGAAGAGCAGGGTGAGCAGCAGGGTGGTGATGTGCTGGCCGTCCACGTCCGCGTCGGCCATCAGGACGATCTTGTAGTAACGGAGCTTGGCGATGTCGAAGTCGTCGTGGATGCCCGTGCCCAGCGCGGTGATCATCGCCTGGACCTCGTTGTTCTTCAGTACCCGGTCGATCCGGGCCTTCTCGACGTTCAGGATCTTGCCGCGGAGCGGCAGGATGGCCTGAAACTCCGGGTTCCGGCCCTGCTTGGCCGAGCCGCCCGCCGAGTCGCCCTCCACCACGTAGATCTCGCACCGCACCGGGTCGCCCGACTGGCAGTCGGACAGCTTGCCGGGCAGCGACGAGGACTCCAGGAGGCCCTTGCGCCGGGTCAGGTCGCGGGCCTGGCGGGCCGCGATCCTGGCCCGGGCGGCCTGGGTGGCCTTGGTGATGATGTCCTTGGCCTCGCCGGGGTTGCGCTCGAACCAGGCCCGCAGGTGGTCGTTGCAGGCCTTCTGCACAAATGACTTGGCCTCGGTGTTGCCGAGCTTGGTCTTGGTCTGGCCCTCAAACTGCGGCTCGGCGAGCTTCACGTGGACGATGGCCGCCAGGCCCTCCCGGATGTCTTCGCCGGTGAGGTTGTCGTCCTTCTCCCGCAGCAGTTTCTGTTCCTTGGCATACCGGTTCACGATCGAGGTGAGCGCGGCGCGGAAACCCTCCTCGTGGGTGCCGCCCTCGGCCGTGTTGATCGTGTTGGCGAACGTGTGCACCGACTCCGCGTAGGAGGCGTTCCACTGCATCGCGATCTCGGCCGCGATCCCGTCGCCTTCCTCCCCGAAATCGATCACCGAGGCGTGCACCGGCTCCTTGGAGGCGTTCAGGTAGCGCACGAAGTCCGCGATGCCGCCGTCGTAGCGGTAACTGACCACCCGCGGCTCGCCGTTGATCTGCTCCGGCCGGTCGTCGGTCAGGTGGATGGCCAGGCTCCGGTTCAGGAACGCCATCTCCTGGA
Organism: uncultured Actinomycetes bacterium; assembly: GCA_963822825.1. GTDB lineage: Bacteria > Actinomycetota > Actinomycetes > Streptosporangiales > Streptosporangiaceae > JAWWPY01. Next base: position 407,396 of record CAWGIW010000015.1, on the reverse strand, counting down.
GCCGGCGCGAGAGCGTCTCGAAATTCCAGTCCAAGGTCTCGAAAATCGAACCATCCGGCCAGAACGAAATTATTGTGCCGGTCTCGTCGGTTTCCTCGCCCCGGCTGAGTGGGGTGACTGGCTGGCTCTGCGCGTACGACTGCCGCCAGACATATCCGTCGCGCCGGATTTCGACCTCAAGGCGCGCGGACAGGGCGTTCACCACCGACACGCCGACACCGTGCAGCCCCCCGGAGACGGCATAGGACTTGCCGTCGAATTTGCCGCCCGCGTGCAGCGTGGTCAGCACGACCTCGACCGCGGGGCGTTTCTCCACCGGATGCTCGTCAACGGGAATGCCGCGGCCGTTGTCGGCGACTCGGACACCGCCGTCGGCGAGTAGGGTGACGTCGATCCGGTCGCAGTACCCGGCGAGCGCCTCGTTGACCGCGTTGTCCACGACCTCCTGTACCAGATGATGCAGGCCGCGCTCACCGGTCGAGCCGATGTACATGCCGGGACGCTTGCGCACCGCCTCGAGGCCCTCTAGGACCGTGATCGAACGTGCGTCGTAGGACAAGGGCAAGCCTCCTGGAAGGGATACGCGCCCGCCGGGCCACGCAGGTCCCGTCCGGTCTTCTGCCTGCCCTAGCGGCGCTCTTACATTTTACCTGGGAGGACCCTCCGTCTCAGCCGTAAGTGTCACGCGGTCCCCGGCCGCCGCGTACCCTCCACTCTCCGGGCCGCCGGGGTTGCTCCGGTCCGCGAACTTTCACCCGTCTGACGGTGCCGTCTCCCAGCTCAGAATTGAGCCTCCGGATCAGCGTGGCGGCGAGCAGCCGCACCTGAGTGGCCCACGCCGTGGAATCGGCGATCACGACAAGCTCGCCCTCAGCGAGCCCATCCGGGCGGGTATGCGCGGCGAGGTCGGCTCCCACGATCTGATCCCAGCGGCCGAACACCGAGCCCACGGCGCTGGCTGTCTGCCAGCCTTGGTCGTCGATGAGCGCCTCGATGGCGGCGTTCAGCGGCTGCGGGTCGTCCCTGCGGGCGCGCCGCGGGCCGTACGTCCGGGCCGGCCGGGCGGCGTGCGGGTCACCGGTCGCGAGCCGCTCGGCATGGATGGCCCCGCTCGGTGGCGCCTCTCCGCGGGCCCGTGCGTCAGCTTTCGCCCCAGCCAGCGCTTCGCGGGCGAGCCGTGCGCGCTGCTCTGCTTCATGGTCAGGCCCGGGAGCGTCCTCGTCAGGCACGGGTGATCACCCCGTCGGCCACCCCGAACCGCGTCCCGGCCAGGACGGCCGGGACATCGGCTGGTACCGCGGCCGTAACCAGCACTTGCTCGGCCCCGCCGACCAAGCCGGCCAGCCGCTCCCGGCGGCCGCTGTCCAGTTCGGCGAAGACATCATCGAGAATCAGCACCGGGTCATCACCACCCGCGCGCAGCAGTTCGTAACCGGCCAGGCGGAGCGCGAGCGCCATCGACCAGGATTCGCCGTGGCTCGCGTAACCGCGGGCGGGCAGCTCACCGATGCGCAGCTCCAGTTCGTCCCGGTGCGGGCCGACCAGGCATACGCCGCGTTCGAGTTCATCGGGCCGCGCCCGGGCCAGGGCCGCCCGCAGCCCGTCCGCGAGCACTCTCCGGTCAGCCTCGCGAGTGGCAGTACTTCCCGCCCCGCCAGCACCAGCCTCGCGGCCAGCACTCTTCGCCACGCCATCACCAGCCACCCCGCCAGCACCGTCTCTGTGGGGAACACCATCCCCCCCGGCCGCACCAGTCTCCTGGCCGACAGCGGACTGCCGATAGCTGATCTCGGCTTCGCCGGCCTCGCCGGAGACTTCGGAGTAAGCCTTGGCGACCAGCGGCTGGAGGGCGGCGGTCAATTCGATCCGGCCCGCGAGCAGCTCAGCGCCGTTCAGGGCCAGGTGCTCGTCCCAGGCATCGAGCGCGCCAGCCAGGCCCATGCCTTCCCCGCTGGCCTCTTCCTGCTCGCCCCCGTCGTCCCGGGGGGCGCCGTCGCGTGGCCGGCCGAACCGGGCCGGCCACGTCCGCCCGACCGGGCCCGCAGCGACTTGAGCAGCGTGGTCCGCTGCCGGACTACCCGCTCGTAGTCGGCCCGCACGGCGGCATACCGGGGCGCGCTGGCCACCAGGAGCTCATCGAGGTACCTCCGACGCTGCTCGGGGTCGCCCTTGACCAGCGCCAGGTCCTCGGGCGCGAAGAGCACCGTGCGCAGCACTCCCAGCACCTGGCGAGGCCGTGGGACCGGCACTCGGTTCAGCCGGGCGCGATTCGCCCGCCCCGGGTTGATCTCGATCTCTACGAGGCTGTCTCGTTCCGGTGAGGTGATCGCCGCACGCAGGATGGCGCGTTCCGCGCCGCGGCGCACCAAGGGCGCGTCCGAACTCACCCGGTGGCTGCCGAGCGTCGCGACGTAGGCCGCCGCCTCCACCAGGTTCGTCTTGCCCTCGCCGTTCGCACCGAGCAGGGTGCTCACACCCGGCCCCAGAGCCAGATCCGCCGCCGCATAGGACCGGAAATCGGTCAGCGCGAGGCGGGTCAGGTACACACCTGCAGAGATTACCCGCGGACCCACCCAGCGGCCCAAGCCCCGGGCCGCCGGGCGCCCTTAGCGTGGCACGGCTGGAGGCACGGCCGTGATGGAGTTCACCACGCCTGATGCCACGTAGACGGTGTAATCGATCACTGCGCCCGCTGGGAGGCCGGCCATAGCTTGCGAGGGGTTGACCACGACACCCTCCCGCTCCAGGACCGCCGAGGTAGCGGGGTCGAAGATGAGGACGTCCCGCACGCCGTACTGGGTGAAGCCGACGCCGATGCCGTGGCGGCCGAGCTCGTCGTTCATCGGGCCGAGCGACTGGACACCCGGCAGGCTCCCGATCAGGCGGTAGAGCGCGGCCCTGACCGCCGGCGGGGCACCCGGCTGCAGGAACGTGCCGCCGAACTGGAACGTCGCGCCGGCTTGCGTCACGCCGCCTTCGAAGTGCTGGACGATGAAGTGCTCCAGAGTGGCCGGTTCGGTCGGAAGGTCAGCGACACCGGAATAGAGCAGGCCGTCGGCGAGCAACTGGCCGTTCGAGAAGGTCATGAAGTGGGGGATGCCCGCGCCATGGCAGTACGAGGGCATGCTGGCCACCTGGCGCCCGGAGCCATCTGGCGCCACCCAGTCCTGCACGGTCTGGACGCACAGAATCTTCTGCACGGACGTACCCTGCCCCTGCGATTCCATCCGATTCTCCTGGAGGCTCTCGGCGTAGGTGTACTGGCCTGGTCCGGCTACGGTTCCGGCTGGCTGGCGGCCCGCTGTCACCGCCGCATGGCCGAGGACCGCCGCGGCCGCGGTGTCCGGGGTGTCCAGTGCCACCGGGGAACCGGGAATGAGGGCCAGCGCCACGGCGGCGGTCACCCCGGCAACGGCCGCGCCCGAGACGGCGGAAACGACGAAACGACGACGGCGCTCGTGTGCTGGATCTTCGGCCCGGGCCAGCGGCTGATCGTCGGTGCGCTGGCTGGCCGCGAGGCGGGCGACCAGGTTGCGCAACCGGCTGGCACTGCGATGGCGCCTGGCGATGATCCGGCGAGCGGTCCCGTAGAGCCAGAAGCGATCACCAGGGGGCGGCGGAATATCGGCCAGGCGCCGCCAGGCGGCCGTGAAAACCTCCGCGACGATGTCGGCCACGTCATTCCCGAAGCCGACACGGTTCACCGTATAAGCCTGGACTAAACGGAAGTTCGTCTCGTAGAGGCGGCGAAACCGGGATTCCCACTGATCACGGTCGTCGTCAGTGTCCGCCAGATGCTCCTCACATTGGAGTTTCCCCACGCCTGGTAGATCTCCGGCAAGAACGGGAAACTTTCCGGTCCGCGAAATCGCGTTCCGGCGGAGGAGGTCAGCGGAAAGCCGGTCCCGCAGACATCAGCGGGTGGCCCGGGTTAGCTACCGAGCCGGATCGGCATCAGCAGGTACTGGTAGTCGGGCTGTTCGTCCGGGGCGGGCTTGCCGGTGATCAGGGCCGGCTTGCCGGGCTCGGTGAAGGCGATCCGGGCCACGTCCGAGTCAATGGCGGTGAGCCCGTCCAGCAGGTACTGCGGGTTGAAGGCGATCTGGATGTCGTCTCCGTCGTAACCGGCCTCCAGAACCTCGACCGCCTGGGCTTCGTCCCCGGTCCCGGCCTCGAGGACGAGCTGGCCCGAGGAGAAGGACAGGCGGACCGCGGTATTGCGCTCGGCGACGAGCGCGACCCGCTTGACCGCCTCGGCGAAGGGCCGGCGGCGAGCTCGGCCACCCCGTTCACTTGCTTGGGCAGCAGCGCCTGGTAGCGAGGGAAGTCCCCACCCAGCAAGCGGGTCGTAGTCTGGCGGGCGGCCCCCTCGAACCCGATCATGCCTTCGCCTCCGGCCCCTTCCTCACCTGGCAGGGCGAGCGCGATCGATACCTCAGCGCCTGCTGTCAGCGCGCGGGCGGTCTCGGCGAGTGCGCGGGCCGGCACGAGGACAGAAGCGGACAGGTCGGGCCGCGCCGGGCTCCACCGGAGTTCTCTGACCGCCAGGCGATACCGGTCCGTTGACACCAGCGTGAGCGTGTCGCCCGCGATCTCAATCCTGATACCGGTCAGGGCGGGCAGGGTGTCGTCACGGCCAGCGGCCGCCGCGGACTGGCTGACCGCAGAGGCGAAGGCGTCGCTGCCAATGGTCCCGGCTGGGGCGGGCATCTCCGGCAGCGTGGGATAGTCCTCAGCGGGCATGGTGAGCAGCGAGAACGTCGCGCTCCCGCAGGTGAGAGTGGTGCGTGCGCCGTCCGAGCTGATTTCCACCGGCCGGGCCGGAAGGCTCCGGGTGATTTCGGCGAGCAGGCGCCCGGACACCAGTACGACGCCCTCCTCGGCCGCGGTCACTGGCACGCGGGCCTGCGCGGACACGTCGTAGTCGAAGCTGGACAGGGTGAGTTCCGTGTCCGCTTGAAGACGCATGCCGGCCAGCACCGGGACGGCTGGGCGGTTCGGCAGGGCGCGGGCCGTCCAGGCCACGGCCTCGGCCAGCGCGTCGCGTTCCACCTCGATCTTCACCGGAAGGTGCCTCCCGTTCTGGAAAAGTGCGTTCGTGGCGTTGCGTTCTGGTTCAAGCGGCCAAACGGCCGGGTATGCCAAGCCGTGGGCCGGACCGCCGGTGGGGTTCGCTGCTGGATGGCCGGACGAGCGAGACCTGGCCTACTGAGTAGTTGGCATTCAGTGAAAGAACAATAAGTAGTAGTCGTCATAGGGTCGGTGGACACTGGGGAAAGTGCCTGATTCCCCAGGTCAGAGTGCATGTCGGCGTCCACAGAGCCTGTGCGGCGGCGGCGGGGCGCGGGGGAAGTAGTGTGGACGGCCGCCGCTTGGTCCGCAGTTTTCCCGCGGACACCCCCCGTTTTTCTGGAGTTGTCCTCTGTTCGTCCCAAGCCTGTCCACAGAGATGTCCACAGCCTGTGTGTACCGATTGTGACCGGCGGCACTGTTATGTGGTTGTTCACCAGGGCTATGTGGTTGTTCACCCGGACCGCGCCTGTTGTTTGATTCGGTTAGTGAGTTCGGTGACCTGGTTGTAGATGGATCTCCGTTCGGCCATCAGCGACCGTATCTTTCTGTCCGCGTGCATCACCGTGGTGTGATCACGCCCGCCGAAGTGTTGCCCGATCTTCGGCAGTGACAGGTCGGTCAGTTCCCGGCACAGGTACATGGCGATCTGCCGAGCGGTGACCAGGACCCGGGAGCGGGACGTGCCGCACAGGTCGTCAATGGACAGTCCGAAGTACGAGGCCGTCTGCCCCATGATCGTGGCGGCCGTGATTTCAGGGCCCTGAGCCTCGGGGATGAGGTCCTTCAGCACGATCTCGGCCAGCTGGAGATCTACCGACTGCCGGTTGAGGCTGGCGAAGGCGGTCACCCGGATGAGGGCGCCCTCAAGTTCGCGGATGTTCGTCGAAATCCGGCTCGCGATGTACTCAAGGGCCTCGGGAGGCGCGTTGAGCCCCTCTTGCACGGCCTTCTTGCGAAGGATGGCGATTCGGGTCTCGAGCTCGGGTGGCTGCACGTCGGTGAGCAGGCCCCACTCGAACCGGCTGCGCAGCCGGTCCTCCAGGGTGACCAGCCGTTTGGGCGCGCGGTCACTGGAGATCACAATCTGCTTGCTGGCGTTGTGCAGGGTGTTGAAGGTATGGAAGAACTCCTCCTGCGTTCCTTCCTTGTTCTCCAGGAACTGGATGTCGTCCACCAGGAGCACGTTGACATCGCGGTAGCGGCGGCGGAAGCCGTCCTGCTTGCCGTCCCGGATCATGTTGATGAAGTCGTTGGTGAACTCCTCCGAGCTCACATAGCGGACCTTGACACCGTGATACAGGCTTTGCGCGTAGTGGCCAATGGCGTGGAGCAGGTGGGTCTTGCCCAGGCCGGAGTCGCCGTAGATGAAGAGCGGGTTGTATGCCTTCGCCGGGGCCTCGGCGACCGCGACGGCCGCGGCGTGCGCGAAACGGTTGCTCGAGCCGATCACGAACGTCTCAAAGGTGTACTTGGGGTTGAGCCGGGCCTGAGTGGGGCGGGGTGCGCCGGGTCCGGATGCCGCTGGGTCGGCCCCCCCATGGTTCCCGGCGCTCGGGTGTCCGTGGGTGTCGGCCGGATCGAACGATGCACCCCGGTCAAAGTCAGCGATCGTGCCGCGTGTGCTGTCCGCCTGGGCCGATGAAAGGGATCCCGCCTCGCCGGGGCCAGCGGAGGCTGGCATGGCCAGGTGGCCGGAGCGGTCGCCTGCGTCGGTGCCGGGCAGGGGCAAAGCGTCCTCGGCCAGCGAGGCGGGCGGGAAGGAGGCCATGGCCGTGGCCGTGGGATCAACCGTCACGGCGAGCTGGATGCTGCGGCCAAGTTCCCGCGACAGGGCGTGGGTGATGAGCGCGCGCAGCCTGGTTTCGAGTTGCTCCTTGACGAACTCATTGGGGGTGGCGATCAGTGCCGTATTCTCGACCAGCCCCAGCGGTCTGGTCAGCTTCAGCCAGGCTCGCTGATGCGGTTCGATATGCATGGTCGCGAGTTCGTCCAGAGACCTGGCCCAGACCGCCGCGAGGTCCGCTTCGCTCATCAGTTGTCCACCTCGCGCCCCCACATGTGATCAACAGCTTTGTCCACAGGTTGTGCACGCCGCATGTCGTGGAGTACTCGATATGCGCAGAAACAGCGCCTGTGGACCCAGCTGCGCTCCGCGCCGCGGCTGCGGCGGGCGGATTCGTTGTCCACAGCCTAGGTGCCATACTCGGTGGCCGTTCGGTAAACGGCCGGGTTGCGGGAGCCGCGCGGTCTTCCTGGCCGGGCTCTGGTTTGACCGGTGGTCAGCGCGGCGCGTAACGTGGACAGACCCAGCCACCATGGCCTGCGTTCGCGCGCGCGTGCGCGCCGTCGGCATGCAAGTGGGCGGGGACCAGCCTGAGCACCGCACCTGGAGTCTCTGTGAGCAAGCGTACGTTCCAGCCGAACAACCGACGGCGCGCGAAGACGCACGGGTTCCGGCTGCGGATGCGGACCCGCGCGGGACGAGCGGTCCTGGCCGCCCGGCGCCGCAAGGGCCGCTCGCGAGTCAGTGTCTGACGAGCCTGCGGCGACCGACGACGGGGGAGGTCATCCGTGCTTCCCGCGCAGGCCCGGATGCGGCGGCGGGAAGACTTCTCGGCGGCCGTGCGGGGCGGCAGTCGCGTCGGCCGTCGCCTGCTGACCGGCCACCTGCTGGTCCGGGCCGATGGTGATGAGCCGGCCTTGGTGGGCTTTGTGGTCAGCCGCGCCGTTGGGGGGGCGGTGGTGCGGAACCGGGTGCGGCGGCGGCTCCGTTCGGCCGTGCTCGGGTACCTGGACTCGCTGCCGGGAGGTAGCCTGCTTGTGGTCAGAGCCAATCCACAGGCCGCGACCGCGCGCCAGGTGGATCTCGCCGCCGAACTTGACCTGGTGATAGCTACATTGCTGCGGCGGCAGGTTGGGACGTTGAGCCGATGACCAGGTCAGGCGACCGGCAGGCCCGTGGTCGGCCGTCGGCCGGCGCCTGGCTGCTGCTGGCACTGATTGGCGGCTATCGCCGGTTTATCAGCCCGCTGCTGGGGACCCGGTGCCGCTTCGCGCCCTCATGCAGCGCGTATGCCCTCGAGGCAGTGCAGGAACATGGAGCATTGCGGGGGTCCTGGCTCGCAGTGCGGAGGGTCGCCCGCTGCCAGCCGTTCAACAAGGGTGGCTTCGATCCGGTACCGCCCGGCCGCGCCGCCCGGCTTTCCACGCCACCTCAAGGGAGCTAGCTCGTGAACCCGCTCAACCCCCTGTATTACGCGGTCGCGTGGGTCATCATGCGCCTCCATGCGGTGCTGGGCGCGTTGTTCGGCCCGGCCAGCGGCTGGGCTTGGGCGCTCACCATCGTCGTTCTCGTCGTGCTGATGCGACTCCTGCTGCTGCCGCTGTTCATCAAGCAGATGCACGCGACCCGCAAGATGACTGCGCTCGCACCGCAAGTCGCGGAGTTGAAGAAGAAGTACAAGAACGACAAGCAGAAGCTCAACGAAGAGACGATGAAGCTCTACAAGGAGAACGGAGCGAATCCGCTGGCCGGCTGCCTGCCGGTCGCGGCGCAGTTGCCCGTCTTCTTCGCGCTGTTCGGCGTGCTCCGTGCGATCTCCCTGGATCAGGCTAAGTACGGGCTGACCACGGCGGTGGTGGCCAGCGCCCAGCATGCGTCGATCTTCGGTGTCACGGTGGCGGACAAGTTCCTGGGGTCGCTCAAGCCGCCCACGTTGTTCCCCATCTCGAATGCCAGCCGGTTGGTGATCGTGATCACCGTCCTGGTCAGTGCCGCGACGACGTTCCTGACCGTGCGGCAGAGCACGAAGCGCGGGATGACGCCGCAGATGACCCCCGACAACCCGATGGCGTCGTCGCAGAAGTTCATGGCCTACATCGTGCCGGTCTTCGCACTGTCGGGCCTGTACTGGCAGTACGGGCTCGTTCTGTACTGGGTGACCACGAACCTGTGGACACTGGGCCAGCAGCACGTGCTGTTCAAGCGGTTCCCGCCACTGACTCCGGCGAGCGCTACCGGTACGGCGGCCGGCGCGGCGGTCAAGCAGCAGATAGTGAAGCCCTCAGCCAAACGGCCCGCGGCGGCGGGCAAGCCTGCGGCGACGGCGGGAAACAAGCCAGCCGGGGCGCCCGCCAAGCCGGGCGCCAGGAGGCCCGTGAACCAGCTCAGGGGGAATAACAAGCAGGCCGAGGGGTCGGCCAAGCAGCAGGCCGACGCCGGGCCGGGCGACGCCGGGCCGGCGGCCCCGGCGGGCAAGGGAACAGCGCCGAAGGCAACGGGCGCCAAACCAGCAGCGCCCAAGGCCGTACCCAAAACGGCGGCGCCGTCCGCAAACGGCAGCAACGGCGGCGGCGCGGGCGGCGCGCTCCGCAGGTTGGTCAAAGGCCGCGCGGAACCCGAGCCGCAGCCGCCTCCACCCGAGACTAAGCTCGTCAGGCAGCAGCGGGTGCGCCAGTCTCGCAGTCGGCGCTCCGGCAAGCGGTGAGGAGCGGACGATACCCCGGACCGGCAAGATCCCTGGACTGTAACGGATCCGGAGCGAGGAGGACCCGGTCGTGAGCCAAGGGGAGAACGCCCCCACCGTGACCAGCGACGATGTCGCAGACTTGCCGCACGCGGGCGGCGTGGAGGATGACGGCGAGCCCACCGAGAGCGAGGCTGCGGCGGAGACTGGCACGCTGCTGCCGGACGATCTGGATGAGCCGGACGACTTTGACCCGGAAGACCTGGAAGAGCCGGAGGATTATGAGCCGGACGATCTGGATGAGCCGGACGCCTTGTCCGCTGAGGGTGAAAATTTCGTAGCGGATCAGGTCGAGGGCGGCCGGGTCGACGGCGACGGCGCCGATCCGGATGACGAGGGCGACGGCGCCGATCCGCATGGCGCGCGGCCCGGCGCGGATCCGGCCGACCTCGAGCAGGAGAGCGAGATCGCAGCGGACTACGTGGAGGGCCTGCTCGACGTGGCCGACCTTGACGGCGACATAGACATGGACGTCGAGGGCGACCGTGCGCTTGTCTCAGTGGTCGGGGCGACCCTGCAGGAGCTCATCGGGCCGCGCGGTGAGGTACTTGAGGCGCTGCAAGAACTGACCCGGCTGGCGGTCCACCGGCAGACCGGCTCGCGAACCCGGATCATGCTGGATGTCGGCGGGTACCGGGTCCGTCGCCGGTCGGAGCTCGCGGGAGTCGGCCAGGATGCCGCGGAGGAAGTCAGGACGAGCGGCGTCCCGAAGCGGCTGGCCGTAATGACCCCGTTCGAGCGCAAGGTTGTGCACGACGCCGTCGCGTCCGCCGGATTGCGCAGTGAGTCGGAGGGCGAGGAGCCGAACCGCCGGGTGGTCGTTTTTCCTGCCGACTGACCCGGGCAGGAGTGCTGATGCGACAGCGGGGCCTGCCAGTACGTCACCGTCCCCCCTCTGGCGGGGCAGGGCGCCTGATCCTCCCCCGGAGGCACGGGATGTCTTTGGCGGCGGGCTCGCGGTGGTGGAAGAGTATGTCCGGCTGCTGGCGGGCGCGGGAGTGGCCCAGGGGCTTCTCGGGCCACGGGAGGTGCCGCGACTGTGGACCAGGCACATTCTGAACTGCGCGGCGGTGGCGGAACTGGTACCGCGCCCCGCCGCCCCGCATCCAGTCACACTCGTCGACCTCGGATCGGGTGCCGGGCTGCCAGGGGTGGTCCTCGCGTTGCTGCTGCCGGACGTGGAAGTGATCCTGCTGGAGCGGATGGAACGGCGTGCCGCTTTTCTCCAGGAGTGTGTCCGAGCGCTGGACCTGCGTAACGCGAGCGTCCGCTGCGGCCGGGCCGAGGACCTGGCGGGAACGATAGCGGCGGATGTCGTGACCGCTCGGGCCGTGGCGCCCATGGAGCGACTGGCTGGTCTGGCGGTAGGTCTGACGCGGCCGGGTGGGCTGGTCCTCGCGATCAAGGGAGCCGGAGCAGAGGAAGAAGTGGCACGGGCGCGTCCCGTGCTGCGTCGGCTAGGCGCCGAAGACGTGACCGTTCTGCGGGCCGGGGGCGGTAAGGTCAATCGGGCCGCGACAGTGGTCCGGCTGATGGCGGGCGGTCACTGACAAGGCAGGCGCCGGAAGGCTGGCCGTGGCACGCCGGGGCGCCCGGCGCAGGCAGGGAGAGGAGCGCAGCGGTGGCTTCCGCAAGCGGCCTGGGATGGCCGGAAGGACCATGGCCGGGCCCCCCGGCTCTGGTCACAGGCAAGCCGCCGCCAGGCGTGGCGGGTCTCGGCTGGCCAGCGGAGGGAGCGGATCGCGGATTCGGCGCGGGCAGGCCGGAGACCGTGGCTGCGGGCAAGGAGCGAGCGTCGATGGCTCAGGTGGACACGCACGACGAAGCTGCGTCAGCCCGGCGCGTGCGGCGGGCCGTCTCGGCGGCTGTTTCACGTGAATCCGGGGTATCTCCCCGGGATGGAGAACCGCCGGTGAGTGCCGGAGCGGACCGCGGGGCCGCCGTTCCACGTATCACGGAGGTGCCGTCCGTGGGCAGCGCCGGCGCCCGCGAGCGGACCTGGCCGAGGCCGGGCGCGTGCCGGGTCATCACGATCGCCAATCAGAAGGGCGGGGTGGGCAAGACCACCACCGCGGTCAACCTGGCGGCCTCGCTGGCGCAGCATGGGTCGCGCGTGCTCGTAGTGGACCTGGATCCGCAAGGAAACGCGTCTACCGCGCTGGACATCGACCACCGTGCGGGGACGATGTCGGTGTACAACGTCCTGGTCGAGGACCGGCCGCTGGCCGGGATTATCCGGGCAGTGGATGACATCCCGCTTCTTTATTGCGCTCCCGCCACCATCGACCTCGCTGGGGCTGAAATCGAACTGGTGCCTCTAGTGGCGCGTGAGTCCCGGTTGTCTCGCGCACTTGATGCCTACGATGCGTCACAACTTGACTACATTCTTATAGACTGCCCGCCGTCGCTGGGGCTGCTGACGGTAAATGCCCTCGTGGCCGCAGAAGAAGTGCTCATCCCGATCCAGTGCGAGTACTACGCGCTCGAGGGACTGGAGCAGCTGCTCCGCACCGTGGACTTGGTCAGGAGCCACCTGAACCCCACACTGACGGTGTTGACGATCCTGCTGACCATGTACGACTCGCGAACCCGGCTCGCCTCACAGGTGGCGGATGAGGTTCGCGAGCACTTTGGGGATGTGGTGCTGGGGTCCGTCATCCCGCGGAACGTCCGTGTCTCCGAGGCACCGAGCTACGGGCAGTCCGTAATGACCTACGATCCCGCGTCGACCGGCGCACTGGCCTACCTCGAAGCGGCCAGGGAAATGGCGCATCGGGCGAACCCGATGGACCGCGCTGGCTGACCGGCTGGACGTCTGCGGCGCCTGGGAGGATGCTCCTGGCGGGGCCGGCGAAGCTGGCTCCCTGGGCGGGGCGTCGGCACGGAGTGCACTGCGAGGAGACACGATGGCTCAGCAGAAGCGCGGGCTCGGCAAGGGCCTCGGAGCGCTGATACCGACTGCCCCACCCGGATCATCCACGGCGGCTCAGGAGGTACCGGGCCGCCGTGGCATCGGGGATATGGCGGACGGCGCGGACGGGCGGGCCTGGGCCGCCGGGCCAGCCGGTGCGGAGCATCACGCCCTGGACGGCGCTTACTTCGAAGAACTCCCGATCGGCTCGGTGACACCCAACCCGCGTCAGCCCAGGCAGGCCTTTGACGAGGAGGCACTCGACGAGCTGGCCGCGTCCATCCGTGAGGTTGGCCTGCTGCAGCCGGTGGTGGTCCGCCGGGTCATGCCGGGCCGCTACGAGCTGATCATGGGCGAACGACGCTGGCGTGCGTGCCAGCGCGCGGAACTGGAGCAGATCCCGGCGATCGTGCGGGCGACCGCGGATGACAACATGCTGCGGGACGCGCTCATGGAGAATCTGCACCGGGAGCAGCTCAATCCGCTGGAGGAGGCTGCGGCCTATCAGCAGCTACTCGACGATTTCGGCGCGACCCATGAAGAACTGGCCCGGAAGGTCGGCCGTTCGCGGCCACATATCTCCAACACACTGCGGCTGCTGCATCTGCCCCCGGGAGTCCAGCGACGGGTCGCCGCTGGGGTGCTGAGCGCGGGGCACGCCCGGGCGCTGCTCGGCCTCGACGACCCGGAAGCCCAGGACCACTTGGCGCACCGGATCGTGGCCGAAGGATTGTCGGTCAGGGTGGTCGAGGAGATCGTGCTGAGTAGTATCCGCCTGGCTAAGCCACGCCGCAGTCAAGCGAAGCAGGAACTGACACCGGCGATGAGCGATCTGGCCGATCGGCTGTCGGACACCTTCGACACCCGGGTGAAAGTGGAGCTTGGTCGGCGCAAAGGGAAGATTGTCATCGAGTTCGCGTCACCCGAGGACCTGGAGCGGATCGTCACGACGATGTCCGCCGAGTGGGGCCAGACGCTGAGCGCCTGAGTCCGGGAGGCTTGTTTCACGTGAAACCGGGTTAGGGGTCTCAGGCTCGCCGGGGTTTCACGTGAAACAGAGACCACTAGTCCGAGCGGGGCTGTCTCCATATCCGGCGGGGCAGCGTCCGCATCCGGGCGAGCTGGCCGCTGGCTTCCGCGCTGTCACGGTGATCTGGGCCGACGGCGGCTACGCCGGCAAGTTGGTCACCTGGGCGGCCGACACGCTGCACCGCACCCTTCAGATCATAAGGCGGCCCGATGACCTGCACACCTTCAAGGCGCTGCCCCGCCGCTGGATGGTGGAGCGGACGTTCGGCTGGATCATGAAACACCGCCGCCGCGTCCGCGACTACGAGCGGCTCCCCGAGCACCACGAGACCTACCTGTACTGGGCGATGATTCACATCATGGCCGCCCGTGTAGCCCGCCGCCGGGCTCCCGCGCCGCCAGCAGCGTCTCCGGCGGCGGCCTGGCGGCAGCCACGCTACCGCGAGGCGCCCGGCAAGCCGCATGAAGTTGCTAACGAGCTTTTAGCAGTTCCTGGTAACGAAGCTCGACCGGGCACCGGTCGGCTGGGCACTCGCGCAGGCAGCACACCCGGCACAGCAGGCTGGCATGCCCGGACGTCACGGGTATGTCCGCCAGCATTTCATCCAGCAGCGACTCCAGGTCGCGCTGGCGGTCCGGCGTCAGCCGGGTAATAATCGCGGTGGTTACCTCTTTCCTGGCCGCCAGCACCGAGCGAGCCAGAGCCTGCCCCTGGCTGGTGAGGCGCAGGCCGGCGGTGCGCGCGTCCTGCCGGTTGCGGTCGCGCCGGACCAGCCCGCGGGCGGCCAGCCGGTCCAGCAGCCGCACCACCGTTGAGTGGCTGAGCCCGATGCGGCGGCGCAGTTCCTCGATGGTCAGGCCAGGGTGGTCGGCGATCTGCACCAGCGCCGCCGGTGCGCCGCCGCCCTGGGCGGCCGCCTCGGTCATCGCGCCGGCCATCTGGTCGGCCACCGCCAGGGCGAGAACGCCAAGCAGATTCTCCGCCCGGTCCTGTGTATGTAGCATACATCTAGGGTAGGCGTCCGGAATGAGGGAACGACACCCGGCCCGGCCCGGACACCGGCCGTCAGGCCGCGGCGTGGCCGGCGTCACCGCGGGAAGCACGGCCGGCCTGGTCTGGGGCCTGGCGTTCCTGGTGCCCGTCCTGCTGCACGGGTGGTCCGCGGTGGCCGTCACCACCGGCCGGTACCTGGCCTACGGCCTGGTATCGGCCCTGCTGTTCGGGCTGGGCGGCCGCGTCCTGCGCGGCCTTGCCCGGCAGCACTGGCGGCCCGCCCTGGCCTTCGCCATCACCGGCAACGCCGGTTACTACCTGCTGCTGGTCCTTGGCATCGACCTGCTCGGCGCGCCGGTCACCGACATCATCATCGGCTGCATCCCCATCACCGTGACCCTCGCCGGCAACCTCACCTCACACACCCACCCCTGGCGCAAGCTGGCCGCGCCGATCGCACTGGCCACCGCCGGGCTCTTGCTGGCCAACCTCTCAGGTACCGGTGAGGCCGGGGCCGGCCGCAGCGCCGCCGACGTGGCCTTCGGCCTGCTGGCAGCGTTCGGCGCCGTGGCACTGTGGACGTGGTACGGCCTGGCCAATGCCAGGTTCCTGAACCGCCACCCACAGATCCCGCACACCGGCTGGTCCACCCTGGTCGGGCTGTACACCGGCGCGGTCACCCTCATCTGGCTCCCGGCCGCTCTGGCCACCCACCAGTTCGAGGGCGGCAGCGGGACCCGCAGCATCAGCTGGCTCATCGGCGGCTCGATCGTGCTCGGCGCCGTGGTCTCCTGGGGCGGGACCGTCTTGTGGAACCTGGCCTCCGCCCGGCTGTCCACCGTGTCAGCCGGAATGCTGGTAAACGTCGAGACTATAGCCGGGTATGCCTACGTGTACTCCGCACGGGCTCAGTGGCCGCCCCTCACCCAGCTGCTCGGCTTCGCGCTCCTCATCACGGGCGTCTTGATAGTCGTCCGACTGCCCGCCGCCCCCAGCCAGGACAACCCCGGCCGCGCCCGGCGGCACAAGCCAGCGGCCGGTCTTCAAAACGAGCACCCGCGAGCAGGCTACGTGCGCACCCCGCAGGCCAGGAGCCAGAGCCACGGGATGCACGACCAGCCACGGAGCAAGTCCGCGTTCTGACCGACCGCACTCCACCGCCCACCCTGCCACAAGCCGCATGAGGTTCTTAAACAGACTCTTAGACCCGGGCGAGGGCCGTCTCGCGGACGCTGGTGACGAACGCGTTGACGTCGGACTCTGTCGTGTCGAACGCGGTCATCCAGCGCACCACATGCTCCTGCTCGTCCCAGACGTGGAATCCCCACTGGCGCTGCAATGGTTCGATATCCCGCGGGTCGATCGCCGCGAATACGGCGTTGGACTGGACGGCTTGGCGAAGCTCGATCCCAGGGATCCCCTGGACGCCCTCCGCGAGACGCTGGGCCATCGCATTGGCATGGCCAGCGTTCCGCAACCAGATCCCCTCCTCCAGCAGGCCGAGGAATTGCGCGGCCAGGAAGCGCATCTTGGAAGCCAGTTGCATCTGCTGCTTGCGCAGGAACGGGACCCTCCCATCCAGGTCCTCCGCCATCACGAGAACGGCCTCAACGCCGACAGCGCCATTTTTGGTGCCGCCAAAGCTGAGCACATCTACGTGCGCGGCCAGGTCGGCCAAGCCGCAGCCGAGGTGGGCGGCCGCGTTCGCCAGCCGCGCCCCGTCCATGTACAGCCGCAGATCCTGAGCCCGGCAGAACTCGCTGAGCGTCCGCAGTTCGCCGGGCGTGTAGCAGGTCCCGAGCTCGGTGGCCTGGGTGATGGCCACCACCCGCGGCTGGGCCCGGTGCTCATCGCCGCGACCGGTGAGCCGGGTGGCCACGAGATCGGGGGTCAGCTTGCCGTCCGGGGAGGGAACCGGCAGCAGCTTGTTGCCGAGCACCCGCTCCGCGGCACCGCATTCATCCACGTTCAGATGCGCGCTCTCGGCACATATCACGGCCTCGTAGGGACGCAGCAGCAGGCTGAGCCCGAGCACGTTGGCGGCCGTGCCGGTGAAGACGAAGCACACGCCACGCGCCGCGAAGAGGTCCCGAAGCGCGGCGGTGGCTCGCCGTGTCCACGGGTCGTCGCCATACGCGTGGGCGTCCCCGTCATTCGAAGCGGAGATCATGCGCAGGACGGCGTCGTGTACCCCTGCGTGGTTGTCGCTGCCGAAGCTCTTCCGTGAAGTCACGGTTCTTGAGCCTAGCGCCGGAGGCGCTGCACGGGGCCTAGCGCCGGAGGCGCTGCACGGGGCCTAGCGCCGGAGGCGCTGCACGGGGCACAGCGGGCGAGACTCAGGTCCCGCGGGCGGCGGCCAGGCAGAGCAGATCCCGGCAGGCCACGCCGAGATCAAGCCCGGCCGCCTCCAAGGCCATCGGCAGGGTGCTCATCTCGGTCATGCCCGGAGCCACGTTCACCTCCAAGAAGAACACCTCACCGCCGCAGACAACGAGGTCCGTCCGGGACAGGTCCCGCAGGCCGAGCACACGGTGCGCCGTCACGGCGGCCGCAGCCGCCGCGGCCGCCATATCCGCAGGAAGCCGGGCGGGCGCGTAGAACTCCGTCCGGCCGGTCGTGTAACGAGCCGCATAGTCGAAAGCTCCGGCGACCGGCACGATCTCCACCGCTGGCAGAGCTTCCGGCCCCCGGCCGAGATCGAGCACGCCCACGGCCACCTCCGTGCCGGTGACGCACCGCTCCACCAGGGCCGTGTCGCCATACGCGAAGCAGCCGATCATCGCACCGGGCAGGTCTTCAGCGGTCTGCACCCGGGCCGCACCCAGGGCGGAGCCACCGCGGGCCGGCTTGACGAAGAGCGGCAGGCCCAGCGTCGCCACGATCCGCTCGAGCACGGCGCTGGCCCCAAGGTCATGGAATGTCTCCCGGGGCAGCGTCACCGACTCAGGGGTGCGCAGGCCGGCCGACCTGACAACGGCCTTCGCGGTCGGCTTGTCAAACGCGAACCGGCTGGCGTCCGCGGTGGACCCGACGTACGGCACCCCCAGAAGGGCTAGGACCTCCCTTATCGACCCATCCTCCCCGCAAGCCCCGTGAATCGCCGGAAAGACCACATCGGGCGGGTCAGCGATGATCGAGGGAATCAGTGCCGAGTCAGCGTCGGCCGTTGTCGCGTCCACGCCCGCTTCCTGCAGCGCGTCGCGCAGCCTGTCCCCGGACCGCAGCGAGACCTCACGCTCGGGAGAAAGTCCCCCGGCGAGGATGACGACGTGCCCCAGATCGCTCATCGGGGCCGGGCCGCGCGACCTCGGTCGGTCCAGTCGGCCCCGTCGGCCCTGTCGGCGGCGATGCGCCCGGGGGCCACGCCGAACGTGGACAGCAACTCCACCTCGGCCTCCACCACCTGGGCCAGCCGCCTGACACCTTCCCTGATCCGGTCAGGCTCAGGGAAGCAGTAGGACAGCCGCAGATGATCTGCGCCGGATCCGTCCGCGTAGAAGCCCGTCCCGGGGACGTACGCCACCCGCGACGATATCGCCCGGGGCAGCATGACCTTCGAGTCGACGCCTGGGGGAAGCTGGAGCCACACGTAGAACCCTCCGCCGGGCCTGGTCCACCGGCAGTCAGCGGGCATAAGGGCGGCCAGCGACTCCAGCATGGCGTCCCGGCGCTCCCGGTAGAGTTCGCGGAAGACCTTGACCTGCTCCCGCCACGGCTGCGCCGCCAGGTACTCCCGCACCATGAGCTGGGCCAGGCTGGAATGGCAGAGCACGGCCGACTCGGCCGCCAGGACGAGCCGGTCGCGGATCCCCGGCGGGGCGGCGACCCAGCCCACCCGCAAGCCCGGGGCGATGGTCTTGGAGAACGTCCCCAGGTAGACCACGCCCTGCGAATCGTCAGCGCGAAGGGCCCGCTGCGGCTCGCCATCGAAGCCGAGCAGCCCATAGGGATTGTCCTCGATCACCGGGAAACCCTCACGCTGGCAGATGCTCAGCACGCGCGCCCGGCGCGCGGCATCGAGGGTGACGCCCGCTGGGTTATGAAATGACGGGACCGTGTACAGGAACTTGACCCGCCGGCCTTCAGCGGCCAGACGGGTGATCGCCTCCTCCAGCGCCTCGGGAACGAGTCCATGGTCATCCATCGGCACGTGAACCACCTGTGCCTCGTACGAGGCGAAGGTGCCGAGGGCGCCCACATAAGACGGACCTTCGGCGAGCACGACATCGCCCGGATCGACGAATATCCTCGTGATCAGGTCCAGAGCCTGCTGCGAACCGACCGTAACCACGACCTCGTCGGGGTGGGCCCGGATGCCCTCCAGAGACATGACCTCGCAGATCTCCTCGCGCAGGCCGGGATCACCCTGTCCCGAGCCGTACTGCAGAGCGACGGCCCCGCGGTCGGCGACGAGTTGGCCGGCCATCTCGCCGACCGCGTCGAGGGGCAAGGCGGCGATGAACGGCATGCCACCAGCCAGCGAGACGATCTCGGGCCGCGCCGCCACCGCGAAGAGCGCGCGGATCTCCGAGGCGACCATCCCGCGGGCCCGGGCCGCGTAATGATCCACATACCGGTCCACCCGTGACCCGCGGGGCCGCTGGGCATCCTGTGGCTGCTGTGGCTCCTGCGCCTGCCGGGTTTCCTGTGGCTGCTGGGCGTCTTGCGCCTGCTTAGCTTCCTGCGCCTGAGCTTCCTGTGGCTCCTGAACAACGACCGGCGGCTGGCCGCCAGCCCCACGGCCAGCCGCGGCGGCGACCGCGGCGGCGGCCGTGGGCGCGGGCGCATGCGGACTGTCTGGCGGCCAGGGCTGGGACGACACGGTATCTCCTCCAGTCGGGGTGGGTACCATGTCAGGGTACGGGCCGCCACGGGGGGGTGCCCGGAGGTACCCAGGATTCCCGCCACCGGCGGCCGCAGGGAACTGCCGCTGCCACGACCACAGGGGTGCCAGTGCCGCGCCGTCTGGTCAGCATCACTCTCGACAATCTCGATGATCTCCCGCACCGCTGCCGCCGCTGCGTGTTCTGGGAACTTGATCCGGTCGGTCACGCCCGGGCGCAGGAAGCTGGCGATCCGGCCCTGGAGAAAGAGGCGTGGATATCTTCCACGCTGCTGGAGTGGGGAAGCTGCGGCAAGATCGTCTACGTGGACGGAGCGCCCGCCGGGTACGTCCTGTACGCGCCGCCCATGTATGTCCCGCGATCAGTCGCCTTCCCGACCAGTCCGGTCAGCGCGGACGCGGTCTTGCTCATGACCGCCCATGTTCTCGATGAGTTCGCCGGCGGCGGCCTGGGCCGCATGCTCGTGCAGGGGGTGGCCAAGGACCTGATGCGGCGCGGGGTCAAGGCCATCGAGGCGTTCGGGGATCTGCGGTCGGAGGGCCTGTCTTGCGTGATGCCCGCCGACTACCTGCTGGCGGTGGGCTTCAAGACGATCCGCCCCCACCTGCACTACCCGCGGCTGCGGCTGGAGTTGAAGACCGCCGTGTCGTGGCGCGAGGATGTTGAAGTGGCACTGGAACGCCTGCTCGGCTCGATGACCCCCGAGCGCGCGCTGCGCCTCGCGTAGCAGTTCCGGGGAACCACTGGTTTCATCGTTGGGTAATCGAATTTTCGTGCAGCAGCAGAAGCGCGAACGCGGCGACGGTCGAGTCGTCGGTGATCATCCCATCCCGGATCATGGCCCGGAACTGGGCCCTGGACACCCACTCGTGCCGCATGTCCTGCTCCTCGGCCTCGCGCTGCGGCGTACCCGCCGTGAGCCCGGTGGCCAGGAATACGTGAAAGCCCTGGTCGCTGAGTCCATGCGCACTGTGCAGGAAGCCCAGGCAGATCATCTCGCGAGCGCTGAGGCCGGTCTCCTGGGCTAGCTCGAGCCGGGCCAGCCGCTCAGGATCCCCGGTGCCCCGGCCCGGGAAGGCACCTTGCGGGAACGCCCACGACCGGCGCCCCACCGGGTACCGGTACTCCTCAACCAGGCAGAACCGGTCACTGTCGGCCGGGATGACGACCGCGAAGTCGGGCTTGCTTACCACCGCGTAACTGCCGCGGCTCCCGTCCCGTCGCTCAATTTCATCCCGGCGCAGCTCAATCCAGCCGTCTTCGTACACCAAGCTGGAAGAGATGGTGCGGATGTCCGGCTCGCTGGCTCGCGCGTTGGGCACCCAGGCTCCTGGTCGTCACGGCTCCCCGCCGGGCTCCCGCCGGGCCGGGCTGGCCCGGCGACCTCAGATGTAGTCGGCGATTTCGCGGAGCAGGGCGGACTTGGACTTGGCCCCGACGACCTGCTTGACGACCTCGCCACCGGAGAAGACGTTCAGGGTCGGGATGAGCATGATCCCGTACTTCTGCGCCGTCTGCGGGTTTTCCTCGATGTTCAGCTTGACCACGTCGATCTTGTCGGCGTGCTCCTTGGCGATCTCCTCGAGCACCGGGGCGACCTGGCGGCACGGTCCGCACCACTCGGCCCAGTAATCCACGATGACCGGCTTCTCGTTCTTCAGCACATCGGCCTCGAAGCTGTCATCTGTCACGATCTTCGTTGTGCCCACGGCGGTGGATCCTTTCGGTGTTGGGCGGCGATCGGCCCGCCGGTTGATCGGGGAGGTTCAGGACGTGTGGGCCGTGAGCCAGCGTTCGGCGTCCAGGGCAGCGGCGCAGCCGGTCCCAGCCGCCGTGACCGCCTGACGGTAGGTGTGGTCCACCACGTCCCCGGCGGCGAAGACGCCGTTGACACCCGTGCGGGTGGAGGGCTGCTCGACGAGCAAGTATCCCTCGTCGTCCATCGGCAGCTGGCCGACGAACAACTCGGTGCGCGGCTCGTGGCCGATGGCCACGAACAGGCCGTTCACCGGCAGCGTGCTCTCCTTACCGGTCTTCGTGTCGCGCAGCCGGAGCCCGCTGACCTTGTTCTCGCCCAGAACCTCGGTGACTTCGCTGTTCCAGCGGAAGCTGATCTTCGGGTTGGCGAACGCCCGATCCTGCATGATCTTCGACGCGCGCAGCTCCTCCCGGCGGTGGATCACCGTCACCGAGTCGGCGAACCGGGTGAGGAACGTCGCCTCTTCCATCGCCGAGTCACCCCCGCCGACCACCGCGATGTCCTGCCCACGGAAGAAGAACCCGTCGCACGTCGCGCACCAGGACACTCCGTGCCCGGCCAGCCGCTTCTCCACGGTGGGGAGTTCGCGGTAGCTCGAGCCCGTGGCCACGATGACGGTCCGGGCCAGATAGGTGTCATTGCCCACGCTGACGACCTTGGGGGTGGCCGCGAGGTCCACGGCGGTGACGTCGTCGGCAACGAGTTCCGCACCGAACCGCTCAGCCTGCTTGCGCATCCCGTCCATCAGCTCGGGACCGAGGATCCCGTCGGGGAAGCCAGGGTAGTTCTCGACGTCCGTCGTGTTCATAAGCGCGCCACCAGCCGTGACAGAGCCCTCGAACACCAACGGGTTCAGCCGCCCGCGCGCGGCATAGACCGCCGCGGTATACCCGGCCGGACCCGACCCGATCACGATGACATCCCGAATGTCGGTCACGTCTGCATGCCCTCCTCGACTTGCACCGGCATCAACCGATCCTAGGCCGCGGAGATTCCCGCGGTCAGCAGGCACGCGAGCGGGTGCCGCCCGCTCTCAGCCGGAGGCGGGAAGCGCGGTGTGGGCGAGGACATCGCGGCGCGAACCCGAGCAGGCCGGCCCGACCACCCACACCTGGGTCAGCGACTGTGCGGTGGCGCCCAGCACGATGATCGTGGCGGCTGGCCGTTGAAGCGGGACTCGTCGATCATCCAGGGCCGCCGTGCTCCGGCGATCCTGGCCACACAGCCTTGCAGTGCGGCCAGGCGGCTGGGTTCCAGCGCCGGCGTGACCGGGGCCTGCTTGGGCGCGGCCGCGCTGGCCGGCACCGGGACATGGCCGCCCGGCGGCCGGAGACCGTACCGCGTGAGCACCTCCGCGACCTGAGCAGGCAGTTCCACCGGGCGGTAGTCCGTGCCACTGGAGATCACGTCGAATCCACTGCTGCCCGAGGCGGCGTTCGCCTTCTCCCCGGCCGGGGCGGCCGGGCTCCGCGCAGTAGCGGGAGCCGCGGCGCTGGAGGCCGATGACCCCGACGTTGACGATGGCAGGCGCGAGAGCAGGTACCCGCCGCCGGCGATCACCACGGCGGCGGCGGCGAGGGCCAGGACCTTACGCGCCCGGCCAGGCCTGCTCGCCGGGGCAGGCGACGCGGCGGGCTGAAGGTCGTTGGCGGGCTGAAGGTCGTTGGCGGGCTGGCGGGGGCGGGCTGGGTGATGCCGTTGGCGGGGTGAGGGCCGTTGGCCGTCCGGCTGGCGGCCTCCGCGGCGATGACGGCGTCGATCCGCGCGGCGAGGCCGGCCGGCATCGGCGGCACGGCGGCCGGTGGCACGGCCGCCTGGGCGAGCAGCGAGGGCAACGCCGCCAGCTCCGCGTCGATCTCAGCGCAACGGGAGCAGCCGGACAGATGCCGGCGGATACGCGCGGTCTTGCGCCTGCCGAGCAGCCCCTCCCGGCACAAGGCCAGGGCCTCCGGGTCCACGTGGCCTCTCATGCCTGGCTGTCACCCCCTTCCTCCGCTGAGACGCGCGGGCTGGCCTGCTGGTTCCGGCCTGGCCGGCTCGACCGGAGGTGCGCCAGCTGCGGAAGCAGCCTCGCCCGGCCCCTGGAGCACCTGCTCTTCACCGTGCCGGGCGAGACCCCGAGCACCTCCGCCGCGTCCGCCACCGAGTAGCCGAGCATGTCGATGAGGACCAGCGCCGCCCGCTGCTCATCGGGAAGCGTCCGCAGCGCCGCCAGCACGTCGAGTGACGTTTCGGTGTCCGCCGCGTGATCCGGGTGGGCGTGCCGGCCTGGGCTGGCTGCGCCCCCCGCCCCGTGAGCGAGGGTGTCCAGCGTGCGCTCGTCCATCCCGCTGGTGGCCGGCCGCGACGCCTTGCGCCGCAGCCGGTCAAGGCAGGCGTTGACGACGATGCGGTGCAGCCAGGTGGTCACCGCTGACTCGCCGCGGAAGTCCCCCGCCCGCCGGAAGGCTGAGATCATCGCGTCCTGGAGGGCGTCCGCCGCCTCCTCGGGATCCGCGAGCGTGCGGAAGGCTACCGCCCAGAGCCGGTCTCGATGGCGCAGAAACAGTAAACCGAACGCTTCCTGGTCGCCGTTGACGTGACGGCGGAGCAGGTCGCCGTCGGTGGCCGCCTCCCCGGGTGCCCCACGTGGATCAGGCAACGCCTGCCCGGGCCGACCGGGCACGGGTCAGCCCGATCCTCGCACGACGATGTTAAAGAGCTGACCCTCGAACCTGTTACTGGAACCGGGCAGCGGCGGCAGCTTGGTGAACCAGACGAGCACGTAACGCCCCTGGGCCGAACTGCTCGCCTGGAACGTGTGCGTCCCGCCGATGTCCGTCGCCGTGGCCACCGTGGTGAAGGTGGAGACGGTGGACTTCGCGTGGACGTTGCTGTTGCCCACCTTGATCGAGACGTCGGCCCCGATGGACGGGCCGAACGTCACCTGCACCGAGCTCAGCCTCACGGGCTTGCCCATGTCCAGGATCAGGCCCGTGCCGGGCTTGAGGCCGCCAAGGGCGGGGTTGCCGTCGTAAAAATCCGTGGTCCAGTCGGTCGATGGATTGCCGTCGATGGCCAGCGGGGCGAGCTGATCGTTCTCGCTGTCCGTGCCGAAGACGTTGAATGAGTGCGCGCTGACCGGCTTGAGCACCGTGGCGGAGCCACTCCCCGAGGGCCGGGCGGAGAGGCTGGAACCGCCGGTTGACCCGTGCGTGGCCGGATGCCGGCTGAGGCTCCACGCGCCGACCGCGATGGCGGCCAGGACGACGAGGACCACCGTGGCGACCACGGCCCGGTTGGCCGGTGGCCGGTGGCCCGGTGGCCGGCTGGCTCGCGGTGGCCGCGCTGCCCCGGGGCTCCAGGCGCGAGGTGGTGTTGCCTCCGCCGCCCGCGAAGTTGTCCCCCTGGCTCCAGTAATTCCGCCCGGCACCCGGTCCCGATGACACTTCGGTACCACCGTAACCACCGCTGCGCGGTGCCGAAGGAGCGGCGGGCGGCGGGGCGAGCGGGGCGGGAATGACCTCCGCGAGGGCGTCGGCCAGCAGCGCGGGCGTGGTCAGTGGTGGCCCGCGGCGGCGGTCCCGCTGGAACAAGGCCTGGCAGGCGACCTCGTCGATCGAGGCGGGCACACCGGCGCAGACCTGGCGAGGGCTTCGTGGCCGGCCATCGGCCATCGGTGCCGGCGGCAGGGTCAGGCTGTCCGGTCCGGGCCAGTGCGCGGTCAGCGCGGCGTAGAGAAGCATGCCGAGCCCGCGGGTGTCGGCGAGGGCCGGATCATCGGCGGTCACCCCGGACAGCGCCGCGTCGATTCCGAGACCGAGAACCTTCACGCCGCCGCCGGGCGTCCAGCGCAGCGAATCCGTGGTCAGGCAGAGATGAGCCAGCCCGGCGATGTGCGCCACGGCGAGAGCCTCGGCTCCCTCAGCGACGATCTCCGCTCCATGCGCCGGGTCGAGCGGGCCGTCAGCGAGCAGGTCGTCGAGCGAGTCGCCGGCCACCCACTCCATGACGATGTAGGCGTGGTCCCACTCCTCCTCCACGTCGAACACCTGCGCCAGGCGGGCGTCGGTGAGCCTGCTCGCCGCGCGGGCCGCGGTTACCACCTCACGGATGCGCGGGAAGCCTGGTGCGAAGGTCAGCACGGTGACGGGCCGGGCGAGCGTCTCATCGATGGCCATCCAGGCCGCCCAGCCGCTGCTCGCGTTGATCCGATCCTCGAGCCGGTAACGACCACCGAGCCGGGTACCTGGTTCTGAAATGAAGGTACTCATACGTCTGCCGTCAAGAGCGGGGCAGGCCCTCGACCCTCCTTCCGAGCCCCCGTAGCCATCAGCGTGGAGTACGGAACCATCGTGCTGGACACCATGCTAAGCCGCGCCGGGTGCCGTGACGCTGCCCGAGTACCCCGCCGGCGTAACCATTACCCGCGAGTGACCGGGCCTGGACTGACGATAACCCGGTTCCCGGCCTCGCGGGGAGATCTCATCCCGCGTGCCGCAGGAGTTCACTCGTCAGTGCTGCGGCCGGTCATGGTCACCGGCCAAACCGCGCCTTGACGGTCGCGCCCAGGTCGGTGACCTCGGCAACGCCAAGGGCCCGGCTGAACAGGACGTAGAGCAGGAGACCGCCGCTGCCGCCGATCACGGTGGTGATCAGCCCGAAGAGCGGCCCGGCCGCGAGGAGCACGCCCACCATGAAGGTCGTAGCCCAGGCGAAGATCATGGCCGGGATGGCCGCGCCGTGCATCCGCAGCAGGCTGCTGGCGATCGAGCGGCCCTCCAGCCCGCCGAGGCGCCGGGACAGGACGAGCCAGGATGCCGCCGCGCCGACGACGTTCGACAGCCCGAACGCGACCCCGAGTCCCTCCACCACGTGCCCGGCCGGCAGCAGGGTCAGCGAGAGGAGGCTGGCCGCGATATTGACGGCCATCACGCCGACACCGATGAACATCGGGGTCCGGCTGTCGTGCAGCGAGTAGAAGACCCGCAGCAGCAGCTGGAACATCATGTACGGCACCAGCCCGAGCGAGAAGATGCCGAACACCTCGCCGATGTAGCGCACGTCCCCGATCGAGGCGCTGCCGTGGACGAGGCGGAACAGGAACTCGGTCAGCGGCGCCCCGAGCACGGCGAGCAGCAGGGCGGCGGGCACAACGATGACCGACGACAGCCGGACACCGGTGGAGAAATCGTCCCGGACAAGGGCGTACTGCCGGTCCGCCGCGTGCGCGCTCATCCGCGGCAGAAGCGCGGTGATCACCGAGATGCCGATGATCGCGTACGGCATCTGGAACAGCTGCCAGGCGTAGCTGTAGGTGGAGAACGAGTCGGAGCCGACGTTGACGGAAGCCTTGTTGGCCACGTTCTGGACCACCAGGAAGGACACCTGGGTGGTGACGATGTACCCGAACAGGGGGGCGGCCATCCGGCGGATCTCGGCGACCTCGGCCCGCCGGAAGTCGAACCGGGGCCGCCAGCGGAATCCGGCCCGCCGCAGCGCCGGGATCAGCGCCACGGTCTGCGCGACGATGCCCAGCGTGGTGCCGAAGCCCAGCAGTTGCACCTGGCCCGAGCCGATGGAGTTCGGCTTGACACCGATTCCGCCCGTGGCGATGAACATCAGCAGGACACCGGTGACGACGAGATTGTTGATCACCGGGGTCCACATCGGGGCGGCGAAGTGACCGCGCGCGTTCAGCACCGCCCCGGCGAGGGAGCTCACTCCGTAGAAAAAGATCTGCGGGATGAAGAAGTAGGCGAAGATCACCATCAGGTGACGCTCCGGCCCGGTGATGGCGTGCGCGTACAGGTCCACAAGCAGGCTGGCCGCCAGCGTGGCCAGGACCGTCAGCGCGAGCAGGGCAATGGTGCCGAGGGTGACGATCCGCTGGTCGTAGGCTTCGCCACGGTCGGTATCGCGCTTGGCCGCGTTGACGAGCAGCGGGACCACGACGCTGGTGAGGATGCCGCCGAGCATCAGGTCGTAGACGGTGTTCGGCAGCGTGTTGGCGTTGTTGTAGGCGTTGGCCACCCCGATGACGCCGAGCGCGTAGACGAGCACCAGGGTGCGCAGGAAGCCGGTGCCGCGCGAGGCCAGGGTGCCGATGGCCATGACGCCGCTGGAACGCACCAGGCTGGCATTACCCGGGCCGGAGGGGTCGAGGTCCGCGTCCGGCGCTGCGGGCGGCGGGATCACACCATCGTCAGGGACGCTCGGTCCAGTCCGGGATTGGCCGGTCCGGGATTGGCCAGCCTGGGATGCTGGCGTACTCATCCGGCTCCTCTGCTGTCTCGTCATGCTCGGCAGGCTTCTGCATGACGGTATCCGTTTCGCTGTGCTCGTTGGCCGGATCCGGGCCGTTCACGTCATCGCCGGGGCCGCCGCCCTGACCGCCCGTCCCCCCACCGCCGCGCGAACCGCCGCGACCCCGGCGGAATGCGCGCCCCGCGGCGGTGGCCGCTATCACGCCGACGGCGATCCCGATGATCACCAGGGCGAGCGTGCCGAAATTCGTCGCCTCCACCGTGAGCGTCGTTGCTCTCCCTGGCAGGGCGGCGCCACTGGGGGTGAGGAGGCTGAGCTTGAGCGTTCTCGTACCCGCCGCGGCCGCCTTGACGTGGACGGCGATGGTCTTCTGCTGGTCGGGCCCGATGGTAACCGTCGAGTTAAAGGGCAGGATCGTGATCCTCCCATCGCTGGGCGGCTGTACATGGAGACGGACAGTTACGGCCTGATTGAGCTTGTTGCTGATGGATACCGGCACCGGGCCGGACTGGCCACCCAGAGTGACATGGGATGAAACGATGATCGTCACCAGGCGCTCGCGCGAGGCGAGGTACCCGGAAATCCGCGCGAGCAGGTTGCTCGCCTGCGCCGCACCACGGGCACCGCGCCAGGCCGATGACTCCACCGCGGCGACGGCCGTGCTGAGATAGTCGCTGTCGGGCGGGTCAAGGATGCTGCCTTCCAGCCGGAGCCGCGCGTTCAGTTGCCCCACTTGATGGAGCAGGGAAGCTCTCAGCTCGTCCGGCCGCAGTAGCTGCTGAGGGGGCTGCTGGCGGGGGACCTGCCCGCTGGTCGAGTCCGCCGCCACCAGGTTGGCGAGGCTGACGGGACTGAGCCACGGCGCGTTGACCGTCTCCGAGAGCAGGGCGTCGGCCACGCCGGACGCCGGATTCCACTGCCGCGGCGGGGTAACGACAATGGACCGCCGCAATGCGGGCGCCTCAGCGGCGATCATGGCCGTCTCGGCGAGGAATCGCTGTTCGACGGCGAATGACGCACCCGTGGCCATGGCCTGCGCAGTCGCTGACCGGGTGGCGCTCGCGGCCGGTGCCGAGCCCACGATCTGGGTGAGGGTGTCGTCAGCCAGGGCGACGTGCAGTTCAGGCCCGACCCCGTCCGGGGTCTGGGTCACCGCGCTCGGGGTGTAGCTCACCTGGGTGAGGGGCGGCATCATGGTGCTGTCGAGGATGACTGTCCCCGCCCCGTTGACCGCGAGGCCGCCGAGCGTCCCGTAGTCGGCGATCCCCTCGGCTGGCCATGCGATCCCGCCGAGGCCATCGCGGCCCAGAATTGTGGTGGCGGCGGCGCGGCCGGTCTTGAACGCCTGGGTCAGCTCAGAATCCATGCCCTGGTGGGTCAAGGCGGCCACGTCCACATCGTCGTACGGGGTCACGAAGAAGTCCTGCGTGGCGGTTACCGATCGCAGGCCCGTAAGCCAGGTCCGGGCGGCTGCGGAGGCCGGTTCCCCGGTCGCGCCGGAGCAGGTCGCGTCGCCTCCCACCCGGTAGGGCTTGGTCATCGCCGCCACGCTGGCCAGCAGGCCAGGGTCGATGGCCCAGGTGAGGTTGGCTCGGCTGGCCACCGGCGTGCTGCCCGCGGCGAGCAGCCCGGCCAGCCGGCCGCCGGACGCCACGCTGGCGGCCAGGCTGTTGCTCAGCAGCGCCCGGCAGCCCGCCTCCTGCGGCGAAGTGGTGACCGGCCAGACCCAGGCGATCTGCACCGGGCCGGCCAGCGGGGACCTGGCGGGCCAGAACGGCAGGAAGGTACGGGCGGTGTCCTGCGCCACGCCGGCCTCCACCTCGGCGGCCAGGGGGTAGACGCCGAAGGACGTCATGCCCAGCTCGTGGGCCGGGATCGAGACGGTCCACGTCTCCGTCGCCCCCGGATCGAGCGGGCCGGGCAACTGGGCCACCGCCCCGGCCACCGGCGAGTCAACCGGCAGGTTCCCCGCGGCGTAATTCGTCAGGTCGCCCCGGCTGGTCAGCGGAGATCCCGACGACCGGATCTGGACGGAGAGGCCGGACACCGCGCTCGCGGTCGCGTTGCTGACCGTCCCGGAGACGGTCACCGGCTTGCCGGGTCTGGCGACGGCGGGGTTGACCGACGTGATCCCGACGGACACCTGGGCGGTGGCCGCCACCGCCGCTGACGCCGCCTCCGGCGATCCGGCCGCCAGCGGAACGGCGGCCAGCGCGACGGCAGCACATGTCACGGCGAGCCGGGTACCCCGTCGCTGGATCAGCCGACGGTGGCTGGGCACGGGATACTGACACGGCATGCCGGAAATGTTATTGCCGTTCCCTGAGTGCGTCTTTCAAGATGTCTACGGGCTCCCAAGATTTCCCCCGGCTAGCGGGTACCCCCTACCCTGGCCCGTGCCCGATTCCACATCACCAGCCAGGAGTGCCCGTCCCATGAGCCAGCCGCAGTCATGAGCGATCAGCAGAATGGCGCGGCCGCACTGCTGCGCGCGGCAGCCGCACCAGCCAGCGAGCTGGGGCGCATTTTCGCCCGGCATGGTCATGAACTCGCGCTGGTGGGTGGTTTGGTCAGGGACGTCTTCCTCGGGCGGAACCGGGCCGACCTGGACCTCGCCACCGATGCCACCCCTGAGCAGGTGCTTGAGATCGCCAAGAGCTGGGCGGACAAGGTGTGGGAAGTCGGGATCGAGTTTGGCACCGTCGGGCTGCGTAAGGGCACGACGGTCTTCGAGATCACTACCTACCGCAACGAGACCTACGTTCCCGATTCGCGCAAGCCGGATGTGCGGTACGGGATGTCGCTGCGGGAGGACCTCGTGCGACGGGATTTCACCGTGAACGCGATGGCGGTTCGGCTTCCTTCGCTGGAGTTCGTGGATCCGTTCGGCGGCCTGCGTGATCTGAGAGACCGGGTGCTGCGCACCCCGGGCCGGCCGGAGGACTCGTTCACAGACGATCCGTTGCGGATGCTCCGGGCCGCGCGGTTCGTGGCGCAACTGGGGTTCTCGGTCGCGCCCGGGCTGCCGGAGGCAATGACGGCCCTCGCTCCGCGGCTGGCCGTCGTATCAGCCGAACGGATCAAGGATGAACTCACCAAGATCATGCTGGCGGCCGAGCCTGGCGGCCCACGGCGGGGGATCTCGCTGCTCGTGGACACGGGTGTGGCGGACGTGGTCCTCCCGGAGGTCCCGAAACTCCGCCTGGAAACGGATGAGCACCTCCGGCACAAGGACGTCTACCAGCACTCGCTCACTGTGCTGGATCAGGCCATCGGGCTGGAGGACCGGTACGGCCTGCACGGCGATCTCGTGGTCCGGCTGGCCGCGCTGCTGCACGACATCGGTAAGCCGAAGACTCGCGCGCTGCTTCCGGACGGCCGGGTGACCTTCCATCACCATGAGGTGGTCGGCGAGAAGATGGCTCGTGCCCGGCTGAAGGCGCTGCGCTTTTCCTCCGGGGTGGTGGACGACGTGTCCGCGCTGATCGGGCTGCACCTGCGGTTCCACGGATACGGGCCAGGCGAGTGGACCGATGCGGCGGTCCGCCGCTATGTGCGCGACGCGGGGCCCCTGCTGATCCGGCTGCAGGTGCTGACCAGGGCGGACTGCACCACACGGAACCGGGCGAAGGCGGCCCGCCTGGCGCGGGCCCAGGATGACCTGGAGAAACGCATCGCCTTGCTGGGTGAGCAGGAGGAACTGGCCAGGATCCGGCCTGACCTTGACGGCAACGAGATCATGCGGGTCCTGGGCGTGCCGCCGGGGCGGGTTGTCGGCCGGGCCTACCAGCACCTGCTCGAACTGCGCATGGAGCACGGCCCGCTGGGCACCGAGCGGGCCACTCAGGAACTGCTGGCCTGGGCCGCGGCGGAGGGGCTTTCTGGAGCAGGCCCGGATGCCGGGAGCCCGGCCTCTCCGGGGCCTGACGGCCGAGCAGCAGGTACGCCCCGGCGGCGACCAGGTAACCGGTGGCCACCACGGCGATCAGCGGATAGGACCGCCCGTCCAGCGGCATGATCAGTGCCGAGCCGGCCGCCCCGATGACGAACGGGACGTTGAACAGCATGTCGTAGAGGGAGAACACGCGCCCGCGATAGCTGTCTTCGATCATCTCCTGAATGATCGTCGTGGCACAGATCGCGATACCCTGGGCGGCCACCCCGAGCGCGAACCCGATCACCACGAACGGGATCTGGCTGAACGTCGGGCCGAGCACCGCGGTGACGATTCCGCCCCCGGCCAGCATCATGGCAATCCAGGTGGGCTTGCTCAGGTGCCTGGTCGCCATGGGCGTGATGACGGCCGCGGCACCATAGCCGACCGCCGACGCGACGATCACCAGCGTGAACTCGGCCAGGGACTTGTTGGCGCTGGCCGGGTAGAAGTAGTTCCGGTACAGCAGGATCGACATGAGCAGCAGGATCCCGTACAGCAGCCGGTGGCAGCCGGTGGCGCCGAGAGCGGCCGCCACCGGGCGCCGGTGCCAAACGTGACGGGCCCCGCTGATCAGGCCCCGGGCCACAGCGGACAGTTCGGTGAGGAGCCCGGCGCGGGACGCGCCCCCGGGCAGCGGGGGAGGGCCGAGGAGGTCACGGTGCATCGTCGCGCCGACTCCCGCGGCGATCAGGTAGCACGCGGCCGCGGCCAGCAAGGTCGCCGCCGAGCCGCCGCGGCCGCCGCCGGTCGCGAAGTGCACGCCCAGGCCCGCGAGTCCGCCGATGAACGTGACTACCGTGCCGAGTGTCGGCGACATGGCGTTCGCCATGACCAGTTTGTCCTCGGCCACCACGTGCGGCAGCGCCGCGGACAGCGAGGACAGGAAGAACCTGTTGACCCCCAGCACGGCGAGCACGCTGACATAGAGCGGCAGGCCCAGGCCCCCGGAAGCCACGAGGGACGCCGTGACCACGACGAAGACGGCGCGGACGAGAGCGGCCCGGACCAGGATCTGCCGCCGGGACCAGCGATCGATGAACACGCCCGCGAACGGCCCGATCAGCGAGTACGGCAGGTACAGGACGGCGAAGGCGGCGGCCGCGGCCCCAGGATTGGGGAACGTCGTCTTGTTGAAGAAGACGTACGCGCCGACCCCTGCGGTGAAGGCCCCGTCCCCCGACTGGGAGATCAGCCGGGTCGCGAACAGACGGCGGAAACCCCGCTCGCGCAGGACGCTCCGCAGCTCGGCAAGGAACGAGGGCCTCCCTCCCCGCCCGTGCAGCTTCTGCCTGAACGCAGCCAGCACCGTCACCTGTTCAGCCTATGGCGAGCAGGCGTTCCGCCGGTGGATCCGGCGCCCTCATCAGGGTCGTCAGCGGTGTCCGGTCGAGCGGCTCGGTCAGCGCTCGGTCTCGCCGCGGATGAACTTTTCCACCAGGTCCCGGGCGACGTCGTCGCCGTACTGCTCGGGGGGGACTTCATGAAGTAGGACGCGGCCGAGAGGATGGGGCCGCCGATGCCGCGGTCCTTGGCGATCTTCGCCGCGCGGATGGCATCGATTATCACCCCGGCGGAGTTCGGGGAGTCCCAGACCTCCAGCTTGTATTCGAGGCTCATCGGCACGTCGCCGAAGGCCTTGCCCTCCAGTCGGACGAACGCCAGCTTCCGGTCGTCCAGCCACGGCACGTGATCAGACGGTCCGATGTGCACGGTGGCCCGCTCCATCTCGTGCGGGATCTGCGAGGTGACCGACTGCGTCTTGGAGATCTTCTTCGACATCAGCCGCTTACGCTCCAGCATGTTCATGAAGTCCATGTTGCCGCCGACGTTGAGCTGGTAGGTGCGGAGCAGTTCCACGCCGCGGTCCTCGAACAGCCTGGCCAGCACGCGGTGCGTGATGGTGGCGCCGACCTGGGACTTGATGTCGTCGCCGATGATCGGCACGCCGGCGTCGGCGAACTTGGCCGCCCACACGGGGTCGGACGCGATGAACACCGGCAGGGCGTTGACGAACGCCACGCCCGCGTCGATGGCGCACTGCGCGTAGTAGCGGTCAGCCTGCTCGGAGCCGACCGGCAGGTACGACACCAGCACATCGGCACCGGAGTTACGGAGAACCTGCGTGACGTCCACGGGCTGGTCGTCGGACTCGGTGATCATCTCCTGGTAGTACTCGCCCAGGCCGTCCAGGGTCGGGCCGCGCTGTACCGTCACACCGGTCGGCGGCACGTCACAGATCTTGATGGTGTTGTTCTCGCTCGCCCCGATGGCGTCGGCGAGGTCTTGCCCGACCTTCTTCGCGTCCACGTCGAAGGCGGCGACGAACTCGATGTCGCGCACGTGATACGGGCCGAACTCGACGTGCATAAGCCCCGGTACCCGTACCTCCGGGTCGGCGTCCTTGTAGTACTCCACGCCCTGGACCAGGGAACTGGCGCAGTTGCCCGCGCCCACGATGGCTACCCGAACCGAACCCATGGAGATTGCTCCTTACTCTTTACTCTCGCCGCGCGATGGTGGCGCCAAGGTGTTTTCGTCAGCTGGCTGTGCCGGCCGCCGGGCCATTTTCTGAATGCGGTATTTCTGTTTGCGTTGCTGAAATTTCCGGATGCGTTACTGAGTCCGCCCCCGCCCCCGCCCCGGTATCCGCCTGCCGCTCCGAAGCGATGAGCTCGTTGAGCCAGCGGACTTCCCGCTCGACGGATTCCAGGCCGTGCGTGTGCAGTTCGAGGGTGTAGCTATCCAGGCGTTCCCGGGTTCTCGCCAGCGCACCGCGAAAGCCGTCCAGCCGCTCCTCAAGCCGGCTGCGGCGCCCTTCAAGGATCCGCAGCCGGATGTCGGCTCTGGTCTGGCCGAAGAACGCGAAATGCACACCGAACCCGTCGTCCTCCCAGGCCGCTGGGCCGGACTCGCCCAGGAGCTCCTGAAGCCGCTCCTTGCCATCGGCGGTGAGCCGGTAGACGATCTTCGACCGGCGGCCCATCGGCTTGGCGGTGCCCGGCGGTGGCTCCTCAGCGATCAGCCCCTGGACCAGCAGCAGCTTGAGGCACGGGTACAGCGACCCGTATCCGAACGCACGGAACGCACCGAGCACGGCGTTAAGCCGTTTCCGCAGCTCGTATCCGTGCATCGGGTTCTCGTGCAGCAGGCCGAGCACCGCGAGCTCGAGCACACCCGATCGCTGTCCGCTCATGCCCGCACCTCCCGCCGCCTCTGCTGCCACCCGGCCTGTGGTGGCCCTCGTCCCGATTCGCGGGGACCTGATGGCATGTATACCAGATTGATGTATCGAACCGATACATCGCAAAGATATACGCCCGGCGCTCCGGCACGCAACCGCGGCTCCACCGGTGGCCGGCTAGGCCTGCGGGGCGTCCGGGTCTCGGCGGCGGCCCACATCCGTCGTACCCTGTCGAAGATGGGACGACGGCGATCGGTTGTTAACTACGGGCTTGCCCGCCGGGCAACGCTCGCTTCGGTGCTGGCCGGTCGCACGACGCTCGCCGATGTCTGCGACGCCCACCCGTACCTGCTGCGGGCCGCGAAATTTCACGGCGAAGCGACCGATACAGCGTGCCCCATCTGCGAAAAGGTGAACCTCACCCACGTCACCTACGTGTACGGGGACGAACTCGGGCAATACGAGGGCCGGGTGAAGCAAGCTCCGGAACTAGCCGAGATGGCGTCAGAATACGGAGAGTTCCGGGTGTACGTCGTCGAGGTCTGCCAGAGTTGTGCCTGGAACCACCTTGCGTCGTCCTACGTTCTCGGCACGGGCGAGCCGCGCACCCGGCGCAGCCGGCGTGCCCGCGCTGGGGAGTGACCGCAGGGCACAACGGCGGATCGTCCGCCGGGGACGGCCATGTCAGCAGGTCACCGTTCAGCAGGTCACGACAGATGACGCAGGTGTTATGGATAGGTAACACGCGCCGGGCGTGGGGTAACTGCCGGGTAATGTTCGCACCGGCGGTCCCTTCCCCTACTCCGTCACGACTGCCTCACCCCACCAGCGAGGACGCGTGAGTAACCCAGATTTCCCCGATCTACCCCCGGATCCGTGGAGCGCGGGCCGCTCCGGCGGCTCGGCTGCGGGGCCGCCCGGTACTCCGCATCGGCGGGCCGACGGCCGTGGCCACCGTGCTGGCTCAAATGGTGCTGGCTCAAATGGTGTCGGCTCAAACGGCACCGGGCGCGGCGGCGACCACGCGAGCGGCGGCCGGGGCTACAGCGGGAATGGCGGGTATCCAAGCGGCGATTACTCACGAAACGGCGGATACGCTGGCCCGGCCGGGGACGGCTACGGCCGTGGCCCGGACGCTGGGCGCGACAATGGTCGCGGTGGGGGTCGTGGCCGCCGTCAGGCTCCCCGGGGCGGCGGCCCAGGCTCTTCGGCCCAGGGCCGTCCGGCGCCAGGCCGGGGCGCGGATGGTGGATTCCGGCCGGACCAGTCCTCGCGGGGCGGCCCCCCCGCGAACGGGCAACCGCGGAGTCCGTGGGCGCGCATGAAGGGCGCCCCACGGGTCGGTGGCACCGGGGCTAACGGCGGCGGCGGATACGGCGAAGGCCGCGCCAGGGGCATGAGCCCCAAGGACCAGGTGGCCGCTCGCCTTGGTGCCGGTGCCAGCGCGGCCAGCGGATATGGCGGAGACCGCACCGGCCAGTACGGGCCTGAGGGAGCGGCGGGCTGGCGGTCGGCTGGTCAATGGCAGCCGCCCGATCAGCGCATCAGGAATGGCGGGCGGGCAGACGCCGGCAACGGTGGCCGTGGTGGCCGTGGCGGGAACGGTGGCCATGGTGGCGGGAACGGCCGTGGCGGGAACGGTGGCCGGAGCGGGAACGGCCGGGTACACCGCAAGGGCGACTGGTGGCGTCACTGGTCGTTGCGCAAGGCCCTGGTCGCCGCGGGCTGCACCGCGGCCGGGTTTTTCATCCTGCTCCTGGCGCTGGTCGGTGTCGCGTACGCGCAGACGCCGATCCCGGTGGATGCGTCGCAAGCCGCCTTGCAGCAGGCCTCGGTCGTCTACTTCAGGGACGGCAGGACGGTCGTGGGCACGTTCGGCACCACCGACCGGCAGATGCTCAGCGCGAACCAGATCCCCTCAGTGATCAAGAACGCGGTGGTCGCGGCCGAGGACAAGCACTTCTATAACGAGGGCGGGGTCTCACCCCTGGGCATCGTCCGGGCCGCTCTCGCGGACGTGACCAGCGGATCGGTCGCGCAGGGCGGATCCACCATCACCCAGCAGTTCGTCCGGAATTACTACGCGAACATCGGGACCTCGCAAACCGCCAGCCGCAAGATCAAGGAGATCTTCGTCGCGGAGAAGCTGGCCCAGGAGAAGTCGAAGGACTGGATCCTCACCCAGTACCTCAACACCGTCCTGCTGGGCGGGAACGTGTACGGCTTCGGCGCGGCCAGCCAGGCATATTTCGGCGTGCCCGCGGCACAGCTCGATGTCGCCCAGGCCGCCATGCTGGCCGCGATGATCCAGTCACCCAACGGGTATAGCCCCGTTCCGGGCACGCCCGGGTACGCGCCCCTGGTGTTCCGCTGGCACTACGTGCTCACGTCCATGGTGAACATGGGCACCTTGTCGGCGAAGGACGCGGCCACCGAGAAGTTCCCGGCCATCGCGCACACCACGCCCGGCAACGACTGGACCGGGTACCGCGGCTACATCATGGAGGCCGTGCTGAACGAACTGGAATCAGCGCCCTACCACTACAGCCAGCAAGAGATCGATAGCGGCGGCCTGCACATCGTCACCACGATCAGCGAGCCGATGATGAACGAGCTGTACGCGTCGGTGGCCTACAACGAGAAGCTGATGGCGCAAGACGGCGGGGCGCTGCCCTGGTACGCGCACGTGGGCGCGGTGCTCCAGCAGCCCAGCACCGGCGAGATCTGGGCCATGTACAGCGGGCCGAGTTTCTCCGCGCCCGTCAGCGTCTGCAACAAGATCAAATGTCAGTACGACATGGCCTTGCAGAACCGGGAGCAGGTGGGGTCCTCGTTCAAGCCCTACGTGCTGGCCCTGGCCCGGTCACAGGGCATGAATGTCCAGACCAGCACCCTGAACGGCGACTCGCCGCTGTGGATACCGCCGGTCTCGCAGCCGGACACGTTCGCCAGCCAGAAGCAGCCCGCCAGTACTTCCCAGTGGTTTCAGGTCGCCAACGACGCGGGTGACGGGAGTCTCGGCGGGGTGAGCGTGGTCACTGCGTCGGCCATGTCGCTCAACAGCGCGTACACCGACCTGTACCACCGGGTGGCGGGCACGGATGGCCAGAACATCTCCAGATGGCCCAGGCGTTCGGTGTCAACACCAGCGACGGCGCATCCGGGTCCGGGTTGACAGCATGCGGGACGAGGTCGGCAGCGCGCTCGGCCAGGCTTCGCTGACCGTTGAGGAACAGGCGACCACGTTCGCCACCTTCGCCAACCAAGGTGAGTACATTACCCCGCACATCGTCGGGAGCATCACGCAGGGCGCAGCCGTCACCAACGCTATGGTTACCCACCGCCAGGTGCTGACCCCGGCCGAAGCGTCCGACGTCGACTACGCGCTCTCCTTCGACACCAAGCCGGGAGGGACCGCGCCGACCACGGGCCTGAGCGACGGCCGTGAGATCGTGGCCAAGACCGGGACCACGAACCTGGCCCAGTCGGCGTTCTTCATCGGCACCATCCCGCAGTTCAGCCTCGCCGTCGGGATGTTCACCAACGAGCAGGGCTGCCCGGACACCATTGCCGGCTGCAGCGCCGCGGCGGCCAGTTCGGCTAGTGCGCCGCCCGCCGGTGTCCAGACCCTGTTCGGGGTTGGCGGCCTCCAGGGATTCGGCGGCCAGTGGCCCGCCTCGATCTGGCGTACGTTCGCCGAGAACGAGTTCACCCAGCTGCCGATAGAGAGCTTCCCGACCCCGGACTTCGGTGGCACACCTTGGGACTTGATGCCGGTCAAGCCCAAGCCGAAGCCGACGGCGAGCCCGACGCAGTGCAACGGCTTCTTCTTCGGCCAGAACTGCAACGGCAACGGTGGCGGCGGCGGGAACGGTGGCGGCGGGAACGGTGGTGGCGGCGGGAACGGTGGTGGCGGCGGGAACGGTGGTGGCGGCGGGAACGGTGGTGGCGGCGGGAACGGTGGCAACGGCCAGTCCCAGACGGCGGTGCCCATCGCGGCGGCAGCGACGCCCCCGGAAACCGGTGCCGCCGCGGTGAAGTCATCAAGCCGGGGCTAGCCTCGGGCTGGACCTGGATCCCGGCTTCCCCGCTGATGGAAGATCGTCCGGGACCTGGCCGCCGATGACGGAGCGTGGATTGGCAGAGACGGGATCGGGGCTTCCCGGAACGGGGGACAGGGAAGCCGCGCCCTGGCGGTCCCGGCTGGCCGTGCTGGCGGGATCCACGACCGCGCTCGTCACCGCGAGCCTGGCCGGAAGCGCGCTCGGTTTCCTGAACAAGTCGGCGTGCCGCTCCGGGGACTGGAACCTCTACCTCAAGCAGTTCCAGGCGCACTGCTACACGGATATCTACCCGCTGTACTTCGGCGAGGGGCTTTCCTCGGGGAAGGTGCCTTACACCGGCCATCCGGTCGAGTACCCGGTGCTTATCGGGGCCGCGATGCAGGCGGTGGCCTGGGTGGTGCGGCCGATCAGCAACCCATACATCAGGGGCCGGGAGTTCTTCGACGGGACCGTGCTGCTGCTGGCGATCTTCGCGGTCGCGGGCGTGCTGGCCACTGCCTACCTGGCGGGCCGGTCACGGCGGTGGACGGCGCTGGGCGTCGCCCTCGCCCCCGGCTTGATCCTGGCCTCGTTCATCAACTGGGACCTGATCGCGATGGGCCTGGCCACGCTCGGCATGGCCGCCTGGGCGGCCCGCCGCGGCGTGCTCGCCGGGGTGCTCCTCGGCCTGGCGGTGGCTACGAAGTTCTACCCGCTGCTGTTCCTCGGCCCGCTGCTGCTGTTGTGCCTGCGGGCCGGTCGGATGCGGGCGTTCTGGGTGACGGCGAGCTCGGCCGCCGCGGCGTGGCTGGTGGTGAACCTGCCCATCGCCATCGCGGCCCGGGCGGGGTGGGAGCGGTTCTACCAGCTCAGTTCCGACCGTGGGGCTGACTGGGGCTCCATCTGGTACTTCTTCGACACCGAGCGGGTGGCACTGGTGGGGGCACCCGGCCTGAGCCGGCTCAACATGATGTCCCTGCTGGCGTTCGCGGTGGGCTGCGTGCTCATCGCCATCGTGGCCCTGGCCGCCCCCCGCCGCCCCCGGGTGCCGCAGTTGTTCTTCCTCATCCTCGCGGTGTTCCTGATGTCCAACAAGGTGTGGTCGCCGCAGTATGTGATCTGGCTGGTTCCGCTCGTCGTGCTGGCCAGGCCCCGGCTCTGGTCTTATGCGCTCTGGCAACTGGCCGAGGTTGGCTATTTCTTCGCCATCTGGGCTTACTTGATCACCGTGTCGGTGGCGGGCCCGTCGTCCGCGGCCGTCGGCGGTATTGGCACCGGCTTGTATTTCGCCTCCGTGCTGGCCCGGTTCGGCGCGGTCCTGCTCCTCTGCGGGCTGGTGGTCAAGGACATCCTGCGGCCGGACACAGAC
Organism: uncultured Actinomycetes bacterium; assembly: GCA_963822825.1. GTDB lineage: Bacteria > Actinomycetota > Actinomycetes > Streptosporangiales > Streptosporangiaceae > JAWWPY01. The sequence goes on along the minus strand of CAWGIW010000015.1, from coordinate 367,484 downwards.
GTGGTCCGGGGCGCTGGCGAGGACGATCCGGCGGGCGGCGTGCTGTCTGGCGCGCCCGACCGCTGGACGCTGCGGGCCGGCCTGCGCCGAGCCGGCGCGGCGGGCGGTGCTGCCGTCACCGGCCCGCCCTGAAACCTGGGGCCTAGGTGCCCGCGACGCCAGCGGGGCCTTCTGTGCTGGCGACGCCAGCGGGCGCGAGGTGCCGCCGAAGCCAGCGGATGTCGGTCCCCGGGTCGGGGGTCTCGCAGATCACCGGCGCTCCGGCGGTGCGGATCACGTCAAGGATGAGCGCGGCATCGATGGTGCCCGACTCGAGCCCCGCGTGCCGGTCGCGGCCGGAGCCGAACTCGTCCCGAGAGTTGTTGCCGTGTACCAGGTCGATCCGGCCGGTGATGGCCTTGACCCGGCCGGCGATGCCGCTGAGTTCCTCCCCACTCGCAAAGGCATGGCAGGTATCCAGGCAGAACCCCACCTCGCCACCCGCACCGGGGCTCGCATCTCCGATCACGTCGCCGATCGCATCCCAGAGCCGGGCCACCGCTTCCAGGCCCCGGGCCATGGCTCCCTCGCCGCCCGCCGTGTTCTCGATCAGGATGGGAACCGGGCGCTCAATGCGTTCGACGGCTTTGCGCCAGTTCTCGTAGCCCTCCGCCGGGTCCGTGCCCGCCGTCACGTGCCCGCCGTGCACGATCAGGCCCTTCGCGCCGATCGACGCGGCCGCCTCGAGTTGCTGGGAGAGCAGCTTGCGGCTGGGAATCCTGATTCTGTTATTCGTGCTCGCCACGTTGATCACATAGGGCGCGTGGATAAACGCATCGACGCCCGCGGCCACGATCGCATCGCGGAGCGCGGCCGCGTCGCCGCCCGGGAACGTAGGGGCTTTCCAGCCCTGAGGGTCACCGAGGAAGAACTGGACCACGTCGGTGCGGAGGGCGAGGGCCAACGCCAGCGGGTCGCCGTCATGAACGTGAGCTCCGATACGGACCATCCCCCGAGCCTAACGCGGGAATGGCTGGCCGATCCGGCCAGATACGCCCACGGCGGCACCGACGCCGGTGCCGCGGGGGCCCGGCTGGTGCGCGGGCTCAGGGAGCGAAACCGCCGTGGGCCAGGCCCAGCGCGACTCCGACGAAACCGGCTACGAGACCGGTCACGATGAGCATCCGCTGTTCCCTGGTCGCCGAGACCAGCTGGCTATACAAGCCGACCACGAGGGCGGCTACACCTAGCACCGTGGCCAGCAGGTGCTGGGTCACGATCCATCCGGCGGCGAAGGCGACCAGACCGGCGAGCAGGGTGAAGACGGTGAGCGTGTTCTCCACCGGGTGGCGCCTGCCGTCGCTGTTGAGCGTGACATGCGGAAGGCGCAGACTGCTGCGAGCTCTGGCGGCTTGTGGCACGGCCACCCCCCTTGAACGGTTCCGCCCTGCGGCGGATCTACCCGGTCTGTTCCCGTGCCGCGCGTCCCGGAACCATTCGCCAGGCTGCTCCCTGAACCCTGGTAGGCTGACTCGGCTACCCCCGCTCGCCCTGTTGGTGGGGAACCCGGGCGTGGCTCCTCCTGTCACGGAGAGACCGTGGCCGCGTCAGTCCAAAGGAGGCGTATTCCGATCATGCGCCGTTACGAGATGATGATCATTCTCGATCCCAGCCTCGAAGAGCAGACGGTCCAGCCGTCGCTGGACCAGTTCCTCACGGTCGTGAAGGCCGGGGGCGGAAGCGTAGACAAGGTGGACGTCTGGGGACGTCGGCGCCTCGCCTACGAAATCGACAAGAAGGCCGATGGCATTTACGCCGTCATAGACATGCTCGCGGAGCCAGATACCGTACGGGAACTCGACCGCCAGCTCAGCCTGAACGAGGCCGTCCTGCGGACGAAGATCCTGCGCCCGGAGAGCCACTGAGCCCGCGAAAGGCACCCCGACACATCCTCTCAAGCGACCGGGAGCACTCCGATGGCAGCAGGCGATACCCAGATTACGATCGCCGGCAATCTCGTCAACGACCCAGAACTCCGCTACACCCCGACCGGCCAGGCGGTCGCCAACTTCCGGGTGGCCTCTACCCCCCGGTTCCTGGACAAGGCCACCAATGAGTGGAAGGACGGCGACAGCCTCTTCCTCACCTGCAACGTATGGCGCCAGGCGGCCGAGAACGTCGCCGAGAGCCTGCAGCGCGGCATGCGGGTGATCGTCACCGGCCGGCTAAGCAGCGTTCGTATGAGACGAGGGAAGGCGAGAAGCGTACTGTCTACGAGATCGAAGTGGACGACGTCGGCCCGTCGATGCGCAACGCGTCCGCCAAGGTCACCAAGTCCAACCGCTCGGGCGGCGGAGGCGGCTTCGGCGGTGGCGGCTGGCGGCCAGGGAGCGCAGCGCGGCCAGGGTGGTTCCGGTGGGTCGTCCGGCGGACGCCCGGCGGAGGACCCGTGGGCGGCCTCCGATCCCGGTGGATTCGGCGATGGCGGGTCGTCTGACGAGCCACCATTCTGACCCTGAGGCCGCCAGCACCGGCCTCGTTCCCCGATAACTGACCATCCCCGCTTGGAGCGGGGCTCTCACCAGGAGCACCATGATGGCGAAGGCACCAATACGCAAGCCCAGGAAGAAAGTCTGCCTGTTCTGCCAGGAGAAGATCTCCTACGTGGACTACAAGGACACCGGGCTGTTGCGGAAGTTCATCTCCGACCGCGGCAAGATCCGCGCCAGGCGGGTCACCGGCAACTGCACGCAGCATCAGCGCGATGTCGCCACTGCTATCAAGAACGCCCGCGAGATGGCGATGCTGCCGTACACGAGCACGGCACGCTGACGGAAGGCCACATACCGATGAGTCGCACACCTATGAAGCTCATCCTCACCCAGGAGGTCACCGGCCTGGGCGCCCCGGGCGACGTGGTCGAGGTGGCCGGCGGTTACGGCCGCAACTACCTCGTCCCGCGCGGGCTGGCCATGCGCTGGACGCGCGGTGCGGAGAAGCAGATCGACTTGATCAAGCGGGCGCGTTCGGCCCGGGACATCCGTGGCCTCGACGACGCGAAGGACGCCGCGAGCCGGCTCGGATCGCTCAGCGTGCGGCTGGAGACCAAGGCTGGCGCCAGCGGGCGGCTGTTCGGCTCGGTGAGCCCCGCCGACATCGTGGCCGCGGTCCGCGCCGCGGGCGGGCCCGAACTCGACCGGCGCCGCATCGAGGTGCGTAACCCGATTAAGACGGTCGGGTCTCACCAGGTCACGGTCCGGCTGCACCCGGAAGTGTCCGCCACCCTGGACATCGACGTCGTCAGCGCCTGAGAGCGGCAGGCTTCCTCGCTAGCCGGGGGGGTCGGCCGTCCCCCTCAGTTCGCTGGGGGCATACCGGGCCGCCCGCTCGGCCAGGCCTGGATCGAGTTCGGCCACCATGGCCCAGAGCGTGGCCAGGCGCTGGACCACGCTGTCCGGGTCAGCGACCGTCTCGCCGCCCCCCGTCCCGGCGCCTCCCTCCCCGGTCCGCCGCGCGCCGGTGCGCGTCCGGCGCATCTCCTCAGCCAGTTCGTCGATGGCCTGGCCGATCAGGGCGAGCCGCGCGTCGGCTATCGAACACATCCTCGAACAGTAGGGCAGTCGCGCTCATGATCGCAGGGGCTTCCCACAGCCGGCCCCGGCCATCCGGCGGAACCCGGCGCAGCCCTCAGCGTGGCGCCTCCAATACCCTCGCGTGACGTTGCTGAGCACGGCATATGACGTTGCACGTCACATTCCGTGTGTGGATAACTTCTCCGCCGATGTGGACGGCGAATCCGCGCCCAGGTTTTTTCCGCGCACAGCCGGTGGATGGTATCGGCGCAGGCAGGAGGCTCTTTGCTGGTCAGCCGCCGCACCCCATCCCCAGGATCGTCCCCAGCCTGCGCACAGGGCGCGCGGCGTGTCTGCACAGCCTGTCCACAGACCTGTGCACAGCCCGATTAGGCGATGTAGCGCGCTGCCACAAGACTGTCAGAACCATCCGCTAGAACAGTCTTGATAGCGGATGCGGAACGTCCGCGGGGGGTCGTTCGTGACGGGGAAAGGGGACGCTGGTGAGTGTTGCCGAGATCGCTCCCCGTGGCGAGGAGTTCGACCGGACGCCGCCGCACGACGTCGCGGCGGAGCAGTGTGTTCTCGGCGGGATGCTGATGTCCAAGGACGCCATCTCCGACGTCATGGAGACCATCAGCGCGCAGGATCACTACCGGCCCGCGCATCAGCTCGTGCACGAGGCCATCCTGGAGCTGTATGGCCGCGGCGAGCCGGTCGAACGCCGTGACGGTCAGTGACCTGCTGAGTAAGCGGGGGGATCTTGGCCGCGTCGGCGGCGGCAGCTACCTGCACACGCTCATCGCGTCCGTGCCAACCGCGGCCAACGCGGGTTACTACGCCCGGATCGTCAGGGAGCGGGCGATCCTCCGCCGCCTGGTCGAGGTCGGCACCCGCATCGTCCAGCTCGGCTACTCCGGTGACGGTGACGCTGACGACCTCGTAGACCGGGCCCAGGCTGAGGTATACGGGGTCACCGAGCGCCGCGTGAGCGAGGACTACCTCGCCCTGTCCGAGATCATGCCCGGCGCCCTGGACGAGATCGAGGCGATCGGCAGCCGCGCCGGCGGGATGACCGGCGTGCCGACCGGCTTCGCTGATCTGGATGCCCTGACCAACGGCCTGCACGCAGGCCAGATGATCGTCATCGCCGCAAGGCCGGCCATCGGGAAAAGTACCCTGGCTTTGGATCTTGCTCGGGCGGCCGCGGTCAAGCACGCGATGACGACGGTGATGTTCAGCCTGGAGATGAGCCGCAACGAGATCACCATGCGATTGCTCGCCGCGGAGGCCCGGGTGCCTCTGCACCACATGCGGACCGGCCAGCTCGGAGATGAGGATTGGACCAGGCTGGCCCGGCGGATGAGCGAGGTGGTGGACGCGCCGCTGTTCATCGACGACTCGCCGAACATGTCCATGATGGAGATCCGGGCCAAGTGCCGCCGCCTCAAGCAGCGGCATGATCTCAAGTTGGTGATCATCGACTACCTGCAGCTGATGAGTTCACCCCGTCGGGTGGAGAACAGGCAGCAGGAAGTGTCGGAGATGTCCCGCTCGCTCAAGCTCCTGGCCAAGGAGATCGAGGTCCCGGTGATCGCCATCTCGCAGCTCAACCGTGGCCCCGAGCAGCGCACCGACAAGCGCCCCCTCCTCTCTGACCTGCGCGAATCCGGTAGCATCGAGCAGGATAGCGACGTCGTGATCTTGCTTCACCGCGAGGACTACTACGAGCAGGAGTCGCCGCGAGCTGGAGAGGCGGACCTGATCGTGGCCAAGCACCGGAACGGCCCGGTCGCCACGGTGACCGTGGCCTTCCAGGGTCACTACAGCCGGTTCGTCAACATGGCTCCGCGCTGACAGAGCGCTGTGGTAGATGCGGCGCGATCGACCGCCCTGTCAGGTGCCCAGATACGCCAGCACCGCCAGGACGCGGCGATTGTCGTCTTCGGACGGTTGGAGGCCGAGTCGCAGGAAGATCGACGCCGTGTGCTTGGCCACGGCGCGCTCGGTGATCACGAGCTGCTGGCCGATGGCAGCGTTGGACCGGCCCTCCGCCATGAGGCCAAGCACCTCGCGTTCGCGTGGGCTGAGCGCGCTGACGGCGTCGTTGTCGGTGTTCCGGGCCAGCAGGCGGGCGATCACCTCCGGGTCCATGGCCGTTCCACCGGCGGCGACCCGCCGTATCGCCTCGACGAACTGGGCGCTGTCGAACACCCGGTCCTTCAAGAGGTAGCCGATGCCACCCGTGCCGTCGGCCAGCAGTTCGCGGGCGTAGAGCTGCTCGACGTACTGGGACAGCACCAAGATGGGCAGACCCGGCACCTGCTTCCGCGCCGCCAGGGCCGCCCGGAGGCCCTCGTCGGTGAAAGAAGGCGGGAGCCGGATATCGACGATGGCGAGGTCGGGCGGATCGGCCGTCACGGCGGCGACGAGATCGTCCCCGTTGTCGACGGCCGCACCGATCTCCAGGCCGTGAGCCTCGAGCATGCGGGTCAGGCCGTCCCTCAGCAAAAAGAGGTCTTCGGCTATGACAATTCGCACGGGATCTCCAGCTGGACGACCGTCGGTCCGCCAGGTGGGCTGCTCAGCGCCAACACTCCGTCGAAGGCGGCAAGTCGGCGCTCGATGCCGCGCAGTCCGGTGCCGCGTCCTGGGTCGGCGCCTCCTCGACCGTCGTCGGTGACACAGATCGCCAGCATCCCTTGGCGATACCGGATCTCGATCCATGCCTGACGGGCCTCGGCGTGCTTGGTCACATTGGCCAGCAGCTCGGACACGGCAAAGTAGGCGGCCGATTCGACGGGCGCCGGCGGGCGCCCGATGGGGTCGGCGGTTACCTCCACACGCGGCACGGAATCCAGTGCCAGAGCGCGGATAGCGTCGACCAGGCCCCGGTCGGCGAGGACCGGCGGGTGGACGCCGCTCACGAGGGCGCGCAGTTCGGCCAGCGCCTTGCTCGACGCCTGACGAGCCTCGACCAACAGCTTGCGGGTCGCCTCGGGGTCGGTATCGAGGAGATCTTCCGCGGCGCCCAGCGCCATGCCCATCGCCACCAATCGAGCCTGCGCCCCGTCGTGCAGGTCCCGCTCGATGCGGCGGATCTCGGCCGCACTGGCGTCGATGGTCTCAGCACGCGTCTGGGCCAGGTGCCGGACCCGCTGCGCCAACGCTGGATCTTCGGCGAGGACCGAGGATGGCGCGGGCCAAGCCGCCGTACGCCTGCAGCAGAAGTGGCGCCGACCACAACGCCAAGGCGGTCAAGGCCACGCCCAGCACCGCGAGCGTTACCCGCTCGAGAGGGCGAGATGCGTGGGACACGCCCACGATCGCGTAGCCAACACAGCCGATCAGCCCCGCCGACGCCAGGATGACCGGCACCATGGCAAGGATCCACCCGAATGAGGCGTTGGTCACCATCCAGAGAAGGTCTCGCCAGGTGGCAGGGTCCGACACCATCCACCGCAGCCGCTCCGCGCTCAACCTCTCGACGTCGTGGTCGGGCCTCGGCAGGTAGGACTCGAGGATCGGCAACCCCAGCCACTCCTCCGACAGCCGCCGGGTGAGCTTCGCCAGTCGGCGGGTCCACAGCAGAGCGACAACGACGCCGTAGCGCAGCACCAAGAGGTCGCCAGCCCACAACACCAGCGCCAGCACGAGCCCATGCTGGGGCGGCAGGCCGACCATCGCCACCACGCCGAGCACCGCCAGGCCCGGCACCAGCACGGGAACCACGAGGAGGGCCAAGCCGGCCATTGCCAGACCGAGGAAGGCCGATCCCTGGACGAGCGCGAGGAGTCCGGCGCTCAGTCGCTGACGCGACCCGCCTCGTCGGCCGTCTGTCTCCACCATCACCCCTGCACCCATTACGCATCGACTTCCCTCGTCGCGACACCCCAGTCTGCCCGACACGACACCGCGGTGGCAGTAGGGCTGAGCACCCAAGACAGGTGTACCTAGGTACACCTGTAAGACGCCGCCTAGCCGTATTCCCTGGTGACGACCCCACTCCTCACAATGGAGGCACTGAGCTACCGCGACGCAGGGAGCCAGGGACCAGGTCCGTCGACCTGATGGAGGGACGCATGAGTCAAACAACGGATACCGCACGCGATCACCTGGCGGCAACGGCGGTCGGCGCGCCACGCAGCGAAACGGAGGATGTCGCATGAACGTCATCGAAGCCAACGACCTCGGGAAACGCTATGGCAGCACGTGGGCCCTGCGTGAGTGCACGCTGGCCGTCCCCGAGGGGCACCTAACCGCATTGGTCGGACCAAATGGCGCGGGCAAGACCACCTTGTTGAACCTGGCGGTCGGCCTCACGGATCCGAGCTCGGGCACTATTTCCGTCCTCGGCGGTCGGCGGGCGGGGTCATTGGCCGCGCTCGATGGGATCGCGTTTGTGGCGCAGGATGCGCCGCTCTACAAGAACCTGTCGGCCGCCGACCTGCTGCACGAGACGCGCAACTTGAACCGCCGCTTCGACCAGGGCTACGCCGAGCGTCGCCTCGGCGAGCTCGGTATCCCGTTGCGCCAGAAGGCCGGGAAGATGTCAGGGGGCCAGCAGGCCCAGGTCGCGTTGACGCTGGCGCTGGCGCGCCGGCCGAAGCTCCTCGTTCTCGATGAGCCCCTTGCCAATCTCGATCCGCTCGCCCGAGAGGACTTCATGGCCACGGTGATGACAGCGGCCGCGGAGGATGGAGTCTCGGTCGTGCTCTCCTCACACGTCCTTGCCGAACTGGAGCGGGTCGCCGACTACCTCGTGCTCGTCTCGCACGGGAACATCCAGGTGGCGGGCGAAGTCGAGGACCTTCTCGCGGCCCACCGCATGCTCATCGGCCCGGCTTCGGAGTCCGCTCGGTATGCGCAGCAGTGGAACGTCGTGCACGCGAGCAGCACTGCGTCGCAGGTACAACTGCTCGTCCGCTACGACGCCTCCAATCCGGTGCCACCGGGATGGGAGGCGCGCTCGGTCACCCTCGAAGAGCTGACCCTTGCGTATCTGCGGGAGTCCGGCGCTGCGGCGCTCCCCGGCCCGGCCCGCGGCTCGGGCGCCGACCCGTCGGAGGTGACGAGATGACCGCGGTGACCGTACCCGTCCGCCCAGCGAAGGACGCGGGCCTGCGGCCACTGCCGTGGCGCCGGATGGCCTGGGTGAGCTGGCGGCACCACCGAGTCGCGCTGGGCGGCGTGGCTGTCTTCCTGGGCGCGCTGGCGGTGTGGCTCTGGACCGCCGGCCTTCAGCTACACCACGCGTATGCGGCCGCGGCCGCCTGTCACCCCTCGAGCTCGGCTGCCTGCCAGAACCTGATCAACGCCTTCCAGAGCACGAACGTCATTCTGAAAGGTGGCTTCGTCCTGCAGCCCGTGCCCGCGCTGATCGGGGCATTCGTCGGGGCGCCCATGCTGGCTCGCGAGATCGAGACCGGCACGTTCCGCTACGCCTGGACCCAGGGCTTCGGGCGATGGCGCTGGACGGTCGCCAAGCTGGTGCTGGTCGGGGTCGCGGTGGCCGCCATCGCCGGCGCCTTCAGTGTGCTGGTTTCCTGGTACTACCAGCCGTATCTCGCCTCCGGCAACGGGGCCGTGTTTTCCTCGCCGTCCCCGCTTTCTCCCGGGCTGTTCGATCTGCGCGGGGTCGCGTTCGCCGCTTGGACGCTCGCCGCCTTCGCGATCGGTGCCCTCGCCGGCATGCTCATCCGCCGGATCGTCCCAGCGATCGTCGCCACCCTCGCCGCCTACACCGGTCTCGCCTTGCTGGCGGGGAACGTGTTGCGCCAGCACTACTTGACACCGCTGGTTGCGAAAGGTTCGAACCTACCCGGTTCCGCGTGGATCACGAGCGAGTGGTGGACCAAGGGCGGGAAGTTCGCGTTCGGTGGCCGACCCCCTGTCGGCCTACTCCAGCAGCTCTGCTCCGCGTCTTTCGTTGCTGGACCTGGCGGCCGAATAGGGGTAAGAGGCGCCTTTAGCCCAACGACGTGTCTCGTCCAACACGGCTACACGCAATGGTCCGACTACCAGCCGGCCAGCCACTTCTGGCCGTTCCAGTGGATCGAGGGCGGCTGGCTGCTCGCGCTGTCGGTGCTGCTCATCGCCGTGACCGTCTGGCTGGTCCGCCGTCGGGTGGCCTGAAGCGAGCAGCGGCGGACCGAGTACGAAACGGAGAATCCGATGTGCGCACTCACAACTCTTAGGACCCAGCACCCGGCGAAGGTGACGAAGTGACGACCCTCACCCTTCCCACTCCTCTGGAGAAGGACGCGAACGTTCGGCCGCTGCCGTGGCAGCGTATGGCCTGGGTCACCTGGCGGCACCACCGAATTGCGCTGGGCGGCGTGGCTGTGTTCCTGGGCGCGCTGGCGGTGTGGCTCTGGATCGCCGGCCTTCAGCTGCACCACGCTTACGCTGCCGCCATCGGCTGCCACCTTGCGGGCTCGACTGCCTGCAGTGAGCTGATCCTCAACTTCCGTGTGACCGGCGGCGTTCTGAAAGGTGGCTTCGTCCTGCAGCCCGTGCCCGCGCTGATCGGGGCTTTCGTCGGGCCACTGGTGCTGGCCCGTGAGCTTGAGACCGGCACCTTCCGCTACGCCTGGACCCAGGGCTTCGGGCGGTGGCGCTGGACGCTCGCCAAGCTGGTGCTGCTCGGGGTCGCGGTGGCCGCCATCGCCGGCGCATTCAGTGTGCTGGTCTCCTGGTACTACCAGCCGTACCTCGCTCCCGGCAGACTCTATGACCCGACGTCCGCGCTCCCGCACTGGCTGTTCGACCTGCGCGGGGTCGCGTTCGCCGCTTGGACGCTGGCCGCGTTCGCGATCGGCGCCCTCGCCGGCATGCTCATCCGCCGGGTCGTCCCTGCGATCGTCGCCACCCTCGCCGGCTACACCGTCCTCGCCATCGTTGTCGGGAACCTCCTGCGCGCCGACTACCAGCCGGCCAGCCACTTCTGGTCGGTCCAGTGGATTGAGGGCGGCGGGCTGCTCGCGTTGTCAGCGCTGCTCATCGCGGCGACCGTCTGGCTCGTCCGTCGCGGCGCGGCTTGAGCACAGAGTGAGCCAAGCAAGCGGCATGGTGCGTACGGCATGGACGAGGGAGGTGTCCCCAAGTGCGTTGCCGTCACTGCTGGTTGTGCTTCGCTGGCGGGTTCGTTCGAACAAGTAGTCCAACTACCCGCGAAGGAGGGTATACGTGCGTCGAAAGTCCCTGACCTTGTTCTCTCTAGTGCCTGTCATGGCTGCTTCGGTGTCGCTAGCCAGCTGTTCATCGCCCACAGGCCCCCCAGGTCCGACGGGGACTCTGACCGGCACGCTCCAGGCTGTAGGTGGTCCTCCCGGCGACGGCCCGCGAGCCATCAGCGGACAGGTCACCCTCCACGGGTCGAGTGGACACATTACCGGCATTACTGTCGGTGCGAACGGTCGATTCTCGGCACCCGTGACCGTGGGTGAATACACCGTCTCAGGAGAGAGTCCACACTACAAAGGCGGCGCCGCAGACTGCCACGCCTCGGGACCGGTCGCCGTGACCAAAGGCGTCACGAGCCGCGTAGAGGTTGACTGCCAAGAGAAGTAGTGGTTGGCACTGATGAACTCAGCTTCGATCAGAGAGGTCTACCCGTCATGTCACTTGTTCGTGTTCACAACATGTCCGTCTCGCTCGATGGCTTCAGCGCCGGTGCTGACCAGGGCCCGGAGGCACCCTTCGGGCATGCCGGCGACCGGCTGGTGCGATGGTTCATGGGCACCCGTTCATTTCAGGCCATGCAGGGCCAGCAAGGCGGGAGCACCGGCATCGACGACGCCTTCGCGAGCAACTGGGGGCCGGGCATCGGCGTGGAGATCATGGGGCGCAACAAGTTCGGCCCGCAGCGCGGACCGTGGACCGACGAGGAGTGGAAGGGCTGGTGGGGCGAGGAGCCGCCGTTCCATACCCCCGTCTTCGTGCTCACCCATCACGTCAGGCCCTCGATCGAGATGAAGGGCGGCACCACCTTCCACTTCATCGACGCCAGCCCGCCGCAGGCGCTTGCGGCGGCCAAGGAGGCCGCGGGTGGCCTCGACGTCCGCATCGGCGGCGGCCCGGCCACCGTCCGCCAGTTCCTCGCCGCCGGCCTGATCGACCACATGCACATCGCGCTCGTGCCGATCCTCCTCGGCCGCGGCGAGTCCCTCTGGGACGGCCTGGAGGGCCTGGAGGAGCGCTTCGCCATCGAGTCGGTGAGCTCCCCCAGCGGCGTCACCCATGTCACGTTCACCCGTCGTTAGCCGCGCTTAGGCCTGCCTCCTCGAACAGGGGCGAGGTCTGGGGCGGGCCGCGCTGCGCGGCCACCGTGGTCGCATCCAGCGCGATTATGCCGATCCGCCGGATAGGACCGGCTAGGCCGCTTGGCCCAGGTTCTGGGTGAAGAAACCGGTGAGCTTTTCGACGGAGGGGTCCACGTACTACACCTTGTAGTAGACGCCGCGACGCCGTCGCCGCGCTCACCTCCTGGACCGCCGGGCCAGCGAGTGGAAACCTGGTGGAAGGCCGCAACCCGTGACCGCCTGGACGCCCGGGGAACTCGCCGTGCTCACCAGCGCAATCAGCCGCCCGGCGACGCATCGGCCTCGCGGCTACAACCCCACCGGCCATGTGGGCCGCAAGACCTACCCACGATGACCAGGGCCGCGGCGGCCAGGAGGCCGCCGATCAAGGGGGTGAAGCGGAGCCCGGGGCCGGACAAGATGAGCCCGCCGATCACCGGCCCGGCCGCAATGCCGGCGTTAAAGGAGGCGGAGTACCAGGCCGACGCGATGTCGGTACTGCGGGGCGCCACGATCAGGACCCGTGTTTGCATCGAGATCGCGACGCTAGTCAGGCCGAAACTCTCCAGCGCCTGCAGGCCCGCCGCTGCCGGACCCATGGTCCCGAAGCTGAACAAGCCGAGCATCGAGACGGCCAGCAGGCCCAGCGGGCCGGTTGCCGCTGCTCGCGGGTGGCGGCTCAGCAGCATGCTGGCGCAGGCTACCCCGGCCAAAGATGCAAGCCCGCCGAGCAGCAGCACCAGCGCGACATCGCGCGCCGCGAGCCCGCTCACCATGGTCAAGAAGGCGCTGACGTAGGTGTAGGCGGTGAAGGCCCCCCCGACGGCCAGGACCGTAGCGGCCACAAGCATCCAGTAGCGGCGCGCATCCGGGTGGGTGCCCCTGGCGGCGTGGCCCTCACCAGGCCTGCTGGTGGGGACGAGCAAGCCCACGGCGCCCATGCCCACCAGGCCGAACCCGGCAAGAACAACGAAGGGCACGCGCCAGCCAGCCTGCTGCCCTAACCACGTACCGGCGGGTACTCCCAGCAGGACGGCAAGCGGGCCGCCAGCGAGTACCCCGGCGACGGCCCGCCCGCGCCTGGCGGGCGGGAAAAGGCCCGCTGCCGCGACCGGCGCGGTCGACCAGAACACGGCCTGGGACAGGGCAGTCACCACCCGTGCGGCCAGCAGCCACCCGTAACTGGGCGCGGCTGCCGCCGCCAGGGTTGCCCCCACAAAGATGCATAGCACGCCCGACAGCAAGTAGCGGCGGGGAACGTGGCGGGTCAGCCGCGTCAGCGGCACTGAGACCGCCACCACGACCAGGGCATAGACCGTCACCAGCAAGCCCGTCGCCAGCAGCGATGAATGCAGGCCTGCGGAAATAACGGGCAGCAAGCCCACCGGCAAGTTCTCGCCAGTGACATAGCAGGCGGCCGAGGCGCCCAGCGCGGCCACCGCACCTGCTGCGGCAACGGGACGCCGCTGCGACAGGACTCCGGCGGCAACGGATGGGTGGCCCGCGGGAATCCCGGCCTCTCGGGCGCGCATACCCCAGCATGCTGGCCGTCCGGCAAGAACTTCAATGCTCCAAGCGGGACTCCGGGCACAGCCGGGACCCGCGGCCGGTAGCCTCCGGCACGTGGCGATGATGCATGGTCATGATCCGGGAAAGAGCGCCGCGGAGAACTACCGGGAGTTCGCCGAGGACGCCCACGGCCGCTCCCCGGTTTATGAGTCACTGGCCGAGTCGGTCGCTGACGACGCCGCCGTTCTGCGTTTTCTCGACTCGCTGCCGCCGGAGAAGCGCCAGCCCAATCTGCTCTTCGCCGCGGCCTGGTACCTGCTGGGCGTGCCGGCCGACATACACCGGCTGCGGGCCATGGCCAGCGACAACCGGGCGGAGCTGTCCGCGGTGATGCTGGCCCGGCGCACGCAGACCAACGAGCCAGCCCGCTGCGCCACGCTGCTGCCGGCCCTGGCCCAGCTACCGTCGCCGCTGGCGCTGATCGAGGTTGGTGCCAGTGCCGGGCTCACTCTGCTCTTCGACCGCTACTCCTACGATTACGCCGGGCACCGGATCGCAGGCCAGGATCCACAAGCGCCTGCCCTGCGCTGCGCACCACGCGGACCGGTACCTCTCCCGGCGCAGCTTCCCGCCATCATCTGGCGGGCCGGGCTTGACCTCAACCCGCTCGACGTCACCAATGATGATGACGTCCGCTGGCTGTCGTGCCTGGTCTGGCCGGGTGAAGGCGACCGCGCGCGGCGGCTCGCCGCCGCGATCGCCTCAGCCCGCCGCGACCCTCCCGTGGTGCATCGCGGTGACCTGCTTACCGACCTGCCCGCGCTGGCCGCGCAGGCCCCGGCCGAGGCGACCCTGGTCGTGTATCACTCCGCCGTACTTGCTTACGTCACGCCCCAGGATCGGCGGCAGTTCGCCGACATAGTCCGCGGCCTACCCGCCGTCTGGTTGTCCAACGAGGGACCCGGCGTCGTACCGGACATCCCGGTACCCGCTTACCAGGGCGCGCCGTTCGTGCTCGCCCGGGACGGCCGGATTCCCATGGCCCTCACCGACGGGCACGGAACATGGCTGCAATGGCTCCCGTCATGAGGAGATGAGGTACCGGACGTCGGTCGCAGCGGCGTGGTCGCCGCTGGCCGGGGGTGTGCTGAGTCGTGGCTCGGACTGGCTAGTGTGTCGCACCAGAAACGTTCGCCGGGTCTGGTGACTGGCGGCGGCCAGGTAGGAACCGCCCGGCCACGTGTCCTCCGCCATCGGGAAGAACTCATGGTGCGTGCTGGTCGTCACCCGGGCGGCGTCGTACGGGAGCGCGCTGTCCAGGAGCCGCCTGGTGAGCAGAATCGTCGCGGGTCCGCCGCCGGTGGCGTTGATCCCGACCTGGTCGAGCGCCTCGCGCCGGTAAATGGGATGCGGGTAGACGTTATTGGATCCTTGGACCATCGTCGTCACGATCACGCTGTGGGCCACGCGAGGCCCCTGCCGCATGCCTGCATCATAGGAAATGTCCGCTACTGATGCCATCCACGCGGCGATCTGGGTGCCGATCCGACGTCCCTGTTGCGCCGCGCTTCTCCCATGCTGGTGACGGACGTGCTGGTGCCTCCCGACGACCGGTGCAACCTGCGCCCTTCGTGCCCTACCCTTGAGGGGTCACGGTGGGCATCTCAGAGCGACAAATCAGAAGCTCTATCACCGCTGTGCTTGTATCGTGTGGTATCACCTGCCTGTGAAACCGCTGGTAGACAACTCAAGACAAGCGCTCGTAGCTCAACGGATAGAGCATCTGACTACGGATCAGAAGGTTGGGGGTTCGAGTCCCTCCGAGCGCGCCCAGGTCAAAGGCCCCTCCTGATCAAGGAAGGGGCCTTTTTGCTAACGCGGATGCTAACGGCGGCTAGCTGGCGGCTTGCATAGCCTGCGCGAAGACGTCTGCCGCTTCGGAGAGCTGGTGGCTGATCACGTGGCGTAGACACGCAGGGTGATCGAAGGGTCGGCGCGCCCGAGGCGAGCAGCGACGACGTGCACCGGAGTGCCAGCCAGCAGCAAAGTTGTCGCATGGACGTGCCACAGATCATGGAGCCGGACGCGATCGCCTGGCGCAGGGCACGCATCGACGCCCCATGCCCAGACTGCGAGCCCGGCCCGGACGGCCCCAGATGTGACGACCACGCCTGCGACTCGACAGGGTCTCAGCCCGGTCCAGTAACGCATTCCACTAACGTTGCGGAGGCGCGACATGCCGCCATCGAGCGATCCTGGCAACCGGACACCAACCCGGGAGCAACGACGCCGGGCACGGACCGAAGAACCGCCGGAGCTTAACGGCCCGGTGCGGCTCGACAGATACGACGTCGAGTGGCTCCGGTTGTATGAGCAGGAGGCGGCGCGTATCCGCTCGGCACTTGGGGACCGCGTGCTCCTGCTAGAACACGTGGGTTCGACCTCCGTGCCAGGGCTCGCGGCGAAACCGGTCATCGACATGCTTCTCGTTGTCGCCGATCCTGCCGACGAGACCGCGTACGTTCCCAGCGCACTGGCTACCGGCTGGTGGCCAGGCATCCCGGCTGGTACCAGCATCGCATGCTGAAGGGGCCAGACACGGACACCAACCTGCACGTCCTCCCGCCTGGCACACCTGAAGCGGAGAGGACGCTGCGCTTCCGCGATCGCCTGCGGGCCAGCGAAGCCGACCGCGAATTGTATGAGCGCACCAAGCGCCAGCTCGCCGCAAGGAACTGGACCTACGTGCTCCAGTACTCAGATGCAAAGACCGAAGTGATAGAGAAGATCCTGGCGCGAAGCCAGCAAAACACCCTGACTGAGTGCCAATGGGCGCGTCGCGGTCTGGCGCTAAGTTCATCGATCGCGGCTGACGAGACCGCGGGCAGCGTCCTGCCGGAGCGCTCAATGCGACAACGTGGTCTAACTGGGGCCTAGCTAAGTTCCGCCCGGGAAGGTGAACAGTCGCTGGCCCAGCGCCAGCGCGGCGGGCTCGCCCGCCAGCCGGTGCGCTCCCACCGACATGAAGCCGTCGTGGCTGGTGTCGAACGCCTCCTCGCGGAAGCCCGCCTCCCCGAACCAGGACCGGATCGCGGGAGTCAGGTCGGGCGGACTGCGGTGCCTGGTCCAGAGGGCCAGCGCACCGGGTGCGCACAGGCTGGGCAGGGCGGCCACTGTGGCCTGGATGTCGCTGTCGGTGATGTTGCCGAAGATGCCGCATGCCACCACTATCTGGGCGGGTACCGCGCCGACGCAGGCATCGGTGATCCCGGCGTCGGCCTGCAGGACCTCGACGCCGTGCAGCCCAGCCGCCTGCGCCGCCTGCCGTGCGAGCGCGACGTTGCGCACGTCCAGCTCGACCAGCCGGGCGTGCACGTCGTCTCGGCGCGGATGTCCGGTCAGCACGCCGATCACGTCCCGGCCCTGCCCGGCGCAGAGGCTGATCAGGCGGACGTCCCCGGCGGGCGCACGTTCGAGCTCGGCGCGCAGGTGCCCCTGCACGAGTTCCCCCCGCCGCGAGAGCAAGGAGCCTGGATCGTCGTAGTCCCGGTGCCATTCCACCCAGTCACGCTGCGCCATTCTGCGATCCTAAAGACCCTGCCGCAATCGCTGGAGGTGTTCGTCGGATAGTTGACGCGGCGATTTGGCCCCCTGAGGGTCCTCGGACCGAGAACCGCCGAGCTTCCACGATGGTGGCTGACTATCTCGCCCAATGACGCCGACTTGGCATGACCGCATCCGCTAGCTACGGCGGGAGGTTCGAGTCCCTCCGAGCGCGAGCAGACCTGGGTGCACTGGCCCAGCTTGCAGACAAGCTGCACGATGGGCCAGGACGTCGGCCAGAGGCTCACCGAACGCGGGCACAGACAGCCACAAGGACCGGTGAAAGCGCCTGGTGAATGCACACGCGAATTGGCCCTTGACACATCCCCTCCGGCTACGAAGCCTCACGGTCCCGACGAGGCGGCGGCTGTTGCTGGGCTCAACAGCTAGGAGGGCACGACTGGGGCGGGAAAATCGCGAGAGTGATGGGCAACTGTCGCATTTGTAAGGCTCGCCACCTGGCCGCTGGCGACAAGGTGCCCGTAGCCGTCCTGCCAGTCCGGCAGATCGGCGCTGGCTTGCTCCCAGTTCGACGAAGGTTGCCTCATCACACCAATCATCAATGTGGTCCATGGTGTGCAGATGCGGTTCGCTGCCCACGAACGCGTTCATCGAGTCGCGTTCTCGCCAGGCGGTGCGGGTCCAGTAGGTATCGTTCGCCTCGGCCAGCGCATCCGCGCCGAGGTTGCCTTCGGAGTTCTGTGCCTGTTCCACCACGGCCACGGCGCTGGCGAAGAACTCATCGAAGAACGCCGGGTTCTTGAGCCGAAGCCTGGTAACCACGATGACCGGCATGACTGCCTCCCTGGCCCGGCGCCCACGCATGGGCCACCCGGCGCCGACGATGTGACCGAGTTTCGTAAGCGTCAGTATGCCCCGCGCAACCGGGCGGCCACGAGAGCGTGCCTGTCGCCACCACAGCCGGGCCGCTGACCCGGTGGTGCGCGGTGATCCGCAGCGCAAAGCGGGAGTGGTCATCGAGCCAGGTCAGGATCTCGGTGCCGGTCCCGTCCGCGAGCATTGACCACTGTGGACGCTTGAATGGGAGGAGTGCCTACTCGCAGAAGATATGCACTTTGGCATCGGGCTGGTCGACCTCCACGGTCAGCTCGTCGAGGTTCTCCACGAGCGCCTCGAGCTGTTCGGGCTTGAGCTGCGTCAGGTCGATCGGCACGCCGGACTTGTTCAGTTCGGCGTTGGCCCGGTCCAGGGCCTGCGCCGGGATCAGGGCGGCCAGCTGTACGCCGGCCCGCAGCAGCTGCAGCGGCACCCGTATGTTGACCCGCCCCGGCTCGCCATCCTCAAGGGTGTCCACCATCACCCGCAGGTACTTCGCTTTGCCCTTCGGCCGGGCGTCGAGACTCGACGCCGCCGGAGGCTGGTCCCGTTCGAGCGCGGCGATGAGCTGGTCCGCTTCCTCCGCGGTGATCTTGCCCTCGGCCAGCATGCCGAGGATGTCCTTGCGCTGTTCGTTCATCGGAACCTCTCCTATCGGATAGTTACGAGCACAGCCGTACGGCCCTGCTCGATGTCGACCCGGGTGCCGGGCAATGCGGAGACGATGCGCCAGCCGGTGCCGAGTGACTGCACCACACTGACGCGGTACACGAGGCAGGCCACGGTCGCCGCCAGCACGGCCAGGACCACGACCGGTGAGAACACGAGTGCTACGGGGAGTACCGGGACCCAGATCCGGATGGGACGGCCGTCCGGGCGTTTGACCCGTACGGTCAGCAACTGCGGCATCACGTGCGGCCCTCCAATTCGGACAATGCCTGCTGTGCGGTGATCTCGCCGCGGCGCAGCCGGTCGACGATGTCGGCCCGCGACGGCGCCGGATCGGTCTCGACGAAGTCGAGCATCTGCGTGATCCGGTTCAGTCGTGATTTGATCGTCGGGTAGCTCACCCCGAAGATCCGCTCCATCTCCTTGATGGATCCGTGGCACCGCACGAACGCCGTGACGAAGACCTGGTCCCCGACGTTGAGCTGAGCCAGTTGCGGTAGCTCGAACTCGCCCTCGATCGCGACGCCGCTGCCTGCCAGGCGTACCCGCTCGACGGCGAACGGCTGGCCCCGGGTCAGGTTCGTGAGTTCCTGCCAGTCCATCGAGTGATCTGTCATATCTAAAGTTGTATCCGACAAAACCTCAATTTTCAACAGGTCGATCTTAATTTTCTCAAGCCTGGCGCCTGTGGCAACGCTGTGCGATCGGCTGTGCCGACCCATGACCCGGCCCGCTCCGTGCGCGGCGTGGGATGGTGACAGCCAGGGAGGCTGACAGCCGGGAGGCAGCGACATGTCCAGCGCGCAGTTGTATGACACCATCGGGGCCACTTACACCGTGACGCGGCGCACCGAGCCGCGGATCGCCGCAAGGATCTGGGCTGCGCTCGGCGATGCGCGGACGGTATTGAATGTCGGGGCTGGCACCGGCTCCTACGAGCCCCCCGGCCGTGACGTGACCGCGGTGGAACCGTCGGCGCTCATGCGTACGCAGCGTCCCGCAGGTGCGGCGCCGTGCGTGGCTGCCGTCGCGGAGAGCCTTCCATTCGAGGACCAGTCCTTCGACGCCGCGATGGCTTTTTCCACCGTTCATCACTGGCCGGACCCGATCGCGGGCCTGCGCGAGATGCGGCGCGTGGCTCGGCGCGTGGTGGTGTTCACGTACGACGCCAGTGACCCTGATCGGTTCTGGCTGACCCGCGACTACCTGCCCGAGGTCGCTGACCTCCTAGTCGGCCGGCCTTCGCTGACCGAGATGGCCAGTGTGATCGGAGCCCGGATGGAGGCGGTGCTCGTCCCGTGGGACTGCGCGGACGGCTTCTTCGAGGCCTACTGGCGCCGGCCCGAGGCATACCTGGACTATCTTGTCCGTCGCGGCATTTCGGTGTGGGCCAGAGTCGGGCCGGACGCCGAGCAGCGGGCAGTGCGCAGCCTCCGTGATGACCTTGTCTCAGGCCGGTGGGCCGAACGTAACCGCGACCTCGTCGCTCTCGACGCAGCAGAGCTTGGCCTTCGCCTGCTCGTAACCTGAACCCCGCCGCAGACTGGGTACAAATTGCTGCCCGCACCGGTTGGGCAGGCCCGCCTCGCATCGGTCAAAACGGTCAACTTCAAACCCCTTGCTCCAGCGTGTCTTGGTCGCCGTGCGGAGCCCATAAGCCTCGATCTTTGGTAACTTCGCCGTGATGGCCTCAGGCTGCGGCTGTTACGTTGGCGGCCGAAGGTGGCGGGAGGCGAGGACTGGGTTCTGATGCGCGTCACCACCGTAGTCCCGGTACTTGCGGCTACCGCGTTCATGGTGATCATGTTCGTGATCTTCGCGACGCGCGTTGACCTGGCATTACGCGGATGGCGCAGGCTGGCCCGGCTTTCCTCTACGCAACCGATCACGTGCCTGCGCGACTGGGCGCAACAGGCCGGCTTCACTGTCCACTCTGCGGCCGACTGACATCACGGCAGTCGGCCGTCGTGATCTACGCGGCAGGCGACGCTCGGCGAGAGGCCCTCCGCGCTACCGGCCTCGGGCGATCGCTGGAGCGCCGTCATTACCAAACCACGCACTGGCGCGGCCCCGTGTCACACTACGTATATGGCAGTTCCTGACGTCGTCGGCTATTGGTCTTCCACCGATCTTTACCAAGGGTCCCAGGAAGGAGATGCGCTCGCCTTCGTTGCCGATGGCAGTGGCTGGTACGACTGCCCCGCGCTCAATGCGCTACGCCTGCCGGTGACGGTCCTCGGCCTCACCAGGAACGTATTGACGGGCCACCGCTTCGCGTTCGTCCGCGGCAAGGTTGACATCGAAGACGACCCCACTCATGGGGAAGACGGTATAGGCGCAAGTCCCCATCGTCCGTAAGCCACGCGCCAGCACCGTGACGGCGGGCTGAACTACATAGAGGATAAAGCTATGCGCATTAAATGGCGAGCCCGAGAGTACAAGAGGACCTGCGATGACTGTAGTTACGCTTGGCGCGTGCCCAGATCAGTCGCGCGGAGGCGCATGCAGCCAATTTCTGGCTTCAGCGTCGCACCGCGCGGAACTCCCAACGTAACAGGATCTGATCCGGAAATCGCATCAAGTCAAGCGATCAGCCAAGCAGCAGCAGCCTTCGCGCGTTGTCCCAAGTGCGGCTCAGATCACTACACGCAGCAGCCAATACGGTCTTGAACCATGAGCCGTGGCGTCCGCCTGTTCGAGCACGCAGACGCCGGCCCGATCGGGTGGGAAGCGCCAGAGGTGACGCAGCGTCGACCGCGGCAGGCGAATCGCGGCCGGTCCGAATGTGAAGCACACGATGAGCGCCATTTCAACGTCTAGCCAATATTGTCCCTGGTGGGACGCCCGTTCCGGTGTGAAAATGGGAGTGGCTGCCCGCTGACGCCGGGTCCCCTATGGTCGCTGGAGGCCGTCGTCTAGCCGGGCGCCGGGAGCCGCGTTCGGGGCCCTTCAGTGTTGCCTTGAGCACGTGGATTAGATTCCGCTGTCCCTTTGCGGTTCCTGCGGGCAGCCGCCTGCTGTTCACCCCCGACAGGACGGGAGGTGCCGGGTGCTGCAGGAGACACAGGACCGTGAGGAGATCATTGCGCGGGTCGCGGCGCTGGATATCGGCAAGGCCGAGGTGGTGTGCTGCGTGCGGGTGCCGCACGAGGACCGGCCGGGCCGCCGGCTGCAGGAGGTGCGCACGTACTCGGCCATGACCCGGTCGCTGCTGGGCATGGCCGATCACCTGCGCAGCCTGGGAGTGACCCGGGTGGTAATGGAGGCCACCAGCGATTACTGGAAGCCGGCGTTCTGGGTGCTGGAAGCGGCCGGGTTCGAGACCTGGCTGGTCAACGCCCGGGACGTGAAGCACCTGCCCGGCCGGCCAAGACCGACAAGCTGGACGCGGTCTGGCTGTGCAAGGTCGCAGAGCGGCAGATGATCCGGCCCAGCTTCGTGCCGCCGCCGCAGATCCGCCGGCTGCGGGATGTGACCCGGTACCGCATCGACCTGGTCGGGGCGCGGGGCGCGGAGAAGAACCGGGTCGAGAAGCTGCTGGAAGACGCTGGCATCAAGCTGTCGGTGGTGGCCTCGGACATCTTCGGGGTCTCCGGCCGGGCCATGATGGCCGCCCTGATCGCCGGGGAGCGCAGCCCGGCGGCGCTGGCCCAGCTGGCCCGGACCCGGATGCGCACCCGGATCCCCGCCCTCCAGGAGGCGTTCACCGGGCACTTCACCAGCCACCACGCGTTCCTGCTCGGCAAGATGCTTGCCCGCATCGACGGGATCGACGCCGACATCGCCGAGCTGGACGCCCGGATCGAGGAGATGATCACCCCTTTCACGCAGGCGGCGGAACGGCTGGATGAGATCCCCGGCATCGGCCGCGTCGCCGCCGCGATCATCATCGCCGAGATCGGCACCGACATGACCCGGTTCCCCACCGCCAGGCACCTGGCCTCCTGGGCGAAGTTCTCGCCCGGGGTCAAGGAATCCGCCGGGAAGAAGAAAGGCAGCGGCTCGACCGGGCACGGCAACCCCTACCTGGCCCGGGTCCTCGGCGAGGCCGTCACCGGAGCGGCCCGGACCGACACCTTCCTCGGCGAGCGCTACCGGCGGATCGCCCGCCGCCGGGGCAGCAAGAAAGCCATCGTCGCCGTCGGCCGGTCCATCCTCGTCATCATCTGGCACCTGCTCTCTGATCCCAGCGCGCACTACACCGACCTGGGCAGCGACTTCTACGCCAACCGCATAGACCCCGAGCGCCGCAAGCGCACCCACATCCACCAGCTCGAAGCCCTCGGCTATAAAGTCACCCTCGAACCGGCCGCCTGACCAGGAGCTTCACCCAAGCCCGGCTCCGCCGGGTGCTGACGCACGCCCGCTACCTCACCCATTTTCGGATTAGGGGGAGGCCGGCCGCCTGGGCTCGCATCTGGTACAGGGACAGGAAGTCTTCGTTGCGCAGACCATGCCCGATGGCGGACTGGATGAGCTGGTAGACGGCGGAGCAGGCCGGCATCGGGACTTCCAATTGGCGGGCCGCGCCCAGGCCGAGGTCGAAGTCCTTGCGCAAGAGTTCGTTGGTGAACGTCAGGGTCCAGTCCCGGCGCACCAGTTCCGGGCTGCGCCTGCGGATCCAGTCCGAGGTGAGCGCGGAGGCGTTGAAGAACTCGAGGAATGCTTCGCGGCTGGTGCCGCCCTTCTCGGCCAGTGTCACCACTTCGACCAGCGCCTCAACCATCATGCCGAGGTAGAGGTTGTGGCACAGCTTGACCAGCCTGCTCTGCTCCTCCGCGCCGACGTGAACCACGGTCTTCGCGATCCGGGCCAGGTCGGGCCGGACCGCATCGTAGGTGTCGGATGGGCCGGAGACGATGAAGGACCCGAGCCCCTCGGCCACCATCTCCGGGTTGCCGCAGACGGGAGCCGCGAGGAACCCGGTTCCAGCGGCTGTCGCTGCCGCCCGGACCCTGGCCGATGTCTCCTCGGACACCGTGGAGCAGTCCACCAGGATGCCTGGCCGCCGCTCGCCGGTGAGCAGGCCCCCCGCGCCCACGGTGACCTGCTCCAGGTCGGCGGAGCTGGTCACCATGACGAAGACCAAGTCACAGACGGCCAGTCCGGCGATGCTGTCCGCGACGACGGCGCCCCGCTCGGCCAGCGGCTGTGTTTTGGCCCTGGTCCGGTTCCAGACCGTGACCGCCCGCCCGGCGCCGACGAGCCGGCCGGCCATGGCGGTGCCCATCCGGCCGGTTCCCAGCCAGCCGATGCTCGTGGGGGCCGGTGGTGCGGGGGGCTGCGGTGTCATGCGCCCTCCCCGGTGCGTGCGGGCAGCTCCGCGCCGGTGAACAGGCGGGTGCCGGCCACGTAGAGCTGGTCGGCGGGGAAGCGGGTCAGCAGTTCGCAGCCGCCCGGGGTGACCACGACTTCCTCCTCGATCCGGGCCGCGGCGGAGCCGTCCGCGGTCGGCCAGTAGGTCTCGATGGCGAACACCATTCCCTCCTTGAGCTCCACCGGGTGCTCGAAGGAGTGGTAACGGCTCATCAGCGGGCGTTCCCAGTTGGACAGGCCGAGGCCGTGGCAGTACTGGAGGCCGAACGCCTCCTCTTCGTCGGCGAAGCCGAACTCGCGGGCGGCCGGGAAGTGCCTGACCACGTCCGCGGAGGTGGCCCCGGGGCGGATCTCGGCGATCGCGTTGTCCATGAACTCACGGGCCCGGCGGTACGCCTCTCGTTGCTTCTGGTTCGCGCTGCCCACGTTCAGCGTCCGGTAATAGCAGGTCCGGTAGCCGTTGAAGGAATGGATGATGTCGAAGTACGCGGTGTCGCCCGGGCGAATCAGCCGGTCGGAGAACACGTGCGGATGCGGGCTGCACCGCTCGCCGGAGATCGAGTTGATGGCCTCCACTTCCTCCGACCCGTTCTCGTAGAGGTACTGGCTGACCAGAGCGACGCAGCTGTTCTCCCGAATGCCGGCCCGCAGGTAGCGGTACAGCTCGTCGTAGGCGCCGTCAACCAGGGCGGCCGCGTGGTCGAGCAGCGCCACCTCGTCCGCGGTCTTGATGGCCCGGATGTCCTGCATGAACCCGTGGCCGTCCTCGATGTGCAGGCCCTCCCGCTCCAGGGCGCGCAGCACCGGCAACTCCACCACGTCCACCCCGACCGGCTCGCCGGCCAGGTCGTGATCACGCAGGATCCCGGCGATCCGGCTGGCGTTGCCGCGCTCGACGCCCACCTCCTCGGGGATCGAGCCCCGCCAGCTGGAGATGCCGGCCCGCCAGTTCTCCTTGGCGTTCCATGGCGCGAACTTCTGGTGGGTGCGGGCCGCCGATCCGATGTCCCACAGGATCGGGTCCTGGCCGCGCATCACGAGGACACAGCGGAACAGCTTGTCTCTGGCCCAGTTCCCGATGTGCGTGGCCGTGGTGTACCGGATGTTGTTCATGTCGAACAAGATCAGCGCGCCGAGATCCGACTGCTCCAGTGCGGCGCGGACCTTGGCCGCGCGCTCGCCGCGCAGCCGGCCGAAGTCGACCCGCTGCTCCCAGTCCGTCCCCATCGCGGCCCCGGGGCTGGCGATAGGCGTCAACTGGGTCGCTGCTGAGTAATTCTCGGCCATGACGGGCTCCTTGTGGGTCGCGCGGGACGGGCACACCCGGCCCTGCGCTGCGCCTTCGGCGCTTTTACGCGCTGGGCCGGGCATACCCGCCCCGCGCTTTGGGCTGGGCGGGTCATACGGGGGCGTACTCGCCGGGCTCGGTTGCTGGGGATGGGGCGAGGGGTGGTGCACCCGGCATGCCGAGGGCGGACCAGGCGGCGTTGACCAGGTGCTGGGTGGTTAGGCCGTATTTCTGGAACAGGTAGGGGGCGGTCTGGGCGCCCTCGGCGAAGGTGTCTTGGAGGCCTATCCGGCGCAGGGGGCGGCCTAGGCCGGCTTCGGCCAGCGTCTCGGCGACAGCGGAGCCCAGGCCGCCGATGATGGTGTGGTTCTCGGCCGTGAGCACGATCTGCGCGGCGGCGGCCGCGGCGAGGACTGTGACCGTGTCCAGGGGTTTGATCACTGGGACGTTGACCACGGAGATGCTGATGTCGTGGCGGCGCAGGTGGGTGGCGGCGGCCAGGGCGGGAGCGAGCATCATGCCGCAGGCGAACAGGGCCGCGTCGGTGCCTTCGGTCAGGACCTGGGCGTGATCGAGGGACAGGCGGTGGCTGGCCGGGAAGATCACTGGGATCTCGCCGCGCTTGAGCCTGAGGTAGACGGGGCCGGGCAGGTCGGCGATGGCGGCGACCACCTGCGTTGTCTCGGTGGCGTCAGCGACGTCGATCACTGTCATGCCGGGCAGCGCGCGCATCAGGGCGACGTCCTCGATGGCCTGGTGGCTCGGGCCGCCCGGGCTGGAGATGCCGGGCATGAAGCCGACGATGCGCACCGGGAGCCGGGGATAGGCGATCGCGTTGATGATCTGATCGAGCGGTCGGCGGGTGGCGAAGACGCCAAACGTGTGCACGAACGGTATGTGGCCGCTGCGAGCGAGCGCGCCGGCCACGCCCATCATGTTCGCCTCGGCCATGCCGGCGTGGATGAACCGGTCCGGGATCTCCGCCTGGAACAGGTTGACCTCGCACTGGCGGGTCAGGTCGCCGCTCAGGCACACGATCTCTGGACGCTGGCGCGCCAGGTTTACGAGGGCGTGTCCGTAGGGCTTGAGTGCGGTGCGGTACGGCGGGTCGAGCACCGCTGCCTGCGGCTGGGCCAGTCCTGGGCCGGGCGGCCCGGGCACGGCTGGGCCGGGCGGCCGGGGCACGGCTGGGCTGGGCTGGCCGGCGGTCATGCCGGGCTCATTTCCGCGGTGAGTTCGGCGACCGCCGCGGCCGCCAGTTCGGGCGGCAGCTTGATGAAGTGGCCATCGGCATCCGGTGGCAGGCAGCGCAGCCCGTGGGCGGTCGAGGTCCGGCACACCAGGGCCTGCGGGCGGCGGGCGTCCACGCCCCCGGCCAGCGCGGCGGCGATCGAGTCCGCGTCGTGGCCATCGAGGTCGGCGGCGTCCCAGCCGAACGCGCGCCATTTGCCGATGATCGGCTCAAGCGTGGTGATGCGGTTGACCGGCCCATCAACCTGGGAGTTGTTGGCATCCACGAGGACGGTCAGCCGGGACAGCCGGTGGTGGCCGGCGAACATCGCCGCCTCCCACACCTGACCCTCCTCCAGTTCGCCGTCGCTAATGAAGGCGAAGGTCCGGACGTCGGGCCGGCCCGTGAGGCGGTCGGACAGGGCGAAGCCGGCCGCTGCCGACAGCCCCTGGCCCAGCGAGCCGCAGGTGTAGTCGAGCACCGGGGTGCGCTCGGTCCCGATAGCCTCCACGGACGATCCGTTCTGCCCGTAGGTCGCGAGGTCGGCCTCGTCCATCAGGCCCAGTTCCGCGGCGGCGGCGAAGGCGGCGATCACATAGTGGCCGGGCGAGCAGATCACCCGGTCGGTGCCGACCCGCGCCGCCGCGCCGTACAGGGCGGCGAACTGCTCGGCCGCGGACAGCGCCTGCCCCAGGTAGCCGAAGCCCTGCGGCGCCACCATCTGGACCGCCCGGAGCCGGATCGCCGTGGCCAGGCGGTGCAGGTCCACTGCGGGTGGCGAGGTCGCCGACGCGGACGCAGGAGGACTCAGCGTGATCACCCCATTCTGCTAAATTGGCTATGCCAATCTACCCAGAGCGGGGGCAGCGAGGGAAGGCAGCCCGTGTCGCTCACGCGAGTCTCCGACGAGGTGGCCGAGGAGATCCGCCGGCTGATCGTCCGCGAGCGGCTGGCCGAAGGCGCCCGGCTGCCCTCGGAGCGGGACCTCGCGGAGCGTTTCGGGGCGAGCAGGCCCATGGTGAGCCAGGCGCTGCGCATGCTGTCCCTGATGGGCATGGTGGAGATCCGCCGCGGATCTGGCGCGTACGTCCTGCGCCGCCCGCAGACGATGGTCACCGCCTCGGTCAGCCTCATGCTCGACCTCGATCACGGATCCGTGGGCGATTTGGCCGAGCTGCGCTTGTGGCTGGAAACACTGGGAGCGACCCGCGCGGCCGAGCGGCAGCCGGCGATCTCCACGGCCGAGGCCGCGGGCATCGAGTCCGCGCTCACCAGGCTCGCGTCCGCGACGGCCAGCTCGTCCGAGTGGATCGCGGCGGACACCGTGTTCCACGCGAGGGTCGTGGCGGCCGCGGCGAACACGTACCTGGCCGCCGTGTACGAGAGCGTGCACACGGCGGTGCTCGGCTACGAGTACGACCACTGGGTGCGGACCGAGACGGAGCCAGCCTGGCTGAGCCCGGGCCCGGCCCCGGCGCAACTGGATCTTCATCAGGCGATCTACCAGTCGGTGATCCGGCGCGACACCCACGCGGTCAGGGCGGCCGTGCTCCGCCACCACTCGGCCATGCTCGATCATCTGGCTATCGCCCGGGGCATGCTGCCCGCCGGGCGGCCGCCGGAGAGATCACCGGGCCGGCCGTCCGGGCCGGGGCAGGTCCCATGACCCGGGCCGCCTCGTGGAACCTGATGCGCCCCCGCACCGGGGGCGCAGCCGTCCGAGCGCGTGACCAACGTAGAGCTGTTCTTCGATCTGGTCTACGTGTTCGGACGCGCTGCTGCTCTCCCCGTTCATCAAGCCGGGCACGGTGAACACGGTGGATTACAACCACTACTCCGCGCTGCGCACCATCGAGGACATCTTCGGTCTCTTCCATCTGGGTGACGCGGCGATGCCAGCGCTCAAGCCGTTCGGCCCGGACGTCTTCAGCAACTACTGACAGACCGGGGCTGGGCGGGCCGGGCGGCTGAGCGGTCAGCGTTTCCGGATGCCCAGTCGGCGTTTCGTGCGGGCCCGGGTTCCTAGATGACGAAGGTGGACGCGGCCGATGTTGGTGGTCACGTCGAGCCGGATAAGCGGGAGCCCGGGCACCGGCGGTTCCAGCCGCAAGTCAACTCCGCCGCGGTGCCGGGTGATCTGGACCTCGACACCCCGGGGAACGATGATCGTGACGCTTCCACATCCGGTGTAGACGTGCAGATCGGTGATGTGGTCGTCGAACTCGGCTTCGGTGAGATCGATCCATACGCTGCCCAAGTCGGCGCTGACGTGCGTTTGCCTGGCGACCTGCCACCGCCCCTCGAGACGCAACCGCCCGGTGCCGGAGTGGATCTCCAGGGGCTTGGCCAGTTGCCGGTCCGGGCCGGTCAGGGCGATAGGCGGCGGCAACGACCGGACCACCCTGGCGAGTTCGGCTTCCGTTGTGGCCGCCAGCAGATCGGCCAGCCCAGCGTCAAGCCGCTCAGCGTCGATATCGGCAACGGCGAATCGCTCCTTCACGAAATCCATGGCCCGCTGCCGGGCGTCCTCGCGCACCACCCGGCTATCAGCTCTGGACACCTCTCCCGGCATAGCTCGACCCTTACCGTCATGAGGGCATTGGTCAACCTCCTCGCGTAGCTGCCGGGGCATCAAGCCGCAGCCAGATCCTGGGTCAACTGAGGGTCTTCTCGAACCACCGCTCCGCGTACGAGCCACTGCTGAACGCGGGCACCTCCAGGTAGCCGTGACTCTGGTAGAGGCGGCGGGCCTCCACGAGGTCGCTGCGCGTATCAAGACGCAACCTGGACCGGCCGTGCGTCCGGGCGGTGTGCTCCACCTCATCCAGCAACCGGGCACCAAGCCCGAGGCGGCGGGCTGAGGGGATCACGAACAGCCGGGTCACCTCGCCGACACCGCCCGGCCGCAGGCGGAGGCCGACGCAGCCGATCACCCCGGCGTCCCCATAGGCCAGCATGAACAGCCCGTGCGGAGGGGTGAGGTCATCGCTGGGGTCTTCGGCCATGGCGGCGTCGATCTCCTCGCCGGTCGCGGGTCGCCGGTAATACCGGCTCGCCACATCCTCGAAGTAGGCCCGGAGCGCCAGCCGGGCGTCCTCCGCATCCGGCGAAGCGATCGAGATCGTGACGGGAATATGGTGACGGCTCACCCGGCCAGCATCTCCTGAGGCCAAGGCGTGGGCGGGTGGCGGGCGGCCCAGCGCGTAAAAGCGCCGCACCGCAGCGCAGGGCCGGCCGGTCCGGGCCGCCCCCCTCAACTGCCCCCGAGGAACTGGAGCACATAGAGGCCGCCGCCGCCGCGGTCCACGGCGTACACGATGCCGTCGGACGTCACGTAGACGTCGTTGATCTGGATGGCGCCGACGGGGGAGCGGGGCGGCGCGTCGGGCACGAACGCCGCCACCTCGCGTGGCTGGAACGGGTCGCGCACGTCGAACGCCCGCACCCCGGCGTTGAAGAACGAGCCGAACACGATGTCCTCGCTCTGCCAGGACCATTCGAACGGCTCGTTCTCGTGCAGGTTGTGGGCGCCGAACCGGCCGCCCCGCGCCGCGAACTCCGCCAGCGGCGGCATCGGCGCGCTGCTGATGATCAACGGGGTTCGTTCCTGGCTCGCGTCGGCAAACCAGAGCAGCTTCGGGTAGTCAGCGGCGTGGTCGTGCACGGTCTCGTCGGTGATGGCCAGCAGATTCCTGCTCAGCAGGGGCAGGACGGTGTGTGTGAAGCCGGGCATCGGCGGGTGATAGTCCAGCCTCGACACCAGCCGTGGCGAGGAGACATCGGCGATGTCCAGGATGACGGCACCGCCGTCCAGGTAGCCGACGTAGGCCCGGTCCGGGCGCTGCGGGTGCAGGTTGATGTTGTGCGTGCGGAACCCCGCGTCGAATGCCTGGTGCCGCACCGGCGCCGGGCAATCGTCGTCTTCCTGGGTGCCGGGCAGCCACCAGCGGCCAGCCTCGGCCGGCCGGGTCGGCTCGGTGAGGTCCACGATCACGGCGAACTGGTCGTCCCGGGGGTGGGTGGGCCGAGAGTCGGGAGTGCCAGTGGCCAGGTACGCGTGCCTGCCTCCGGTGAACCCCACCCAGTGGGTGCCGCGCGAGCAGGGACCGGACAGGTCCAGGAAGCCGATCGAGCGCGGCTCCCAGGGCCGTTCCAGGCCGAATACCTCGATGCCCGCGGGCCGCTGGCCGGGCTTACTCACCTGGTAGGCCACCACCATCAGGTCATCGCCGACGGCCAGCGAATTCGACCGGACGTCACCGTGCGGCAGGCTCGTCTGGGCGAGCAGTCGGGGGGCCCTCGGGTCGGTGACATCGAGCACGCTGAAATTCGCCGGGCCCCGCTCGTGGGCGATATAGAGATACCGGCGGCCACCGCGCTCGAGCACCGCCGTGCCTTCCCCGCAGTGGCCGCGGCCGGCTAGATCATGGTGGCCCAGATACCGCATCCCGCTGCATTCCATCGGTGCCCAGCCATCCTCTCGGTGGGTCCGTGCTGTTAAACCACGCATAGTGCGCAATAACCTTGCGCGGCTCCCGCAGTTGATTAGGCTAATCACTTACATCGGCTGCTTGACCGCTGGTGCCCCGCTGCGTCAGGAGGTCCGCTGTGACCAGGGCATTGTCTATGCATAACGGGGGAGCCAGCTCTCATGCTGGGGACGTCGGCTCCATCCCCGGTGGGAGACAGTCATGCGGATGAGACTTAGGCGGCCCTGGTCTGGAGGTTTAGCGCTCGTGCTGGCGGGGCCGCTGGCGCTGGCGGCCTGCGGCACGAGCGGATCGTCGGGGACGAGCGCGGCCAGCCCGGTTGCCGTTGGCTACGAACTGCCGCTGACCGGCACCGTCGCCCTCGCCGGGAAGCAGGAACAAGAAGGCTGGAATCTGGGGCTCAAGGCCTTCGGCGACACGGTCGGCGGTCATCACATCGTCACCTACTTCGACGACACCGGCGGCAACCCGGCGGTCGCCCTGTCCGACGCCCGCTCCCTGGTGCAGCAGAAGCACGTCCAGATCATTGAGGGCCCACTGCTCGCGAGCGAGGACGCGGCCGTGGCCGCCTACCTCGGTGCCCAGCATGTCCCGCTGGACAACCTCGCCATCTGCTCCCAGACGCAACTGACCGATGACGCGAAGTACGGCAACGCACTGAGCTCAGGATGGATTTGCAACACTCCAGATATCCTCGCGGCCGACTACCTCTATACCAATCTCGGCTACCGGCACGTGACGGTGCTGGCCAACGACTACGCGTTCGGCTGGCTGTCGGCGGGCGGCTTCATCAAGCAGTTCACCCTCCTCGGGGGGAAGATCGACAAGGTTCTCTGGCCCCCGCTGACCACAGTTGACTACGGTCCATACGTGTCCGCGATCCCCAAGACCACGCAGGCCGTCTTCGCCGAGACCCTGGGGGCCGGGTCGGTCAACTTCACCAAGGCGTACGCGCAATTCGGCCTGCGCGGAAAGATCCCCCTGTTCGGCAACACCACAGTCTTCGACTACTCGGTCCTGTCCGGGGAGGTGCCGTCAGACGTGCTCGGCGACCAGATGTCGGCGCAGTACTGCGACGGGATCAACAACCCGGCGAACAGTAAGTTCACCAGCCTCTTTTATCAGACCTATCACACCCGTCCCGGTTACTACGCGGAGGCGGCCTACGTACACGCCGAACTGCTCGTCGCCGCGCTGAAAAGGCTGCAAGGCGTGGCCACGAATGGATCGGCCGTCGCCAACGCCCTGAAGACCACGCCGGTTACCGCACCACGCGGGCCGCTGCGCCTCAGCCAGCTCGTGGACGCCCCGATTCAGAACGACTACATCTGCAAGGTCGAGGACGTGAACGGCACGCTCGAAGACGTGCCGATCAAGACCTATCCGTCGGTCCAGCCGTGGGCCACGCTGCCTTACAAGACCTGGGCCCAGGTGTTCGTCACCGACTCCGTTGGGCAGCCGAGCCCGTGACCAGGCCAAGAACGCCACAGCCTAGGGCCGCCGTCTGACATTGAACGAAGGAGGGCCTCGGGCAGGAAGCGGAACGGATCAGAGCCCGCCGGCGCAAGCCGGATACGCGCGAAAGGTGAGAGCCTATCTACGCCCGCCCCGCGCCGCGGCGACTCTGGCTCGGCTCTTCAGCACGTGGTCAGCTAGTCTGCGAGGGGTCGGAGGGCGAGCCAACGAAGGTCATGTTCGGCAGTTGCATCGACCATGGGTCGAGTGCATGATCCGAGAAGATCTCCAGCCACCGGCCGTCCGAAAGCTCGAAGGCCGGGTCACCGCTCATGACGGAAGACTGGGGTGCGACGGAAACGATCGACAGCCCACAAAGGTCCCACACCAGATCCGAGGCGCCGGCGTTACTCCAACCAAATTCAAGGACGCCGCCTTTGGTCACGCGCCAGGCTGAGGACGAACTGAAGGCCCAGTCATCGCCGGCCAGAGTCAGGGCTGGATCTGCAAAGGCAGCCTCCTTGATGGTCAGCGGAAGCATCGAGGCAAGTTCGCCTCTCAATTGTTCGATCATGGTCCAAGCTCCATGTGAGTCAGAGACCGCATCATCGGTCTCCATGCTGCCCCACTCACCCCGGTGGAGCCAGGCCGGGCCACGCTCCACAATGCCGCCGGCCGGGAGCACTATGATGACTTAGGGTCAGCCAACGATCGGCATGATTGGCGTGCGGAGAGCGTTGACCGGCGTGATTGCCGCGGGAAGGGGCGCGCTGACGTGGGGGATGTGCAGGCTGGCACCAGGAGGCGGGCGGTGGGCACGCGCGATCGCGTGCTGTCCCACCTCGTGACCGTCGGTGAGATCAATGACGCAAGCGGAATGGCCAGCACAGCACTGGCGGACGCTATCGGGTATCCGGGTTCCAGCGTGGCGTTCGCGCAGTTGTTGTCCGGGATGGAGCGGTCTGGCCTGATCAAGCGGGAGGTACGCGGCAAGCGCACCTATCGGATCGCGCCCGCCAAGCCCGCGGCTGTGAGGCGGAGCGGCCCCCGTGGGCCAGCATCCGGCGGCCATGCGGCCGCCACCAGCACGTCGCCCGCCGTCGGGACACCCGCCGTCGGGACACCGGCGGCCGGGACACCCGCCGCCGGGATACCGGCGGCCGGGACACCCGCCGCCGGACACCCGCCGCCGGGACACCCGCCGCCGGGATACCGGCGGCCGGGACATCCGCCGTCAGGGCGGCAGCGGCCAGCACGCCGGTCGCCGGGACCGCGGCCAGGGAGGCGACCGCGACCGGCTCAGCGTCCGGGCCACGGTCGGCTATAGCGGCGGGGCCTGGCGGCAGGCCTGCCGACCCGGACGACGGCAGCGGCCGGGGCCTGGTGGTGGCCGCGGCCGGTAACGCGGACGTTGACTATGACCAACTGGCCCGGCGACTGCTCGTCCAGGTTGTGCAGCGGCTCGCGGTCCCGCCCGGCGACGAGACGGTGCCGGGGGACGAAGACGTGGCCGAGCCCGCCAGAACCGGGCCGGGCGATGCCGCGCTGCAGAAGACAGTGGCCAGCTTGGAGCAGAAACTGGCGAGCGTCCAGTCCAAGCAGCGCCGGCTGACGGCGGAGAACGCCAAGCTGCGCGAGCAGCTTCAAGCGGCCCAGCAGAGCCTGGCGCAGGCCCAGGAGCGGGACGACGCCGACCGGATGGCCGGGCGTTTCGACACCGCCGAGGTCCGGCTCCTCGAGCGCCTGCTGTCTCCGCTCCGCGACCGGCGCGACGAGGCCGGCGCCGGCTGACGGGGATCATTGGCGGCCTGCCGTCATGGGACAGGACCCGCCCGCCTGACGCGGGCGCACCGTGGCTGCCCCGCAGACCACAGTGATAGCGTCTAATCATGTAGCCGGTGGCGCGAAGGGCCAGGGAGAGGATCTCGTGGACTCGCAGAAGCTCGGATGGGGAATCGTCGGGCTCGGCAAGATCGCATCGACGCAGATCGCTCCCGGGATCACCGCGGGCGCGAACAGCACCCTGGTCAGCGTGGTCAGCCGGGACCAGGAGCGGGCGGAGAAGTTCGCCCGGGCCCACGGCGCGGCGGCAGCCCTCGACGATTACGCCAAGATGCTGGCGGATCCCGCAGTCGAGGCCGTCTACATCGCCACGCCGAACGCCCGGCACGCCGAGCAGGTGATCGCGGCGGCCCGGGCGGGCAAGCACGTCCTGTGTGACAAGCCGCTGGCGGTGACCGTCGCCGATGCGCGGCGCTGTGTCGAGGAGTGCCGGTCTGCGGGAGTGCGGCTCGGCATCACCTTCCAGACCCGTAATCACGACGGGCTCGCCGATGCCGCTGAACTGGTGCGCCGCGGCGCCATCGGCACGGTCGTCGTCGCCGAAGTGCAGATGAGCGCAGGCCGGAACCTGCCCGCGGGCTGGCGCACGGACCCGGCTCTCGCCGGACTCGGCACGCTCAACAACATCGGCGTGCACGCCTTGGACCTGCTGCGTTACCTGCTTGGCTCGGAGGTATCCGAGGTGGTCGCCTTGGTGGACTCCGAGCCCGGTTACCAGGTTGACACCACCGCGCTCGTGTTGCTCCGCTTTGCCAATGGCACGCTGGCCTATGTCAACGCGAACCAGTCCGTGCCCAGCGCGCGGGACGACATCGTGCTCTACGGCAGCGAGGGCCGGGTGCTGGGCCGTAACCTGTCCCGGCCCGGGCGCGATGGCACGCTGAGTTTCAGCACCCGCGACGGTGCCTGGGAAGTCCCGGCCACGTCGCACGACGCTTACCGGCGCACCATCGAGGCCTTTGCCGACGCGGTCCGCCATGGGCGCGACCCGAGCCCATCGGGCGAGGACGGACTGCGCAGCGTGGAACTGACGGCGGCGATCGCGGAATCGATACACGAGCGCCGGGTTGTTTCGGTCACCGCGTGATCCCGCCCGGCACGGGCGCTTTCGCCAGGCTTCCCGATCCGGCTGACGGGCTCGGAGGGCCGGGCGCGCGATGACGCAATAATCCATAATCAGCCAGGCAGCACGTCATTGACGGGCTCGGCCGCCCGTCGCTACGCTAATGATGATGAAAGGGGCATGTCCTGCCCCGGGATCGGCCTCGCCTGCCTCGCGGATCACACCGCCCCCGCGCCGCCCGGGCGGCCCGGCAGGAACCGGGCCCGGTAGTCCTCAGCGACGAGGGGAGCCCCGAGCGTGCCGCAGTTCTTAGCCCAGACCCTGAACGGGCTGACCCTCGCGGGGATTATTTTCCTGGTGTCGAGCGGCTTCACCCTGGTATTCGGGGTTATGCGGGTCACCAACCTGTCGCATGGCGCCGTGTACCTCCTCGGCGGCTACGTCGGCTACTCGGTCATCGGTGGCACGCATAACTTCTTCTACGGGCTGGCCGCCGCCGCGGTCGCGATGGCCGCACTCGGGCTCCTGCTCGAACGCACCCTTATCACCTGGCTGGGCCGGTCAGAGATGTCGGAACTGCTCGCCACCCTCGGGCTCATCTACGTCATTGACGACCTGGCCCTCGCGATATGGGGCGGCAGCCCGCTGACCATAAACCTGCCCGGGATCCTCGGCAAGTCGTCCATCCTGCCGGTCGACGGCATCGTCTACCCGAACGGGAGGATCTTCATCCTGGGGGTCTCGATCGTCGTCGCGGTGGGCCTGTACTACCTGCTCCGCAGGACCCGCGTGGGCGCCATCGTCAGGGCGGGCGTGGACGACCGGGAGATGGTGAGCGCGCTCGGCATCAACGTCCGCCGGGTGTTCACCCTCGTCTTCACGCTGGGCGCGCTGCTGGCCGGCTTCGCCGGGGTGCTCGGCGGGACCGTGCTGGGTCTGTACACCGGCGCGGACAGCGACATCCTGCTCTTCGCCCTGGCCGTGGTGATTGTCGGGGGCCTGGGGAGTTACGAGGGGGCGATCCTGGGGAGCATCGTCATCGGCCTCATCGACACGTACGGGACGGCGTACTTCCCGGCCGTCGCCTACTCCATCCTGTTCATCCCGGTCATCGTGATCCTGCTGGTGAAGCCGCAGGGCCTGCTCGGCAGGCCGACCACGTGACGGGCGCGGGCGGCAAGACCAGCACCGCCGCGGTACCCGCCGGCGGCCCGGGGAGGGCGACCAGCCGCCGGGCCCAGCTCATCCTGGCCGCCCTGACCCGTTCCCGCCGGCTCACCGGGCCGGTCGCCGGCGTGGCGGTGGCCGTGGTCCTCGTCCTGCTGCTGCAGGGCAGCGGCTTCGCGTCCACCCTGATCCTGGACATGCTCGTTTACGCGATCGCCGCCATGTCCCTCGACTTCCTGGGCGGTTACGCAGGCCTGATCTCGCTCGGGATGGCTGGCTTCCTCGGCGTCGGCGCCTACGGCGTCGCCATCGCGGAGGTGCACTCGTACTCCCCATGGGCCGCGGTTGGGATCGGCCTGGGAGTGGTTCTGGCGCTCGGGCTGGTCCTGGGGATCGTCGCGGTCCGGGTCAAGGGGATCAGCTTCGTGATTATTACCCTGGCGATGGGCCAGGTCCTGTGGGGGCTGGCCTACCAGTGGGTGGGGCTGAGCGAGGGCGACAACGGCATCCCGCTGTCAACCCTGCCGAGCATCGGGCCCTTCGACCTCAACAACGGCCTGACCTTGCGGATGACCGTCCTCGCCGTGTTCGTGGTCGTCGCGCTGCTGCTGGTGACGATGGCGGGATCACCCTTCGGGCTGTCCCTGCGCGGTGTCCGCTCGAACGAGGCGCGGCTGGCCGCGCTTGGCTACCGGACCGGCCTGCACTGCTACCTGGCCTGGGTCATCGCGGTCTTCTTCACCGGAGTGGCCGGCGTCCTCTACATCTTCGTCAATCAGCTGATCAGCCCCACGACGATGAATTTCAGCGCGAACGGCCTCCTCGTTCTGATGGTCGTGCTCGGCGGGCTGGGCAGCATCTCGGGGCCGGCCCTGGGCGCCGTCGTGATCGTCCTGTTCCAGCAGGAGCTGAGCCTGTACGTGTCCCGCTGGCAGACCCTCATGGGCCTGACCTTGATCGCGGTCGTGGTCTTCAGCCCGGGCGGACTCTGGGGCCTGGTCCGGGCTATCGGCCGACGCCGGGACGCGGCTATCGCCCGGCTGCGGGAGGGAGGCGCGCCATGACCGCCACTCCCCAGCGTGCCCCGGAGGATGCGGCCGGCCCCGGCGACGGCCCTCCCGCGCTGGCTGCTGATCATCTGTGCCGCCGCTTCCGTGGCGTGGCGGCGGTCGCGGATGTCTCGCTCCGGGTCGCCCCCGGGGACCGCTTCGGGATCATCGGCCCGAACGGCGCCGGCAAGACCACCCTCTTCAACTTGCTGTCCGGCGAGTTGCGGCCCAGCAGCGGCAGAGTCGCCCTGTTCGGGCGGGACATCACGGGCATGCCCCCCTACCGGCGGGTGGCGCTGGGTCTGGGGCGCACGTACCAGATCACCCGGGTCTTCAGCGACCTCACCGTGCTGGAGAACCTCACCCTGGCCCTGCACGGGCTGAGCCGGACCAAACTATCGCTGCTGCGGCCGTGGCGGAGCTACCGCGGCGTGATGGCGGAGGCCGCTGAGTTCGCCGCCCGGTTCGGGCTCGCCGGGCGGCTGGGCGCGATCGCCGCCGAGTTGTCCCACGGCGAGCTGCGCGAGCTGGAGGTGCTGCTCGCCCTCGCCCTCAAGCCCCGGGTGCTGTTGCTCGACGAGCCGGCGGCCGGGCTCTCGCCCGCCGAGCGGGTGAATATCCAGGTCCTGCTGAGATCGCTGCCGGCCGAGCTGACCCTGGTCATGATCGAGCATGACATGGACGTCCTGCGTGTCGTGGTGGACTCCGCTGCTGTGCTGCACCTGGGTGCGCTGGTGGCGCAGGGCTCCATGCTTGACATCCAGAACGACGAGCGGGTCCGCGAGCTCTATCTGGGCCGGGCCGCCTCCGGCCGGCGATCTGCCGGACCCCGCCGCGGCACCCCGCTGGGCCGGCCCCCGGCTCCCGGTGAGGCAGGCGCCCCGTGATCGAGGTTCGTGACCTGCACACCTACCGGGGGATCAACTACGTCCTGCAAGGCGTGAACCTGCGGATCGGCGACGGTGCCTGCACTGTCCTGCTGGGGCGCAACGGCATGGGCAAGACGACCCTGGTGCACACGATCATGGGACTGATCCGCCCGCGTTCCGGCCGGATCACGCTCGACGACGTGGAACTGGTGGGCCAGCAGCCGTTCCAGATTGCCCAGCGCGGGCTGGCCCTGATCCCTCAGGGCCGCCGCATATTCCCTTCGCTCACGGTGGAGGAGAACCTCACGCTCGCCGCCCGCGGGCCGGGCCGGGCCGCAGGGCCGGGCCGGGGCGCGGGGGTGAGCGGAGGCGCGGGGGTGAGCGGAGGCGCGGGGGGGGGGGGTGAGCGGAGACGCCGGGGCGAGCGGAGACGCCGGGGCCTGGACGCTCGAACGGGCCTACGACCTGTTCCCCAACCTGAAGGACCGCAGACGCAACCGGGCCGGCCAGCTCTCCGGCGGCGAGCAGCAGATGCTCGCGGTCGGCCGCGCCCTGCTGACCAACCCCAGCCTGCTGCTGATGGATGAGCCATCGGAGGGGCTGGCGCCGGTGCTCGTCGAGCGGATGGGCGAAATCATGGCCGACCTGCGCAGCAGCGGCTTGTCGATCTTCCTGGTCGAGCAGAACTACGGCCTGGCCGTCGATTCGGCCGACGTCATCTACATCCTGTCCAACGGGCAGGTGGTCTGGCAGGGCACGGCCAGCGAACTCGAGAGTTCCGCGTCAGTGCGGGAGACGCACCTTGGCATCTGACCGGCGACGCGCAACCGGCGACGAGAACCGACGACGAGAGGGGAACGGCCATGGGGAAACCCTTTCACACCGCCCATCGCTGGGATCTTGACTGGCAGGACGACGTGGACGTGCTGGCCTTGCGCGACGGC
This sequence comes from uncultured Actinomycetes bacterium, assembly GCA_963822825.1. Classification (GTDB taxonomy): domain Bacteria; phylum Actinomycetota; class Actinomycetes; order Streptosporangiales; family Streptosporangiaceae; genus JAWWPY01. The sequence goes on along the minus strand of CAWGIW010000015.1, from coordinate 328,298 downwards.
GTCCAGGTCAAGGTCTTCTACTCGGATCCCGAGGTCGGCGTCGCCGACATGCTCATCAAGTTCCCGCCCGGCTACGTCGAGCCCGAGCACGCGCACGAGAGCAGCCACTCGATCGTGGTGATGGAGGGCGTCCAGATCGTCAAGGGCGTGCATCTGCACCCGGGCGATTACGTCTGGGCTTCGGGCCCGGAGCCGCACGGGCCGTACGAGTACCCGGAGGGCTGTGTGGTCTTCGCTTCCTTCCGCGGACTCTCGTCGCGGCACCGGTACCTGGGTTCCCCGGCCGGAGAGATCTAAGTGGCCTGACCGGCCTCCCAGCGGCCAGGCGACCCGGGATCAGCGCATGCCGTCGAGCGCGAACAGGCGGCCCGCGTTCGCCGACCCGACCCGTTCCCGCGCCGCCTCGTCGAACGCCTCCGCCAGCGCGGCCGCCGGTGCCTGTAGCGCCATGTCGAACGGCAGATCCGTACCCAGCAGTACATGATCAATGCCGACCCGCTGCGCCAGGTACCGCAGCGCGGCCCCATCGTGCGTGATCGTGTCGAAATACAGCTGACCGAAGGCTCCCCATACGTCATCGGCGGTCACCGGGATCTCCGGCCGCACCCCGCAGGCGTGGGCGAGCCGTCCGCCTGGTACGGCAGGTAGCCGCCACCGTGCACGACGACCAGCCGCAGGTCCGGATGGCGGGCGAACACCCCGGCGCATATCATCCGCTCCACCATGACCGTGGTCTCGAGCGGGTTACCGATGACGTTCTGAAGGTAGTACGGCTCCAGTGCGGCATGCGGTTCGTTGAAGGCCGGATGGACCAGCACCGGCCGCCCAATCTGCGCCGCGGCCGCCCAGAATTCCTCGAAGGCGGGCTCGTCGAGCCGGTGCCCGGCGATCGACGTCCCCACGGCCGCGCCCACGCACCCCCGCCCAATAGCAGCCCGGTAGAGTCCCGCCGCGCGCGGCGGATCCTGCATGGGCAGGTTGGCCAGCCACCGCAGCCGGTTCGGGGCCCGCGGCGCAGAACTTCGCCATCCCGTCGTTCGCTACCTCGCACAACTCGGCTCCGCTGTCGCTGCTGACCTCGTAGAAGAACAACGGGGGCGGGCATGAGACGATCGCCGCGCCGATGCCCCGCTCATCCATCTCGGCGATTTTGGCGGACGGGTCGTGGAAGGAAGCGGCGATGGTGAACGGCACGTGGTGCCCCCCGGTCCACTGGTCGCCGCCGATCGTGACGCCGTAGCGGGAGTCGCGGCGCAGCACGTCGAGGGCCGCGGCCGGCATGACGTGATTGTGCACGTCGATGAGCATCGGCCGGCCGTTTCAGTAGCTCGGCGGGCTGACGCTCGTCTTGGCGAAGATCGGCTGCCAGGCCGATTGTGAGAGCGTGCCCCAAGGCTGGACGTCCGGGAAGGTAGCGATCGGGACGTTCCGCAGGGTGCCCTTGACACTCTCGACCTTACAGATGTACTCGTTCTCAACCGGTGACCACGTGGCGTGGCTCAGTGTCACCGGCCCGCGCGGCGCGGTGATGGTGACCGCGCGCATCGCGGCCGAAAGCGCCTTCTCGCTCGTGACCTTGCCGTTCAATGACTTGAGCGCGGCGACCAGGATCTCGGCCTTGGTGTACCCCGCCTCGGAGTAGTATGACGGGTACTGGCCGTACGCCGCGTGGTAGGCGTTCGCGAAGGCCTGGTTGACCGGTGCGGGACTGCCGTCACAGTACTGCGAGTCGGTATAGACGCCGAGCGCGGCGGTGGCGTTTTCCGCGGGCAGGGCGGCCTGGTCGGTCAGGGTGGTGATGCCCATCAGCGGCTTCTTGTTCTTCAGCCCGAACGACTGGTAGGAGTTGATGAAGTTCGCCGCCTGCGATCCGGACAGCACCACGAACACGGCCTGGGTGCTGGCCGGGATCGCGGAAACGTAGGGCGACATGTCCACGCTGTTGCTGGGCACCCAGATCGTCTTGTCGATCGTGCCCCCCAGCTTGGTGAACTGGGCCGCGAACCCGGCTACGCCCTGCCAGCCGTAGGAGATGCCGAGCCCGACCGTGGTGACGTGCCGCCAGTGCATGGTGTCGTACGCCCAGCGGCCGCCCACCGTGGTCGGCGCGAAGCCGTCCCAGTCGGAGGTGAAGCCCGTGCCGAGCTTGACGTAGTCCTGCGCTTGCTGCGGGCTCGCCAGGTACAGGTCATCCTCGGGGATCCCCTGGCCGAGCACGTACGGTGCGACGGCCGCGATGGCGCTGGACAGCAGCGGACCCTCGACGACCTGGACCTGGTCGGAGGTGACCAGCTGCCGGGCGTCCGACAGGCTCACCGAGGGCTCGCCCTGGTCATTGGCGTAGATCACCTGGATAGGGTGCCCGTTGACCGAGTTCCCGAAGTGCTTCAGCCCCAGTTTGAACCCGTTCTGCTCGCTGCTGCCGTTCTTGGTGAACACGCCGGTCAGCGGGAGCAGGTAGCCCACCTTGACCGGCGAATGCGATGTGCTGGTGCTCGCTGACCCGCTGCTCCCGCACGCCGCGACGAGTGCGGCGCAGCCGACCAGCCCGACCATCGCGAGCGGGGGGCGGGGGTGGGTGGCCCAGCGCGTAAAAGCGCCGGAGGCGCAGCGCAGGGCCACCCGCCCCCGCCCCCCGCTCCCGTCCCGTCCCCGCCGGATGGCTGTGGTCCGCGCTAATGAGCTTTCCATGGCCACCAATCTCCTGCGTGCCCGGCCCATGGGGCCACCAAATCACGACATGGTGATCGTAACGTGATTAAGCACGCCGCTCAATCGCTAAGGCGGGCGGGTGCCGCCCCCGCGGCCGCTCGCGGCCGCCTGTCAGTTGTCCCCGATGCGCTGCCCGCCGGGCGCCAGCCTGGCGCGGGCGGGCGGAACGCCGATCGGGTGGACGTTCAGCGCGCAGAGCGTGCCGTCGAGATGCTTCAGCACGGCGAGGGCCGAAGCCTCCGGGTCGCGCGCGATGACGGCCCGGAGGATCTCAGCGTGCTCGGCATTCGCGCGCCGGGCCCGATCCGGCACGGTGAGTATGGAGTGCGTGATGTACCGGGCGGATAGTTCCCGGAGGTTCTTCAGGATCGCGACCAGCTTGAGACCGCTGCCAGCCTGGTCGATAGCGCTGTGGAAGCTGGAGTTGAGCTCGGCCCACCGCGCGCCGTCGGTCTCGGATTCCATCGCGGCCAGCATTTCGGCCGCCCGAAGCAGGCTCGTCCGGCCGGCCAGCTTGGCCGCCCGCGCCGTGGCGACCGGCTCGAGCATCGCGCGGATCTCGTAGATGTCCTCCAGTTCGCTCCGGCAAAGTTCGTGCACCACCGCCCCGCCGCGGTCATCCAGCCGGACGAATCCCTCCGCCGCCAGTTCCCTGAGCGCGTACCGCACCGGGCTGGTGCTCACCGCGAGCTCCTCCGCGATGCTCGATTGCACGAGCCGTGTCCCGCCGGGAATCGTTCCGGTCATGATGCCCCGGTGCAGAACCAGCTTCACGTAGCTCGCGGGCCTGGCCCGCGGCGGGCCCGGCTCGCTGGCTGGCCGGGCCTGGTTGCGGGCCACCTCACCCGACCACGATGATCTCGTCGGATTTGTAGGTGGAGAGCAGGTCGTGGCCGTCGTCGGTGACCAGGAGCATTTCCTCGAGGCGGACGCCGAAGTCGTGGACCTTGCCGTGCTGGGTTTCCAGGGCGAAGACCATGCCGGGGGTGATTTCCTCGGGGTAGTCCAGGGACCAGATCCGGGAGATCACCGGCCGGTCGTATTGCGCCAGGCCGAGCCCGTGGCCCCACAGGTTGGCGGCGGCCTGGTCTTCCTCGTCATAGCCCCAGGCTTCTTTGGCTGAGGGCCATTTGCTGGCGATGTCGCGGGTGCTCACCCCGGGGCGGACAACGTCGATCGCGTCCCACAGCCAGGTGTGCGCGGTGTCGTAATACCGTTTCATCTCATCGGTCGGCGTGCCGCCCACGCAGTACGTGCGGTACACACACGACTTGAAGCCGTTCCAGGTCAGCGCGGCCAGGTCAATGATCACCAGCTCACCCGGCCGGATGATCCGGTCCGAGAAATTACGCCAGTTCGGCCAGGCGTTCGGCCCCGAGGACACGATGATGTCCTCCACGTCCTCCACCCCCGGGATGCTGTAGAGATACTCGAACCCGAACGCGGCGACCTCATTTTCGGTCATCCCCGGCCGCAGGAACTGGGTGAACTCATAATGCAGCCCATCACAGATCGCCCCCACGATCCGCGCCGCCTTCTGCTCATCCGGGCTCTTCACCGACCGCGCCTCCATCATCGGCGTCATCCCGTCCACCCACGCCACCCCCGCCCGCCCGAACGCCGCGATCATGTTGATATCCACGAAATCCACCCCCAGCGGCTGCCCCAGCACCCCCGCCTCCTCCAGATCATTCACCAGCGCCGTAGTGAACTTCGCCACCTGGCTCTCCGCCGCCGGCCCAGCCGCCCCCTTGATCCAGCTATAGGAATGCCGCACATTCCCCACCGGGATCCACGGATTATGCACCTTCAGATGCATCCCGATATCACCCTGCTCATACACAATCGGCTCCCGCCCCGCACACAGCACCACATACCGCAAACCCGGCTTCAGCCGGTTCCACCCCGGCGTATACGTTGACGACACATACCGCATGTTCTCGTCATACATCAGCAGCAACGCCCCCAGCCCATGCCGCGCCATCGCCTCCCGCGCCCGCCCCAGCCGCCACGCCCGCACCGCCGCCCAGTTGATACCCTCCCGCCAATCCGTACTCAGCCCACCAAACGCTTCCTTCATCCCTGCCATCCTTTCCCTGTGGGAGGGCCTCCCGGATACCGTGACGCGCTGGCCGAGGTCAGCCACCGGGGATGACGGGCACCAGCAGATAGGGCTGCCTGCGGGCCCTGCCCACAGGGTCTGCGTGCTGCCCGTCAGGTGTGGCGGCCGGTCCAGCGGGTCGTCGTGCAGGAACGGCCCGCAACCGGTCATCTCGTTCTTGAACGAGCCAAGCCGGGGGGCGCCGGGATAGCGGCGCTCGTGGTCGCGGCCCCGGACGGTCAGCGCCACCTGGTACCCAGCCGGGATAACCAGGCTGGTGGGCCAGATCTCGACGTCGGCCTGGTAGACCTCATCCGGGATGAGCGGCTGCATTTCGTTGTGGCTGTGGTAGGGGCGGTAGGGGGTGCTCAGCTCCTGGTCGAGCTGGCGGTGGGACAGCCGCAGCCAGCCCTGGGCCACGGGGGTGTGCGGGTCGATGGCCCCGGGGAAGGTGACGTCCTCACCGTCCGGTGCGATCACCCGGAGCACGAGGAACAAGTCGGCGTCGTCGACACTGGACGAGACGAACAGCCGGGCGGCCACCGGCCCGGTGATCTCGGTCTCCCGGTCAAGCGGCGGCGCGGTGAAGGTCACGCCCGCGCCGTCGGCGGCATACGACACGCTGCGGGGGTCGGTCACGGGGACGGCACTCAGGTCCAGCGGGCCAGGCCGCAGGTAGAGCCGCTGCCAGTCGGTCCGGGCCAGCGGCCACTCCTGTTCGGCGCGCTGCGTGAAGCCGGTCAGGGTGCGGACCTGCAACTGGACGGGCGGCTGGTCCCGCCAGCCCTCCTCGTCTCCGTGCAGGAACCGGGCGAAAAACCGTTTCTGCAGGTCGACGCCGTAGTCGGTGTAGAAATGGGTCCAGTGCTCGAGGCCGTGGACCTCCAGCCACTTGAGTGGCGACGCGGCCCGGGTGAAGCCCTCGAAGTTGCCGCGGGTATGCAGTCCCTGCCCGCCCCAGTTGGCGGCGGTCAGGAACGGGACCGTGATCTGCGGCCAGTTCGCCGAGCGCGCCCGGTGAAACTCATCGTCCAGCGGGTGCGCGCGGATCTCCTCGCCGAACGGCACCCGAGCCGCGGCCAGCTCCGCGTCGGTGAGGGTTTCCGGCCCGGCGACCGCCGCGCCGGTGGCCGGGCTGCGCGCGCCGCGATCGCCGACACCGTGCTGGACGACCGTGACCTGCTTGTCGTACCAGTTCATCCAGAACGTGGACAGGATGCCGCCGTGATGCGTGGCGTCGCGGTAGAAATCCGCGGCGCCCTCCCATACGCACATGGCGGCGAGGTGCGGTGGCCTCAGGGCGGCCACGTGCCACTGGTTCATCGCGTAATAGGAGATGCCGTTGAGCCCGACCTTGCCCGTGCTCCACGCCTGCCCGGCCGCCCACTCGATGCATCCGTAAAGGTCGCGGGCCTCCCGCGGCGAGTATGGGTCCAGCCTGCCGGGGGAGCGTCCCGCCCCGCGGGAATCCACCCGCACGCACACGTAGCCGTCGGGGACCCACTTCTCCGGGTCCACCACCTCCCAGTTCTGGTGCTCGTTGGTCGAACCCCGCGCGACATCCGGGTGCTGCTCGATCATGAGCCGCCATTGATCACGGTACCCGTCCTGGAAGGCCAGGCCCTTGGCGTACGGGCCGTAGCTGAGGATCACCGGATGGCGCCCGGCTCCGGCTGGTCCGAACACATCCGCGCGCAGCACGATGCCGTCATCCATGGGCAGCGGGACGTCCCGCCAGATCGCCATCTCGCCGGTCCCGGACGGTGCCGCGCTGCCCTCTTCAGCAGCGGTGGACTCCAGTGTCACGGTGTGCTCCTGGTCGCACGGGGCCGCTCGCACGGGGCCGCGGCGAGCCGTCATTCAGTGACCATAATCATTTGAGCGGTCATCGTAGCCCGGACGATAGCACCACTAAATGACCGTGAAAAGCCGTCCGGGCCGGCCATGCCCCGGCTGGAACAGGGCCGACCCTCCCGGCCGACCTGGGAGGTTGTGCACTACTATGCAAGGCATCATGGCTGATATGAGTGCTGCTACCGATGCGACGACCCGGGCCGGGGGGCCAGCGGACCTGGCCGGGGACATCGGCCGGCGGCTCGCCGCGCATCGCGGACGGCGCGGGATGCGGGTAGCGGAGCTGGCCCGGGAAATCGGGGTGACGCCCAGCCTCATCAGCCAGATCGAGCGCGGGCAGTCACGCCCGTCGGTGTCCACCCTGTTCGCGATGGCGCAGGCCCTGGACGTGCCGGTTGACGCGTTCTTCCGGGAGCCCGGGTCGGCCGGGGTGCCTGAGGCGGCGAACGCGGCGGCCGGGCCGCCCGCGGCGGGAACAGGCCGGGCCCCGGGCCGGCCGGGCTCGGCGCACCGTGAGGCCGAGAGCCGCTACGTCGTGCGCCGGGGCAACCGCGCGGCGATCGACATCGACGGCGGGGTGCGCTGGGAGCGGCTGACCCCGGAGACACTGCGCCATCTCGATTTCTTTGAACTCGTTTACGGTCCCGGTGCGGAGTCCAATCCGACGCTCTACTCGCATCCGGGAACCGAGATGGTGCTGATCATGGCGGGAGTCCTGGAGATCTCCGTCGGGTTTGAGACGTACCGCCTCGAACCGGGCGACAGCATGCAGTTCCCGTCTTCCATGCCGCACCGGTACGCGAACCCGGCCCTGGAGACCGCCCGGGCGGCGACCGTTATCCTCTACGACTGCCCGGCGGATGCCGCCACGGGACCGCCGCACCCACCGCCTGGTATCTAGTTCCTCGTCCAGGAACGTCGTTCGTGCGATTGATCCTTAGCTGAGGGAAGCAGGTTCATTCGTTCCTCGCGACCTCGGGTCCGGTGATGCGGGCCAGCAGCGGGAAGGTGGCCGCGATGATTCCGAGGGCGGCCAGGATCCCGCCCGCGGTGATGAGGTAGTAGGCGGCGCCGGGCGCCACCATCGGGTGCTGCATCTCCAGGGAGGTGTACATCGCGGCGGCGCCGAACCCGGTGCCGATCGCGACGGCGGCGACGGCGAGCAGCGGGACGGCGCTTTCCAGCGCGACGACGCGGCGCAGCATGGCGAGCCGGGCGCCGGTGAGCCGCAGCAGGCTGAACGGCCGCTTGCGGTCGGCGAGCCCGGCCGCGATGCCCGCTGCCAGCGTGCAGCCGGCGATCGGCAGGCTGACCAGGATCACCGTGTTCGCGAGCTGCTGGTAGCCGCTGTTGGTGGGATTCGACTGCGCGATCAGCTCGCCGACGGTGGACGGCACGCCGTCGGCGAGATAGGCGGCGGGATAGGCGTGTGTGCTCTCCAGCACCGTCCTGGCCTGTTCGACCGCTGGCACGGTGCCGTTCGTCGCCACGTTGATGGCGTCCACTGCGAGGCTGCCCAGCCGTGCGGCCCGGACGTTCGCGGCTGGCCAGGTGATCCCGGTGGCGTCCACGCCGTACAGGGGCCCGGCGAACCCGTCGGCCGGGAACGCCGCCGCTCTCGCCCCGGCCGGGCAGCGGCCGAGGACGGGAACGGTCGCGAGCTGCGCGCACGAGACCACGCCGGCCGGAACCGGACCGGTGCTGCCGGGATTGGTGCCGAGGTTGTGAAATGCCGCGGGGATGGTGAGCCCCGGATCCGCGCGGACCACGACCACCCCCTGGACGCCGTGAATCCCGCTCAGCTCGGCCGCGACCGGCGCGGCGGGCGCGGCCGGTCCCGGGCTGGCCTGGGACGCGGAGCCGGGCTGCTGGTCCGCCAGCTGGTCCGTCAGCACCTTCGTTTCAGCGGCGCTGATCCTCACGTTGTGTTGCTGGGCGTTCCATGTGGTGATGCCCGCCACGGCTACGGTGGTGATGAACAAGGCGAGCACCAGGCCGCTGATGGCGCGGAAAGCGCCCCTCGGGTCGTCGGCGAGGCGGCGGGCGGCGATCAGCGTGCCGGGGCGGCTTGTCCGCCGGGCCATGACCCGGGCGGTGGCCATGGTGAGCCACGGCCCCGCGAGGACCAGGCCGACGATGATGAGCGCGAAGCCGGGCACGAACGCCAGGTCCTGCCCGGAAGGGCTGGCCGGCTTGCCGTGCACGGTGAAGAACCCGAGCTCGGCGAAGCCGGCCAGCAGTGGGAGTATCCGCCAGGCCCGCGGCGGCGGTGGCGTGGCCCGGCGGGCGACGCCGAGCGGGGAGAGGCGCACCCGGCGCAGCGCCAGCCTGGCCGCCACGGCGGCGGCCACCGGCACGCCGATCGCGACTGCGAGGATGTCCGGCGGGCTGAGCGACAACTCGGCGGGGAAGAACGGCTGGCCGATGAACGGGATGCCCGCGACCGGTATGCGCAGTCCGAAGAAGATCCCGAACCCAGCCGCCACCCCCGCGACCCCGGCCACCGTCGATTCGGCGGCGGCGAGCCGGGAGACCTGCCTGCGGGTCGCGCCGACCAGGCGCATCGCCGCGAACCGCTGCTCGCGGCGGGCGGCCGACAGCCGGGTCGCGGTGGCGATGAAGATCAGCACCGGGGCCAGCATGGCCAGCGCCACGACGGACAAGAGGAGGTTGACGGCGCTCTGCCCGCCTCCCGGGTCGGGCGGGTTGTAGTCCAGCCCCTTGGGGTTCACATGGCCCCCGATGTTGCCGGGCACCGCCGTGGGGATCGACGTCACCGGCACGCTGTCCGGCGTGTGCGCCAGCTGCGCCGGGGTATGCCCGATGATGATGACCAGCGAGGTCGGCGATGGCAGCCCGGCGTCACCGATCACCCCGGCCAGGCGGCCGGGGTAGCGGTCGGCCAGCTGGTCCGCCGGGGTGGACCGCAGCAGCGCGGCCAGCGCGGGCGAGGCGTAGTACTGGCCCGGTCCCGGGTCACGGGGGATGCCCGGCGGCACCGGGGACGCGGCGCCGGTGGCGGCCACATCGAAACGGCTGAATTGCTGGCCGTCGAAGGTGTCACCGCTGGGGTGCCACCAGAGTGGGGCGATGCCCGCCGCCGGGCCCGGGGGCACGGACGCCGTGCCGGTCCAGAACCATCCATGGCGGCTGTTCCAGGTGAGGGCCGCGTTGGTCGCGGCCACGGCGGTCAGCAGCAGGCCGACGCCGAGGCCGACCGCGATGGCCAGGACGAGCAGCCGGGTGAGCGCCTCGCGGCCGTTGACCACGAGGCGCAGCGCGAGCCCGATCACGGCCGGGTCCCGGTGAGCGTGCTGACCTGGCCGTCGCGGACGACGACCTCGCGGTCGGCGTAGGCGGCGACCCGGGCGTCGTGGGTGACCAGGATGACGGTGGTGCCGTGCTCGCGGGCGGCGGCGGTGAGCAGGTCCATCACCAGTTCCCCGGACACCGAGTCCAGCGACCCGGTCGGCTCGTCGGCGAACAGCATCTCCGGCCCGGCGACCAGGCCGCGGGCCAGCGCGACGCGCTGAGCCTGCCCGCCGGACAGCTCCCCGGACCTGCGGCCCTCAAGCCCGTCCAGGCCGAGCGTGCCGAACCACTTCCTGGCCGCCGTCATCGCCGGGCCGCGGCGGGTACCGGACAGCAGCAGGGGCAGGGCGACGTTCTCTTCCGCGGCCAGCTCGGGAACAAGCTGCCCGGACTGGAACACGAACCCGAACCGGTCCCGGCGCAGCGCGCTGCGCCGGTCGTCGCCCAGGGTGTCCAGCCGCTGCCCGCCGAACCACACCTCCCCCTCCTCGGGGACCAGGATGCCCGCCAGGCAGTGCAGCAAGGTGGACTTGCCCGACCCGCTCGGCCCCATGACCGCGACGATCTCGCCCCGCCGGACGGCCAGCGACGCGCCGCGCAGCGCCGGCGTCTGGCCGAACGACTTCACCAGGTTCCGCGCCTCGATGATCGTCGCGGTTCCCGGGTCTGCGGTCACTGGCGTACCGCTCGCGAGAGCAGGTCCAGCCGGGCCGCGGTGTGGTCGATCCACCGCAGGTCCGCCTCCAGACGGTAGAGGGCGTGGTCGGCGAGCAGCACGTCGAGTGGCTCCCCGCGCCGCTTTAGTTCGGTGAGCTCGCGCATCCGCTGCAGGTGCGCCGCACGCTGGGCGTCCAGGTAGCCGTCGGCCGGCGCCGAGCATCAGCGCGAGCACCACCTTGGTGAACAGCTCGCTCTGCAGGTCGGGATCGGGCGGAACCGGCTGGCCCAGCCAGTCCTCCACCTCGGCGACGCCGTCCTCGGTGATGATGTACCGGCGGCGCTCGGGCCCGGCCCCCTGCTCGACGGGCCCGGCGACCGCCTTCCCGTCCCTGGCCAGCCGGGACAGAGTCGCATACACCTGGCTGTAGCGCAGCGGCCTGCCCCGGCCGAAGTACGCGTCGTAGTCCCGCTTCAGGTCGTATCCGTGGCTTGGCCCGCGCTCAAGCAGGCCAAGCAGTGTCAGTGGAACACTCATATCCAAGAGAATACTCTTGGAGTATTCTCTTGGATAGTAGTTTCAGATGTTCGGGTTCCGGTTCGTGGGGTGCGATCCGGCCGCTGGCGGCAGAGCCGTTCCCCGTGGCCGTCCCGGGTCCGGTCATCTGCGGGCTGAGGACGGGGTTAGCGCGGGGTGAGCGCGGAGGCTGTGGGACGGCAGTCCGCGTCGGTGGTGATCCTGGCTTTCTTCAACCACCCGGGCCAGCCGGGGCGAGCCCGGCGTGCGCCGCGGCCTCGGCCCGGTCATCGAATCCCACGATGCTGACGACCCGGCCGCCGCGCACGGTCAGAACCTGCCACCTGTCGTTTTCGTCCCCCTGCTCCGAGGCCGCCTGACCGCCGGTCACCTTGAGGCCGACGAGGATCCGATCCCCGAGCACGGCCGTCTCCGTAACCCGGGCGCGGACTCCCGCCTGCCTCCCGCGCCGGTACCAGGACAGAACCTGATCCCGGTTCTGGCAGGCCGGAGAAGGGTCGCCAGGCGCGCCCCAATGCACATCGGGGTCAAGCAGGTCAGTAAAAGCCGATAGGTCGGCGGCCTCCAGGGCCATCCCGACCAGCTGGGCCAGGCGCTCTGTGGCTTCCGGTTGCTCGGGCACCGCCACCTCCGACGACGTCCTCAAAAGGGGTTACTCCCGGCCCGACACTAGCTGCTTCAGGACCGCGTGCACGCACGAGGTGTCGTCGCCGCCGCGGCCCTGGGCCAGCGCCGCCTGGTAGAAAACTGACGCGAGGGTAAACAGCGGAGTGGGGCTGTGCAGGGTGGCGGCGAACGCGGCGATGATGTCGATGTCCTTCTCGAACACCTCGGCCCGAATGCCGGGTCCGGCGTAGTTCCCCCGCGCCATCGCGGGCCCGCGGACCTCGAACATCCGGGACGTGCCCGCTCCGTCCGCCACCGCCTCCAGCACCGTGGCCAGGTCGAGCCCGGCTCGCTCGGCCAGCATCAGCGCTTCGGCCGCGGCCAGGTTGTGCACGGTGACCAGCAGGTTGGCGATGATCTTCATCTTGGTGCCGTTGCCGAACGGCCCCACGTCGTAGCACTCACGCGTCATGCCGCGCAGCACGGGCCGGGCCCGGGCTTTGGCGGTGTCGTCGCCGCTCAGGTAGGCGACCAGATCCCGGTTCCGGGCCTGTGCTCCGGTCCCGCTCATGGGGCAGTCGAGCAGCCACACCCGGTGATCGGCCAGGAACCGCCGCGCCTCCTCTTTGACCTCGGGCGGCAGCGTGCTCGTCTCGAGCACCGTGAGATCCGGCGAGGGCCGCTCGGCGAGACCGCCGCTGCCGCGAAGGACGTCATCCAGGGCCCGGGCGCTCGGCAGCGAGGTGACGAGCACATTGGCCGCGGCCGCGACCTCGGCTGGGCTGGTGGCTACGGCGCCGCCCCGCGCTTCGTGCTCGGCGAGGCGGGCGGGGTCCACGTCGTAGCCGAGGACCTCATGGCCCGCGTCCAGCAGGTGAGAACTCATCGCGGAGCCCATCACGCCGAGCCCGACGAACCCGACCGGTCTTGCCACCCGCGCCTCCCGTGCTCGGCGTCTCCTCAGCCCGCACATTGCACCACAGGCCGGACCGGCAGCGCGAAGGGAACCAGCGAGTGGCCCGCCTTGACGCGCGCCGCCCCCCCGGCGACACTGCGTCGCATGCGAGCAGCGGTCATCGACCGGCCCGGAAGCGTCACCGTCCGCGACGTCGCGCCACCGGCCAGCAGTGGGCTGGCCCTGGTCCGGGTGGCCCAGGCTGGAATCTGCGGCACCGACCTGAAGATCGCGGCCGGGGACATCCCGGTCGCGGCGCCGCGGGTGCTGGGGCACGAGATGACCGGCTGGGTCGAGTCGCCAGGACTGCGGGAGCGCTTTCCGGTCGGAACCCCCGTTCTGGTCAACCCCGCCGTCTTCTGCGGCTCCTGCGACCTGTGCCGCCGTGACCTGCCGCAACTGTGCCGGGAGGGTGCCCTCCTCGGGCGCGACGTGGACGGCTGCTTCGCCGAGTTCGTGGCCGTGGACGAGGCGTGCCTGCACCCGATCCCAGCCTCGTTGCCCGCGGCCGAGGCAGCGTTGCTGCAAGTCCTCTCCACCTGCGTGCACGCGCAGGACGGGCTGCGGGCGGCACCAGGCGCCACTGCTGTGGTCGTCGGCCTCGGCGTGAGCGGCCTGCTGCACATCCAGCTCCTGCGGGCCCGCGGCGTCGAGACGATCATCGGCGTCACCCGTTCCGGCTGGAAAAGGGACCTCGCGCTCCGGTTCGGTGCGAGCCATGCCGCGGCTCCGGAAGACGCGCAGCAGGTGGTCGCCGACGCGACCGGCGGCCGGGGCGCGGACATCGCGATCGAGAGCGCGGGCACTCCGCACACCCTGGCCCAGGCCATGCGCCTCGCGGGCGCGGGCGCCGTGGTGCTGGTGTTCGGCACCACGGCGCCCACCGCCGACGGCCTGCCCACGTATGAGTGGTACTTCAAGGAACTCACCATCCTCAACCCGCGCGCGGCCCGGCCCCGCGACTGCGACCTGGCCATCCGGCTCTGCGCCGCGGGCCGGCTGGACCTTGCCCCCCTGATCACCACGCGTTTCCCGCTGGAGCAGGCTTGCCACGCGCTGGAGGCGTGCCATGACCCCGTCCAGCTGAAGATCGTCCTCGACGTCTCGCCGCCGCTGTAAGCTATGTGGGCTTCTGGCTATACGGCGGAGTAGCTCAGTCAGGCAGAGCAAGCGGCTCATAATCGCTGTGTCGCCGGTTCAAGTCCGGCCTCCGCTACAGGTAGTCCGTCAGAGGGGTCCCCTGGGCGACGTGCCGTCAAAGTAGACTCCTCTGGCAGGCCACCAGCATGTCGGCCCTCTGGGTGCCTCGCTGCGAGCCCGCTCCGGCGGCCGATGGTGCTGCCGTCCGGTGCGGGAATCAACTCCTGGCCGCAGACGGTTGTTGTCCGTACATCCGTTCGACAGAAAGGCACTCCATCGTGGCTGCCACCGACGTCAGGCCCAAGATCACCCTGGCCTGCCAGGAGTGCAAGCACCGTAACTACATCACCCGCAAGAACCGGCGCAACGACCCCGACCGGCTCGAGATGAAGAAGTACTGCCCGAACTGCCGCTGCCACCGGCCGCACCGCGAGACGCGCTAAGCGCCGCCGCGGTGGCCGTCAACCCCGACTACGCCGGCCGGACCTTCCCCGCGACCGCGCCCTACGAGGTCAGCCGGGTCAAGATCGCCGAATTCGCCGAGGCGATCGGTGATCCGCAACCCGGTCTACCGATGACCTGGCCGCGGCGCAGGCCGCCGGATACCCGGACGTCATCGCGCCGCCCACGTTCGCCATCGTGATCAGCATGGCCGCGAGCGGCGCCGCCATCGCCGATCCCGGGCCTCGGCATCAACTACGCCATGGTCGTGCACGGAGAGCAGCGTTTCATTTACGCCCGCCCGCTGCACGCGGGCGACGTCGTGACCGCGCAGTCCACCATCGAGGCCATCCGCGAGGTGGGCCGCAACGTCCATGCTCACCACCCGGACCGAGATCGAGCACCGCTGGACGGCGAGCACGTCTGCACCGGCCTTTTCCACGCTCGTGGAGCGCGGGGCCGCGGAGGTGCGGGATGAACGCGACGATCAAGTACGCGGATGTCGACGGCCGGGGATGAACTGGCTCCGGTGAGCTACCCAGTGACCCGGCTCAGCCTGGTCAAGTACGCGGCGCATCCGGTGACTTCAACGTGATCCACTGGAACGAGCGGATCGCCCGGTCGGTAGGGCTGCCGAACGTGATCGCGCACGGCATGTTCACCATGGCCCAGGCCGGCCGGTACGTGACCGACTGGGCCGGTGACCCCGGGGCGGTTGAGGAGTTCGGCGTCCGGTTCTCCGCCATGGTCGTAGTGCCCGACGACGACACCGGCGCCACCATCGAGGTCAGCGGCACGGTCGAGGAGAAACTGGACGGCAACCGGGTGGCGCTGGCGCTGACCGCGCGGTCGGCCGAGGCCAAGGTGCTGACCCGCGCCCGCGCTGTCGTCCGCCTGGCCTGACCGCTGGCCAGCGCGCATGGCCCAGGTCCGTGAGCAGGTCGCCCTGCCGGAGTTCACCACCCTCCGGCTCGGCGGCCCGGCCCGCCGGTTCGTCGAGGCCGCCACCGACGACGAGATCGTCGCCGAGGTCCGCGCGGCCGACGCGCGAGGCGAGCCCATGCTGGTCCTCGGCGGCGGCAGCAACCTGGTGATCGCCGACGAGGGCTTTCCCGGCACGGTGGTCCACGTCGCCACCCGGGGCATCGCGCCGCGAGCCGGCACCAGCGACCGGCGGTCCGGGTGAGCGTGACCGTGGCGGCCGGCGAGGACTGGGACGCGGTCGTGGCGTCCTGCGTGGCCGAGGGCCTGGCCGGGCTGGAGTGCCTGTCCGGCATCCCGGGCCGGGCCGGAGCCACGCCTATCCAGAACGTCGGCGCCTACGGCCAGGAGGTCGTCCGAGACGATCACCCGGTCGCGCGCGTACGACCGGGCGCGCGGCGAACTGGTCGAGCCTAGCCGGACGCGACTGCGGATTCGGCTACCGGACCAGCGCCTTCAAGCGTCAGCCTGGGCGGGCGCCGTCGCCGGCGCGCAACGGGATGGGGGAGTACACGGGGCGGTTCGTTGTTCTCAATGTGGTCTTCCGGCTTGACCGTCAGCCGCTGTCCGCGCCGGTGCGCTACCGGGAACTGGCCCACCGGCTTGGCGTACCGGAGGGCGACCGGGCGCCGCTCGGGGATGTCCGCGCCGCGGTGCTCGCGCTGCGCCGGGGCAAAGGCATGGTGCTCGACCCCACCGATCCGGACACCCGCAGCGCGGGCTCGTTCTTCGTCAACCCGGTCCTGGACGCCGCGCAGTTCGCCGACCCTGCAGGGCGTGGTCGCCGCGCGGTGCGCCCCTGGCGTCCGCATCCCCTGCTACCCGGCGGACCCGGGCCACGTGAAGGTTTCCGCGGCCTGGCTTATCGAGCAGGCGGGTTTCCGGCAAGGGCACACGACCCGGCCGCCAGCGTCGGGTCCCGGCCTGCCCCAGGCCAGGATCTCGGCCAAGCACACGCTGGCCCTCGTCAACCCGGGGGGCGCCACCACGGCCAGCCTGCTGGGCCTGGCCCGGGAGGTCAGAGACGGCGTGCGGGACGTGTTCGGGGTCGAACTGGCCAGCGAGCCGGTGCTGGTTGGCCACCGCCTCTGACCCTTCCTGAGCTAGCTCGCCGCGGTGGGCCCAAGCGGATGCCGGTGCTGTTGACCGGGCCGGGCGATCCCTGATCCATACTGCCCTTGTGACCTCCGCGGGTTCTTTCGAGCTGGGGACCGACGGCCCTACGGCGATTCTGGTCGGCGTCGACGGTTCAACGACCTCGATGCGAGCAGGTGCCTACGCGGCCGGGCTGGCCCGCCGGCAGGGAGCCCGCGTCATCGTGGTCTACGTGGGCCCAGTCTCGTCGCTGTCGGCGGCGGCACCGGGGGTCGACGCGGCGGTTCTGGTCGCGCGATCCGAGGCCTTCGATCAGACGGCCGCCGACCTCCGCCGCCAAGTCGAGGAGGGAGCCCGGGACCGCGGCATCTCCATCACGTTCGTCGCCACCCGCGGCGACCCGTTCTCTGAGTTGCGCCGCATCGCCAAGGAGGTCCGTGCCGACGCCATCGTCGTTGGGGCATCCGCCCAGGCGGGCCACCGGTTCGTGGGCTCGCTGGCCGTCCGGCTCGTCCGGGCCGGCCAGTGGCCGGTCACCGTCGTACCCTGACCGGCCGGGCCGCGGGTGAGGTGGCTCCTGGCGTATCCGCGGACTGCCTGGGTCGGGGCATTGCGGTTTAGTCTGATCGGGTGAGCGACGTTGAGCGTGCCCGGCACTTCGCGCTGTCCTTGCCTGAGGTGAGCGAGGAACCGCACTTTGACATGTCGTCGTTCCGGGTCCGGGGCAAGATCTTCGCCACGGTTCCCCCTGACGGGGCGCACCTGCACGTCTTCGTTGACGAGTTCGAGGTTGACGCCTGTGTGGCGGAAAACCCGGCCGCGTTCCAGCCCTTGCGCTGGGGACAGCGGATCAGAGGGCTGCGCATCCGGCTTGCGGCTGCTCCGGAGCCGCGCGTGCAGGAGCTCATCGAGGATTCCTGGCGCCGTAAAGCCCCGAAACGCCTCATGGCCGACTAGGACGCGCCGTGCCGCCTTTTAGCCCATCGCCGGCCGGGTAAGCCGGGACTTCCGCGGTCAGTGGGAGACTTGACTCATGTCCGAGCGGCCAGTGTCCACCCGCCCGGCCCGCGGCTATCCGGCGGCGGCCGCCATCCTGGCCGAGCGCGACCCCGTCATGCGCCGCCTGGTCGCCGAGGCCGGTCTTCCGCCCCCGCTGCGGCCGCCGACCGAGACTCATTTCGCGGCGCTGCTCCGCGCGATCCTTTACCAGCAACTGGCCGGCGCCGCGGCCGCCGCCATCCACGGGCGCCTGATCGCCGCGCTCGGCAGCGAGGTCACCCCGGAACGGCTGCTGGCGCTGCCCGCCGGCGCCCTTCGCAGCGTCGGCCTGTCCGCCAACAAGGCAGCGTCCCTGCAGGACCTGGCGGCCAAGGTGATGGACGGGACGGTCCTGCTCGACCCGGCCCGGCTCCGGACGGAGAGCGACGCCGAGGTGGTCGCCCGGCTCTCGGCGGTCCGGGGTATCGGGAAATGGACGGCGGAGATGTTCCTCATGTTCCAGCTGCGGCGGCTGGATGTGTGGCCGACCGGCGATCTCGGGGTCAGGAAAGGGTTCGGGCTGGCGTGGGGGATACCGACGCCGACGGCGAAAGAGCTCGAACCGCTCGGTGACCCGTACCGCCCGTACCGTTCCATCGTGGCCTGGTACTGCTGGCGGGCCGCCGAGCTGTACGGGGGCGCGGCAGATAGCGTCCTCACCCGCTGAACCCACTCGCTGAGCCGTCCGGGAGCGCCGGGCGGGGGCCGGGCGGGGTGCGGCGCCGGGTGCCAGACTGGGATCGCAGGCGGAACGCCCTGCGATCGCCGACCCAGAAGGTAGGGCCCGATGACCATACAGCCCGAGTACGGCGAGGAAGAGCGCATGAGGCAACAGCAGTCCGATGCTCTCCGGCCGGACGACCAGGGCTACCTGGTCGAGCGCGAGATCCAGGAGCACGACCGCGAGGACCGGGAGGTGGAGTACCTCGACGCGGAAGACAACGAGGCCCACGCCCCCGGCCAGGTCTGTGAGCGGTGCGGGAAGGTCATCGCCGCGAGCGAGGATGTGCGGCGGCTTCCAGATGGCCATTGGATGCATGAGGTGTGCCCGCCTGATCTCGGCACCTCGGCGGACTGACGGCCGGCGATACACCGCCGGAAGGCGGCGGATGACGCCAGTCCCGGTGGCCCCCTCAGCCGGACGTGCGCGTGTCCGGGACGGCGAACATGCGCGCGAAGTGCCCGGCCGCGCGCCGGTCGCCGGTGACGGTCAGTCGGCCGTCCCGCTCCGCCTCGGTGAACGGCTCGCGGCCGAAGGCAACAGAGCGCAGCGTGGTTACGTCCGTTTCGAAGCTGACCGTGGGCTGGTCGGTGCGGGCGCGAATGATGTCGATCGACCCATCGGCCACCGTGACGCGGAACCAGCCACCGTCAACCCGAAGCGCGAACGTGGCGTCGGCCGCCGCGGCGGGATCGAAGACGGTCTTCAGGGCGACGAGCAGTGCACTGACACTCAGTTCGCCGGACGTCGTCACCAGCTCCTGGCTGCCCCACCGGCCCAGTTCGAGGAGGACCGGCTCGAGGGCCCGGCCGCGGCCGGTGAGTTCGTAGACCGCGACGCTGGCCGGCGGGTCGAGCACGTCCCGGCGCACGACGCCCACGTCCTCGAGGTCGCGCAGCCGCTGCGCGAGGACGTTGGGGCTGATCCCGTGCAAGCCGTCGCGCAACTGGACGAACCGCCTCGGCCCGAAGATCAGCTCGCGTACGACCAGCAGTGCCCACCGCTCGCCTATGGCGTCGAGCGCTCGGGCGATCCCGCACGGGTCGTCGTAGCGGCGGGGAGCTGGCATGGACTCCACTATAGCCGATCTGGTTGTATTTTAGGATCGAATGGTCCTAACATAGGAGCATGATGATTCCACAAGGCGATACCAGGCTCCTCAACGACCCGATCGCACAGCGCATGCTCGCTTCGACTGAGCTGGCCCACGTGGCCTACGTGGCCAGGGACGGCACGCCGCGGGTGATCCCGATGCTGTTCCACTGGACCGGCACCGAGATCGTGCTGCCCACGTTCACGAAGAGCCACAAGGTCGCGAGCATGCGCCGGCATCCCGTCATCGCCGTCACCATCGACGCGGCGGGGCCGCCGCCGGCCGTGCTCATGCTCCGCGGCCCCGCCGAGATCGTCAGCGTCGACGGGGTGCTGCCCGAGTACGAGCTCGCGCAACGCCGGTACTACGGCGCCGAGCAGGGCGCGGCCAACACCGACCAGGCCGCTCAGGCCGGCGCGGCGATGACCCGAATCGCCCTGCGGCCCGGCTGGGTCGGCGTGCTCGACTTCCAGACCCGATTCCCCGGTGGCCTCGTCACCGCCGGCCTGGCCCCTGAGGATGGCTCGTGAGCACCTTTGTCTTGATCCCGGGCGCCGGCGGTGCCGCGTGGTACTGGCACCGTGTCGTTCCCCTGCTGCAGGAGGCGGGGCACGAGGCGATCGCCGTGGACCTGCCCGGTGACGACGAGCTCGCCGGCCTGCCCGAGTACACGCGCCTGGTCGTCAGCGCCATCGGCGACCGGGACGACGTGGTCCTCGCTGCGCAGTCGCTCGGTGGGTTCACCGCGCCGCTGGTCGCTGCCAAGGTCCCGGTACGCGCGCTCGTCCTGGTGAACGCGATGATCCCCGTACCCGGCGAGACGCCCGGCGCATGGTGGGCCAGCACCGGATCGCGGCCAGCGAGCGAGGCCGCCGCGGAACAGGGCGGCTACGGCACGGAGTTCGATGAGGCCATCTACTTCCTGCACGACGTCCCAGCCCACGTTCTCGCGGCCGGCGGGAAGCAGCAGCGTCCCGAGGCCGGGGCGGTGTTCGGGTCGGTCTGTGACTTCGGCGCGTGGCCGGCCGTCCCGATCCGGGTCGTGGCCGGCGCGGACGACCGGTTTTTCCCGGCCGGGTTCCAGCGGAGGCTGGCGCGAGACCGGCTCGGAGTCGAGGCGGACGTGCTGCCCGGCGGCCACCTGATCGCGCTGGCGCAGCCAGCTGCGCTCGCGAGCTACCTGATGGCCGTCTGACCCGTCCGCGGCTGCGGGCCGGCATCACAGGAGTGCCGCAGGCATCGGTGGGATCGGCACTCAGGGCACGAGCGCGGCCTGCAGCAGGGCGTGGGCCTGCTGGCGATCGCCGTCCCAGGTGATCGCCGGATCATCGGGCGGGAGCCTGCCCCACAGCAGGAGAAGGAGATCGGCCGCAGCAGCGCCGATCGTGGCCAGCGGCTCGCCGGGACCGAGAACCCAGGACGACTGCGTGTCGGTGGCGGCGAAGCGGACCGCGCACCGCGGGGCACGAGCGCGGCCGAGCCGAAACTGGCGCGGGGCCATGGTGTCGATGACCTCGGCGACCCCATCGTCGGCCAGCGCTGGGTTGACCGGGCCAGTGATCCCGAGCGCGTGCTGAGCGTCCCACCGGTGCACAAGGGTCTCCATGCACCTTCGCCGCTGCCAGAAACCGGCGGTTGGCGGCGGGGAAATGGTCCATGCGCTGGCGGACGGATCGGTGTCGAGCGCGGCCAGCAGGACGTGAGAGGTGGCGCTGAACCAGGTCACCAGGGCCGCCGGATCGCGCGGCGCGTCCGGGGCCTGGTAATCGCCCCGCTGCTCCGTTACCGCGACCGCCGCCCAGAGATTGCCCCGGCCAAGATGATCGGCCAGGTCGCACAGGGTCCAGTCCCCGCACTGCGCGACCGGTGCCGACAGGTCCCCGCGCAGGCACTCCTCGAACGCACCCAACTCGCGGCGCAAATGGGCCAGGTAGCCGGCGGAATCCATAGCTGGACCGTACAAGGCCCATGCCTCGACGCGACGCGCGTCCTGGCCCCAGCCACCGGGATCTGCGCGCTGGCGGCCATCGGGGTCATGCCGCGCCCGTCTTTACCGGGCGTGCCCGGAGTCCAAGCCGCCGCCCCACGCCCCGCGTCCTCGACGGCCCACCCGCATCTCAGTAATGCCATGTCAGCGCGCCGCTCGCCAGGATCGCGATCAGCGCGCCCGCGAGCATGAACGGGCCGAACGGGATCTGCGACTTACGCGTCGCCCGCCGGGTCACCAGCAGCGCGATCCCGGTCAGCGCGGCGAGCAGGTAGCCGGCCAGCAGGCCGGCCAGCAGGACCGTGGCTCCGAACCAGCCGAGGTACAGGCCGATCAGCCCGGCCAGCTTGACGTCACCCCAGCCCATTCCGGCGGGGTAGATCAGCGCCTGCAGCAGGTAGAGCAGTCCTGCGGCGATCATGCCGATGAGCGCGTCGGCCAGGTGGTGCCCGCCGCCGCGCGTGCCGAGCGCGGCCAGGCCGAGCAGCACCAGGGTCACCGGGTAGGACGTCAGGGTGAGCGCGTCGGGCAGCCGTCTGTGCTGGATGTCGATGATGGCCAGAGCCACGCCGACGGCCGCCAGATAGCAGTATGCGGGCAGTACCGGGCTGAAACCCAGCCGCAACGCCAGGGCGGCGAACGCCACCGCCGTGATCAGTTCCGCGGCGAGATACCAGAAACTAGACCGCTCCCCGCCGTCCCGGCCTCGGCGGCGCCGCAGCCAGCCCGCCACCGGGATCATGTCGGTGGCGCGCGGTCGCGTCCCGGGCCGCGGGCCCGGCGCCGCCGGGTGGAGCAGGCCCCGACCGTGCGGCACTCGCGCGATCACCACGGCCACCCACGGGCCAATCACCAGGCCTGCAGCGGCCGCGATCGCCGCCGATGCCCAGTCTGGTATGTCCATAATGCTCCAAAACTCCGGTATTCATAGGGTTACCCGGTCGGCTGGCCTGGCCGTGCTCGTCAATAGCCTGACCGGGACACTTACCTTTTGATCATGATTTAAGTTGATCACCCCAGCGCCATATCGGTAACAACTGCTGCGGACTTATCCCAGCGTTCTGTAAATTATTGGGGGTTTCCCGCCGTGCGGGGAGCATCGGTACCAGGCGGCCATCGGAGGAGTCATGGGGAGCCGACGGGCACCCGCGGCCATCCTCATCGCCGCGTGCCTGTTCAGCGCGGTAGCGTGCGGCAGCAGCACGGCGGCCACGTTCCGCCCGGAAGGCACGATCGCCACCGCGGCTACCGAGCCCGCTCAGGGGTCCGCGCCGGGGCTGCAGAAGTTCCCGTTGCCGGCCAGCCTGCGGGTGGTCTTCGACACGCCACTCCCAGCCGACCAGGCTCAGGCCACCATCATGGTGGCCGACGAGAACTACCAATTAGCCTTCTACTACTCTCTCTCCACTGGCGGGAAAGACCGCAGCTACACGCACTATGCCAGCGTCATCCCGCAAATCGGTGGCGAGTCCATGGCGCAATTCACCCAGCAGGATATTGCCCACTACGCCGCGAACCACCTGACCAGGAGCGGGACGATCCGGTTCTTCGACACCAAGATCGTCCAGGATAAGGGTTCCGGGGCCGAGGTGCAGTATTGCGTGGACGAGTCCCAGTTCGATTACGTCAATACCCAGACCGGCCGCACCACGCCATTGAAGAATCCCTACTACCTGGAGCAGGATTCCCTGGTCCGTGAATCGGATGGGTCATGGCTGGTTACCTACACCTACGGCTACTATCCGCCGAACCAGCAAGCGGAGGGGTGCCTGCCGTGAGGCGGCTCGCGGTTGTCGCCGCGTGCGTGATCGCCGCTGCGCTGCCCCTGGCCGGCCAGGGCATCGCCGCGGCCGATACCTGGGGCGGGTGCCAGGGGAACACCTGCACGGTCGGCATCGACCGGATCGCCACCATCATCATCACCCAGGATGGCGTCCGCATCCCGCTCAACCTCAGCAACCTCAACGTCAAAGTGCCGTCCTGCTGGATGGCGCCGGGCTATACGCAGGCCCAGATGCTGTCCGTGCTCGCGGGCCTCGAGCAGGCCGTGAAGGCCGGTGGCGGAACCCCGGCCGAGCTCGGGTCGCTCCAGCGTTACATCGCCGAGGTCCGCTCCAACACCTCCACCAACGGAAAATGGTGGATACCGTCGTACCTGAACACGCCGGCCGGGATCACCTGTCTGGCCAACCTACCGCCCTGGGTGTGGGTGCCGGCAGGCCAGGCCGCCCCGGCCGCGGACAACCCGCTCACGCCGCTTCAGCTCGCTGAGCTGGCCGAGGCCGCGCTCCGGGTGCCCAAGCTGAACCTCCGGCTGAACCCGGCCCCGAAGACGTACGTGAACCTGCCGACCTTCCTGTGGACCGACAACCCCGCGCTCATCACGGTGACCGCGACGATCCCCGGCTATCTGTCCGAGACCGTGACGGCCCGGCCGGGGATACCGCAGATCGTCCCGGGCACGAGCAATGCGACGTCGTTCACGAACTGCGGGCCCAGGGGCTCCCACTACACCGCGGGCTCGCCGCAGGTGACCAAGGCCGGTCCGGGCTCGCAGCCGGACTGCGGGGTGGTCTACCAGGCGCCGTCCACAGCGGCCCCGCTGGGGTACACCATGCAGGTCACCGTGCCCTGGATGGTCACCTGGACCGGCAATGGGCCGCTGCCCGGCGCCGCGCCGACCCAGCTAGGTACCGCCCAGGTCCCGGTCGATGAGATTCAGAGCGTCAACAACGGCGGCACCTAGCCGCACGTCGATCACGCTGGACCGTGGCCAGCCGCCCCGCCGCCCGCGGCGGGCAACAGGCGGCCGACGGGTGGCCCGCGGTGGGCCACTGGCGGTGGCGGCGGGTGGTCTGCGGCCGGATGAAACGCGCGGCTGGCTGGCGGTCCCGGCCACCCTTGCGGCCCGGCCGGTGAAGATCGGCAAGGCCTTCTCCGCCTGCGGCCCGGCTGGTGAAGATCAGTGGGGATGTCCTCAGCCTTCGGCCCGCATGAAGGTCGGTGGGCCTCGTTCATCCGGTGGCCTGCGGTCGGCATCTGGCCTGCCAACCGCCCGGAGCTGTGAGCCTTCCCTGCTGGCCGGCTCCCACCGAAATGCGGCTAGTTAGGCGGTAATAAACTGATTTTTCGGTCATTACCGGGCTGGCCGACCAGTTATTGCCAGCCTGACGGTGACGTAATAACGATGTGGCGCTGAAGTCTGATTGACCGCATTAACTCTATAAGGCGCGCTTCTGGCGGGATACCGTCGCCTCACGCCCACGTACGGCCGACCCCGGGGCCATGCGCGGGCACTGCCAGCAGGGAGAAGCTGCAGCTATGTCGAGTGACCGTGGCACTATGCAGCGCGGGCTGGCACCCGGGATAGACCAGCTGGGGACGTGGTCAGAGCCGACCGCACCGTCTGGGCGGCGGCTGCCGGGCGCGCCCCGGGAGCGCAGGCCCGCTCTGGCGGCTCTCGCGGTCCTGCTCATCCTGGGTGGTGCGTTAGGCGCGGGCTTCCTGGTGCTACAGAGCGGGAAGCGGGTCGCGGCGATCGAGATCTCCCAGCCGGTGGGGGCGGGCCAGCAGATCCCGCCGAGCGCCATGCAGGAGGTCCAGATCGCGTCCGGCACCGGTCTGAGCTACGTCCCGTGGAACGAGGCCAGCCAGGTCGCGCACTTTTACGCGGTCGGTGCGATCCCGCCGGGGACGCTGCTCACCAGTGCCATGGTCGGCCAGGCCAGCAACCTGGCCGCGGGAAGGTCCGTGCTCGGCCTGTCGCTCAAGGATGGGCAACTCCCTGCTGAGTTGCAGGTCGGGGACCATATCAACATCTACCAGGTGAGTGACGCGCCGGAGACCTGCCCAGGCTCATCGGGCGGCCTGCTGGCCGCCAATGCCATCGTGCTCGGCATCACCAGGCCCGCTAGTTCGAGCAGTTCCGCGGTCGCGGACGTCCGCGTCGCGGTCAACCCGGCGGACGGCGGGGCAGTGGCGTGTAACTCGTCGAATGGCATCGTCGGCGTCGCGATTCTGCCCACTCTCGGCCGCGTGGCGCCCGCCCCGGCCGCCCCCTCGGCCCAGCCGGGCAACACCGGCCCGGCCGCCCAGCCGAGCCAGACCGGGACCGCCGCGACCACGCCGGGGGGGCAGGCCTCCTCGACTCCGTCGCCGGGTACCGGGACCGGCTGATCGATGGCACTGATCGCGGTAGCTGCCGACAAAGGGGCTCCTGGCGTCACGACCGCATCGGTGGCGCTGGCGGCGGTGTGGCCCCGGCCGGTGCTGCTCGCCGAGTGCGATCCCGCAGGCGGTGACCTCGTCTACCGGCTCCCGGGCGCCGGTGGAACGCGGCTTGACCCGAGGCGCGGTCTGCTGAGCCTGGCGGTAGCCGCACGGCGCGGTCTCCAGCCGCATCAGGTCTGGGAGCACGCGCAGAAACTGCACGGCGGCCTCGACGTGCTGGCCGGAGTGACCAGCGCCGAACAGGGCGCCGGGCTTGACGCGCTCTGGAACATGGTCGGCGGCCTGCTGTCCAGGATCCCTCAGGCCGACGTGATCGCGGACTGTGGCCGGATCAGCCGGGACGGGCCCTTCTATGACCTGCTGGCCGAGGCTGAAGCAGTCGTCCTGATCACCCGGGCCAACCTGGGGGAGGTGGTCCGGTTGCGCGACCGGGCCACGGCCCTGGCGAATGGCCTGCAGAGACGAGGCCGGCCGGGGGCCCGGGTGGGTGTGGTGGTCATCGCCGACCACAAGACGTTCAAGACCGCTCTCACCGAGGTCGGGCAGGCGATCGGCGACGGCAGGAGCCCGGCCAGCGTCATCGGCGGCCTGGCCTACGAGCCGAAGAGCGCCGACCAGCTTCGCGGTCAATGGGGAGGCAAACTCGACAAGTCCCTGCTCATCAGGACCGCGCGGGAGATCGCCGGGCATCTGGCCACCCAGCTGACCGATGTCCGGTTGCCCGACGCGGCCGTGCCCCCTCGGCGGCAAGCTGACCCGGCCGAGCCCAGCCCCTGGCAGGCGGGCACGGCGGAGCCCGGTCCCCGGCAGGCGGCCAACGGGGAACCCGCTTCCCAGCAGCCCAGCACCGGGGAGTCCGCTCCGCATGTTCCTGGAGGGTGGTGACCTCCGTGGATCACGGCGTGGTCAAGCGGCTCCGCGGTGAGGTCGGTGACCGGCTGGCCGAGCAGCGGCGCCTGGATGCGGCGGCCGGGATGCCACCGATGACCGGCGAGGATGAGCGGCAGTTCGCCCGCGCCCTGATCGCCCAGGTTCTCGAGGATCACGCACGCAGCGAGATCACCGCGGGCCGCGCCCCGTCCAACGCCCAGGAGGAGGAAGAACTCGCCGCGGCCATCCACGCGGCGCTGTTCGGGGTCGGCCGATTGCAGCCGCTGCTGGAGGACCACCAGATCGAGAACATCGACATCAACGGCTGCGACCGGGTGTTCCTCGGCTACGCCGACGGCCGGGAGGTGCTCGGCGAGCCGGTGGCCGAGAGCGACGACGAACTGGTCAACCTGATTCAGGCCCTCGCCGCCTACTCGGGCCTGTCCAGCCGGCCATTCGACACCGCCAACCCGCAACTGGACCTCCGGCTTCCGGACGGATCCCGGCTGTCCGCGGTGATGGACGTGACGCTCCGGCCGGCCGTGTCCATCCGGCGGGCCCGCATGGGCAAGGTGTTCCTCGCCGATCTGGTCGGCAACGGGACGCTGCTGCCGGAGGCGGCCGCGTTTCTGGCCGCCGCGACGGCCGCGCGCAAGAACATCATGATCGCGGGGGCCACGAACGCGGGCAAGACGACGCTGCTGCGAGCGATCGCGAACCAGATTCCGCCGAGCGAGCGCCTGATCACTGTGGAGCGGGCTCTCGAGCTTGGCCTCGATCACTTCCCGGAATTGCACCCGAACGCGGTGGCCTTCGAGGAGCGCCTGCCGAACATGGAGGGCCAGGGGGCCATCTCAATGGCCGAGCTGGTCCGCCGGTCGCTGCGGATGAACCCGAGCCGGGTCATCGTCGGTGAGGTGCTGGGCGACGAGATCGTCACCATGCTGAACGCGATGACCCAGGGCAACGACGGCTCGCTGTCAACCATCCACTCGAACTCATCCCTGGAAGTGTTCAACCGCATTTCGACCTACGCGATCCAGGCGACCGAGCGGCTCCCGGTCGAGGCCACGCACATGCTGATCGCGGGGGCGATCGACTTCGTGGTCTTCATCGAGAAGCGGAACGAGTACTCGCGGGGTGGCCGGCTGCGCCGGTTCATCAGCAGTATCCGCGAGGTCACCGGGATCGACGGACGGGTGCTGTCCAGCGAGGTCTTCTCGCCCGGCCCGGACGGCCGGGCCGTGCCGCACGCGCCCGTGTCGTGCATGGCGGAACTGGCCGAGCATGGCTACGACCCAGCGAGGGGGCGGTGGTGACTGGTCTGTCCGCCCCCCTGCCACTGCTCGCCGCCCTGATCGGCGCGGCCGTCGGAGGCGCCCTGTTTCTGCTGGTCGCCGCGCTGCGCGGGCTGCCGCGCAAGCCGCCGGGGACCCGGTCGCAGCGTCTGGACCACCATGTCCGGGAGCTGATCGGCCCCCGCGGGGCGGTCGCGCTGATCGCCGGGATCCTGGTGCTGATCGCCACCGGGTGGGTGGTGGCCGGGATCGCCACTGCGTTGCTCGTGCTGAGCTGGCGGACCCTGGGCGGGGCGGCCTCGGAACGCAAGGCCATGGCCAGGCTGGAAGGCCTGGCCATCTGGACGGAGTCGCTGCGGGATACGATCGCCGGCGCCGTGGGTCTGGAACAGGCAATTCCCGCGTCCCTCCGGGTGGCCGCGCCGTCCCTGCTGGAGCCGCTGGAGCGGCTGGTGGGCCGGCTGCACACCCGGGTGCCGATGCCCGACGCGCTGCGCATGTTCGCCGATGACCTCAATGATTCCGGCGCTGACCTCATCATCGCGGCCCTGATCATCAATTCCCGGCTTCGCGGCCCTGGCCTGCGGGATCTGCTCGGTGCCCTGTCGGCCTCGGTCAGGGAGGAACTCGACATGCGGCGCAAGGTCAACGCGGAGCGCCGGTCAACCCGGCGTAGTGCCCAGATCGTCGTGGGCGTCTCGGTCGCCCTGGCCCTCGGGCTCGGCATCTTCAACCACAGCTACGTGCAGGTCTATGACAGCCCGGCCGGCCAGCTTGTGCTGATCGTGATCGTCGCGCTCTACGCCGCGGGATTTATCTGGATACGCAAGCTGGCCAGATTCGATGCACCGGAGCGGCTGCTCGGGGGGCTGCCCGCCGATACGGCCGCGGATGCCGGCGACCCGGTCCCGGCTGGGCGGAGCCGTGTGACATGACTGCGGCGCTGATCACCGGGTCGATCGCCGGCCTCGGCCTGTTCCTGTTCGCGTTCGCGCTGATTCCGCGCCGGGCCAGCCTGGCCCGGCAGATCGCCGCGTTCGACTCGCGCCGCTCGCCGCCCGGCCGGACCACGAGCCGGGCCGGGGGCGCCCGGGAGAGCGAGTTCAGCCGCCGGCTGGGCCAGGTCCTCGCAGCGTTCTGCGCGGAGCAGGGCTGGGAGTTCCCGTCGCTGCGGGCCAACCTGTCCCTGATCGGCAAGTCCTTCGAGAACTACCTCGCCACGAAGGTGCTGCTGGCCGTGTTCGGCTTCCTGATCGGGCCGCTCCTCCTGCTCATGCTCGGCCTGGCCGGATTCCACCTGTCGGTGGTCATCCCGATCTGGCTGGGCCTCGTCCTGGCGGCGGTGTTCTTCTTCCTGCCCGATCTGGAGGTCAGGCAGAAGGCGAATGCCCGCCGGCGGGACTTCCGGCACGCCATCGGCGCATTTCTCGACCTCGTGTCGATGAACCTGTCCGGTGGCCGCGGCGTCCCTGAGGCGCTGATGGCGGCCAGTGAGATCGGCACCGGCTGGGCTATGTGGCGGATCAGGGAGGCGCTGGCCAGCGCGCGGATCGCCGGGCTGACATCGTGGCAGGCGCTCGGCGCGCTCGGCGAGGAAGTCAGGGTGGACGAGCTTCGGGACCTGTCCGCCGCGCTGAGCCTGGTCGCGGAGGACGGGGCCAAGGTGCGCGAGTCGCTCGGGGCCAGGGCGACCAGCCTGCGCCGCCGCGAACTCGCCGATCTCGAGGGCCAGGCCGGGGAGAGGTCGCAGTCCATGCTCGTCGCCCAGATGCTGCTGTGCGCGGGATTCCTGGCCTTCCTCACGTATCCAGTGATCGGAGTCCTGCTTGGCGCATAACGGCGAAACGCGCACGTGGCGCGGCCGGACAGAAAGGAATCACGGAGGTATGAGATGGATAACCTGAACGCGTTGCTGGCCTATCTGTGGACATCGCTGGGGACACGGGTTGCCCGGCTGCACGTCGCCATGCGCGACAAGGATCGCGGCGCATCAGCGGTCGAACTGGCCATCATCACTGCTGTCATCCTGGTTATCGCGGGCGTGATCCTCGCCGCGATCAATGCGTTTGTTAACAACGAGAGCGGCAAAATCAACGGCGGGTAGAGACGTGATCTCTCGTAGAGCCATGATGCTATTTCGAAGAGCTACGATGCTATTTCGAAGAGTCCGGTTACTGCTTCGGGCTGCGCGGTCCGACCGGGGCTCGAACGTTGTTGAACTTGCCGTGCTGGCGCCAGCGCTGATGCTCATGTGCATGCTCATCCTCCAGTTCGGCCTCTGGTTCAACGCCCGGCAGGCCGCGCTCGCCGCGGCCCAGGCCGGAGCGTTGGTGGCGCGCGAGGATGCCGCCGCGAACTCCCAGTGGGCCAGCGCGGCCCAGGCCGCGGCTGTGAAATATTACACGGACCTCAACACCAAGCTTCTCGGCAGCCTGACCGCTAACGCATATGGAAATCCGCGGACCAATGTGTACGTCACCGTGACTGGCCCGCTTGGCTATTCCGTATTTCCTTTCTTCAACCTCCATTTGACGATTTCAGCGACCGCGGGCGGCCCGGTGGAGTGCTTCCGGCCGGCCGGCCTGAACGGGAACTGCTGATGAGAGGGCGCTGGCCAGCGAAGGCCCGGAATCCATGGCGCGAAAGGCGCCTGACGTGGGCGGGCGGGAGGCGCGCGACGCGGGTGGACCGCGGTTCGCTGACCGTCGAGCTCGCTGTCGTGGCGCCCGGGCTGATCCTGCTCTTGCTGCTGGTGGCAGCGGGCGGCCGGGTCGTTGAGGCCCAGGGCCACGTCGATGGCGCGGCCCGGGACGCGGCCCGGGCGGCGTCGCTCGGCCGGTCCGTGGGCCAGGCCGACGCGTTCGCCTTGCAGGCCGCCCAGGCCGACCTGGGCAACTCGAGCTGGTGCGCCCAGGGCTCGGTCACCGCCACGGTCAGCGGCTTCCCGGCCGGCGGCCAGGCCGTCGTTCCTGGCGACAACGTGACGGCGGTCGTTCACTGCGACGTCAACACCAGCCCGTTCAGGATTCTCGGCTTCCAGCCGACGACCCCCTTCACCGCGCAGGCGGTCGCGCCGCTTGACCCGTTCATGTGCCGGACCGGCACATGCTGACCGGCGCCCAGCGGGCCAAGCCCCGGGCCGGCGGCCAGCGCGCGGATCCCCGGGCCGGCGGTCAGCAGGCCGATTCAGAGCGGGGATCGATCGCGGTCTTCACCGTGGTCTTCGCCATCGCGGTCATCTTCCTCACCGCCCTCATCCTGGATGGTGGCGTGGCCATGAACGCGAAGGAGCGGGCCGCCGACATCGCCGAGCAGGCCGCCCGGGCCGCGGCCGACAACATCGACGTAGTGGCGCTCCGCCTCACCGGTAAGGCGGCGATCGGCCCCGGTGCCTGCCCGCTGGCCGGGACCCTGGTGGCCACGTATGCGCAGGGCGCCAGCACCGGGCTGGACGCGGTGACCAGCGCCACGATGGACACCTGCACCGCCCCGGTGGGGGCGGACGCGGCGACCGTCCAGGTCACGATCACGACCAGGCCCCTCGTCCCGGGCGTGCTGGGCAGCTTCACCGAGACCGCCCAGGCCAGTGCGACCGCGGAATGCGGGATCAACCAGGGAGTTGCCTGCTGATGGCGCCACCAATGCTCCAAACACGCCGGCCCGGCGCGGGCCGGGGCCGGTCACCAGGAGACGTGCTGGCCGGCGTATTCGCTGTTGTTGTCCTGCTCGCCCTGACCGTAGGCGTTCCGTTCGGCCTGATCAGGGTGTTCGGGGCGCCGCTGCCGCACAGCATGCCCGGGCTGTCCGTGCTCACCCACCAGCTCGACATCTTCGCGATCCTGAAGGTCCTGTCCGTCCTCGTCTGGCTGGCCTGGCTGCAGCTGGTGTGGTGCGTTATCGCCGAGATCAGGGCGGCGGTGCGCAATACCGGCATGCCCGCGCAGGTCCCGCTGGCCGGCGGCACGCAGGCCGTCGTGCACAGGCTGGTGACCGCCGCCCTGCTGCTGTTCGCCGCGACCACGGCGATCTCACCCGCCTTCGCCCACCAGGCGCCGCCCAGGGCGGCGCACTCCATCTCGGCCACCGCTGGCCGTGGATCCCCGGCTGGCCGGGGATCCACGGCCGGGGCCGCGCAGTCCATCCCCGATGCCAGGCCGCCCCAGATGGTCGGCCACCCCGAAATAGCGCCGCAACCCCGAGTCGAGAAGATCTACGTGGTGGCGCCGCCGGCCGGCCGTTACCACGAGAGCCTGTGGGAGATCGCGCAGAATCATCTCGGTGATGGCCGACGCTACCGGGAGATCTTCGAGCTGAACTCCGGACGGGTCCAGCCGGACGGGTCCAAGCTCACCATCGCCAGCCTGATCCGTCCCGGCTGGGTGCTGGTCATGCCCCGGGACGCGTACGGTCCCGGCATCGAGGTGGTCGCCCCGCAGCCGGCCGCGCAGTCGCCCAGCGGTAACGAAGACTCTTCCGCCGCCGCCCAGCGTGGTGACGCCGCCGCCGCAAATGACGCCCCGACGAGCGGCGCCCCGGCGAGCGGCACCCGCCAGGCCGGGGCCGGTGACGGTGCCATCACGGGTGGCCAGGGCGCGGCCCAGGCCAGTCACCGTACCGCCGCCGGGAACGGCGCGGCACCTCATCGCGCGGCCGGGAACGGGGCCGCCGGGACGGGGGCCGCCGGGACCGGGGCCGCCAGCAACGGGGCCGCCGGGGCCGGGGCCGCCAGCAACGGGGCCGCCGGGGCCGGGGCCGCCAGCAACGGGGCCGCCGGGGCCGGGACCGCCAGCAACCGGGCCGGCGGCCAGACCGGCGCCGCGCATCCGCCCGGCACTGGGTCACCCGCGGCCACCCCCCACCAAGGCTGGTACGGGCCGGCCTACCCGGCCGAACTGGCGGCGGCGTCGCTGCTGGCCGCCGGGGTGCTGGCCGCCCTCGGCCGGCGCCGCCGCGAACAGCTGTGGCGGCGTGCATTCGGGCGCCGGGTGATCGCGCCCGCGGGGGAGGCCGCCCGGGCCGAGGCCGCGCTGCGGCTCGGCGCGCACGAGCCGGCGGCCCGGGTGCTCGATATCGGGCTGCGCTACCTGTCGTACGCACTGGCGACGGCGGGCGCGGCCCCGCCGACCGTATTCGCCGCGCATCTCGGCGAGGAGAACCTCGACCTCTGGGTGGCACCCGCGGACCGCAATCCGCCGCCGCCGTGGACTGCGGTGGGTGATGGCCAGGTGTGGCGGCTGCCGCTGCTGGCCGTCCACCGGACCGACCTGGAGCAGACGGGCGGGGCGCTTGCCCCCTTCCCCGGGCTGGTCTCCATCGGCACCGATGGCAGCGGGCGGGTTCTGGTCAACCTGGAGGCCGCGCACGGGCTGATCGCGGTCACCGGGCCGGAGGACATGGTCAGCTCGGCACTCTCCGCGATCGCCGTGGAACTTGCGACCAACCGCTGGTCGGACCGGATGCAGATTACCCTGGTCGGCTTCGGCGCCGAACTGATCAGGCTCGCGCCGGAGCGGATCATCGCGGTGCCTACCCTGGCCGAGGCGCTGCCCGCGCTGGAGACGCGCGCGGCGGAGGTCGAGGCCGCGATGGTCGCCTACGGCGTCGATTCCGCGCTCGCCGGGCGCTCCCTCGGCGGCTACCCCGAGACCTGGGCGCCGCACTACATGATCATGGCGGGACCGCCCAGCCCGGATGAGCGGGAACGGTTGCTCGCGCTGGCCCGGGTCAGGCACGCCGCGGCGGCGGCCTATCTGGTCGCGGGCGACGTGCCGGGTGCCGCATGGACCTGGGAGGTCACCGACGAGGGCCGGCTGCTGGCCGCCCCGCTCGGCTTCGATGTCGAGGCCCAGCTGCTTCCCGCGCGGCAGCAGGCGGCCGTGGCGGACCTGGTCTACGCGGCCACGCTCGATGAGGGCGTGCCGCTGAGCCCGCCGTCGGCGGACGCCGCGCCTGCCGCGCAGCTGATTCCAGATGCGGTGATGCCAGTGGAGATATCCCTCCTGGGACGGCTGCTGGTGCAGGCGCCGGGGGTGATCGAGCCGGACCGGGTCGGCCTGGCCACCGAACTCGTGGTGTACCTGGCCGCGCATCCGGGCGGTGTCCACCCGAACGTGCTGACCGCCGCGATCTGGCCCCGTGGCGTGACCGCCGAGGTGCGGGACGCCGCGCTGGCCCGCGCCTCGGACTGGCTCGGCACCGACAGCATCGGCCGTCCGCACCTGGCCACTGATGCCAGCGGCCGGCTCCGGCTCGGCTCTGGCGTCCGGGTGGACTGGCAGGTGTTCCGTGCGCTGGTGGCGCACGCGGACCAGGCCGCCGCGGGCGGCGTGCAGGATGAGGCCGAGTACCTGGGCCGCGCCCTGGAACTGGTCGGCGGCCAGTTGCTGGACGGCCGGGACCCTGGTCGCTACGCCTGGCTGGCCACCGATGACCTGGAATACGAGGTCACCGCGCAGGTCGCGGACGCCGCGCACCGGCTGTCCAGACTCCGGCTGGCGGCGGCTGACCCGGATGGCGCCATGCAGGCGGCCAGGGCCGGGCTGCGCCTCGCGTTCAACGACGAACTGCTCTGGCGCGATTTGCTCCGCGGCGCGCAGGCCACCAGGCAGCAGCCCGTCATCCGCGCGGTGGTGGACGAGGTGTGCGCCCGGATGGCGCTGGACGAGGTGCTGCCCCGGATGGCCCCCGAGACCGAGTCGCTCATCGACGAGATCCTGCCGTCCTGGCGCTCATCGGTCGCCTGACCTTTCATACTCAACGAAAACCCGCGGCCGATCCCTCGTTCGATCAGCGGTTAAGTTTGCTGCCCCTCCAGGGGCGAGGAACCTGACGGGTCCTCGTTTTCCACCGGCTCGGCGGCGAGCCAGGCGTCGATCCCGGCGAGGAGCCGGGCCGCCGTGGCTGGGGGGGCGGCCGATCCACGGACCGACATCCGGGCCAGCTCGGCGATCTGGTCGTCGCCCAGGCCGTGAACGCGCCGGGCGATCTCGTACTGCGCGGTCAGCCGCTGGCCGAACAGCAGCGGGTCGTCGGCACCCAGCGCCACCGGGACCCCGTTCTCCAGCAGGACAGGGAGCGGAACATCGGCCGCCGTGGCGGCGATGCCCAGGGCCACGTTGGAGGTCGGGCACACTTCCAGGGTGATTCCGCCGCCAGCGAGCCGTTTGGTCAGGCCGGGGTCCCGCGCGGCGGCGATCCCATGGCCGATCCGGTCCGCGTGCAACTCGTCCAGGCAGGCCCTGACGCTGTCCGGGCCGAGCAGTTCCCCGCCGTGCGGCACCGAGAGCAACCCGGACCGGGCGGCGATGCGGAAGGCGGGCGCGAAGTCGGCCGCGGTGCCCCGGCGTTCGTCATTGCTCAGGCCGAACCCGGTGACACCGCGGCCCACGTACTGGGCGGCGAGCCGGGCCAGGGTGCGCGCCTCCAGGGGATGCTTGGTGCGGTTGGACGCGATGATCACGCCGATACCGACGCCGGTGGCGGCGGCGGCGCCGCGGGCGGCGTCGAGCACCAGCTCCACCACGGGGGTCAGGCCGCCGAGATGCGCCGCGTACCCAGACGGGTCGACCTGGATCTCCAGCCAGCCGGATCCTTCGGCGCGCTCGTCCTCCGCCGCCTCACGCAGCAGCCGGTGCACGTGCTCGGGCCGCCGGATGACCGAGCGGGCAATGTCGTAGAGCCGCTGGAACCGGAACCAGCCCCGCTCGTCGGCCGCGTTCAGCCGGGGCGGCCAGCTCCGGGTGAGCGCTTCCGGTAGCTGGATCCCGCGCTCGGCGGCCAGCTCGACCAGGGTGCCGTGGCGCATCGCCCCAGTGAAGTGCATGTGCAGGTGCGCCTTCGGGAGCGCGGCGAGTGGCCGTGCCATCCGCTCAGTCTGCCATCAGCCATGCCGGTGACCCGCCAGCCCGTCCCGGCACCCCGCCGGGCTAGCACCCCTACCCGGTGGTCCGGGGGTTGTCCCCCGGGCTAGCACCGCGCAGCAGCTTGCCGAGCCTGCCGATCCCTTCCTCCAGGTCAGCGTCACCCAGGGCACACGACAAGCGGAAGTATCCGGGGGTGCCGAACGCCTCGCCGGGCACCACCGCGACGTTGGCGTGCTCCAGGATGACCTCGGCCAGTTGCGCCGTGCTGGTCGCCCTGGTTCCCGCGAATTCCTGGCCGAGCACGCCTTTGACGGAGGGATAGCAGTAGAAGGCGCCGTCAGGGAGGGGGCAGATCACGCCTGGAATTTCGTTGAGCATGCTGGTCATGGTGAGCCGCCGGCGGTCGAACGCGGTGCGCATCTCCGCCACCGCCGACAGGTCACCAGTGACCGCGGCCAGCGCGGCGGCCTGCGCGACGTTACTGACATTTGACGTGGCGTGGGACTGCAAGTTCGCCGCCGCCTTCACCACGTCGCCCGGGCCGATCATCCAGCCGACCCGCCAGCCGGTCATCGCGTAGGTCTTGGCCACGCCGTTGAGGCTGACCCAGGTGTCCGCGATCTCCGGCGCCACCGCGGGCATCAAGGCGTACCGGGCGTCGCCGTAGACCAGGTGGGAGTAGATGTCGTCGGTCGCCACCCAGAGTTCCTGGCTGGCCGCCCACCGGCCGATCTCAGCGACCTGCTCCGGCGGGTAGACGGCGCCCGTCGGGTTGGACGGCGAGGTGAACAGGAGCAGCTTGGTCCGCTCGGTGCGGGCCGCCTCCAGGTCGGCCACGGACGCCCGGTAGCCGGTGCTCTCGTCGGTCAGCACCGGGACCGGGACACCGCCGGCCAGCTTGATCGATTCGGGGTAGGTGGTCCAGTACGGGGTGGGCAGCAGCACTTCATCCCCCGGGTCGAGCAGGGTGCCGAGTGCTTCGTACACCGCCTGCTTGCCGCCGTTGGTGACCAGCACCTGGGCCGCGCTCACCTGGTACCCGGTGTCGCGCTGGGTGACGGCGGCGATCGCGTCCCTGAGCTCGGGCAGTCCCGCGGCCGGCGTGTACTTGTGGAACCGCGGCTCGGCGCAGGCCCGCTGCGCGGCCTCGACGATGTAGGCCGGGGTGGGGAAATCGGGCTCGCCAGCGCCGAAGCCGATGACGGGCCGGCCCGCCGCCTTGAGCGCCTTGGCCTTGCTGTCCACTGCGAGCGTCGCGGACTCGGCGATGGCGGCAATGCGTCGCGAGATGCGCGGATGAGCTGAGGTCATGCATCCATGGTGGCACTATCCCGGTGGTGGCCGCGCCGAATAAACGGTGCATCCGCGCCGAACCAACGGCGGTGGCCGCGCCGGGTACACGGTGGTGGCTGGGCCGGATGAACCGGGGTGGGCGGGCGGCCGGCAGATCAGGGCCGTTGTTCTGGCCAGGCGGTTCGACGGAGGGCGTCCAGCAACGTAGACTTCAGCGACTGGTGGTGGTCCACCCGGTGACCGCTGTCTGCCCGCATGGCTATTTGCCAGCGACGCTGCGGCAGCCGCCGTGCGGGCTGTCGGCTGGCGTTTGCCTGGCCGGTCACGCAGCCAGAGGGCAGTAGCTCAATTGGCCAGAGTCCCGGTCTCCAAAACCGGTGGTTGGGGGTTCGAGTCCCTCCTGCCCTGCGAGTGCGGTTCGTGGATGTTTCGCGGACCGGCGGTACCAGCCAGAAAACCTATCAGCGTTGTTCAGGTGAGGACATGGCGACTCAGACGCGTGGTGAGGCCACAGGGCAATCCAAGCCCGGCGGTCCGGGCAAGCCCACCCGGACCAACCCCGCGCTCTTCGTCCGGCAGGTCATAGCCGAACTGCGCAAGGTGATCTGGCCGACCCGCAAGGAGTTGATCACCTATACGACGGTGGCGCTCGTGTTCATCCTCGTCATGGTCGCGATCGTGACGAGCCTGGATTACGGGTTCACCAAGCTGGTGTTCACAGTCTTCGGCTGACGGCTCCGGGGGCCAGTGCCGCAGCAAGCAAGCTCGCGGCCGGGCAAGGGCCGCGGCAAAACCGGGGGCCCGCTGAGCCAGGGAGTTCTGGTGCCGGTGCCGCCAGGAAGAGCGGAGAGAAAGAGCTACCGTGTCCGAGTTTCAAGTGCACGTCGGTGATCAGGCGGCAGATGGGTCCGTCAGCAACGGCCGGCCCGGAGAAGACCCCAGCCCGCCGGACGACGAGGCCGCGATGACGGCTGGCCATGAGGCCGATGCCGAGGCCGACGACACCGACGAGGCTGCTGGTGTCGACGAGGCGGCGGAAGCTGCCGATGCTGGTGCGGCCGATGATGTCAGCGAGGCTGAAGATCTCAGCGAGGCCGAAGAGGCTGAAGATCTCAGCGAGGCCGAAGAGGCTGAAGCAGTCAGCGAGGCTGAGGAGGACGTTGACCCGATCGCTGCGTTCAAGGCGGAGCTGCGGGCCATGCCGGGCGACTGGTACGTCGTGCATTCCTACGCGGGTTACGAGAACCGGGTGCGGACCAATCTGGAGAGCCGAACCCAGTCGCTGAACATGGAGGACTTTATCTTCCAGATCGAGGTGCCGGTCCACGAGGTAACCGAGATCAAGGGCGGCAAGCGGCAGCAGGTCTCAGAGAAGGTGCTGCCGGGTTACATCCTGGTCCGGATGGAACTCACCGACGAGTCCTGGGCCGCCGTCCGCAACACCCCGGGTGTCACTGGCTTTGTCGGCCTGTCCAGCAGGCCCTCGCCGCTCAGCCTCGATGAGGTGGCCGCGCTGCTTGCTCCGGAGCCCGAGGAGAAGGCCGCGAAGGCCGAGATCGCCCGGGCCTCCGTTGAGTACGAGGTCGGCGAGTCGGTTACCGTTATGGACGGGCCGTTCGCCACGTTGCCCGCCACCGTCAATGAGATCAACCCTGATACCCAGAAGCTCAAGGTGCTGGTATCGATATTCGGCCGGGAGACCCCGGTCGAGCTTTCTTTCGATCAGGTCTCGAAGATCTGATCCGCTTCCCGCGTTAAGTAAGGATTCGTACTGATGGCTCCCAGGAAGAAGAAGATCGCTGCGGTCGTCAAGGTGCAGCTCCAGGCGGGCGCGGCCACCCCGGCCCCCCCCGTGGGCACGGCGCTCGGCCCACACGGCGTCAACATCATGGACTTCTGCAGGCAGTACAACGCCGCGACCGAGGCTCAGCGCGGAAACGTCATCCCCGTAGAGATCACCATCTACGAGGACAGGTCGTTCACCTTCGTCACCAAGACGCCGCCCGCTCCCGAGCTGCTCAAGAAAGCCGCTGGAGTGGCCAAGGGGAGCGGCGAGCCGCTCACCGCGAAGGTCGGCTCGGTGACCAAGGCGCAGGTCCGCGACATCGCGCAGACCAAGATGCCGGACCTGAACGCCACCACGATCGAGGCGGCCGAAAAGATCATCGAGGGGACGGCCCGGTCGATGGGCATCACCGTCAACCGCTGACCGGCCCGACCGGACCGACCGTCTGGGCGGCTGATCGTCTGATCCGCCTGGGCGGCATAAACCGGTCGCGCGGCATGTTGTCAACAACCGCATATCGAGTGGCAGGGCCACGCGCTGGCCCGCTGACCACGACCTCCTCTAGCACGAACGGAGACTGACCATGAAGCGCAGCAAGGCGTACCGGCAGGCCGACGAGCAGATCGACCGGGAGCGGTTGTACACCCCGGCCGAAGCGGTTGACCTGGCCAAGAAGACCTCCACCGCGAAGTTCGATCCCACCGTCGAGGTCGCGTTGCGGCTCGGCGTGGACCCGCGTAAGGCCGACCAGATGGTCCGCGGCACCGTGCTCCTCCCGCACGGCACCGGCAAGACCGCCCGGGTGCTGGTGTTTGCCACCGGAGACCGGGCGGAGGAAGCCCGGGCCGCGGGTGCGGACTACGTTGGGTCGGATGACCTGATCGAGCGGATCCAGGGCGGTTTCCTCGACTTTGACGCGGTCGTCGCCACCCCCGACCTGATGGGCAAAGTGGGCCGCCTCGGCCGCGTCCTCGGCCCGCGTGGCCTCATGCCGAACCCCAAGACCGGCACGGTCACCGCCGATGTCAGCAAGGCCGTCAGCGACATCAAGGGCGGCAAGATCGAGTTCCGGGTGGACCGCCACGGGAACCTGCATTTCGTGATCGGCAAGGCGTCGTTCGCGGACGCTGCCCTGGTGGAGAACTATGCCGCCGCGCTCGATGAGGTACTCCGGCTCAAGCCGTCGGCGGCCAAGGGCCGGTACGTCAGGAAGGTCGCGCTGACCACGACCATGGGCCCGAGCATCCCCGTCGATCCCGCGAAGACGCGCGGGCTGATTGACGACCTCGCGGACGCCGCGGCCGCCAGCTGAGTCCGAGCCAGGCCGCAGGACCGCAGCCCGCAGGACCGCAGGCCGGGGTCAATTGATTTGGCGGTCTGCTGGTGGCCGCGTACGCTGAGAGCTGCCAAAGACCGTCGGCCGTCGTCGCGTACCCACGTGACGACCGAAGGACCCGCGAGAGCGGGCGGCCCGCGCAGGTGACCGAGCTGAATCGCTGCTCCTGTCCGGTTGAGACCGGGTAGCGCCAACGCCCTGGCGCCCTGCGCTGGGGCGTTCGTATGTCTGGGTGCCTTTCACCGACGCCGGACGTCTTCGGGCCGCGCCCCTTTCCCGGGGAGGGCCCCGGACC
The DNA here is from genome assembly GCA_963822825.1 of uncultured Actinomycetes bacterium. Classification (GTDB taxonomy): domain Bacteria; phylum Actinomycetota; class Actinomycetes; order Streptosporangiales; family Streptosporangiaceae; genus JAWWPY01. Next base: position 288,097 of record CAWGIW010000015.1, on the reverse strand, counting down.
AGGAAAGGAGGCCCATGGCGAGGGCGGAGAAGGTGGCTGCGGTCGCCGAGCTCACCGAGCGTTTCCAGACTTCGGCGGGCGCGGTCCTGACCGAATACCGCGGCCTGACCGTGGCTCAGCTCGCTGAGCTGCGCGGATCCCTCGGCGAGCACACCACGTTCACCGTGGTGAAGAACACACTGACAAAGATCGCTGCTACCGAGGCGGGCGTCGCCCACCAACTGGACGGCCTGCTGAGCGGGCCGTCCGCGATCGCCTTCGTTGAGGGCGATGTGGTCGAGGCGGCCAAGGGGCTTCGTGACTTCTCGAAGGCCAACCCGTTCCTGGTTATCAAGGGCGGGGTTCTCGACGGCCGTGCGATCACGCCAGCGGAGATCAACGAGCTTGCCGATCTCGAATCGCGCGAGGTACTGCTGGCCAAGCTGGCCGGCGCCATGAAGGCGTCGATGTCGGGCGCCGCGGCCGTGTTCGCCGCGCTGCCGGCCCAGATGGCGCAGCTCGCCGAGGCGCTGCGGACCAAGCGCGCCGCCGAAACGGGCGCTGACAGCGGTGCCGAGGCCGTGGTGGCTGGTGGCGCCGACGGCGCGACTGGCGCCGTGGCTGATGGTGCGGCTGAGTCGGCCGCTGATGCCGGCGCCGAGGCTGGCGCCACTGACCCGGCTGACCGTGGAACCGAGAGCGCGGCCAGTGATGCCGCCGCTCCCGAGGCATAAGCCCCCAGGCAATCAGGAATGAAGGAACCAGGAAGAGGATCCCAGCATCATGGCTAAGCTCAGTAGCGACGACCTGCTCGAAGCGTTCAAGGAGATGACTCTCCTCGAGCTCTCGAATTTTGTGAAGCAGTTCGAGGAGACGTTCGACGTCAAGGCCGCGGCGCCGGTCGCGGTCGCTGGCCCGGCCCCGGCCGGTACCGGCGGCGGCGAGGCGGAGGTCGAGGAGAAGGACGAGTTCGACGTCGTCCTCGAGGCCGCCGGCGAGAAGAAGATCCAGGTCATCAAAGAGGTCAGGAGCCTGACCAGCCTCGGCCTGAAAGAGGCCAAGGACCTGGTGGACGGCGCGCCCAAGCCGGTCCTGGAGCGGGTCAACAAGGAGGCCGCGGACAAGGCCAAGGCCGCCCTGGAGGGGGCTGGAGCCACCGTCACGGTCAAGTAACATACGCAACGAAACCAGGCCGGGCTGGCCCCGATGGGCCAGCCCGGCCCAGGACTGCCTGCGTGCAGGCACCGCCCTAGGGCAAGCGGGCGAAGCCAAGTTCGTAGTTTTACCCAAGAGATCCACGTCCTACACATAGAGTCAACTGTGGCGTTCGTCACGCCACTCAGATCACCAGACCACGCTGCGTGGGCTTGACGTTTTGCCTAGAACGAGCAATGCTGCGGAGCAACCGTGAACCTCATAGTGAGATACAGTTGACGAGCAGTATGGCCATCGGCTATGCTGTCAATTTGCGCTGCACTGTGACGTCCTCGGCAACATCCTCGAACCCCTCGCGGTGAGTCCGCGGGCGTTTCGCGTGCGTGCGGTGATAGTTCGGCCACAAGCTCGGAAGGACCCCTGTTGGCAGCCTCGCGCAGCGCCTCGGCCACAAGTTCCGCTCATCGTCGCGTCTCCTTCGCCCGCTTCAAGGAACCTCTTGAAGTTCCTGACCTCCTTGCTCTGCAGACTGATTCGTTCGACTGGTTGCTCGGTAACGAGCGCTGGCGGAGCCGGATCGAAGCTGCCCGGCAGGCCGGCGCGAAGGACGTTCCGGAGCAGTCGGGCCTTGAGGAGATCTTCGAGGAGATCAGCCCGATCGAAGACTTCACCGGGACCATGTCCCTCTCGTTCCGGGACCATCGGTTTGAGCCGCCCAAGTACTCCGTGGAGGAGTGCAAGGACAAAGATATGCACTACTCCGCCCCGATGTTCGTCACGGCGGAGTTCATCAACAACAGCACCGGTGAGATCAAGAGCCAGACGGTCTTCATGGGCGACTTTCCGCTCATGTCCCCGAAGGGAACCTTCATCATCAACGGCACCGAGCGTGTCGTTGTGTCGCAACTGGTTAGGTCGCCCGGCGTCTACTTCGACCGCCAGGTGGACAAGACGTCGGACAAGGACATCTTCAGCTGCAAGGTGATCCCGTCCCGCGGGGCGTGGCTCGAGTTCGAGATCGACAAGCGGGACAGTGTCGGCGTCCGCATCGACCGCAAGCGCAAGCAGAGCGTCACCGTGCTGCTCAAGGCGCTCGGCTGGGACGACGCGAAGATCCTGGAGCGCTTCGGCGAGTACGAGTCGATGCGCGCGACCCTGGAGAAGGACCACACCACCGGCCAGGACGACGCGCTTCTCGACATCTACCGCAAGCTCCGCCCGGGCGAGCCGCCCACCAGGGAGTCGGCGCAGGCGCTGCTGGAGAACCTGTACTTCAACCCGAAGCGCTACGACCTGGCCAAGGTGGGCCGGTACAAGATCAACAAGAAGCTTGGCCTCAGCCTGCCGATCCGGCAGGGCACGCTCACCGAGGATGACATCGTCGGCACCATCGAGTACCTGGTCCGGCTGCACGCCGGCGAGGACGAGATGAAGTCGGGCGACACCATCATGCCGGTCGAGACCGACGACATCGACCACTTCGGCAACCGGCGCCTGCGCACCGTGGGCGAGTTGATCCAGAACCAGGTCCGGCTCGGCCTGGCCCGGATGGAACGTGTGGTCAGGGAGCGCATGACCACGCAGGACGTCGAGGCGATCACGCCGCAGACCCTGATCAACATCCGGCCGGTGGTGGCCGCGATCAAGGAGTTCTTCGGCACCAGCCAGCTTTCCCAGTTCATGGACCAGACCAACCCGCTGGCCGGGCTGACCCACAAGCGCAGGCTGTCGGCGCTTGGCCCGGGCGGCCTGTCCCGTGAGCGGGCTGGTTTCGAGGTCCGGGACGTGCATCCTTCGCATTACGGCCGGATGTGCCCGATCGAGACGCCGGAAGGCCCGAACATCGGCCTGATCGGCTCGCTCTCCTCGTACGCGCGGGTAAACGCGTTCGGGTTCGTCGAGACGCCCTACCGCAAGGTCACGGCGGGCAAGGCGACCACCCAGATCGACTACCTGACCGCGGACGAGGAGGACCGGCACGTCATCGCGCAGGCGAACACGCCGCTCGGCCCGGATGGCACATTCAGCGAGGACCGCGTGCTGGTCCGGCGCAAGGGTGGCGAGGTCAACTACATCCGGCCGGACGACGTGGACTACATGGACGTCTCGCCGCGCCAGATGGTCTCGGTCGCGACGGCCATGATCCCGTTCCTCGAGCACGACGACGCCAACCGGGCCCTGATGGGCTCGAACATGCAGCGGCAGTCGGTACCGCTGCTGCGCAGCGAGGCGCCGCTGGTGGGCACGGGTATGGAGTACCGCGCCGCCACGGACGCCGGTGACGTGATCGTCGCCGAGCAGGCCGGCGTGGTCGAGGAGTCCTGCGCGGACTACGTCACCGTGGCCAACGATGACGGCACCCGCAGCACGTACCTGGTGGCCAAGTTCCGCCGGTCCAACCAGGGCACCTGCTTCAACCAGAAGCCGGTCGTCGCGGAGGGGCAGCGGGTCGAGGAGGGCCAGGTCATCGCGGACGGCCCGTGCACCGACCAGGGTGAGATGGCGCTCGGCCGCAACCTGCTGGTCGCCTTCATGCCGTGGGAGGGCCACAACTACGAGGACGCGATCATCCTGTCCCAGCGGCTCGTCCAGGACGACGTGCTCTCCTCGATTCACATCGAGGAGCACGAGGTGGACGCGCGCGACACCAAGCTCGGCCCCGAGGAGATCACCAGGGATATCCCGAACGTCTCCGAGGAGGTCCTGGCGGACCTGGACGACCGTGGCATCATCCGGATCGGTGCCGAGGTCGTCACCGGTGACATCCTGGTCGGCAAAGTCACCCCGAAGGGGGAGACGGAACTGACCCCCGAGGAGCGGCTGCTGCGCGCGATCTTCGGTGAGAAGGCGCGGGAGGTCCGCGACACCTCGCTGAAGGTGCCACACGGCGAGTCCGGCAAGATCATCGGTGTCCGGGTGTTCACCAGGGAGGATGGCGACGAGTTGCCGCCCGGCGTGAACGAGCTGGTACGCGTGTACGTCGCGGCCAAGCGCAAGATCACCGACGGTGACAAGCTGGCTGGCCGGCACGGCAACAAGGGCGTCATCGCCAAGATCCTGCCGGTCGAGGACATGCCGTTCCTCGAGGACGGCACGTCGGTGGACATCGTGCTCAACCCGCTCGGCGTGCCAGGCCGGATGAACGTCGGCCAGGTGCTCGAGACACATCTCGGCTGGGTCGCCCAGTCGGGCTGGGAGATCAAGGGCGACGACGCCGACTGGAAGGACCGGCTGCGCAAAATCGGCGCGGGCGCGGCGGAGGGCGGCACCTCGGTGGCCACCCCCGTCTTCGACGGAGCCAGCGAGGAAGAGATCACCGGCCTGCTCGGCAGCGTGCTGCCGAACCGGGACGGGAACCGGCTGGTCGGCTCGGGCGGCAAGGCCAACCTGTTTGACGGCCGGACCGGTGAGCCGTTCAAGGACCCGATCGCGGTTGGCTACATCTACATCCTCAAGCTGCTGCACCTTGTCGATGACAAGATCCACGCCCGGTCCACCGGGCCGTACTCGATGATCACTCAGCAGCCGCTCGGCGGCAAGGCCCAGTTCGGCGGGCAGCGCTTCGGTGAGATGGAGGTCTGGGCTCTGGAAGCCTACGGCGCGGCCTACGCGCTGCAGGAACTGCTCACCATCAAGTCGGACGACGTCCTTGGCCGGGTCAAGGTGTATGAGGCCATCGTCAAGGGCGAGAACATCCCGGAGCCCGGCATTCCCGAGTCGTTCAAGGTGCTGATCAAGGAGATGCAGTCCCTCTGCCTCAACGTGGAGGTGCTCTCCAGCGACGGAGCCGCGATCGAGATGCGCGATACGGACGAGGATGTCTTCCGCGCGGCGGAGGAACTCGGCATTGACCTGTCCCGGCGCGAGCCGAGCAGCGTTGAAGAGGTATGAGCGAGCGGGTAGCGCCAGCCAAGAGCATGGCGCTACCCGGAAGCCCATAATCGGATCTACCTCAGGGGATAACACAAGTGCTTGACGTCAACTTCTTCGACGACCTGCGAATCGGACTCGCGACCGCGGACGACATCAGGCAGTGGTCGCACGGCGAAGTCAAGAAGCCCGAGACCATCAACTACCGGACTCTCAAGCCGGAGAAGGATGGCCTCTTCTGCGAGAAGATTTTCGGTCCCACCCGGGACTGGGAGTGCTACTGCGGCAAATACAAGAGGGTGCGCTTCAAGGGCATCATCTGTGAGCGCTGTGGTGTCGAGGTCACCCGGGCCAAGGTGCGCCGGGAGCGGATGGGCCACATCGAGCTGGCCGCGCCGGTCACCCACATCTGGTACTTCAAGGGCGTGCCCAGCCGGCTGGGCTACTTGCTCGACCTGGCGCCGAAGGACCTGGAAAAGGTCATTTACTTCGCCGCTTACATGATCACGTACGTGGACGACGACGCCCGCGCCCGTGACCTGCCGTCGCTCGAGGCGAAGTTTTCCGTCGAGCGCGGGCAGCTCGAGCAGCGCCGCGACAGCGACATCGAAGCCCGTCAGGGCAAGCTCGAGAAGGACCTCGCCGAGCTCGAGGCGGCCGGTGCCAAGGGCGACGCCCGCCGCAAGCTCCGGGAGAGCTCGGATCGCGAGTGCCGGCAGATCCGGGACCGCGCCGGGCGGGAGATCGACCGGCTCGAGGAGGTCTGGAACAGGTTCAAGAACCTCAAGGTCCAGGACCTGGAGGGAGACGAGCAGCTCTACCGCGAGATGCGGGACAGGTTCGGGCGTTACTTCCGTGGTGGCATGGGCGCCCAGGCCATTCAGGAGCGGCTGGCCAGCTTCGACCTGGAGAACGAGGCCCGCAGCCTGCGCGAGACGATCCGCACCGGCAAGGGCCAGCGCAAGGCCCGTGCGCTGAAGCGGCTCAAGGTGGTGTCAGCGTTCCTGTCCACCCGCAACAGCCCGATGGGCATGGTGCTGGACTGCATCCCGGTAATTCCGCCGGACCTGCGCCCGATGGTGCAGCTGGACGGTGGCCGCTTCGCGACGTCCGACCTCAACGATCTGTACCGGCGGGTCATCAACCGCAACAACCGGCTCAAGCGGCTGCTCGACCTGGGCGCGCCCGAGATTATCGTCAACAACGAGAAGCGGATGCTCCAGGAGGCCGTGGACTCGCTGTTCGACAACGGCCGCCGCGGCCGGCCGGTGACGGGACCGGGTAACCGCCCGCTCAAGTCACTGTCGGACATGCTCAAGGGCAAGCAGGGCCGGTTCCGGCAGAACCTGCTCGGCAAGCGGGTCAACTACTCGGGCCGCAGCGTCATCGTGGTGGGCCCGCAGCTCAAGCTGCACCAGTGTGGCCTGCCCAAGGAGATGGCGGTCGAGCTGTTCAAGCCGTTCGTGATGAAGCGGCTGGTCAACCTGAACCACGCGCAGAACATCAAGTCCGCCAAGCGGATGGTAGAGCGGGCCAGGCCCGTGGTCTGGGACGTGCTCGAGGAGGTCATCACCGAGCACCCGGTGCTGCTCAACCGGGCACCGACGCTGCACCGGCTCGGCATCCAGGCGTTCGAGCCGCAGCTGGTGGAAGGCAAGGCCATCCAGATCCACCCGCTCGTCTGCACCGCGTTCAACGCGGACTTCGACGGCGACCAGATGGCCGTGCACCTGCCGCTGTCGGCCGAGGCCCAGGCTGAGGCCAGGATCCTGATGCTGTCCACCAACAACATCCTCAAGCCGGCCGACGGCAAGCCGGTGACCATGCCGACCCAGGACATGGTCATCGGGATCTACTGCCTGACCCGCCAGGCCGAGGGGGTGAAGGGCGAAGGCCGCATCTTCTCCTCGACCGCCGAGGCGACCATGGCCTACGACCAGGGCGAGCTTGACCTCCAGGCCAAGATCGAGGTCCGGCTCCCCGGTGTCACTCCGCCGCGTGGCTTCACCCCGCCCGAGAACTTGACCGAGGGTACCCCCTTCCGGCTCGCCACGACGCTGGGCCGGTGCATCTTCAACGACACCCTGCCGGCCAGCTTCCCGTTCGTGAACTACGAAGTGGGCAAGAAGCAGCTCTCGGTCATCGTCAACGAGCTCGCGCAGACCTACCCGAAGGTCGAGGTCGCGGCGGCGCTTGACGCACTCAAGGACGCCGGGTTCCACTGGGCGACCCGGGCCGGGGTGACGATCGCGATCGAGGATGTCATCGCCCCGCCGAACAAGGCGGAGATCCTCGATGCCTACGAGAAGCGCGCGGACAAGGTACAGCGGGAGTACGAGCGTGGCCTGATCACCGATGATGAGCGTCGTCAGGAGCTCATCGAGATCTGGACGCACGCGACGGCGGATGTGGCCAAGGACATGGAGGCGGCCTTCCCCGAGACCAATTCGGTCTGGATGATGGTCAACTCCGGTGCCCGAGGTAACCCGATGCAGGTCCGGCAAATTGCCGGCATGCGTGGCCTGGTCTCCAACCCCAAGGGTGAGACCATCCCCCGGCCGATCAAGTCCAGCTTCCGCGAGGGGCTTTCGGTGGTCGAGTACTTCATCTCGACCCACGGCGCCCGCAAGGGCCTGGCCGACACCGCCCTGCGTACCGCCGACTCCGGGTACCTCACCCGGCGCCTGGTGGACGTGGCGCAGGACGTCATCGTCCGGGAGGAGGACTGCGGCACCGACCGGTCGATCGTGATGAAGATCGCCGAGACCGACGCCGAGGGCCGCTTGCGCAAGCTCCCCAACATCGAGAACACGGGCACCGGCCGGAGCGTGGCCGAGGAGATCGAGATCGACGGCACGGTGGTCGCGTCAGTGGACAGCGACAGCACCGAGGCGTTGATCGACGCCCTGGTCGCTGCCGGGCGGGACTCGATGCGCACGTTCAGCGTGCTGGTCTGCGAGGCCAAGATCGGCGTCTGTGCCAAGTGCTACGGGAGGTCGCTGGCCACCGGCAAGCGGGTCGACGTCGGTGAGGCGGTCGGCATCGTCGCCGCGCAGTCCATCGGTGAGCCTGGCACGCAGCTGACCATGCGGACCTTCCACACCGGAGGTGTGGCGGGCCAGGACATCACCCACGGCCTGCCCAGGATCCAGGAGCTCTTCGAGGCCCGGATCCCCAAGGGCATGGCGCCCATCAGCGAGGTCGAGGGGCGGATCAAGCTCGAGGAAACCGAGAAGACCCGCAAGATCGTTATCATCCCCGACGATGGTGCCGAGGAGATCGCGTACCAGGTCCCTATGCGGTCGCGGCTGATCGTGGCCGACGGCGATCACGTGCATGTCGGCCAGCAGCTGATCCAGGGCGCGGTCAACCCGCACGAGGTGCTCAGGATCCTCGGCTCCCGCGAGGTCCAGCTGCACCTGGTGCATGAGGTCCAGGAGGTGTACCGGTCGCAGGGCGTGTCCATCCACGACAAGCACATCGAGATCATCATCCGGCAGATGCTCAAGCGGGTGAACGTGCTCGAGTCCGGTGACACCGACCTGCTCCCCGGTGAGCTCGTCGAACGGCCACGGTTCGAGGAAGTCAACCGCGCGGTGGTGGAGGACAGCGGCACCCCGGCGTCGGGGCGGCCGGTGCTCATGGGTATCACCAAGGCGTCGCTGGCGACCGACTCGTGGCTGTCAGCGGCCTCTTTCCAGGAGACGACGCGGGTCCTCACCGACGCGGCCATCCACGCCAAGTCGGACCCGCTGCTCGGCCTCAAGGAGAACGTCATCATCGGCAAGCTGATCCCGGCCGGTACGGGGATGCCCCGGTACCGCAGCATCCGGGTGGAGCCGACCGAGGACGCCAGGTCATCGGTGTACCCGGCGGCCGCGTACGAGGAGGCGCCGAGCTACGCGTTCGGCCAGGGTGCCGGTGATGCGATCCCGCTTGAGGAGTACGACTTCGGCTCCTACAACCGGTAAATTATCCCGCGAGCGCAAGGCGCCCGGCAGCGATGCTGCCGGGCGCCTTCGCATCGAGCCGGCCATAGTCGGCTCACCGAGTAAGTATTGCGTCGGCCATTGTCGGCTCACCGGGTAAGTGATGACCTCGTGGTGGGCAGCCCCCGTGGTGGGTAACCTGAGTGCGTTTCCAGATTGGGTGGATCTGTCCGCGGAGGCGGCGCGAATGAGCCGGATCGCTGTAGCGGTGCTGGGTGTGGGTTTCGTTGCCTTAGTCCAGGCGCCGGCGATGGCTGGCACCCAATCGCTGGCCGCACCGTCGCCCACGGCATCTGCGACATCTACCGCGTCGCTCGGACCGGCGCCAACGGGACCAGCGAGCCCACGAACGGCGCCCTCAGGCGCCGCGGCGGTGCCGGCGCAATCCCCGACATCGCAAAACTGCTTGCCGGACCTGGGCAATTCGCGTGTCACCACCGAGCCGTGGGCGCAGCGGGCGCTGGATTTCAGCAGTGCATGGGGTCAGACGCGGGGCCAGGGCGTCACGGTCGCGGTGGTGGACAGCGGTGTGGCCGACATCCCTCAACTGGCCGGCAAGGTAACTTCCGTCGATCTCACCGGGACCGGCACGCAGGACTGCGTTGGCCACGGCACGGAACTGGCCGCCATCATCGCGGCGAGCGACATGCAGGCGCAAGGCATGCCGTTCGCGGGTGTGGCGCCCGGCGCGAGCATTGTGTCGGTCAAGGTGAACAGCTTTGAGCAAGGCAACTCCGCCCTCTTGGCCGAGGGGATTGTCGCCGCGGCCAACTCGGGAGCGGGCGTGATCAACGTCTCGGTAACCACCAGCGACTCCCCGGATCTGCGTTCGGCCGTGGCCTACGCGCTGAGCAAGGACGCGGTCATCGTGGCCGCTGGAGGCAACGACCAGTCCGGTACCTCAGGGCCGTTCTTTCCCGCGAGCTATCCCGGCGTACTGTCGGTCGGAGCGGTGGCCAGCAATGGTGCACTGGCCCCCTTCTCCGATCAGCGTTCCGATGTAGCGGTCACCGCGCCTGGCGTGGACGTCACCAGCGCGTGGCCACGGGGCTATCTCACTCAGCTCAACGGCACGAGCTACGCCACGGCATTCGTCTCCGGTATCGCCGCTCTGGTCCGCTCCCGCCACCCGGCGCTGGCCGCAGGACAGGTGATCAGGAGGATCGAGGCCACAGCGGACGGGGGGGCAGGCCCGGGAACCGGCGCCGGCTTCGTCAACCCGCTGGAGGCGGTCACCGCCGTCCTGGTGCCGGGGGCCGCCCAGAACCTGTCGCCGCCGGCCGCGTTCAAGCCGGTGTCCGTGCTGCGGCCAGCATCACTGGACCGGGGGACCCGCGTCGCCGCGCTGGCTGTTACCCTCGGCTCGCTCGGCGCCGCTGCCCTGGTCGCCCTCGGTGGCGTGGTGATCAGCCAGGGCCGGCGGCGCGGCTGGCGGGCGGGCTGAGTTCGGAGCCGGCTTCGCCAGTGCCGGCTTCGCCCAGCGGCACCGGGCTGGCAGCGCGGCGACCTGCGGCTGGCTCGGAGACATGATCCAGCAGCGCGGTCTGGATGAGCTGGGTGCCCGTCCGGCGCTCGACGAAGTAGCCGCGTCCCGGCGGCTGTGCCTGCGGGCGGACGCTACCGAGCAGAGCCCCTTCATCCCTGTTCCCCGACATGATCAGTCCAGGTGAGCCCATCTCGCGGACGCGCTGGATGACCGGGTCGAACATGGCTCGCCCGGCCCCGCCCGCTGACCGGGCGAGGATCAGGTGCAGCCCGATGTCCCGGGCCTGGGGGAGTAGCTCGGTGAGCGGGAGCAACGGATTGCTCGCGCCAGCAACGAGATCGTAGTCGTCAACGACCAGGAAAAGGTCCGAGCCCTCCCACCACGAGCGGCTGCGCAACTGCTGCGGAGTCAGGTCTGGCGGCGGCAGCCGCTTGATCATCGCCTCGCGTACGTCGTTGATCAGAGGGCCCGCGGCGGCCGAGGACGTGGCGTAGCCGATCCGGTGCTCTGTTTCCGCACTGTCGAGCAGTGACCTGCGGTAGTCAAGGAAGATCAGCCGGGCCTGGTCGGGCGTGTAGCGGTCAACGACGCCCTCGGCGATCAGCCGCAGCAGGTTCGACTTGCCGCACTCGGTGTCGCCGAAGACCAGGAAGTGAGCGTCGGCGCCGAAGTCGAGGAACACCGGCGACAGGGTGTTCTCGTCGATACCGAACGGCATCCGCGTGCCGGTCTGCGCGGCGCCCGGCAGCGCACTCACCGGCAGGGCCTCCGGGAGCAGCCGGACCGGCGGCGCGGGTGCTCCTGGCCACGCGGCCGCGACCATCTCGGCCAGCTTGCGCACTCCCTCGCCCAGGCTGTCGGTGGTGGGCTGACCGTCAACCCGCGGCAGCGCGGTCAGGAATTGCCGGCCCTCGCGGGTCAGGCCGCGGCCCGGCGAGGCCTCAGGCACGTTCATCGCCAGCCGGCGGTCGATCTCGGACTCGTACGGGTCACCCAGGCGCAGCTCCAGCCGGGTGCCGAACAGGTCGCGGATCGCCGGCCTGAACTCCGACCACTTGCCGGCGGCCGCCAGCACGTGCACGCCGTAGCCCAGACCCCGGCCCGCGATGGCCGTTATTAGCTGCTCGAGCTGCTCGAAGTCCTGGCGCAAGGTGAGCCAGCCGTCCACGACGAGGAACACGTCCCCGAATCCGTCCCCGGGGACCTCGCCGCTGGCGCGCATCCGGTGGTACGCGGAGATCGACTCGATGCCGCGGGCCGCGAATTCTCGCTCCCGGCGGGTAAGCACACCCTGAACCTCGGCGACCGTGCGGCGGACGCGGGTCCCCTCCAGCCGGGTGGCGACCCCGCCGACGTGCGGCAGCCCGCCCAGCCCGGCCAGTGATCCGCCGCCGAAGTCGAGGCAGTAGAACTGCACCTCCTGCGGTGTGTGCAGCAGCGCCAGCGAGCAGATCAGCGTCCGCAGAGCGGTGGACTTGCCGCTCCGCGGCGCCCCGACCAGGGCCGCGTGGCCCGCGGCTGCGGAGAGGTCAACCCACAGCGGGTCGCAGCGCTGCTCGAACGGCCGGTCCACGATCCCGGTGACAGCGCACATCCGGCCGCGGTATTCCGCGCTCTCGACCGTGCATCCGTAGTGCTCGGTGATCGAGAGCGGGGGCAGCAGCTGGTCAAGCGTGGGGGGCACGTCCAGCGGCGGCAGCCAGATCTGATGCGCGGCCGGCCCGCGGGTGGCGAGCTGCGTGACGACCACGTCGAGCAGGCTGTCGGCGGGCTCGGCCGGCTGGTCCTCCGGTGGCGGTACCTCCTCGGCCACGGGCGGCCGGATAAAGCCGGGGCCGTAGGGGACGATGACCGGCCGGGCCTGGCGCTGCGGCGCGCGGGCGGCCCCGGGGCCCGCCGGTCCCGAGACAAATGCCGCCTTGAACCGGGTCATGGTGCCGGTGTCGAACTTCAGGTAGCCGCTGCCGGGCCTCGGCGGCAGCTCGTAGGCATCGGGGACGCCGAGCACCACGCGCGACTCCGCCGCCGAGAACGTGCGCAGGCCGATCCGGTAGGACAGGTGCGTGTCGAGGCCGCGCAGCTTGCCCTCTTCGAGGCGCTGCGAGGCGAGCAGCAGGTGCACGCCCAGCGACCGGCCCAGCCGCCCGATCATGACGAACAAGTCGATGAACTCCGGCCGGGCCGAGAGCAGTTCGGAGAACTCGTCAATGACCACGAACAGCGTGGGCACCGGCGGGAGCCCGGTCTTCTCGCGGGCCTTGTCGTAATCGCGCAGCGAGGCGTAGTTGCCCGCCGAGCGCAGCAGCTCCTGCCTGCGGACCAGTTCGCCGTGCAGCGCGTCGCGCATCCGGTCCACCAGCGGCAGCTCATCGGCCAGGTTGGTGATCACGGCGGAGACGTGGGTCAGCCGGTCCAGCCCGAGGAACGTCGCGCCGCCCTTGAAGTCAACGAGAACGAAATTGAGCACATCGGAGGGATGGGTCAGGGCCAGGCCCAGTACCAGCGTCCTGAGCAGCTCGGACTTACCCGAGCCGGTCGCGCCGATGATCAGGCCGTGCGGGCCCATGCCGCCCTGCGCCGACTCCTTGATGTCCAGCTCAACGGGCTGACCCTCAGCGTCGCTGCCGATCGGCACGCGCAGCCGGCTGCGCGCCGACCGCGGCCGCCACAGGGTGGGCACATCGAGCATGAGCGGGCTCGCGATGCCCAGCAGCGACGTCAGCGTCGTGTCGGCCGCGAGCGGGTCATCGGCCGGTCCGCCCACGCCGGGCCGCAGCGGGGCGAGCTGCCTGGCGAGCGCGTCGGCTTCGGCGAGTGACAGCGCGTCGGGGACACCGATCGGCGAGCGCACCTCGGCACCCGTCCGGTCCCGGCTGAGTATCTCGGTGCCGCCCGGGGTGACGTTCAGGCGAAGGGCGGGCGCGGTGACCATGCCCGGCGTGGTCACCGCCGCCGGTGTCAGGTCGATGACGACCGCACCCTCGGCGCCGTCGCTGCCGAGCCGGGAATCCGCCATCCCCTCACCGCCGTCGACGATCACGACGTGAAAGGGAAGCGCGGCCGACCCGGGCGAGAACGGTGCTCGTTCGGCCAGGTCGGTGCCGAGCATCGCCTCGATCTGCGGCAGGCTGGGAGCCATCAGGCGGACCGGGCCCGCCGCGTCGGCCTCGGTCGGATGCATGTTGTGCGGGAGCCACTTGATCCACTGCCACAACCGCATGCGGTCCCGTGAGGCGCACACGCTGATGCGGACATCGTCGGGGGAGTGGAAGACCGCGAGCTGCGCGATCATTGCCCAGAGCATGCCGTAGACGGCCTCGGGATCGCCCCCGGGCGCGATCCGGGCGAACGACCGCAGCGAGATGCCGACCGGCAGGAGGGGAACGCTGCCGTGGGCCCGGACGAACCGCCGCAGCGCGCCCGCGCAGAGCGGGTCAAGGTCCTCGACCGGTTTGGTCTCCGGCACCACGAGCTGGACTGCGAGCCGGTGCGTCCCGGTCCCGATGCGGACGTTGGCGAAGTCGCCGCCTGACGGGCGCCGTTCCCATATCCGCCGCAGCTCAGGGTCGACCAGGAGCGCGGGGAGCGCGCGCGGATCCGGGCTGACCCACTCGAGCGCCTCGCGCTGCGCCGCGGCGATCCGGCGCACCCTGCTCCGGACCTGGCCCAGGTAGCGTAAGTAGTCCCGGCGCAGGCCGTTCAGCTTGGTCTTCCGCTCGCCTTTGCCGCGTCCGATCTGGCCGACCATCATGCCGCCCATGCCCAGGGCCATCGCGCCGCCGCCCACGTACTGGACGGTGCTCGCGGTCGGGCAGGCGATCATGGAGACCATCCCGACCGTCATCGCGAGCATCGGCAGGTACATCAACGTCTGGCGGAAGCTGTCCTGCGCGACCTCCGGGATCTCGGGCGGGGACTCGAGCAGGATCTCGCCGCTCGGCCGCTCCGGCGGGTCATGCCGCTCGCTGCGACGGACGATGACGGTGCTCACGGATGCTGCCTTTCGGAGTCTCTTCCGGGCACGGCGTGCAGCGCGATTGGACCGGTAAGTCCGCGCTGAGAGGAGTTATCATTCTACCGCCGCCTTGGCGCCGTAGCGGGCGCTGCGGGGAAGGGGCGGCCGCAAACGGCGGGGAAAGGCGCGGCAGCGGTCACCGGTCTCGGGGATATCCGTGCCGATCGATGACCGGCCGATCGATGACAGGCTGATCAATAACGGGCCAGCCGATGACAGAGCTTGCGAGGGACAGATGAGTTCGCCAGGCGGAACGGACCTGTGCCGGGTCACCGTGGTCGGGCCGTCCCGGCGGGTCGAACCTCGCGCTTCCCAGCTACGTATCGTTCGCCGAGCTCTTCCCGGCGGTCGCCCGGTATGCGGGCCTCGACGGACCGCAGGCGGTCGGCGAAAACGGCGGGTGGGTGCTGCAGCGCCTGGGCCAGGAGCCGTTCCCGCCGGCCATGACCCCGCTCCAGGCTGGCCTCCGTGACGGCGAGATGATCTACCTGCGACCGCGCCGGGCGCCACTGCCGCGGCTCGCGTTCGATGACGTCGCCGATGTCATCGCGACCGGCCTGAACGACCAGCCCGGCCGGTGGGGGCCGCGCGACATCCGCCGGGTGGCGCTGGGCGCGGGTACCGCGGCGCTGGCCGCCGGGGCGGTGTTCACCCTGCGGTCCGGACCGCCGTGGACCGGGCCGGCGGTCGCGGCCGCGGCGATCGCGGTGGTCCTGCTCATCGCGGTCGCGGCGGTGTCCAGGGCCGCGGGGGACGCGCGGGCCGGGGCGCTCCTTGGCTACGCTGCCGTCCCCTATGCCTTCCTGGCCGGGCTGCTCCTCCCGGGCCGCTCGACCGGGCTTGCGCACCTGGATGCGTTGCGACTGCTGCCAGCGTTCGCGGCGGTTGCGCTCAGTGTGGTGGTGGCGGCCGCGGCGTCCGCGGAACTGCCGCTGTTCTTCGGGCTGGCGGGCGCGGCGCTGCTCGGCGTGCTCGGCTCTTGGATCGCGTACGTCTTCGGTCTCTCCCTGGCCGGCGCGGCGGCCGTGGTCGTGGTCCCGACGCTGGCGCTCACCCCGCTGATCCCGGCGGTCTCGTTCCGGATGGCGCGGATGGGGATGCCGCATGTGCCGCGTGATGCCGACGACTTGCGGAGCGACACGCTGGCCGTGGATGGCGCGGAGGTGTTCGACCGGACGGCCGTGGCGGACAGGTTCGTGACCGGCGCCGCGGCGGGCATCGGCCTGGTGGGCGCGGGCGCCGAAGCGGCGCTGGCCTTATCTCGTAGCTGGCTCGGCCTGGTGACGTGCGCCCTGCTGGCCTGTGCGCTGCTGCTGCGGTCCAGGCTTTTCCGCGGTCTCGCCCAGCGGCTCTGGCTGCTGATCCCGGGTTATGGCGGCCTGGTGCTGCTGGCGGTCGGCGCGGCCCGCGGGTCCACCCAGGCGCAGCACCTGGCCCTGGCGCTCGGGCCGCTGATGGCGGGGGCCGCGCTCGTGATCGGCGTCGGTTTGTGGCTGCCCACGCACCGGCCATCGCCGTTCTGGGGCCGCGCGGCCGACATCGTTGACACGCTGCTCATCGTCAGCCTGTTCCCGCTCGCGCTCGGCGTCGCCGGGCTCTTCGGCTTTATCCGCGGGCTGGGCGGCTGACCAGTCTGACCAGTCTGACCAGTTGACCAGCGGAGGCGAGCTGTCATGCAGAGCCGCAGGGACCTGTTCCAGGCTCACCGGCTGATGACTCAGCGGGCGGCCCTCGCCCTGCTGCGAGGCGAACCCGACATCCCGGATCAGCCGCTGCGGCGGCTGAACATCGCGGCCTTCTCCGGTGTGCTGGTCGCCGTGATCGTCGCGGCGCTGTTCGGCATCTGGGGCCTGCTCGGGCACGGAGGCGCGCCGCTCCATCAGCAGCCAGGGACCCTCGTCATCGACCGGCAGACCGGCACGTCCTACGTGTTCTGCCAGGGCGGCGAGCTCTGCCCGGTGCTGAACTACGCGTCGGCGCGGCTGGCGCTGCAGAGTTCGTCGGTGGACCAGCAGACCGTGAGCCAGGCATCGCTGGCGAAGTTCGCCCGTGGACCGCTGATCGGCATTCCCGGGCTGCCGCAGCCGCTGCCCGACTCGGGCCTGCTGTTCCGGCAGCCCTGGTCGGTATGCACGCAGACGGCCATCGGCCTGTCCGGTCCCAAGACCATCACCACCCTGGTCGGCGGGACGGGGACCGGCGGCAGGTCGCTGGGCGCGGGGGCACTGCTGACCCAGGCCCTGGGCCAGGACTGGGTGATCTGGGACGGCCAGCGCATGCCGATCCAGCCCGGCCTGCTCCAGACGCTGTTCGCCTCCCGGCAGCCGGTCGCGGTGCCGCCGGTCTGGCTCGACGCCATGCCCGAGGGCCCGGCCTTCGCGCCGCCGGCGATCGCGGGCCAGGGCGGGACCGTGGCTGGCCCGCTCGGCACCGTGACCGTCGGCCAGGTCTACGAGGTGACCGCCGTCGGCGGAAGCCCGCCCCAGTACTACGTGATGCTCCGGGACGGCCTGGCGCGGATCTCCGAAACCCAGGCCGCCCTGCTGGACTTCGAGCCATCCGCGCCCAAGCCGAGCATGCTGAACCCGTCGCAGGTCACCGGTCACCTGTCGGCGGCCACGGTGCCTGATGGTGGCTTGCCGGGCAGCGTCCCAGCCGTGGTGTCGGCTGGCTCGTCGGCCCCGTTGTGTGTCGTTTACGCCGCCACCGCCGCGGGCAGCACGCTGGCCCGGCAGGTCGTGCTCGGGGGACAGGTGCCGTCGGGCGGCATGGCGACGGGCACGGCGGCCGACGTCGATCAGGTTGCGCTCCCGCCCGGAGCGGGAGCGCTCGTGGGCGCGGCTCCGGGCACCGGCCAGGCGGCCGGCGCGATCAGCTACTTCCTGGTGTCCGGCGGGCGGAGGTATGCCCTGGCGTCGCAGAGTGTCGCCGCCATGCTCGGCTACGACCTGTCCACGCAGTCGGTGCTGCTGCCCGCAGGGGTGCTGGACCTGATCCCGCCGGGGCCCGCGCTCGACCCCGCGGCGGCGACCAGGCCGGTGCCGCCCGGTGGATAACCGTCAGGTTACGTTTTCGTCGCGCATTCCGGAATGGCGAGACTTTGGCGCAGGTCACCGCGAGATCCGAAAGTCGTTCGGATATCGCTCCTCCTTCGCAGATATTACGAAGTTCTTATCTCCATTGACACCATTGAGCGAGCTTAAGTTGACTTGAGCCTGCTGCGCGGAGCGGGCCATTCGCTGGCCGTCCTGGGCCCATGGGGCCGGGGATCGGACACGGCTGCCTCTCCGACGGGGATGATCAGGCACGCGGGGAATGATCAAGTACGCGTGGACCGCACGACCATGGGCCGTACGAACCGAAGCGACAGGAGGTGCAGCGGTGGCTGGCGAGACTGCTGTTAACAGGGCACAGATGGCAACGGCTGCGGTGCAGGTGGAGGATGCCGTGGGGCAGATCCGCAGCCAGCAGTCGCAGCTGAACGCATACCACAGCCAGCTGGCCGGCGGCTGGATAGGCGAAGCCTCGACGGCGTTCACTGGTGCCTTCGAGGCGTTCAGCGCCGACTTCACGAAGGTGCTCAACGCGCTCGAGGGAATGCACGAGAAGCTGGTCGGCACGCGAGCGAACTACCAGTCCACGGAAGACTCGAACACCGCGACCGTGAACCGGGTCGCTGGCCTGCTCAACCGCTGACGACGGGGCCGGGCCGGAACGAGGCAAGGAGAGACGGGATGAGTGAATACACCAGGGTCGTGTTCAGCTCCATGGAGCAGGGACGGGCGGATTTCGCCGCTAGCTACAGCTCGCTGCAGAACACCGTTTCCACACTGGACGCGCAGCTGCGCAGCAACCTGGCGGAATGGGACGGCCAGGCGCAGCAGGCGTATTACGCGGCGAAGACCACGTGGGACAACGCCATGGCCGACATGGCGGCCGTCCTGAACCAGCTTGGCGCGGTGATCGGCGCGGCCAACGAGAACTACACCTCGGCAGAGTCGGCCAACACGCAGATGTGGGCCTGAGGCAGCGCGGGAGGACCGGGCCCCGGGGAAGTATTGACCCCCGGGGCGGCATGAGAAGCATCGGCAGGGAGGTTCACGGTGGGCGGATACGGGGACGCACTGGCCCTCGAGCAGCAGAACAAGCTCGGCCAGCAGCAGGCCGCGAGCAACGCGCGGCTGTACAACCCGGACGGCTCGGCGAAGGCCAACGACTACCATCCGCCCAAGCTGCCCGAGTCGGCGTTTCCCTCTGGCCTGACGGCCGCCAAGCAACTGACCGTGAACCGGGACCAGCTGACCGCGGTGGCCACTCAGATGCACGCCGACTTGATCAAGCTCCAGGCGACCTTGCAGCAGCTCAACGAAAGCGGGGCGGGCGGCGAGACGATCGGCGGCTGGCCGACCGCGGACGCCTTTGGAAACAACGCGGGCAGCGCCTACTGGGGGATCTCGCAGTTCTACCAGGCCATGAACACCGCCTACGACAACGTGATCAGCTACCTGCGCCAGACGGCGAGCAACTACGCCGACGCCGAATCCTCCACCGCGAGCGCGGCGCGTGGCGTCGGCACTGAATCATCGGCGGGCAGCGGCCCGCAGGGCGCCTGACGGGGCAGAGAGGACAGCACATCATGCGTATCGGCGGTGGCGGCGGGTACGGCGCGATTACCGGCCGCTCCTACACCATCAAGACCATGGCGGTCACGCCGGAGTCCGCCAGCGGGTACACGGCGTCGGAGATAGAAGAGCTGTTCTCTTACCTTGACCCGGGCGCCGCGGCGCAGGCCGGCGCCGCGCACACCGCCGCGGGCCAGACGCTGGCGAGCATCGCGGACGATTTGATCAAGCACGCGCAGGTGCTGAATGAGAACTGGAGCGGAACTTCCGCTCAGTCCGCGATGGGCAGCTTCCAGCAGCTTCACCAGACGGCCGTCGGGCTGGCGCAGGCCAGCGCGAAGACCGGTGCCGTGCTGACGTGGCTGGGCGAGACGATCCTGCCTTACTACAAGAACTACCAGGCGCCGAGCAATGGGATCGTCGGCGATCTGGAGAGCCTCGTCGGGCACAACCCGCAGAACAGCGCCGCGCAGGCGGTCATGGAGCGGCTCAACAACCGCCTCACGCAGGCCAACGTCGGCCTGCCGCCCAGCGTAAGCGTCAGCCTGCCGGGGAACCAAGGTGGCCGCAGCAGCCTCGCTACCAGCAGTGTCGGTTCCGCGGGTGCCGGAGCTGGCCAGGCGGCCGGCGGAGTGAGCGGTCTGGCCGGCGGCGGGGGCGGTGTCGCCAGCGTCGCCGGCGGTGGCGTGGGCGCTGGCAGCGGCGTGGCAGGCGCCGTGGGCGCCCTCGGCCGCGGATCGCCTGGTTCCGTCACGCACCTGGCGAGCTATAGCCCCCCGGGCGGCAACAGCGGCTCTGGCGCCAGCGCCGGCCAGGGCGGAACGCTCGCCGGCGGGAGCGTTCCAGCCGGAGGGACCATGGGCTCCGGCGGCCCGGGTTCGGGCCCACCGGGTCCGGGTGGCAGTCTTTTCCCGATCTCTGCCGGTAGCGGGCCCGGCGGCGGCGCGGACGGGCCGGGCGCTCTGGGCAATACCGGCGGTGAGAACCTCGGCGGTGACGGTGCCGGCCTAAACGGCGAAGGCATGGTTAGTGAAGGCATGGTCGGCGTGGCCCCGGGGGACAGCGCGGTCATGGGCGCCGACGGAATGATCGGCGTGGCGCCTGGCCCAGGCGCCGAGGGCCTGGGCGGTGGCCTGGCCGACGGTGGCATCGGTGTCGGCGATGCGGCGGCGGCTGGCACCGTCGGAGCGGACGGAGCCATCGCGGGCAACGCGGCCGGCTCCGGGATGACCGGTCTCCCGATGATGGGCTCCGCGGGCGGGCGGCAGGAGATGGAGCGTCGCCGCCAGTCCTGGATGGCCGAGGACGCTGACGTCTGGGAGGCGGAAGCGAACTTGGTCCCGGCCCTGATCGGCGCCTGACCCGGGAGTTCTCCGCCGGGAAGGTCCCGAGAGCGTGCGGCAGGAGAGCAGTGGGCGGGGCCGGGTGCCCTGGCTTGCCGTATTGCGCAGAGGATGTGAGCAGTGGTCGCAGCCGCACTGAGGCGGACCCTGACCGTGCCTGCCGCACTGGGAGTGGCGTGCCTGGCGCTGAGCCTGTGGGCCGCGGCACCGGCGCGGGCCGCGCTGGTCGTGTCGGCCACGCCGGCCGTGGCGGCCACGCCGGCCGTGGCGGCCCGGCCGGACCTGCAGCCGCTGCCGGCTGAGTGGTGGTTTCCCGCCTGGGACATCCAGACGCGGGTCTGGCCGCTGACCCAGGGCGCGGGGGTGACGGTGGCGATTCTGGACAGCGGCGTCCAGGCGAGCCTGCCCGACCTGCGCGGCGCGGTGTTACCCGGCGGCGACACCACCGGCGCCGGGACCAACGGCATGACCGACGACGAGTACCCGGACGACGGTCACGGCACCCAGATGGCGGTCCTGATCGCCGGCCAGGGCATCCAGTCCGGCCCGGCCGGCATCGCCCCCGCGGCGAAGATCCTGCCGGTTCGGGTCGGAGGCTTGGGCGTCAGCGCGTTCGGCGGCACAGACGCGACGCTCGCGGCGGGCCTCAGATACGCGGCAGACCACGGCGCGAAGGTGATCAACATGTCCGTGGGCCAGCCGGCGGCGTCGGCCTCAGCGTGCTCTCCGGGGCTCCAGGACGCGGTGGCCTACGCCCTGGAACACAACGTGGTCGTGGTCGCGGCAGCGGGCAACTCCGCCCAGACGGGCAACCCGCCGGAGTCGCCGGCGTCGTGTGCCGGGGTGCTGGCGGTCGGCGCGGTGAGTCCCGACCTGACGATCTTTCCGGACACCGAGCGGCAGCCGTATGTGGCGGTGAGCGCGCCGGGCAATGACATCGGCCTGCTCGGGATGGATGGCTTGTATTTCCCGGACCGGGGCGGGACGAGTTGCTCCTCGGCGTTCGTCTCCGGCGAGGCGGCGCTGGTGCGCTCCAGGTACCCGTCGATGCCTTGGTATCAGGTCGTGCAGCGGATCATTAGCACCGCGCTGCCGGAGGGGAGCCCGGTGCCCAACGACAGCTTCGGGTACGGCATCGTCAGGATCGCCGGCGCGCTGAGCGCGTCCCGGTACCAGGTGCCCGCCAACGCGCCGAACCCGGTCTACGCGGCGTTCCGGCAGTGGCTGGCCACCCCGCAGGGCAGCCAGTTCACGTCGGCGGCCCGCCAGCGGCCGCGCCCCGCGCGCAGTTCGCCGGCCGCGGCGCGCAGTTCGCCGGCTGTGGCGGCGAACCCGTCGTCCGGCGGTTCGGCCGGGCTGGACGTAGCGATCACGGCGGCCGTTGTCGTGGTGGCGGCCGCCGGGACGGCGCTGTCAATCGCCGCGGCCCGCAGGCGGCGTGGCCGTCCGGCCGACGACGCCGCCGTCCGGGAGGAAGCGCCATGACCTGGTCAGTTGCCTTGCCCCAGCCGGTGCGGCCAGGCCGTGTTCACGGGCCCATGTTTCCAGACTGCGCCGGCGCCGGTTAGTGCCCGGCCAGTTCCTGGGCCCGGCTGAACTGGAAGCCATGCATGTCGATGGCCACCCCGCTCACCGCGCGGGCCAGGACGAGCGCCGCCTCGCCGACGCGCTCCACGTTCTCAGCCGGTGCCGCGACGGCCGTGCAGTAACCGATCAGGTCCCAGTGATGGAGTTGGCGCTGGCCCAGTTCGCCCAGCGCTTGCGGCTCGTCGATCGTGCCGAACAGATCCGAGGCGAAGTAGCTGACGAAGAACGGAACACCGTGACCGGCGAGGACATAGCCGTTGTCGTTCGGGTCGCGGACCGCCAGCCCTGGGGCCCAGGGGCTGAGCAGGTCGCTGATCTGCTCGGCGGGCAGGTCATGCTCGGCGTATACGGAGAGCAGCAACCGGAGGCTGGACGCCAGATCGGCGGGATGGACCGTGCCGCCCAGCCGAACCGCCAGGCCGCGGAGCAGCTTGCCGGATTCGTCCCGTTGCGTCGTATCGTTCTGGTTCGTCACGCCCGCGTAGTAGGCGGCGGTCATTCCGTCAGGCAGCCCGGCGCGGCGGCTGAGATCCGGCGTGATCGCGACCGGCCCGTGCAGCACGATGTGGCCGTAGACCACGATCTCGTCGGTCTTCGCGCGCGCGTTCGGGCTGTACTGGCGGACCGTGGCGAGCAGGCGGCCGGGGCCGGGATCGGCCGACAGCAGCAGGGCGGGCCATTTCCGCAGGGCACGCTCATCGTGCCCGCGCAGCAGGCTCATCGGTCACGCCTTCCATGCGACGCGCGGGCTCGTCCACGCATCCCACAGCATAGGGCGGCCGGGCCTGGCTCCGAGGTCGGGCCGGGCTATCCCATGTTTAGCCCCTCACGGCACGGACAGTGTCAGCGTGACCACAACTGGCATCCAGGAGGCGTGATGGCGACTGAGGACAAGGCAGCGAACAAGGTGACAGAGGTCAAGGGCAAGGTCAAGAAGGAGACCGGCGCCGCGATCGGCAACGAGCAGATGGAAGCGGAAGGCAAGGCCGACCAGGCGAAGGGCAATCTCAAGCAGGCTGGCGAGAAGGTCAAGGACGCTTTCAAGAAGTGACCGGGCTGGCTGCCCCGGGCACCGGCGGGCCGGACCGCCGTCGGCCCCGGGCGGCCAGTTACTGGCCGCCGCTGAACGTGGAATATCTCCCGCGCGGCGGCCGTTGTTCTTGCGGGTGGTAAGTGGGAAGCAGGCGCGTCCCGCTAGCTGCCGGGGCAGTGTTTCAGCTCGCTGGACGGGAAGAGAGAACTTTGCTTCGCCCTCCGGCGTCATGATGGCTGTTCGCTTTGCCTGTGGGCAGAACGTTGGGTACTCTAGGGCATCGTGCCCGTGACACGCGGACACGCGCGCGCTAGCGGGCAGCGGGCTCCACGGCCGGAAGGCCGGGGGCGGCGAACGGCCACGCGCGCGAGCCTTTCCCACTCTTGCCGTTCGGATCCTTCCGGGCTGGTGTGTTGCGGTCACCGCGACACACCCGACCTCGGGGGTCGGAGAGGCGAGGAAACCCGCAGGTCAGGCGCTTGCCCGGTGCCTGAAAACGTAGTGCCTTGGAGATAAACGTCGCGCCGGAAGGCGCGCCGCCAAAGGCGCGCTGATGGAAGATGTCGTGCCGAAGGCACGCTGAAAAAGCCGTGCCGAAGGGCACGCTGATGGAAGACGGAGACGCGGTGCCCACGATCCAGCAGCTGGTCCGAAAGGGCCGCCAGGACAAGGTAGCCAAGAACAACACCCCTGCGCTTAAGGGCAGCCCGCAGCGCCGGGGCGTCTGCACGCGCGTCTACACGACCACCCCGAAGAAGCCAAACTCCGCACTGCGCAAGGTCGCCCGTGTCCGGTTGACCAGCCAGATCGAGGTCACCGCCTATATTCCGGGCGTTGGCCACAACCTCCAGGAGCACTCCATCGTGCTGGTCCGCGGCGGCCGGGTACGTGACCTCCCCGGGGTGCGCTACAAGATCATCCGAGGCTCCCTCGATACCCAGGGGGTCCGCAACCGCAAGCAGGCCCGCAGTCGTTACGGCGCGAAGAAGGAGAAGAGCTGACATGCCGCGCAAAGGCCCCGCGACCAAACGGCAGCTCGTCACCGATCCTGTCTACGGCTCGCCGCTGGTGACCGCGCTGGTCAACAAAGTGCTGCGGAGCGGGAAGCGCTCCCTGGCCGAGCGGATCGTGTACGGCGCGCTCGAGGGCGCCAAAGACAAGACGGGCAACGACCCGGTGGTGACGCTCAAGCGGGCCCTGGACAACGTGAAGCCCACCCTGGAGGTCCGTCCTCGCCGGGTCGGCGGAGCGACCTACCAGGTCCCAGTGGAGGTGCGGGCCTCCCGCAGCACCACCCTGGCGCTGCGCTGGCTCGTCAACTACTCCCGCCAGCGCCGCGAGAAGACCATGACCGAGCGGCTCATGAACGAGCTCCTCGACGCTAGCAATGGCCTTGGGGCGAGCGTGAAGCGCCGTGAGGACACTCACAAGATGGCCGAGTCGAACAAGGCCTTCGCCCACTACCGCTGGTAGCACGGCGAAAGCCCATTTACATACGCAACGAAAAGCCGTAAGGCACTGAAGATCAGCGAAGGAAACGAAGCAGTGGCGACCCAGACCGCCGTAGAGCTCGCCAAGGTCCGCAACATCGGGATCATGGCGCATATCGACGCGGGCAAAACCACCACAACCGAACGGATCCTGTTCTACACCGGGATCAACTACAAGATCGGTGAAGTCCACGAGGGCGCCGCCACCATGGACTGGATGGAGCAGGAGCAGGAGCGCGGCATAACCATCACCTCGGCCGCGACCACGGCCATCTGGCGGGACCACACGATCAACCTGATTGACACGCCCGGCCACGTTGACTTCACCGTCGAGGTGGAGCGCTCGCTGCGCGTCCTGGACGGCGCGGTCGCCGTGTTCGACGGGGTGGCCGGGGTTGAGCCGCAGTCGGAGACCGTCTGGCGGCAGGCGGACCGCTACAACGTGCCCCGGATCTGCTTCGTCAACAAGATGGACCGGGTCGGGGCCGAATTCCACCGGTGCGTCGAGATGATCACCGACCGGCTCGGTGCAACCCCGCTGGTGATCCAGCTGCCGTGGGGCGTGGAGTCGGACTTCCGTGGCGTCATCGACCTGATCCGGATGCGTGCGCTGCTCTGGCAGACCGAGGGCAAGGGTGACAAGTACGACATCGTGGGGATTCCCGACGATCACGTGGAGGCGGCCCGCGCATGGCGGGACCGGCTGATCGAGACCATCTCCGAGAACGACGAGGAGATGATGGAGCTGTACCTGGAGGGCACCGCGCCCACCGAGGAGCAGCTCAACGCCGCGATCAGGCGGGCCACCATCGCTGGCGGCGTCACCCCGGTGCTGTGCGGCAGCGCGTTCAAGAACAAGGGCGTGCAGCCGATGCTGGACGCGATCGTGGAATACCTGCCGAGCCCACTGGACGTCCCGGGGATCGTCGGCCACGAGGTCGGCGCGGAGGACCGGGAGGTCGTGCGGCATCCCGATCCGGCCGAGCCGTTCGCCGCCCTGGCATTCAAGATCATGTCCGATCAGCACCTGGGCAAGCTCACGTACATCCGGATCTACTCGGGCACCCTGGAGACCGGCACGGCTGTCCTGAACTCGACCAAGGGGCGCAAGGAGCGGATCGGCAAGATCTACCAGATGCACGCGAACAAGCGCGAGGAGCGCCCGTCCGCGATCGCTGGCCAGATCGTCGCCGTGATGGGGCTGAAGGACACCTCGACGGGTGACACGCTGGCCGCTTCGTCCGCCCCCGTAATCCTGGAGTCGATGACGTTCCCTGCACCGGTCATCAACGTCGCGATCGAGCCGAGGACCAAGGGCGACCAGGACAAGCTCGGCATCGCCATCCAGCGGCTCGCCGAGGAGGACCCGACCTTCCAGGTCCGGACCGACGACGAGACCGGCCAGACCATCATCTCCGGGATGGGTGAACTCCACCTCGAGGTCCTGGTGGAACGGATGCGGCGCGAGTTCAAGGTCGAGGCGAACATCGGCCGTCCGCAGGTCGCGTACCGGGAGACCATCCGCCGGAAGGTCGAGAAGGTCGACTACACGCACAAGAAGCAGACCGGCGGCGCGGGCCAGTACGCCCGGGTCGTCATCAACCTGGAGCCGACCGGCGGTGACGGTGGCGGCTACGAGTTCGAGAACAAGATCCATGGTGGCCGCATCCCCCGGGAGTACATTCCGTCGGTGGATACAGGCTGCCAGGAGGCGGCGGAGTTCGGCGTGCTGGCCGGCTACCCGATGGTGGACGTGAAGGTCACGCTCACCGACGGTGCCTACCATGAGGTGGACTCATCCGAGCTCGCCTTCAAGATCGCCGGTTCCATGGCCTTCAAGAAGGCGGCCGCCCGGGCCGATCCTGTGCTGCTCGAGCCGGTCATGGCCGTCGATGTCACGACCCCGGACGACTACATGGGTGAGGTCATCGGCGACCTGAACAGCCGGCGCGGCCAGATCCAGGCCATGGAGGAACGCTCCGGGGCCCGGCTCGTCAAGGCGGTCGTGCCGCTGTCCGAGATGTTCGGCTACGTGGGTGATCTGCGCAGCCGGACGCAGGGCCGGGCGGACTACAGCATGCAGTTCGATTCGTATGCCGAGGTGCCGCCCAGCATCGCCAAGGAAATCATCGCCAAGGCACGCGGCGAGTAACAACGAGAAAACAGTCAAGAAGACAGCGCCGTTAAGGCACAGGGCGCACCGATGGAGCGCCTGGCCCCACCACACGGTGGGGAAGATCGCAACGAGGAGTGAAAACCAGTGGGGAAGGCCAAGTTCGAGCGGACCAAGCCGCACGTGAACATCGGCACCATCGGGCACATCGACCACGGCAAGACCACGCTGACCGCGGCGATCACCAAGGTGCTGCACGACAAGTACCCCGACGTGAACCCCTTCACGCCCTTCGACCAGATCGACAACGCGAAGGAAGAGAAGGAGCGCGGGATCACCATCTCGATCTCGCACGTCGAGTACCAGACGGAGAAGCGCCACTACGCCCATGTGGACTGCCCCGGTCACGCCGACTACATCAAGAACATGATCACCGGCGCCGCGCAGATGGACGGGGCGATCCTGGTCGTCGCGGCCACTGACGGCCCGATGCCGCAGACCCGTGAGCACGTGCTGCTGGCCCGTCAGGTCGGCGTGCCGTACATCGTGGTGGCGCTGAACAAGGCCGACATGGTGGACGACGAGGAGATCCTCGAGCTCGTCGAGCTAGAGGTCCGCGAGCTGCTGAGCGCCCAGGAGTACCCCGGCGACGATCTGCCCGTGATCCGGGTCTCGGCGCTCAAGGCGCTCGACGGCGACCCCGAGTGGGGCGCGAAGGTCCTCGAGCTGATGGACGCCTGCGACGCCAGCATCCCCGAGCCGGTCCGTGACACCGACAAGCCGTTCCTGATGCCGGTCGAGGACGTGTTCTCGATCACCGGCCGCGGCACGGTGGTGACCGGCCGGATCGAGCGCGGCAAGGTGCACACCGGCGAGGAAGTCGAGCTCGTCGGCATCAGGGAGAAGGCGCAGAAGACCACGGTCACCGGCGTCGAGATGTTCCACAAGATCCTGGACGAGGGTCAGGCGGGCGACAACGCGGGCCTGCTGCTCCGCGGGATCAAGCGCGAGGACGTCGAGCGCGGCCAGGTCGTGATCAAGCCGGGTACCAACACGCCGCACACCGAGTTCGAGGGCCAGGTCTACATCCTGTCCAAGGACGAGGGCGGACGGCACACCCCGTTCTTCAACAACTACCGTCCGCAGTTCTACTTCCGGACCACGGACGTGACGGGCGTGGTGTACCTGTCCGAAGGCACCGAGATGGTGATGCCGGGTGACAACACCGAGATGCGCGTTGAGCTGATCCAGCCCATCGCCATGGAGGAAGGCCTGCGCTTCGCCATCCGCGAGGGCGGCCGCACCGTGGGTGCGGGCCGGGTCACGAAGATCATCAAGTAGCACGGATGCGGGGGGCCCCAGGCCCCCCGCATCACTGCTCGGCAGCGAACGCGAACGAACCGAAGCGAGCGAACGGAAACTCCATGGCGGGACAGAAGATCCGCATCAGGCTCAAGGCCTATGACCACGAGGTCATCGACAGCTCGGCGCGGAAGATAGTTGACACGGTGACGCGCACCGGCGCGCGGGTTGCCGGGCCGGTCCCGCTGCCGACGGAGAAGAACATCTACTGCGTCATCCGCTCGCCGCACAAGTACAAGGACTCGCGCGAGCACTTCGAGATGCGCACGCACAAGCGCCTGATCGACATCATCGACCCCACGCCGAAGACCGTCAACTCGCTGATGCGGCTGGACCTGCCCGCCGGCGTCAACATCGAGATCAAGCTCTGAGGGACGCCCTGACATGACCAAGAATCAAAAGGGCGTGCTGGGCACCAAGCTCGGCATGACCCAGGTCTTCAGCGACGACGGCAAGATCGTGCCGGTCACCGTCGTCGAGGCCGGCCCGTGCGTCGTGACCGCGGTGCGCACGCCCGGCGCGGATGGGTACGCGGCCGTGCAGCTCGGCTACGGCGAGATCGACCCGCGCAAGGTAACCAAGCCCGTCGCGGGCCACTTCGCCAAGGCGGGCGTGACGCCCCGCCGGTATCTGGCCGAACTGCGGACCGATGACGCCACCGACTACACGCTCGGCCAGGAGGTCACCGCCGAGACGTTCGGCGCTGGCGAACTGGTGGACGTGACCGGCAAGAGCAAGGGCAAGGGCTTCGCGGGCGTGATGAAGCGGCACGGCTTCAAGGGCCTGTCCGCATCGCACGGCACGCAGCGCAAGCACCGCTCTCCGGGCTCCATCGGCGCCTGCGCCACGCCCGGCCGGGTCTTCAAGGGCGTGCGGATGGCCGGCCGGATGGGCGGTGCCCGCATCACGGCCCCGAACCTCACGGTGCACGCGGTCGACGCCGACCGCGGCCTGCTGCTGATCCGCGGCGCGGTGCCCGGTCCGCGCGGCGCGCTGGTCTTCGTCCGCAGCGCCGTCAAGACACCCGCCCAGAGGGAGGCCAGGTGAGCACCGTCAGTGTCGTCTCCGCGTCCGGTGCCACGGACAAGGACGTGGAGCTCCCCGACGAGATATTCGCCAGGAGCGTCAACATCCCGCTGATCCACCAGGTCGTGGTGGCCCAGGAGGCGGCCGCGCGGCAGGGCACGCACTCCACCAAGACCCGCGGCCTGGTCCGCGGCGGTGGCCGCAAGCCGTACCGCCAGAAGGGCACCGGCCGGGCCCGGCAGGGCTCGCTCCGGGCCCCGCAGTACGCCGGCGGCGGGACCGTGCACGGCCCGAAGCCCCGCTCCTACGAGCAGCGGACGCCCAAGAAGATGAAGGCCGCCGCGCTGCGCGGTGCGCTCTCCGACCGGGCCAGTCACGGCCGGGTGGCGGTGGTGAGCGGGTTCGTGGACGGAGACGCGCCGAGGACCAAGGATGCCCTGGCCGTGCTGCTGGCGGCAACCGGGCAGACCGGTGCCCGGCTGTCCGCCGCGGTCCTGGTCGTCGCGCCCGCGGATGACGAGCTGACCTGGAAGAGCCTCCGTAACGCCCGCGGCGTCCGGGTGCTCGCGACGGAGCAGCTCAACACCCGCGACGTCCTGGTCAGCGATCATGTGGTGTTCACCGAGCCGGCCCTCGAGGCGTTCATCAGCCGGGCCAGCGCGAAGCCGAAGGAGGGGCAGCGGTGAGCAAGGTCGCGAATCCGCGGGATGTTCTGCTGCGGCCGGTCATCTCCGAGAAGAGCTACCGGCTGGCCGACGACGGGAAGTACACCTTCCTGGTGACACCCGCGGCCAACCGGACCCAGATCCGGCAGGCGGTCGAGGCCGTGTTCGGGGTGAAGGTGACCGGGGTCAACACGCTCAACCGGCCAGGAAAGCGGCGGCGGACCCGGCACGGCTGGGGTACTCGCGTCGCCACCAAGCGTGCCATCGTCAGCCTCGCTGAGGGTGAGCGCATCGATGTCTTCGGCGGCCCGGTCAGCTAGGCAGCCGACCACATCCAGAGGAGCTTGAGCACAGATGGGTATCCGCAAGTACAAGCCGACGACCCCGGGCAGGCGGGGCGCGAGCGGCGCCGACTTCGCCGAGATCACGCGCGGCGAGCCGGAGAAGTCGCTGGTCCGCCCGCTGCACTCGCGCGGTGGCCGGAATGTGCACGGCCGGATCACCGCGCGGCATCAGGGCGGTGGCCACAAGCGTGCCTACCGGCTGATCGACTTCCGCCGGGCGGACAAGGACGGCGTCCCCGCGAAGGTGGCGCACCTGGAGTACGACCCCAACCGCACGTCCCGGATCGCGCTGCTGCACTACGCCGACGGCGAGAAGCGCTACATCCTGGCCCCGGCGGGCCTGTCCCAGGGGGACCGGGTGGAGAACGGGCCGGGTGCCGACATCCGGCCCGGCAACTGCCTGCCGCTGCGGAACATCCCGACCGGCACCGTGGTGCACGCCATCGAGCTGCGGCCCGGCGGCGGCGCCAAGATCGCCCGCTCGGCCGGCTCCGGTGTCCAGCTGCTGGCCAAAGAGGCCGGTTACGCGCAGCTGCGCATGCCTTCCGGGGAGATCCGGCGGGTCGATGCGGGCTGCCGCGCCACGGTCGGCGAGGTCGGCAACGCCGAGCAGGGCAACATCAAGCTCGGCAAGGCGGGCCGCAACCGGTGGAAGGGGCACCGTCCCTCGGTTCGCGGTGTCGCGATGAACCCCGTTGATCACCCGCTGGGTGGCGGCGAGGGCAAGAGCTCGGGTGGCCGCCATCCGGTAAGCCCGTGGGGCAAGCCAGAGGGGCGCACCAGGAAGGCCCACAAGCCAAGCGACCGGCTGATCACCCGCAGGCGCAGCAAGAAGAAGCGGTAGGAGCACCTCACGATGCCTCGTAGTCTGAAGAAGGGCCCGTTCGTCGACGACCACCTGATCAAGAAGGTGGACTCGCAAAACGACAAGGGCACCAGAAACGTGATCAAAACATGGTCACGACGCTCCATGATCATTCCTGCGATGCTGGGCCACACGATCGCGGTGCACGACGGCCGCAAGCACGTGCCGGTCTTCATCACCGAGGCGATGGTCGGCCACAAGCTCGGGGAGTTCGCCCCGACGCGCACGTTCCGCAGCCATGTCCGGGATGACCGCCGCAGCCGTCGCTAGCGCCTGCTAGCCCGGGGGACAACCCCGGACCCCCGGTAGCGGTCCGGGACAGCACAGATCACCAGCAGAAGAGCAGAGGAAAGCGAGATAGCGATGGAGGCTAGGGCGAAGGCGCGGTATGTGCGCGTCACGCCGCGGAAGGCCCGCCGGGTGGTGGACCTTATCCGCGGGATGCCTGCCGAAGAGGCGCGGGCGGTGCTCGCCTTCGCGCCGCAGTCGGCGAGCGATCCCGTCGGCAAGGTGCTGGCGAGCGCCATTGCCAACGCGGAGCATGCTCAGCAGCTCGACGCCAGCTCGCTCGTGGTCAGCAGGGCGTGGGTGGATGAGGGACCGACCCTCAAGCGGTTCCGGCCGCGGGCCCAGGGTCGTGGCTACCGGATCAACAAGCGCACCAGCCACATCACGGTAATCGTCTCGGATGAGCCTAAGGGGAGGTCCCGCTAGTGGGCCAGAAGGTGAACCCACACGGGTTCCGGCTTGGCATCACCACCGACTTCAAGAGCCGGTGGTATGCCGACAAGCTGTACAAGGATTACGTCGCGGAAGACGTGGCGATACGCCGGATGCTGCAGCGCGGGATGGAGCGCGCGGGCATCTCCAAGGTAGAGATCGAGCGGACCAGGGACCGGGTGCGGGTGGACATCCACACCGCTCGGCCTGGCATCGTCATCGGGCGCCGCGGCGCTGAGGCGGACCGGATCCGCGGCGACCTGGAGAAGCTGACCAGCAAGCAGATCCAGCTCAACATCCTCGAGGTGAAGAACCCGGAGATCGACGCCCAGCTGGTCGCCCAGGGTGTGGCTGAGCAGCTGTCCAGCCGGGTCTCCTTCCGGCGGGCCATGCGCAAGGCGATGCAGACGTCGATGAAGGGCGGCGCCAAGGGGATCCGGGTGCAGTGCTCCGGGCGCCTCGGCGGGGCCGAAATGTCGCGGTCGGAGTTCTACCGCGAAGGCCGGGTACCGCTGCATACGCTCCGCGCCGACATCGACTATGGCTTCTACGAGGCCAGGACCACCTTCGGCCGGATCGGCGTGAAGGTCTGGATCTACCGTGGCGAGGCCCCGCAGACCCGGGCCGAGCGCGAGGCCGCCGCGGCCGCACTGCGCGCGGGCCAGCGCCGGGATCGCCCGCCGCAGCAGACGGCCCGGGCCCGCCGTCGGCCAGGTGACTCGGCCCAGGGTGGGCCAGGCCAGGCAGGCCCGGCCCAGGGTGGCCCGGACGAGGCACCACGGGCCGCCGTGGCCGTCGCGGCCGCACCGGCCGCGAGCACCGGCGAGGAGGGCTGAGGCATGCTGATCCCGCGCAGGGTAGCGCACCGCAAACAGCACCGGCCGGATCGGCACGGTAACGCCAAGGGCGGCACCAGGGTGGCCTTCGGCGA
This sequence comes from uncultured Actinomycetes bacterium, assembly GCA_963822825.1. Classification (GTDB taxonomy): domain Bacteria; phylum Actinomycetota; class Actinomycetes; order Streptosporangiales; family Streptosporangiaceae; genus JAWWPY01. The sequence continues at coordinate 255,502 of CAWGIW010000015.1, read as the reverse complement.
GTACGGCATCCAGGCTCTGGAGCGCGCGTACGTGAACAACCGGCAGATTGAGGCCGCTCGTATCGCGATGACGCGGCACATCCGCCGTGGCGGCAAAGTGTGGATCACCATCTACCCCGACCGGCCGCTCACCAAGAAGCCGGCCGAGACCCGGATGGGTTCCGGTAAAGGATCACCGGAGTGGTGGGTGGCCAACGTCAAGCCCGGCCGCGTCATGTTCGAGCTCTCCGGAGTGGCCGAGCCGGTAGCCCGGGAGGCCCTCCGTCGCGCCATGCACAAACTCCCGATGAAGTGCAAGTTCGTCAAGCGTGAGGTGGGTGAAGCGTGATGGCAGAGGCACTGGCCGCGTCCGAATTGCGGAACTCCACCGAAGAAGAGCTCGACAGCAAGCTGGCCGAGGCGAAGACGGAGCTGTTCAACCTCCGCTTCCAGGCGGCCACCGGCCAGCTGGAGAGCCATGGGCGGCTGCGCGCCATCCGCAAGGAGATCGCCCGCATCTACACGGTGAAGCGGGAGCGCGAGCTTGGCATCGTGACCGTTGTCGAGGAGGCGGAAGACAGTGAGTGACGAGCAGCCTGAGGCAGCCGTCCGCGGCTACCGCAAGGTCCGCGAGGGCTACGTGGTCAGCGACAAGATGGACAAGACCGTCGTTGTTATCGTCGAGGACCGGGTGAAGCATCCCAAATATGGCAAGGTCATCCGGCGCACCAAGAAGTACACGGCCCACGACGGCGAGAACGCCTGCGGCGTCGGTGACCGGGTGCGGCTGATGGAGACCCGGCCGCTGTCCGCGACCAAGCGGTGGCGCGTCGCGGAGATCCTGGAGAAGGCCAAGTAACTACCCCGTGGGGGATTGCCCCTGGCGGGAACCCCGGGTCAGGAAGCAGGAGTTGACGTGATCCAGCAGGAGTCGCGGCTTAAGGTCGCCGACAACACCGGTGCCAAGGAGATCTTGTGTATCCGCGTGCTCGGCGGCTCTGGCCGGCGATACGCGGGCATCGGTGATGTCATCGTGGCGACGGTAAAGGATGCCCTTCCCGGTGCCGGGGTGAAGAAGGGCGACGTGGTCAAGGCGGTCGTGGTGCGCACCCGCAAGGAGCGCCGCCGCGTTGACGGCTCCTACATCCGTTTTGACGAGAACGCCGCGGTCCTCATCAGGGATGGCGGGGACCCTCGTGGGACCCGCATCTTCGGGCCGGTCGGCCGGGAACTGCGTGAGAAGCGATTCATGCGGATCATCTCACTCGCGCCGGAGGTGCTGTGATGGCGAAGAAGGCTCCGGCGGCCAAGAAGGCAGCCAGCATGAAGATCAAGAAGGGCGACCACGTGCTGGTCATCGCCGGCAAGGACCGTGGCCGCGAGGGGACGGTCATCCTGGCCTACCCGGAGCGGCAGCGGGTGCTGGTCCAGGGCGTCAACATGATCCGGAAGAACACGAAGGTGGACTACCAGGGCCGTGCTGGTGCTGGTGCCAAGCAGGGCGGCATCACGACCCAGGAAGCGCCGATCCACATCAGCAACGTCCAGCTGATCGACCCAGAGACCAAGAAGCCGGCCAGGGTCGGGTTCCGGTTCGACGAGGACAACAACACCAAGATCCGGATCACCCGCCCGGGCGGTAAGGACATCTGATGCCAGCAACCAAGACCGAGCAGGCGCCGGCGCCCGCCGAGCGCGTCCCGCCGCGCCTGAGGGAGCGCTACCAGCGCGAAATTGCCCCGGCGCTCCGCGAGGAGTTCGGCTACGCCAACGTCATGCAGGTCCCGGGCCTGTCCAAGATCGTGGTCAACATGGGCGTCGGCGAGGCGGCCAGGGACGCCAAGCTGATCGAGGGCGCGGTCAGGGACCTGACGGTGATCACCGGGCAGAAGCCGGCGATAGCCCGGGCGACGAAGTCGATCGCGCAGTTCAAGCTCAGGGAAGGCATGCCGATCGGCGCGCATGTGACCCTCCGCGGCGACCGCATGTGGGAGTTCTGCGACCGGCTGCTGGCGATCGCGTTGCCGCGGATCCGTGACTTCCGCGGCCTCTCCGACCGGCAGTTCGATGGCCGGGGGAACTACACGTTCGGCCTGACCGAGCAGCTGATGTTCCATGAGATCAACCCGGACCAGGTGGACCGGCAGCGTGGCATGGACGTGACCCTCGTGACCACCGCGACCACCAACGATGAGGGCCGCTCGCTGTTGCGACGGCTCGGATTCCCGTTCAAGGAGAGCTGAGGAGTGGCGAAGAAGGCTTTGGTCGTCAAGGCGAACCGAACGCCCAAATTCAAGGTGCGCGGGTACACGCGTTGCTCGCGCTGCGGGCGCCCCCGGGCGGTGTACCGCCGGTTCGGCCTGTGCCGGATCTGCTTCCGCTCGATGGCGCACCGCGGCGAGCTGCCCGGCATCACCAAGTCCAGCTGGTAACCACCAGGAACCTGCACCCCCAGCCCGGGCGCGATCTGCGCACGGGCACCGACCGACCTGGGCGCGACCGGCGCCCACCGACCACGCCGAAGGTCCCCAGGGAAACCACGGCGAGGAGGGCCATCAGGCCATGACGATGACCGACCCGATCGCAGACATGCTGACCCGTCTGCGCAATGCCAACGCGGCATACCACGACACGGTGGGCATGCCCTCGTCCACCATCAAGGTGCACATCGCGGAGATCCTCCAGCAGGAGGGGTACATCGCCGGGTGGGCTGTGGAGGACGCCGAGGTCGGCAAGAACCTCGTGGTCTCACTCAAGTACGGGCCGACCAGGGAGCGCTCGATCGCCGGCCTCAAGCGGGTGTCCAAGCCCGGCCTGCGGGTGTACGCGAAGAAGGACAACCTGCCCCGGGTGCTTGGCGGCCTTGGCATTGCCATTATCTCGACCTCGGGCGGCCTGCTGACCGACCGGCAGGCGAACAGGCGGGGCGTAGGCGGGGAAGTCCTCGCCTACGTCTGGTGAGGAGAGGTCGATGTCACGAATTGGACGGCTTCCGGTGGTCATCCCCGGCGGCGTGGACGTCACCATCAAGGGCCGCGAGGTCACGGTGCAGGGGCCGAAGGGCCGCCTGTCCCTGGAAATCAGCGCGCCCATCGAGATCTCTCAAAACGATGGAACTCTGACCGTGACGAGGCCGAACGACGAGGGTGAGGTCCGGGCGCTGCATGGCCTGTCCCGCAGCCTGGTGGCGAACATGGTGACCGGGGTGACCGAGGGGTACCGCAAGACGCTGGAAATCGTCGGCGTTGGCTACCGGGTGCAGGCTCGTGGGGCGGACCTGGAGTTCGCCCTGGGCTACAGCCACCCGGTGAAGGTGTCCCCACCGGACGGCATCACGTTCCGCGTCGAGACGCCGACCCGGCTGGTGGTCGAGGGAATCGACAAGCAGCAGGTCGGCGAAGTCGCGGCCAACATACGCAAGCTCCGCAAGCCCGACCCGTACAAGGGCAAGGGTGTGCGGTACTCCGGCGAGCAGGTCCGCCGCAAGGCTGGGAAGGCTGGGAAGTAGGACATGGCTGGCAGCAAGACCAAAGTGCGCAGTCGCAGCGCCGCGCGCGCCCGGCGGCACCTGAGGGTCCGCAAGAAAGTCGGCGGGAGCGCGGCGCGGCCGCGGCTGACCGTCACCCGGTCGGCACGGCACACCTTCGCCCAGCTGGTCAACGACGGGGCGGGCATCACGCTGGCCGCGGCGTCCACCCTGGACGAGCCGATCCGCGGCGCGGACGGCGACAAAACGGCCAAGGCGCGGCAGGTCGGCACGCTGCTCGCGCAGCGGGCCACGGAGGCCGGCGTCACGGCGGCGGTCTTCGACCGGGGCGGTTATGCCTACCACGGACGGATCGCGGCCCTCGCGGACGGCGTCCGGGAAGGCGGCCTGGCGCTATGACAGCTCCAATCCGGCCAGCACGGGCCGCTCACATACACGAGAGAAGGACGAACTAATGCCAGCAGCTCCGCGACGCGGCAGTGGTGGTGGGGAACGGCGTGACCGCCGCGACGATCGCCGCGGCGGTGCCGCCGACAAGGGCACCGCTTATCTTGAGCGGGTCGTCACCATCAACCGGGTCGCCAAGGTCGTCCAGGGCGGACGGCGCTTCAGCTTCACCGCCCTCGTCATCGTGGGCGACGGCAATGGGATGGTCGGCGTCGGCTACGGCAAGGCCAAAGAGGTGCCCGCAGCCATCGCCAAGGGCGTTGAAGCGGCCAAGAAGTCGTTCTTCCGCGTGCCGCGCATCGCCGGCACGATCCCGCATACCGTCCAGGGCGAGGAGTCGGCGGGCGTCGTGCTGCTGAAGCCGGCCAGCCCTGGCACCGGCGTCATCGCCGGCGGACCGGTGCGCGCCGTGCTCGAGTGTGCGGGCGTGCACGACGTGCTCTCCCGGTCCCTGGGATCATCGAATCCGATCAACGTGGTGCACGCGACCGTGGCCGCCCTGAAGAGCCTGAAGCGGCCCGAGGAGATCGCGGCCAGGCGCGGGCTGCCGATCGGGGACGTTGCTCCCGCGGCTATGCTGCGCGCCCAGGCGGCGGCCGCCGGCGCCGGGTCCACGAACAGCTGACCGGGAGCAGCCCGATGACACAGTTGAAGATAACCCAGACCCGGTCCGGGATCGGGGGCACGCACGTGCAGCGGGCGTCCCTGCGTTCGCTGGGGCTGAAGCGGATCGGCGACGTGATCGTCAAGGACGACCGGCCCGAGTACCGCGGCATGATCCAGGTGGTGCGCCACCTGGTCACCGTCGAGGAAGTGGCCATAGATGACAGGAACTGACATGACAGAGGCAGACGGCGAGAAGCCGGTCGCCAAGAAGCCGGCCGCGGCCAGCAAGCCGGCGGCCAGCAAGCCGGCGGCCAGTAAGCCGGCGGCCAGCAAGGCTTCGGCCAGTAAGCCGGCGGCCAGCAAGGCTTCCAGCAAGCCGGCGGACAAGCCGCCGGCCAGCAAGGCCGCGGCCAGCAAGCCGGCGGACAAGCCGGCGGCCAGCAAGGCTTCCAGCAAGCCGGCGGACAAGCCGGCGGCCAGCAAGGCTTCGGCCAGTAAGCCGGCGGCCAGCAAGGCTTCGGCCGGTGAGCCGGCGGACAAGAAGCCGGCGGCTAGCAAAGCTGCGGCCAGCCCGGCCGCGGGCGCCGCGGCGAAGCCACGCCAGGACCGCGACGCCGAGCCAGGTGCTGGCGACGGCGTGCTGGGTCGCGGGCTCAAGATCCATCACCTGCGCCCGGCCCCCGGGGCCCGCACCGCGAAAACCCGCGTGGGCCGCGGTGAGGCATCCAAGGGCAAGACGGCGGGCCGCGGGACCAAGGGCACCAAGGCTCGCGGGAGCGTGCACCCCGGCTTCGAGGGCGGGCAGATGCCCCTGCAGCGCCGGGTGCCGAAGCTGAGAGGCTTCTCCAACCTGCGCTTCAAGACCACCTACCAGGTGATCAACACCGGCAGGCTCGCCGAGCTGTACCCGCAGGGCGGTGACGTGACCCCCGAGGACCTTGCCGCCAAGGGTGCCGTGCGGGCTGGTGACCTCGTCAAGGTGCTGGGCACCGGCGACGCTGATGTCACCCTCCGGGTGACCGCGCACGCTTTCTCGGCGACCGCCCGCGAGAAGATCACTGCGGCCGGGGGAACCGTCACTGAACTGTGATGGATGCGCCCATGGCGGCGGCGGTCCCGCTGGTCGGGCCGCCGTTGCGGGGCGCCACGCGTACGGCCGGGGGAGGCGTGCTCGGCTGTTACAGTGCAGCGAAAGCGTTACACTGCGGCGTACCCGCCACCGCGGTCACCGGTCGGATCGGCGCGGCACCACGACGTTGACCCATCTACGTGAGGACGGCGCATGCTGACCGCGTTTATCCGGGCCTTCCGGACGCCCGACCTCCGCACGAAGCTGCTGTTCACGCTCGGCATCATCGCCCTCTTCCGGCTCGGCTCGAACATCCCGACGCCCGGGGTCTCCGAGAAGGCAGTGATCTACTGCACGGGCCTGGCGACCTCAAGCGGCAGTGCGGGCGTTTACCAGCTAGTCAACCTGTTCAGCGGTGGCGCACTGCTGAGGTTGTCGATCTTCGCGCTCGGCATCATGCCGTACATCACGGCCAGCATCATTCTGCAGCTTCTCGCGGTGGTCATCCCGCGGTTGGAGACGCTGCGCCAGGAGGGCCAGTCCGGCCAGGCGAAGATCACCCAGTACACCCGGTACCTCACCGTGGGCCTGGCCATCCTGCAGTCCACCGGCATCGTGGCGCTCGCCCGTTCCGGGAACCTGCTGGGGACGACCTGCAACAGGGCGCTGATCCCCAACTCCTCGGTGTTCACCATCTCCACCATGGTGATCTGCATGACCGCCGGTACGGCGGTCATCATGTGGCTGGGGGAGCTGATCACCGACCGTGGTGTTGGCAACGGCATGTCGTTGATGATCTTCACCCAGGTCATTGCCGTGATCCCCGGCTACCTGGGCACCATCTACCGCGCCAAGCACGACTTCGTGCTGTTCGTCGTGCTCATCGTGGCGGTCGCCATCGTCGCCTTCATCGTCTTCATGGAGCAGGCCCAGCGGCGGATCCCGGTCCAGTACGCCAAGCGGATGGTGGGCCGGAAGATGTACGGCGGGACATCGACCTACATACCGCTCAAGGTGAACCAGGCCGGGGTGATCCCGGTCATCTTCGCCTCGTCGCTGCTCTACATTCCCCAGCTCGCAGCCTCGCTGTTCGGGAGCCAGACCCATCCGCAGGGCTGGGTCAGTTTTGTCCAGCGGTACCTCATCATGCCCGGTACCACCAGCGCGGCGCCGACCTTGGCCAACTCGGCTATCTACATGGGATCGTTCTTCCTGCTGATCGTGTTCTTCACCTATTTCTACGTGTCGATCACGTTCAATCCCACTGAAGTCGCCGACAACATGAAGAAATACGGCGGGTTCATCCCCGGTATCCGCCCCGGGCGGCCGACCGCTGAGTACCTGAACTATGTGCTCACCCGGCTCACCGCGCCCGGCTCTGTGTACCTCGGCCTCGTCGCCCTCATCCCGATGGTCGCGTTCGCGCTGGTCGGGGCCAGCACGCAGTTCCCCTTCGGCGGGACCAGCATCCTGATCGCGGTGGGGGTGGGACTGGATACGGTGAAGCAGATCGAGAGCCAACTCCAGCAGCGTAACTATGAGGGCTTCCTCAGGTAGTGCGCGTCGTCCTCGTCGGGCCCCCCGGTGCGGGCAAGGGGACACAGGCCCAATTCGTAGCGTCGCACCTGTCCATCCCGAAGATCTCGACAGGTGATATTTTCCGCGACAACGTTAGCCACGGCACTGCGCTCGGTCGCCGCGCGCAGTCGTTCATGGCGCGGGGTGACCTGGTTCCCGACGAGGTGACGATCGCCATGGTCACCGACCGGCTTCAGGAGGACGATACGCAGGCGGGGTTCCTGCTCGACGGCTTCCCCAGGACCGTGCCCCAGGCCGAGACGCTCAAGAAGCTGCTGGCGTCCTGGGAAACCAAGCTCGACGTGGTTCTGGAACTCGTGGTGGACGACGATGAGGTGGTGCGGCGGCTGTCCGGCCGGCGCACCTGCCGCCGCTGCGGCCGGGTCTGGCACGCGCTCTTCGATCCGCCCGCGCACGTCGATGCGTGCGACGACTGCGGCGGTCAACTGTTCCAGCGCGACGACGACCGTGAGCAGACCATCAGGCACCGGCTCGAGGTCTACCAGGTGCAGACGTCCCCGCTGGTCGCCTTCTATGCGGACGAGGGCATTCTGCTGGGCATCGACGCCACGGGCCCGGTGGACGCGATCACCGAGCGGGCGCTCAGCGCCTTGCGGCGATTCAACCGCTGAGGTAGCTCGGCGCTTCAACCGCTGACAACGGGGCAGGCCATTCCGAGTACCGTTGAGGAGGACGCGGAGGCCCAATGCGGATTAGGCGTGAGCCGGAGATTCAGGTCAAGACAGTCGAGCAGGTCGCGCTGATGCGTGCGGCGGGGCTGGTGGTCGCCCGTGCCCTCAGCGCGGCGGCTGGAGCGGTGCGGCCAGGAGTATCCACGGCCGATCTGGACGCGGCGGCCGCGGCGGAGATCCGGGCCGCCGGCGCCGTTCCCTCGTTCCAGGGCTATCACGGGTTCCCCGCCACGATCTGCGCGTCGGTCAACGACGAAATCGTGCATGGCATCCCCCGTGCGGACCGGAGGCTGCGGTCGGGGGACGTGGTCTCGATCGACTGCGGGGCCATCGTCGAGGGCTGGCACGCTGACGCGGCGCTGACCGTGGGAGTGGGAGCGATCTCCGAGGAGCTCACCCTGTTGATCGAGGCGTGCGAGCAGGCCCTGTGGCACGGTCTGGCCCAGGCGCACGCCGGAGCCCGGCTGAGCGATATCTCGCACGCCGTGGAGAGCAGCGCCAATGCGTCCGCCAGCCATAGCGCTTCCGGTAAGTACGGCATCGTCGAGGACTATGTTGGCCACGGCATCGGGAGTGAGATGCACATGGATCCGCCGGTCCCCAACCAGGGGAGGCCGGGCCGGGGACCGACGCTGGTGGAGGGAATGGCCCTGGCGATCGAGCCCTTGCTCGTCCTCGGCCGGCCCGACACGGCGCTGCTCGACGATGGCTGGACCGTGGTGAGCGCGGATGGCACCTGGGCCGCGCATTTCGAGCACACCGTGGCCATCACCGCCGACGGGCCCTGGGTGCTCACCGCGCCGGACGGCGGGCGCGGGCGGTTGTCCCGGCTGGCTGCGGACGCAGCGGATGCGGCTGACGGGCTGGCCGACTCAGCGGCCCACCCGCCGGTCTGAGGAGCGTCAGCCGATGCCAAGCGACCCGAAGATCCGTGCCTCCGACCAGGACCGCGACCGGACCGCGGCCCTGCTGCGTGAGCATCACGCGGCGGGCCGGCTCAACCTCGAGGAGTTCAACGAGCGCCTCGACCAGGTCTATGCGGCCAAGACCATGGGGGAACTCGACGCTCTGATGGCGGACCTGCCCCATATCGACTTGTATCAGCTTCCGGACGCCTCGCTGCGCCGGGAGCGGGGCGGCGGCGTGCGGGGCGGCGGGGAGCGGGGCGGCGGGGCGCAGGGCGGGGGAGACCCGAAACTTCCCTGGCTTATTTGAGCTCAGGCGGCGTCGTCTCCCCGGCCTGGCCGGCCGCCTGGGGCAGCGGGCTCACGATCACCTTCCTCTGCTTTTCGCCTGGCTCGTGACCGGCGCCGGCCTGGCGAATCCCTGGTTTCTGTGGATCGTCGGGCCGTGGGGCTGCTGATGCTCGGGCGCTGGATCACGGGCGCTCCCGGCCATGGTCATGGCCCAGGCGGCCGCAGCGCCGCCGGGTTCGACCGCCACCTTGGCCCGGATCCCGGCCGCGACCGTAACCGCGGCCGGAGCGCCGTCACGGCCCGGACCCGAACCACCCCGGCCGCCGTGGCCATACCCACGGCCACAGCGACTGGGACGATCCAGGCCGCGGCTAGCCGCGTAACCCCGGCCGCCGTCCTGGCCTGGCCCGCATAACCCCGGCCGCCGCTGTGCCGCCGGCCTGGCCTGGCCCGCATAACCACCGTTGCGGCCACCAGCACGACGCCGACCGTGGCTAACCCCTCCCTCCTTGGCCCTTCGGCGTGGGTCTCCGCGACTTTCCACGCGGCACGACCAAAATCACGTCCGGTTCGTCCTGGTTTGCGTCACCGAGCGCGTGGAAAGTCGAGATGAAGAGTCGAGATGATCATGAGATCCGGGCGGCGGTACCGCTGCGCAATTCATCCGTGATCATGGAATCGCGCGGTGTGTCCTGGCGCGGTGGTAACGGCGGGTGCTGGCCGGGACTAGGATGGGTGTAGATCTCGCCGTTGTCCCCATGACCGCGGCTACTTTGGTGGATGTCACGGGAATGTTCCGGGCCTCGCCAGAGTTCGCATTGTCGTGCGGGGTCGCGTAGAATCTGCTGCGGCCCGTGAACTGCTGCATGCATGGCTTTCGCCGGATGCGCAGGGGGCAGTCCCTATGGGAGGGCCTCACGTATCCGACCAGCGCGCACGAGCATGAACCGGGTCGTGGGGGAGTCTCACGACCGTTACGCACGACAAGCACGGCACGATCAGTAAACAACGCCCCTGCTAGCACGAAGCCAGCGGGCCTGACAGCGAAGCGCGGAGGATATGCCCAAGAAGGACGGCGCCATCGAGATCGAGGGCAAGATCATTGAATCACTTCCCAATGCCTTCTTCCGGGTGGAGCTAGACAACGGGCACAAGGTCCTCGCCCACATCAGCGGGAAGATGCGGATGCACTACATCCGTATCCTGCCCGATGACCGGGTCGTCGTGGAACTGAGTCCGTACGACCTGAGTCGCGGCCGGATTGTCTACAGGTACAAGTAACGAGACTGACGGCGCGGGGCACGTAGTAGCCCGGCTCCGGAGGAGGCCACGATGAAGGTTAAGCCGAGTGTGAAGAAGATCTGCAGCAAGTGCCGGGTCATCAGGCGGCATGGCCGGGTAATGGTCATCTGTTCTGACCCGCGGCACAAGCAGCGCCAGGGCTGATGCGCCAGCAGGCCATGGCGTGACGACAGACGCGCACCGCATCCCGCGTCGGCCACGAGCCGACGCGGGCCACCCCCGGTAGGAGGCCGGGGCCCTACCCGGGCAGGGGTAGGGGGCGGCGCGCACGACCTCCTCGACACGAAGGAGAACTGCCCGCAGATGGCCCGACTGGTTGGTGTTGACCTCCCCCGCGAAAAGCGCCTGGAGGTCGCTCTTACGTATGTCTACGGGATCGGCCGTACCCGCGCGCTCCAGACGCTGGAAGCGACGGGCGTGAACGGCGATACGCGGGTCCACGATCTGGGAGACGACGAGCTCGTCCGCCTCCGTGACTGGATCGAGGCTACCTACAAGGTAGAAGGAGACCTGCGCCGCGAGGTGCAGGCCGACATCCGCCGCAAGGTGGAGATCGGGTGCTACCAGGGAATCCGGCACCGGCGCGGGCTGCCGGTGCACGGCCAGCGCACCCAGACGAACGCTCGTACCCGCAAGGGCAGGAAGAAGACAGTGGCCGGCAAGAAGAAGGCCGGGAAGAAGTAGTTCGCGGCTCCACACCGCGATCCGACCACCTCCAGGAGCAGGGAGCAGATGCCTCCGAAGAGCCGTACCGGCGCCAAGAAGGTCCGCCGCAAAGAACGGAAGAACGTCGCTCACGGGCACGCCCACATCAGGAGCACGTTCAACAACACGATCGTCTCGATCACCGACCCGATCGGCAACGTCATTTCGTGGGCGTCCTCGGGCCAGGTCGGCTTCAAGGGGTCGCGCAAGTCGACGCCGTTCGCCGCGCAGATGGCGGCCGAGGCGGCCGCGCGGCGTGCCATGGAGCACGGGATGCGCAAAGTCGACGTGTTCGTCAAGGGCCCTGGCTCTGGCCGGGAGACCGCCATCCGGTCGCTGCAGGCGACCGGTCTTGAGGTGGGATCCATCCAGGACGTCACCCCGGTTCCGCACAATGGCTGCCGCCCGCCGAAGCGGCGCCGGGTCTGAGGAGTAAAGCGACAGATGGCTCGATACACGGGCGCGGACTGCAAGCTCTGCCGCCGCGAGAAGATGAAGCTCTTCCTGAAGGGGTCCAAGTGCGATTCGCCCAAGTGCCCCATTGAGATCCGGCCTTACCCACCGGGTGAGCACGGCCGGAACCGGCCGAAGGAGAGCGAGTACCTGCTCCAGATCAGGGAGAAGCAGAAGGCACGCCGGGTCTACGGGATCCTCGAGCGCCAGTTCCATGGCTACTACGAGGAGGCCACGCGCAAGCGCGGCAAGACCGGTGAGAACCTGCTCCAGATCCTGGAGAGCCGCTTGGACAACGTGGTCTACCGGGCCGGCTTCGCGAAGAGCCGGGACATGGCCCGCCAGCTGGTAACGCACGGCCACTTCCTGGTCAATGGCAAGAAGGTGGACATTCCGTCCTACCGGGTCAGCGAGAGCGACATCGTCGAAGTGACACCCAAGTCCGTCGAGATGACGCCGTTCGTGGTGGCCCGGGCCGAGGTCGGCGAGCGCCAGACGCCCGCGTGGCTCGAGGTGATCCCGGACAAGATGCGTGTCCTGGTGCACACGCTCCCGGTCCGGGCTCAGATCGACACGCAGGTGCAGGAGCAGCTCATCGTGGAGCTGTACTCGAAGTAACCGCCTGCCGGGGCCGCCGCACAACGGGCGGCCCGCGGCGGGGGACGGCGGCTGCCGTCAAAGAATCGCGACGTCAAATAGCGGGCGTCGCGGGAGAAGGGGTAGTAATGCTTATCGCTCAGCGTCCAACTCTCACCGAAGAGCAGGTCAACGAGTTCCGGTCGCGGTTCGTGATCGAGCCGCTCGAGCCTGGGTTCGGCTACACGATCGGGAACTCGATCCGGCGTACCCTGCTTTCTTCGATCCCGGGTGCGGCCGTGACCAGCATCAGGATCGAAGGCGTGCTGCACGAGTTCTCCACCGTGGCGGGTGTCGCCGAGGACGTCACCGACATCATCCTCAACCTCAAGGAACTCGTCGTCTCGTCCGAGCAGGACGAGCCCGTGGTGATGTACCTGCGCAAGCAGGGACCCGGCGAGGTCACCGCGGCGGACATCGCGCCGCCCGCCGGCGTCGAAGTGCATAACCCCGGAATGCACATCGCCACCCTGAACAGCAAGGGCAAGCTGGAGATGGAGCTCACGGTCGAGCGTGGCCGCGGCTACGTGTCCGCCGCGCAGAACAAGCAGCCCGGGCAGGAGATCGGCCGGGTCCCCATCGACTCGATCTACTCGCCGGTGATGCGGGTCACCTACAAGGTCGAGGCGACACGTGTCGAGCAGCGGACCGACTTCGACAAGCTCATCCTCGACGTCGAAACCAAGCCGTCGATGCGTCCCAGGGACGCTGTGGCGAGCGCGGGCAAGACCCTGGTCGAGCTCTTCGGCCTGGCCCGCGAGCTGAACGTGGACGCGGAGGGCATCGACATCGGCCCGTCGCCCACCGACGCGGCGCTGGCTGCGGACCTGGCCCTCCCGATCGAGGAGCTGAACCTGACGGTCCGCTCGTACAACTGCCTGAAGCGTGAGGGCATCCACTCCGTGGGCGAGCTTGTCGCCCGCAGTGAGCAGGACCTGCTCGACATCCGCAACTTCGGCGCGAAGTCGATCGAGGAGGTCAAGCAGAAGCTGACCGACATGGGGCTCGCGCTCAAGGACTCCCCGCCCGGATTCGACCCGGGGAGCGCGGCGGACAGCTATGGCGCCGACGACGACGAGAGCTACGTCGAGACCGAGCAGTACTGACGGGGCCGGACGGCCTCACCTGCCGAACCTAGGAGAACCTTTCAATGCCCACGCCCACCAAGGGCCACCGGCTGGGCGGCAGCTCGGCCCACCAGCGGCACATGCTGGCCAACCTGGCCACCGCGCTCTTCGAGCACGGCAAGATCACGACGACGGAGGCCAGGGCCCGTCGGCTGCGGCCCTTCGCTGAGCATCTGATCACCTTTGCCAAGCGGGGTGACCTGCACGCGCGCCGCCAGGTACTCAGCGTGGTCACCGACAAGGGCGTGGTGCACACGCTGTTCACCGAGATCGGGCCACGGTTCGTGACCCGTGAGGGCGGATACACCCGGATCACCAAGATCGGGCCCCGCAAGGGCGACAACGCCCCGTTGGCGGTCATCGAACTGGTCAGTGAGGAAGCCGACGCGAAGCCGCGCCGACGCCGTACCCGGCGCGCCCAGCCGGGCCGCACGGCCCGGCCCAAGGCGGCCGCGCCGGACCCGGCGACGACGGCAGAAGACGCCGCGACGCCGGCTGCCGCCGAGGAGGATGCCGGCACCGCGGTGGACGAGACTGGGACTGTTGAGGCCAGCACCGCTGAGGCTGGCCCTGCCGAAGCCAGCACTGCCGAGGCGGACGCAGGCGAAGCTGAGTCGGCCGATGACGAGCCAGCGGCCGGCGCGAGCGCCGAGCCGGCGGACAGGGCCGACGGCTAGCGAGCAGGCCACCCGGGACCCGGCCGCCGGTTCGGACGGCTCGCCGGATCCCGGGTCGACCCGCCTAAGGCTGGACTTGTCTTACGACGGGTCCGGCTTCTCCGGGTGGGCTCGCCAGCCCGGTCAGCGGACCGTGCAGGACCTTGTCGAACAAGCACTCGGCCGGCTGCTGGGTATGCCCCGGCCACCGGCCCTCACAGTGGCCGGCCGGACCGACGCCGGGGTCCACGCTCGCGGCCAGGTAACCCACGTCGACGTGCCTGCCGATGCCTGGGAGCGGACAGGTCCCGCCGCGGCGCGCAGGCTGTCCCGGCTGCTTCCGCCGGACATCCGGGCGCACGCGATCAGGCCGGCCCCGGACGGGTTCGACGCCCGGTTCTCCGCTCTGTGGCGGCGGTACTCCTACCGGGTCTGCGACGACCTCGTGGCAGCGGAGCCGCTGCGCAGGCACGACACCCTGTGGTATCGGCACCGGATCGATGTCGGAGCGATGAACGAGGCGGCTGGGGCCTGTACAGGAGAGCATGATTTCGCTGCCTTCTGCCGCCGCCGCGCCGGGGCTACGACGGTACGGGAAGTGCTGCGCCTGGAGTGGGCGCGGATATCTCCATCGGTCGCCACGGCGACCATCGTTGCCGATGCGTTCTGCCACAACATGGTGCGGGCGCTGGTGGGCGCCCTGCTCAAGGTCGGTGAGGGAAGCAAGCCAGTCGGCTGGCCGAGCCAGGTGCTCGCGGCCCAGGTTCGTGATCCGGGGGTGACGGTCGTGCCACCACACGGGCTCTGCCTGGAGGAAGTCCGCTACCCGTCACCCGCGCAGCTGTCCGGGCGCGCCCAGGCGACTCGTCGCGTTCGGAGCCTGGCCGATCCGCCGGATGAGGCGTCGCGCGCTGGCGGTCCAGCTGGCCCGGCGGTTACGGGATCTGCGCTTTCCCAATGACCATCCGGCTGGTCAGGCTGATGTTCGCGGTCCCGCTGACCAGGTTGTTGGAGAAGGCCTTCAACGCGGTGCTCTCGGCCATCGTGGTCGGCGAACGCAGGTTGGTGAACTCAGCCCAGATCAAAATCAGGTAATGGCCCTTGTACACCGCTTCTTCCAGGCCTGTTCCCTTGGTCAGGTTGCGCGTGGGCCCGTGCGCAGCGGGTAGCTGATCGATGAATTCGGCCGCCCCCGTCGCCTGCCCAGCCCGCTGCGCAGAGGTGGCGTCAAGCAGGTTGAGCACGCCGATCGTGCCCATGATCTGCTGATTGGTGGTGACGTAGCTGGCCCGCATCACCTGCGTGCAGCCGGCCTTGTGCACGGCCGTCTGGAGCGCCGTTCCGAGCACCGCGGCCAGGCAGTCGTTACCCGCCTGGTCGATCGTCCTGGTGCCGGTGGTTCCGCCCGACGAGAACTGAGCCGGGAACAGCTCGGCGAGCGTGAGCGGAACGGAATCCTCGCTGCGGGTGGTGATGTGCCTCCAAGGCCCGAGGGACGCTGTGGGGCTGCTGGAAGCGGCCGGGGCCCGCACTGGTGCGGACGTCCGTGCGCGGGTCGCAGGACCTTTGACGAAGTGCAGGTATGCCACCGTGACCAACGCGGCCACGGCCAGCGCCATCAGGATGGGAAGCAGCCACATTCGGGCCCGGCTGGGCGGCTTGCGTGGCTTGCGGCCGCGGGCCGCGGCCCGCGCCACCCGGGTTCCGGTATCGCCACGCGCCACGGCGGTCCTGCCGACGGCCGTGGTTTCTGCGTCGGCTGGAGGCCAGCCGGTGGTTTCCACGGCCGGGAACCGGCCCGTGGTTATCGCATCTGGGGTCTCCGCGTCCGGCTCGAGCCACGGACCGGAGCCGGGCTCATCGTCGTCACCGGCGTGCCGCGCGGATCGGCCCCCGCGGCGGGATTCCCTCGTGGACCTGGTGACAGCCGCCGCGGCTGGCCCGTTCACCCCGGTGCCCGCCGGGCCCGGCCCAGGGCCACCAGCCGGGATGTCGGCCCAGGGGGGCGCCGGGCCCCCGGCCCGGGTGTACGCCACCCCCTGGGCCAGGTCAGCGTCGGCGGCCGCCTGCCCGTCGCCGTCGGCCGGGGGACCCGTCCAGTCCTCGCCCAGCTGGTCCGCGTCGAGGACGGCCCAGGTCTGCGTGGCGGTCATGTCGGCGGACGGATCGCTGACCGCGAGCAGTGAGTACCCCGGCTCGGAAGCAATGTCGGGCCACGAGTCTGCGCCGGGGCGGCTGCCGGGCCCGGCCGAGCGCGTGGCCGGAGGGTTCCAGGGCGAGAACTGCCCAGGCGGATACACCGGATCCGGCGCCCCTGGCGCCGGGGGAAAGCCCCGCAATGGCCCCCGGCCAGCCGGGCCCGCGGTCGGAAACGCCCCCACGTCCCACAGCGATCCGCCCACTCCCGGCCGATCCCCGGCCACCCCCGATCCCGGCTGGACACCACCCTGGATCTCGCGCTCCGGCCTGCCTGCCGGGCGGCGCCAGACGTCATCCCGGGAGCCGGTGGGCGCGGCCAGCGGCTTCATCCCCGCCGGGGTGGCCGGTCGGTCCTGGGCTGCGGGCGTATGCCGCGCGGCGCGCTGGGGCCCTCGTGCGGGCGGCCCAGCGGAAGTACCCGAATCGGGATCCTGTCCGCCGGAGCGGCCACGGCGGGACGGCGCCCCGCCGTGGCCGGGTGGCTCGGCGGCTGAGGGCGGCACGCTGGCCCGGGCATGGGTGCCCCGGGACGGCGGTGCGGATCCCGGTGGCTGGGTGCCCCGGGAGGGCTCGGCGCCCTCCGGCGCGTACCTGGGCGGGTCGGTGCCCCGGGACGGCTGGGCACTTCGAGACGGACCGGCGCCCCGGGAGGGCTCGGCGCCCCCCGGCGGTTGGGTGCCTTCCGATGGCTGGGTGCCCCGAGGCGGCGGCGCGGATCCCGGCGGCGGCTGCGGGTACCTGGGCGGTTCGGTGCCCCGGGGCGGCGGGGTCCCGTCGGCCGGCGGTGCGTAGGTGGGTGCGGTGTCCCCGGGCGGCCCAGCGGGTCCGCGTGGCTGGGTACCGCGGGGCGGCGGCGCGTATCCGGGAGGCTCGGTCCCCCAGGACGGCCCGGCGCCCCGGGAGGGCGCGGTGTATTCGGGCGGCGGTCCATATGTGGATGGCTCGTATGCGGACGGCCGTGCGTTTGCGGATGGCGGTGCGTATTCGGGCGGCCGGGCGTATTCCGGTCCCTCCGCTCCTGCGGGCAGCGCTTCCCCGGTCGGCTGCACCGGCGACGGCCGGCGTCGCGACGGTCGCTCCGGCCGACTGTCCGGTGGCGGGCCGATGCCCTCATCACCCGGATAGCCCATGCGGTGAGCGTATCGTTCTAGTCGGCGATGCCATGGCGGGTCCGGTGGATCTGGGGTACCCAAGGCTTATCGGCGCAGGTTGGCCGGAGTTACGTTTCCGCCGGTAGATGTCACGTCCTGGCTCGGTTGGTGGATAATGCGGCCGCGCCGGCCACGTGGTTCCCGGCACGCGCCGTGCAGGCTTGCCCGCCGGCCGGAACGGCGCCAGCGAGGCCTCGATGCGGGCGCCGTTCGGCTCGCTTTGACCGTTCACCGCCAGGGCCGGTATCCTCTTGTAGCGTCCATGGCGCGTCTGCATGCCTGCGGTGCCCGCCTGCGAAAGATTCAGCGGGGCTGGTTACGCGGCAGCGGATGCGGCGGACTCTCGCATCGGGTGGTTGCCCTCGATGCGGATCCAAGTATCAGGTCCCACCACGCGAAGGCTTATGACTGTGCGCACATTCAGCCCGAAGGCCGCTGACATCCAGCATCAGTGGCACGTCATCGACGCCTCTGACGTGGTGCTCGGCCGCCTGGCCAGTCACGTGGCGACCCTGCTGCGCGGCAAGCACAAGCCGATCTTCGCGCCGCACGTCGACACCGGTGACTTCGTGATCGTGGTGAACGCCGAGAAGGTGGCCCTGAGCGGTAACAAGCTCAAAGACAAGCGGGCCTATCGCCACTCGGGATATCCCGGCGGGATGCATTCGATGGCCTATGGCGATCTGCTGGCCCTGCACCCGGAACGGGTAGTGGAGAAGGCGGTCAGGGGCATGCTCCCGAAGAACTCGCTGGGCCGGAGCATGCTCAGCAAGCTGAAGGTGTACGCGGGCCCGGACCACCCCCACCAGGCGCAGCAGCCCGCGCCGTTCGAGATCAAGCAGATCGCGCAGCATGCACCGACTGGCCGCGAAGCCAGCCGGTGAGGGCGTGACCCTGGTCCACTGGGGTACCAGGCGCGTCGAGCAGAGCCGATGAGGAAGTACGAGGAAGGAAACCGTGGCCGAGTCCACTGGCACGCAGGCGCCCGCTGAGGACGCCAGCGTGGAAACGGCGGGAACCGCCGCGGAGCACGTATCGGAATACACCACCGAGACGACGGCGGATGCCGAGGGGCGGCATGCGGCGCGTAAGCCGGTGGTGACCGGCAAGGCGCTCGCCACCGGCCGCCGCAAGGAAGCGATCGCGCGGGTCCGCATCGCCCCGGGCAGCGGGCAATGGCGGATCAACGACCGGTCGATGGACGACTTTTTCCCGAACAAGGTTCACCAGCAGCTCATCAGTGAGCCCTTCGTCAGCCTGGGGGCGGACGATCAGTTCGACGTTATCGCGCGGATCACCGGCGGCGGCGTCGCTGGGCAGGCGGGCGCGCTGCGGCTAGGGATCGCGCGTGCGCTGATTCTCGTCGACCCGGACAACCGGCCGACCCTGAAGAGAGCCGGGTTCCTGACCCGCGACGCACGGGTGACAGAGCGGAAGAAGTACGGTCTGAAGAAGGCCAGGAAGGCGCCACAGTACTCGAAGCGCTGACCGGCCCGGCGTGCGAAGCGGCTGGCCAATCCTCAGTCACTAGGCACGGAATACGGGGGCACGGTTTATGGGCCGGCTTTTCGGAACTGACGGCGTTCGTGGTGTGGCCGGGGACGACCTGACTGGCCAACTCGCTATGGACCTGGCGGTGGCGAGCGCTGCGGTTCTTCGTGAGACGGGCGCGTTTGCCATGGCCGAGAAGGCGGACCGGCGGCCGGCCGCGCTCGTCGGGCGCGACCCGAGGGCCTCGGGGGAATTTCTCGAAGCAGCGGTGATCGCCGGCCTGGCCGAGACGGGGGTAAACGTCCTGCGGCTGGGCGTAATCCCCACTCCCGCCGTCGCTTACCTGACCAGCGAGCTCGGCGCGGACCTCGGCGTCATGCTTTCCGCCAGCCATAATCCGGCGCGGGACAACGGGATCAAGCTGTTCGGCCGCGGCGGCTTCAAGCTGCCCGATGCGGCCGAGGACGAGATCGAGGGCATGCTCATCTCCGGCCGGAGACCCGGCCAGAGTGGGCCGCCCGCCGGCGGGTTCGGCCGGGTCCGCGACGGCTCCGCCGAGCGGGAGCGTTACCAGGATCACCTGCTCGCCTCGCTGCTCAACGGCTCCGCGACCGACGGGTGGGCGCCGCTGGCGGGGCTCAAGGTCGTGGTCGATTGCGCACACGGGGCCGCGTCCGACGTGGCACCCCAGGTACTGGAGCGCGCGGGGGCCGAGGTCATCGCGATCGGCGCGGAGCCCGACGGGGCGAACATCAACGAGGGCTGCGGTTCGACCCACCTGGACACGTTGTCGGCCGCGGTGCTCAAGCACGGCGCGGACGCTGGCATCGCGCACGACG
Source organism: uncultured Actinomycetes bacterium (assembly GCA_963822825.1). Classification (GTDB taxonomy): domain Bacteria; phylum Actinomycetota; class Actinomycetes; order Streptosporangiales; family Streptosporangiaceae; genus JAWWPY01. Next base: position 235,889 of record CAWGIW010000015.1, on the reverse strand, counting down.
GGGACGCCGACCGGTGCCTGGCCGTCGGCGCCGACGGCGAAGTGATCGACGGGGACCAGATCCTCGCCGTGCTCGCCCTGGCCCTCTCCGACCAAGGCCGGCTGCCGGGAAATACGGTCGTCGCCACGGTCATGTCCAACCTCGGCTTCCGGGTGGCCATGCGTGACGTCGGCATATCGGTGATCGAGACGGCGGTGGGGGACCGGTACGTCCTCGAGGCCATGCGGGCCGGCCAGTACACACTGGGCGGCGAGCAGTCGGGACACATCATCATGCTCGATCACGCCACCACGGGGGATGGCCTGCTGACCGCGCTGCATCTGCTGGCCACGACGGTGCGCCAGGGAGTCCCGCTGGCCGAGCTGGCGGGAGTGATGACCAAGTACCCACAGGTCCTCATCAACGTCCGCGGGGTCAACAAGGCCCGGGCCACCTCCGCGCCGGAACTCGCGGCGGCCGTCGCCGCGGCCGAGCAGGAACTGGGTACGACCGGCCGGGTGCTGGTCCGGGCGAGCGGCACCGAGCCGATGGTCCGGGTCATGGTCGAGGCCGCGGACATCGGTCAGGCCCAGCAGGTAGCCGACCGGCTGGTGGCCGCGGTCCGCACGATGGCGTGACGGGCCGGGGTTTTCGTTGCTTATTGTTTTGGCCCTATCACAAGCTGTTTGCCGCGCTCCCGATGGGTCAGTCGGGTGGCAGGCCACCCAAAGGCGTTAGCCTGGCTCACATGTGCGGCATCGTGGGGTACGCAGGTTACCGCCAGGCGCTTGATGTAGTGATCGAGGGATTGCGCCGCCTGGAGTACCGGGGGTACGACTCGGCCGGGGTCGCCGTGATCGGCGCCAGCGAGATGATCACCGAGAAGCGGGCGGGCAAGCTCGGCAATCTGGTCGCGGCGCTCGCCGAGCGCTCGCACCTGCCCGGCACGGTCGGCATCGGGCATACCAGGTGGGCCACGCACGGGCCGCCGAACGACCGGAACGCGCACCCGCATTCCGACTGCCACGGAAACCTCGCTGTGGTGCACAACGGCATCATCGAGAATTTCGCGAAGTTGCGGAGCGAGATGGAGGCCCGCGGTCACACGCTCACGTCGGACACCGACACCGAGGTAGTGGCGCACCTGCTCGAGGAGCATATGGCGGCGGCGCAAGCGGCGGCAGGCGGTTCCGCGCTGCCTCCGGGCGCGCTCGCGGCGGCGATGCGCCAGGTCTGCCAGCGGCTGGACGGTGCGTTCACCCTGGTCGCGGTGGACCTGCGGGATCCGGAAGCGGTGGTCGGGGCGCGCCGTAATTCGCCACTGGTGATCGGCCGCGGGGATGGGGAGAATTTCCTGGCCAGTGACGTGGCCGCGTTCATCGCCTATACCAGGCAGGCCGTCGAACTCGGCCAGGACCAGGTGGCCGAAGTGCGGGCCGGCGGTGTGACCGTGACGTGCTTCGACGGGAGCCCGGCCGACGTGACCGAGTACCACGTGGACTGGGACGTGTCGGCCGCGGAGAAGGCGGGCTACCCGTACTTCATGCTCAAGGAGATCGCCGAGCAGCCCAAGGCGATCGCCGACACGCTGCTCGGCCGGATCGGGCCTGATGGGCACTTGGTGCTGGACGAGATGCGCCTCGATGCCGAGGAACTCCGGGAGATCGACAAGATCATCATCGTGGCCTGTGGCACCTCGTATCACGCGGGGATGATCGCGAAGTACGCCATCGAGCACTGGTGCCGGATCCCCTGCGAGGTGGAACTGGCCAGCGAGTTCCGGTACCGCGATCCGATCCTCACCCGGACCACGCTGGTCATCGCGATCTCCCAGTCCGGGGAGACCATGGACACGCTGATGGCCGTCCGGCACGCCCGCGAGCAGCGGTCGCGGGCGCTGGGCATCTGCAACGTGAACGGCTCGTCGATCCCGCGTGAGTGCGACGCCGTCGTCTACACCCACGCCGGCCCGGAGATCGCCGTCGCCTCCACCAAGGCGTTCATCACCCAGCTGGTCGGCTGCTACCTGGTCGGCCTGTACCTGGCCCAGGTGCGGGGGGCCAAGTTCGACGACGAGATCAGCGCGGAGATCGCCCATCTCTGGCAGATGCCGGCCGAGGTGGAGCGGGTGCTCGAGACGATGGAGCCGGTTCGCACCCTGGCCCGCGAGCTGGCCGACGAGCGTTGTGTCCTGTTCCTCGGACGGCACGTCGGCTACCCGGTCGCGCTCGAGGGAGCGCTCAAGCTCAAGGAACTCGCCTACATGCATGCCGAGGGCTTCGCCGCCGGCGAGCTCAAGCACGGTCCGATCGCGCTGATCGAGGACGGTCTCCCGGTCGTGGTGGTGGTGCCATCCGCGGAGGCCCGCGGCGTGCTGCACGACAAGCTCGTCTCCAACATCCAGGAGATCCGGGCCCGCGGTGCCCGGGTCATCGTGATCGCCGAGGAAGGCGACAGCGAGGTGAAGCAGTTCGCGGATACGCTCATCGAGGTGCCCGCGGTGCCGACCCTCTTCCAGCCCCTGGTCGCCACCGTGCCGTTGCAGGTCTTCGCGTGTGAGCTGGCCACCGCCAAGGGCCTCGACGTAGACCAGCCCCGCAACCTAGCCAAATCCGTCACCGTCGAATAACCCATCCGCGCCGCCCGGCCGGCCCCCGCCGGGCCCCCTCACTTATTGGTGAACTTTTTTGCCCCCGGAGGGGCAAAAAAGTTCACCAATAAGTGTTATCCACAGAGAAGCGGGCGAAGTCAGCGTAGGTATCCACAGAACGGGATTCTGTTCTGCGGTCGGCGAGCGCCGGTTGGACGCTGGGTGGATGGCAGGAAACGTCCCAGAGTGCGTAGGCGCTCTGCTGATCACCCAGCATGGTGTGCTGTCCAGGGCGCAGGCACTGAGCGCCGGGATGACCGATAAAGCGATCGTGGCGCGGCTGCGCAGCGGCCGCTGGCAACGGCTCCAGCGCGGCGTCTATGCGACTTTCAGCGGACCGCCCGCGCGGCCCGCGCTCATCTGGGCGGCCGCGCTTCGCGGTGGCCCGGAGGCCGTGCTGAGTCACCAGACCGCCGCCGAGTTGTCCGGGCTCCTGGCGCCACCTCAACCCCTCATTCACTTAACGGTCCCGAATGCCGCACCTATCGATCGCATTCCTGGGGTCGTTGTGCACTATTCGCGGCGGTTGGCGCAGGCGCGCCAGCCGGTGCTCGAACCAGCCAGGACCCGGATCGAGGAGACAGTGCTCGATCTGAGCCAGGCCGCCAGCGCATTGGACGCCGCGCTCAGCTGGATTTTCCTGGCCTGCGGCAGCCGCAAGACCACCGCCGAGCGGATCGCCACGGCGATGGCCCTGCGGCCCAGGGTGCGCTGGCGCGCTGACCTGGCCATGGCGCTCGACGCCGCCCGGCAGGGCGCGCACTCCCTGCTCGAGTTCAGGTACCTCAACCGGGTCGAGCGGCCGCATGGCTTGCCCGCTGGCACCCGGCAGCACCTGGTGCGGCGCGGCGGACGGCGCCAGTACCAGGACGTCCTCTACGAGACGCTCGGTGTGGTGGTGGAGCTTGACGGGCGCGCGGCGCACCCGGAGCAGTTGCGGCTGCGCGACCTCCGCCGCGACAACGCGAACGTCGCCGCTGGCCAGGTCACGCTGCGGTACACCTGGGCCGACGTGACGCAGCGCCCGTGCGGGGTGGCGGCCGAGGTTGGCGCCGCCCTCAGCCAGCGGGGCTGGACGGGCGTCACCCGCCGCTGCGGTCGCCGCTGCGCGCTCCTGCTCTGAGCGGTGGGCGGCTACTGTGCACCCGGTTCTTCGCGGTCTTGCCCTCGGGTACCGGACGAACCACATGTTCGGGCCGCCCCACCCGGCGGCCTCGACATATGCCCTGGACGTGGTGGAATCCCCGTCGACGTCCGGATCCAGGGGTGGCGGCCCAGAACCGGGCCGCTACCAGCGCGTCGGCGCAGTCGAACCCGACGGACTTGATCAGGTCCGGCATGACCCGGCGCCCGGCACGCTTGGCCCGGAAGGGCAAACACGTTTGCGCCCGGCCATGGCCGCGCCCGGCGCCCATGACAGGCTTGGTGCGTGATCGTGGGCATCGGCGTGGACATCGTGGACATCTCTCGCTTCGAGGCGGCACTAAGCCGGACGCCAGCGCTGGCGGAGCGCCTGTTCGCGGAGAGCGAACGGGCAGCGCCGCTCCCCTCGCTCGCCGCGCGCTTCGCCGCGAAGGAAGCGGTGGCCAAGGCCCTGGGCGCGCCACCGGGGCTGCGCTGGGCGGACGTGGAGATCATCCACGACCCCGCCGGGCGCCCCGTGCTGGAGGTCCGTGGCACCGTCGCCCAGGCCGCTGGCCGGCAGGGTGTCCGCCGATGGCACCTGTCGCTCAGCCACGATGCGGGCGCCAGCGTCGCGATGGTGGTGGCCGAAACATGAGAAATGCCCACCAGGTAGAAAAAATACGCAGAGCCGAACGCGCCCTCATGGCCCAGGTCCCACCAGGCACGCTGATGCAGCGGGCCGCGAGTGGCTTGGCGTCAGTCTGTGCCGGTCTGATCGGACGGGTCTACGGGGCCCGGGTGATAGTGCTCGTGGGGAGCGGGGACAACGGCGGCGACGCGCTGTACGCGGCGGCCCGGCTGGCCCGGCGCGGGGCAGCGGTCCTCGCGGTCACCGGAGGCGGGCGGGTGCACGACGAGGGGGCGGCGGCGCTGCGGGCCGTCGGCGGCCGGCTGGCCGGTGCCGACGACCCGGCCGTAGCGGCCGCGATCGGCGCCGCGGACCTGATCATCGATGGCCTGCTCGGCATCGGCGGCCGTGGCGGCCTGCGGGAGCCCTACGCGGCGCTGGCCGACCTGGCCGCGCGGTCCCCGGCGGTGGTGGTCGCGACCGACCTGCCCAGCGGGGTGGACGCGGACACGGGCGTGGTGAACGGGGCCGCGGTGCGTGCGGACGTCACGGTGACCTTTGGGACCTGGAAGCCTGGCCTGCTCATCGACCCCGGCGCCACCCACGCCGGCCTGGTCGAACTGGTTGACATCGGCCTGGCGCCCTATCTGGACGCGCCGGACGTCGCCGCGATGCAGGCGGCCGACGTGGCGGCGCTGCTCCCGCAGCCGCCGAAGGAGTCGGACAAGTACCGGCGGGGAGTGGTGGGCATCCTGGCGGGCAGCGACCGGTTCACCGGCGCGGCCACGCTCGCCGTCGGCGGCGCCCTGCGCGGTGGCGCCGGGATGATCCGGCTGGTATCCGCGGAGTCGGCCGTGGCGGTGGTCCGGCAGCGCTGGCCGGAGACGGTGATCACCATGATCGGGGGCGATCTGCGGGCCGGCGAGGAGATCAAGGCTGCGGGGCGGGTCCAGGCTTGGGTAGCCGGGCCCGGCATGGGCACCGATGACGAGGCCCGTGCGCGGCTGGCCGCGGTGCTCGCCACCGACGTCCCGGTGCTCGTGGATGCCGACGGGCTCACACTGATTGCGGCCGACAAGGAGATGCTGGCCCGGTCCGCGCCGACGTTGCTCACCCCGCATGCGGGCGAACTGGGCAGGCTGCTCGGGGTCGATCCGGCCGACATCGAGGCACGCCGCCTGGAGCACGCCAGGATGGCCGCTGCCGCGTTGGGCGTCACGGTCCTGGTCAAGGGATCGACCACGGTCATCGCGGCCGCTGGCGGCGGCTCAGCGACCGGGCCGGCCCTGGTCAACCCCACCGGCACCTCGTGGCTCGGGACGGCAGGGACCGGGGACGTGCTCTCCGGCCTGGCCGGGTCCCTGCTCGCCCAGGGGCTGGGACCGCGGGAGGCCGCTGGGGTGGCCGCGTACCTGCACGGACTGGCCGCTCGCCGGGCGGCTGCGGGTACGGGCGGGGGTTCCGGGCCGGCTGAGGGCGGCGACCCAGGGAGAGCGACCGGCCATCGTGCGGGGAGCACGTACGGTGCGCGGGGTACGCGGGGCACGGGGGATGCGCGGGGCATGGGGAATGCGCCGATCGGGGCGCACGACGTGATCGACGCCCTGCCCGGCGCGATCCGCGTGGTGCGCCAGCGCTAGCACCGGGCATCGCTGGAGCACGCCCAATGCACATCGATGGGATTGGGCGTGGTGCATTGGCCCGGTGGGCACACTGGCCGGCGGCTGGCACACTGGAACGTCATGGATGGTCATCCGGAAGCACTCATTGACCTGGCTGCGGTTCGGGACAATGTCGCGGCGCTGCGGAAGCACGTGGCCGGCCCGCAGGTGATGGCGGTGATCAAGGCCGACGGATACGGGCACGGCATGATTCCCGCCGCGGCCGCCGCGCTGGCCGGCGGCGCGGACTGGCTCGGCGTGGTGCACGTGGCCGAGGCCCTCGCGCTGCGCCGGGCCGGCGAGGGCCCGGGTGCTATGCCTGCTGGGGGTGCCTGGGGCGGCGCACGAAGACGCCATCCGCGAGGACGTTGACCTGTCGGTGGCCACGACGGCGATGATCGATGAGATCGCCCGCGCGGCGCCGCGGGCTGGCCGGCCCGCACGCCTGCACCTGAAGGTGGACACCGGGATGGCGCGCGGCGGCGCGACTCTGGCCAACTGGCCCGGCGTGGTGGACGCGGCGCTGGCCGCCCAGGCCGCCGGGCATGTCCGCATTGTCGGTTTGTATTCGCATTTGGCCTGTGCCGACATGCCCGGGCATCCATCGATCGCCGCGCAGCAGGAAGCGTTCGGTGATGCGCTGTCGATCGCGGAAAAGGCCGGCGCGCGCCCCGAAGTACGCCACCTGGCCAACACGCCGGCCACTCTCACCCTCCCCGGGACCTGGTTCGACCTCGTCCGGCCGGGCGGGGCGGTCTTCGGGCTGTCCACACTGCCGGGCGGGGCGCCGGAGTGGCTGCGCCCGGCCATGACCGTGCGGGCCCCGCTGGTGCAGGTCAAGCAGGTGCCGGACGGGACAGGCGTGTCGTATGGCCTGCGTCATGTGACGCACGGAGACAGCACGCTGGGCCTGGTGCCGCTCGGTTACGCAGAGGGCGTGCCGCGAAACGCGTTCGGTGTGGTCGAGGTTTTCGCCCGGGGGCAGCGCTGGCTGATCTCCGGAACCGTCTGCATGAATCAGTTCGTGGTCGATTTCGGCGCCGAACGCGCGGCCACCGGGGACGAAGTGGTGCTGTTCGGGCCGGGCGACTCGGGGGAGTCGACGGCCCAGGAGTGGGCCGATGCGCTCGGCACCCTCTCGTATGAGATCGTGACCAGGTTCGGCGGCCGCCTGCCCCGAACCTACTCTGGAGTAGCATACGAGGAAGAGCCTGTGCAAGGCGGTGCGGATACGGGTCTGCCAGGCACGGAGTTCCCTGGTCGTGAGGCTTCGGCCACGGGACTTCCGGGCGCGGTGACTGCGCCACGCGGCTGACGTCACCGGACGCGGCAGGCTCGCGGCTGGAGGACTCATGGCTAGCTGGCGGCGGGTTACGGGGGTAGTGGGGCTGGCCGCTGGCGCGGCGGCCGCGGGGGCGGGGGCGATCCTCGCGGCAGAACGCATAGCCGTCGGGCATGTCCGGGTGATACGCAGCGCAGCCGAGCCGGAGCCGCTCGGCACGCTGCGCGGGAACGTCCTGACCGTGCTCGCCGACGATGGGGTTCCGCTGCACGTGGAGATCGACGAACCGGCTGACGCGGGCGGCCAGGAGGAGCCCGGCTCAGTGGAATCAGCGGGCCACCCGGTCACCATCATCTTCTGCCACGGGTACACGCTGAACCAGGACAGCTGGCACTTCCAGCGCGCGGGCCTGCGCGCCAACCGGCTGGTCTTCTGGGACCTACGCGACCACGGCCGCTCCGGCCGGTCGCCGGGCGGCCCGGCCAGCATCGACCGGCTGGCCGCCGACCTGGACCTGGTCATCAAGGCGGTAGCGCCCGGGGACATACCGGTGGTGCTCGTCGGTCATTCCATGGGCGGCATGACGATCATGGCGCTCGCCGCCCGTAATCCGGACCTGTTCGGCACGAAGGTCATGGGGGTCACCCTCATCTCCACCGCGGCGGGCGGCCTGGACGCCGGGAGCCCGTGGATGCCCGGGCCGCTCCGGGCCGTACTGCAGCGGACGCTGCCCGCGATGCTGCGCGCCGCGGCGACCGGCTACCGGGCCATCCTCGTGGAGCGCAGCCGCGCGGCCGTCAGTGAGCTTTCCTTCCTCAGCACCCGGTACATCGGCTTCGGGGACCCAGGGGTGAACCCGGCGGTGGTCGACTTCCTCGAGCAGATGATCAGATCCACGCCGATGGACGTTGTCGCCGCGTACAGCCAGGCCCTGTACGAGCACGACATGCGGGCCACGCTGCCGGTCCTGGGGCGTGTCCCGGTGACCGTGCTGGTCGGCGAGCGGGACCGGCTGATCTCGCCCGCGCTCGGCCTGGAGCTTGCCGCGCAGATTCCGGGCGCGGAACTGGTCCGGATACCCGGCGCCGGCCATGCCCTGATCCTCGAGCGTCCCGGCCTCGTCAATGAGTCGATCACCGCCCTCGTGGCGCAGGCCAGCACCGCCCAGGTGGCCCGCGAGCGTTCGGCGTGAATTCCAGGGTCGGTCCCGGGACGGGCGCAGTGGGTCACGGGATGGGAACCGCGGGCCAGGAGGCGGGAACCGCGGGCCAGGAGGCGGGAACCGCGGGCCAGGAGGCGGGAACCGTGGACACGAGCCTCCGGGTGGCGACCGCGGCTGACATGCGGGCGCTTGGCCAGCGGCTGGCTGCGCTGCTCCGCCCGGGAGACCTGGTCGTGCTCACCGGGCCGCTCGGCGCCGGCAAGACCACGCTCGTCCAGGGCATCGGGCAGGGCCTTAACGTCCGCGGCCCGGTGACCTCGCCGACCTTCGTCATCGCCCGGGTCCACCCCTCGCTGAGCGGCGGCCCAGCACTGGTGCACGCGGACGCCTACCGGCTGGCCACCCCGGCCGAGGTGGACGACCTGGACCTGGACGCTGATATCGGCAGTTCGGTGACCGTGGTGGAATGGGGCGAGGGCCTGGTCGAGGGACTGGCCGCCGATCGCCTGGACATCACGATGGCGATATCCGGGGCCTTTGCGGCCGGATCCCTGGCCGACCCGGAGGACCCCCCGGCCGACCTGGAGGATGTCAGCCGGACGGTGCGAATTTCTGGTGTGGGGGAACGCTGGGCAGCGGCCGGGGTGGAATCCATGCGTTGTGCCCTGCTGCCTGGGTCCTAGGCTTTATAGTTGCCGACTGTCCCACATTTGCTTAGTCGGCTCCATCTCGCACGTGGATGCCGAGCACATCGTTCCCGCGCCGTCGTGTACGGTCCGATCCCTTATTCTCGGAGGCGCGCCGTGGCTCAGCAGGGGCCTCCTCCTCCCCGGCGGTCCAGGATGCCCGAACCACGCCGGGCTGCTCCGCGCTGGTCTGATGCAGATGTCGCCGACGATGGCGAGGAGCTTCCGCCGTGGGCGGGCCTCGGAATCGATCCGCGCTGGGCCGACCGGCCCAGCGGCCCGGCCCGGCGCAGCGGCCCCGCCCAGCCAGGCGGGACAGCCCAGCCAGGCGGGACAGCCCAGCCAGGCGGGACAGCCCGGCCCGGCGGGACAGGCCAGCCCGGCGGCCCTGGTCAACCGGGCGGCCGGAACGGGGACGGCGCGCCGGGCGAGCGTCGGCACGGCCGGCTGGCGGCGGCCCGGGCGCGCAGGACGCGGCGCGGTGTCTACCTCTGGGCTGGTGTGCTCGCGGTGCTGGCCATCGTGGCCGGGGGGATCTGGGTGCTGCGGCCCGGAAAGAGCTCCCCGGCGCAACTGCCGGGCCAGATCGTCAGCAGCTTCCTGCCCGGTGAGTTCCAGACCGTGCCGAACGCCTGCTCGGCGGTGTCCACCGCAACGCTGGATCAATACCTGCCAGGGACGCGGACCAAGGTGGTCCCGAACTCGCTCGATGGCCAGTCGGACAGCCTGTGTGACTGGACGCTCGACGCCCGGCCGCTGTACCGGCTGCTGGACGTCGAGGCGCAGGCCTATGCGCCCAACGGGCTGGCCAGCGGGAACGGCAGCGCGACCTTCGCGGCCATCGACGCCTACCGGCAGGCCGCGGCGGAGAAGGCCAGCCCACCGAAGGCCAGCCACCTGCCGCAGGCCACGGTGACCACGATGCGCGGCCTCGGCAGCGCGGCGTTCTCCGCGCTCCAGGTGAGCACGGCCGGCGGGGACACCACCGACCTGCTCACCGTGGTGGTCCGGGACCACAACGTGCTGATCACCGTGGTGCTCGAAGGGCTCGACCACTCCAGCACCGGCGGGTACGGGCCGGTTTCTCCCGGCCAGCTCAACGCGGGCGCGCTCGCGGCGGCGCGGGATATCCTCGCCCGGATGAAGTGAGCCGGCCGCAGGCGCGGGCGGTGGCCGGATGCTGCGCCCGCTGGCGCAGCCGGGCCGGGCGCGCAGCCGCGAGCCAGCAGCCCGACCGCGGGTCGCGGCTGAAATCTCCGCCCGTCAGTGCGGCGGAGGATGTCAACTAGGCTTTTCAACCGTGCTGTTGCTCGCTTTTGATACCGCGACGCCGGCCGTGACGGTGGCCCTGTACGACGGGGTGCATGTGCTCGCGGAGGTGACGTCGGCCGATGCCCGCCGGCACGGTGAGCTGCTGGCGCTGGCCATCGACAAGGTGCTGGCCGGTGCCGGGGTGACCCCGGCGGATGTCACGGCGGTGGCGGTCGGGACCGGGCCGGGCCCCTACACGGGGCTGCGCGCGGGCCTGGTCACGGCGCGCGTTCTCGGCAGCGCCCTCGGTGTCCCGGTGTACGGGGTGTGCACACTCGACGTGATCGCCAGCGACGCGGTGGTGCCGGCCGCGGGACGGGATTTCGTCGTAGCGACCGATGCTCGGCGCCGGGAACTGTACTGGGCCCGCTACTCGGCGGCCGGGCAGCGGCTGACCGATCCGGTGGTGAGCGCGCCCGCCAGCATCGGGGTCGGCCCACCGGTCGCCGGCGTAGGCGCGGTGCTCTACCCGGACCTGCTAGGCGAGCGGATCGAGCCGGAATATCCGGCCGCCCACACCCTCGCCCAATTGACAGCGCAACGAGTGGCCGCCCAACTGCCGATGGATCCCCCGGAGCCGTTGTACCTGCGCAGGCCGGACGCCCGGGTCCCCGGCCCGCCGAAGCGGGTGACGCCGTCGTGAACGTCGCGCTGCGCCCGATGTCCCACGGCGACCTGGCCGCCGTGCTCGTTCTGGAACACGCACTGTTCGGCGCGGAGGCGTGGACGGAGGGCATGCTCTCCGCCGAGCTCGCCGGGGTGCCCGGTGGCCGCTATTACCTGGTGGCCGAAGACGAGTCGCTGGTCGTGATCGGTTACGCCGGATTGCTGGCGGCGGGTGGCGGCCAGGCGGACGTGCTGACGATGGCCGTGGCCGAGGATCATTGGGGCGAGGGCATCGGTGCGGCCCTGCTCCGCGAGCTGCTCGCCGAGGCCGTGCGGCGGGGGTGCCGCGAGGTCTTCCTCGAAGTCCGGGTGGACAACCCCCGGGCGCAGAACCTCTACCGCCGTTACGGCTTCACCGAGGTTGGCCTCCGGCGGGGCTACTACCAGCCATCGGGCACCGACGCCCTGGTTATGCGGCGGGCTCTGCCGAGCGCGCCCGGCCCAGCCGTGGGCCGCGGCCGGTCGATGGCGCAGGCCCGGCTCGGCCTGCCGCGGGCCCCGTCCCAGAATGGGGAGGGTGCCGGGTGACCACGCCACTGGTGCTGGGCATCGAGACCTCCTGCGACGAGACCGGCGCGGGCCTGGTTCGTGGTCACGAACTCCTCGCGGACGCGGTCGCCTCCAGCGTGGCTGAGCACGCCCGATTCGGTGGCGTGGTCCCCGAGGTGGCGAGCCGGGCGCACCTGGAGGCGATGGTCCCGGCCGTGGATCGTGCGCTCGCGACCGCGGGGGCCACCCTGGCCGACGTGGACGCGATCGCGGTCACGGCGGGACCGGGGCTCACTGGAGCCCTGCTGGTCGGGGTGTGCGCCGCGAAGGCGTACGCCCTGGCCCTGGGCAAGCCGCTGTACGCGGTGAATCATCTCGCCGCGCACATCGCGGTCGACCAGCTCGAGCACGGAGCACTGCCGACGCCCGCGGTCGCACTGCTCGTGTCCGGAGGTCACTCTTCGTTGCTGCTGGTAAAAGACGTGACCGGCGGGGTGCTGCCGCTCGGCGCGACGATCGACGACGCGGCGGGCGAGGCCTACGACAAGGTGGCCCGGCTGCTCGGGCTGCCCTTTCCGGGCGGGCCGCCGATCGACGCCGCGGCGCGCTCAGGTGACCCCGCGGCCATCTCCTTCCCCCGCGGCAAGTACCGCGATCAGACCTTTGACTTCTCCTTCTCGGGGGTGAAGACCGCAGTGGCGCGCTGGGTGGAGGTGCGCCGGGCGGCGGGGCTCAGCGTGCCCGTGGCCGACGTGGCGGCCTCGTTTCAGGAGTCGGTGGCTGACGTGCTCACCCGCAAGGCGGTCGCCGCCTGCCGGGCGCACGGCGTCGATCACCTGATCATCGGCGGCGGGGTCGCGGCCAACTCCCGGCTGCGAGCCCTCGCGGCCGAGCGCTGCGAGGCCGCGGGCATCCGGTTGCGGGTGCCAAGGCCGGGCCTGTGCACGGACAATGGCGCCATGGTGGCGGCGCTCGGGGCCGAGCTCATGGCCCGCGGCGCGCCGTCCTCCCCGCTGGACTTCCCGGCCGATTCGTCGATGCCGGTAACCAGCGTCGTGATGGTCTAGCGTCTCGGTATGGGCCACGCCGAGCGTTCCGGGGGCCCCCACGCGGGGCGGGATGTGGCGGCCGTGTTGACGAGTCCGGGTGCCAGCGCTACTGTCAGGAACTGGCACTCATTAGGGTAGAGTGCTAATGCGACGAGGCCGATCTGGCACCCGCGACGACAGTCAGCCGAAGTCGCACTCACTATGTCATTTCACAAGCCTTTCCGAAGGGGGAGGTCAGATCGTGACGACCGCCACCAAGGTTGTTCTCAAGCCGCTCGAGGACCGGATCGTGGTCCGGACGCTCGAGGCCGAGCAGACTACTGCGTCCGGCCTTGTGATTCCGGACACCGCCAAGGAGAAGCCCCAGGAGGGCGAAGTCCTTGCGGTCGGCCCGGGCCGGTACGACGATGCCGGCGCCAAGCGCGTCCCGATGGATGTCAAGGTCGGTGACGTGGTGCTGTACAGCAAGTACGGCGGCACGGAGGTGAAGTACCACGGCGAGGAGTACCTGGTGCTCTCCGCTCGTGACGTGCTCGCCATCATCGAGAAGTAAGTACGCGGATCGTGTGGCGCGGGCTGCGTCCCGCGACAGATGCCCGTGGCATCGAGCCGTACCGCCCCGGACGCCGGACTGGTGTCCGGGGCGGTGGCTCGTAGGCTGTTCACTGCGGGTGACTGACTGGACGCTCTCCGCAAAGGCATAATCAAGCAAGTTGAGGTGCTCATGGCCAAGATGCTGGAGTTCGACGAGGAAGCGCGGCGCGCACTCGAGCGCGGCGTGGACCGCCTCGCGGACGCCGTAAAGGTGACGCTGGGCCCGAGGGGCCGCAACGTCGTTATCGACAAGAAGTGGGGCGCTCCGACCATCACCAACGACGGCGTGACCGTCGCCCGGGAGGTGGAATTGGAGGACCCTTACGAGAACCTTGGTGCTCAGCTGGCCAAGGAGGTCGCGACCAAGACCAACGATGTGGCTGGGGACGGCACCACCACGGCAACCGTGCTGGCGCAGGCCATGGTCCACGAGGGGCGGCGCAGCGTAACGGCGGGCGCCAACCCGATCGCCCTCAAGCGCGGGATCGACGCCGCGGCCGCGGCCGTGTCTGATCTGCTGATCGAGTCCGCCCGCGAGGTCGAAGAGCAAGGAGAGATCGCTCACGTCGCGACCGTCTCCGCGCAGGACAGCAGCATCGGCGAGCTCATCGCCGAAGCGTTCGCCAAGGTCGGCAAAGACGGTGTGATCACCGTCGAGGAATCGCCGACCATGGGGCTGGAGCTTGAGTTCACCGAGGGGATGCAGTTCGACAAGGGCTACATCTCCCCGTATTTCATCACCGACCAGGAGCGGATGGAAGCGGTCCTGGAGGATGCCTATGTCCTGCTGCACGCGGGCAAGATCTCCTCGATGGCGGATTTCCTGCCGTTGCTCGAGAAGGTCGCGCAGACCAAGAAGCCGTTCCTGGTGATTGCCGAGGACGTCGAGGGCGAGGCGCTGTCCACGCTGGTCGTGAACAAGATCCGCGGGCTGCTCCAGGTCTGCTCGGTGAAGGCGCCCGGCTTCGGTGAGCGGCGCAAGGCCATGCTCGGCGACATAGCGGTTCTCACCGGCGGCGAAGTGGTCAGCGAGGAACTGGGCCTCAAGCTGGAGATGGTCGGGCTTGACACCCTCGGCCAGGCCCGCAGGATCGTGGTCAACAAGGACACCACCACGATCGTGGATGGTGCGGGCGACCGCTCCGCCATCGATGACCGGATTCGCCAGCTCAAGGCCGAGATCGAGGCCACCGACTCGGACTGGGACCGCGAGAAGCTGCAGGAGCGGGTGGCCAAGCTGTCCGGCGGAGTCTGTGTGCTCCGGGTGGGCGCGGCGACCGAGGTGGAGTTGAAGGAGAAGAAGCACCGGCTGGAAGACGCCATCTCGGCGACCCGGGCCGCCATCGAGGAAGGCATCATCCCCGGCGGCGGCAGCGCTCTCGTGCACACCGCGGCCAACCTGGGTGATCTTGGCCTGACCGGGGACGAAGCGACCGGTGTCGGGGTGGTGCGCAAGGCCCTGTTCGCTCCGGCCCGCTGGATTGCCCAGAATGCCGGCGCTGAGGGCTCCGTGGTCGTCGCCAAGATCGCGGAGATGGATTTCGGCCAGGGTTACAACGCGGCCACTCGCGAGTACGGCGATCTGGTCGCGCAGGGTGTGATCGACCCGGTCAAGGTGACGCGCTCGGCGGTGCGCAACGCAGCGTCCATCGCGGGCATGCTGCTGACGACCGAGGTGCTCGTGGCCGACCGGCCGGCGGAGGAGCCAGCCGATGCGAATGGCCATGGCCACTCGCACGGCCACGCTCACTGAGCCGGCCGCTCCCCGTGCGCGGTGCGGCTGACCGCGCTCACTGACGGGAACGCCTGACGGTGCCCGCCGGCCTGATCTCCGGATCAGGCCGGCGGCCACCGTTCGCATGTGTGCCCCCTGCTCAGGCCGCGCGCCCAAGGTGTCCAGTTAGGCGAGCTTCGCCCATCGTTGGAGGGACTTAAGGCGTATTGGATAGAACATGGAACAATTCCAATTACAATCAGTAGTCAAGCGATTACGTATTGTAATTATATGGCGCAGCGTATCGAGGCGACACATCAATGTGACCATTCCGTTGCCGTCATCCAGGGCAGAACCCCCGTCTTTCGTGGGCATCATTCATTCGTGACGGAGGGATGCATCATCCGGGCCGTGGGTGGCGCGGGGTGGCCGGAACCGCTGTCCGGTCCCGCTGACGGGGCGGAGGGCCGCCCGGCCCTCCGCGCGGGACTGGCCGAGGGGGCCAGCCTGCACGAACTAGCCAGCCTGGCGGTCCGCGGGCACCCGGCTGCTATCGAATCCCTGCTCGAGCACATCCGCCCGATGGTGGTCAGGTATTGCCGGGCCCGACTGGGCCGCGTCACTGGGCACTACCACGTGGCGGACGATGTCGCGCAGGAGGTCTGCATCGCGGTGCTGTCCGCGCTCCCGCGCTACCGCGAGATGGGGCGGCCGTTCGCGTCGTTCGTCTTCGGCATCGCCTCGCACAAGGTGGCGGACGCCGTCCGGAGCGCGTCCCGGCTGGCCGTCCCCACCGAAAACCTGCCCGACGGCCCCGACGAGCAGCCCGGGCCCGAGGAGACCGTTGTGGCCCACGTGGAGGCGGAACGCGCCCGGACGCTGCTCGCCCGGTTGCCCGTTCATCTCCGTGAGCTGTTGGTTCTGCGCGTGGTCACGGGGCTGTCGGCCGAGGAGACGGGTAATGTACTCGGCATGTCAGCAGGAGCGGTTCGGGTCGCCCAGCACCGGGCGCTGGCCCGGCTCCGGGCGATCGCGGTCGAGGAGTCGATTGCGTGATCATGGGGCGCGGACCTGGGGCGCCCGGCGTGACATCCGGTGTGACGTTCACCCGGGGGCGGGTGACAGCAGGCAATCCGGGTGATGGGGCCGTCGATCTCGGCGAGATCCGGCGGTCCGATGAGATTATCGGCGTGCTCGGGGCGCGCGCCGCGAGGCCTGAGCAGTTTCTGGAAGATCCGGCCGTGACGCTGCTCAGCGCGCTGGCGGCCGATGTCAACGCCGGGGACGCGATCCCTGGCGATCTCCCGGCCCCGGCCCCGGCTGCGCACCGTCGGCCCGCCTCCGGCTGCCAGGTACCCCGGCAGGTGCCCCGGCGGGCGCCGGCTCCGGCCATCTCCACCTGGGCCAGAGCCGCCGCCGTGAATGCGGTGATCGCCGGGGTGGCAGGCAGCACGAGCGTCGTGGCGGCGGGCATGCTGGCGCGACTGGCCCGCGGCCCGGCCAGCGGGCCCAGGAGATCAGCGCGGGGGCGGGGCGTCCCCTTCCGCTCACAGCGCCCCCGCTGAATCTGCGCTCACGCGCAATCCGCGCCCACGGCGCCCCGCTGGCCCGACACAGCCGCCCGGGCGGGCGCAACCGGCCAGCGACCTGCGGGCCACACCCTAGACTGGACCGCGTCAGCCACCACTGTCCGGAAGGTGCCATGACCGACGCCGTCAAATTCGCCCCTCCTGCCCTGACCTTCGACGACGTCCTGCTGCTGCCGGCGCACTCGGCGATCATGCCGGGCGAGGCGGATACGACCGCCAGGCTCAGCCGGCGGATCACCCTGAACATCCCGCTCGTCTCATCAGCCATGGACACCGTGACCGAGGCGCGGATGGCGGTGGCCATGGCCCGCCAGGGCGGCGTCGGCGTACTGCACCGCAACCTGTCCATCGAGGACCAGGCGCAGCAGGTCGACATGGTGAAACGATCCGAGGCTGGCATGATCACCAACCCGGTGACCTGCGGCCCGGAGGCCACCGTCGCCGATGTGGAGGACCTGTGCGCCCGGTTCAGGATCTCCGGTGTGCCGGTGACGGCCCCCGACGGCGTGCTGCTCGGCATCGTGACCAACCGGGACATCCGTTTCGAGACCGACCACGGGCGCCCGGTCACCGCCGTCATGACCGCCATGCCGCTGGTCACCGCGCCGGTCGGGGTACCCAGGGAGCAGGCTCTCAGCCTGCTGAGGCAGCACAAGATGGAGAAGCTGCCGCTGGTGGACGGCGCGGGGCGGCTGCGCGGCCTGATAACCGTGAAGGATTTCACCAAGAGCGATGAGTACCCGCACGCCACCAAGGACGCCGAGGGGCGGCTGGTGGTGGGGGCGGCGGTCGGCGTGGGTGAGGACGCCAAGCGCCGGGCGCAGGCGCTCGCCGAGGCCGGGGCCGACTTCCTCGTGGTGGACACGGCGCATGGCCACGCCCAGGCGGTCCTCGACATGGTGACGCAGGTAAAGGCCAACACCAAGGTGGACGTGATCGGCGGGAACGTGGCCACCCGGGCGGGCGCGCAGGCGCTGATCGACGTCGGCGCCGACGCGGTGAAGGTTGGTGTCGGGCCGGGTTCCATCTGCACTACCCGGGTGGTGGCCGGCGTCGGGGTCCCCCAGGTCACCGCGATCTACGAGGCCGCGCAGGCCGCGCGGCCCGCGGGCGTGCCGGTCATCGGGGACGGCGGCCTACAGCACTCCGGCGACATCGCCAAGGCCATCGCGGCGGGGGCGGACACCGTCATGCTGGGCAGCCTGCTCGCTGGGTGCGAGGAGGGGCCCGGGGAGATGGTCTTCATCCACGGCAAGCAGTACAAGCTGTACCGGGGGATGGGATCGCTGGCCGCCATGCGGAACACCGAGCGCGGCCGGTCCTACTCCAAGGACCGCTACTTCCAGGATGACGTGCTTCGCGAGGACAAGCTGGTCCCCCAGGGCGTCGAGGGCCAGGTGCCCTACCGTGGGCCGCTCGCCGCCGTCGCGGGCCAGCTGGTCGGCGGCTTGCGGGCCGCCATGGGCTTCTGCGGGACGGGCAGCATCGCCGAGCTTCAGCAGGCGAGGTTCACCCAGATCACCGCGGCTGGCCTGGCCGAGAGCCACCCGCATGACGTCGAGATGACCGCCGAGGCGCCCAACTACGCCAGGCGGCGGCCGTGACCCCCGTGGTGCCCACGAAAACCGTGGTGCCCACGAGAACCGTGGTGCCCACGAGAACCGTGGTGCCCACGAGAACCGTGGTGGCTCGGTGACAGTTGTGGAGATCGGCCGGGGCAAGAGCGGCCGCCGGGCCTACGCGCTCGACGAGATCGGCATCGTGCCGTCCCGCCGGACCAGGCACCCGGAGGAGGTATCCATCGCCTGGCAGATTGACGCCTACCGGTTCGATCTGCCGCTGCTGGTCAGCCCGATGGACAGCGTCGTCTCGCCGCGGACCGCGGTCACGATCGGCCGACTCGGCGGCCTCGCCGTGCTCGACCTGGAGGGGCTGTGGACCCGGTACGAGGACCCGGAGCCGATCCTCGCCGAGGTGACCGGGCTCGACGAGGAGGCAGCCACCCGGCGGCTCCAGCAAATCTACGCCGAGCCCATCAAAGAAGACTTGATCGGCCGCAGGATCGAGGAGATCCGCGCGGCCGGCGTCACCACCGCCGCCCGGCTGTCACCGCAGCGAACCGTCCGGTATTACAAGGCGGTCATCGATGCGGGCGTGGACATCTTCGTTATCCGCGGCACCACGGTTTCCGCCGAGCACGTTTCCGGGCAGGCCGAGCCGCTCAACCTCAAGCAGTTCATCTATGAGCTCGACGTGCCGGTGATCGTGGGCGGCTGCGCCACTTACACGGCGGCGCTGCACCTCATGCGGACCGGCGCCGCCGGGGTCCTCGTCGGGTTCGGCGGCGGCTCGGGGCATACCACGGCCGCGGTGCTCGGCGTCGCCGTGCCGATGGCCACCGCGATCGCCGACGTGGCCGCCGCGCGCCGTGACTACCTCGACGAGTCCGGCGGCCGCTATGTGCACGTCATCGCGGACGGGAGCATGACCCGCAGCGGTGACATCGCCAAGGCGCTCGCCTGCGGCGCCGACGCGGTCATGGTTGGCTCGCCGTTCGCCCGCGCGGAGGAGGCGCCCGGCTGCGGCTACCACTGGGGCAGCGAGGCGCACCATCCCGACCTGCCCCGTGGCGCGCGGGTCAAGGTAGGCACGATCGGCACCCTGGAGCAGATCCTGCTCGGCCCGTCCACTGTGGCCGACGGCTCGCTGAACCTGATGGGTGCGCTGCGCCGGACCATGGCCACCTCCGGCTACTCCGACCTGAAAGAGTTCCAGCGGGTAGAGGTCGTCGTCGCGCCGTACGTGGCGCCGCGCCGTTAGCCCGGGTGAGCGCGGCCGGCGCCAGGTGCGCCATGAGGGCCTGACACTCCCGTGTTATTCGCGGGTGGCCGCCGACAGCCAACCGGGCAACGGCACTGGAGCGCGCCAGGGCGGCCCGTGGCGGACCACGGCCGCGGTCTTCGTGCTGGCGGCCATGTGCGTGCTGGCGGCCGTAATCCGGGTCGCGCGGACCGCCGTCCCGCTGAGCAGCCGGCGCGCCCGCAGCGCGATCTCCAGATCGAACCGCGCGTCCGCATCGAGCAGCACCTCGCCGAACAGCCGGTGCAACTGGCGCAGCCGGTAGCGCACCGTCTGCGGATGAACGTGCAGATGCCGTGCTGTTTCGCGGGCGTTGCCCGCATTCTGCAGCCAGGCCAGCAGCGTCTCCGCCAGCGTGTCCTGCTGGGCGGGCCGTAGCTGGCCGAGGGGCGCCAGCCGGGCCGCCGCCAGGCCCGCCGCGAGGTCTTCGTCCGAGAACATGAGCAGGGTGGACAGGTGCGCATCGCAGCGGGTCACGCCCGGCCCCAGGCTGATGATCCCGCGCCGGCCCAGGGCCAGCGCCTGCCGCGCCCAGCGCAGCGAACTGCTGGCCCGGGCCAGCGGGACCGCGGGTCCGAGGGCCCCGGGCCAGCCGCGCAGGCCGTGTTCGACGCGGTCGGCCCGGCCGGGACCGTCCGGATCGGGTACCAGCGCGCACGGGTCCGGGCGGGCCATGTCGATGAGGACATCCGGCGGCAGCGCGGGGAGCGGCCCGGCGCACTGGCTGCGATCGGCCAGGGCCACCGCGGCGACCTTGCGGGGCAGCGCCCACCCGGCCGCCCGGGCCAGATCGGCGATCGCTTGACCGGATACCGGCGGATCGGCTACGACCAAGTCGAGCAGCCGCCGTCTACGGCGCTCCATTTCCCCGCCGACCCCGGCGCTGGCCTGGGTGAAGCCCTCGGCACAGGCGGCGGCGAGCTCGTCGAGGTACAAGAAGACGGCCTCACCCAGCGGGGCGAGCACGTCGGTGCCGACGCTGCCCCGTCCCGCCGCCTCATACAGCCTGCGCCAGGCGACGCGGGCCCCTAGCCGCAATGCCGTCTGCAACGGCTCGAGGCTGCGTCCTTCCGCCGCCTCGATCCGGCCGATGTCCTGGAACAGCTGCGCGGTCTCGTCGCGCGGCGTCGCGGGATCGGCGATCTGCTGCGCGAACTGATGCAGCGCATGATGGACCGCCCGGCGGACCGTGGCGGTGTAGGAGTCGTCCTGCGGCCGCGCGTACTCGGGTACCTCCCGCTGGATAGCGCCGATCACTTCCTCGGCCGCACCATCCAGTTCGCCGAGCATGAACTCGGCGGTCTCGGCCGGTACGACAGGCCACGCCACCGCGGGATCAGTAGACCGTCGCACGCTGCCTCACCATCCTTGGTTCCGGCGCCGTCAGCCAGTGGCTGCCCGCATCGTAGCCCGATGCCCCCGAACCTGCATGAGCTGACGGCTGCCTCATGCCTGCCATCCGCAGGCCCGCGCCCGTGGCCAGCGATTTGTCCAGATATCACAAATCAGCGGCCGTTCACGCTGGCGACGGTGAGCAGACCCTTCATGGCCACTCGATATCTAATGTGCGTGACGTCGAATCGGGGGACCGATCCCACGCCGACGGAGGCGCTGATGCCGTATCCCCCCATTCTGCGCAGGCTGGCCGCGGTCGCCTGCGCGTCCAGCTTGGCTGTCCTGACCGCCGGCCTCTCCGCGTCCGCCGCGTCCGCCGCCGACCTCTCCGCCGCCCCCGCGTCCGCCGCCCCCGCGTCCGCGGCAGGCCTCCTTCCGGTCAACTTTAACTTCGCCCTCGGCGCCGCGACCACCTTCAACTCGCCGACCACCGCCCCGCCCGGGGCCAACAATTTCTCCTGCCGCCCGAGCGCCGCCCATCCTTATCCGGTCGTCCTCGTGCACGGCACGCTGGCCAATATGGACGACAACTGGCAGGCCGCGTCGCCCATCCTGGCCAACCATGGCTACTGCGTCTTCGCGTTCAACTACGGCGGCAGTTCCGCCAGCTCTGATTTCCAGGGCACCGGGGATATCGCGGCGTCCGCCCAGCAACTCGCGACGTTCGTGGCCACGGTGCTCGCCGCGACCGGTGCGGCCAAGGTCGATATCGTCGGTCACTCGCAAGGCGGGATGATGCCGCGGTATTACATCAACAACCTCGGGGGCGGCGCCACGGTCGACAAGCTTATCGCGCTGGCGCCCTCCAACTACGGAACCACCTTGGACGGGCTGACTGCCCTCGGCCGGCAGCTCGGCCTCCTGGTACCGATCAACAGCCTGCTCGCCACCCAGTGCGTCGCCTGCGTGCAGCAGGAAGTGGGCTCGTCGTTCCTGACCAGCCTCAACGAAAAGCCCACCGCGCCTGCCGTCCAATACACCGTCATAGAGAGCGTGGACGACGAAGTGGTGACCCCGTACACCAACGCATTCCTGCCGGCGTCGCCGAACGTCACCAACATCACCGTCAACCGCCAATGCGTCCTGGACAGCAGCGACCACCTGGAAATCGCCAGCGACCCGATCGCCATGGCCGACATGCTCAACGCCCTAGACCCCGCCAACCCCGTCAAGGTCCCCTGCCTCCCCGTGCTCCCCATAACCGGTCCCGTTGGCCCGGTCCCGTCCTTCTGAGCCCATCAGCAAACCCCGTTCGCGGGGTCGGGTGCGTACGGGCAGCGCGTAAAAGCGCCGCAGGCGCAGCGCAGCCCGTACGCACCCGATCCCGCAGCGTCGCCACTAGACTTTGCCCATGTCCCGCCCTCGTGCGTTCTCCGGCATCCAGCCGACCGCCGACTCGTTCCACCTCGGCAACTATCTCGGCGCGATCCGCCAGTGGGTAGCGCTGCAGGACACCCACGACGCGGTCTACTGCGTGGTCGACCTGCACGCGATCACGGTCCCGCAGGATCCCGCGCTGCTGCGCCACCGGACCAGGGTGGCCGCGGCGCAACTGTTCGCGGCGGGCCTCGACCCGGACCGGAGCACCGTGTTCGTCCAGAGTCACGTGCCCGAGCACACCGAGCTGGCGTGGGTGCTGGGCTGCCTCACCGGGTTCGGCGAGGCCAGCCGGATGACCCAGTTCAAGGACAAGGCGGCCAAGGGCGGCGCGCAGCAGGCGAGCCTGGGGCTGTTCAGCTACCCGGTCCTGCAGGCCGCTGACATCTTGCTGTACCAGACCGAGCAGGTGCCGGTGGGGGAGGACCAGCGCCAGCACCTCGAGCTCAGCCGCGACCTGGCGATCCGGTTCAACCACCGTTTCGGCCCCACGTTCGCGGTACCCGCCGCCTACATCCTCAGCGGAGTCGCGAAGATCAACGACCTGCAGGAGCCGACGGCGAAGATGAGCAAGTCGGCGTCGTCACCGGCCGGCATCATCGACCTGCTCGACGAGCCGGGTGTGGTCCGTAAGAAGATCGCGCGCGCGGTGACCGACGCGGGCAGCGAGATCCGGTCGGACGACGCTGAGAAACCGGGAGTCAGCAACCTGCTGCGGATCTACTCCGCGCTCAGTGGCGAGGAGATCGCCGGCCTGGAGGCCAGGTACGCGGGCGCGGGCTACGGCGCGTTCAAGAAGGACCTGGCCGAGGTGGTGGCGGGCGCTCTCGCCCCGATCCGGGAGCGGGCCGAGAAGATGCTCGCCGACGAGGCTGAACTGGACCGCATGCTGGCCCACGGGGCGGCGAAGGCGCGGCCGGTGGCCAGGCAGACGATGGCGGCGGTCAGGGAACGGGTCGGCTTCCTCCCGGCGGCCGACGCCGGCTGACGGCGGCGGCCGACCCGACGACCAGCGCGGCGAGCAGCAGGGCCGCCGCCCCCGCCGCGAGCGGCACCCGGCGGTCGGCTGGCCCGGCCCGGGCCTCCATCTGGTTCTCCGTCCTGCGCGGCCATCGGGCCGGCTGGCGCGGCGGGGCGCGGGCCGGCTGCGGGCTGACCAGCGTGCCAACCGGCGTGACCTTGCCGTCCATGGCGAAGCCCCAGTCCAGCAGCCGGGCCGCGGAGGTCATCTCGGTCAGCGGCGGGCAGTGCAGTACCGTCACGATGAGCGTGACGCCGTGCCGCCGGGCGAACCCGAGGTAGGTGGCGCCGGCCGGGCTGGTCCAGCCGATCTTGCCTCCCAGATCGCCGGGGTAACCGGTGAGCATGGTGTCCTGGTTGAACAGCGTGACCGCGTGGTGCGGACGGAGCGGGAAGCGAGCGGTGAGCAGCTCGTCATCCTGCATGAACATGGGCAGCTTCAGCGCCTGCCGCGCGAACAGCGCCTCGTCGTAGGCGGATACATGCTGGCCCGGGGCGTCCAGGCCGTTCGGCTGCACGGCCACGGTGTCGTCCGCGCCGAGGTGCCGCGCTTCCGCGTTCATCATGGCGACACCCGTGGCCAAAGACCCGGTCGCCTGGGCGAGGGAGATCGCCGCGTCATTGGCGGAGACGAGCAGCAGGGCCTTGAACAGGTCAGCGACCAGGTACTGGTGACCGGCGATCAGCCCGACCTTGGTCGGCTCGACCGCGGCGGCCTGGCGCGAGACGACCACGGCCGCGCCGGGCTTCAGCACCGGCATCAGGGTGATCGCGGTCAGCACCTTGAGCGTGCTCGCCGGATCGAGCCAGGCATGCGGATCTTTGGCCGCGAGCACCTGGCCGGTGCCCGCGTCGGCGATGACGTAGGCCGACGCGGGGACGGCGGGCAGCCGGACGGCTCCGTGGGCGGGATAGCTGACGACCGTGCCGTGCGCCCCAAGCAGGTAACCGCCGACCACGGCCGCGTTCCCGCCCGGTACCCGGGCCAGCGCGGGGGCGGCGGTCGCCCACGTCAGGGCGAGCCCGCTGATCAGGCAGGCGAGCGTGCCCGCGAGGGCCCGGCGATGCTGCGCCCGGCCCCCGGCCGGTGGCCGTGTCACAGCGGTTGTCTTTTCACAACGAGTAGTCAATCATCAGCGCGTTGTGGTAAGGAGGGCCGCCTCGGCCCCAGCGTGGGCAGGTTCGCCTAGGCTCCGCGACATCCGCGACCTACGCTGGGCTCATGGTACGCGAATCGGAGTCTGGTCTGCCCGTCGAGCCGGTGTACGGGCCAGGGCAGCCGGCGGACTTTGACCCGGAGGTGCAGCTGGGGCGGCCCGGTGAGTACCCGTACACCCGCGGTGTCCACCCCGGGATGTACACCTCGAGGCCATGGACCATGCGGCAGTATGCCGGATTTGCCACCGCCGCGGACTCGAACGAGCGCTATCACCAGCTGATCCAGGCCGGTACCACCGGGCTTTCCGTTGCCTTCGACCTGCCCACCCAGATGGGTTACGACTCCGACGCGCCGGTCGCCGCGGGCGAGGTCGGCAAGGTCGGGGTGGCGATCGACTCCCTTGACGACATGCGCACCCTGCTGGGCGGCATCCCGCTGGACACCGTGTCGACCTCGATGACGATCAACGCGCCAGCGGCGGTGCTGCTGCTCCTCTACCAGCTCGTGGCCGAGGAACAGGGCGTGCCGCCGAGCTCGCTGACCGGCACCATCCAGAACGACATCCTCAAGGAGTACATCGCCCGCGGCACCTACATCTACCCGCCATTGCCCTCGCTCCGGCTGGTGGCCGACACCTTCGCCTACTGCCGCCAGGAGATCCCGCGCTGGAACACGATCTCGATCTCCGGCTACCACATGGCCGAGGCGGGCGCCACCCCGGTCCAGGAGGTCGCGTTCACGCTGGCTAACGCGAAGGAGTACGTGCGGGCCGCGATCCGTTCCGGGCTGGCGGTGGATGAGTTCGCCCCCCGCCTCTCGTTCTTCTTCGTGGCCCGCACGACCCTGCTGGAGGAGGTCGCGAAGTTCCGCGCCGCCCGCCGCCTCTGGGCGAACATCATGCGCAACGAATTCTCGGCCGCTGATCCCCGTTCGCAGATGCTGCGGTTCCATACGCAGACGGCCGGGGTCCAGCTCACCGCGCAGCAGCCCGAGGTGAACATGACCAGGGTGACCATCCAGGCCCTGGCGGCGGTGCTGGGCGGGACCCAGTCGCTGCACACGAACTCCTACGACGAGGCCATCGCGCTGCCCAGCGAGAAGGCGGCCCGGCTGGCGCTGCGGACCCAGCAGGTCGTCGCGCACGAGACCGACGTCACGTTCACCGTGGACCCGTTCGCGGGGTCGTACGCGATGGAGTCGATGACCGACGACCTGGCGGACGCGGCGGGCGAGCTGATGGCGCGGGTCGAGGAGCTGGGCGGCGCCGTCGCGGCCATCGAGCAGGGCTTCCAGAAAGCTGAGATCGAGCGGTCCGCCTACCAGGTCACGCGGGAGATCGATGCGGGCGAGCGGATCGTGGTCGGCGTGAACAAGTTCACCGTGGAGGGCGAGGAGCCTTACCAGCCGTTGCGCGTTGACGCCTCGATCGAGCGCGATCAGGCCCGGCGCCTCGCCACTCTGCGCGGCCGCCGGGACCGCGGTGAACTCGAGCGCAGGATCGACGAACTGAAGAAGGCCGCGGCAGGCGACCAGAACGTGCTCTACCCGCTGCGTGAGGCGCTGCGGGCAATGGCCACCGTCGGGGAGGTATGTGACGCCCTGCGCGATGTGTGGGGGGTCTACCACCCGCCCAATGTGTACTGAACCAGCCTATTGCTGATGCATGTTCACGAACGGGACCTCGTTGCACATCGCATTGCATTCTGGCGATTACCCACGGAGGTCGGCGGTGGGAATCTGGTGGAACCCGTCTCGCGGGAGAACACTGGGCATCGAGTGGGAGTTGCAGCTCATAGATTCCGGCAGCAAGCTGTTACGCCAGGATTCCCGCGAGGTCATCGCGGCGATGGTAGGTGCTGGTGAGGGCGGTGCCGAGGACCGAATCCACCATGAGCTGATGCAGTCCACGGTGGAGATCGTGACCGGCATCTGCGGCACCGTGGCCGAGGCAAAGAGGGACCTTGCCGCGACAATCGCTCAACTTCAGCGGATCACGGATATGCGCGGTACGATGCTGACCTGCGCCGGAACACATCCCCTCAGTGACTGGCGGGATGCCAAGATGGTGCCCATTCAGCGCTATGCCGAACTCGTCGAGCAGATGCAGTGGCTTGCCCGCCGGATCCAGACCTTTGGCGTTCACGTTCATGTGGGGCTACGTGACGGGAGCAAGGCGATTCCCATCGTCAATGCTCTGGCTGTGTATCTGCCGCATTTCCTCGCGCTGACCGCGTCGAGTCCGTACTGGGGCGGGCACGACACGGGGCTCGCCTCGAGCCGGGCGGTCATCTTCGGTGGGCTTCCGACGGCGGGACCGCCGCATTTACTTGCGGACTGGAGTGAGTTCGAGGAGTACATGGACACGCTGCTCCGCGCCGGGACCATCCGGAGCATCAAGGAAGTGTGGTGGGACGTCCGTCCGCACCCTGACTTTGGCACGGTGGAGATCCGTATGTTCGACGGTGTCCCCACGCTGCACGAGGTCGGGATGGTGGGCGCCCTGTCGCAGTGCCTGGTGCAGCTGTTCGCCCGCCAGCTGGACCGTGGTTACACGCTGCCCAGGTGGCCACCCTGGATCGTCCGGGACAACCGGTGGCGGGCGACCAGGTACGGGTTGGATGCCATCGTGATCACTGATCCCTCGGGATCCACGGCGCCGCTCCGTGACGAGCTGCGCGAGCTGATGGCGGAGCTCAGGCCGGTGGCGGACCAGCTCAGCTGCGTGGCCGAGCTGGAGATGGTGTCGGAAGTCCTAGATCGCGGTGCCTCTTACGAGCGCCAGCGGGCGGTCATGGCGACCGGTGGCGGCCTGACGGACGTGGTTGACGCACTGGTGACCGAGTTCGCCGAAAATCGCTTCGTCGGCCCTGGGGAGGCCCCGCATGCCTGATGGTGACCTTCAGGGGGAACTCGATGAGTTTCTCGCCGTACACGACGCCGAGCTCATCGAGTTCCGTCGGGACCTGCACGCGCACCCGGAGCTTGGCTATCACGAGCACCGGACGACGCGGCGGGTGGCGCACCGGCTGGCCGCGGCTGGCCTGCGCCCGGTCATCCTGCCTAAGGGAACCGGCATGCTGGTGGACATCGGCACCGGGGCGGGCGGCCCGCTGGTGGCCCTGCGCGCCGACCTCGACGCGCTGCCCATCACCGACGAGAAGCAAGTGCCCTACCGGTCCACCGTGCCGAACGTGTGCCACGCCTGCGGGCACGACGTGCACACCGCGATCGTCCTCGGCGCCGGGCTCTTCCTGGCCCGGCACGCGGCCGCCGGCCGGCTGCGCGGCAAGGTCCGGCTGATCTTCCAGCCCGCCGAGGAGGTGCCCGGGGGGGCCCTCGACGTGCTGGCGGCGGGCGGCATCGCCTCGGCCGACCGGATCTTCGCCCTGCACTGCGATCCGCGCCTGGATGTCGGGAAGGTAGGCACCAGGACCGGGCCGATCACGGCCGCCTGCGACAAGATCACCGTCCGGGTCACCGGGCCTGGTGGGCACACCGCACGGCCGCACCTCACGGCGGACCTGGTGTACGCGCTGGGCAAGATCGTCACTGAGCTGCCCGCCGCGCTGTCCCGCCGGGTGGATCCGCGCTCCAGCCTGAGTCTGGTGTGGGGCCGGGTCAGCGCGGGCACGGCGGCCAACGCCATCCCGGACGACGGGATAGCCGAGGGCACCGTGCGCTGCCTCGACGATGAGGCCTGGCATGAGGCGCCTGACCTGCTCAAGGCGCTGATCGAGTCGGTAGCCAGCGCGTACGGGGTCATCGCGGACCTCAACTACCAGCGGAACGTGCCACCCACGGTCAACGAGCCGACCAGCACGGCCATGCTCGCCGCCGCGGCGAAGCAGGTGCTCGGTGCGGACGCGGTCGTGTCCACCCCGCAGAGCATGGGCGGCGAGGACTTCGCCTGGTACCTGGAATCGATCCCCGGCTCGCTGGGTCGGCTCGGCACCCGCCGCCCCGAGTCGGGCGAGGATATCGACATCCACCAGGCCGCGTTCGACGTGGACGAGCGGGCCATCGGGATCGGGGTCCGGGTGATGACGGCCGCCGCCCTGGCCGCCACCTGCGGCAGCGCGGTCGCCCCGCAGCCGCTCCAGGACAGCGCCGCGGCCAGCTGAGCGCGGGCAAGTCGCGAGCAGCGGCGTGTGTTGCCGCCGCTGGCGGGCGGTAATTGCGTTGCGGTCGCCGGTTTGGTCACCGTAGCGTCCGGCCATGGTGCGCGTGCCTTGGGTGGAACTGCCGGCCGGCGTCCGGAGCTGGGCGGAGCGCTCGCTCGGGTCGGCGGTGGTCGCGGCGGCCAGCCAGCCGGGCGGATTCTCGCCCGGCGCGGCGTGCCGCCTGCGGCTCGCGGACGGCCGCCGGGCCTTCCTCAAGGCCGTCTCCGCGTCGGCGAATCCGCAGTCCCCGGGCATGCACCGCCGCGAGGGCGCGGTCGCCGCAGCGCTGCCACCGCAGGTTCCCGCGCCGGCGCTGCTCGGTCAGTATGACGATGGCGAGTGGGTCGCTTTGCTGTTCGCGGATGTCGACGGGGTGCCGCCCTCGGAGCCATGGCCGCTCCCGCAACTGAGCCAGGTGCTCGGCGCCCTGGCTGAACTGCACCGGATATGCACGCCGTCCCCGGTCACGGCGGTCCCAAGCGTCGCCGGCTATTTCGCCGAAGACTTTCGGAGCTGGCGGAAACTCGCCGCGCTCGATCACGCGGGTTCGGACCCGGATCTGCTGGCCGGGCTGGATGCCTGGGCCGCACAGCACCTGGACCGGCTGGCCGAGCTGGAATCCCGGTGGGCGGACGCTGCGGCCGGGGCCACCCTGCTGCACGGCGACGTGCGGGCCGACAACATGCTGCTCACCGACCGCGGCGTGGTGTTCGTGGACTGGCCGCACGCGAGCACGGGTGCGGCCTGGTTCGATGTGGTGGCCTTCGCCCCGAGTGTGGCCATGCAGGGCGGCCCCGATCCAGACTGGGTCCTCGGGTCCGCCCCGTCGGCCCACGGGGCGGACCCCGACGCCGTCACGCTGGTGGTCGCCGCGGTCGCGGGGTACTTCACCTGGCAGGCCCTGCTGCCGCCGCCGCCCGGCCTGCCAACCGTCCGGGCCTTCCAGGCCGCGCAGGGCACGCAGGCCCGGGCCTGGCTGCGCCGCCGGACCGGCTGGCGGTAGGGGCATTACCGGCCGGCCGTCCTACAGTGGGCGGCGGGAGCCCCGCCCGGTGCTCCCGCGTCTGGTCAATGGAGTCCGCTCGCCGTGTTCTCGCCGCAGCCGCCGTCCCGCGACCGGCAGGTGTTCCGCAGCGCCGGAGCGGCCGCGGCGTGGTGGGGGTGGCTGGTGTTCGCGGTGGCCAGCCTGGTGGCCCTCGCGGTGGACGGCCGTGATCACTCCGCGGTGGTGGCGGCGGTCCTGGTGATCGCCGTCACCGGGGTGATGTACGGGTGCGCCTGGTGTCCGCGGATCGTGGCCGATGAGAACGGCATCAGCGTCCTGAACCCGCTCCGCGGTCACGCGGTCCCCTGGGTGGCCGTGATCAAGGTGGACCTGGTCAACGCGGTCCGGGTGCATGCCGCCCCGGCGCCAGGCGCGGGACGCGGCAAAGTCATCTATAGCTGGGCCGTGCAGTCATCCACGCGCGCCCGGCTGAAAAGCGAGTCCCGCGCCCGCCGTCAGTCGCGGAGCGGCGCGGCGCGGCCGGCCGCTGGGGCGCCCGGCTACGGGAGGCTGCCGATACAGGCCCAGGAGGCCCTGGAACAGTCGCCGGCCGAGTTCGTCGCCCAGCAACTGGCCGAGCGAGCCGCGAGAGAGCGCGAGCGCGCCGTATCCGTGCAGGCGGGGGCCGCGGATGCGGGCGAGAGCCTCGCGGCGGCCCAGTCGGTGAGCCCGCCCGGAATCGGCGAGGTGCGTGTGAGCTGGGCCTGGGCGCCGATCGCCGCGATGCTGCTCCCCGTGCTGGCCCTGATCATCGTGGTCATCACCTGATTCACCGGCCTGGACCTGGTCCGCCCCGGCCCCGGCCCCGGCCCGGTCCCGGCGGCATTCGCGATCGATGTGACATCAATGGTGCTCTAACCCGCTCGATGTCACATCGATGCGACGGCGGGTTGGCGTTGGCAGGGCTGAGGTGCCGGGTGGGGCTGGTGGGATGGGACGTCAGCCGCCGAGGGACGCGCTGGGTCGGCCGCGCAGGCCGGTGACGTAGTCGTCCGGCGCGCCCGCCTTCTCCGCCGCGTCGGCCACCATGCCCAGGTAGCGCTCGGACGGCAGGCCGCCCTCGTAGGCGTTGAGCACGTACAGCCAGGCGGGCGTGTCACCGTCGAGCGTCTCGATCCGTACCCTGGTCTTACGGAAGTAGCCGATCGTCACGCCGTCCCAGCGGTCGAGCGATCGCTCGTCGAGATGCGATATCTCGTAGAGGACCACGAAGACCCGCTCGGCGACGTCTTCCACGACCGTCGCCAGCGGGCCTTCCCATCCGAGGTCCTCGCCTCCGAAGGTCAGCCGCCAGCCCTCCAGCCAGCCGGAGCCGCGCTGCGGCGAATGCGGGCAGCGCTCGGCCATCAGCGTTGGGTCCATGTTGCCGCCGTAGGCGGCGTACAACTCCACGACTGACAGCGTACGGGCTGGCGCCTCCGGAGGGGGCTCCGGTGTGCGGCAGGGCCGCGGAAAGGGCGCGCGGCACACCGAGGAGAATGAGGCCCCGTGAGCCAGCCGCGCCCGAGAATCGCGATCCTGGGAGGCGGACCGGGGGGATATGAGGCCGCCTTGGTCGCCGCCCAACTCGGTGCGCAGGTCACCGTCGTCGACTCCGACGGCCTGGGTGGCGCCTGCGTGCTGACCGACTGTGTCCCGTCCAAGACCCTCATCGCGACCTCGGGCACCATGTCTGTCCTGGATAGCTCCGCCGATCTGGGCATCCGGCTTGGCTGGGATGAGGCCTCGGCAGGCCGCCCGGCTGGGCAGGCGGGCCAGCCCGGGCGGCCGCGCCGCGCCACCGTGGACGCCCCACGGCTCTACGCCCGGGTCAAGGCGCTGGCCCGGGCGCAATCGGCGGACGTGGCCCTGCGGCTGGCGGCCGAGGGTGTCGAGGTCATCAAGGGACGGGGGAACCTGGCCGGCCCGCACACGGTAGTGGCCGGCCAGCGCGAGATCAGCGCGGACGCGGTGCTGATCGCGACCGGGGCGCTGCCCCGGGTGCTGCCCGGCGCGGAGCCGGACGGTGAGCGCATCCTGAACTGGCGGCAGCTGTACGACCTCGCCGAACTGCCGCCGGAGTTGATCGTGGTGGGTTCCGGGGTGACCGGTGCCGAGTTCGCCAGCGCCTACCAGGCGCTGGGCTCGCAGGTCACGTTGGTGTCGTCACGTCATCGTGTGCTGCCGCAGGAGGATGCCGACGCGGCGGCCGTGGTGGAGGACGTGTTCCGGCGGCGCGGGATGACGGTGCTCGGCCGGTCGCGGGCCGCCGGGGTCAAGCGAGCAGCCGACCGCGTCGTCGTCACTCTGGAAGACGGCCGGACCGTGCACGGCTCGCACTGCCTGCTCACCGTGGGCATGGTCCCCGCGACCTCGGGCCTGGGACTGGAGGAGGCCGGCATCACCCTCGACCAACCGGGATTCGTCCAGGTGGACCGCGTGTCCAGAACGTCGGCGCCGGGGGTGTACGCGGCCGGTGACTGCACGGGCGTGATGATGCTCGCGTCCGTGGCCGCCATGCAGGGCCGTATCGCCATGTGGCACACGCTCGGTGAGGCGGTCCAGCCGATCAGGCTGGACCATGTCGCCGCGACCATCTTCACCGACCCGGAGATCGCCACGGTCGGCGTCAGCGCCGATGCGGTCGCGGCCGGCGAACCGGACGCGATGGTCGTCAAGCTCCCGCTCGCCACGAACGCGCGCGCGAAGATGCAGGGCTTCCGGGACGGGTTCGTCAAGCTGTTCGCGCGCCGGGGAACCGGGATGGTGCTCGGCGGGGTTGTGGTCGCGCCGCGCGCCAGCGAGCTGATCCTGGGCGTGTCGCTCGCCGTGGAGCAGTCGCTGACGGTTGACCAGATGGCCCATACGTTCGCCGTCTACCCGTCCCTGTCGGGCAGCCTGACCGAAGCGGCCCGCAGGCTCATGCGCCCCTCAGCCGTGCGCTGACGGTGCTATCCCGGGGGGCGACCCCCGGAGCCCCCGCTAGAGATTGACCCTGGAGGGGTACCCCTGCGGGGCACCCCGCAGGGCCAATCAGTGGGCCGGGCGGCCCAGGTCGGGATCGTTGGGCACGGGCAGGCCGTGCTGGCGCAGCCTGGTGGCCCGGATGTCGTCCGCGTACGCGGCCACGGTGAACGTGCTGCCGCACAGGATGAGAGCCACCATCGTCAGGCTCACCCAGAGCGGGGTGGGCAGCAGGAGGGCCAGCACGATCACCAGGACGGCGCAGATCGGCAGGATGACCACGAGGTGCCGGAGCACGGTCCGGCCGCGCCAGCCCGCATCGGTCAGTTCGTGCCGCACCCAGTGCACGTTCGCTGGCGGCAGCCGGAACCCGAACGCGAACAGCAGCCAGCCGACCGGGCCCGGGTCGCCGGGCAGGCGGCTCACGGCAGGTTCCCGGCGGCCGAGCGGGCGGGACACATGGCCTCACTCTTTCAGTTGGCAGACGATCCCCCCGGCCGGGATGGTCTGGCCTATCTCCACGTCCAGGCCAGTCACCGTCCCGGCCTTGTGCGCGGTGAGCGGCTGTTCCATCTTCATCGCCTCGAGGACCACAATCGTGTCGCCCGCGGCCACGTGGTCCCCCTCGCTGGCGACAATCTTGATGATCGTTCCCTGCATGGGGCTGGCCAGCTCGTCCCCGCTGCCCCCGGCCGCCGCCCCGCCGCCGGCCTGGCCTCGCGACTGGGCTTGCTGCCCCCGGCCGCCACCGCGCCGGCCTTGCGCCGTCCGGCCGGCCGCCGGGCCGCTCACCGCCGGGCCGGCCGCCAGCAGGTCGGCCGGCAGCACGACCTCCAGCCGCTTGCCGCCCACTTCGACGGTGAGCCGCTGCCGGGGCGCGGGTTCGAGTCCGGGCTCGGCCGCGGGTCCGGTGAAAGACGGCAGTTGCTGGGAAAATTCCGTTTCAATCCATCGGGTGTGAATTGTGAACGGCTCGGCGGTGAACGCTGGATCGCGCACGACCGCGCGGTGGAAGGGAAGCACCGTGGGCATGCCGCCGACCACGAATTCGTCAAGGGCGCGACGGGCCCGCTCCAGAGCCTGCTGGCGAGTGGCGCCCGTGATGATCAGCTTGGCGATGAGTGAGTCGAACGCTTGCGGGACGGTCATGCCGCGGGTGTAGCCGGCGTCAACCCGCACGCCGGGTCCTGACGGCGGGCTCCACTCGGTGATCCGGCCGGGGGCGGGGA
Organism: uncultured Actinomycetes bacterium; assembly: GCA_963822825.1. Taxonomy (GTDB): domain Bacteria; phylum Actinomycetota; class Actinomycetes; order Streptosporangiales; family Streptosporangiaceae; genus JAWWPY01. Next base: position 202,117 of record CAWGIW010000015.1, on the reverse strand, counting down.
CGAAGTTACGGCCGGGGTCTTCCGCGTTGATCCGGAACTCGATCGAGTGCCCGCGATGGGCCGGGTCACCGTAGCCCAGGTCCTGCCCGTCCGCGATCCGGAACATCTCGCGGACCAGGTCGATGCCGGTGACCTCCTCAGATACTGGGTGCTCGACCTGGAGGCGCGTGTTGACCTCCAGGAACGACACCGTCCCGTCCTGCCCGACGAGGAACTCGCAGGTGCCCGCGCCCACATACCCAGCTTCGCGCAAGATCGACTTCGATGCCTGATAGAGCATCGTCTCCTGATCGGAGCTGAGGAACGGAGCGGGTGCCTCCTCGACGAGCTTCTGGTGCCTGCGCTGCAATGAGCAGTCACGGGTGGACACGACCACAACGTTGCCGCGCTGGTCGGCTAGGCATTGTGTCTCCACGTGCCGCGGGCGTTCCAGGTAGCGCTCCACGAAGCACTCGCCGCGGCCGAACGCGGCGACGGCCTCGCGGACCGCCGACTCGTAGAGTTCGCCGATCTCCCCGGCGGCCCGCACCACCTTCAGCCCCCGGCCGCCGCCGCCGAACGCGGCCTTGATCGCGATTGGCAGGCCGTGCCGCGCGACGAACGCGCCGACCTCATCGGGGCCGGTGACCGGGCCGTCGGTGCCCGGCGCCATTGGTGCCCCGACCGCATTCGCGATGTGCCGGGCGGCGACCTTGTCGCCGAGCGCATCGATCGCCGCGGGCGGCGGGCCGATCCAGGTCAGCCCGGCGCCCATCACGGCGCGGGCGAAGCCGGCGTTCTCGGCCAGGAACCCGTACCCGGGGTGCACCGCATCCGCCCCCGAGTCGGCGGCCGCCTTGAGGATCTTGTCGATGTTGAGGTAGCTTTCCGCGGCGGTCTGCCCGCCGAGCGCGAACGCCTCGTCCGCCATCGAGACGTGCAGGGCGTCGAGATCCAGCTCGCCGTACACGGCGACGCTGACCAGGCCGGCGTCCCGGCAGGCCCGGACCACTCGGACAGCGATCTCGCCACGGTTCGCGATGAGCACCTTGCGCACTAACCCGGCTCCTCTCGACTGCGAGGAGTCTAGGTGAGCGCGCGGGTTAGCGTCCGCCGGGGCTGCCCCCGGCCGTCGGGACCGCCCTCCATCGTGTCACCTGCGGCGGCCCCGTTGCGCCCACCCCGGTTCCTACCTGGTCAGTGCGCCCTCATGGCGCAGCAGCCACATTTTGCGGTCCAGCCCGTAGTAGTAGCCACCCAGGCTGCCGTCCGTGCGCAGCACGCGGTGGCACGGGACTACGGGGGCGATCAGGTTGAACGCGCACGCGGCTCCAGCGGCGCGGGGCGCGCGGGGACGGCCGGCCTGGGCGGCCAGCACGGCGTAACTGACCGTGGTTCCCGGGGGCACCGCCCGCATCGCCGCCCAGAGTTGCTGCCTTGACGGCGTGCCCGGCTGATGCGCGGTGAGACCGTCGAGCGCCCCGACGTCACCCTCGAAGTACGCGCGCACCGGCTTGACCAGCCATGCCAGGTCATCCTGCCCGGCCGGCCGGAGGCCGAGCCCGCGCAGCGACGGGTGCATGCGGACGTGCAGCTGCGCTGGGTCCGCGGTGAATCCGCCGCCCACCAGGGCTCCGTCCTGGGCGAGCAGGCTGAGCGGCCCGATCGGCGAGTCGAGCACCGTGACCAGGATCGTATGGCGTGCGTGCGTCATTACTCCTCCTAAGGTCGAAAACATCCATTTCGAGCCCGACGACTACCGGCCGCGAATGTCAGCCACCAGTACGCGGCCTTCGCTCCCGGTCGGCTCGACCGCGGCGGGTTCTGGAGCGGGAAGCCCGGGGTGGGCCTGTTCTGGAGTGACCGGCCCGGGCCGGCGGGTTCGCGAGCGGCTGGTAGCTGCGACAGGTGCCGCCGCCGCCCACGTCCACAGGTGCAGCGCGGCGTACGCGCGCCAGGGCCGCCACCGCGTGGCCCGCGCCGGCGGGCAACCGAGGCGCTCGATCGCGCGGCGCAAGCCCAGGTCCGTCTCGGGAAAGGCGTCCGGGTCGCGCACGGCACGCATCAGGATGTAGGAAACGGTCCACGGCCCGATGCCGGGCAGTTCGCCGAGCCGGGCCGCGGCTTGCGCCGGGTCCGTGCCCGGATCGAGGTCGAGACGGCCGGTGGCCATCGCCCCGGCCAGTGTCCGCAGCGTGGCCTGCCGGGACGTAGTGAGCCCGAGCCCGGACAGGTCAGCGTCCGCGAGCTGGGCCGGGCCGGGGAACAGCCGGGCAGGCGGCACGGGATGGCCGCCCGCCGCGCGCGCGTCCCCCTGCGGTCCCAGGCCGCGGTCGTGGCCCCGGGGGCCGGTACGGCCCGGTGGGAGGCCGTCGTGGTCCGGCGTGTCCAGCAGCGAACCGTAGCGGGCGGCCAGTCGCGCCGCGAAGGTTCGCGCCGCGGGCACCGAGACCTGCTGGCCGAGAACCGCCCGGACGGCGAGCTCGAATCCGTCGTAGGCTCCTGGAATCCGGAGCCCGGGACGGGCGTGGACCAGCGGGGCGAGGATGCGATCGCTGGCCAGCGCCGAACCGATCGCGGCCGGGTCGGCGTCCAGGTCGAACAGCTGCCGGCATCGGGAGACCACCTGGCCGACCCCGCCCAACCCGGTAAGCCGGACCCGGAGCAGCACGTGCCCTTGGCCCGGCGGCCCGGGAGCGAGCTCGATCACCCCCGCGCCCGCCGAGGTGCGGATCGTCCGCGCATACGTCCCGCCGGTCACCTGCTCAACACCGGGAATGGCCCGCGCGGCCAGGAACCCGAGCAGGGACTCCCCATCGAACGGTTCGCGGCAGGCCAGCCGGAGCGAGAGCCAGGTGCCGTGGCTTCCGGTGCCGTCGGCCCACCCGCCATGCGGCCGTGCGCTGGCCCGCAGGGCCGACGGCGGCTGGCGATAGGTCTCCTGGAAACTCGCGTTGAACTGCCTGACGCTGGAGAAACCGCTCGCGAACGCGATCTCGGTGATCGGCACGCTGGTCTCGCTCAGCAGCCGTCGCGCGGTCTGCAGCCGCACCGTCCGCGCCAGCGCGAGTGGTCCGGTCCCGAGCTCGGCCACGACCAGGCGGTGCAGGTGTCGCTCGGTCACGGCGAGCCGCTGGGCCAGCCCGCCGACCCCGTGCTCGTCGACGTATCCGTCGCTGATCAGCTTCACCGCGCGGGCGACCAGATCGGCACGGGTGTTCCAGTCGGGTGAGCCAGGGCTCGCCTCCGGCCGGCACCGGCGGCAGGCCCGGAAACCAGCGGCCTCGGCCGCTCCCTGATGCGGGAAGAACCGAATGTTCTTGCGCGCCGGGGTACGCGATGGGCAGATCGGCCGGCAGTAGACCCCCGTGCTGGTAACCCCGGTGAAAAAGCGCCCGTCGAACCGCGGGTCGCGGGCGGTCAGGGCCCGGCAGCACGTGTCAAAGTCCAGCGTCATACCCCGATTCAAGCCGAGGCCGACCACTGATGCTGGCGGGAATCGGACATGACGGTCCGGCCGCGCCCGCCCCGCTGGCACCCGCAACGGCACCAAAAGCAGCATTGGTGTCGTTGCGCCCGCCCCGCTGGCACCCGCAACGACACCAAAAGCAGCATGGGTGTCGTTGGGACGACACCAATGCCGCACCGGTGCCGTTGGTGATGGGCTTAGTGGGCCGAGGCTTGATGGATTTTGGGAGCCTGGTGACCGCTGCGGTAGGTGTTACTGGTGGGCTTTATCTGGGCCGCGCGCTGGCCCGCCAGCCCGCGGGGGCATGGGCCAGGGGGCTCCGGAGCAGGCGGGGCCGCTCAGCCCAGCCTGACACAGCCGTCGGCGCGCATGCCGGAACGGCGTGCCCGCAGTCGGCCGCAATCGCCGCCAGGACAGCGGTGAGGGCCGCGATCTCCTCGGCGGTGGCGGCCCCGCTGACTATCTCGAGCAGTACGGCCTGGGCGGGAGCGGCCTGAGCGGGCATTGCCTGGGACGGCTGTGTTGCTTCGGCCGGGGTTGCGTCAGGTGGCGGGACAGCAGGCGGCGTCATGACCGGCCACTCCCGATGCCGAACTGGCGGCGTACCCGCTCCCAGAACGCGTCCCGCAACCACTCCCGGGCCTCCTGGTAGGGCCGCAGGGAGAGCCCCAGCTCCTTTTCCGCTTCCACGAGCAGTTCCTTGTCGATGACCAGCGGCAGGATCGGGTCCGGGCAGCAGGTCGCGGATGTTGTCCTCGCCACGGGTCAGGATCCATTTCTGGGCGACGTGCTCGCCGGCTTCCTCGACCCGTTCCCGGTCTGGCCCGAGCCTGGCCGACACCGCGACGTGGCTGCCTGAGCGCATGCTGGGCCGCGCCGCGGGCCGCTTGTCGAACAGCTGGGCGGGGGAGGGAACGGCAGGCGGGGCCAGCGGGCCGGGCTGCGCCGGCTCCTGGGCGGGGATCGTCTGCCTGGTGAAGTACGGCTCCAGGAACGCACGATCCAGCACTTCCACCGTGTCCGACTCCCAGACCAGCCGCTCGGCCTGATTGGTCCCGAACGGCGGCTCGACCCCCCACAGGTGAACGCGGACGCCGAACGCCTGAGCGGCCTCGACCGCGGGGACCATGTCCTCGTCGCCGGCGACGAGGACGGCGTCGGTGATCGCGCGATGCCGGGCCAGCGCCTCCATGTCCGCGCGGATCTGGGCGTCCACACCCTTCTGCTGGCCGCGCGCGTTCAGGTTGCCCAGGCGCAGCTTCACCCACGCCATCTGGGCGATGACGCGCTGGTCGATGGTGGGCACCCGGTCCCGGGCGGCGTCGTACCAGTACACCCGGAGCAGTTCGCCCCTGATCTGGTCATCGGCGTGCCGGGTCAGGGCCTGAATGAGCTTGTCGGCGTCAACGCGGTATTCGCGCCGCGAGCCGGCGCTGAACAGCAGTTCCCCGGCGGCAGCGTAGATGTACCCGACGTCGATCATGATTGCGTAACGGGCGAGTGTGGCGGGCGGCGGGGGGACCTCGGTCATGGCACCTCGACTCTACTGCCGGCCCGGCAGCGGACAGGAGCGCTGATGGGCTTGCCCCGTGACGAGCGCAATCGCCGCGACCGTCCCGATTCGGGCACGGGTGCCCGCGGCGTTACAGAGCGCAATCGCCGCGACGGCCCGATTCCGGGGCGGCGGTCCCCGCGGTGCTACAGCGGGATGTTGCCGTGCTTCTTCGGCGGGAGCGTCTGGCGCTTGCTGCGCAGCGCGCGGAGCGCGCGGGTCACCTGGGACCGGGTCTCGGCCGGCCGGATGACGGCGTCCACGTAGCCGCGCTCGGCCGCTACGTACGGGTTGGCCAGGGTGTCCTCGTATTCCGTGACACGCTGGGCGCGCAGAGCGTCCGGGTCGGCGGCGGCCGCGAGTTCCCGGCGGTACAGGATGTTCACCGCCCCCTGCGCTCCCATCACGGCGATCTGCGCCGTCGGCCAGGCGAGGTTGATGTCCCCGCCGAGGTGCTTGGACCCCATCACGTCGTAGGCGCCGCCATACGCCTTGCGGGTGATGACTGTGATCTTGGGCACAGTGGCCTCAGCGTAGGCATAGATGAGCTTGGCCCCACGCCGGATGATGCCGCCCCACTCCTGGCCCGTACCGGGCAGGAAGCCGGGCACGTCCACGAAGGTCAGCACCGGGATGTTGAAGGCATCGCAAGTCCGGACGAAGCGTGCCGCCTTCTCCGACGCGTCGATGTCGAGGCAGCCGGCCAGGTGCATGGGCTGGTTGGCCACCACGCCCACGCTGGCCCCCTCGATCCGGCCGAAACCGACCACGATGTTCGGCGCGAAGCCCGAGTGGATCTCGAGGAACCCCCCGTCGTCCAGGACACGGCCGATCACGTCGTGCATGTCGTAGGGCTGATTGGGCGAGTCCGGGATAACGGTGTCAAGCTCGGCATCCGCGTCGGTGATCTCCATGATCGCGGCGTCGCCACCGTTCCAGCCCTCGCCGCCGGCCTGCGGCCCAGCCGTCGGGTACGGAGACGGCGGGTCGTCAAGGTTGTTGGACGGCAAGTAGGACAGCAGTTCACGGGCGAAGCCCAGGCAGTCATCCTCGTCTTTGGCCTGGTAATGAGCGACCCCGGACTTGGTGTTGTGCGTGTGCGCGCCGCCGAGTTCCTCGAAGCTGACCTCCTCCCCGGTCACCGTCTTGATCACGTCCGGGCCGGTGATGAACATGTGCGAGGTGCCCTCGACCATCAACGTGAAGTCGGTGATCGCAGGGGAGTAGACGGCGCCGCCGGCGCACGGTCCCATGATCAGCGAGATCTGGGGGATCACGCCGGAGGCGATCACGTTCCGGTAGAAGATCTCGGCGAACAGCCCCAGCGCGACCACGCCCTCCTGTATCCGCGCTCCGCCGCCGTCGTTGATGCCGATCACCGGGCAGCCGGTCTTGAGGGCGTGATCCATCACCTTGACGATCTTCTCGCCGTAGACCTCGCCGAGCGAGCCGCCGAACACGGTGAAATCCTGGCTGAAAACACAGACCGGCCGGCCGTCCACGGTGCCGTACCCGGTGACCACCCCGTCGCCGTAGGGGCGGTTGGCGGCCACGCCGAAGCCGGTCGCCCGGTGCCGGGCCAGCGCGTCGAACTCGGTGAACGAGCCGGGATCGAGCAGGGCATCGACCCGTTCCCTGGCCGTCATCTTGCCCTTGGCGTGCTGCTGCTCGACCGCCCGTGCCGAGCCGGCGTGGATGGCTTCGTCCTCGCGCCGTTGCAGGTCAGCGATTTTTCCCGCCGTCGTGTGCGGGCTGGGCTGGGCCTCGGGGGCGCCCCGTCCTGCGGCCACCCATTTTCCGCAACGATAGGAGCTTCGCTGGTCATGCCGACAGGGTAGCGGCCAGCCGCAGCCGGTCAGCCGCAGCCGGTCAGCGCAGCCGGTCAGCGCAGCCGGTCAGCAGCAGCGCCGCAGCGGGTCAGCCGCAGCCGGTCAGCAGGCCGGTCTCCAGCCCGCGATCGTCCGTAACATCGGCCCACTAGGCTGTCCGCCGTGAGCAGCGATGCCGACCGGCCGGTGAACGGCGAGGCCGACAGCGTAACCAGCGATGCCGACCACCTGAGCCGGGATGCCGACCGGCAGCAGATGCCCGAGCCGATGCGCCGCGACGTCAGGCTGCTTGGCGATCTGCTTGGCGAGGTATTGCGCGAGTCTGGCGGCCAGGACCTGCTGGATGACGTCGAACGGCTGCGGCGGGCGGTGATCGCCGCCCGCCGGGCCGCCCCCGTGATGGCGCTGGGCCGGATGGCCCGCCGCACGGTGGCCCGGCCGCGGATCCGGCTGGTGATGAGATCGCGGCGCTGGTAGCCAGCTGGCCGCTTGACCGCGCCGAGCTTGTCGCCCGGGCGTTCACCGTCTACTTCCACCTCACCAACCTGGCCGAGGAACAGCACCGGGTCCGTGTCCTGCGGGACCGCGACTCGGGCGAGGCGCCGGTCCGCGAGTCGCTGGCGGCGGCGGTCACCGAGTTCCGCCAGGAGCAGGGCACGGAACTTCTCGATGAGCTGCTGGCCCGGCTGCGCGTGCATCCGGTGCTCACCGCGCATCCCACCGAGGCGCGCCGCCGCGCTGTGGCCACCGCGCTGCGGCGGATCAGCGTCCTGCTCGCCGCGCTCGACACTGCGCACCTCACCACGGGACGCCGCGACACGGCCGAGCAGTCCGAGATCCGGCGCAGGCTGCGAGAGGAGATCGACCTGCTGTGGCTGACGTCGCCGCTCCGCGACAAGGCCATGGAGCCGATCGACGAGGTGCGTACGGTCATGGCCGCGTTCGACGAGACGCTTTTCGTTGTGGCGCCCACCTTGTACCGGGCACTCGAGGAGACCCGGCGGGGCTGGCGGCGGCACGCCGCCCCGGCCGCGCCTGTGTTGCCAGCGCCCGCGATCCCCGCGTTCCTGCGCTTCGGGAGCTGGGTCGGCGCGGACCGGGACGGCAACCCCTTCGTCACGGCCCAGGTGACCAGGGAGACCGCGGTCATCCAGGCCGATCACGCGCTCCGCGCCCTGGAGAACGCCACCACGAGGATCGGCCGTGCGCTCACCGTGCACGCCGACGCCGCGCCCCCCAGCCCCGATTTCGCCATGGCGCTCGATGCCGCGGAGACGGCCCATCCCGAGCTGCTCGCTGATCTCGCGGCCCGCTCGCCGCAGGAGCCCTACCGCACCTATCTGCTCTACCTGGCCCGGCGGCTCCTGGCCACCCGGCTGCGTGACGCGGATCTGGCCTACCGCGGCGCCGCCGAGTTCCTCGCCGATCTGCGGCTGGTCCAGAACTCGCTGACGGCGGCGGGTGCCGTCCGGCAGGCGTTCGGGGAATTGCAGCATCTGATCTGGCAGGCGGAGACGTTCGGGTTTCACCTCGCCGGGCTGGAGATCCGCCAGCACAGCGCCGTGCACGCCCGCGCCCTCCGGGAGATCGAGGCGGGGGGGCCGCTGTCGGCGGAGACTAACGAGGTACTCGCCACGTTCCGCGCGGCCGGGTGGATACAGGACCGGTTCGGCGTGGACGCCGTGCCGGCGGTACGTGGTCAGCTTCACCCGGTCCGCCGCGGACATCGCGGCCGTCCATGAACTGTCCCGGCACGCCATGCGGAGCGGCAGGCTTCCGGTGCTCGACGTGGTCCCGCTCTTCGAGAGCGGCGAGGACCTGAACAACGCCACCCGGGTGCTGGACGACATGCTGGCCCTCGATCCGGTGACCGCCAGGCTGGCCGCCAACGGGCGCCAGGTGGAGGTCATGCTCGGCTACTCCGACTCCGCCAAGGAACTCGGCCCGGTCAGCGCGACGCTGCAATTGTTCGACGCCCAGGAACGCGCTGGCCCGCTGGGCCGTGGACCGGGACGTGACGCTGACCTTGTTCCACGGCCGGGGCGGGGCCCTGGGCCGGGGCGGTGGCCCGGCCGGCCGCGCGGTGCTCGCCCAAGCGCCCGGCTCGGTGGACGGCCGGTTCAAGGTCACCGAGCAAGGCGAGGTGATCTTCGCGCGGTACGGGCACCCGGTGATCGCGCGCCGCCACCTTGAGCAGGTGACATCGGCCGTGCTGCTGGCCTCCGCACCGGCGGTGCGGGAGCGCAACGCGGCCGCGGCGAAGCGGTTCCGGCCGATCGCGGACCGGATCGGGGCCCGGGCCCTGCGCGCCTACCGGGACCTGGTCGAGGCGCCCGGGTTCGCCGAGTGGCTGGCCCGGATCAGCCCGCTGGAGGAGATCAGCGGGCTGCGGATCGGGTCACGCCCGGCCCGCCGGGGGATCGCCAGCGCACCGGTGGGCCTGGCCGACCTGCGGGCCATCCCGTGGGTGTTCGCCTGGGCGCAGACCCGGCTGAACCTGCCCGGCTGGTACGGCCTTGGCAGCGGGCTCGCGGCGGTCACCGGCGGGGAAGGTGCGGGTAGGGAGGAGGGCTTGCGGGATATCCAGGAGGCCTACCGGGGCTGGCCGCTGCTGGCCGTCCTCTTCGACAACGCCGAAATGAGCCTGGCCAAGTCGGACCGCCGGATTGCGGCGCGTTACCTCGCTCTGGGCGGCCGGGATGACCTGACCGCCATGGTGCTGGCGGAGTACGACCTGACCAGGCGGCTGGTGCTGGCGGTCACCGGGCACGACCGGCTGCTGGCCGACCGCCCGGTGCTCTCCCGGGCCGTCACGTTGCGCGATCCCTACGTGGACGCGCTCTCCCACCTGCAACTGCGCGCGCTGACTGAATTGCGGGCTGCGCCGCAGGCCGATCGCGGGCAACACCCCCGGGCGCGCCGGCGGAAGGGGAAAGCCCAGCAGATGGGGCCGCGGCCGCCGCGCGGCGAGAGCGGCTGCACCGGCTCCTGCTGCTCACCGTGAGCGGCGTCGCGGCAGGCCTGCAAAACACCGGCTGACCGCCGCGGGTCTGTCCATGGGGTGTCCGGTCACGGATTGGACGCGGGGCTGGCGGCCGCTTGGGCCGCGAGTTCCCGGCTGCGCTGGTGGGCGGGCCAGCAGGGGTAGCGGGCGTCCACGCCGTCCCCGGCGAGCAGCCCGCCGATGGCCATGCGGCAGACCTCGTCGGCGGGCGTGTACACCACCATCCGGGTGCCGGGCGTCGGCCAGCACCGCCAGGCTGGTGGTCGTCATGCCAGCCGCTCGTACGCCGGGTGCCGGAAGATCTTGAGGTAGGTCGCCGGGCTGGCCACGTCGTGCTCGGCCCACAGCCGGGCGAACTCCGGGCTGCAGCGCCTGCAGCCGCCGGACGAACCCGGTCCAGGCGGGCTCGCCGACGTGCCGGCCGTAGCGCGCGCGCAACTGGGCCACCAGCGTGGCCAGCTGCTCGTCCCGGTTCACGTACGGGTGGCAGCACTCGGGGTGCTGAAGCACTGCCACAGGACGTTGCGCTCGCCGGGCGCGGCGCCGACCAGTCGGCCACAGCACCGCGTACGCGCGCGTTCCAGGCCAGCAGGTCGAACCGCTCGTTGATGACGCTGGCGGGCAGCGGCACCAGGCTGTCCAGGATCTGCTGCACCTCGGGCGGCACCTGCTCGCAGCCGCCGTCGCCGGCACCAGCGACGCTGGCCGCGTCCGGGCACGTCGGCCAGCCGGTACAGGTGCTCCCGCTCGGCCGGGTCCAGCCGCAGCGTGCGGGCCACCGCGTCGAGCACCTGGAGCTGGCGTTGATCTGGCGGCCCTGCTCCAGCCAGGTGTACCAGGTCACCCCGACCCCGGCGAGCTGCGCCACCTCCTCGCGGCGCAGGCCCGGGGTGCGGCGGCGGGTCCCGGCGGCAGGCCGGCCTGCTCCGGGGCTGACCCGCTCCCGGCGGCTGCGCAGGAACGCGGCCAGCTCGGCGCGGCGCGTGGTGGCGGCCATCGACCGTCGTCATATGCTCATGGACCCCATCTGCCTCGGCCGGGCGGCGGTTGCCAGGTACTGCTGGTACCAGGATAACCAGGCTCCTGGTACCTGGCATCGGTCTGGCGGCAGGCTCGTTACATGACCAGACACCCTCACCACCGCCGGCGGCCGGCACGCCCAGCCCTACGGCCGGCGCCGAGTCCCCGCGGCATCCTGGCGATCGTCCTGACCGGGCAGTTCATGGCGCTGCTCGACGCCTCCGTGGTCAACGTCGCGCCCCCTCGATCCATGCCAGACCTGCACGCCTCCGGCGCCGGCCTGCAGCTGGTCATCGCCGGCTACGTCATCCCCTACGCGGTGCTGCTGGTGACCGGCGCCCGGCTCGGCGACATCCTGGGCCACCGCCGCATGTTCCTCGCCGGGCTGGCCCTGTTCACCCTCGCCTCGCTGGGCTGCGGCCTGGCCCTCGACCAGCGTGCTGGTCACGCTGCGGTTCGTGCAGGGGGCGGCGCGGCGGTCATGATCCCGCAGGTGCTCAGCCTCATCCAGCGCTCGTTCACCGGCCCGGCCCGCGCCCGGCCGATGCGCCTGTACGCGGCGGTGCTGGCCGGCGGGGCGGTGGCCGGGCAGGTGCTCGGCGGCGCTGCTGGTCAGCGCGGACCTGTTGGGCAGCACGTGGCGCCCGGTGTTCCTGCTGAACGTGCCGATCGGGGCGTGCTGCTCGTCGCGGGCGGCCGGCTCCTGCCGCGGGGAGGCGGCGAGCCAGGGCCGCGGGCTGGACCCTGGCCGGGCTGGCCACCCTGTCCCCGGCCGTGCTGGCCCTGGTGCTGCCGCTGGTGCTCGGCCAGTCCGAGCACTGGCCGGTCTGGGGCTGGGCCTGCCTGGCCGCAGCGGGCTGTGGCGTTCGCCGCGTTCTGCCGCTGGTGGAGCGCAGGGCCGCGGCCGCGGGCGCGGGTCGCCCCTGATCCCCGGGCGGGTGCTGCGGCTGCCGGGCGCGGCCCGGGCATCGCCGCGCTGTTCGCGACCTTGGCCGTGTTCGGCGGGTTCTTCTTCGCGCTGGCCCTGCACCTGCAGGGCGGCCTGGAGATTCGGCGCTGCGGGCCGGGCTCACCTTCGCCCCCGCCGGGATCGCGTTCGCGCTGGTCAGCCTCAACTGGCAGCGGTCTGCCGCCGCGTGGCCACGCTGGCCTGATCATCGTCGGTTTCGCCGGCAACGCGGCCGGGCTGCTCGCGCTCGCGGTCCTGCTCCACGGCGGCCGGCCGCGGCGCCTGGCCTCTATCTGGCCATGGCGCTGACCGGGGCCGGCATGGCGGCCTCGTTCAGCCCGCTGATGACCTCGGTGCTGATGCGGGTCCCGGTGGCCGACGCGGCCGACGCGACCGGCGTTATCGTCACGGTCAACCAGCTCGCCCTGGTGGTCGGCGTCGCCACTTCGGGACGGTCTACCTGAACCTGGCGGGCAGCTGCCGGTGCATCCGCTGGTGGGCGCCTTCAGCCAGCGGTCGGCTCATGCTGTCTCGGTGACCTTCGTTGTTCTCGCTGGAGTGGCGGCGGCGGGCGGTGCGCTCGCTACGGCCCGCGCCGTGACGGGGCGGCGGTGACCGTCATCCGGCCGGCTCCGGCGCTCCGGCCGGCTCCGGCGCGGCTGGCCGGCGCGAGGCGGGCCAGGCCACGCCATCCAGGCGCGCGAACGCGAGGCCGGCGGCCAGGCAGGCCACCGGGACCGCGGTGATCGCGTACCGGTACAGGTACTGCGCGAGGGCGACCGGGACCACGACGCCGATGACGGCGACGGCCCACGGCAAGGCCGCGGGGCCGCCCCAGCGCCGCCACTGCCGCCCCGCGCCGGCCAGCCCGATGATCATCACGGCGAAGAAAGCGACACCCGGAAACCAGACCGGCAGCTGGTAGAGATCCATGAAGAACGCGTACGGCGGCACGGCATGGGTGTTGCTGGTCACGTGCGCATAGTTGCGTAGGTCACTCAGGTAGTTGGCGGGCAGCCGGGAGATGACCGGCCGGGCGGTGAAATTCAGCGACAGGTAGTTATCGGCCCGGTCGGTCGCCAGGAAGGTGAGCAGCACACCCTGGGCCGTCGCGCGCAGGTAGCTCAGCGGCTGCGCCTTGATCGCGTCTACTGCGAACCGCATCCCCAGCTGGTTGTTAAAGGCATTGATCCCCGGGTGCGCGTCGTGGCGCCACCAGACGCCGTTGGACCAGAGGTACTCCCCGGGAGTGCGCTCACCGAGCAGGGCCGGCACCGACCAGGCGGTCACGCGCGGGGGAGGCACGGCCTGCCGATCCGGGCAGAGCGGCCGCAGGTCCGGCGGTGGCTTGATGACCGTGCAGTTGGCGAACGACATGGTCCGTGACCACAGGAAGACGCCGGTGCTGCTGGTGATGTTGACCTGGCCGTAGATCGAGTCGAAGATGGCCACGTACGCGGCGAGCGGGACGGCGAACGCCGCCAGGCCGGCCCGCAGGCGCGCCAGCCGGCCCGCCTGATCAGCATGAAGGCAAGCAGCGCCACCATGATGGGCGCACCGTTGCCGCGCAGCACCGAGGCCCAGGCGAGGAGCAGCCCGGCGCCCACGCACGGCCAGATGGCCGGGGTGCGCTTGGTCAGCAGGAGCGCGACGGCGACCAGGATCACGAAGCCGAACAGCGCATCCGGCAGGATGTAGGACTCCAGGGCGACCTGGCGGGCGTCGAACAGGGTCGGCACCGTGGCCAGGGCGGCGCCCCAGGCGGGCAGCCCCCAGTGGCGCAGCAGCCCGTACACGATGATCGCCTCGCCGATCCCCATCAGATGCTGCAGCGTGGTCACGAGCAGCAGGCTGTGGAACGGCTGTGCCGCGCGCAGCAGGATGGGGTATCCCGCCGGGCGCAACTGCTCCATGACCAGGTGAGCCCCGTCGTGCAGGTAATCGAAGGAGTCCGGGATGAACAGCGCGGGCCGGAAGGCCAGCGTCGCGAGGACTCGCACGCCGATGGCCAGCACCACCAGGAGACCGAACAGGCGGTGGTTGCGCCACAATGCGGCCGGCCTGATGGCCGCCGCCACGGCCGGCCCGCGGACCCGCAGCGCGCGGTACCCGCGGACCCGCAGCGCGCGGTACCCGCGGACCCGCAGCGCGCGGTACCCGCGGACCCGCAGCGCGCGGTACCCGCGAGCCCAGTATCCGCGAGCACGCCGAAGCCGCGACCGGCCCGAGCGCTGCGGCTGGAGGTCATCCCCGCCGCGGCTGTCGCTGGCCTTGAGATCGGCCACTGCTCTCCTGACGCCATCGTCGGCTGCCATCATGTGAGATGGTCATTTGTGGCGACGTAATTTTTGGACGTGTCTACCCCGCTGAACCGGACCTGTCCGCGCACCATGCCCGGTACCTGGACAATGAGAGTACCCAAAGGAGCTGGCCGGTGACTGAGCGCCACGACAGCCCGCTCATCCGGGCCGAGGTGCTCAGCCAGCAGCTGATCCGGCCGGGCGGCCTGTGGCGGCAGATCCGCGTGGTCGAGGCGACCGGGTCCACCAATGCTGATCTGCTCGCCGAAGCGGCGGACGGGGCCGCGGCCGGACAGGTCCTGGTCGCCGAGGAGCAGACGGCGGGGCGGGGCGGGCTGGGCCGGCGCTGGGTGAGCCCGCCCCGCGCCTCGCTGGCTTTCTCGGTTCTCTTGCGGCCACGGGACCTTCCGCCGGGCCGCCGGGTGTGGATCCCGTTGCTCACCGGGGTCGCGGTGGCCGCGGCGCTGCGCAGTTCAGCAGCGGTGGACGCCCGTCTCAAGTGGCCGAACGACGTGCTCGTGAGAGGCGCCAAGCTCGCTGGCATCCTGGCTGAGCAGCACCGCGATGCGGTCGTCGTGGGGGTGGGGATCAACGTGACCCTCCGCCGCGAGGATCTGCCGGTGGCCGCCGCGACGTCCCTGCTCCTGGAGAACGCCGCGAGCCTGGACCGGGAGGAGTTGCTGGGCGCCGTGCTGCGCGAGCTTGAGCACTGGTACCTGGCCGAGGCGGCGGCCGTGGACGCGGATGAGTCCGGCCTGCGCGCCGAGTACCTGCGCCGGTGCGCGACGCTCGGCGAGCAGGTCAGGGTCGAGCTGCCGGGCGGACGGTCGCTCACCGGGGTCGCGGCCGACATCGACACCGGAGGCCGGCTGGTGGTGCGGACCGCATCCGGGGTGACCCCGGTGAGCGCGGGAGATGTCGTGCACGTCCGCTGAGACAGGCCAGGCGGGCAGGTCGCCAGATTTCATGCCACGATGTGCCGTATGGCTAGCACTGATCGGCTCTCCGAGGGCGAGCAGAGTGTGCTGATCCTGCACCCGCACTGGAAGACGCTGCTCCGGCCGACGCTTGTGCTCATGGTCGTGGTGGCCGCCGCGCTGACGCTGCTGGTCGTGATCCCCGCGGGCCGCGACGCCGAGGCTGGCCGCATCGCCGTCGGGGCGGTCGCCCTCATCGTGGTGCTGCTCTGGTTCGTTGTGCCCATCCTGCGCTGGCAGACGACCAGCTACCGGCTCACCACCCGCAGGCTCAGCCTGCGCTACGGCATCCTGACCAGGTCAGGCCGGGACTTTCCGCTGATCCGGATCAGCGACGTCTCGTTCTCGCAGGGGCCGATCGACCGGCTGTTCGGCTCTGGCCGGCTGACCGTCGAGTCCGCGGGCGAGCACGGCCAACTGGTCCTCAACGAGGTCCCCGAGGTTGAGAAGGTGCAGGCCACACTGTTCCAGCTGGCTGAGCAGGAGCAGCAGCGGCTGGGCCGTGACGAGCGCCAGGGACGTCCATAGCAGCCGCCCGACGGCCTGCCCGGTGCCTGCCGCCCGCGCTGGGACGGGTTAGCCTGCCCCTCATGGATGGAGTGGCGGTTCGCAGGCATGTGTTGGGGCACGGCCGGGTGGCAGAGATTGTCCTTGACCGCCCAGAGGCCCTGAACGCCATGAACACGGCGATGGCGGTCCGGCTGGTTCAGGTGTGTGCCGAGCTCGGCCCGGACCGGGAGGTCTGCGCCATTGTGCTGACGGCGACCGGTGAGCGGGCGTTCTCCGTGGGCGCCGACCTCAAAGAGCGGAACCTGATGACCGACGCGCAACTGCTGGCCCAGCGGCCGGTGTTCCGCGCCGCGTTCGGGGGCCTGCTGGGCCTCCCGCAGCCGGTGATCGCCGCGGTGCACGGGTGGGCCCTGGGCGGCGGCTGCGAGCTGGCCCTGTCCTGCGACGTGATCGTGGCCGACGAGACCGCGGTGTTCGGCCTGCCGGAGGCGACCGTCGGGCTGGTCCCCGGCGGCGGCGGCACCCAGCTGGCGCCGCGCCGCCTCGGCGTGGGCCGGGCCAACGACCTGATCCTCACCGGGCGCCGGGTGAACGCCGCCGAGGCGGAGCGGATCGGCCTCGCGGACCGGCTCGTGCCCGCGGGCGCCGCCGATCACGATGCGCTGGAGATCGCCGGGAGCATCGCGTGCAACTCCGCGGTGGCCGTGATGGCCGCCAAGAAAGCCATCCGCCAGGGCTGGGGAACCGGCCTCGCGGCGGGGCTGGAGATCGAGGACGCCGCCTGGCGGACGGCGGCCCTGTCGGCGGACCGGCGTGAGGGAATCAAGGCGTTCAACCAGAAGCGGGCTCCGCAGTGGCGTGGAGAGTGAGCCGGGATGGCTGATCTGCCTGGCCGTCTCTCGCTGCGTGAGGTGGGGCCGCGCGACGGGCTGCAGAACGAGGATCCGGTGCCAACCGCCGCCAAGATCGCTCTTATCGACCGGCTGTCCGGGACCGGGGTGAGCCGGATCGAGGCCGTGTCGTTCGTCCGCCCCGAGGCGATCCCGCAGATGGCGGACGCCGACCAGGTGTGGGAGGGGATCGCCAGGCCGCC
Organism: uncultured Actinomycetes bacterium; assembly: GCA_963822825.1. GTDB lineage: Bacteria > Actinomycetota > Actinomycetes > Streptosporangiales > Streptosporangiaceae > JAWWPY01. The sequence goes on along the minus strand of CAWGIW010000015.1, from coordinate 185,435 downwards.
GTCGGTCCGCTACTCGGCGCTCGCCGCGAACCTGCGCGGCGCCCGGCGCGCGCTGGATGCCGGGCTGACCGAGCTGGAGGTCGTGGTGTCCGCCTCGGACACGCACAACCGCCAGAACGTCAACCGGGCCACCGCGGAGTCGCTGGATGACATCGCGGTGATCATCAGCGAGGCGCATGCCCGCGGCGCCACCGGCCAGGTCGTGGTCGCGACCGCGTGGGGCTGCCCCTACGAGGGCGACGTGCCGGTGGCACGGACCGTGGCGGTGGCCGGGCGGGCGGTGGCCGACGGGGCGGACTCGATCTCGTTCGGCGACACCACGGGCATGGCCACTCCGCGGCGGGTCCGTGAACTGGTCGGCGAGTTCCGGTCGCAGCACCCCGACGTGCCCCTCAACCTGCACTTCCACAACACGCGGGGCACCGGGCTGGCCAACGTCCTGGCCGCGCTGGAGCTGGGGGTGGATGACTTCGACGCCTCGGTCGGCGGCCTCGGCGGCTGCCCCTACGCGCCGGGGGCCTCCGGCAACATCGCCACCGAGGAACTCGTGCACATGGTCGAGGACATGGGCGTGGCCACCGGGGTGGACCTGGCCGCGATGATCGACGCGGCCGCGGAGGCAGAGCGCATCGTCGGCCATGAGCTGCCCTCGCAGGTGCTCCGGGCCGGCCCAAGAACCCGCACAATTCCGGCATAAACGAAACCCGCCGCTCCTCCCACCGGCCGCGGCGGGGTCTTTGCGGCTCCTCGAACCGGCCGTGGCGGGGCCTTTGCGGCTCCTCTCACCGTCCTGGCGGGGTCTTTGCCGTTTCTCCCACCGGCCCGTCATTCACGTCCCAGGAAGTCCTCGATGCAGGCCGCGAGCGCCATCGGGGTTTCCAGCATCGGGTAGTGGCCGGCGCCCCGGAGCACCTCCATCTCGGCGTTGGGGTAGAACGTCAGCCAGGTCTCCTGCATCAACCGCTCGGGCAGCGCGGGGTCGTTCTCCCCCACAATGACCTTGACCGGGGTCTGGCTGCCCCGCACCCGCTCGGCGAAATCCGCTTTCGCCCACGACTCGAGGTAGCTGCCGAACGCCTCAACGGTCGAGTTGTCGAGCGAATGCCGCGTGACCGAGGTGACGAAAGCGCTCGACGGCGGGGCGCCCGTGGAGAAGCTGATGATCGCCGCCCGGTCGTCACTGCTGGTGGCCGCGCCGGAGAACAGCGCCCACCCGTCCGCGTCGAGCGGTACCCCGGTGGCGGGGACGGGGGTGATGCCGACCAGTCGCCGCACCCGGCCCGGGGCCTGCAACGCCGCGTGCTGGATAGCCACACCGCCCATCGAGTGCCCGACGAGCGAGAAGCGGTCCCACCCGAACTCGTCAGCGAGCGCGACCGCGTCGGCGGCCGCCTCTTCCATCGTGAAGTCACCGCTCACCTGCTTGCGGCTACCGTAGCCGCGGAGGTCCATGAACGCATACGTGTATCTCGACCCATCAAGGTAGCCGGGCAGCGAGCCCCAGCCGAGCGCCGAGCCGAACCAGCCGTGCAGGACGAGGACGCGGTGGCGCCCCGACCCGACGATCACATGCGAGCTGGCCATCCCGGCCTCCTGTCCGCGCGGCGAATCCGGCTGTGCGGAAAATCTAGCCTCAACGACCCGTCCCCGCCGGTCCCGGCGGACGCCGATCAATAAGATCATTGCTGCCTCCCCGGGGCAACGCCGAGCCCAACGAGCGGGGCGGCACGCTGAAGGCGGCGGACAGCGAGGCCCCGGCCAGGTACCGGACCTGGAGTCAACGCGCACAAGGGAGGGCCGCGGTGAGCGAACTGCGCCGAGGGGGCCTGGGGGTGTATGACCTGGCCGGCCGGGTCGCCGTCGTCGCCGGCGGGAGCGGTGGCATCGGGGCGGCCACCGCACGGCGACTCGCCGACGCGGGCGCCACAGTGGTGGTCGGCTACCACACCGGGCAGCAGCGGGCGGCCGACCTCGTCGCCTCCCTGCCAGGACAGGAACAGGGCCATTCCGCGCTGCGGATCTCCGTAGACGACACCCCCAGCATCGGTGCGGCGGCGGAGGCGGTCCGCGCCCGGCACGGGCACTGCGATGTCCTGCTCAACTGCGCCGGCTGGACCGCCGCAGTGCCCCACGCGGATCTCGACGCGCTGGACGACGTGACGATCGACCGGGTGCTCGCGACCAACGTACGCGGCGCGTTCGCCCTCGTCCGAGCGTTCGCGCCGCTATTGCGCGGCGGCGGTGACTCGGTGGTTGTCACCGTCTCGTCCGTCGCGGCGAGCATCGGTACGGGCAGCAACATCGCATACGCCGCCGCCAAGGCCGCGGTGGACACGATGACCATGTCGCTGGCCCGGGTGCTCGCGCCGCAGGTACGGGTACTGGCCGTGGCGCCGGCCGCGGTCGACACCGGATTCGTGCCTGGCCGCGGCCGCGACGCGATCGAGAAGCAGGCCGCGGGCACTCCGCTGCGCGTCGTGGTACACCCTGACGATGTGGCGGTGACGATCATCGGCATCGTGACTCACCTGCGCATCGCGACCGGGACCGTCATCACCGTAGACGGCGGCAGCCACCTCTGACCACTCACCATCGGCGGCCCGTCCGTGGCGCGAGTTGCTGGCGGACCGTTTCCGCCCGCGAACAGGCAGGATGGTGCCGGCCGTCGCCAGTCAGACCACGATCATGGAAATCGGCTGGGCGGGGTAAGGTCGCGAGCGTGGCAGAGGATCCTCACGTCGGGAGCGCGGACACCGGGGACGCGGACACCGGGGACGCGGACCAGGAGGGTGCGGACACTGGGCACCCGGACCTTGGCGAGTTGCGGAATCGGGTGGAACGCGGCGGGGCGCCGCGCTACCACGAGGCGGCTGAGGCCGCGGGCAAGCTGTTCGCGCGGGAGCGCATCGCGCTGCTGGTGGACGAGGAGAGTTTCACCGAGGACGGGCGGTACGCCAACGTCCTGGCCGACGGCCTTCCCGCCGACGGTGTCGTCACCGGTACCGCGATGATCGGCGGCCGCCCGGTGGCGCTGATGGCCAACGACTCGACGGTCAAGGCGGGATCATGGGGCGCGCGAACCGTTGAGAAAATCATCCGGATCATCGAGAAGGCGTACCAGTCGCAGATTCCCATGGTCTACCTGGTCGACTCGGCGGGCGCGAGGATCACGGACCAGGTGGAGATGTTCCCTGGCCGACGCGGGGCGGGGCGGATCTTCCATACCCAGGTGCAGGCCTCGGGCTCCATCCCGCAGGTCTGCGCGCTGTTCGGGCCGTCGGCGGCGGGCGGTGCGTACATCCCCGCGTTCTGCGATTTCGTGGCCATGGTGGACGGGAACGCCTCGATGTACCTGGGCAGCCCGCGCATGGTCGAGATGGTGGTGATGGAGAAGACGACGCTGGAGGAGATGGGCGGGGCCCGGATGCACTGCACCGTCTCCGGGTGCGGTCATTACCTCGCGGGGTCGGAACAGGACGCGCTCGCGGCGGTCCGTGGATACCTGTCCTACCTGCCGCCGAACTGGCAGCGGCCGCCGCCGGTCAGCCATGGCCGGGAGCCTGCGCCGGCCGACCTCGCCGCGCTGGTCCCCGCCAGCGAGCGGCAGGCGTACGACATGCGCCGGTACGTGCGCGGCCTGGTTGACGAGGGGTCCTTCTTCGAGATCCATGCGCTGTGGGCGCGTGAGCTCACCATCGGGTTCGCCCGGCTGGCCGGCCAGGCCGTCGGCGTGGTGGCGAACAACCCGATGTTCAAGGGTGGCGTGCTGTTCGTGGACTCCGCGGACAAGGCGGCCCGCTTCATCCAGCTATGCGACGCGTTCAACGTGCCGCTGCTGTTCCTCGCCGACGTGCCCGGCTTCATGGTCGGCACGGCCGTGGAGAGGCAGGGCATCATCAGGCACGGCGCGAAGATGATCAGCGCGGTCGCCGAGGCGACGGTGCCGAAGATCTGCGTGGTGGTGCGGAAGGCATACGGGGCGGGCCTGTACGCGATGGCCGGGCCGGGGTTCGGGCCGGACGCCACGCTCGCCCTGCCCACCGCGAAGATCGCCGTGATGGGGGCCGAGGCCGCCGTCAACGCGGTCTACTTCAACAAGCTGGCCGGCATCGAAGACCCCGCCGCGCGCGAGGCGGAGACCCAGCGACTGCGCAGCGAATATGACCGCGACATCGATGTGCTCCGGCTGGCCGGCGAACTGGTCGTGGACGACGTCGTGGAGCCCGGCGACCTGCGGGCGGAGCTGATCCGCCGGTTCGCCGCGGCGGCCGGGAAGGACCGCTCGCTGCCCCGGCGGCGGCACGGCGTCACGCCGGTTTGAGCCACCGTTCCGCGGAAGCGGCCCGTGCGAGCTCCCGAAGCGCCCGGATGGACAATCACGCAGGTGCTCGGCGATCTCCGGTTGGTCAGGCCATGGCCGACAAAGCCGGATCTGCCTGGGCCGGTCAGGTACCCGGACGCATGACTGCACGTCAGTGTACGGTTCGGGACCGCCATGGACTCCCACACCGTAGCATCTGACCATGACTTGCGTTCTGCTCGCTGAGGATGATGCGTCCATATCAGAGCCGCTGGCCCGCGCGCTCCGCCGGGAAGGCTACGACGTTGACGTCGCGGCGGACGGGCCAAGCACCCTGGAGGCGGCCCTCGGCGGCGGCGTGGACCTGATCGTGCTCGACATCGGCCTGCCCCAGCTGGACGGGCTCGAGGTCTGCCGCCGCCTGCGCTCCGACGGGCAGACCCTGCCGGTGCTGATCCTGACCGCACGAGCGGATGAGGTGGACACCGTCATCGGGCTCGACGCCGGCGCCGACGACTACGTGACCAAGCCGTTCCGGCTCGCCGAGCTGCTCGCCAGGGTTCGCGCCCTGCTCCGCCGGGGCAACGCGGAGACCAGCGTGGTGCAGGGTGTGCGCGTCGAGGCCGATGCCCGTCGGGCGTGGATCGGCGACACCGAGCTTGAGCTCACCACCAAGGAGTTCGACCTGCTGAGCGTGCTGGTCGGCGATGCGGGGAAGGTGGTCACCCGTGAGCAGATCATGCGTGAGGTCTGGGACAGCAAGTGGTGGGGATCGACGAAGACGCTGGACATGCATATCTCGTGGCTGCGCCGCAAGCTCGGCGACGATGCGCACTGTCCCCGGTACATCACCACGGTCCGGGGGGTCGGCTTCCGCTTCGAGCGCGGTGATTGACGGGCGGCCCGGCTCCGGCCTGGCAGCGGTGCTGGGCGGCTGACCCGTGCGGCGCCGCCTGCTCATGTCCACCCTCGCGGTCGCGGTGACGGCTGTCCTGCTGCTCGGGCTGCCGCTGACGTTCGTGCTGAGCCGGCTGCAGATCAGCGAGGCGACCCAGCAGGTGCAGCGGGATGCGACGACGGCGGCCAGGTCCCTGCAGAGCCGGCTGGACGGCGGCCTGCGACCTGACGCGGCCGGCGCGGCGGTGGCGGCCAATTCCCTGCCCGACCGCTACGTCGTCATCAGCCAGAATGGGCGCCAGACGGTCAAGCTCGGCGATCCGATCGCGAGCCGGAGCGCGATCACCGCCCACGCCGTCACGAAGAACTTCAGCGTCACGATCCAGGCGGACGACTCGTTCCGGTACAGCCGGGTGACCGGCGCGCTGGCGCTCATCGGCTCGCTGGTGCTGCTCGCTATCGCCGTAGCGGTGGTACTCGCCATCTGGCAGGCACGGCGCCTCACCCGGCCGCTGGAAGAACTGGCCAGCGCGGCGGTCCGGCTTGGCGTGGGTGACGCCCGTCCGCTCGGGCGCAGGTACGGGGTGCCCGAACTCGACAAGGTGGCCGAGGGGCTGGACAGCTCCGCGCGGCGGATCACCGACCTTCTCTCGGCGGAACGGGACTTTGCCGCCGATGCGTCCCATCAGTTGCGCACGCCGCTGACCGCCTTGTCGATGCGGCTGGAGGAAATGGTCAGCGCCGCTGACCAGCCGAGGGTGGTCCGCGAGGAGGGGGCGGCGGCGCTGGCTCAGACCGAGCGGCTGGCTGAGGTGGTGAGCCAGCTGCTCGATCGGACGCGCCGGTCCGTGCGCGGTGTCCCGTCGATGATCTCCATTGACGACGTGCTCGCCCAGCAGGTCATCGAGTGGGACCACGCGTTCCGCCGGACCAACAGGAAGCTGGAGGTGGTCGGCGAGAAAGGTCTGCACGCCTACGTCACGGCGGGAACCCTGGCCCAGGTGGTCGCCACTTTGCTCGACAACGCCCTGGTGCACGGGGCGGGTGCCGTCACGATCCGGACCTCGCGGACCCCCAAGTCCGTGGTGGTCGAGGTGCGGGACGAGGGCAAGGGGGTCCCGCACGACTTGGCGCCGCGGATCTTCGAGCGCAACGTCAGCGGCAGTCCCGGCGGGACCGGGCTCGGTCTCGCGCTGGCCCGGACGGTCGCCGCCGCCGACGGCGGCAATGTGGTCCTGGTCCGCCCGCGCCCCGCGGTGTTCGCCGTGTTCCTGCCGCGGGGCACCCGCGATGCCGAGGACCGGCCGCCGGTGGTCACGGGCCCAGCCTGAACGGGCCGCTCAGGCTGGGCAGGGCACCGGCAGCTCAGGCCGCTCAGCTCGGACCAGGCAGCTCAGGCAGGTCAGCTCGGGCCAGGCCGCTCAGCGGCCCTGGCCGCCCTGGCCGGCGATGGCGAGATCCATGGCCTCCAGGGCCCCCTCCACGGGGGCGGGCGGGGCCAGGAAGACCCACTTGCGGTACGCCCAGAAACGGAAGAGGGTGGCCAGACCCGTGCCCAGGATCTGGGCCGCGTTGTAGGCCAGCTGGCTGTGGAGGCCGAGCCCGTACTCGGTGACCGCGATCGCGGACAGGGCGATCAGCAGCCCGACCCCGTTGAGCGCGAAGAAGACCAGCCACTCGCGCGGCAGGCTGTGGTTGGCGCGGTGCCGGAAGGCCCAGAACCTGTTGCCCAGGTAGGAGTACACGGTCGCGACGAGGGTGGAGATCACCTTGGCCGTGAGCGGGCCCAGCCCGGCCACGCCGTGCAGGCCCGCCGCTCCGCCCAGGTCGATGATGGCGGCCGTCGCGCCGACTATCCCGAACTTGGCGATCTCGGCGTACAGGACGGTGGAGCGACGGTAGAGCGCAGCGGTAATGCTCACCATGCGGCAGGTATCCCTTTCTCGGGTCGGCAGGCACGTTCGCACCCCTCACATCAGCAGGCACGTCCGCCGCTCTCAGCTGGGCAGGCGCGCCCGCGCGCCGCCTCCGGGGGACAGGTATGTCAGAGTACTCCCGCAGCCGTGGCCAGTGAGCGGGTTTAGCTGCGTTCGCGCGCCAAATTCCCAGTACCGGAGAGCTGACGCCAGGTTAGGTAGACAAGAGCGGTTACGACGAAGCCCACTTCGAAGGTGAGATCTCCGACTGACGGATAGTGCTTGGGAACCAGCCCAACGTATTCGGTCTGGTTGGAGAACAGCCAGATCGACACGCCCATGCCGATGAGCATGGATGCCGGGCCGGCCCAGTTCGTGTACTTGGTGTCGAAAAGCAGGCTTTCCAGCCGCCGCGGGTCCTGGCCGCGGCGCAGCAGCTGATCACAGAAGACGACGGCCAGCCACGGCGCGATCCAGTAGGCGATGACCAGCAGGAAGTTCTGGTACTTGGTCCCGGCGTCGTGCAGCCCGGTCAGCGCGACGATGAAGCCGATCACCCCGAACACCAGGGCGACGATGGCGCGGCGCAGGGCCAGCGGCAGCTTGACACCCATCGCCACGAAGGAGAGCGCACCCGAGTAGATGTTGAGCACGTTCGCGGCCACCGCGCCCAGCGCGATGGCGAGCAAGGTGAGATCCGCGAGGACGGTGGGCAGGTGGCCGGTGAACGCGCCGGTTGGGTTGTTGTTGATGGCGGCGACGCCGGTGATGGTCGCGGACGCCGCGCCGGCGATCTCGAGGAGTGCGCACGACACGAACAGGCCGATTCCGGACCACCAGGCGATGGCGAGCTTGCTGGTGTCCGGCGCGAAGTAACGGGTGTAGTCGGACGCGTAGGGGTTCCAGCCGACCGCGTAGCCGAAGGCCGCCCCCAGGGTCAGCAGGAAGCCGCCGATCCCGCCGCCGTGCGCCGGGGCACCCGGGCTGGACTTGGCCAGCATGACCGCGGTGGCCACCAGGAAGATGACGGCGAGCACCGGGAAGGCGTACCGCTCGAACGCGTGCACCAGGTTGTGACCGAAGAACGCGACCACGATCTGGACGGCCACGATGATGACCAGGCAAAGCGGCTTCGGCAGGTGGGTGAGCGTGTTCAGGGCGAAGGTGCCGCTGACGCTGTTCACCGCGAACCAGCCGATCCCGGCGGTGACGGCGTTCAGCCCGGCCGGCAGCACGTTTCCCCAGTAGCCGAAGCCGAGCCTGGATATCACCATCTGTGGCACGCCGTGCGATGGCCCCTGCGCGGAGAGCACGCCCATGGTGACCGAGCCGAGCGCCGTGCCCAGTACGAGCGCCAGGGCGGCCTGCCAGAAATTCAGGCCGAAGAACGCGATCGCGATGACGCCGACGAAGACCGTGGCGAACTCGAAGTTCGGCGAGGTCCAGGTCCAGAACAGCTGGAGCGGGCGGCCGTGCCGCTCGTTGAGCGGGATGAACTCCGCGCCACCGGGCTCGACCGCCGCGACCTTCTCGCCGTAGCTGCCCTCCCGGACGACGACGCCGGGCGGAAGATCCGCCTCGAGGACCGAGTTTGCCTGGTGGTCAGGTACCGACATCAGCGTTCTCCTTGGCCTCGTACCTGTCGGTTCCCCGCAGCCGGGCCGACATCCCCAGCGGACCCGCTGATGATAAATCGCACTATGGCGAAGAGATGTTTCCCGCAGGTTAAATCGCCCGTGGCCGAAATGGGGTTTGCGGAACACGCGGTAACCCGCCGGATGGCCACGCGCTGGTGACCTCCCTGCGTACTACGGCTAAGCCGCCCGCTGTGCGGCGGGACCGCAGGCCTCATAGGCTACGGCGGTGACCGCTCACCCTGACGCCAGGCCCGCGGTCCCCGGTGGGGGCCCCGTGGTCGGCATGGTTGGCGCCGGGCAGCTCGCCCGGATGACCTATGAGGCATCCATTCCCCTCGATGTCGGCTTCCGGGTGCTGGCCGCGGCGCCCGAGGAGAGCGCCGCCCGGGTCTGCCCGGGCGTCCAGCTCGGTGACTACCGCAACGTGGACGACCTGCGGTCCTTCGCCACCGGCTGCGACATCCTCACCTTCGACCACGAGCACGTTCCCGGGCCGCATCTGGCCGCGCTGGAGAAGGCCGGGGTCACTGTGCGCCCAGGCCCGGAGGCGCTCCGGTTCGCGCAGGACAAGCTGGTCATGCGGGAGCGGCTGACCGCGCTTGGGGTGCCTTGCCCCCGGTACGCCCCGGCGGCCGGCCTCGACGATGTCACGGCGTTCGCGGCGGGCTCCGGGTGGCCGGTGGTGCTGAAGGCCGTCAGCGGCGGATACGACGGCCGGGGGGTATGGGTCTGCCGCTCGCCGCAGCAGGCCGCCGAGGTCCTGGCGCACGGTGTCGCCGTGTTCGTGGAGGAGCACGTCGGTTTCGACCGGGAGCTCGCCGCGGTGGTGGCCCGATCGCCGCACAACCAGGGCGCCGCGTACCCGGTCGTGCAGACCGTCCAGGCCGATGGCGTCTGCCGCGAGGTGCTCGCGCCCGCTCCCCACCTGCCCGCCTCCCGCGCCAGGGAGGCGGAGCGCCTGGCCCTGGAACTGGCTGAAACGCTCGGGGTGACCGGCCTGCTCGCGGTCGAATTGTTTGAAACGGCCTCCGGGCTGCTGGTCAACGAGTTGGCCATGCGACCGCACAACAGCGGTCACTGGACCATCGAGGGCGCCAGGACATCCCAGTTCGAGCAGCATCTACGGGCCATCCTCGACCTGCCTCTCGGCGCGCCGGATGCGGTCGCGCCACAGGTGGTGATGGCGAACGTGTTCGGCGGTCCGGGCCCAGATCGCCGAGCTACGCGGCGGTTCCAGATCGCCGAGCTCGGCGGGCCCAGATGGCCCGGGTTCCGACGTGTATTCGCGGTACACGCACGTGATGGCCGCCGATCCGGGCGCGCGGGTGCACCTGTACGGCAAGACGCCGCGCCCGGGGCGGAAGATAGGACACGTCACGGTGCTCCCAGACGCCGCGCTCGGCGATGACATCGACGCGCTCCGCGAGCGGGCGGGGCGCGCGGCGCGTTACCTGGGCCAAGGAGAGGACTGACCGGCATGAGCGGCAAGCCACTGGTCGGCGTGGTCATGGGCAGTGACTCGGATTGGCCGGTGATGGAGGCGGCCGCCCTCACGCTGGCGGAGTTCGGGGTCCCGTACGAGGCTGACGTGGTGTCCGCGCACCGGATGCCCCACGAGATGATCACCTACGGCACCGCGGCGGAGAGCCGGGGCCTTCGGGTGATCATCGCGGGCGCGGGCGGCGCCGCCCACCTGCCCGGCATGCTCGCGGCGGTCACGCCGCTGCCGGTCATCGGGGTCCCGGTACCGCGCCGGCACCTGGATGGGCTGGATTCGCTGCTGTCCATCGTTCAGATGCCCGGCGGTGTTCCGGTGGCGACGGTCGCGGTGGGCGGAGCCCGCAACGCCGGCCTGCTCGCGGTCCGGATTCTTGGGGTCAGCGACGCGGCGCTGCGCGAGCTGATGACGGGCTTCCAGGAGCGGCTGCGCGACGAGGCGATTGTGAAGGGCGCGCCCCTGCGGCAGAGCCGCGAATAGATACTGCGGCAGAGCCGCGAATAGATACTGCGGCAAAGCCGCCAATAGATACTGCGGCAGAGCCGGGGGCCAGCCACGCGGATGGCTGAAGGCGAGGGCCGGCGGAGGGCCAGGCCGGGCGCTCGCGCCGCAACTACCATCGAGGCTATGAGCCTCGACTTTCCCGCGTTCGCCCTATCGGAGGAGCACGAAGCGCTCCGCGAGTCGGTCCGTGCCCTGGCCGACGACAAGATCGCGCCGCGCGCGGCTGAGGTGGATGAGTCGGGCGAGTTCCCCTGGGACGTCCACGAGGCGCTGGCCAAGGCCGAACTGACCGCCGTGCATATCCCGGAGGCCTACGGCGGGTCCGGCGCGGACGCGATCGCCACCGCGATCGTCATCGAGGAGGTCGCCCGGGCCTGCGCCTCCTCCTCGCTGATCCCGGCCGTGAACAAGCTGGGCACCGTGCCGCTGCTGCTGGCCGGGTCCGAGGAGGTCAAACAGCGCTACCTGCCGCCGGTCGCCCGCGGCGAGGCGATGTTCTCCTACGCGCTGTCCGAACCAGAGGCGGGCTCCGACGCGGCCGCGATGAAGTGCCGGGCCGTCAAAGATGGAGACACCTTCATCCTCAACGGAACGAAGCGCTGGATCACCAACGCTGGCGTCTCGGTGTTCTACACCGTCATGGCGGTCACCGACCCGATCCGCCGGTGCCGGCGGCATCTCCGCGTTCGTGGTGGAGAAGGACGACCCGGGGTTCTCCTTTGGCGCCCCGGAGCGCAAGCTCGGCATCAAAGGCTCGCCCACCAGGGAGCTGTACTTCGACAATTGCGTGATTCCCGGCGGCCGGCTCATCGGCGAGGAAGGTTCCGGTTTCCGCACCGCGCTGGCCACCCTCGACCACACCCGGATCACCATCGCCGCCCAGGCGCTCGGCATCGCGCAGGGCGCGCTGGACTACGCGACCGGGTACGTGAAGGAGCGGCGGCAGTTCGGCCAGGCCGGTCTCCGACTTCCAGGGTGTCCAGTTCATGCTGGCCGACATGGCCATGAAGGTCGAGGCGGCGCGGCAGCTCACCTACGCGGCGGCGGCCAGGTCGGAGCGGGCGATGGTGGGCCAGCGCAGCGCGGACCTGACGTTCATCTCGTCGGCCTGCAAGTGCTTCGCCTCGGATGTGGCGATGGACGTGACCACCGACGCGGTCCAGTTGCTGGGCGGTTACGGGTACGTCAAGGACTACCCGGTGGAGCGGATGATGCGCGACGCCAAGATCACCCAGATCTACGAGGGCACCAACCAGATCCAGCGCATGGTGATGGCCCGGCAGCTCCTGAAGTAGGTACATTAGGCCGCTGAACTGCGGTTTCTCGGGCTAACCTCGGGTGCGGCGGGCCGCCACGGCGACGAGTCTGGCGGTCCGTTCTCGTGGTCCGATTGTCCGATTAATGCCGGTTATTTCCCGTCGTTTCCGGACCCCGTGCTGAATCCGTGCTGACCCTAGCGGCGCCGGGCATGCGGAACCCGACTGCCAACCAGCCGCCAGACGGGCCGGGGTCGGCGTCAGGTACATGCCAGGTCTACGACAGGTCCATGGTCACCGACCAAGTTGTTGGTGCGAGCGCCGGTCATCGCTGGCGGCTAACTGGCGGAAGAGACGGGCTCCGGGCTGGGGACGCTCGCTTACTCGCCATCGGCTGGCTTGCTGTACTCCTTGAGGATCTCTTCGGTGACAGCGCTGGTGATGAGTTGCAGGGTCCAGGGGCCGGTGTTGAGGTCGAAGTCGCGGCCGAAGCCGACCCATTTGCCGGTCATCTTCCGCCCGGTTGGCTCGAGCAGGAGCTGGATCGCGCCGTGGTAGACGGCGCCCTTGTAGTAGCCGGCTGGGCTGGTCTCCTCGGTCCAAGTGCCGGTGAGGACCTGGCCGTTGGCGGTCAGGTCCATCAGGAGCCGGGAGCGCGACCCCGGCGTTGACCTAACCTGGAGCCGGGTACCGTGCTGGACCACGGCGACGTAGTGGTGACTGGTGAACGTCGCGCCGCGTCCCGTGCTCTCATACTCGTAGCTGCTGAGCCAGATGCCGGTCAGCGGGCCCGGCTGTGCCTTGGGGTCGGCCACGGGAATCCACGGGCCGGTCCCGGTGGCCAGGGCCTCGTCGGGGTCGAGGCCGTAGCGCTCGGCGGCGGTGTCGAACCCGAGGGTGGCGACTGGCTGGCCGGTGACGTACTCCAGCGCGCGGATGTAGACCGCGCGGGGCAGCGTCACCTGGCCGGCTTCCCAGCGCTGCACGAGCCGCTTGGAGCAGCCGTTCGGGGTGCCGAGCCGCTGCCCGGCGTCGCGGATTGCCACGGCCATCTCGTCCTGGCTCAGGCGCAGAGCCAGGCGCGCCTGCCGCAGCGCGGTGTTAGGGGCCATGACCCCGAGAGTACCCCGCCAGTCATGATCTGTAACGTCGTTTCGACGCCCTGAAAGACGTCTAAACGACGCCTGCTTTGACATCGCAACGCCGCCGATTGGAAGCGTACTGTCGTGCCAGCGGGACCGCTTGTCTTGGGCAGCGTTCGGAAGGCAACACGATGGCACAGCCAGGACAGCACATAGCCAGGACTGGGCTACGCCCCGGCTCGGCGTGGCCGGTGTCGAGCGTCATGCCACCCCTTGCCGCCCTGCCGACCGCGCCGTCAGCGGCACGGGCTCAGGTGCGCGCGATGCTGGCAATGTGGCGGATGAGCGGCCTCGCCGACCCCCTTGAATTGGTCGTCAGCGAGCTAGTCGCCAACGGGATCAACGCGTCTACCGACGGCGAGGGCGCGCCGAGGTATGTGGAAGGGCGCATGCCCTTGATCCGGCTCTGCCTGCTCACAGACGGGAAGCGGCTGGTAGCAGAAGTCTGGGACGAGGCTCCGGGTGTCCCCATCCGTCTGAGAGCCAGACGGGATGACGAGAGCGGGCGGGGTCTTGACCTCGTGGACATGATCACCGGGTCTCAGTGGGGTTGGCGTCGCGCCGAGCCCAGGCCGGGCAAGTGCGTCTGGGCCGCGTTCGAGATCCCAGCCGCGACCGGCGGCGGTAACTAGCACGCAATCAACCAAGGCAGGAAGGCGGCACGGGTGAGGAGCTCGATACCAGGTCCCACGTTCGCGCTGATCGGCGTGGCGGGCTACATCGCCCGGCGCCATCTGGAGGCGATCCGGGATGTCGGCGGCACCTTAACCGCGTGCTGCGACATCACAGACTCGGTAGGCATCCTCGACAGTTACTTCCCGGACGCGCGGTTCTTCACCGACAGCGTAGAGTTCGAGGACTTCCTCAGCCGGGAGCCCAACCGGCCCGACTACTTCGTGGTCTGCACGCCAAACGACCTGCATGCCGCCCACGCGACACTCGGCCTGCGGATCGGCGCCGACGTGATCCTCGAAAAGCCGCCGGCGCTCAGCAGCCGAGAGCTGGAAGCGCTGACCGCGCTGCAGGCACAGTCAGGCATGTCATCCACCCGGTCCTGCAACTGCGCTACCACGACGGCCTTCTCCGGTTCAGGAAGCTCATGGAATGGAAGGACCCAGAGCGGCCAGCGAGGGTCACCGTCCGGTACGTCGCCCGCCGCGGGCAGTGGTTCGGGATTTCCTGGAAGGGAGACCCGGCCCGTAGCGGGACCATCATCTTCAACATCGGCATCCACCTGCTTGACGGTCTTACCTGGGCGATCGGGGCAGCACCCGAAGTCATCCGGGCGCACGCCGACCCCGCCGGAGACTACGCCGAGGGCAGCCTCCAGTTCGGCGCGGTCACCGTCAACTGGACCTTGTCGACCCGGGAAACCGACCTGCCACCGGGCACACGGGCGAGCGCGACCCGGTACATCGCGGTGGACGGAGACATCATCTGTGACTTCTCCGACTACTCCCGGCTCCACAGCATCGTCTACCAGGAGATCATCGCGGGCCGGGGGCACCGGATCGAGGACGCGGTCGGTGCCGTCAAGCTTGCCGAGCGAGTCTGCCAGGCGGCTGAGACCAAGCTGCCGGCCGCGTACTGACTGTCAGTATCGGTTAGCCAGCCAGCCGGCGATTATGCGGGCGATCCGGGGGCCGGACGCGCCGTCCCACAGCGGCGGCAGTTCCCCGGTATACGGCCCCCGGGCCAGGGCGTCCTGGACGGCGGACGTCAGCTCGTCTGCGCGTACGAGCCGGTTGCTGCCGCTGGTGACGGTGACCGGCCGCTCGGTCACCGGGCGCAGGGTGCGGCACGGGACCCGCAGGAACGTTGTCTCCTCCTGTACCCCGGCCGAGTCCGTGATCGCCGCCGCCGCGCCGCGCACCAGGGACATGAACTCCAGGTAGCCGAGCGGCTCGCACATCCGGATGCCTGGGTGCTCTGCCAGCCCGGCTGCCTCGAACACGGCCCGGCCGCGCGGGTGGACTGGCATGATCACCGGCGCCATGTCGGCGACCTGGTGCATCGCCTTAACCAGCAGCGCCGCCGCCTCCGGGCTGTCGACGTTGAACGGCCGGTGCAAGGTCGCGACCACGTACCGTTCCGGCAGGCCGTGCGCGGCCCGCGCTGCCTCGGCGTCCAGCTTGTCCAGGCAGGCCACTAGGGTGTCGATCATCGTGTTGCCGACGAAGTGCACTCCGTCTGAGGTGATCCCCTCGTTCGCCAGGTAGCCGATCGCCTCCGGCGAGGTGACGAACAGCAGCTCGCAGAGCTGGTCGGTGAGTCTGCGGTTGATCTCCTCTGGCATCGTGTTGTCGAAGCTCCGCAGCCCGGCCTCGACATGCGCGATCGGCACGTGCAGCTTGGCCGCCGCGAGCGTGGCCCCGAGCGTGGAGTTCACGTCCCCGTACACGGCCAGCAGGGCGGGGCGGCGGGCCATTAGCTCCCGCTCCACTCCGGCGATGACCGCCGCCGTCTGCTCCCCGTGCGCGCCGGAGCCGACGTGCAGGTTCACGTCCGGCTCGGGCAGGCCCAGGTCGGCGAAGAACACGCCGGACATCCGCGCGTCGTAATGCTGGCCCGTGTGGATGAGCGCCTGGTCAACGCCGGCCTCGCCAAGCGCGCGGATGACCGGCGCGGCCTTCATGAAGTTCGGCCGGGCGCCAAGCACATGCGTAACCAGAGGCTGCATCGCTGTCCTTTACCGGAATCCAACAAGAGGGACAAATCTACGAACCGCAGCGGCCGTGGCCGCCCGGTGCGAGCCTACCGACCGTGGCCTGAGCCGCGTGCCCGGTTGACCTTACTCGGGTGCAGTGTTCAATTACGGATGGAACGCGAGCCGAACCGGTCGCCATTCTGAACCGCCAGCTAATCCGCACTCTATTACATACTCCGCTTACACCGGAATGACTTGACCGCGGGGAATGCGCAGGACCCGGCGAAAATAAACCTTCCAGTGGATTCCCAGACTTTATATACGCGCATAGCTCGTAAAACAATCGTAGATGGCGCGGCGGACATGCATGCTGACATATAAATCCCACGGTCTCCCTCTCAGGGCAAGAAGCCGGACAGTGACGCGGTCTGACCTCTGCCCGTCCACTGGAGTGCGTGCTCATCCATGAGCAGAGAGCGCGAGGGTCTGGCCTGGGCAGGTATGCGACGCGGCAAGCAGGCAGGCGGCAGGGCTAGGTAGCAGCGGATCAGCGGGAAAGAAACGGCAGGAGTCAACCGGCGCGGTCACCGCCACTTTGGCGGCAGGACCGACGATCTCACTAGCCTCCGAGCAGCCACTTTGCCTTCGCGACAAGAAAAACGGGGCCGACGATGAAAAAACAGGCTGAAAACCCGATTTATGAGTAGTCAGCGTTTTGCGGCGGCAGCGGGACCTGGATCCCATGTCCATACTGCCATGCCCTCATCCCATGCCCGCGCTGTCAGGGGCACTGTCCAGAAAACAGACCGTTCTCCCCGCCGTTCATGGTGCCGACGACGGCGCCCCGCCTGAACGCCTGAGCGCCCCGCCACGGCGGCTCGCTGCGCCGTCCCGGGCCGTTCCCCCTGGCCGGGCGCTCGCGGCGCACGTGCGGCGCGTCCGGGCCGGACAGGGGCAAGCCCGCCGGCGGCCAGCCCCGCCGTTCTGCCGCCTGCGGCGCCCTCGGACGCCGTGGACGGCTAGGCCGACTCCCGGCTACTGCCATTGGCTTGACATGGCGGGCGGGGCCGGCGCTGGATATCGCCGGTCCCGGGTGGCAGGCCAGCCCCTGCTGCTCCCCGGCCCGCACAGGAGCCGGGTCACCGGGAGGAACCGGCACGGCGCCGACGGCCGCCGCCCGGGAACCCGGCCCCCTGACCCGCCCCACGCGAAACGCCGCACCCCCGGCGGGCGGAGGCTGCCGTGACCACCGCCCGGGGCAACCGCGAACTTGACGACGTGGCCGCGGGTGAGCGTGCATCCGTCCGGCACCGGGCTGCCCGGCGCACGGCTCCCGTGGGCGGCTCGAACCGGCTCCTTTCCGTCGAGGAGCTGGCTGCCTACCTGGGCGTGCCGAAGAAGACCGTCTACGGCTGCTGGCGGCAATGGGGCCTGCGGGGTTACCGGGTCGGCCGGTACCTGCGGTTCCGCGAGCGGCACGTGGAGGAATGGCTCCAGACCCGGGAGGTATAGCCACCGTGGCCAAGATCTTCAAACGCTGCCCCTGTCCTGAAGACCAGCGGGACAGTTGCCCGCATCAGTGGGTGGTCCGCTACCGGACGACCGGCGGCCGGTCCAGCCACCAGCGCGAGCAGTCCTTCGGCACCAACCTGCGCCGGGCTGAGGACTTCGCGCTCAAGGTCGAGCACGACAAGCGCGCCCACGTTTTCGTCGACCCGAAAGCGGGGCGGGCGCTGTTCCGCAACGCCGCCGGGACCTGGCTGGACCAGCACTTGGGCGCGGACTCCAGCATCGCCACCTACCGGTCGGTCCTGCGTGCCCACATCGACCCCGCGATCGGCGGCAAGCCGATCGGGATGATCCGCCGCGAGGACATCAAGGCGCTCATCGCCGCCATGCACCGCAAGGGCCTGTCGGCCAGCCGGATCGGCTGCGCGCACCTCGTCGTCAGCGCCGTCCTGGCAGAGGCGGTCAGGGACAAGAAGCTCGCTGAGTCCCCCTGCGTCGGCATCCAACTGCCCGGCGTGGTCACCGCCGCCGACTTCATTCTCCCTGGCCATGCGCAGGTAGAGACGCTCGCCGCCGAACTACCAGCCGACTGGGCCGCCACCGATCTGGCTCATGCACGGCTGCGGGCTGCGCATCGGCGAAGCGCTCGCGGTCAACCTGCGCTGTCGCATCAACCGGGGTAAAACCCTGCGGGTAATGGAGCAGGTTAATCCCTGCGCGCGGCTCCGGCCGCTGAAGTTCCGCCCGGCGGGGGAGTTCCGCGACATCCCGCTGCCGCGGTACGTCAGCGAGGCGATCGACAAGCACCTCGCCGGGCACGGCACCACGCCCGACGGGTACCTGTTCCAGGGCCGCAAGTACAAGCTGGTCGTGCGCCGCAGTTACCAGGAAGACTTCCAGCGGGCCGCCGCGAAGGCAGGGCTGCCGCCGGAGTTCATCCCGCACTCACTGCGCCACCTCTACGCCTCCACCGCCTTGGCCGAGGGCATCCCGATCACCGAGGTCTCCCGCTGGCTCGGCCACAAGAGCATCGAGGTCACGCATCAGATCTACGGCCACCTCGTCCCCTCCTCCTTCGACCGCGCCCGCACCGCCCTCGACGCCGCTTACCTAAAGAGCCAGAAGCAGCGGCGCCCCGGAAACTGAGCCGCGACTCGGGATGGCACTCGCTGGCCCGCCGCGCATCGGGACGCCGTCGGACGCCGACTTGAGGACCAGGTGGTGCCCGCTTTTGCAGCACGGTGGCTGCCGTGTGCGGCCTCATGCGTCGCGGAGTTTCAAGACCAGTGCGCCGATGAGGAGGGCGCCGGCGGTCCAGAGGGCGACGACGCCGAGGCCTTGCCACGGGGTGAGCGGCAGGCTGTTCACCCCGGTCGTGGCCTGGACGTCCAGGCCGGCGGGCATGGGGCCGATCTGCTGCAGGCGCCGGGAGATCGTCGCGTCGGAGATGACGGCCGCGAGGATCGGGAACAGGTACAGCAGGCCGAGCACCAGTCCGATGGCGGCCGCGGAGTCGCGTACCGCGGCGGCGAGCCCGAGGCTGAGAAGGGCGATGAGCGTCAGGTACACAACCGTGCCGGCGGCGGCCCGGAGGTCGGCGCCCGCGGTAAGGGACGTGTACCCGTGCGCTGGGGTGAACCCGTGGCCGGGGAGGATCAGCCGCCCGGCGAGCACGGAGCCGGCTACGGCCAGCGCTGAGGCGATCAGCACCGGGGCGGTGAGCACCGTGGCCTTGGCGAAGAGCCACGTCAGCCGCCGGGGCGTCGCGGTCAGCGACAGCGTGATCATCCCGGTGCTGTACTCGTCGCCGATCGCCAGCACCCCGGCGACGGCCACCACCGCCTGGCCCGGGTAGATCCCGGTGAAGCTGACCTTCGCGGGGTCGATCCCGCACGCGGCGGACGAGCACTGGGCCGCGCTGGCCGCCGCCGCCCCCACGGTGACGGTCAGCGCGATGATTCCGGCTAGCAGCCAGGCTGGCCCGGCCACGGTGCGGAGCTTGGTCCACTCGGCGTGCAGCGCCTGGACGACCGGATGAGGCGACGGCGAGACCCGGGCCGCGAGGCTCACGCGTCCCTCCTGCGCAGCAGGTAGAAGGCCAGCGCCAGCGCGGCGGCCGCCCACGCGCACTCCACCGCCAGCCCGGCCCATCCCGGGAGCGGGTAGTACCCGTCACTCACCCGGTACACGGCGGTGGCCTGGTAAAACTTGGGGGGCGCCTGCTGCGCGGCCATGGCGGCGACCGGGGTGACCTGCAGCGCCCAGCCTCCCCCTCCCCCTCCCCCTCCGGCTCCGCCGTGCCCGCCGCTTAGCGGGCCGAAGGCGAGCAGGTACGGGACGAAGATCACTACGATGACGCCGGCGATCGCCGGCGCACTACGCCGCACTATGGTGCCGATGGCGAGCGCGAGCACCCCCGCCAGGGCGAGCAGTGCCCCGGTGCCGGCCACCATGCGCGCCTCGGTGAGCGGCGAAGCCGGCCACACCGGGATGCCCGTCCTGCGCACTATGGGCGTGGCGACGGCGAGCGCGAGAGTGGCGGCGACCAGGCCGGCGACGAAGCCGACCGCGCCGATCACGACGGCCTTGGCCGCCAGCAGCCGGCCTCGGCGCGGCGCGGCCGTCAGCGAGACGCGGATCAGCCCGCGCCGGTACTCGCCGGTCATGAACATCGCGGACACCATGATCAGCGGGACCAGCCCGAAGAACGTACCGAGCAGCGCCCGCTGGACGGAGATGCCGGTGGCGGGGGCGATGTCGCCGGAACCGCCGGTCACGGTGAGCGCGCCGCCGCTGTGGCTGAGCGTGCCGGGCTGTCCGTCGTTCGGGCCGGTGCCGCCTACGTTGGTGGCCGTCCAGCCGGTCGCGGGCCAGGAGAGCCCGATGTGCCGGAAGACGCCGGTGACCGCGGCGGCATCCGTGCCGGGAGCGGCGGTGAAGAGCCCGGCTTGCACGGTGGCGGTCAGGCCCGGGAGGGCCACGGTTCCCACCCGCATCCAGTGCGCGCCGTCGGCGGAGTCGTACCCGGTGACCGTATCCCCGTCGCGCACGAGCCGCAGCCAGCGCGGCGCGGACACGGACACGCTGCCCGGCAGGCCGGGCGTGTCGTTGACGTAATCCCATTGCATCCGCACGCCGTGGGACCCGGTGGCCATCACCGCCGCGTAGGCGGAGCCCTGCGCCGTGTTCTCCTTGATCATGATCCCGGCCTTCGACCACGGCTGCAGGCCGGGTGCCGTCTGGGGCTGGCCGTGGCTACCTGGGCCGACGTCAACCTGGCCGGTTAGCGACGTCAGTTGCGCGGTGATCGTGCCGTTCCCGGTCAGTTGCCGGTGCACGAAGTAGAACGCGTCCTGGACCGGCTCACCGCCAGGCCCGGTCGACTGTACCGGGCAGGCGGCCGTGCTGGCCGCAGCGCTGGCCCCGCTGACCACGGTGCACCCGCCGCTGATACTGCCGGCGAGGAACGCGAAGGCGGTAATCGCCAGGATCGTGACGAGCACCGCGATGACCCAGCCGCGCACGGTGCGGAACTTGGTCCACTCCGCGTGCACTAGGTGCCAGAAACTCTCGCGCGGCGCGGTCACCGGGGAGCGGTACGGTGTCACGGCCCTGGTCGTCATGATGCCGCCTCCGCCCGGTACTCGACGCTTTCCCGGGTGAGGTTCATGTAGGCCTTCTCAAGGGTGACCCGGTGGGCGGTCATCTCGCTGAAGGGGATGGCGTGGCCCGCCAGGATGGCCACCAGCCGTTCTGATGACAGGTTGGAAACTGTGAGCACGCCGGAACCGGTGACGGTGACCTCAGCTCCCGCACTGGCGAGCACCGTCGTCGCGTCGGCCGGCGCGGTGGTGCGCAGCGTGATGCGGTGGCCGGAGGCGGCGGCGATGAGGTCGGCGACGGTGGTGTCGGCGATCACCCGGCCGCGACCCACGATGACCAGGTGGCCGGCGGTGTCCTCCAGTTCGCTCATCAGGTGGCTGGACACCAGGACCGCGCGGCCCTGCGCCGCGAGGTCGCGCAGGAAGCCCTTCATCCAGACGATGCCCTCGGGGTCCATGCCGTTGTACGGCTCGTCGAAGATCAGCACCGGCGGGTCGCCGAGCAGCGCGGCGGCGATGCCCAGCCGCTGCCGCATGCCGAGGGAGTACCCGCCGGCCTTGCGGCGGGCGGCGGGCTCCAGGCCGGCCAGCGCGATCACCTCATCGACCCGGCCGGCCTTGAGGCCCTGGGAGTGGGCGAGCCACAGCAGGTGGCTGCGTCCGCTGCGGCCCGGCTGCAGCGCGCCCGCGTCCAGCAGCGACCCGACGTGAGTCAGCGGGTTCTCCAGCGTCCGGTACGGCCGCCCGCCGATGGTGGCGGTGCCCGCGTCGGGGGCGTCCAGGCCCACGACGACGCGCATGGTGGTCGACTTGCCGGCGCCGTTCGGGCCGACGAAGCCGGTCACGCGGCCGGGCTGGACGGTGAACGTCATCCCGTCCAGCGCCTGCACCGGGCCGAACCGCTTGCGCAGTCCGTCAATCTCGATAGTCGCGTTCATGTGTCATCGGCTCCTGAGCAGGGCCCGGCCTGGGGCAACGGGTAGGCGGGCGGCCGCTGCTCCCGGAAGGAGTCCAGGGGCGGCCTGGTGCTCTTGGCCTGGATCGCGTCGCGGCGCTTGAGCTCGGCCCAGTACACGGGGTCGAGGTAGATGGCCGGGTCCGGCCACGACGCCGTCAGCTCCCCGGCCTGGCCGACGTACAGCCCGGCGTCCGCCAGCTGCCCGAAGGTCATGCCGCACCAGGGATTAACGAACCTGGGGGCCTGCCCGTTCACCGATGCCGTCGCGCCGGGCAGGATGTCGCCGGCGCTGACTTCTCCAAGCCAGGTGCCCGCGGTCGGGATGACGGTGCCGCGGGGGCAGGCGGCGAGCCTGGGGAACACGCCGCCGGGATCGGCGGCCAGCGGGCTCAGGGGCACGATCACGTAGGCCCGGACCCCGGTCTCCTGCTCGATGAGCCTGGTGATGGTCCGCCCGCCGGGCGCGTGGAGCAGGTGCATGCCACCGTAGACCAGCAGCACCCGGCGCCCGCTGGCCAGCGATTGGCCGGCCAGCGACGCCGGGTAGAGGTCCCGCTGGTGGAAGGGAACCTGGCTGCCGCGGGTGACCGTGGACCAGTCGAGCGGCGGTTCGCCGGCCAGCACCCGGATCTTCCTGTCCGCGGGCACGGTCCAGTTGACCGCCCGGACCCTGCGGTAAGCCTGCTCGTAGACCGGGGAGTCGAGGGTGATGTTCGGGGACTGGGTGGTATCGCGCCAGACCAGGCGCAGGCTGGCGTCGCTGATCGGCTCGCCCGCGAGGATGAAATTGTCGAGGGTGTCCTGGTAGAACGCGTTCCCGAACTCGACGATGATGTCGCTGGCCGCTGCGTACAGCCGGGGATCGCTGAGCATCGTCAGCAGCACGTCGTGGACCTCCTGGCTTGCGTGCGCGTCGCCGATGGCGACCACCCGGTGAGCCTGGAACGCCTCCAGGACCGCCTCGATAAGGCTGCCGCCAGGTGCGGTGGCGACCGCCTGGACGTCGTCAGGGGCAGTGAGCCCGGCCGCTGCGGCTGCCGCGCCGGCCGGGGCGGTCAGGGACCCGCCCCGGTCCGGCCCCGGCACGCTGGGTGCGTTCAAGGTGCGCTCCTCTGTTTCCGCGCGACGTGATCTGGGATGGAGAGGGGAAGGAAGGCGTCCATGGGAAGAAGGTGCCGCAGTCGGGGGGCGCGGCGCATCGGCCCGCGGGCACATCTGCGCGGTGCCGCGATCTGCCCGCGGGCGTATGCCCGCGAGCAGACGACCTCGCACCGCGAGGCGGCTACGATCGCGGCCGTGAGCATGACCTAGCGGGCTGGAGGCGCCCATGACCATGTGGGGATTCCCGGTGCTCGGTTGCGCCCTGCTAGCTTCCGCGCTCCTGCTGCGCCGTCGGCCGCTCACGGCGCTGGCCGTGCTGCTCGGCGGATCGGTGGCCGCCATGGCGCTGAAGCCGCCGGTACCGGCGGGCACCCTGCAGATCGTGGCCGCCTGCGCAGCGGACATCGAGATCTGCTACATCGCGGCAACCCGCACCCGCAGGGGCTCGGTGACCGGCGTAGCCATGGCCGGCGCCGGCCTGCTGGTCCTGCTCCTGGCGGTGCCCTCCACGGGAAAGCATCCGGGCGGCAACGCGGAGTCGGCCCTGGCACCGGCCACGATCGCCGTGCCCCTCCTCACGATCATCGCCTGGCTCATCGGTAACTCGATCCGGCAGGCACACGCCCGGGCCGAGCTGGTGCGCGCTCAGGCAGCTGCCCAGGGCGGGATGGCGGAACGGCTGCGGATCGCCCGCGAGCTGCACGACATGGTGGCGCACAGCATCGGCATCATCGCGATCCAGGCAGGCTCGGGCCGCCGGGTCTTCGACGCCCGTCCCGACGAGGCGCGCGACGCCCTGGCCGCCATCGAGGCCACCAGCCGGGAGACACTGTCCGGACTGCGGCGGATGGTGAAAGGCCTGCGGAACACCGACCCGGAACCCGGGCCGGGACAGGCACCGCTGGACCCGGCGCCCGGCTTGGCAGGAATCGAGCGGCTGGCCGCCGTGACCCTGGACGCGGGCGTGCAGGTCGACGTGGACTGGCAGGGCAGCCGGCAGCCGCTCCCGGCCGACATCGATGCCTCGGCGTTCCGCATCATCCAGGAGGCCGTCACCAACGTGGTCCGCCACGCCGGCACCGGGCAGTGCCGGGTCTCGATCAGCCAGCAGGACGGGCAGCTGTCGATCGAGGTCACCGACAGCGGGCGCGGCGGCAGCGGAGGCGGGACCGGCTACGGGATCACCGGCATGCGCGAGCGCGCCGCGCTGCTCGGCGGCGACTTCTGCGCCGGCCCGCGTGCCGGCGGCGGCTTCCGCGTCGCCGCCCGCCTGCCACTGCCCGCGCCGGCCCGATGACGATCCAGGTCATCCTGGCCGACGACCAGCCACTGATCCGCGCGGGCCTGCGCAGGCTGATCGAGCAGACACACGGCATCGACGTGGCCGGCGAGGCCGGAACCGGAGCCGAGGCAGTACAGCTCACCAGGGCCACCGGCCCCGACGTGGTCCTCATGGACATCCGCATGCCGGGCATGGACGGCATCGAGGCAACCCAGCTGATCACCGCTGGCGACACCTGCGCCCGCGTGCTCGTGCTCACCACCTTCGACGACGACGACTACGTCTACGGGGCGCTGCGCGCCGGGGCGAGCGGGTTCCTGGTCAAGGACATGGCCCTGGACGACATCCTGACCGCGATCCGCGTGGTCGCGGCCGGCGACGCCATCATCGCCCCGGGCGTCACCCGCCGCCTGATCGCCCAGTTCGCTAGCGAACCCCGTCCGGGCCGCAAGCCCCGGGAGCTCACCGGGATCACCGACCGCGAGCGCGAGGTGCTCAGGCTGGTCGGCCTGGGCATGTCCAACGCCGAGATCGCCGCCGCCCTGTACATCACCGCGGGCACCGCCAAAACGCACGTGGCCCGGCTCCTGGCCAAGCTGGGCGCCCGGGATCGGGTCCAGCTCGTCATCACCGCCTACGAGACCGGCCTGGTAACGGCACCGCACTGACCGCACCAGGGTGGGGGTGACCCCCACATCACCAGCCGCCTACCAATTCGGGTGCTGAATCGGTGCTGACGCCGGGGCATCCGGCACGCGATCTACCTGCGGAAACTGCCCGCTGGTCCACGATCACCCAGATCTACGAGGGCACCAACCAGATCCAGCGGGTGGTGATGGCGCGGCAGCTGCTGAAGTAGCGGACCTTCTGGTGTTTCCGCAGCTCAGGAGCGATCTGGTGAACCGATGCCGGCTGCCTCCGCAGCGCCTTATGAGACGATCACACTGCTACACATCTTCACGGGATTTCCCGCGCTGCCTGGCAACCTCATGTACGCGCACATTCGCTTTTCACCAAACAACGCGTACATCACCCTGGACGGTTTCCGTCGCTGGCGTCTCCAAGCGCGTGGTGGGTAGCACGAGCCTGTCGCACACCGCGGTTTCCATGTGGACCTGCCAGAAGCCCATTGTGGAAATGGCCAGACCGCTCGGGTTCGCTAAGGGAGGAACGCAGTTCGAGATCCAGTGGCTTAAGTATGGTCATACCGATCCCTGCTGACAGCCGTCAGGCGGTGGCTGCGGCGGGGATGCCGTCGCGGCCACTGGGGCCGCCAGCACTTGCGGCTGTAAGTGGCATGGTGATCTCGATGCAGGTGCCGGCGCCGGGGGCGGTGTCGATGTGGATGGTGCCGCCGGCCTCGGTGATGCGGCCGCGGATGGATTGCCTGAGGCCTATGCCTTCTGGCTGTGTGGCGGGGTCGAACCCACGGCCCTGGTCGAGGATGGTCACGGTGAGGGTGGTGGGGGTGGCGGTGAGGCGGAGGACCGCGGTGGTCGTGGCGGCGTGCTTGGCCACGTTGGTCAGTGCCTCGCTGATGGCGCCGGCGAGCGCGGTGCTGCGCTGGAGGCCGAGTGCGCCGGGGATGGCTGGGCCGCGGAGTGTCGCGTAGTTGAGCTCGACGTGCAGCCCGTCGCGGGCTGCCCGGGCGGCCAGTGTGGTGAGCTGGCTGAGGAGGCCCTCACCTGGCGTGTCGCTGGTGCCCTCGACGAGACCGCGCAGCCAGGTGGCCTCCTCCGCGACGCGGGCCTTGAGGGCGGCGTCGGTGATCCAGTGGCCGCGGGCCAGGGTCTCCATTGTCTGCAGGACGCGGTCGTGCAGCAGCCGGGCGTGGCGCAGCCGCTCCTGGTCGCGGGCCAGCATGGCCTCGCGGGACCGGCTCGCGTCCAGCTCGCGGGCCATGTGGCGTAGCTGCCGGGAGACGGCCCAGGCGACGATGGTGTTGGGGAAGTAGGTGATGGCGTTGACAGCGACGTGGGATGCAAGGTCGGCGTGCAGGTACCCGCCGCCGTAGAGGTAGCCGGCGGCCAGCAGGGCGGTGGCGGCGAGCACGGCGGCCAGCTGGCGCAGCGCGATGCCGAACGCCACTGAGCAGATGACGGAGTAGGGGTAGGCGATGTACAGGCCGCCGTACCGGGCGCCGGCGGCCGCGCTGGCGGCCAGCACGCCGATCGTGAAGGCCAGGTCCGCGACGGCCAGCCCTGGCCGTACCCGGCGGGCCCGCAGGCAGGCCGTGCACAGGATGGCACTTTCCGCCGCGATGGCCGCGAGCAGCGCCATGACCATGGCGCCATGGCCGTGGTAACCAGGTGCGCCGTGCCCGGCGACTATGGCGACCTCGGCCAGCCCGCCGACCCGGAACAGCACGGCCGCGCGGGCCAGCGTGAACTCGGTCTGCCCCGCCGCGTCCGAGCCGACGTCGGCCGTCACCGGGTCCCGCGCGGCGGGCGCCGCTCGATCGCGGCCCGGGCCAGCTCGGCCTTGTTCCCGACCTGGAGCTTGGCCCGGATCCGCTCGACGTAGGTGTCGACCGTCGCGCGGCTGACGCCCATCCGGGACGCAGCCTGCGCGTGGGTTAAGCCCCCCGCGATCAGGTCGAGGGCCTCCTCCTCCCGGGGGGACAGCGCTGGGGTGGCGGCCGCGGTTCCAGCGGCCGCCGGGGCCGCGGCGAGCTCCCCCCGCAGGATGTCCGCCAGCCGGGACGACAGCGCGAAGCCCCCGCTGGCCACGGTGTGCACGGCGGCGACCAGCATAGGCGGGTCCGCCAGCTTCGTCACGTAGCCGCAGGCGCCGGCCCGGACCGCGCCCAGCACGTCAGCCGGTCGGCCGGGAGGCCGACACGACCAGCACCTTGCAGTGCTGGCCCAGCCCCGCGATGGCATCCAGGCAGGGCTGGTCACTGTCGTGGTACAGGTCCAGGATGATCACGTCAGGGCGCGCCGCGCCAGCGCCGGCCAGGCTGAGGCCGGCCGGGGTGGCCACGGCGGCGGTGACCTGGATGTCGCCGGCCTCGGCGAGTATCGACTGCAGCCCCCGCCGCGCGACGGGATGGTCGTCCACGATCGCCACCTGGATCAATTCGCTCTCCGCAGCAGGGGAGGCAGGAAGAAACCCCGTTGTAGCCCGGGTCATATTATGACCGGAAAATCCGGGACGGGCGGCGTGACTCCCGATCTCGTGCGGGCGGCGGACTGCCCCGCCCGGTGGCCTGCAGCATGACGGCTCCCCTGTGGTCACCCAGTGATCACAGGGCACCCCCGTCCTGGCCCTGGCACCCCTATCGTCGCCGCCGCCGGGCGCCCCGTCATGCCGGTGCGGTGTGGGTGATTCACCCGGCAGTCCCTGTCCCGTGCTCCCGTCCTGGCGGGCCAGGCCGGCTGCCTGTGTCCGGTGAATTGCCGGCCCCCGGACGACATGCGGAGACACCCGCCCGGCGCCCACACTGCGGCATGCCTCACCACCACCGCACCCGTCGGGCGCCTCTGCTTGACCGGGCCGACGATCATCTCGCTCGTCCCGCCCCGTCACGTCGTGACCATCACCATCAGCACCCCAGCCGCGTAGCGGACCAGAAATGACACTACTCACAGAGAAAGGCGGCTCCGTTTTGAATAAGAGCCTCAGACGCACGTCCATGCTAACCATCGCGCCACTCGTCGGCCTCCTCCTCGGCCTTACCATGGTGGCCGCGCCCGCATACGCGGCAACGGCAGTTCCCGCGGCGAGGACGATCTCGACGACGACGGCGCTGGGAACCGGCACAGGTGGCGAGATCCCGCAGTTCAATAAGATCTTCTACAGGTGGAAGCCGGTCTCGCAGAGTCCCGGCAGTTCCGGCCACAATGCCTGGAGTCAGTGCGGCTACTACGATTACCGTAACGGGCCGGATAACTTCTCTTGTTCACTCACCGAGTCCACCTCGAACACCGTGAGTGGCACGCTGGAGGTTTCCCTGCCCGTGCTTGACGGCTTCCTGAACCTGGGCGTCCAGCGCGCGATAGGCCATGAATTCTCGATCGGCTTCTCGGGGAGCTGGGTCAATGCCAAGAAGGAAAAGCTCATCGGCTACGCCGCGTGGGCCCAGACATACGCGGTAGCCATAGTCAAGCAGCAGAGGTGGGAGTGTCAGCAGCACCACGCGAAGCCCATATGTAATAATCCAGCTAGCTACTTTCCCACCAGCACCGTAAAGAACGTCGATGTGACGCTCCACAGCTTCCGGATGACGTTCCTCCGATGCGCGCACACCCCGTCGGTCGGCAAGGAATGCCCCTTCCCCTAACGATGTCCAGGTTGAGATCGCTTGGGCACTGACCGCACTGGCGCGGTCAGTGCCCAAGCGCCGCCAGACGGCATGGTCAGCTTGGAGGCGGGCTCGGGGGAGCGGTCAGACTGCAGCCACTGCGGGATGGACGGCCGTCTGCGGACGAATAGCGGGAGCGCTCTTCATGCTGGACCAGGCGCCCTCGACCGGGTTGAGGTCCGGGGCGTAGCCGGGCAGCTGGATGACGGTCAGCCAGTTCGGGTGCCCGTCGGCGAACGCGCGCATTGCCTTGCTGTGCGTGGCCGCTTTCCGCGGTGGCGAGCCAGTAACCATCCCGGACGATCTGCTGGGCCGGCCCGCGGTGAATGACCATCGCGGGGTGCTCCTCGCTGATGCGCGCTCACGGCCGAAGCCATCTGAACGGCCAGGCCATCGGCTGCGGTTCGGCCGGCGGAGCCAGGACCGCGACAAAGTCGCGGGCCCAGCCGGCCAGGTACTGGTCGGCCGGGCGGCCCTGGCCCGGCACCGCGGCGCTGAGCGGGCCGCCCGGCCGGCGGGCGGTGTCCAGCTGGACCCACTCGGGGTTGATGTCGAGTTCCATCGCGATCCGCGCCCCGCTGCGGGCCAGCGCGTCCGCCAGGTCGGCGGGGGCCGCGGACATGCTCGCGGCGTAGATGAGGTTACCGGCGGCGTCCTGGCCGAGCGCACTGCGGGCGACGTACTCGCCGCCGCCAAGAGTGGCTCCCCACAAGCTCCAGTCGGCCGCCGCTAGGGTGGGCTGCCGGTTGATGACCAGCGGTTGCAGGTTCTGCCGGACGCTGTACACGGCCTCGCCCGGCGCGGGCGCACCGCTGCCCCAGACCGCGATCCGGGCCCGGCCGGAGCGGTCGATCACCAGGCTGGCGAAGCCGCTGCGAAGCGGGCTGATGACGTGGCCCTCCTGCTCGTAGCCGCCCGCGCCCGTGCCTAGCTTGAACCCGCCGTTGAAGGCGGCGAGCAGTTGCTGGCGCTCGGTGCCGGTCACGGCGGGGCCCGCGCGCACCAGCCCGGCAGCGGCGGATCCGGGGTCCGCGCTGCCATTGTGCAGCGCGTACCGCACCGGGCCGCGGAAGGTCGCCACGGTCACCACGGCGCCGTCCGCGTTCCGCACCCGCGACATCGTGACCTGTGCCACGGGCATGGGCACCGGTACGGGTACGGCTCTGACTTGGGCCGCCGGGGTGGCTGGCGGGGTGGCTGGCGTGCTGGCCCCGTTACCGCCGCCGGTCCGGCCAGCGGCCGGCGGTGCCGTTAACTGCGAGCTGCACGCTGCCGTCAGGCACATGCCGACCAGCGCCCCGGCTGCCCGCAAGCTGGGCATCATGCGCTCCCTATCGTCTGGCCGAGGTCACTGCCGCAGCACGCCTCCGAGCGCACGTCGGCCGGGAGATTCAGCGACCCGGAGGCTGTCGTCCTGTTGTCCGTGGCTCCGCCCACAGCTGGCGCGGGCCGGGCCGCCAGCTAGATTCCGCCGAGTCGCAGCTGCCTAACCAGCATAGGAAAGGGTTCTGCCATAGCCAACGAGCACGACCGCCTGGTGACCTTAACCGGCGTCAGGCCGACCGCCTGCCGCTGAGGTAGTCCCGGCGGCTGTCCGCCGCCGGAACCACGTGCCCTGATACTCCTCAGCCGGTCGTGCAGGTGGTGCTGGTGCCGTTGTTCGCGGTCATCGTGAAGGACGTCGGCGCCGCGTTGCTCGCGCTGTAGGTGCCCTGCATGCCGACGGTGGCGCTGCTGCCCGGCGCGATCGTCTGGTTCGTGCCGAAGTAGTCGTGCGCGGCCACGGTTTCACCGGTCTGTGTGTAGTAGCCGTTCCACAGGTTGGTGATCTTCTGGTCGCCCGGGTAGGTCCAGGTGACCGTCCAGCCGCCGAACGCGCTGCTGCCGGTGTTGGCCAGCGTGACGTTGGCGGTGAACCCGCCGGTCCACGAGCTCTGGATGGCGTAGGTCACCCGGCAGCTCGGGGTGCCGGCGGCTGGGTTGGTCGCGAGGGCATAGGCGAGGGCCGGATCGAACGTGCCCGCCTTGTCGGCGCAGCCGTCGGATTCGCCGGGCGGCTTGACCCATAGGAAAGCGTCCACGTACGAGTAGCCGGTGCTGGCGGTGGGGGCCAGGCCCAGCGCGCGCCCCGACGGGTCGCACCAGGTGTTGCCGGGCCCGGCGCCGTTGCGGCTGGTGTCGATCACGAGGTGCAGGCTGGAGTCGCCGATGTCGGCCAGGATCTGCTGGCCGTAGTAGAGTTCATCGTTGGTCCACTCGAAGTTGGACAGGTTGGTGAAGACGCCGTTGGCGTCCGCCGTCACGCCGGCCGCTTCGAGAACGGTGGCCTGCTGCGCGGCCGAGTTCCAGTCCGAGTGGCCGCCGTCGAAGTACACCCTGGCGTTCGGGTCGTCGGTGCGCAGCACGTGCCCGGCGTAGGCGATCGCCGCGTCTCGGGCGCTGGCATCCGAGCTGGACAGGCAGCTTTGCAGGGCTAGCGAGTCCGGCTCCACCAGGATCACCGCTGTTGTGGTGCCAAGGCCGGCCGCGAAATTGGAGATCCACGTCTCGTAGTTGGCGATGGTGGGCGCGCCGCCGGCCGATGCGCCACCGCAGTCCCGGTTCGGGATGTCGTAGGCGACCAGGACCGGCACCTGGCTCTTGGCCGCGGCCGCCGTCGCGACCGCGGAGACCTGGGACTGGATGGTGGCCGGGTTGTAGGTGGTGAACCAGATCCCGGTCGGCTTGTTCGCGATCGCCGACGCGATCTTCGCCTCCCGCGAGTCGGCCGGGTTCGCGGCGTCCCACAGGTTCGCGCCGGAGTTCGGGTTGACGTAGAACGCCGTGCCGGCCGGCAGGCTGCCGGTGGTGGCGGCATGGGCGGGCGTCGCCTGTGCGCTGAGCGCGACGCCCACGAAGGCGAGACTGGCCCCGGCGGCTCAGGAGCCGGCGCATCGCGCCGGCTCCTAGCGGTCGGGCGGCCGGATCGCAGTGATCAGACCTCATCCGCGTGATCTTCCTTTCCGACCGTGTGCCGTCAGCTACAGGAGACGCTGGACGGCGCCGTATTGGATCCGGAGTACGTGCCGGTAAAGCCGACCGTCACCGTGCCGCCCGAGGCGATGCTGCCGTTGTAGGAGGCGTTGTTGACGGCGACCGTCTCACCGGACTGGCTGTAGGTGCCGTTCCACAAGCTGCTGATCTTCTGACTACCTGGGTAAGTCCAGCTCAGCTTCCAGCCGTTCTTCGTACCGGAACCGGTGTTCTTGACGACGACCTGTCCCTGGAACCCACCTGACCAGCTGTTGACCAGCGAGTAGGTGCCGGTGCAGGTGCCTGGTCCCGACGAGGAGGTCGAGGTGGGCGTCGGGGTCGGGGTCGGGGTGGTGGTCCGGGTCGGGGTCGGGGTGGGAGTCGGGGTGCCGCCGCCACCGCTGCCGTTGACGTTGACCGAGAAGGAGTTGGTCGCCAGGCCGGCGCCGCCCTGCCACAGCTCGAACCCGGCCTCGACATCGATGAGGTACCAGCTGTTCTGCGTGTAGCCGCGGCTGACCGCGTCCGCCGCCAGCGTGCCGATATCCAGGCCGCTCACCGAGGTGTTGGCGGTCGTCATGTCGTAGGTGACCGTGTCCCAGCTCGACTGCGTGCCGTACCAGATGTTGTAGGTGTGGCCGCCGAGGTTGACGCCGGTGGCGACCTGGGAGCCGAACGGCTGGACACTGCCGTTGTGGTTCAGCCAGACCATGATCTCCGTGCCGTTGGGCTGGCCCGACGTGGTCGGCGTCTGGTTGATCCAGATGTCGTAGGCCACGTCATAGGCGTTGGCGCTGCCGCCGGGCTGCGTGGTGCTCCAGCTCGTGGTGACCTTGCCTGCCGACAGGGCCGAGACCTGGATCGGCGTGGACGTCAGCCCGCCGGAGCTGCAGTTGCCCCAGTGGCAGCCCTGGTAGATCGACGGGTAGGCGCCGGGGGAGCCATTGGTGGCATTGGCGATCGAGGAGTTTGCCACGGTGAAGTCGGCATTGCCGTCGGTGGTGACACACTCCGAGGCGCTCGAGTCGAACTCGTTGTTCTGGACGATGTAGCTGCCGCCCACCGCCGCCGTCTGCTCTTGGCAGAGCGTCGTGGTGGCGGCGTGGGCGTGCGTCGCTCCGAGCGCGAGGAGCAACGTTGCCGCCAGGGCTGTGGCCAGTGCGGTCCCAGCTATGAGGAGACGTCTCGATAGTGCCATGCTGGTGCCCTTTCCTCTCGGCCTCGCCCCCGATCCCGGCTGGTGGCGGCCCAATCTGGGCCAGCGCCTCGGTAGCCGGGTGGGTCGCGGTCACGCTAACCCGCCGTCTGCCGAGGTCAACATGCGTTTCGCGAACGCGCGGACCGGTCGCAGGTCAGCGTCGCGGCGCCGGAACGGTTACGTGAAAATTTCAGTAATATTCCGGGAATTGCCGGGCGACGATGGTCGGGAAGGCCGCCCCAGGAGCGGTGAGCCGGTAACGGCACGGAGAGGTGACCGCTGCCGGTCACGCCCCGCGCCGTGACCGGCCGCCGTCAGCTGCTGCCGGTCACGCCCCGGGCAGGGCCGGGCTAGCAAGCTGCGCCAACTGGAGCGCCTGCTGCGGGAACCAGGCCCCGGCGGCCGGGTCATTGGTGCCCCACAGCGGGTCAAACAGCGACTGGGCCGCCGCCGTGGTCGGCCATCCGGGCTGGCTGTAGACGCTGTAGTCCCAGCCCCGGACACCGCCCGCGGCGTCACACTGGCCATCGGACTGCCCGGGCGTCTTCACCCACAGGTAGGCGTCAAGCAGCGGCACGCCGGTGTCAGCGGCCGGCCTGATCCCCAGCCCGGAATGGGGCGGGTTGCACCAGTTTCCTACCGCGAGAGTGCTGATGTCGCTGGCCGGCTGGTCGTACGGCGGGCCGGCGTAGGCCTGCATGTTGTTCGGGCCGTTCCCGTTACGGCTGGTGTCGATCACGAAGTGCGTCGTCGCCACGGCGCTGCCCATGTTCTGGGCGTACCACTGCGTGCTCAGGCCCCAGGTGCTGAAATCGCCCTGGGTGGCCGGGTAGTACTGGCTCGCGCAGGCGGAAGGGTTGTTGTAGAAGGCGTTCGACGAGTCGGTGACCATCGCGATGCAATCTGAGATCCAGGTCCCGTAGTCGAGGAGCTCGGCGGTCGGCTGGTAGTTCGACACGTTGAGGTAGAACCCCTGGGCCTGCTGGACATCGGCCTCGAGCAGCCGCTGCGTGATCGTACCGACGGACTGCCATGCGCTGTGCGTGCCATCGAGGTACACGCTGACGCCCGGGTCCTGCTTGAGCGCGCTGACCGCGTACTGCAGCTCGGCGATTCGCTCACTATCAGTAAATGGGTAAACCGACACCGGCAGCCCGCAGCCGGATGGCATGTTGCCCAGGGCGTCCGGCTCCAGGATGATGACCGCCTTCTCGTGACCAAGCCCGCGGGCAAACCCGCTGATCCACGCTTCGTAGTCGGCCTCGTTCAGCGCGCCGCCAGCCGAATACTGAGCGCAGTCACGCCCCGGGATGTCGTAGGCGACGAGAACGGGCACGGCGCGCTGGGCCGCCGCCGCATCCGTCGTCTGCCGTACCTGCCGCTCCACCTGGGCGGGTGTGCCGCTGTTGAACCACACAGCACGTGGTATCAGCTCCGTCTCCGCGATGAGCGCCGCGTCCTTGCCGTCGCCGCTCCTGAGCAACCGCAGGATCTGCTGCGGCGCCCCAGCCGAGGGCGGGGGAACGAAGAAGCGCGTGCCGGGGCCGGGGCCGCGCTGGGCCGCCGCCCGGCCGCCGGCACGGCTGGGCTGGCGGCGGCTCCCGCGGAGGTGGCCAGGGACGTGGCGGCCACGGACGCCGACGCGACGATCGTTATCGTTGCCCACCGCAGAGCGCAGCGGTAGCGCTGAAGAGCCATCGGTGCTCCCGGAACAAGGGAAGAATGCGTTACTGAAACATTTCCGGGAGGAACGTAACAGCATGGATAGGAGCGGTCAATACCCCGCTTGGCGGCACTGCTGGCACCCGCCAGCCCTGCCTGGCCCGGCCCTGGCCCTCAGCCGGGGCGGGCGGTTGAGTCTCTGAGCACGAGCCTGGTTTCCAGTTCTACGCGGAGCGGCTCGAAGCCACGGTTCTCGACCTGGCGCAGCAGCAGGCTGACCGCGGTGCGGCCCAGTTCGGCCAGGGGCTGGCGGACCGTTGTCAGGGCGGGAACGGCGATTGCTGCCTCGGTCGTGTCGTCAAAACCGACGACCGAGATATCGGCGGGAACCCGCAGACCGCGTGCGGATACCGCCTGCATCGCGCCGATCGCCATGCTGTCGTTGAAGGCGAAAATCGCCGAAGGCGGCGTCTGCAGGTCGAGCAGGCGCAACGCCGCCTCACGTCCGCCGGCGACGCGGAAGTCCGAGTGCTGGACGAGGCGGCAATCGGGCCGGATACCGCCGGCCGCCAGGACAGCGTGACAACCGCGCAGGCGCTCCTCGGTGGCCATCCAGCCCTCCGGCCCGGCAATCACCCCGATCCGCCGGTGCCCGAGTTCCAGCAGGTGGCGGGTGGCCTGCGTGGCCCCGGATGAATGCGCGGCGCAGACGACCGGGATGCCTTCGGCCACCTCGGTGCGCGGGTCAACGACCACGAACGGGAAGCCCTGGCTGACCAGCGCCTCGAGTTCCTCGTTGGACTCCTCGGGGAGCACGAGGACCGCGCCATCTGTCTCACCCCCGGCCAGCCGGTCGAGCAACGACATCTCGCGGGCGTGGGAGTGGCGCGTCGGGCAGAGAACCACCCGCCGGTCATGCTCGTACAGCGCCTCGGCGGCGCCGGACAGGATCTCGGCGAAGTAGCCGGGGTGCACCAGCGGCATCGTGACGCCGATCAAGCCGGTCGGCGCAGGGCGCGACCGGGGGCTCACCTGGTATCCGCGCTCCCGGATCACTCGCTGTACGGCTTTCCGTGTCCCGCTCGACACATCCGAGTGGCCATTGACCACTCGCGAGACCGTCGCGATCGAGACCCCCGCCAGCTCGGCAACCTGCCTGATCGTCACCCGGGCCGGGCGCCCGTCACCGCGCCTGCTGACCTCCATCCCAGCATTGAAACACGTTCCGGAATGTGCTGACCGATCGGCCTACTTGATCGACCCGGCGGTGAGACCTCCCACGACGCGGCGTTCGATGAGCGCGAACAGGATGAGCACCGGGATGGTGGCGACCACCGACGCGCCGAACAGGTGCTGCCAGTCGACCGTGTACTGGCCGATGAACATGTCCAGGCGAACGGTGAGCGGCGTGACGTTGTTGCTCGTGGTCAGGGTGAGGGCCGCGATGAACTCGTTCCAGGCCGCGATGAATGTGAAGATCAGCGCGGTCACCACGCCGGGCATCGCCAGCGGCAGGGTGACCCGGAGCAGCGTGCCCAGCCGGCTGCTGCCGTCGACCATCGCCGCCTCCTCGAGCTCCACCGGAATCGAGCCGAAGTAGGCGTTGAGGATCCAGACGGCGAAGGCCAGGTTGAAGCCCGCGTTCACCATGACCAGTGCCCACACGGTGTTGATGAGATGAAAGCTGAGGAACTCTTTGTAGATGCCAACGATGAGCGCCGTCGGCTGCAGCATCTGGGTGACCAGCACGAGGAGCAGGAAGGGGCCGCGGCCCCGAAACCGGTGCCGGGCCGTGTAGTAGGCGGCGGGCATGGATACGAGCAGCACCAGGACGGTCGCCCCTCCAGCTACCTCGAGGCTGACCCGCAAGCTGGTGGTGATGCCGAAGCTGGTGCCCCACATGTTGGTCAGGTTCGACCAGGCGAAGTGATGCGGCAGGTAGTTGCGTTCCAGCAACTCCCGCTGCGGCCGCAGTGCCGTGATGAGCATCTCGATATACGGCAGCAGGAAGACGATGGCGATGATGTACGCGGTGGCCGCGATGATGGCCGTCTTGATGGCCGGGCAGCCGCCGCGGCGGCGCGCCGCGGCCGCGGCCGCGCGTCAGGATCCCAGCCGCCATCTCAGCCCGCCTCCTGCCGGCTCCAGTTGTTGACCCGGAGGTAGATGAGCACGATCACGATGATCAGGCTGAAGTTGACGATCGACATCGCGGCCGCTTCGCCGATGTAACTTTCCTTCAGGTTGTACATGAAGACCGTTGTCGTGTTCGTCTCATAGCCCGGGCCGCCGCGCGTCATCTCCCAGATGATCGGAAATGAGTTGAATACGTTGATCAAGTTGATCAGCACGGCGACCACGAAGGCAGGCCGGAGGAGTGGCACCGTGATCGATCGGTAGGTGTTCCATTTCGACGCACCGTCGATCGTGGCTGCCTCGAAGAGCTCGCCAGGAATTATCTGCAGCCCGGCGAGCAGCGTGTAGGTGGTGAACGGCAAGGACACGAACACGGCCACACCGAT
The DNA here is from genome assembly GCA_963822825.1 of uncultured Actinomycetes bacterium. GTDB lineage: Bacteria > Actinomycetota > Actinomycetes > Streptosporangiales > Streptosporangiaceae > JAWWPY01. The sequence continues at coordinate 148,489 of CAWGIW010000015.1, read as the reverse complement.
CATCCACGCCATCGCGCTGTCCGGCCGGCCCAGCCAGGACGATTCATTCGAGTTGAACTGGTGCACGATGCCGAGCTGATGCAGGAACATATTGATCGCGCCGTTGTCCGGCTGCAGCATCCAGCGGAATATCAGGGCCGTCATCATCACCGACGCCGCCCACGGTGCGATGAGCGCCCACCGGGCGACCCGCCTGCCGGGAAAGCGCTGGTTGAACAGCTGGGCCAGGCCCAGTGATAGCAGCATGGTGATGCCGACCACGGCGACCACCCACAGAACCGTCCGGACGAGGATCCCGGGCAGGTTCGGGTCGTGGAAGAGCGCGGCGAAGTTCTTCGTGCCTGCCGATCCGATCGTGACGCCGATCGGCGTGATGTTCTGCATCGACGTCTGGACCAGGGCCACGATGGGCCACAGCACGACGACGGCAATCAGTATCGTGGCCTGCCAAGCCAGGCCAGCGGTTCCAGGCGACGCCTCGCCCGGCGTGCGCGGCCGGCATGCTGCGGCCGTGGAGGCGAGGTGGCGCGCCCCCGCTGATCGCCTGCCGCCTCCTCCACGGCCGCAACGTCTGGCATCCTTTCTCAGCCGCCGCTGGTGGCGGTCTGCTGGATCGAGTTGAGGACCTTCTGCGGATCACCGGTGATCGCCTGGCCCAGCGTTGTCTTGATCTGGTTCTCCACCGTGGTCCAGTTGGTCTTGGACGGGTAGTTCACCGAATTCGGGATGTTCTTCAGGAAGGCCGCGAACATCGAGTTCGTCGCCATGCTGGCGGCGGCGCTCTGGGTGGCCGGCAGCAGATCGTACTCATGGTCGAACTGCAGCTGGTACCGGTCCTGATACACGAAGTCGAGGAACTTCTTGACCGCGGCTTCATGGCCCCCGGTGTTGAAGGCGACAATGTCGTCATGCACGCCCAGCGTGGACGTCAGCGGGCTGGTCTTGCCCGGGACGTTGGCTGTGGCGTAGTCCGAGGACGTCAGAACGCCAGCCGCCTGGACGATCGGAATCACGGCCGGCGAGCCCAGCACCATGCCGATCTTTCCTTGGGCGAACTCGGCCCATACGTCCTTGCGATCTGTCGTGCCCGGGCTCGGCTGCGTGTCACCCGCCTTCACGAGATGGCTCATGAACTGCAGCGCTTGCACGTTCTGGGCGCTGTTGATGGCGTAGCTCCCGCCACTGTTCACGTAGCCGCCGCCGTCGCCCAGGAACCACAGCAGGGCCTCGGCCTGCGCTTCCTCGCTGCCGAGCGGCATGCCGTATCCGATGAAGCCCTTGGCCTTGATCGCGGCCGCGTCCGACTGCAACTGCGCCCAGGTCTGTGGGGGCGACGAGATCCTGGCGGTGGCGAAGATCTTCTTGTTGTAGTAGAGCGCGCGGGTGCTGGTGGTGAAAGGTATGCCGTAGTCCGTGCCCTGGTATTGGCCGTCCTTCAAAAAGGTCGGTATGAGGTTTCCCAGGACGCTCGGTGACAGGACATCGCTGTCCTTATAGAGCAGGTGGCTCTGGGCGAACTGCGGCGCCGTGTCTCCTTCGAGGATGTCGGGGAACTGCTTGTTCTGCACGAGCGTCTGCACCTTGTTCGGGAAGTCAGTCCAGTTGACGGTCTGCACGTTGACCGTGATGCCCGGGTTGGCCTTGTGGAAGGCCGTCGCGATGCCGTCCCAGTACTTCGTCGTGCTGTTGGCCGGCCCGGTGCCATAGTCGGCGCCGAAGAAGACCAGCGTGGTCGAGCCGGTCGTGCCGGTCGAACTCGTGGAAGATCCGCAGGCCGCCAGCGCTAGCAGCGCTGCCGCGGCGATCGCGACACTTAGTGTCGGCCGTTGCCTCATCTGGTCTCCTCGCTCACTGGAGGGCCGCCACGCGGCCACCTCCCTCGTCGGCCCGCTGACCCGGTTCCAGGTGGCCGTTGCCGGGAGTCAACACCACGTGACCGGGCCCGCTCCAGAGCGGTTGCGGAATTGTAAAGAAAGTTTCCTATTAGATCCTGAGTCATTAGTTCTGCCAATAACCGGTAGGCTCGGCATATGTCGGGTGCGGGCCGGCCGAAGGCGCTGCTGGTGGTCAGCGATGACGAGCGGGCGACGCTGGAGCGCTGGGCGCGTGGTGACCCGAAGCGCTCGGCCCGGAAGAACCCCGAGCGCCGGGCGCGGGGCGACCTGGAGCGCCGGGCGGGAGAGGCCCCGGAGCGCTCGGCGCGGGGCGACCTGGAGCGCCGGGTGCGGGCGAGCACTGCGCCGGCTCTGGCGTTGCGGTCGAAGATCCTGCTGGCCTGTGCGGAAGGCGCGGCGAACCAGGATGTGGCGGCGCGGCTGGGCGTGACGCCGCAGATGGTGGGCAAGTGGCGAGCCCGGTTTGCAGCCGGCGGGCTGGCGGGGCTCGCCGACGAGCCTCGGTCCGGGCGGCCCCGGAAGATCACCGATGAGCAGGTAACGGAGGTGATCCTGAAGACGCTCGAGGACGCGCCCCCCGGCCGGGAGACGCACTGGTCAACGCGTTCGATGGCGCGGGCGACCGGGCTGAATCAGACTGCGATCTCCCGGATCTGGCGGGCCTTCGGGCTGAAGCCGCAGGTGCACATGGCGTGGAACGCGTCTAGGCCGACGACCTCCCCGCAGTGGCCAAACGCCGCGCAAGCTGGCCGTGCCCGGCCGCGAAACGGTCACGGTGGCCCTCTATAACCTGGCGCATAACCTTGGCGCGACGCTGGCCGGAACCTGCCGCCGCTCCGGCGGCCTGTGGGTGCCCGTCCCGGTTACGCTCCGGACTAACTGGTTACGCTCCGGACAAATTACTTGTTTAGCTGCGACGTTAGGAATTGGCAATATTTACCGTCAGCGTAAGCCGCATGGCGAGTAGCCGGGATCCTGCTCGCCCTGGCCGCGGCTAGGCGGCGTCCGGGCTGTTCAGCGGGGTAGCCCAGCCGCGGCGAGCGCACGATGCGGGCGCCGTGACCGCCGCCGCCCAGCGTCTTCGAAAGCTGGGCTGGGGCCGCATGTTGACCGAAATAGGGCCGTTACCTGCGACGTTAGGAATTGGCAATATTTACTGTCGTGTATGTATAGGGCCGATCTAACGTCTTATCTTCTGAATCGCTCCCTTTCTTCGGCGAAGAGGGCTACCGTGACCGGTTGGGAGCGTCACAGCGGACATGGAAGGTGGATTTGAATGCGCATCGAGCATCAGTCCGCATGGCGCCGTTACGTACCAAGGAGTCGTGCGGCGCGACTAGCGGTTCCTGTTGCCATCGCGATGGTCCTGGGCTTGGTCCTGGGCCTCAACGTGGTCAGCAACGGAGGCATCTTCAGCCTCTCGGCGCATGGCTTTCGGTTCAGGCCACACCCGAGGCCAACGGCCACGGCGACGGTAACACCGAGCCCGACAGCGAGCCCGACCGCGACGGCGACAACGCCGGCCGCGGTGGCGAATGTGAACTGCACGATTATTGTGCCGGCGGATCCGCTGAGTGCGGCGGGTCTGGCGACGCCGTGGCAGCTGGCTGGGCCGGCTGGGATGACGCCGGCGGCGTCGGGGTGCACGATGGCGAATGCGGCGAATCTGGGGGCGTTCGTGCAGGCGACGATCCTGGATCCGGCGACGGGTGCGTTGTCGGTGTATGAGCCTTTGGTGATCACGCAGGGCACGACGCCGTCGGTGGCGCCGGTGGTGCCGGTGCTGCCGGCTGGTGCGGTGGTCACGATCGATGTCGGGTTCAATGGCACGGATCTGACTCAGGTGGGTGCGACGCCGACGGCGCTGGCGCAGGGTAACTGTGTCAATGGGCTGGGTGCGGGGTCGGACTTCGGGCAGGTGTCGTTCTGTAATGGCCAGGCGTTCTTCGCGGCGGCGAACGCGGCGGAGGCGGCGGGGACGCTGGTGGTCCCGGCCACGGGGACGTCGGCGAAGACGGGGCAGGCGTGCCCGACGACGCGGAGTTTCACGATGATCGACCAGGATCAAAGTGACAACGTGACCTCGAAGTACCTGCTGAACGCGGCGGGGCAGACGGCGCAGTTCAACGCGGCGAATGTGGCCGCGCAGCCGGCCTTGACGACGCTGGTCAATGGCAGTGACAACGCGCTGATCAGTTTCTTCCTGGACCCGACGCTGGGCTGCACGCCGTTCACGGCGCCGGACCTGTCGCAGGCCGGGACGGCGAGCACGTCGCAGGCGCTTGATGAGCTGTCGGCGGCGAAGAACCAGGCGGCGCCGATCGCGCTGGTCCCGGAAAACGATGAGATGACGCTGGTCAACGGTGCGTTCAGCGCGGCCAAGACCAACCTGTACCGGGCGCAGCTGGGCCAGGACCCGATCTCGGCGGCGAACGACACGGCGGACAGCCCGATGAATTACTGCCAGAACATGGTCAACATCCAGACCCCGTTCCTGAACACCAACCAGGCGCTGCTGGCCACTGGCGGGACGCCGGTCGCGGCGGTGGGCACCAACCTGCTCACCTTCCTGGCCAACCGGCTGAACATGTCCTTCACCAACCTCAACTGCCAGAACTTCGGGCTGACCAACCCGGTGACGGTCACCCTCAACGGCGCTGGCGTGGCCACCGCGGCCACGTTCAACGTCACCCAGCAGACCGCCACCGCCACACCAGCCACACCGGCGCCCACCACAGCGCCCACCACCGCCGCGCCGACCACACCGGCCGCGACACCCACCCCAACCCCGACAACACCGGTCCAGCACCGGATCGGCCGCCGCCACCACCTGGTGCAGAACCCGTCAGGGCAGTAGCGGCAACGGCCTGGCGAAGCGGCTAGTAACCCAAATCGCCAACCGGGTCACGGACGCTCCACGGTGCGGTGGCCTCAGGAATCCTGGGGCCACCGCACCATATCCGTGGCCGCCCGGAGAAGGATTGGCGGATTTCGGCTAGCTGTCGCTGGATGACTCTAGGCAACGCTGTTTACGGGCCAGGTTCTTTGCGGCAAGGAGCACAGCGATGCAGGACAACGCGAGCGGTAACAGCGGGCGGTCAGCAACGCAGGAGACCGGGCCGAGCGCGACGGCAACACCAAGTGCGGACGGCCCCGACGCTGCGGAATCCGGCCAGGACCGGCTGGAGGAAACCGGCCAGGACCGGCCCAGGACTGGCCAGGCCCACCCGAGAACCGGGAAGACCGGTCAGGCCGAGCCGGAGCCCAGTCAGGCCCCGGCCAGGAGGCGGGAGGGCTACCGCCGCCGCAGGCTCGTGACGTACATCGCCGGGGGCGTGCTTGGTATCGGGATCGGCATCGGCGTCGGCGAGGCCGTCAAGATCCTCGGCTCCTCCGGGTCCGCCTCGGCATCTTCGGTGATCCCATCTCCACCCCGGGCGAACGCCAAGTTCGTCGAGGACGACAACGGAACTGGCGCGGATAACCAGCAGAACATCCTCAATTCGATCGCTCCCGGGCTGGTGCACATCGTGTCTTCACACGGGGCCTCGGTCGGGCTCGGCTTGGTGCTCACGCGCTCCGGCATCGTGCTGACCAGCAATAAGATTCTCCAGGGCGCCGGCCCGGTGACGGTGCGGGTCGTGCTCTCGGGCCGGGCTTTCACCGCGAAGGTCATCGGCTCGGATGCCGCCGAGGATCTCGCACTGCTCCAGATAGAGGGCGGCTCAGGCTTCGGCACCGTCGCTATCGGGAGTTCCCAGGACTTCACCGTCGGCTCTATGGTCACCTCAGTCGGCAGCAGGGGTGCTACCAAGAGTTTCACCATTTATATAGGCAACGTCACCAGCCTGAACGGCACCGCCACCGTCGGCGGGAGGAGGCTGCCCGGGCTGCTCCAAACGACCTCGCAGGCACTGGCCGGTCAAGAGATCGGCGGTCCGATGGTGAACCTGTCCGGGCAGGTAGTCGGGGTCAACGTGGCTGAGGCAGGGAACAGCCTGCACAGCATCGGGTTCGCGATCCCCATCAACAAGGCTCTCGCTGTTGCCAAGCTGATCGACGCCAAGCATTCGTAGGCCCGCGGCCCACGCCCATCAGTCAGTCGCGAGGCGTCAGGGTCGTCCACCGGCGATCGGGGGCGGCCACAGCGAGGTTGACGTTCCGCTGGCCCCCCTGCCGCCTTGGCAGCGGCCTTTCATGTGCCTTGCGTCACTTAATTGCTTCTTAAAGTAATCAAACGGTCACGTATGGGCTGACGACTACGCCTTCGAATCAGCAGCTTAAAGTAATTAGCCGTATGTATACTGTCAGAATGTGAGATGCTTCACATAACTCGTCGTGCAATTCACGCTGAGTGCCATAGTACGTCGTCACAGCGCTAAATCGAACGCGAGACCCAGCCGTTCTCACTCCTTGTGTGACCCAGGTCACAGCGAGTTTCTACTGCTCTTGGGCCATGCAGGGGGTCGGCATTGGGCAGTGTGGGTGGCCAACAGCACCCAGCGTGTGTGATGGTTGCGTTTCCGCAACTCGTCGCCCTGACCCGCGTCACATCCTCGCGCCGCTGTCGGCCACCTCCTCCAGGTGGCGGTAGTGCCTCGGGTGGAAGCGAGCGCGCTTTGCGCGCCCGACCGGAAGCGCATCTTGACTAGCCTGCGAAAGCATGTCAAAAAGCCTTCGAGAATTACGTTCGTGATCGCCGCGGCGACCGTGACCACCGCGGCCGCTGTAACGGCGGGAGCCGCAGCGGGAGCGGTGAGCCCAGCCGCCCAGACGGTTCCCGCGGGACTACGCCAACCGGCCGCCCTTCGATCGGCCGAGCTGACCAGCTACGCGGTCCCTGACCGCCCGCTGCGCATCTACCGGGCCCACGTCGCCCTCGAGCAGGACCAGCGGATCGCGGCCGAGGCACGTATCGCGGCTGAGCACGCCGCGGCCGAGCGGGCGGCAGCGCATCGGGCGGCGGCCAGGCAGGCCGCGGCGAACGCGGCCGCCATCCAAGCCGCTCCCGCGCAAACGGCGCCCGCGCAAACGGCGGGATCCTCGTCAGGCTCGGCGCAGCCATCTGGCTCGCCGCAGCAGATGGCCCTGGGGATGCTTGGCTCGTTTGGCTGGTCGTCCAGCCAGTTCAGCTGCCTGGTCTCGCTGTGGGCCAGGGAGAGCGGGTGGAACGTTAACGCGAGCAACCCGAGTTCGGGCGCGTACGGCATCGCGCAGGCGCTCCCCGGCTCGAAGATGGCCAGCGCCGGAGCCGACTGGGCGACAAACGCGGCGACGCAGATCCGCTGGGGCTTGGGCTACATCCAGCAGACCTACGGCTCGCCGTGTGCCGCCTGGGATCACTCGCAAGCGGTCGGCTGGTACTGACCGGCAGCCTCCGCAGCAGTCGCGGCGGTCTTCCCCTCCAGGCCGGGGAAGACCGCCGCTGTGCTGGGCGCCCCGTGGGCAGTACAGAGTGAGTGGAGGCTGCCTTTCCAGCGCTTGTCCTGCGTGTCGTTAGCAGTTTCCGACCTCGGGTAGTGGTCACAGCTATCGCCGCTATTACACCTGGTAATTGTGCCAGTACGTGTTGTCAATTTGTGATCTAACCCACAGCGTTGGCGGCTATGCCGTCACAACTTTTTCGCTGAAGCGTCGCGTATCGCTCGCTCAGTTCTGGCAAGGTAGCGCCGATGGTGCCAAGCCCTCATGTCAGCGGGTTCTGGCCGTGCCAGTTTCTGCGGCCCGTATTGGCGTAAGGGCTCAATGAGGTGCGCCGCCAGTCGCAGGGGCCTGCGACTGAGTGTCCTGCTCAGTGTTTGGCCGACGGAAGGACTGCCTTGTCACAACACCGGAGGCGAAGCGCCGGAAGCAGACGGGCGTCCCGCCGTAATGGTGTTTTGCTGCCGACGATCGCCACGGCGCTCACTGCGGTTACCGGAATCGCCGTCACCGGTTACATGGTGTTCTTGGGTCCCGGCCACGTGCCGGGCTCTGGTGCGGCTATCGCCGCCGCAGCGGTCTCCGGCAGCCAGGCGATGGCCGCCCTCGAGCAGCAACGTCAGCAGATAATCGTCATGGACGCGGCCTCGCACACCATGAGCGTGGTCGGGGCGCCCAAGGTCGCGGCGCGCCCGACGGAGGCGGCGGTCTCTGCCGATGGCACGGCGGTCAGTGGCCCTGCGACCGTCAACCTCCCAGCGCCCGATCCCGGCACCGCCCAGCGGATCGCCTACGACATGCTGTCCTCATTCGGTTGGTCCCCAAGCATCTACTTCAGCTGCGTGAACAACATCTGGACCCGCGAGAGCGGATGGAATTATCAGGCCGAGAATGCCAGCGGTGCCTTCGGAATTCCGCAGGCCCTGCCCGGATCCAAGATGGCATCCGCGGGCGCTGACTGGGCGAGCGACCCCGCCACCCAGATCAGGTGGGGTCTTGGCTATATCCAGGGGACGTACGGTGACCCGTGCAAGGCCTGGGCGTTCTGGCAAACGCACTCGTACTACTGAGCACGGCCGTACCGGGTTCCCGGCCTCAGCGACCGGCGACGTGCGGACCGCGCTCCGGTAGCGTTCCGTGCTTAACTGGTTACATTTTCGCGAGGGAAATGGCGGCACGGCGCCCTATTGCCCTTCCGCTCTGGGCTAGTCGCGACCATGTGGGGCGCTCATTGCTCACAGCGATCCAGGGCGGTTGACCGAAGATGGCGGCTACCCGTCTGAAAGCTTCAGTGAGGGGCGAACGTCAGTGAGGGGCGAACGTCAGTGAGGGGCGAACGTCCGGAGCGCCTCCGCGAAGATGGCGCGGCTCGTGCTCTGGTCCGGCGCCGGAGCCGACATCTGGATCCGGTACGCCTGCCATCCAGCCTGCGCGCGCTCCTTGAAGAGGATGTCAAGGACACCGATCCGGCCGGCTCCGGGCTCCTGCCAGATGAACTCCCATGCCGCGCCGAGGCGGCCGTGGAACAGGAAGGAGCGGAGTGAAACCTGGCGGTACCCCGGGAAACTGCCATCCGTGACCGCCTGCTCGGCCAGGAAGCTGGCCTGCGCAAACGCGGTGCCAGCCTCGAACGGTGCCAGATCAACCTGCATGGACCTGTGCCCCACGGGATCGACCACGTCAGTGCTGAGCCCCTGGGTCCTCACCTGCCACCCGTTCGGCACGGCCATGGTGAAGCCTGCGGCCGTGCCCGTTTCGGGGTTCGGGACGGTATACCGGTCGTAGCCGGCCGGTAGCGAGGAGCGCGCGGGATGACCGATGGCTAGCCCGCCGAAAACCCCGGCGCAGACAATCGCCACTGCGCCCAGCCCGGCCAGCAGCCAGCGCCGATACCCCGCCGCTCGGGCGCCATGCCGCCCAGGCGAGTGCCCGGCCTGCCGGAGAAACCTGGGCGCCGGCTCGTCCGCTGGCCTGGGCGCCGGCCCATCCGCTGGCCTGGGCGCCGGCCCGTCCGCTGGCCTGGGCGCAGCGCCCTCTGCGGGCGGCCCGATCCCCTGAGCTGGGCTCTCCTTCGGAGGGAAGCTCATCCACGTAGGCAGATCCGCGGCGGGCGGTTGCGGCACGGTCGGCCTTGACCCGTGCGGGCTGCCCTCGCGAAGAGACGTGCTGCCAACCGGGGCGTCCCGGAACGCGTTCCCGCGGGATGCGCTGGCCTTAAATGCACCCCCAAGGTGCCCGTCACCTGGGGATCGGTAATCCGCGGGCGGGGTCACCGCCGCGGCGAGGAGCCTTCCGGCGGCGGACGCGCCAGGTCGGGCGCCTGGGTCTCGCTGCAGCAGCGCGTCAATGGCGGGCCCCAGGGCTCCCGCGGATCGCGGCCGGGGCGCGTCCTCGTTCGCGATCACGGACAGGACCGCCAGGGAACTTCCGCGATGGTCGAACGGCCCATGGCCGTCCACCGCCGCGTACAGCGTGGCGCCGAGGGACCACAGGTCGGACGCGGGTGTCGCCGGTTCACCCCGGATGCGCTCCGGGGCGGTGAATCCGGGTGTACCCATGACCATGCCGACCTGGGTCAGCGTGCTATCTCCCTCGCGGGTCGCGATGCCGAAATCGGTGAGCACGGCCCGGCCATCGGTGCCGAGCAGCACATTGCTCGGTTTCACATCCCGGTGCAGGATGCCCGCCGCATGAGCCGTGGCGAGCGCGCCGAGCAGCCGGACCCCGACATCCGCCGCTTGGTGCGGCGGCAGCGGGCCGTCCTCGGCCAGGATCCGTTCCAGTGAACGCGCCGGCACCAGCTCCATCACGATCCAGGGGCTGCCGTCCGCCTCGACCACGTCGAAGACGGTCACTACCGACGGGTGGTTCAGCCGGGCGGCGGTCCTGGCCTCGCGCAGCGTGCGCTCGTAGCGGACCCGCCTGTCCTCGGGAGTGCTCGCTCCCCGCAGCAGCACCTCCTTGACCGCGACGTCCCGCGCCAGGAGCGTATCCCTGGCCCGCCAGACGGTGCCCATGGCACCGCGGCCGATCGGGTCCTGAAGGTAATAGCGCCCGGCGACCACCCGCCCCGTGCCGGCCGCAACGTGCATGGCCGGGACGATACACGGCATAGCCATCAAGATTCCTGTGAAGCAGGTGTGAATCGAGTGAGTGTCGCGGCTATTTCGCATCCCCGCAGCTTCTGCCCATTCCATGATCGCGGTTGATTGTTTACGGACGACCGCAAATCAACCGCGATCATGAAAAGTCAGCCGGGAGGGGCCGGTCAGCGGGCGGCGATGGTGAGGAGGGGAGGTTCCGGCGATGGGGTGAAGAAGTCGTGGCCTTTGTCGTCCACGATGATGAACGCGGGAAAGTCGCGGACCTCGATCTTCCAGACCGCTTCCATGCCGAGTTCGGGGTACTCGAGCACCTCGACCTTGGTGATGCAATCCTGGGCCAGTTTGGCCGCGGCGCCCCCGATGGAGCCCAGGTAGAACCCGCCGTGCGCGGCGCACGCCGCGGTCACCGCGGCCGACCGGTTGCCTTTGGCCAGCATCACCAGCGAGCCGCCCGCGCGCTGGAACTGGTCCACGTACGAATCCATCCGCCCGGCCGTGGTAGGCCCGAACGAGCCGGACGCGTAGCCTTCCGGGGTCTTGGCCGGCCCGGCGTAGTACACCGCGTGATCTGCCAGGTACCGCGGCATGGGCTCGCCCGCCGCCAGCCGCTCGGCGATCTTCGCGTGCGCGATGTCCCGCGCGACCACCAGCGGCCCAGTCAGCGACAGCCGGGTGGCCACCGGGTGTTTGGACAGTTCCGCGCGGATTTCGCTCATCGGTCGGGTGAGGTCGATCCGGACCACGTCGTCAGCATGGAGATCGGAGTCCGTGGTCTCGGGCAGGTAGGCCGCGGGATCGGTTTCCAGCCGCTCCAGGAACACGCCGTCCGGCGTGATCTTGGCCAGCGCCTGACGGTCGGCGGAGCAGGATACCGCGATCGCCACCGGGCACGACGCCCCGTGCCGGGGCAGCCGGATGACCCGCACATCATGGCAGAAATACTTGCCACCGAACTGCGCGCCGATGCCAATCCGCCGGGTGACGCCCAGCACCTGCTGCTCGAGCTCCAGGTCGCGGAACCCATGCCCGGCGGCCGAGCCCGCGACGGGCAGCGTGTCCAGGTACCGCGCGGACGCGTACTTGGCCGTCTTCAGCGCGTACTCCGCGCTGGTGCCGCCGATCACGATGGCCAGGTGGTAAGGCGGGCACGCGGCCGTGCCCAGCGAGCGGATCTTCCCCTCCAGGAAGGCGAGCATCGCGTCCGGATTCAGCACCGCCTTGGTCTGCTGGTACAGGAACGATTTGTTGGCCGATCCGCCCCCCTTGGCCATGAACAGGAACTTGTACTCCCCGCCCCCGGTGGCGTAGATCTCGATCTGGGCCGGCAGGTTCGTGCCGGTGTTGCGCTCCTCCCACATGGTCAGCGGAGCGAGCTGTGAGTAGCGCAGGTTCAGTTGCGTATACGCGTCGTAGACCCCGCGCGCCAGGTACTCCTCATCCCGTCCGTCGGTGAGCACCTGCCCGCCGCGCTTGCCCATCACGATCGCGGTCCCGGTGTCCTGGCACATCGGCAGGACCCCTCCGGCCGCGATGCACGCGTTCTTGAGCAGGTCGCCGGCGACGAACCGGTCGTTGCCGCTGGCCTCGGGGTCATCCAGGATGGCCCGCAACTGGCGTAGGTGGGCGGGCCGCAGCAGGTGGGCGATGTCCCGCATCGCCGCACTGGCGAGCAGCGTCAGCACCCCCGGCTCCACCTCGAGAAATTCTTTCCCCAACGAAACCCGCCGGCTGATCCCGTCCTCGGTCAGCAGCCGGTACTCCGTGGCGTCCGGGCCGGTCGGCAGCGGGTCGGTGTAGGTGAACTCGGGCATGGACACGTCCTCATGGCGTAGATCGGGGGATACTCCCATCGTAGAACGGCCGCCGGCTGGCCGTTTCGGGTGCCTGGCCTGCATGCCGGCGGCCGCGACGGGTAGGTGTGTGGCCGCCAGGGCCTGGCATGGTGCGCAGGTCGGCGCCCGGAGGGAGACATCAGTGAGCACCCCATACAGCGACGAGCGTGCCATCAGCCTGGACGAGGCTTCGCGTCAGCTGGAGCTGGCCGTGCATGACGCGCAAGTCGCCTTCGACTGCATCGCGCTCGGCAATCTGGACCGCGCCCACACCAATGCCATCACGGCTCGGGCGGCCGTGGACGCGGCCGAGACCATGCTGCGTGTCGCCCTGGGCGGGGCGGGCCTGGTCGTCAACACCGGGGCCGACGGGGCTGATGAGGCTGACGAAGCCGTGGATGCTCAGCCTGATGAGGCTTTCGAGGCGTTCGGGCCTGGACCAGATGACGTATTCGACGACACCGGGGCTTCGGACGTGCGCTTACCGGTCAGCGGGCCCCGGGAGGCCGGCTGACCGGTAAGCGGTCAGGTGGGGGCGGTAGCCCACGCCGTTAGGCCGCGGGGCGGCGGTGTAGCAGCCAGATCGCGGCGCCGAGCGCGGCTGCGGTGAGCGCCACGAAGATGCCGGCCTCGATGAACTGGAAGGTCCAGAACCGGTCGGCCGGCTGGTACAGGAATCCGGCCGAGTTGGTGGGCTGGCCTAGTATCCAGTCCCCGATGTGGCCGGTTACCGGCGGTGGCACGAACATGCTGCCGGTGCCGTGGCACGTCTGTGGCGTGGTGCAGGTCTGCCGGAACGTCAGGGGGGCCCGGAAGTTGGGGCGGAGCAGGAACTCGACCACGAGCCTGATGGCCAGCCATGGGATGAACGCGGCGATCATGGCCGGGATGCTGCGGCGCAGCAGCAGCCCGGCCAGCACGGCGAACCCGAACGCGCACAGGATGTAGGCGGTCAGTACCAGGCCTTCGAAGTCGTAGATGTTGTGCAGGAAATGGCCGGTGAGCCGGTCCATCGGCGCGCGGTACCAGGTGATCACCGCGGTCATCGCGGCGCCCAGGACTACGAGGCCGCCGGTGACCAGGGCCAGCTTGGTGACCAGCCACCGGGTCCGCGGGACCGTCTGGCTCCAGGCCAGCCGCCAGGTGCCAAATTCGAGTTCCCGGGCGATAAGCGGCGCTCCGACGAGGACTCCGATCAGCCCGGGGACGATCAGGGCCACGGACCAGAACGCGATGTTGACCTCGGAGCCGAACTCGTTCGAGAAGGCGCTGAGGGCGGCCGGGCAGCTCGTCCCCTGGCTGCGGGCCAGGCAGGCGGCTAGGCCGTCGTGACTGAACGCCGTGCGCATCGAGGTGCCGAGCAGGATCGCGTAGATCGCGAGGGCGGCGAGCAGGCCCAGGCAGGCGACGGCCTGGCTGCGGCTCTGCCGCCAGCTGACCCAGATCATCGAGTTGCCTCCTTGATGGCCGGTCCGGGCCGCGCCGCGGCCTGAGCGGGATCGTCGGTGCTCGCCCCGGCTGGGCGCTGCAGATAGGCCAGCACGAGCTGCTCGAAACCCACCGGCTCGACCCCCCACCCGGGGTGTTGCCCGGCCGCCAACTGGGCTGCCAACCGGTCCGGGTCGGTGCGGACCAGCATGGTGGAGTGCCGGTCGCTGTCGGCGCGGTGGATGGCCAGCCCGGGAAGGTCCGCCTCCCGGGTCGCGCGGGGGACCGTGAGCATTCGGTGCGCGGCGAGCAGGTCGTCGGCCGGGCCGGCCAGCTGCACCCTTCCCCCGGTGAGCACGATCAGCCAGTCGCACAGCCGTTGCAGCTCCGAGACCACGTGCGAGGCGATGACGACGGTGACGCCGGTGTCGGCGGCCGCGGCCATTACCTCCCGCATGAAATCCAGTCGGGCGATCGGGTCAAGGCTAGAGACCGGCTCGTCGAGCGCCAGCAACGGCGCGCGTTTGGCCAGCGCCATGGCCAGCGAGACCTGGGCCTGCTGGCCGCCGGACAGGGTCTTGACCTTGCGCTTGAGCGGGATGCCGAGGGCGTCCGTCCGCGCCGTCGCCACGCCCTGATCCCAGCTCGGGTTCATCGCACGGCCCAGGTGGAACATGTCCGCGACGCTGAAGTCGCGGTAGAGCGGATGGTCCTGGGCGACGTAGCCGACCCGCGCCAGCGCCTCCGCGCTGTTCGCGCGCGAGGTATCGCCGAACACCTCCAGCTGCCCTTCCGTGGGCTGGAGCAGCCCGATGATCATCTGCAACAGGGTGGTCTTGCCCGCGCCGTTCGGCCCCACCAGGCCGACCACCGCGCCGGCCGGCACCGTGAGCGTGCAGTCGCGCAGGCCCCACACGTGGCCGTAGCGCCTGCCCAGCCCCGCAGTCCGCAGCGCCGGGGCGTTGCCGACGACGTCATCGTGGATCATCAGACCTTCTCCTTCCTCATGTCATTGCGGGCCACGGCGATGAGCGCCGTCACCGCCTCGTCGTCGAGCCCGGCCGCATGAGCGTCGCGAAGCCATTTCTCCAGCGACGCCCGCAGGGTGTTGTGGGTGTCCGGGGTGGCGGGCGACAAGGTGCCGGTGATGAACGTGCCCTGCCCGGGCCGGCCGCCCGCCAGTCCCTCGTGCTCGAGCTGCCGGTACGCCTTGACGACCGTGTTCGGGTTGATCGCCAGATCGCCGGCGACATCCTTGACCGTGGGCAGGCGGTCGCCCTCGCGCAGGTAACCCAGCAGGAGCGACTGCCGTACCTGCTGGACGAGCTGCAGATACGGCGGAACGCCCGAAACGCCGTCCAGCCGGAATCGGAACACTCACCCTCCTCTGCCGCTTTACTATGATAATAGATAAACAGTAAAAGAAACCTCGCCCCCCGTCAACCCATGCCCGTCCCCCCCGCCCCCCTGCGCCCCCGCCCCCGCCGGGGGCGCATCTGTGGATAACCGTCATCGGTGAACTTTTTCGCCCCTGGGAGGGCAAAAAAGTTCACCGATAATTCATGGCCCGGCGGGGGCCGAGCCCAGCACGACGACGCCGTCGGTGGCCCGCAGCTTCAGCGGGTTGCCGGTCAGCGTGACACCCGGGACGATCACCACGGCGGCCTGGACGATGGACCGCAGGCCGGCCGCGAAGGCCTTGCCGGGGCAGATCGGCCGGTCCCGTACGTGAAAGTCGAGGCGCTGGGCACGGTCGCCGGCACCGTCGGCGACGGCCGGGCGGGGCGCCGTATTCACGTTGAGTTCGCCAGGTGGATGGTCGGTCGAGGGTCCCGGCCGGGCCGCAATCGTTCTCACCCAGGTCAACGGCAAACCGTGGGTATGATCTGCGTCTTTACGGACATCCGGGCTGCGGCAACGGCGGAATGGTGGTAACCGTGCCGTCATGGTCGGTGATGACTGGGAGTCCCTGACACTGCTCATCGCCGGTTAGCCGCGCTGGCCCGGGCTTCCTGGTCTCCCGCTAGCCCGGCTGCTCAGCCTCGCGGGCGCGCCTCCTGCTGCGGCGCTTCGGCGGCCACTTCGGCCGCGACCTCGATGGCCAGGTCGGAACTGGCCCCCATGGCAGTCTCGGCCGTCACCTCGGCCGGCTCACCGGCCGCCCCGGTGAGCGCGTTCTCGTCGTGGACGTACCGGCGGCCGCGGAGCAGCGAGGCGCCAGCAGCAATCACCAGCACCGCGATGGCCATGCTGAACACGATGACCAGGCCGTGGTGGAAAGGCCCGGAGATCAGTTGCGGGAAGAATTGCTTGCCGGTCAGTGTGGCCACGCTGTGCGGTGGCAGCTTGCCGAGCTCGCCGGTGGGGGCGAGCAGTTCGTGAACCGGGTTATAGCCGAGGAAGGCGGCGAACAGGCTGGCGACCGGCGGTGTCTGACCGATCTGGTGAGCTAGCGCGTACGGCACGCCTTGCGAGGTCAGGCCCTTGGTCAGCGTGGTCGGCAGGGTGCTGGCCAGGCCCGCGATCATCAAGGAGAAGAAGATCCCGATGGACAGCACGAAGCCAGAGTTCTGGAAGGTGGCCAGCATCCCGGAGGCGGCGCCCCGCTGCCGGGCCGGAACGCTGTTCATGATCGCTGCCGCGTTTGGCGCGGAGAACAGGCCCATGCCCGCCCCGGACACGAAGATGAGCACGCCGAAGGCCACGTACCTGAAGTCCGTGGGCAGCAGCATCAGCCCCCCGAACGCTGCCGCCGACACCAGCAAGCCGCCCGAGGCGAAGACGCGTGCCCCGTGCCTATCGGACAGCCAGCCGGAGACCGGCCCGGCGACAACGAAGCCGAACGTAAGCGGCAGCAGGTAGATCCCTGACCACAGGGGGGTGTCCGTGTAGTTGTAGCCGTGCAGCACCAGCCAGATGCCCTGCAGCCAGATGATCAGCATGAACTGCAGGCCGCCGCGGGCAATCGAGGCGAGGAGCGTGGCCGCGTTCCCAGCCGCGAACGCGCGGATCCGGAGCAGCTTCAGGTCGAACATGGGGCTGGGCACCCTCAGCTCGATGAAGCAAAACGCGGTGAGCAGCGCGACGCCGCCGATCATCCCGGTCAGGACCACCGGGCTGGTCCAGCCCATCACATGCCCGCCGTAAGGCTGGATGCCGTAAGTAATGCCGGTCAGCAGGCCGATGAGGCCGAGTGCGAACGTGACATTACCCAGCCAGTCGATGCGTGACTGGGTCCGGATGCCGATCTCGCGCAGGCTGAAGTGGGACCAGATGGCTCCGCCGACCCCGATCGGCACCGAAACGATGAACACCAGCCGCCAGTCGATGGCGGCGAGAACGCCGCCCAAGATCAGGCCGATGAACATACCGGAGATGCCCGCGACCTGGTTGATGCCCATAGCCGTGCCGCGCTGGTCGGACGGAAACGCGTCGGTCAGGATCGCGGGGGAGTTGGCCATCAGCATGGCGCCGCCGGTCGCCTGCACGATCCGGAAGCCGATCAGCCAGAGTGCCCCGCCGGGTCCGTGCAGCGGGTCGAACGGCAGCGCCAGCGCGCCCAGCGCGAAGACCGTGAAACCCAGGTTGTACATGCGCACGCGGCCGAAGATGTCGCCCAGCCGCCCCAGCGTCACCACCAGCACGGCGGAAACCACCAGGTAGCCCATCAGCATCCAGAGCAGGTAGCTCACGTTGCCGGGGGTCAGCGGATCGAGGTTGATGCCGCGGAAGATGGCGGGCAGGGCGATGATCACGATGGACGCGTTGACCGTCGCGGCCAGCATGCCGAGCGTGGTGTTCGACAGGGCCAGCCACTTGTAGTGGTCGCCGGGGCGGTCGCGCCAACCCGGTACCGCGGCGCCCTGAGCCCCTGCGGGCCTGCCCTGAGCCCCTGCGGCGCCCCCGTTCAAGCCAGTGTCGGTGGGCCCGCCTCGCCCATTCGCCCCGGGTCCTTGCGGCTGGCCGTCCACGGACTCGCCCACGTGGCAGTCTTCCCCTCGCCTCCGCCAGTACTTGCTATCAGCAAACTAACAGAGGACGGCGGTCGCTGCCCAACCGCGCCGGTCAGGCTGCCCGGGCCCGGGCCCGGGCTTGTGCGGGTCGCGGCGACTGCCCCACCGCGCCCGTCAGCCTCGGGTCATCAGCGTCTATCCGCCGGCCAGGCGGAAAGGCGGACAATCGCTCGATGGGGCCTTCGGGCCAACAACGCCCTTCGAGGTCGTTGACATTCGCTATTCACCTGTCGTTTAGATGCCTTTTTAAGCAGTGTGACCTGGCATTATGCCTTTCGGCTCGACCTATGAACGGCAGTGCAGCGTTAGCCGATCGATAATATCAAAACGGTTTGGCAACATTCAGCCTTGGATTCACTAATAGCCAAATGGGCGTGGCATCGTACTGTCCGCGCAGCGGGAACTTCCGCCGGTGGACCCATCGCCTTCGCGAAGCCGGCGGGAACCAACGGACCGAAGCGCGACCGGCATGAAGGGGAAGCAGCGCTAGCGGTGAGGTGGGCGCACCGCGTCCGCGGCCGGTTCCCGGGCGGGCAGCTCTATGTTGACCTGCGGCTACGACCCCGGGCAGCCTGTGCCAGCGGCCGATGCGCTGGCCGGGTGCTTGCGGGCGCTTGGCGTGGCTACGCACGACATCCCGGCTGGGATCGACGAACGCGCCGCCACCTACCGGACTTTGCTGAATGGGCGGCGGGTGCTTGTCGTGCTCGACAACGCAGCCACGGTCGAGCAGGTTCGCCCGCTGCTGCCCGGCAGCCCAAACTGTGTGGTGGTGGTGACCAGCCGCGACTCCCTCGCCGGGCTGGTCACCAGGCACGGCGCCCGGCGCCTCGACCTCGATCTCCTTCCGCCAGGGGAGGCGGTCGGCTTGCTGCGCACGCTGATTGGCGACCGCGTGGATGCTGAGCCCGGCGCGGCCGACGCGCTGGCCAGGCTGTGTGCGTGCCCGCCATTGGCATTGCGGGATGCTGCCGAATTCGCCATCGCGCGCCCGTCGATGACCCTGTCCCAGCTGGGCGGTGAGCTGGCGGACGGGCAGCGGCTGCTGGACCTGCTTGACCCCGGTGGCGACCCGCGCGCTGCCCTCCGCAGTGTCTTCTCCCGGTCCTACCGGTACCTATCCGCGGACACCGCGCGGGCGTTTCGGTTACTGGGCCTGCATCCGGGTCCCGGCTTTGCC
Organism: uncultured Actinomycetes bacterium; assembly: GCA_963822825.1. Lineage (GTDB taxonomy): Bacteria > Actinomycetota > Actinomycetes > Streptosporangiales > Streptosporangiaceae > JAWWPY01. Next base: position 129,616 of record CAWGIW010000015.1, on the reverse strand, counting down.
CCCTGCGCCGCCGCCGCGCTTACCGGGACCACGCTCGCGCAGAGCCGTCGTGTCCTTGACCTGCTGGCCCGTGCGCACCTGATACAGCAGGCGCGCCAGGGCCGGTACGGCATGCACGGCCTGCTGCTCTGTTACGCCGCCCAGATGGCCTCCGCTGAGGACTCCGAGGACGAGTGGCGGGCGGCGCTGACGCGCCTGTTCGACCACTGGCAGCAGGGCTGTGACAAGCAGGAGCGGCCGTCCGCGCACTGCGGACCGCCGCTGCCGGGGGCGTGCCGTCAGGGGGCGAAGCAACTGCAGGTGGCGAGGACGTTCGAGGAGGCGACGATCCCGTTCGGCGGGAACTTACTGAGGGGGCCAGTCCCGATGAAGGCCACCAGATCATCGCCCAAACCTGGCTCGAAGGCGGCGGAGCAGAAGGTGCCTGACCCGCACATGGCCAGCTGGATGGGGCCCGCCTCGTCGAAGACCTCGATGTAATACGGTGTCGGCCCGACGTTGTCCCTGGGGGTGGATGTGAAGGTCCCCGGGGCGTTCCCAGTCTCGGCCGGGCCACTCGGGACAACTCCACGAAGGGGATCGCGACCGGCGGCAGGCGCCAGTTTCCCGGTCGTCGGCGCCGCATATCGGCTGACCAACCAGAACAGCGGCACGGTCCTTGATGCAGTGAACTAAGGAACGGCCAACGGCACGGTTCTGGACCAGTGGATCGGGCTTGGCAAACACGGTGCCGCCACCTCCAGCGCAGGACCTCTCGTCGGGATCGGGCATCCCCGGATCCCAGATATCAAGACCAAAACAAGAGCAAATCAAGAGCCGCAGGTGATCCTGGCTGGGACTGGTCAGCACTGATGCCAAAAGAATGGAGGCAAATTAATTTCGCGCATGCGCGCCGGAGTCCCGTATCAATTCTGGCCGAGCTCCGATGACCAGACAGCATCACAACTCAGCGAAGGGAAAAATCCTGTGAATCGTAAATCCCGCAGCGTCGTGAAGACCCTGACGTTAGCCACCGCGGTGATGGGGGGCCTGGCGATGGTCGCCGGAGCTGCCCTGCCGGCCGCGGCCCAGGCGGCGGCCCCCGCTCCCAGTGCCCCCGGTGCGACCGGGCATATGGTCAGCAACAGCGGCGTCTCGGCCCGGGCGAACGCCACCCGGCTCGGCGGTTACTGGACCGCGAGCAGGATGCGGTCGGCCCGCAGTCTGGACACCGCCCCGGTCACGCCCGCCGCGATCGCGGCGGCGACGGCCCAAGCGCACCCGTCCGGCCGGGCGGGCGTCCACCCCGGCGCCTCGGCCACGCAAGCCGTGGCCGCGGCGGTCCAGTCGGCAGCCAGTGGCATAACGCCAGCACTGGCCGGCAGCGTCAGCACCTGGACCGGCTCGCAGGGGAGCCCGCCGGCGACGACCAGCGGCAAGGTGTTCTTCACTGACCATCTGGGCGGAAGCTGGCAGTGCTCAGGGAGCGCCGTCAACAGCAACGGCAAGGACACCGTGTTCACCGCGGGACATTGCGTCTACGGGACCGCCGGAGGGAAGCTTCCCGCGGGGGAGACCTGGCACTCCAATTGGATGTTCGTCCCGGACTACAACGACGGGGCCGAGCCGTTCGGCCAGTGGCCCGCATGCCAGCTGTGGACCCTGACCAACTACATTAATAACCAGGACCTGGGGGATGACATTGGCGCCGGCGTGGCCTGCACGAACGCCTCGGGCCAGCATCTCGTCAACGTTGTCGGCGGGCAGGGTTTCGCGTGGAACTTCGGGCAGAACCTCGATGTCTTCGACTTCGGCTACCCGAGCGCCCAGGACAGCGGCCTGGTCCTGCAGGAATGTGACGGCAGCGAATTCGCCGGCACGGACGTGGCCAGCACCAGCGGAATCCCCTGTAATTTCACCGAGGGTTCCAGCGGCGGCCCCTGGCTCGCCTTCTTCGACGGGACGACGTTCGGCGACGTGAATGGGGTCAACTCATTCACCGACTCGAACTTCCCTGGATACATCTTCTCCCCGTATTTCGGTAACAACGCGGACAATCTCTTCAACGCGGTCGCCAATCTGTGACCGCCGGCGTGCGGGAGGCCTGCGGGCCTCCCGCACGCGCATCCGCGACGGGGTCAAGTGGCCGGGGTCAGGGGCCGGGTCAGCCCGCACCGTCAAGCCGCACCGATCAGGGAGCAGCCGGGTCGGCCACCCGGGCCAGGAAGAGTGGCTCCCCGGTCGCGGTATCGGTCACCATCAGCAGGTAGGGACGATCAAACGTGATCGTGGGGGGTTCCAGCCGCGCCGCGGTCGCTCCCATGCCGACCCCGGTCGCGGCGCTGGCCACCGTGCCTTGCTCGCCGACCCGCAAGGTGGCCGCGTGCTCGACCAGGCCGATGCAGCACGCCTGCGGTGACAGACCGGTGAAGTCCGCGGACTGGCTGAACGCCACGCCCATCCCAAGCTCGGTCAGGATGCTTCCCATGCTGGCCCGGGAGCTGAGGTTCACCTTGGGCAGCGCGATGGCCGTCCGGTCCGGGCCACCGCCCGGCCCGGCCGGGCCGGGCGCCGCCAGCCTGGAGGTGATCGCGGACAGGGCAGCCGGGTCTGGCATCGGGCAGCCCCCGGCGCTGGCGCTGGGCAGCAGCGCGACCATCGCCAGCTTGCCGCCGCGGTAGGGGAGCGAGACCGCCGTCCAGTCGCTTGCCCGGGCCGTGCGGTAGTCAACTCCGCGCAAGTAGTTCGCGCTGACCTGATGGCCGGCGGCCGTGGTGAACGGCCCGGAACTCGTCTGGCTGGCCTGGAACGGTGTGGCCCAGGCCGCATGCAGATACAGCGCGTCGGTGAGCACCCAGCCGATGTTCCGTAACGAGCCTGGGCTCAAAAGTTGCGGGATCTCGCCCCGGGTGGCGGTCGCGACCGCCTGGTTGATCTCCTGGGCGGCCTGATCGGGGCGGCGGAGCAACGGCACCTGCCCCACCCCGGCCCCGTAGCTCGTCGCCAGCGCGTTCAGGTAATTGGGCCGCGTCCGCAGCGCGGGGTCGGCCCACACCTGATCGCTCTCAGCCAGCGTGACGCCCGGGCGGTCCAGGTTGCGCAGCGCGGCCGACCGGGCCTGCAATCCAGCCTCGAGCGCCTGCCCGCCGACGCTGGGCAGGCGTAGCACGGTGCCCACGGCGTGCGCGGTGCTGCCCCGCGCCCCGAGGTAGGCCATACCGAGCCCGGTGGCCAGGCTGGCCGGAGAGAGCACCAGGTTGGCCCGCGGAGCCGCCCGGCACCAGGCGCCCAGCGCCCCCAGCCCGAAGGCGGTGTCGGCCGCACCGAAAGGACGCGGGTCGGCAGCGGTTTCCCTGGCCGGCGCGGCGCGGCTGATGACCGGCGGCGGCTGTGGCTGCGGCGCCGAGCCGCATCCGGCGGCCGCGAGCGCGACCGCGACCACTCCAGCGGTAGCCCGCAGTTCATTCCTCATGCCTCTCAGACGAGACGCGGCCGGTGGCGGTTTCATCCGGGCGGCAATTTCTTCAGGCCGCTGGTCCCCGGAGCGGTACCGCTGTCGGCAAGACGGTCCGGCGTCACTTGGATGTTGGAAGGCGGGAAGGTAACCGCGAGGCTGGCTCCGGTGAGTTGACGTGTTCCGGCTGGCTCGCACCGCACCCCGCGTCCGCAGGGGCCGCTGCGTATTCGGCGGCCGCCGGTCAGGCCGGCGCGGTGCCTGCCTCGGCGTCTGCCGAAGGCCCGGCACCTTCGGCCACGGCCAGCGTTGGCTTCGGATCGAACCCCCGGGCCAGAGCCACGATGACCACGGTGAGCACCAGCGGCGCGGCATACGCGGCCCGCCAGCCCGCGGAGCCGCCCACCCCGCCGGCGATCCCACCGGCCAGCGCGGCGCCGAGCACGAAGCCCACGTAGTTGAACACGTTGACCCGGGAGATGGCGATGCCCGACCAGGTCGGATCGAGCTTGGACGTGGCCGAGAAGCACTGCGGCGGCACCACGCAGTAGCCGAGCCCGGTCAGTGCGAACGCACCGATCGCCAGGTACGGGGACGGCGCCAGCACCACGCAGAGCAGCCCGACCGCGGCGACCACGGCGCCGGCCCGCACCACGGTGGCGGCGCCGAACCGGCGCACCGTGTGGTCCCCAATGGCCCGGCCCGCCACCATCATCGTCTGGTACGCGGCGTAGGCGAGGGGGAGCAGCGCCTTGCTGCCGTGCTGGACCTTGTCCATATACACCGAGCTGAAATTCGAGACCGCGGCGTCACCGACGTACATGCAGCCCATGGCGATGCCGATGAGGATGATCGGCCGCCATGGGATGGTAATGCCCGCCTGCTTGGCGGCGGCCTCGGAGACCGGCGCCACATCTTCGGACTTGCCGAACAGGGCCCGCCCGCTGATCAGGGACGCGGCCAGCCCGCAGGCCGCGGCGATGCTGAAGGCGACGCCCAGCGAAAGCCCGAGCTTGCCCGCGAGCGCGTTCCAGAGGCCGCCGAGGATCCCGGCCGCACTCCAGAAGCCGTAGAAGGCGGTGATGATGCTGTACCCATACCGCTTCTCGGTGACCGCGCCCTGCATGTTCATGGTCGCGTCCACAACGCCGACGGACAGGCCGAACGCCGCTACCGCCGGGTACAGTTCGCCGAGCGTGCTGGCGAAGCCGATAGCCGGGAGGGTGAGGCAGACGAGCGGCTGCGCGACGCGCAGGACGGTGGCGCTGCCGAGCCGGGCCGCCAGCGGCCCGGCGGCGACGCTGCCCACCCCGGCGATGATCGGGACGAGCAGCAGGACGATGGTGAGCTGCCCGTTGGACAAATGGAACTTGTCCTGCAGCACGGACACCCGGGTCACAACGACGGCGAAACAGAGACCCTGGACGAAGAACGCCGCGGCGGTCGCCGCCCGGCCCCGGCGGTCGCGGTCACCCCGGAGGCCTGCGTCGTCACGGCTCATCCGCCGCTCCCTGGTCTCGCCCCGCGATCGACCCAGCCGGCCGTGCCGGAGGTGTACCGCGTCAGGCTAGGGATCAAGGCGGCCGGCGTCAAGGCCGGATATCTTCATGGGGTGAGTCCCCACCCAGCCCCGCGCAACCTGCGTGCTTCCGATGCTGACCGGGAGCGTGTGGTGGTGGCCCTGGCCGAGGCCGCGAGCGACGGCCGGCTCACCATGGAGGAGCACTCCGAACGCGTCCAGCAGGCCTATACCGCCCGCACGCTGGGCGACCTGGCCGTGCTCACCAGCGATCTGGCCGCCCCGGCGGGGCAGCCGCTGCGCCTGGACAGCTCACGGGTGGTGAGCGCCTTCTTCGGCCGGGAGCGGCGGGGCGGGCGGTGGGTCGTTCCGGACAGGCTGGCCGTGACCGCCGTGGCCGGCCAGGTCGTGCTCGACCTGAGGGAGGCACTGCTGCAAAGCGGCCGCACGATCGTGTACGTGACCGCCATCGGCGGCCAGGTGCACCTGCTCGTGCCGTCCGGAGTCGCGGTCGTCTTCGGCAGCCTCACGGGCCAGCCCATCGCCTCGTCCGCGCCGCCGCCCGCCCCCGGCGTGCCGGTGATCGAGCTCCGCGCGTTCGTCGTCGCGGGCAAGGTAAATGTCCGCACGCCCCACCTTCGCCGCGGCGGCTGGTTCCTCCGCCGTAACCGATCGATGTGACATCGAGCGTGCTCTAGCGCGATCGATGTCACATCGAACGGCAGGGATTGGGCCGGGCTGGAGCGCCTGGGACTGACGTTGGAGCTGGGGTGTCTGGGACGGACGTTGGAGCTGGGCGTCTGGGGCTGAAGTTAGAGAGGAGTCTGACGTTAGAGAGGAGACTGTGGGGTCAGCTGGTGCCGTCGAAGTTGACCGAGCTGTAGGCCCGCAGTTTCCAGAGCTGGTGCTCGCTCTGGATGGTCCGGATGGTCCCGGATCGAGCGCGCATGACCAGTGAGTGAGTGGTCGCGCCGCCCGCGCGGTAGCGCACCCCGGCCAGCAACTCGCCGTCGGTGATCCCGGTGGCCGCGAAGAACGCGTCCTCCGAGGTGACCAGGTCGTCGGTGGTGAGTACGTGCTTGAGGTCGTGGCCCGCGGCCAGGGCTCGATCCCGCTCGGCGTCGTCACGCGGGGCCAGCCGGGCCTGGATGATTCCGCCCAGGCATTTGATCGCGCACGCGGTGATGATGCCTTCTGGGGTGCCGCCCACGCCGAGCAGCAAATCCACTCCAGTGCCTTCCCGGGCGGCCATGATGGCCCCGGCCACATCACCGTCGGTGATGAGCTTGATCCGGGCGCCAGCGGCCCGGACTTCCTCGATGAGCTTGGCGTGCCGTGGCCGGTCCAAGATGATGACCGTGACGTCGTTCGGTGAGCAGCCCTTGGCCCGGGCAACCGCGGCGACGTTATCGGCGGCCGGGGCCTCGATGTCCACCACGTCCGCCGCGGCCTGCCCGGTGACCAGCTTCGACATGTAAAAAACAGCCGATGGATCGTACATCGACCCCCGTGCGCTGACCGCCAGGACCGAGATTCCGTTGGGCATGCCGTTCGCCGTGAGGCGAGTGCCGTCGATGGGGTCCACCGCCACATCGCACAGCGGGCCGGTACCGTCACCGACCTGCTCGCCGTTGTAGAGCATCGGGGCCTGGTCTTTCTCGCCCTCGCCGATGACCACGACCCCATTCATCGACACGGAATTGATCAGCAAGCGCATGGCGTTGACGGCGGCGGCATCGGCGCCGTTCTTGTCACCGCGGCCCACCCAGCGGGCGGCGGCCATGGCGCCGGCCTCGGTGACCCTGGCCAGCTCGAGGGCCAGGTTCCGATCGGGCGCCCGCCGGCCGGGTTCAGGCGTGACCAGCTCGCCGGGCAGCCCGGACTCCGTGTCGTTGGCCAGATTCTCGGTCATGGCGGCAGGGCCTTCCCCGGGTGGCAGTACTGCGATCTCACGTACCTCACAGGCAGGCGTAACCTGGTTCCCTGAGAGCGGGGCCGAGCGTGAGGAGCGCTGCGCAGGCGTATGACAACAGACTTTCCGCAGCCTATCGTGCGGACTTCTGATCGCGGCGCGGCGACCCGCGCCGCGCTCATGGCCGCCGCCCGTGAGGTCTTCACGTCGGCCGGCTACGCCCAGGCCGGGGTGACGGATGTGGTGGCCCGCGCGGGCGCGAGCGTCGGCAGCCTTTACCACCACTTCACCGGCAAGGCCGACCTGTATTTCACGCTGTTCGAGGACTTCCACCAGAGTCAGGTGCGGCGGGCCCGCAGCGCCGTGCGGAGGGCGCGGGACGTCGGTGTGACCGAGCCCAAGCAGCTGTTCCTCGCCGGCGCCCGCGCCTACCTGGACGGATGCATGGAGGAACGCGAACTGGCCAGGCTGTTCGTGAGCGGCGACGGCCCGCCCGGGTTCGACCTGCTGATGCGGCAGCGGCAGCGCGAGTGGGCGGACAAGAACGCCGACTTCTTCGCGCGCAGTGCGGAGCCACTGGACGAGGCGCTCGCCGTGGTGATGACCGGCGCGCTGATGCTGGCGGTCGCGGAGGTCTCGCTCGGCGAGGATGCCCGCCACGCGGAGCAGCTGGCCGACGGGGTACTGCAGGTCCTGTCCGGGATCGGGAACCCGCAAGCCGGCTGAGTACCGGCGACCTTCCAGGCTAGAAGGGCGCGGCGCCGCCGCCGGGATCCGCCTGGCGCTCGGCCACGGCCGCGGCGAGCCGCGCGCGGGCGCCCTCCAGCCACTCCTCGCATATCGCGGCGAGCCGCTCGCCTCGTTCCCACAGGTCGAGTGACTGCTCGAGGGTCAGCCCCCCGGCCTCGAGCCGCTTGACCACGTCCGTGAGCTCGTCCCTGGCCTGCTCGTAGGGGACCCGGTCGGCTGGCGTCGCCGCACCTGGCGACCCTGCACCTTGCTCGGCGGTCACGGCCACAACCTAGCAGTCCAGCCCGGCCTACCGCGGTGCGCCGATGGAGCCTGGCGTCGGACGCGGCCCGGGCGCGGCGGTGGCGGCCATCCTGCCGCCTCCGGTGGCCTGCACGGCCGACGCGACTACCCGGGCATAGAGTGGCGCGCCGGCGGGACGGGGATGCACCCCATCGCCCCACAGCAGGCTGGTGTGGTGCTCGATGGCCGCAAACCAGTTGGCGAGCACGACATTGCCGTGGGCGCGCGCCGCCGCGGCGAGCACCTGGTTGTCGCTGCTGCGCCATGGCTGGGGCACGAAGATATTGATCAGCACCAGCGTCCGGTGTGGGCCGATCACCGCGACCAGCTGGCGGATTTGCCTCGCGGTGACGGTGCCGTTGGTGCCGAGCCCGACCACCACCACCGGGCGGAGCACGCCGCTGTCAGCGAGGCTGCGCACCAGTCCGAGGCCCGCGCCCATCTGCCGGCTGACCTGCGCGTTGATATAGATCCCCGGAAGCGCTTGCTGCAACTGCGGCGCGGCCGCGAGCATCACCGAGTCGCCAATGGCGGTGACCTTCGAGCCGGGGACCTTCGAGCCGGGAACCTTTGTCTCCGCGGCGGGAGGCGCGTGCTCCCGCGCCGGATGGGCCGTATGCGGCGGTGCGGCGCGTTTAGCCTGCGTGGCCGCGCTCACTTCCGCCCCGTGCATTATCTGCCGCTGCATGGCGCCGGTTGGCGGCGCGCTCAGCACCCCGTACCCCGCGACGGCGACAACACTGAGCGCCACGACCGTGAACGCGGCCGGGAAGGCGCGGGCCGGTGACCGTCGCGCGGTGGCGACCGACTCGGCTACGACCCGGTACCGGGCGAGGACAGTAGCCCGGAATCCGTTGCGGATAATTGGCTCTTCTATCCAGCGCCAGGAAGCAGCGGCCAGCATGATCGCTGTCACGGTCTCGAGCAGCCATATCCCGATGCCGCTCGGTCCGGGCCCGACGACCGCCGCGGCCAGCGCGATTACTGGCCAGTGCCACAGGTAAATGCCATAAGAGCGAACACCCATCCAACGCAACGGTTTCCAGCTCAGCATCTGGCTGACCGACCCCGGGGAGGCAGCCGCCATGACCAGCCCGCCTGCCGCCAGGGCCACGACGAACAGACCAGCTGGGTAGAGGGCCGGGTCCGAGCCGGAGAAATGGCCCATCGCCCAGGCCAGCACCGCGATCCCGGCCAGGCCCGCGACGTCCGCCCGCACCACGTTCTCGCGTGGCGTGGCCCGCAGTTGCCGCAGCGGCCAGCTCATCGCGAGCGCGGCGCCGATGAGCAGCGCGGACGCATGGGTGTCCGTGCCGTAGTAGACGCGGGAGGGATCGGCGCCGGGCACGTAGATCACGGCCATGGCCACCGCCGAAGCGACCGCCCCCAGCCAGGCGACGCCAGCCCGGAGCCGTCGGCTCTGGCCGGCCAGCAGCACCGTGACCAGGATCAGCGGCCACACCAGGTAGAACTGCTCCTCGATGGCGAGCGACCACAGGTGCTGCAGTGGGGGAGGCGGCCCGAAGCCAGCGAAATACGACTGGTGCTGCGCCGCCTGCCACCAGTTGCTGGAGTACGTCACGGCCGCGCCCAGGGCGGGCCGAAGCGCACCGAGCTGGCCAGGGTCGATCACAGCTACCGCGGCCGTCACGCTGACCAGCACCACGGCGAGGGCGGGGAGCAGCCTGCGAGCCCGCCGCACCCAGAAGCCGCGCAGGTCGATCCGGCCGCGGCGGTCCCACTGCGCGACGAGCAGGTCGGTGATCAGGTATCCGCTGAGCACAAAGAAGACGTCAACCCCGAGAAATCCGCCGGGGAACGCCGCGAACTGCTCATGAAAGGCCAGAACCGCCAGTACGGCGAGGGCCCGGACGCCATCCAGCCCTGGCACCCGCGGGGACCGCGGTTTATTGGGGGAAGCCTGCACTGGCGTCTGAGCGCGCCCGGTTACCGGCGGCCCGGTGCGCTGGCCCGGGTGCGTGACGGCCTGGCTGCGTCTTCCCGGCGCTATCCGCGCTCGCACTCTGCTGACCCCCCGGCTCACAGCGGCTCACCGCATTGTCGTGTCCTTCGCCACTTCGGTGCGAGAAGAAACGTGTGACTAGTAAAGGGGGGAGAGGTGCTATTCAGGTGCTCGATGGGGTGTTCTGGGCGGCTTCGGAGCGATCATTCCTTTCTGTCACCACGGCCATCTGGTCCTCCGCGAACCGGACGGTCAGTTTCTCGCCTTGGGCCACTTGGGTGGCTGTGCGTACAACCGTACCGTCTGCGCGCTGAATGATCGCGTAGCCACGGCGTAGTGTCGCGGCGGGCGAGAGGGCCAGGAGGCGGCTGCGGGTGTGCGCCACGTCGTCGTGGGCCCGGTCCAGCCGGGCGGACAGGCACCGGCGCGCCCGCTCCGCCAAGGCGAGCACCTGCTCCTGGCGCCGCTCCACCTCGCGGAGCGGCGCGGCCAGCGCGGGCCTGGACCGCTGGCCGGCCAGCCACGATGACTCGCGGTCCAGCCGGCCGGCCAGGCACCTGCGGGCCCGGCCGCGTAGCTGGGCGACGAGCGCAAGCTGTTCGGCGACGTCTGGAACAACCCGCCGCGCCGCGTCGGTCGGGGTGGATGCGCGGACGTCGGCCACGTAGTCGAGGAGCGGGGCGTCCTGCTCGTGCCCGATGGCGCTGACCACCGGGGTCTGGCAGGCCGCGATGGCGCGGATCAGCGATTCGTCGGAGAAAGGCAGCAGGTCCTCGATCGATCCGCCACCGCGGGCGATGATGATGACTTCGACCGCCGGGTCCGCGTCGAGGCGCTGCAGGCTGTCGATGACCTCGGCGACGGCGTGCCCGCCCTGGACGGCGACCTGCTCGACCCGGAAGCGCACCGCGGGCCAGCGCCGGGCGGCGTTGCGGAGGACGTCCCTTTCCGCGGCCGAGTCACGGCCGCAGATCAAGCCGATCTCCCCGGGCAGGAAGGGCAGTGGGCGCTTGCGTTCCGCGGCGAACAGGCCCTCCGCCGCGAGGGTGCGCCGCAGCCGTTCCAGCCGGGCGAGAAGCTCACCGATGCCAACGGCGCGGATCTCAACCGCGGAAAGAGAAAACGATCCCTTGGCCGCGTTGAAGTCAGGCTTGGCCCAGACCAGGACCCGGGCCCCTTCGGCGGGCGGGGGGTCGGACGCGTCGAGGACGGTGCGTGGGCAGACCACCCGGACCGACACCGCGGCGATGGGATCACGAAGGGTCAGGAAGGCGGTACCTCCGCGCCTGGTCAGCTCCGCGATCTGCCCTTCCACCCAGATCCTCCCGAGCCGCCCGATCCACTCACCGACGAGGCGCATGACGGTTCGCACGGGGACCGGTGAATCGGCTGTGGTCTCAAGTGCCATGGGACTGGTTACTGGTTACTGGTTGGCTGGCTGGCTGGCTGGCTGGCTGGTTGCTGGCGGGCTGGTGGTGGGCGGGCGGCGGGTGCTTGATCGCCCGTCAGCCGTCTTCCTGCGCGAGTTTCGCCAGGCGGCGTTCGAACATGGTGATCACGGCCGGCCTGCCCTGGGTGACGGTCTCGTGTTCGAGCAGGGCGGTGACCTGGCTGGCGCTCAGCACCCGCAGCCGGGCCCGGAGCGAGGCGATGGACAGGTCATCATAGTTGGAGAGCGGCAGCCCGCTGGGCTCCCCGGCCTCCGGAGTGGCTGGGGCTTGCGGGGCGGCCGGTACCGATGCGGCCGCCCCGGGATGAACTTCAGCGGCTCCCGGCTGGATGTCCACCGGGAACTCGTCCGTCAGCGGTGGAGCCACCTCCAGGGGGGCCACGCCAGCTAGGGCCTCATCGGCCAGAGCTACGTCGGCTGGGGCGTTGCCGGCTGGGGTCTGGACGGCTGGGGTCTTGGCCGCTGGGGTCTGGCCTGCTGGGGTCTTGGCCGCTGGGGTCTTGGCCGCTGGGGTCTTGGCCGCGGACGGAGTCTTCGGGGCGGGAGCGTCGAGATCGGGAACCGGCGGGGCGCTGGCGGCGGTCGGCGCGGTTGCCTCGCTCTCGGAGACCAGCCTGACGTTTCCTGTCTCGTCTAGCGTTCGCCAGCGGGCGCTCGCCGGATCGGCTGGCTCGGTGGGCGGCTCCGGCGCAGGCTTGGTGGCCGGAGCCTCGCGCGGCGGGGCGCTGGCCGCTGTCCCCCCGGAGACCTGCTCGGCGGCCCGGTGCCGGATTTTGTCGGCCACGAGCAAAACCTGGCCGATCCCAGCGAACACGGCCCGCAGCGCCTGGGCCGGAACTTCTTTGAGACGCTCGTTGACCTGTGGCAAAGGCATCGCGATTGCTCTCCCTCGGGTGTATCCCGGGCGCCATGTGTAGCCCGGGGGCCCAGGAGGGGCCCTGGAGCATGCCGCCACGGTGCGGCAGGCGCCTGTGCACCATTCTCGTCACCAGCCATGCTGCCTCAAAACCGGGCCGGGGTCACTCGTACCGGAGAGAGCACAGGCCACCGGTCGGCGACGCCAGGGCACGGCGCCGACAACATGCCCGGGGAGGCTCAACAACGACGGGGACATGCCCGTGAAGCCCCGGCGTGGTGTGTGCGCCTGGCCAGCGAATTCGGCATGACGGTTGCGGGTGATGAGCTCGGCCGAGTGGGACGCGGCGATCATGGTTTGGCAGTGGCCTGAAATCTGAGGAAGGCCGGTTACAGCTGGGTGTAGGTCCCCAGAGGGACTGGGTGTGGGCCCCCAGAGGGATCAGCCGCGAGATTCCGACACAGCGACCACGAACGAGAGCGTGTCGCGGATGAGGCCGTCCACGGGGAGGCCGGCCGCTTGGCAGGTAGCGTTGGGCGATCTCTGGGCCGGTCATCGCGGCGTTGACGGTCCAGCCAGTTTCGGCGAGGAACCCGGTGGCTTGCTCAGCCGGGAGCCGGAACTTGAACGGTTCGCCCCGCAAGGCGATGAGCCCACGGCGGACTAAGCTGCGGACGCTTGTCCGGTCGTCATCAGCGAAGCCGATGCCGAAGTTCGTCACCAGGGAACTCCCCTCCGCTCCGAGTCGCGACAGCGACTCGAACAGGCGCCTTACCCGGAATTCGGACAGGTACATGATGAGTCCCTCCGCGACGTACAGGGTGGTCTCCGCGTCGGACAGGCCAGCCGCTCGAAGCGGCTCGGCCACGTCATCAGCGTCGAGGTCGGCCGCGACATAGATCGGGCCGCCGGCCGGTGCGCGCCGCTGCTTGTCGGTTTGGGTGGCGAGGTGGTCTACCTCGAAGAACCGGACGCCCGGGCGGGCTAGCCGCCAGGCCCGGCTGTCATAGCCAGCGCCGACGATCACCACCTGAGATGCTTCGTGATCGAGGCCGTCCCGGACGGCCTGGTCGTAAAACAGCGTCCGGGCGGCGAGATAGGCGAAGGTCCGATTTCGTCCGACCCGCGACAGGCCCGGCCAGCGTGACACTTTCGCCAACTGGCGCCACGGGGAGCGCAGCATTGTCTCCGCCCATGGGTCATCAAGGACCCCCATCCAGGTGAGATACGCCCGTGCCCAGGCGACCTGCTGCGCCGAGATGGAAGGCTTACCTGTGTCCATCGCCGCATCATCCCAGGGCCGCTTGGCCTCGCGGGCGCGGTTTCCCAGGGGGGCCAATCCGGTTGACAACTCAGCGGGCTGGTCAGGCAAAGGTGGAGCGTTGCTGACGACGCGTCCTCATCAGGTGGATCGGCGGCAGCAAGTGAGCGGCGAGACCGACTAGGACCAGCAGTATGGCGACTCCGAGCGGGAGGGCCAACCCCTTGGTCGTGCAACCAGCCGACGCGTGCAGGGCGGGAACGTGCCCCGAACAGCCAGCTGCCGCGCGCAATGTGGTCACGAGGCCGAAGAAAAGAGCCACGAGACCGGCGAGCGGCACGAAGGTGGCGATCAGCTGGTCGCGCCGGCTCCATGTCGGGGAGGTCCACAGGATCAGCATCCCGGCGACCCAGCCCAGCCCGCTGGCGACTGGGCCGAAGATGATCAGCCACGGCGCCCACGCGTCCCAGCGACGGCTGGCCGGGGGCGGTGCCCCGGCCTCGGCGGCGATGGCAGCGGGGTCGCCGACCCTGTCGAGGAGGGTCCGGACACCCGCGGCATCGTCGGGATCGAGCCCGGCCCGCCCCTCTTCGATGTGCCCGTGCACTTCGGCGAGGATCTCCTCCCTCCGGGAGGCGTCGACGCCCCGCAGCGCTGCGTCCAGCTGCACCAGATAGCGCCGGACGAGCTTGTCGGCCTCGCCGGCGGATTGACTGGAAGTCACTCCTGGCTCCCTTCGTTGAGGATCTCCTCGACGGCGTCGCGAAAAACCCGCCACTGTTTCTTGAAGCTCACGAGGGCCAGTTCTCCGTCCCTCGTGAGGTGGTAGTAGCGGCGCGGCGGGCCGGCGTTTGACTCCTGCCATGACGTCTCGACGAGGCCGTTGCGTCGCAGACGGGCGAGCAGCGGGTAGAGCGTCCCTTCGCTGCCGATGATCTGCCCCCTGGCCCCGAGCTCCCGCGCCAGCTCGAACCCGTACCTTTCCCCCCTGGTGAGTAGGGCCAAGACGCAGTGCTCAGCCACACCCCTCCGAACCTGGGCCAGCCAATTGATGTCGCCAGGTACCATGTAGTGCATGGTACCTGGCACCGATAGGGGGGTCAAGAAGAGCCAACGCGGGAACTCACGAGGCTCGCGAGCGAGACCGCTGGGGATCCAATCGCGTATCGAGTCGCGGAGGTCCGCCGGTCCTCACCCCGATCTACGACAGGCGGGGAGCTGCGGAGCAGGCCGGCCGCTCCGGCGACGGCACCTGTGCGCCTCCGCTGCCGTTCCAACGACCCCGGTGCGCCACCGCTGTCGTTCCAACGAGTTCCAACGACCCCGGTGCGCCAACGCTGTCGTTCCAACGAGTTCCAACGGCACCGGTGCGCCACTGCTGTCGTTCCAACGGCACCGGTGCGCCACCGCTGTCGTTAGGAGCGGGGGCCGGGGGCGCTACCCGGCCCTGCCTTCGGCGGCGAAGGTCTCCGCCCGGGACAATGAGCACCATGACGCAACCTGAGGCGCAGACGTCGAAGTGGTCCCTGTGGTCGGAGGGGTCGATCCTGTCAATCGTCGAGCGTGAGGGGAGTTCGGCCTGTCCTGACCCGTTCTGAGGCCGGGTCGCCAGGCTTGAGGGGCATCGTTGTGTCTGCGGTGCCCCTTCTGTTATGCGATCTTGCGGCGCGCGCCACTGACGGGCTGGTCCCCAGAGTGGCCGGCAGCGGCACGTCCGTAGCCTGACCTGCGGCTGGCCGGGGGCACGCCTAGGCGGCCAACGTCGCGTGATACTTTCGGAAGCGTGATCAGCGCAAACGGGCCGGAATCTCCTGTCTCAAGCCAGGTGACCCGACGTGTCCTGCTCGCCAAGCCCCGCGGCTACTGCGCGGGGGTCGACCGCGCCGTGCAGTCCGTCGAGATCGCGCTCGAACGGTACGGGGCACCTGTATACGTGCGCAAGGAGATCGTGCACAACAAGCATGTCGTGCGGGGTCTGGAAGAGCGCGGGGCGATCTTCGTGGACGAGGCTGAGGAAGTGCCGGAAGGCGCGGTCGTCGTCTTCTCCGCGCATGGCGTCGCGCCCCAGGTCCGCGAGGATGCCAAGCGCCGCGGCCTGCGGACGATCGATGCCACCTGCCCGCTCGTCACCAAGGTGCACAACGAAGCCCGGCGTTTCGCGGCCCAGGACTACGACATCCTCCTGATCGGGCACGAGGGTCATGAGGAGGTCGTCGGCACGACCGGGGAAGCGCCATCCCGCATCCATCTGGTCGATGGTCCCGAGGGAGGCACCAACCTCCAGGTCCGCGACCCGGCCAGGGTGGCCTGGCTGTCCCAGACGACGCTCTCCGTCGATGAGACCAATCAGACGGTGGCCGCGCTCCGTAAGCGGTTCCCGCTGCTGGCCGACCCGCCGAGCGACGACATCTGCTACGCGACGCAGAACCGTCAGGTGGCCGTCAAGCAGATCGCGAGTGAGTCAGACGTGGTCCTGGTCGTCGGTTCCCGCAACTCGTCCAACTCGGTGCGCCTGGTCGAAGTGGCCCTGGACGCGGGCGCGGCCGCGGCCTACCTGGTCGAGGACGCCTCGGCGGTCAACCGGCGGTGGCTTGACGGTGTGGCCACGGTCGGGGTGACCAGCGGCGCCTCCGTTCCCGAGGAACTCGTTTCCGGTGTGCTGGACCGGCTTGCCGCCTGCGGTTTCGGCAACGTCGAGACGGTCGAGGCGGTTGAGGAGCATCTCCAGTTCGCACTCCCGTCGGAACTGCGCAGGACGGCACCCCGCCCGGACTAGCGGTTCTCCCCGGACCCCGTCGCGGGATGGGCTGGGCTGGCTCGTCGCGGTCGATGTTCCCGGCTGGACAGCGGTCTGCCTACAGGTTCCCCCGCAGGTCGCGGACGCAGCGTGGCAGCCCGCGAAACCACGCGATGATCAGGGACGCGACCATACCGACGAGCAGCCACAGGGCCACATCCGCGAGCGTCAGGACGGTTCCCTCAGCGATTGACACGAGCTTGTTGCCGCTGGCGGTCAACGCCTTGGCGCAGAGCAGCGCGCAGAAAAACAGAAGCGGGGGGCTGACCACGACGCTCAGCAAGTCCCGGGACTTGGTCCATCGGGCCGCGGCCACGCCGCCGAGCACGAAGCTCCCCCCGCCAGCGGGCTCCAGCCCAGCCAGCCGGAGACGAGGATGCCGAGAAAAAACAGGACGAACATGCCCAGGATCGCACCCCGCGCGGTGAGCTGCGCCCCCGAGCGCTGAGCGGCGGGCGCCCGGCCGCCCCGGTCACCGTCCGGTGCCGGCCCGCCGGGACCGGACGGCTCCCGGCGTTCGGGCTGTCCCGTGACCACGATGCGGTTCCCCGACCAGCTATTTCCAGGACCACCTGGCGGGCTGGCGTGACCGCCGCCCGGACCGCGCGCTGGCCATGTCCTTTCCCGCCGTTGCTGGGACACGGTCTGCTCTCCCCCGTCTTCACCGACCTGGCCGGCGGCCGTCCTGCCGACCTGGCCGCCGGGCCTGCCGTCACGCTACCCGGATGTTGTTCCTGTCGTTGGCCGTCAATTGCCTGGTGCGGCTACCGCGCCGCCACCGCGCGGCTGGCCGCGGCGCGGAGATCGCTGTGCCCCTGACCAGCAGGGTCCGGCCCCGATCCGGCTGAGGACGGGAGGGGAGGGTCGGTGACGAGTTCGGGACCGGGTTCAGCGGCGAGCTCGGGTGCGGACAGCGCTCGCGCGGTCTCCTCGACCAGACCGGGTGTGTCCAATTCGCCGTCGACCACCCCGAGCTGGTTGAGCCGCCGGGCACTGACCAGGACCCTGCTCTCCAGCGAGCCGACGGCCTGGTTGTAGGTGGACACCGCATTGGTCAGGGCCCGGCCGAGCCGGTCCACGTGCTTACCCATACCCGCGATCCGGTCATAGAGTTCTCGGCCGAGATCGAACACGGCTCGAGCGTTCTCCGAGAGCGCCGCTTGCTGCCACGCGTACTGCGCGGTGCGCAACATCGTCACCAGCGTTGTCGGCGTGGCGATGTGCACCCGGCGCCCCATGGCGTAGTCCAGCAGGCCCGGGTCATGCTCCAGAGCCGGGGCGAGAAACGCCTCACCGGGGATGAACAGCACCACGAACTCCGGAGCCGGGCTGAGCGCTGCCCAGTATGCCTTGGCGGCCAGCCGGTCCACGTGTTCACGCAGGTGCCGCGCGTGCGCGCCGAGGCGCGTGTCACGCACGGACTCATCGGCTGCCTCGGCGGCCTCCAGATATGCGGCCAGCGAGACCTTGGAATCCACGACGATGTTCTTGCCACCGGCCAGGCGTACCACCATGTCCGGCCGCTGTGTGCCCTCGTCGGTGGCCACGCCCACCTGCTCGTCGAAATCACATCGGGCGCTCAGGCCAGCCAGTTCCACCACGCGGCGCAGCTGCATCTCACCCCAGCGGCCCCGGGCCTCGGGCCGCCGGAGGGCGGTCACCAGGGCCTGCGTCTGGGTGCGGAGCTGTTCTGAACTCTGCCTGGCGATGGCGACCTGCTCAGTGAGGGCCGCGTGCGACGCCTGCCGGGCCGCGTCCGAGTCGCGGAGCTGTGCTTCCACTCGGGCGAGGGTCTCCTTCAGGGGGCCGATGAGGTGCTCGACCGCGGCCCGCCGCGTCTCGAGTTCACCAGCGGCCCTGGCGTTCGCGGCGCCGAGCCGTCCCTCGGCCATCTCCAGGAAGCGGCGAGTGCTGGCGTCGAGCGCCTGGGCGGAAAGCGCCTGGAAGCGCTCAGCGAGCTGGCCGTCGACCAGCGCCGCCCGCTCCTCCGCGGCGTGGGCCCGCTCGTCGGCGGCGCGGGCCCGGCCGGTCAGCTCGGCGGCGGCGTCCGCCTGGCGGCCTCGTGCGTACAGCAGGCCGATCACGGCGCCCAGGATGAGGCCGAGCGCGAGCACCACCAACAGCACGATCGCGTTCATATCTGCCATAGTCGCAGCCGACGCTGACAGTTGGCGGACGCCACGCGGAGGAGTCCGCCGGGGCGCTGACAACGTCCCCTGGCCCCTGGGTCTCGGAGGGTTCCTAAGACGAGCCGTCTCCCAGCCGGACCGTCCCCCGGCGGCGCCGAGGCCGTGGGATGTCTAGCCCCAAGCCGCTCGATGTCACATCGATGCGCTCGGGTCGGAGCCGGACGCGGGCTGGGCTGGGACGGGGAGCGGGAGGCGGGCGGGTGCGGGCGCGGTGCGGGGCCGGGGAGCATCGGCGTGGACGCCCTAGACTCGCGGGGTGAGTCTCTCGATCGGCATCGTTGGCCTGCCCAACGTCGGTAAATCCACCCTTTTCAACGCGCTGACCAGGGCCGGGGCGCTGGCGTCCAATTATCCCTTCGCAACCATCGAGCCGAACGTGGGTGTCGTGGGCATCCCGGATCCGCGCCTCAAGGTCCTCGCGAGGCTCCACGACTCGGCCCGCATCGTTCCGGCCACGGCACGGTTTGTGGACATCGCGGGCCTGGTCCGCGGGGCTGCCGAGGGCCAGGGCCTGGGCAACCAGTTCCTGGCGCACATCAGGGAGACTGACGCCATCTGCCAGGTGGTCCGGGTGTTCGCCGACCCGGACGTGAGCCACGTGGACGGCGAGGTCTCCCCGGAACGTGACATTGACACGGTGGCGACCGAGCTCATCCTGGCCGACCTGCAAACGCTGGAGAAGGCCGCCCCGAGGCTCGCCAAGGAAGCAAAGTTCGCTAAAGATCCGCAACGGAAAAAAGCCGCTGATGCCGCCGTAGCCGCGCAGAAGCTGCTGGATACCGGGACCACCTTGTTCGCGGGTGCCGCATCGGCCGGGATCGACGTGGCCGAGGTGCGCGAACTGCACCTCCTGACGGCGAAGCCCTTCTTGTACGTATTCAACGTGGACGACGCCGGGCTCGGCGATGAGGAAGCGCGGACGAGGCTGACCGCGCTGGTGACGCCGGCCGAGGCGATCTTCCTCGACGCGAAGACCGAAGCGGAACTGGCCGAATTGCCGGAGGACGAGGCAGCCGAGATGGTGGCGGGTCTCGGCCTCGGTGAGCCCGGGCTGGCGCAACTCGCCCGGGCCGGGTTCCATGCCCTGGGACTGACGACCTTCCTCACGGCCGGCCCAAGGAGACGCGGGCCTGGACGATCCCGGTCGGCGCCACGGCGCCCGAGGCCGCAGGGGTGATCCACACCGATTTCCAGCGCGGCTTCATCAAGGCTGAAGTGGTGGCGTACGACGATCTCGTCGCCGCCGGGTCCATGGCCGCCGCCCGGGCGGCCGGCAAGGTTCGCATCGAGGGCAAGGACTACGTGATGCGGGACGGCGACGTGGTCGAGTTCCGCTTTCAAACAGCATCTGCCGGGAAGAAGTAACCGCGCCCAGACAGCGGCAGATGCGTTGCGAGGCTCAGCCGATGCGCTCGGCCAGCGAGACGATGATCCCTTCCGGCCCCCGGACGTAGGCCATCCGCCAAGCGCCCTCGTACTCGCCGATGCCACCGACCAGTCCATAGCCCTCGGTAGCTGCCCAATCGACAGCCGCCTGCAGGTCGCTGACCTCGAAGGCCACGTTGCGCAATCCCAGCTCGTTGGCCATGGCGGCCGGTGAGCCCGGCACGGAGTCGGGCCGCACGAAGCTCGAGAGCTCCAGCCGTGTGCCATCGCCGGGCGGCTTCAGCATGACGATCTCGGTGCGGGAGCCGGGAATGCCGCAGACCGTGTCCAAGAACTCGCCCTCGACGAACGTCCTGCCCTCGACCTCCAGGCCCAGCGCCACGAAGAAGGCGGTCACGACGTCCAGATCTGCGACCGTGAGACCGACGTGATCGAAACGCCGTACATGTGACATAGGCCCGTCCCCATCGTCGTATCGACCGTGCATCCGCCACGGGAGGCGTTCTCAGTACCTCTCGCTGCGGGACCTCCGCAAACGCACGCTATCAGCGGCACGAGCGTGAGTTCGGACGCCTCGTACCGTGCTACGAGGTCCCGGACTACGCCCTCTGCGTGCACACACGCGCCGGTCAGGAGCTGGGGCGCGGTCTGATGCAGGGGGTGGGACAACGGCGCTCAAGTGCGCGACGAACTGCCCCGCAGTGTCATCTGCTGGATGAAGTGCTTGACGAAGACCGAGCGGATCAGGAAGGGTTTGCTCATGGCGGCGACCGGTCGCCGAGCTGTGGAGCATCCGCCCCAGTCGGGGTTCCATTGGCGAAGGGGATTCGCCCTCTCGGTCGTTAAATGTCACAGGCCACCTTCCAACACCGCGTCGCTGGGGGACGAGGGTGTCATGGGGAGGCTTGTTCATGACCAGGGACGCCAGTTTCAAGAAGGTTGTCCGGCGCCACGCCGAGGAGACCGGGCAGCGCTACACCGAAGCGCTGACGGATATCGAGGGTCTCGGTGCGCGGATGCACCACGAGCCCGTGGCCGAGCGGCTGCTTGCTCATCTCCGGGATCGCTACGGCATTGACGCGGTCGCGGGGACGAAGCTCAGTGTGCACAAGACCTACGTCTTCCGCATCGACCGCAATGACGGCAGCCCGTGGGTGGCCCGCGCGTTTCCCCCGCTCGGCCGCGTGCCGGTGTTGAGGGCGACGCCGCGATCCTGGGATTTCTGGAGCGGCAGGACTATCCCGCGGAGCGCCTCGCGGTCGATGATGCGGTATCTGACTTCGATGGCAGCGCGGTCCTGGTGACGCGGTTCGTCGAAGGCGCCCGGCTCCCCGACGGTGCCGCGAAGTTCGCCATGATGGGCGAGCTGCTCGGACGGCTGCACGCGCTGCCGTACGACGATTCCGTCAGCCGCCCGGGCGGAGCCAGTGGTGAGGACCCGAGCCGTGAGGGCACGCCGCGCCAGGACCTGCTGGCTGCTCTGTCGTTTCTCGATGCCGTCAACACGAAGGTCGCGGCCGCCGGGCGCGAGCGATTCGAGCAGCTCCGCGACCAGGTGCGCTCGGCCGACGACGGTCACGGCCTTCCGGAGCGCTTGCTCCACGGAAATCTCCTCCACGCCCCCGATCACGCCGTCCTAAGCGAGCAAGGGCCAGTCGCGATCAACTGGAAGGCGTCGGGGCGCGGACCGCGCCTTGCCGACTTCGCTCACCTGATGTGGGGCACGGGTTCGTGGAACCCGCGTCGGCCGAACCAGGAGTGGATTGACGCTGCCGTCAGCGCCTACCGCCGGCATGTCGAGCCGACCGGCGACGAACTCGACCGGCTCGAGGCCGTCATGTATATCCGGACGCTCTACCTCGCCTGTTTCGGCTACCGGCGCGCCCTCACCAACGGCTCGACATTCAACGAGTGGGGCTTCATCGAACCACCCGAGTACTTCAGCTCCACCGCAGCTGCAGTCCGAGCCGCGTTCCGCCGGTAGCTCGTCGGTGCGGCAGGGAACGACGGTGGTTCGGCAGCGGGTGGCGGTTCTCGCGTGAGCGCGCCCGTAGAGGTCCCGGAGGACATCGTCGAGCGGATCCGCACGCTATGCCTGGCGCTGCCCGAGGTGACAGCTTCCCGTTGGTACGGAATCCTGTCGAGTTCCGCCACAGTTAATCATCACGCTGACCCCGGCGGAAAGCGGGAGGTCGGTCTGGGTCGGTGCGGCCGCTGCACGTCGCTGCTGCACTGCAACCGCCTCTGACACTTAAACGGTCGTATCCGCCGGGTCTGTCCGGCTTGTCAGCGTGGCCGTCGTTGCAGAACGTCAGCGAGCGCTGTTGTCACGAACCTTTTGACGGCTGCCGTGCTCGGCGGCCTTAGTTCGCGATCTGAGAACAGGAGATGCCCCCCGCCGACTAGAGAAAGTGTGAGTGAATCGATGTCGGCGTCGGCCGCGATGCGCCCCCGGTCGCGTTCGTCGGCCAGGTAGGCGGAGACCGCGGTCGTGACCTGGGCGAGAATCGCGATGCCGCCTCCGGCTTTGGCTTGGCGAAGTCGCGTGCGCAGCTCGTCCCGGAAGGTGATGAGCGGGACGATCGCCGTCGGAACCGGCCCGAACAGTATGGTCAGCGCGCTGGTGAGATTGTCGGTCACAGCGCCGGTGCCAGCCGACTCGCGCAGCGCACCCGCCTGCGTCTCAAGCCGTGCGGCGCGGTCGAGCACAAGCTCGGCGAGGAAGGCGTCGAAGTCGGTGAAGTGCCGGTGCAGGACCCCCTTGGCACAGCCTGCCTCATCGGTGACAGCCCGGCTGGTCAGGCCGCTTGGCCCATCGCGCAGCAGCACGTGTTCGGCAGCTTCGAACAGCTGCCGCCGAGCATCGCGCAAATGCACTCCAGTCGGCATTCACAGACCCTCTCGATACGTCGGCCAGTCGGCACCGTTGTCTAATGGGCACATGCCCGCTAATGTGGGCACGTGCCCACTGTACCGAGAAATCAACCGTCTCTGCCGGAGCTGCACAAGGCGCGGCCGATGGCCGAGTCGTTCGGCACCGATGCGGAGGGATATGACCAGGCCCGTCCCGGCTACCCAGATGCCTTGGTGGCGCAGATCGTCGCTGACAGCCCCGGCCTTGACGTACTCGACGTCGGCTGCGGTACCGGCATCGCAGCTCGCCAGTTCCAGGCCGCCGGCTGCTCCGTGCTCGGCGTCGAGCCAGACGCGCGGATGGCCGAGTTCGCCCGCGCCCAGGGTCTTCCGGTCGAGGTGGCAACCTTCGAAGCCTGGGACCCGGCCCACCGGACGTTCGACACGGTGATCGCCGCCCAGTCCTGGCACTGGATCAATCCGTCTACCGGCGCCGCGAAGGCGGCTCAAGTGCTGCGCCCAAGCGGGCGGCTGGCGATCTTCGGCCACGTGTACGAACCACCCATCGAGGTCGCCGAGCCGTTCGCCGCCGCCTACCGGAGGGCGGTGCCAGATTCGCCGTTCAAGAATCTGCCAGCTCGCCGCCCGCTGGACACATACCAGGCGGCGTACGCCAAGATCGCCGACACGATCCGCGAAACCGGGCAATTTGACGAACCCGAACAGTGGCGGTTCGACTGGGAGCAGCCCTACAGCCGCGGCCAATGGCTGGCCCTGCTGCCAACCACCGGCGGCCTCACTCGACTCCGCCCCGACCAGCTGGCCGACATCCTCGATGCGGTCGGCACTGCCATAGACGCTCTCGGGGGAGCCTTCACGATGCACTACACCACCCTGGCAGCCACCGCGGCACACGTCAGCGTCTAGTCCGCAACGGTGCCGGTCACCGACGCGGCCGTCGCCCTCAGTGCCGATGACGGGGTTCGGGAACTTAGTCGAGTTCCGCTTCAACATCTAGCCGTATTCCGGCCCGACATTAGGGCGCCGTCAACTGGAGGCCGGACGCACCACTCAAGGTGTGGCATCATTGAGAGCATCAGATGATGCGATTCTAGATGCGGAGGCCTCGATGAGGACCACGGTGACCATCGATGACGAGCTCTTGGCGCGCGCGACTGAATTGACGGGCATCACGGAGAGGTCCGCGCTCTTGCGCGATGGGCTGGAAACCTTGATCCGTGTGGAGAGTGCCAAGCGCCTGGCGGCCCTAGGCGGCTCGGACAGCCACGCAACTGCGGCGCCGCGTCGGCGGGACGGCGCCAAGTGATCCTGGTCAACACCTCGATCTGGATCGACCACTTCCATGCCTCCGAGCCTTCACTCGTTGCGCTCCTCCGAGACAACCAAGTCGGATGTCATCGTGCTGTGATCGAGGAACTGGCGCTCGGGTCGATCAAACAACGCGACCGTGTGCTGGCCCTCCTTGAGAGCCTCCAGGGGTTCCCGGTCCTGACGCATGAGGAAGTGATGGCGCTGGTGGATGGGCGTCAGCTCTGGGGACGTGGACTGAGTGCGGTGGATGTCCACCTGCTCGGCTCCGTCATGCTGGTCGGCGGAGCACGGCTGTGGACGCGTGACAAGCGCTTGCTCACGGCATGTCGGGACAGTGCAGCCGCCTATGTCGAAGAGCCTTGAGGTGCGTCGGGTCCGGCGGCCCCGCACATGTTTATCGGTGACGGAACGCGGTCGAGTTCCGCTTCAACGTCTAGCCCGCGCCGGGCCGGGCCCTGCGCCTGGCCAGCCCCGGGCGTGCCGTCACATCCGCCGCATGCGGTTATAGCGGATTATGTCGTCCTTGCCGGCGAACACGACCACGGCGAGGGTCGCAACGGCGGCCGTTGTCAGCCATAGCCACCACTTCATGCAATTCTCCCTCGTCCTCGCTCAAGCGAGGACTGCGGTCCGCGCTCAAGCGAGGACTGCGGTCCGCGCTCAACGGCTCAGCCGCCTGCCTGTTCCCTACCCCCGGAGGAGTTCCTCACCCCGGATTGCCGCTGCAGGCTGTGGCGGGTGGCGGAACAGGTGTCCCGGCGGGGGAGGATGAGGGAGTGAGCGAGCGCCCTGTGTTCGTGATTACCGGGATCATGGCCGCTGGCAAGTCCGCCGTGGCTGAGCGGCTCGCCTGTCGATTCGACCGTGGTGTGCACGTCCGGGGTGACGTGTACCGCCGCATGATCCGCTCCGGGCAGGTGGCGGCGGACCCCCAAGGGGGTCGCGAAGCCCAGCGGCAGCTATGGCTGCGCTACCGGCTCGCCGCGCGTGCGGCCGAGAGTTTCCACGAGGAGGACTTCTCGGTAGTGGTTCAGGACGTCATCCTGGGTAGCTTCGTGCCGCGTTTCCTGGCCCTGATCCGGGTCCGGCCGCTGCATTTGGTGGTGCTTGCCCCCTCGCCCGAGGTGGTCGCGGAGCGCGAGGCAGGCCGGATCAAGAATGGTTACGGCAGCTGGACGCCGCATACCCTCGATCTGGTGCTGCGCCAGGAAACCCCCCGGATCGGGCTCTGGCTGGACACGTCGGCCATGACTGTCGACGAGACCGTGGACGCCATCCTGGCTCGCGGTGACGAGACATCGCTGCCCTGATCGGTTCTTCGGGCCCGGCGCCAGGGCGACCGTGGACGCGAAGCCAATTGCGGCAATCGGCACATTGATGATGAGGAACACGGATCCTCACCAATAGCGCAAACCGCGAGCCACCGATGATCGGGCCGAGAGCCGGTCCGCCAGGCGGCTGCCGCGAGGCGAGCGGGAAGCCGGCCAACCACCATGACCTAGATGTCGACGATCCACCGCGCCGGGCTGGACGTAGCGTCCAGGTCACGGAGCGGGGTGGGCAGGCGACGTTGCGGTCCGTGCGGCCCAGGTTAACCATGAGCAACGAGACGCACAGGGCGGGCAGGCCAGTCGGCAGCGACGCGGCGGTCTTCCGTACCCCATGTAAGGCAACGGGAACCGTGGGGTATCTGTGACCAATGTGCCAGTCGAACGCGGCCCAGCCCAGCGGTTGCGCCGTAGGACCCGGCAAATAGTCCTATTTCCAGCTTCGTGGGGCGTGCTTGAGCAGTACGGGCCTGATTCAGCACCCCGCGCGGCAATTCCGCAGGTCAGAGCGGATACTCTAGGCAATGGTAGGGGCCGGTTCCGGTTCGCTCACCGGTTCTTCTGCCGGGGTGCAACCCCCGTTGCCTGGGAAAGGGGCTCCCCGGCCAGCGGGTTATGGCGCAGAATAGTCCGCAAGACGGACATGGATAGCACCGCAACTCAAGCTGCGCGTGCGCAGGGGCGGGCGGAGGTGCGATGGTTCGCAGGTCAACCTTTGATCGCAGTCCGGAGTCGGCCGCATACGGCGCGGGCTACGAGGCGGAGGCCGAGCACCTGGAGCCGGGGCGGGGTGCCCGTGGTCGTCCGTCGCGCAGTTGGGGCGGGGCCGGTGGGCGCTGGCTCGTCTGGACGTTTCGTGCTGTCCTGTGGGCAGTATTGCTGCTGGTCGTTTACCGCGGCGTGACCGCGATTGTCCTCGGCGAAACACAGCCACGGACGACCGCGGGCAGCGTGTCTCCGAGCCCAGGGAGCGGGTTCCCTGTTACGCTTGCGGATGCATATGCCCTGCAGTTTGGTGAGGTGTACCTGAATTTCAGCCAGGGCACCGCTACGCAGCGGGAGAACCAACTGGCCGGTTTTGTGCCCGCTGGCTCTGATCCTCAGTTGGGCTGGAATGGGACGGGATCGCTGCAATTGCAGTCCGAGCAGGTCGCTGGTACAGATGTGCAGGATGCGTCGCATGCGGTGATTACCCTTCTCGCGAAGGTCAATGGTCGCTTGATGGAACTCGGCGTTCCGATCTACGCGACGCACGCCGGACTTGTTGTCTCCGGTGAGCCCGCGTGGCTTCCGGCGCCGTCGGGGGTTTCGGTGCCGTCCCCGGCCAGCGTCGCCTCCGACTCCGCCACCCAGACAGTATTGATGAACCAGCTTCCGTCGTTTTTCCAGGCGTACGGCAGCGGCAATGAGGCCACCCTCGGCAGATTTCTTGCCCCCGGCGCGTCAGTGAGCGGCCTGGGCGGGGCGGTGACGTTCAAGTCCATCACCGCCATCAGCGTGCCGCCGGGCGGATCGACCCGGCACATCACCGCGACCGTAGTCTGGAATGTCCCGGTCCAGGGGAGCGTGAAGGGCGGTGGGGGGCCCGCGGGGCTCGAGATGAGCTACGCCCTGACCATCGAGCAGCGCAGCGGAACCTGGTACGTCAGGGGCATCAGCGCCTCGACCACATCACAGGGGGCGTCTTGACTGAACTCCGATGGCCGCATGAGCCTGGCCAGGCCACGCGTAAACCCACATAATCCGGAGTAGACCGATGTCGTTCCAATCGCTCATCATCGCGGACCCCGTGGCGCTCAGCACCTCGGGCCTCGTGACTTATCTGCAGGGGCTTTTCGGCCCGTTGTTCCTGGGCATCGTCGGGATCGTCGCGCTCTTCTTCCTGTTCACCCGGGAGATAATCCGGTTCGTGCAGTTCATCGTCCTCGCGGTCGCGATCGCCGTGATCTTCTACACCCCGAGCATTGTTCAGACGCTCGCCCAGGGCATCGCGAACGCACTCGGCGTCCACTGAATCTCCGCCCGGACGGAAGGAGAGCACCAAGTGGATCTGCCCACATATACCAGCATCTGGCGGATCGAGAAACGGCTCTACAAGCTGTATGACTTCCGCCTGCCGATGCCAGTGCCGGTCGGCCAGATCGCCGTATTCGCGGCTATCACCGTCCCATATGTGGTCCTTCTCACCGTGCTCGGGCTTCCCTTCAGCCACACGCTGTTCTGGCTGTATGTCCTGCCACCAGGCGTGATCACCTGGCTGGCCACCCGCCCCGTCCTGGAGAGCAAACGTCTCCCCGAACTGATCAACTCGCAGGTCCGCTACCTCGGAGAACCCGCCACCTGGTGCCGTATGACGGCACTGACCGAGAAGGACGACATCATCGTCGTGGGCCGGGTCTGGCGTCGGGCCACGGCAGTTGCCCAGGTGGAGGACGGCGCCCAGGCCGAAGACGCCCAGGCCGAAGACGCCCAGGCCGAAGACGCCCAGGCCGAAGACGGCCGGGCCATCGAAGATCGTCAGACCGGGGAAGATCGCCGCAAGTCGGCCGGTCAGCGGCCGCCCGGCCGGCGACCGGCACGAGCCAGGCGTGAGCGTGTGGCGCCACCCACGCCGGTACGGGTCCCGCCATCGGCACCCGTGCCTGAGGTGGCGCCGAACCCACGGCGGGCCGCCGCGGAACCAGCCCGGACCCGGGCCCGGGCCGACTCCGCGTCCCGCCCGGGGCGCGTCGAGGTCTCCCATGACGGCCGGGACGATTACCTGACCGCGGCTCGTGGGCTCGGGTACGAGCCCACGGCCGGGCGCGAACCGGCGGTTCGGCCCGACCCCGACCCACGTCGGGCGCGCGCGGCCGCGGCCGCCTGGGAGCCGACGGGAATCCGGGAGACTCCTGGTGCCGGCTCATCAGCCCGGCCCGGGCTGGCCCCGCAGCCCGGGCCGGCTCACCAGGCCGGATCGCCCCACCAGCCAGATGCCGCCGAGACCGGCCGGGCTGCGGCCCATGCTGGTCCGGCCGTGTCCGGTCCATCGGCCGCTCTGCCGCCGCCGCTGCGCCCAGCGCCAAGCCATGCGAGGGGCCGTTCGTCGGCCAGTGCCTGGCCCGGCATTCCTGGGCCCCCGATTGTGCCTTTGACACCGGCCGCGCCGCCCAGCGTCGCACCGCCCAGCGCCCCGCCGACCAGTGTCACGGCGGCCGGTGCCGCACCCAGCGCTCCGCCCCAAAGCACGCCGCCCGCGAGTGTCCCAGCGCCCACCCCGCCGCCCGGTGTCATGGCGGCCGGTGCCGCACCCAGCGCTCCGCCCCAAAGCACGCCGCCGCCGGCTGTCCCGGCGGCCAGCGCCGCGCCCAGCGCTCCGCAAAGCACGCCGCCCGCGAGTGTCCCGGCGGCCGGTGCCGCGCCCAGCGCTCCGCCGCCTAGCACTTTGCCGTCGGCTGTCCCGGCGGCCGGTGCCGCGCCGCCGAGCGCTCGACCGCAGAGTACGCCGCCCGCCAGTACCCCGCCGCCGACTGTCCCGGCCGGCAGCGTCCCGGCGGCCAGGGCGCCGGAAGCGCCGCCCCACGAACCGCCCGTGGTGGTCGTCACCGGCAGCGCCGCCGGGGGCCGGCCGCCGCGGGCGGTGGAGCGCGTGCTCAGCGGGCCTGCCGATCACCGCGCGGGAAGCTGGCGGGAGCACGTCAGGGTCGTCCCGGGCGGCCACGGGCCGGGGCGACCGGACCTGGCCAAACGCGACACGGGCCGGGTGTTGCTGCCCATCGGGGGTCCGCGCCTGGTTGTTGTCCTGGGCTGCACGGTGGGGGCCGGCCAGACGGTGACCACGCTGATGATCGCCGACCTGCTGGCCAGCTTGCGGGGCGAGGCGGTCGCCGCGCTGGACCTCAACCCAGGCCGGTCATCACTCGCGGATCTGGCCCGGGCCAGACCGGCGGCGACAGTGCCCGCGCTGCTCGCCGGGACCGCTCCAGCCAGCAATGGCACCCGCGGCCGAGGACGACTGGATGTCATCGCTCACGGCGCCCAAGCGGACGCCCGGGCGCTCGGCGACACCGAGTACCGGAAGCTCTTCGACATCCTGGAAGAACGGTACGCGCTCACCCTGGCGGATCCCGGTGCGTCGGCCGTGGCCCGGATGCTCGCCACCACTGACCAACTCGTACTTGTCGCCCCGGCCAGCCCGGACGCGGCCCGTGCGGTCGCGATGACCCAGGAATGGCTGGAAGCGCACGGCTACGGCGACCTGTCCGGAGGTTCTATCACCGTGATCAACGGGGTGAGCAAACGCAGCATGCCCCACGTCGAGCAGGCCGAGATAGTGGTCAGGGGCCGCTGCCGGGCGATCGTGCGGGTGCCCTGGGATGACCATCTCGCCGCGCCTGAGGCGGAACAGGGCATCCGGGACCTCCGTTCGGCCCTCGACCCCCGCGCTCGGCAAGCGGCCGGACCGCAGTCCGGGCTGGACCAGTTGCGCGCGCCGGTGCGCGCGGCCTACACCGCGCTCGCGGGCGTCCTGGTGGATGCGCTCGCGGCCGACCGCCAGCGGCGGAGGGTCTCCCGGTGAGTTCACGGACGAAGGGACGCAGCCGGCTCACCGTCCGCTACTTCGACGACCGCATCCTGCTCACTGAGACGCACGCGTGGGCCTACTACCGGCTGCCTACCGAGTCGTATGAGTTCATCACCCCGCAGGAGCGGGAGACGCTCGCCACCAACATCACGGTCGCGCTCGCCGCCATCCGGATGCCCGACGCCGAGGTGCACCTGCGCATCGCGCACCGGTCCTACCCGGCGGCGGAGTGGGCCGCCGGGCTGGATGCCACCTCGGACGATGGCCCCGGCTGGCGGGACTACCTGGACGAGATGTACCGCCACGTGTGGGCGAAGGATTTCTGGACCAAGGAGGTCTACCTGGGGGTGCGGCTGGGCCAGCGGGGGATGCGGGCCCAGTTGTCCGGTGGCGCCTTCGCTCAGTTCATCAACCTGTACCGGGCGGGTGAGCAAGCGATGGGCATCGACGACGAGGCGGTCCCCAGCAGCGAGATCGCCCGGTGGACGGACCAGGCCGAACGGCTGGGCCGCGCCCTGTCGGCCAGCGCGCTCGCCGCCCGGCACGCCAGTTCGGACGAGATTGCCTGGCTGTTCCGGCACACCCTGATGGGCAGCCTGGGTGATCCGCGCCCGTCAGCGGTGCGCCGCCGCACGTGGGGAGCGGGCGAGATCGAGGCCCTCCTGGAAGGCCAGGTGCACAACGGGCGGACGGTGCTGCGCCTGGAGCATCCCGAAGGGGAATCCTTCGCAGCGTTCCTGTCCTTCTCCCGTTTCCCGGACGTGATGTCCTTCCCGGACGGCGAGCCCTGGCTGCATTTCGCGGATTCGCTGCCCTTCCCGGTCGAGGTCAGCTCGCGGATGAGGCTCATCCCGCCGGCCAAGGCGAGCAAGGACGTGGGCCGCAGGCTGGCGCACGCCCGGGACATGGACGCGCACATCAGGGAAGCCGGCGCCGACGCGCCGCTCGCGCTGGCCGAGCAGATCGTGGCGGCCCGGATGCTCGAGCACGGCATCACCAAGGAGCGGCTGCCCTTCGTGTACGGCTGGCACCGGCTCATCGTGACCGGGCCGACCCGAGAACTCTGCGTGCGCCGGGTGGAGGCAGTCGGCGAGCACTACCGGGACATGGGCATTGACGTCGTCAACTCCACTGGCGACCAGTTCTCGCTGCTCTGCGAGTCGCTGCCGGGCGACCGGGTGCGGCTGGGCTCCTATGTCCAGCGCCAGCCGCTCTACACGATCGCTGGTGGCGTGCCCACGGCCACCGTGGATCTGGGGGACCGGGTCAACAATCCCGGGGGATGGGTCGGCCCCTACATCGGGGAGACACTGGGCCGGGCCAGGTCCATCGTCCACTTCGACCCGCTGCTGGCCGCGGCGCTCAACCGGCCGACCGCGATCGCCATCACCGGTGAGCCCGGCGGCGGCAAGACCACGCTCGCGCTCCTGCTCATCATGCAACTCGCCCTGCGCGGTGTGACCAATGCGGTGATCGATCCCAAAGGGGACGCGGAGCCGCTGGTCGAGCTGCTGAAGGAGCGCGGCCGCAAGGCGCGCGTGCTGCCCCTGGGGGCGGCCGCGCCCGGCCTGCTCGATCCGTTCTCGTTCGGCGACGACCTAGCACAGAAGCGGACGATGGCCACCGAGACGCTCCGCTTGCTGCTGCCACGGATGAGCGAGGAGCGCGAGAGCGCGATGATCCAGGCCGTGGCGAGCGTCGCCGGCCGGGAACGGCCCAGCCTCGGCAAGGTCATCCGGCACCTGGAGGAATCGGCCGACCCGGCATCCAAGAACCTCGGGGCGGTGCTGCGCTCCATGTCGGAGATGCGACTCGCCCGGCTTTGCTTCGCCCCATCGGGCGGCCAGCAGATCGACGCGGCCGGCTGGACGACCGTGTTCACCCTGGCCGGCCTCACCCTGCCCGACGTGGCGATCAGCCGCGACGATTTCTCGTATGAGCAGCGGCTGTCGGTGGCCCTGCTGTACTTGGTCTCCCAGTTCGCCCGGAGATTGCTCAACGGAATGGATCGCCGGCTGCCGAAGGCAATCTTCCTCGACGAGGCGTGGGCGATCACATCTACCCCCGAGGGCGCCAAGCTCGTTCCGGAAGTGTCGCGTATGGGCCGGTCCAGGAACACGGCCCTCATCCTGGTCTCCCAGAACGCGGGTGACCTGCTGAGCGAGCAGGTCACCAACTGCATCTCGGGAGTGTTCGCGTTCCGCTCCTCGGAGCGCGTCGAGGTGGCCAACGTGATGGCGCTGCTCGGCGTGGAGGCCTCCGACGAGCACAAGGCGGTGCTGCGCGGCCTTGGTAACGGCGAGTGCATCTTCCGCGATTTGGAAGGTAGGGCCGGGCGGATTGGGGTCGACCTGATCTCCGATGAACTGCGGCAGTGGCTGGATACCAACCCGACGCGCGCCCGGCAGGCCGAAGCACCGGCGCCGCCGGACGGCCAGCCCACGCGGCCGGGCGGAGACGCCGGCCCGGCCGCCGGTCAGGGGGGTGCCAGCCCGCCCGTGACCGACTCGCCCGCGACCCAGTCGCCCACGAGCGGGCCGCCCGTGAGCGAGCCGGTGCAGTGATCGGCCGACGCCGTCGGATGCACTTGCCAGCCCATTTCCCTCAGGCTTCAGGAGCCCCCCCGATGGCCAGATCATCCCCACGGGTTCCGGCGCCGGTGCCCAGGATGACGGTGCGCAGGGCAGCGGTGCTGCTCGGCGCCCTCGCCGCGGTGGTCGGCGTGCCGGGCGCAGCGTCGGCGGCGGTGCCCGCCAGTCACGCTGCCCACAGCGCTGTGGTCACGGTCGCCGCCCGGTCTGTGCAGCAGGCGCAGGTCCCGCGGCAGGCGTCGGTGGTCGGCGCGCCGCGGTCGGCCAGCACGGCGCGGGCGCCCGGGACGGCGCAGGCGGCCAGCACGGCGCGGGCGGCCAGCACGCCGCAGGTGACGACCGGTGTCTGCTCCGTGCCCGGCATCGGTGACATCGGAGGCTTGCTGGGGTTCTGCGCGGCCGGCTCCAGCGGGCTGATCGGCGACCTCAACAACATCTGCCAGCCATCCGTGCCCGCCCCGGAACCCGCCACCGGCGGGATCGACTCGCTGATAGCCCCGCCGGCGACGGCCAGTAACCCGTCTGACCAGGCCAGCCTCTATCACCAGTATGGAGTGGCCGGACAGAACTGGAACGCGTACGACATGCAGTGTTCCGACATGACGTCGCTGATCGGCAACCAGATCGCAGGCATGGTGTTCGACGCGGCTAAATCGCTCGACCGGGTCACCATCACGATCTACCAGTCCGCCGCCGGGGAGGGCATCCTGTCCTGGCTGACCGGCGCCGTGGACCGGCTGATCACCAGCCTGGGCAACGCCATCTACTTCCCCTACCTGGCGCCGGTGGTCATCATCGGCGCGATCTGGCTCGCCTGGCAGGGACTGATCCGCAAGCGGGCGACCCGGACCATCGAGGGAACGATCTGGATGGTGGTGGCCTGCGCCGCGGCCATCTGGCTGATCGGCAGGCCCGCCGATTTCACCGGCCTCGGCAAGGGCGTCTCCGACGGCATCAGCCAGACACTCGACGTCGCCTTCGCCCGGCTGCCCGCGCCCGCGCAGAGCAGTTGCGTACCGGTCCAGCGCGCTGACCCGCAGGTCGCGGTGGCTAGCTACGGGTACTCGTCGGGCAACAGCATCGTCAACCAGAACGCCGACGAGCTGTGGACGGTCCTGGTCTGCAAGCCGTGGCTGGACGGCGAGTTCGGCACGACCAGCTACGCCACGGCCGGCAGCAAGCCGACCGTGGTGAACACCTACGCGCGGCAATTGCTCTGGGCCCAGGCGGTCGCCACGAACGAGAGCCCGACCCCGGCGGTGATCCAGGCCAAGGAGAACGCCTACGTAGGCATCGCTGCCGCGCTCAAGCAGCACAATCCCGACGTCTACTCGCTTTTCCAGGGCAAGCAGTGGACCACGCGGCTGGAGATTGCGTTCGCGGCGATCTTCGCCGCGCTCATCGCGGGTCTGCTCGTGCTGCTGATCGCGATCACATTGATCATCTTGAAGCTCGGCTTCCTGCTCCTGCTGGTGGCGGGGCCGTTCTTCCTCATTGTGGGCACGCATCCCGGGTTCGGCCGGGTCGTGGCGATCCGCTGGGTCGAGATGCTCATCGGCGTGCTGCTGAAACAGGCGGCCGTCGCCCTGGTGCTCAGTGTCCTGCTCTACGCCTATTCGCTCATCATGGGCGCCAGTGACGCGGTACTGCCCTGGGCGCTGAAGATCCTTATGATCGCGCTCGTCACCGTGGCCGTGTTCATCTACCGCAAGCCGTTCGCCCATCTATTCTCCGCCGTCGGCTACGGGGTGGTGGGCTCGCGCGAGCGAGCGGAGGTCAGCCTCAGGGAGGCTCGGTTGAACCGGGCGCCAGAACACGCTCGACGCAGCGACCGTGGGGATGCCCGGATTCGGGGCCTACCGGGCGGCCAGGTGGGGCCGGCGCAATCCAGCGCAGGCGGCGGGCCTGGCGGCGCAGATCGCGATGGCCGCGGGGGGCGGTGCCGCGGTGGCGCGTGCGTCGGCCGCTTCCGCCGCGGCGGGCGGGGCGGCCGGCGAGGACGGGCACGCCGCCTCGTCCGGCCCGGCGGACGGCGGCCCAGACGACGCGGCCCAGGGAGCCGGCGGCGCCCGCCCGGGGGGGGCCATGCGCGGCCGGGCCCGGGACGCGGCGGCCCCGGATGCCAGCCCGCGGTCCGCGCCGCCGCTCGACCTGCCGTCGCGGACCACCAACGGGCAGCCCTCGACTGGCTGGTCCCGCGGCGCCGAGAGCGCGGCCGGCCGGACCCGCGATCCGGCGGCAGGCGGCCCCCGTTCGGGCGCGTCAGGTGCTTCTGCGCCCGGACCGCCGGGGACGGCCCGCCCGCCCGCCGCGGCCGCGCCGGCGCAGTTCGGGGCCACCCGCAGGCCACTGTGGCCCACCGCCGGGACCAGTTCGTCGCGGGGTGCTTCGCCCCGGCCCAGCCCTGGCCCCCCGCTCCCCGCGCCGCGGGACAACGGCCCGGCGCGGCCCGGGTCTGGTCCGTGGCGCTCGGGTCCGGTGCGGGATCCGGGCCCGTCGGGCGGCGGCCGGCCCGGTGGCGGTGGGCCGTCCGGCGGCAGCGGCCCGTTCAGCCGCAGTGAGTCATCCGGCGGCGGCGGGCGGCCAGGCCCGGAGCCCGCGCGCGGGTCCGGGCCGTCTGGGGCGGGAGGAGGTCAGGGAGCCGCTGGGACAGGGCAGCCATCGAACGGCGGGACCGACCCGGTGGCTCCGTTCTGGCTCCGCCCGATCCGGCGGAAGAAATAGCGGGCACCGGTGATGGAGCTGACCCAGGGCCAACGGCGGCTCGCCTTCGTGGTGACCGTTCTCGTGCTGGCCGGGCTGGGCGCGTTCCTGCTTCGCCCGGGAACGCGGGCACCGGCGCAGGCCCACGCGGCGGCCACCTCGCGCGCCCCGGCGCCGAGCACGCCCGCGGGTGCCGCCGCGGCGGCCACCCCGTCCCCCGCGTCCGCGCCCACCGGACCGGTGAACATCTATCGCTGGCTCCCGTTCAGCCCGTCGGATCTCGCCCGAGCGGCCGGTGTCACCGAGAAGTTCGGCGCGGATTACGGCACCTTCTCCTATACCGAGAGCGCATCCGACTACGTGGGCGCGATGCGCGGCCTGGTGACCAGCGAGCTGGGCGCCACGCTGGCCCGGGGCTACGCCACGGCGGGCGTGGCGCAGCAACGCACCCAGCAGAAGCAGGTCTCCACCGGCTCAGCCGTCATCAACTCGCTGCGGGCGTTCGGCGCGTCGAGCCTCACCTTCGTGGTGACGATCAAACAGTCGATGCGGGCCAGCCAGGGTAAAAGCCAGATCGCCGGCCAGTACGCCGTCACGGTCAGCACCAGTGGCGGGAGCTGGCAGGTGAACGACATCGAATTGTCAAACGTGGGGAACTCGTGAACTGGCAGGCGAGCTTCCCCAGTGCGGGCCGGGTGGTCGTCGCGGTCGTGATCGGCATGGCCGTCCTGACCGTGATCGGTTTCGCCTTGATCCCGATGGCGGCCATGGGCGGCGGCAGCCTGTTCTTCGCCGCCCGGAACGACTGCCCGGGCGGCGGCACCACCGGGCAGGCCACCCAGACGTCGGCCTCCGCGACGGCGAGCAATTCCATTCCCGCCGACTACCTGGCCCTCTACAAGCAGATCGGCAGCCAGTACGGCGTCCCCTGGGCACTGCTCGCCGGGATCGGTGAAGTCGAGACCAACCATGGCCGGTCCAACCTGCCCGGCGTGCACAGCGGCGCCAATGCCTTCGGCGCGGCTGGCCCGATGCAGATCGGTATCGGCGGGGCGGCGGGCAACGTGTGGGGGGGCGCCCCGGTCCATCCGGCTTCCGAACAGGTCAACGGGGTGGCGACGGACGCCAATGGCGATGGCGTGGCCAGTGTGTACGAGCCTGCGGACGCCATCGCGGGAGCCGCGAAATACCTGCTCGAACACGGTGTCCAGGGCAATGTCAGCGCCGCCGTCTTCGCCTACAACCATCTGCTGTCCTACGTCCAGACGGTGCTGTACTTCGCCGGCATATACAGCACCGGCGGCTTCCTGGTCAGCCAGGTGAACTCGGCGAGCGCGCCGGACTGCCTGACCAGTGCCGAGCAGATTCAGCCGCCGAACCAGACGATCGCGGTCATCATCGCCTTCGCTCAGGCGCAACTCGGCAAGCCGTACCTGTGGGGTGGCACCGGCCCGGACGCCTTCGACTGCTCCGGCCTGGTGATGATGGCCTACCGGGCGGGCGGCATCGCCATCCCGCGCACCTCACAGGACCAGTACACGTGGGGTCCTAAGATCCCGGCCAGTGAAGCGGAGCCAGGTGACCTGGTCTTCTTCGCGGGCTCCGATGGCACCATCGCCGCTCCCGGCCACGTGGGCCTGGTGATCGGCAAGGGCATGATGATCGAGGCCTACGCCACCGGCTTCCCCCTCCGCATCGCGAGTTACACGAACCGGGACCCGGTGGGCTTCACCCGTCCCTGGCAGCACTCCGGCGTGACGGCAAGTTCTCAATAGGTCTGTCGCTTTCTCAAGTCACTTGTCGCGCAAATGACGCCTGCGACGTTTCATCGGACCTGTGACTTTGCATGATGTTGGCACTTGGGCACGGAGTTTGGCACTCGCTCTGGCTCGACGCCATCGCTTTAGGTGTTAGACACCTGCTGGTGTGTATGAGACTGATAGTGCCGTTTGTTCTCGTCTGACTGTTGTGCTTGGGCGGGCGGGGGTGCTTGACGCGGCGCTCGCGGTGGCGCGACGGCCGGACGGGGAGCACGGTTCTCCCCCCGGGGCCTGTACTTGCATGCTCGTTACTATACTGCGTATGCTACTGAACATGATACGAAGTATGTTTCAGTTATGAGCATCCGGCACGCCCTCCTCGCCCTGCTCAGCGAGGGGCACAAGTACGACCTGCAGCTACGGGAAGAGTTCGAGGCGCGCACCGGCGAGGTCTGGCCGCTGAACGTGGGCCAGGTCTACACGACCTTGCAGCGGCTGGAGCGAGACGGGCTCGTCGAGTCGGAAGGAGCCGACGAGGGCCCGCAGAAGGCGTTCCAGATCACCGACAGTGGTGCGGCCGAGCTGGCGGACTGGCTGCGCACGCCACCGGACCTGAGCTCGCCGCCACGGGACGAGCTCGTGATGAAGGTCCTGGTGGCGATCCGGCGACCGGGCACCGACGTGAATGACGTGATCCAGGAGCACCGGCGTTATCTCGTCCAGCTCATGCAGCAGTGGATGCGGATCAAGGAAAGCGGGGCCGAGAGTGACCTGAACCTCGCCCTCGCGGTGGATGCCGAGCTATTCCGGCTGGACTCGGTCGTCCGCTGGCTCGATGCGGTCGATGCCCGGCTCAAGCGGCCGTTGGCCGACGGCCATGTCCAGCCGGCCGGAGCGCCGCTGCCGAAACTGCGACGGCACATAGGAGTACGGGGATGAGCATGCTGGAGTTCCGGCGGTGTCCAAGGCCTACGGCCAGGGCGCGGCCGAGGTGCACGCCCTAGACCGAGTCACCCTGTCGGTGGACGAGGGCGCGATGGTCGCGATGATGGGGCCGAGCGGATCGGGCAAGAGCACGCTGCTGACGATCGCGGGCAGCCTGGAAGAGCCAACCAGTGGTGAGGTGATCGTGCGCGGTGCCGCGCTGGCCGGCCTGTCCCGCAACGACAAGGCCCGGCTGCGGCGGCGCACGATCGGCTATGTGTTCCAGGACTACAACCTGCTGCCCGGCCTGACCGCGGCCGAGAACGTGAGCCTGCCGCTCGAGCTCGACGGGCTGCCCGCGCGGAAGGCCCGAGCCTCCGGGCTCGCGGCGCTGGAGGAGCTAGGGCTGGCTGACCGGGCCGGGCGCTACCCAGACGAGCTGTCGGGCGGGGAACGGCAGCGGGTGGCGATCGCCCGCGCCGTGGTCGGCGAGCGCCGGCTGCTGCTGGCCGACGAGCCCTCGGGCGCGCTGGACTCGGGCAACGCCGAGGCGGTCATGCGCCTGGTGCACGAGGCGTGCAAGGGGAAGTGGGCAGGGGAGATGGGCGGGGGGATGGCCGCCGTCGTGGTCACGCACGACGCGCAGCTCGCCTCGTGGGCCGACCGGGTGGTATTCCTGCGTGACGGCCGGGTCACCGACCAGACTTCCCCGGCATCGGGTCCGGAGTCCCTGCTCACGCCCGAGCGGCCGCGGTGAGCGTCACGGTACGAGAGCGCGCGGGGGCCAGCAACGGCGGCGTCCCCGCGCGGCGTGCGGTCATTCGCTGGGCCTGGCGGCTGCTGCGCCGCGAGTGGCGCCAGCAGCTGCTGATCCTCGCCCTGATCACCGTCGCGGTCGCGGCTACCTTCGTCGGTTCGGCGGTGGCCACCAGCACGCCGCCCCCGGCGGGCGCCGGCTTCGGCACCGCGACCGACATGGCCACGTTCCCTGCGCTGAGCCCGCACGTTACCGCCGAGATCACGGCGCTGGCCCACCGGTTCGGCCGGGTCGAAGTGATCGAGAACGAGACGTTCCCGGTGCCCGGCTCGGTCACCACCTATAGCCTGCGCGCGCAGACCGCCCGCGGCGCGTTCGGCCAGCCGATGCTGTCGCTGGCGAGCGGGCACTACCCCAGCGGGCCGGGCCAGGCAGCCCTGACCAGCGGGGTCGCATCGGAACTGCACCTGGGCGTCGGTGACACCTGGCGCGCTGGCGGCTCAGCCCGGCGCGTGGTCGGCATCGTGACCAACCCGCAGAATCTGCTCGACGAGTTCGCGCTCGTTGCGCCCGGTCAGGTCAGCGCGCCCACCCTGGTCACTGTGCTGTTTGACGCGCCGGGCGCGGATCCCCACTCGCTGGGCCCGAACGTGGTGTCGCGGACGTCGGCGGCCAACACCAACGTGCTCAACCCGGTGACCATCTCGCTCGCAGCCGCCACGCTCGGGATGCTGCTCATCGCGCTGGTCGCCGTGGGCGGGTTCACGGTGCTGGCGCAGCGGCGGCTGCGCTCGATCGGCATGCTCGGCGCGCAGGGCGCCACGGACGCCAACCTCGGGCTTGTGGTCAGCGCCAACGGTTTCGCGACCGGGGTTGTCGGCGCGGTGGCCGGGTTCGCGCTCGGCCTGGCGGCCTGGCTGGCGTACCGCCCGCGCGCGGAAGCCAGCGCTCACCACGCCATGGGAGTGTTCCAGCTGCCCTGGCTGGTGATCTTTGTGTCGATGGGGCTCGCCGTGCTGGCGGCGTACCTGGCGGCCCTCCGGCCCGCCCGGGCGATCGCCCGGGTGCCGATCGTCGCCGCGCTCGCTGGGCGGCCACCGGCCCCGCGGCAGGCTCGCCGCTGGGCCGGGCCGACCGGCGCCGGACTCCTGGTGCTTGCGTTCTTCCTGATCGGGCTAGCGAGCGAGCAGGCGACGTCGGCCGCCGCCGAGGCGGGGAACAAGTCCACGCTCTTTCTTGCCCTGATCGTGGGTCTGATCGTGCTGTGCGCCGGGGTAGTCCTGGTCGCCCCGACGTTCCTGGCGCTGCTGGCCAGGGCCGCCCGGCGGGCTCCGATAGCCGTGCGGCTGGCCCTGCGCGACCTGGCCAGGTACCGGGTGCGCTCCGGGGCGGCGCTCGGGGCAATCAGCCTCAGCGTGCTCATCGCGGTCATCATCTGCGTGATCGCCGCTGCCCGGTTCGGCAACGCCCTCGACTACGTCGGGCCCAACCTGGCTTCGAATCAGCTCGTCGTCTACCCGCACGGCAGCAACGCTCAGTTCGCCGGGCCGCCCGGAACGCACCCGGGCACGCGCCCCCCGACCAAACCGAACCGCCAGCTGCCGAGGCAGTCGGCACCAACCTCCGGCACGAGTGTCCTCTTCCGCAACGGGACCCGAGTGGGGGCGTTCCTCGTGACCCGCGCCGAGGTTGCAGCGATGGCAGCCCAGGCCCGGGTCATCGCGGCCGCGCTTGGGTCCAGGGACATCATCCAGCTCGAGACGACCGACTCCTCGCTGCGGCGCGCCGCGGCCGGGCGAAACGGGCCCGGAAACGTGTACGTGGCCACTCCACAGCTGCTGCGCGCGTACGGCATCACCGCCGCGCAGGTCAGGCCAGACGCCGACGTCCTCACCATGCGGCCCGGCCTGTCGAGCCTGACGAACATGCAGCTCCCATACGGCGCTTACAAATTCGGCCCTCCGGGCCCCAACTCGCCCTGCCCGCCGAGCCACTGCCTGGCGAATCCGAAGATCCAGGAGGTCAGCGCGTTGCCGTCCGGCACGTCGGCGCCGAACACCGTAATCACCGAGCACGCCGTGCGCCAGCTCCACCTGACGACCAGCGTGGCCGGCTGGCTCATCCAGGCCCCGGACGCACTGACGGCAGGCCAGATCAGCACTGCCCAGCACGCCGCAGCCGCGGCCGGGCTGACCGTGGAGACGCCCAACAGCATCCCGTCGTTTACCGAGATCCTCGACGTGGCCACCGTCTTCGGCATCCTGCTCGCCCTCGGCATCCTCGCCATGAGCGTCGGATTGCTCCGCAGCGAGACCGCCAGCGATCTGCGCACGCTCACCGCTACCGGAGCTGGCAGCACAGCCCGCCGGGCGATCTCCGCCGCCACCGCCGGCGCGCTCGCGCTGATCGGCGCGGTCGTCGGCACGGCCGCCGGGTACATCGCAGCGATCGGCTTCTTCCGGACCAGTCAGCTGGACACCCTGTCGTCGCTGACCAGCATCCCGGTGGCCAACTTGCTACTCATCCTCGTCGGTATGCCGCTCGTCGCAGTGATCGGCGGCTGGCTGCTCGCCGGGCGCGAGCCGAGTGCGATCGGTCGCCGCCCCCTCGAGTAGCCGGCCGGAACTGCACCCGGCTTGCTGCGGAGGCCGACGGGACGGCCAGACGTCCGCCGGAGAAACTTATCCACAGAATTGCCCCCAACTCATCCACAGGTAGCCAGGGCCGGACCGCGGCGGTGTCCAGCCGCCGCGGTCCGGCCATTGCGGTTACCAGCCGACGGCGACGACCATGTACTGCGGGTTGCTGACCGAGATGTCCGAGGACTGCCCGGCGTCGTCATCGTAGGGGAAGCCGTACGCCTTGCCGTTGATGGCGTTCTGGTGCCAGAACTGGGCGTAGTAGTTTGCCGGGGCCGCCTGGTAGAACTGGGTGGGATCCGACTGCTGAGCGGCCGGCAGCTGCGCGACATGCCGGTTGAGCCCGGCGCACAGCGGGGGATTGGCGGACAGCGTGCCCCCGCAGCCGAAGATCTGGGCCGTGGAGTCGGTCGTGTCACCCTCCGAGGCGGCGTAGCTGGTGAAGTAGCTCGCGTAGGCGCCGCCCGGCTGGAACGCGGGATCGTTGCCCGGAGACGGGATCCCATACGGCGCCTGGTCGGTGGCCAGCTCCTTGAACTGGGTCGGCACCGAGTTCTCGAACCGCTGGAACGTCGCCGTGCGGCTTTCGGTGAACGTCGCGTAGTTCTCGCCGACCTCCTGATTGGATCCGTCGTGGCCGTGCAGCAGCAGGGCCAGCTTGAGGCCGAACCGGTCGACTCGCGTGGTGTCGACGTTGATCGACGAGGCGCCCACCGTGAACTCGATGAAGTCGTAGTACTGGCTGTTCGGCGAGCCGAGGTAGAAGTACATGCGGCCGGCCGAGTTCGCAGGCATGTCGATGTACGGCTGCTGCGCGATCGAATTCTCCTGTCCGTTGAAGCTCCAGTAGACCTGGCTGTCGGGGTACTGGCCGTTGGTCTGGTTCACGATCGCGACTTCGAGGACATTGCTGGCGGCGGGGATGGCGCTGGTATTACCCCAGAACGAGGCGGGCGGCTCGCCCGTCCCGGTGGGGCTGGTGGAGGTCGGCGTGGGCGTGGGCGTCGGGCTGGCCGTCGCGCCCGTGGTGTAGACGCCGAACTCCCACAGCGAGTAGCCGTACGGGGTGGCCCGGGCGGTACCGTACATCCGCACGTAGCGGCCGGTGCCAGAGACGGACAGGGTCTGGGTGCCTCCGGTGCCGGTGGTGGTGGAGTAGATCGTGGTCCAGTTCACGGCGTCGGGTGAGGTCTGGATCTGGAACGCGGTGGCGTAGGCAGCTTCCCAGTCCAGGGTCACCTGGCAGATCGTCTGGCTGGAGCCGAGATCGACTTGCAGCCACTGCGGGTCGCTGAAAGCGCTGGACCAGCGGGTGCTGGTGTTGCCATCGACCGCCGCCGAGGCTGGGAAGCTGGAGTTCTCCAGTGAGGACGCTGAGGCCGGCCGGTTGAGGGCGGCATCGGTGCTGCCGCAGCCGCTAGCGGCGCCCATGGTGCCGTAGACCTGGAACTCCCACAGGCTGTAGCCGTACTGGGTGGCCCGGGCCGTCCCGTACATGCGGACGTACCGGCCGGTGCCGGTTACGTTGAGGGTCTGCGTGCCGCCCGTTCCGGTGGTCGTCGAGTAGATCGTGGTCCAGTTCACGGCGTCGGGTGAGGTCTGGATCTGGAAGGCGGTGGCATATGCCGTCTCCCATTGCAAGACGACCTGGCTGATGGACGCGGTCGCGCCGAGGTTGACCTGCAGCCACTGCGGGTCGCTGAAGGCGCTGGACCAGCGGGTGCCGGCGTTGCCATCGACCGCGGCGGCCGCGGGGAAGGTCGCATTCTGGATGGACGATGCGGTGGCGGGCTTGCCCTGGGACAGCAGGGTCGGTGCGGCGCTGGCGCTGAGGGCCGTGGCCCCGAGGAGCGCGGCGACGAGGGCGAGCGCCGCGACGACGGCGCTCACGAGACGGTAGCGGGCGCGCCGCCCCGCCTGGGCCGACGGAATGAGCGTCATGGGAGTCCTTCCTGGCTGTGCGGGGCATCCTGTGTGGTTACGAAACGGTCCGCACGAACGATCGGCGAACCGGCTTCGTTACCCACGAGTGCCCCTTTGAAATGGTCGCTCGGTAAGGTCCCAGACTTGGTTCAAGACTTATTACATCACGAAACTTAACAATCCCGCAGGACCCCGTCAAGGCGTGATCTTCCGGGGCCGGGATGCCCAAGAGATGCCAGGCGCTCGCGGGTGCTGAGCGCTTGCGGATGCTGGGCGCTCACGGGGTGCCGCGTGCTCACGGGTGCCGGGGGCGCTCACGGGGTGGCGCTCACGGGTGCCGGGGGCGCTCACGGGGTGGCGCTCACGGGGTGCCGCCCGCTCACGGGTGTGGGGCTTTCACGGGGTGTGGGGCGTTCACGGGGTGCCGGGCGCTCGTGGGCGCTGGGCGTTCGCGGGGTGCCGGGCGCTTACAGGGTGACGCCCGTGAGGTGCCGGGGACGCGGATGACGTGCTGGGACGCGGATGACATGCGGGACGAGGCGGACCACTCTGGGCTCTCTTGTCACAGTGTGCATTGAACTGTTGACTGCGCGTCGCAAGCCAGCTCATCATGCGATTACCAGCCAGTAGCTCTCGTACGGAGGCCGCCGATGCGCCCCGCATCTCCCGCAGCAGCGCAACGGCAGTCCACCGGTGCTCGCCCCCGGCACCGCCACGCCGCCGCTGGCCATCATCGGCTGTCCCGGCTGCGCGGGACGGGGCGCGGTCGTGGCCAGGCGGGCCACCACCGCGCTTCAGCGGCTCGCCGCCTGGGCTTGC
Organism: uncultured Actinomycetes bacterium; assembly: GCA_963822825.1. Lineage (GTDB taxonomy): Bacteria > Actinomycetota > Actinomycetes > Streptosporangiales > Streptosporangiaceae > JAWWPY01. The sequence continues at coordinate 85,625 of CAWGIW010000015.1, read as the reverse complement.
TGGGCCGTGGCCGTGGCTTGCTGGCGGCCGGCGCGGCGCTGGTCGGCGGCACGCTGCTGGCCACCGTGCTGCCGGCCTCGGCGAGCGCCAGCGGGCCGAGCTACGTGGCGCTCGGCGACTCCTACACGTCCGGTCCGCTCATCCCGGACCAGACCGGGGCACCAGCCGGCTGCTTGCGGTCCAGTCACGACTTTCCCTCACTGGTCGCCGCCGCGATCGGCGCGTCCTCGTTCAGAGACGTCAGCTGCGCCCGGGCCCGGACGACGAACATGACCAGTGCCGAGGGGGTCGTCCTGGGCACCAACCCGCCACAACTGAACGCGCTGAGCACGGCCACGACCCTGGTGACCCTGCAGATTGGCGGCGACGACGTGGGTTTCTCCCGCATCGTCCTGGTGTGCGGCGCACTGAGCTTCACCGACCCGTTTGGCGCGCCGTGCAAGAAGCATTACACCTCGGGCGGCACCGACTCGCTGGCCCAGGCCGTCGCCGCGACCGGGCCCAGGGTGGCGGCGATATTGTCCGCCATCCACCGGCGGGCGCCTTCGGCCCGGGTCCTCCTGGTCGGCTACCCCGTGATCCTGCCCAATACCGGGGACGGCTGCTGGCCGCTGATGCCCGTCGCCTTCGGTGACGTGTCCTACCTGCGCGGCGTGGAGTTGACGATGAACCGGCTGCTGGCCAGGGAGGCTGCAGCTTACGGGGCGACCTACGTGGATACCTATACCGACAGCATTGGCCATGATGTGTGCCGGGCGCCGGGGACCAAGTGGATCGAGGCCATCGTGCCCACCTCACTCGCGGTCCCGGTGCACCCGAACGCCCTGGGGGAGAAGGCCATGGCGCAGCAGGTCGAGGCCGCACTCCGCTAGCTGGGCGCGCCGCGCCCGGGGCTAGCTGGGCGCGCCGCGCCCACGGCGTCAGCGGTATCCCGGGGGCCCTGAGCCGGGCCGGGGCGTGGCACCGAGGGCGCCGAGCAGGGCCAGCGCCGGCTGGAGCTTCTCGTACAGGAACAGGACGGGCTCGGCTGGCCCGGAGGTCAAGGCCAGCGCGGAACGCAAGGCCTCAGCCGGCCCGACGCCGGCACGATCGTCATCCCTGGGCGCCCCTGCTCCAGCGCGGCGGTGATCAGCTGGGTCATCTCGCCGGGCGAGCGGCCGCGCAGGTCGCTGTCCTCGTAGACCACGACCCGCCCGAACCAGGCCGCCACGGTGGCGGCGGTCTCGGCCACCAGGTCGTCGCGCCGGTCCCCGGGCAGGGTGATCGCCGCGACGGGATCCCCGGCCCACGCGTCGTGCAGCAAGCGTCCCATGGCGGCCAGGGCCGCCGCGTTGTGCCCGTAGTCCAGCATGACCGGGCGGCCTGCCACCTGATACACGGTGCCACGGCCCGGGTTGGCCTCCGCTGGCGTGAACGTGGTCAAGGCCTGCCTGATGTCCTTCACGCTCACGCCGAGTGCCCGGCACGCCGCCACCGCGGCGAGCGCGTTCGCCACCAGGTGCGCGGCCGAGCCGTCGAACGATCCGGGCAGTTCCGTCACGTCCAGCAGCCGGGTTTCCTCGCCGCCCCTGGTCTCCACCAGCTGGCCGTGCCGCAGCTCGCAGGTAATCCCGCCGGTCATCCGGTGAGCCACGGTGACCGGGTTGCCCGGTGACAGGCTGAAGAACCGGATCACCGGATGGCGGTCGCGGACGGCGGGCCGTCCGGCGAGCGCGGCCGTCCGCGGGTCGTCGGCGTTGAGCACCAGGCCGCCGCCGCGCTGGATTTCCTCGGCCACGAGCGCCTTGATGCCGGTGAGATCGTCGAGGTCGTCGACGCCGTCCGCGCCCAGGTGGTCGGCGCTGATATTGGTGAGGACGGCCACGTCGGCGCGGTCGTAACCGAGCCCGCGCCGGACGATCCCGCCGCGCGCCGTCTCCAGGACCGCGGCTTCCGCGGTGGGATCGTCGAGCACCATCTCCGCGGAGCGCGGGCCGGTGGCGTCCGACTGGTGGATCAGCTGGCCGCCGGAGTAGACCCCGTCCGTGGTGGCCATGCCGACGCGCAGTCCCGCCTGGCCAAGGATGTGGCCGATCATGCGGACGGTGGTGGTCTTCCCGTTGGTCCCGGTCACGGCCACGATGGGAATCCGTGACGGCGCCCCGGGCGGGTACAGCCGGTCGATGATCGGGCCGGCGACCTCCCGGCGCCGCCCCGCACTGGGTTCCAGGTGCATCCGCAGCCCCGGTGACGCGTTGAGCTCGATCACCGCGCCCGCGACGCTGCCCTGATCACCGCGGGTGGCCGCCCCGGCCAGGATCGGCGCGGCGACGTCGGTCAGCCGCACATCGACGCCGCAGACATCCAGCCCGGCCGCGGCCGCCGCGCGGCAGCACATGGCGGCCACCTCGGGGTGCACCAGGTCGGTGACGTCCGTGGATGTCCCGCCGGTGGACAGGTTGGCGTTGCGGCGCAGCGTGACGACCTGGCCTGCGGCCGGCACCGACCCGGCCTCGCACCCCTGGCCGGCCAGGTGCTCGAGCGCCTGGCTGTCCAGCACGATGCGGGTCAGCGGCCGCTCGTGTCCCTCGCCGCGCCGGGGATCGGCGTTGGCCAGCGCCACCAGCGACGCGATGTCGTGGCATCCGTCACCGGTCACCGAGGCGGGCCGCAACCGGGCCGCGGCGACCATGCGGCCGTCCACGATCAGCATGCGGTAGTCCGTTCCTGAGATATATTCCTCAACGATTACCTCCCGCCCAGTCACGCTCGCCCGCTGATAGGCGTCGATGGCGTCGGCCGCTGAGGTCACCCCCACGATCACGTTCGAGCCATGGTTGCCGTCCCGCGGCTTGATCACTACTGGCCGGCCGATCCTGGTGAATGCCTCGCCGGCCTGCGCGGCGGTGGTGGCCACCGTCCCGTCGGGCACCGGCACCCCGGCCACCGCGAGCAGTTGCTTGGCGAGCACCTTGTCCGAGGCGATGTCCACCCCGACGGCGGAGGTCTGCTCGGTGAGCGCGGCCCACACCAGGCGCCGGCGGCAGCCATGGCCGAGCCGCAGCAAGCTCAGGCTGCCGACCCGGCGCACCGGGATGCCCCGCTGGCGCGCCGCGGCGGCCAGCGCGGCGGTGCTCACTCCGAGGCTCGATTCAGCCACCATCCGGGAGATCGCCCTGAGGTCGGGAGCAGCGGGTGCCCTTCGTTGCGAAAGAAGGTCTGTGACCAGGCTGAGGGCGAGTTCCAGCAGGTCGCGGGGGACCGGCGAGTCCTCGGGCTCGTCTTGCGGGCATTCGACGATGACGTCGTAACGGCCGTCGGCGCCGGCCCATACGGTGCGGCCGAAATACACCGCCCGGCCGGCCAGGGCGGAGAGTTCGAGGGTCACATGCTCGGTCACGTGGCCGAAGTAGGTCCCGCGAGCCATCGCCCTCAGGAAGCCGCCCGGCAGGCCCGCGGCGCAGTGATGCTCGGCGAGCCCGGGCGCGGCGGCGGTGAGGCGCGCCGCGAATCCTGGGTGGTCCGAGGTCTCCTGGCCGGTCAGCCCGTCGAGTTCGAGCCGGGCGACGGTGACCGGACGCGAGGTAAAGAGGTTGGGGCCGCTTACCCGGCGCAGGTTGACGAGCCGCACGTCAGTTCCTCACTCGCTCGTGGTGGATAGTTGATTACGGTCCGGAGATCAGTACCGGGTGTGCGCGGGGCCGATGGACGGCTTGCGTTTGGCCATGTCGAAGAGGCATCCGGCGGGCATCAGGTGCAGGCGGACATCGAAGAGCGTGATGGGGTCGCAGTCGCCGGCCGGGTGGACGACCGTGGCCCGCTCCGCGTCGGCCACGGTGGCCACGCCCGTGCCGAGCACCTCGAACCGGTCTCCCTCGACCAGGATGGCCGTGTTCTCGTCGATGCCCACGCCCAGGTAGTCGCGGTCGAGCGCGACGGCGCTGAGCAGCCGCGGCAGCCTGCCGCGCGCGGCGAAGTGCATGTCGATGAGCACATTGGGCAGGAGGCCGAGCCCGGGGCCGGTGCGAACCGCCGCGGCCGACACGTCGGGTCCGTCGCCACCGAGGATCATGGTGCGGCCCATGGCGGTCGCCCCCGCGCTGGTCCCGGCGATGACCAGGCCGCTGGCGAGCCGCTCCCGCAGGATGTCGTTGGTGCGCGATCCGACCAGCGCGCGGATCCGGGACTGGTCGCCGCCGCTGATGAAGACCCCGGTGGAGTCGCGGAGGATGGCGGCGGCCGCGTCGCCGTCGGCATCGCCGCGACCGCGCAGCCGCAGTTCCCTGGTGCAGGGCACGCCGAGCTTACGGAACACGTGCTCGTACTCCGCGTGAACCTCATCCGGCATCCCGGTGGCGGTCGTGACCAGCGTGATCCGGGCCAGGCTGCCACCACACAACTCAACGAACCGTTCCAGCACCCCCGAGCCACAGCACCGGTCCTCGCCACCGCCGATGATCAGCAAGCGCCCCAGGGACACACCTTCACGCGCGTCCACGGTGCATCTGTTACCCAACGTAGCGTGCGATCAACCTAACGTGCCCGGCCGGCCTCGGCCCCCCCGAACTCCCCGGGCCGGATCCCATTGGAGCGACTTTGCACGCGTTACGACCAAAAATCCGCCTGGTTCGTCCGCATTTGCGGCACCGAACGCGTGCAAAGTCGAAATGATCATAGGGTCGGTCTGGGGGCGGGGGTCAGGGGTTTCTGCGGGTGTGGCGGGGGGTTCGGCGCCCATCCGGCTGCTTGGCCAGCTCCTCGGGAATGCGCAGCAGCGGGTTCGTTGCGCTCGCCACGACCTCGCCCGCGGTCTGGCTGACGCGGGCCCCGCGAGCCCGCGCCGCCGACCTGAGTAGCTCGAAGGCCTGGCGTGGGCGCAGCTTGTGCCGTTCGGCGAGGACGCCAATGGCCTGCTCGACCCGGACCCGGACGGTCAGCGCACGTTCAAGCTGCGCAACGGTTTCCTTCAGTTGCTCGGCCTCGGCCGCCGGCCTCTCTGCTCCGAGGCCCGGGCGGCCGGCCCGCCGCCTGCCGGCGTTCCCCTTGACGGCTCCTGTGCGGGGTGCGTCGGCGCTTCGCGATCCGGGGCCACGACTCTCGGGGCTGGGCACAATGGCCCCCGCCGCCCGCTGGGACGCTGCTGTCTGGCCGGCCATCACGGCGGGGCCGGTGGCCGCGCCGCCCGAGGCCTGCCACTCCTCCTCGCCGGGCAGTTCGGCCGCGAGCAGGTCAGCGAACACCATGGCGCTGGTCAGGTCGGGCAGCTCTTCGCCGCCGACGCGCCATCCGGTGGGAGTGCGCCGCGCCACCGCGTCTTCCGGGATGGCCGGGTGCTCGCCCGTGGCCGGGCCGGCGCGGCCTGTGGCCGAGTGGTCCGGGGCGCCGGGCGTGGCCGGGCCCGCGCGGCCTGTGGCTGAGTGGTCCGGAGCGCCGGCCGTGGTCGGGCCCGCCCCGCCTGTGGTCGAGTGGTCCGGGGACCGGCCGTCGGATGAATTGTGTTCGGGCATGACGTCACCGCTGGGAGGGTTCTTCCCAGCAGTCTGTCGGTTACTTTTAGTATTCATCCATTTACGGCGGGTTTGCTCAGCCGTTCCTTCACCTGGGCGGCGGACGGGTTGGTCATCACTGTCCCGTCCGGGAACACGACGGTGGGGACGGTCATGTTCCCCCCGTTGACGCTTACCACGTAGCGCGCGGCCTCTTCGTCATGCTCGATGTCAACTTCGACGACCTCGATCCCGTCCCGTGCGAGCTGGCTCTTTAGGCGTTCAACAGAATGCACACCACTGTGTGCAGTACATCGTTACAGGCTGCGACACGAGCTGTCTCCTTGTCTGAGGATACGTCCCAGGGGGTCAACGCCCAGATTGTCTGCCGACTTCCCTCAGGTGGCGGCTTTGGCGCGGCTGTCGGTGCTATGCGGGAGGATGGCCCGCAGAGGAGGTGAGCGTGGAGGCTGAGTCTGCGTTGGCTGAGTCTGGCCCTGACGTGCTGGCCCGCCGCGAAGCGGGCACGGCAGGCACGGCCGGCTCGGCGGCGGCGCCCGATCGCCCGCACGGCCCCGAATCCGTACTTGCGGCACTCGATCCAGAGCAGCGCGAAGTCGCGCTGGCGACCAGGGGACCGGTGTGCGTGCTGGCCGGGGCCGGCACGGGCAAGACCCGGGCGGTCGCGCACCGCATCGCCTACGCGGTATGGACGGGTGTGATCGACCCTGGACATGTGCTCGCCGTCACGTTCACCAGCCGCGCCGCAGGTGAGCTGCGTGGCCGCCTGCGCCAGCTCGGGAATGCTGACATCGGGATGGAACGCGTGCAGGCCCGTACTTTCCACGCGGCCGCGCTTAGGCAACTCAACCATTTCTGGCCGCGCACGGTGGGCGGGCGCCCCCCCGCGGTGCTCGATTCGAAGATCAGCCTCCTCTCCGAGGCGGCGCGCAGGCTGAGGGTGACGCTGAGCGTTCCGGAACTGCGCGACGTCGCAGCGGAGATCGAATGGTCCAAGGTCACCCAGACCCGTCCCGATGAGTACCCGGCGGCCGCCGCCCAGGCGGACCGGACGCCTCCCCTCGGGCCGGAAAAGACGATGCGGATGTACGCCACCTATGAGGAACTGCGCCGGGAGCGGCATCTTGTCGACTTCGAGTCTGTCCTGGAGCTGACCGCGGCGATCATCGCCGAGCACCGGGCCGCCGCCGCCGCTGTCCGGGACCGGTACCGGTACTTCGTGGTGGACGAGTACCAGGACGTCAACCCGCTGCAGAAGCTGCTCCTCGAGAGCTGGGCCGGCGAGCGTGACGATATTTGCGTGGTGGGGGATCCACGGCAGACGATCTATTCCTTCACGGGCGCGACCCCGGCCTACCTCACCGGCTTCACCGCCGAGTTCCCGGCGGCGACCGTTATCCGGCTGGTCCGCAACTACCGGTCCACGCCCCAGGTGGTCGCCCTGGCGAACCAGCTGACCGGGGCCGGGGGGGCCAGGTCGCTGGCGTCACAGTTGGCCGCCGGGCGCCCGGCCATCGCTGCCCTGGGCGCGGGCGGCCTGGGCGGTCCACCGCTGGTCGCACAGCAGCCGCCGGGCGGGCCGCCGGAGTTCGCCGAACACGCCGACGAGCAGGCGGAAGCCTCGTCGGTCGCCGCCCAGGCGGCCGCGCTGATCAGCGGAGGACTGTCCCCGCGCCAGATCGCCGTGCTGGTGCGCATCAATGCGCAGACGCCGCTTTTCGAGGGCGCGCTCGCTGAAGCCGGAATTCCCTGTCAGGTCAGGGGGGCGGAGCGGTTCTTCGACCGCGCCGAGGTCCGCCAGGCGGTCGGGCTGCTCCGGGCCGCCGTCAAGTCCGCGCGCCGCGACGCGGAACCGCAGGGTGAGGTCACCGGGCAGGCGGAGAATCCAGGCCGCCGCGGCGTCGCCGCCGCGGCTTCGGCCACGGCCGCTGCCGCGTCCCATGCGGTTTCCGCCGAGGTGCGGCACATACTGGCCGGGCTCGGCCTCACCCCGGCCGCGCCGCCGGGCCGGGGTGCGGCCCGCGAACGGTGGGAGTCGCTGGAGGCGCTAGCCCAGCTCGCGGATGGCTTCTTCGCCGCTGCCCCGCGGGCACCGCTCAGCGGTTTCGTCGCCGAACTGTCGCATCGGGTGGCCATCGAGCATGCGCCCGCGCTGGAGGGCGTGACGCTGGCCTCGCTGCATGCGGCCAAGGGCCTGGAGTGGGACGTGGTCTTCCTGCCGGGCCTCTCGGACGGCAACCTGCCGATCGTGTACGCGCAGAGCGATGAGGCCATCGAGGAGGAGCGCCGCCTGCTCTATGTCGGGGTGACCCGGGCCCGCCAGCGCGTGTACCTGTCCTGGTCGCTGGCGCGATCGGCCGGCGGGCGCCAGACGAGGAGGCCGTCACGGTTCCTCGACGATGTGCGGGCCGGGCGCCGCGTCGGCCGGGACGGTGCCGTCGGGGGCAGGCCGGGGCAGGCCGGCGCCGGGACGCCTGCGGGTGGCCAGGTACGGTTTCGCGGCAGCGGCGTTGTGCGCGGAAGCGACGGTGAGGCACGGACATGAGCAAGGCCCTCGATGCCCTGATCGACCTGCTCAACCTGGAGCAGATCGAGGCCGATATCTTCCGCGGCCGCAGCCCCGATGACCGGCGGCAGCGGGTTTTCGGGGGCCAGGTGGCGGGGCAGGCGCTGGTGGCGGCCGGCCGTACCGTTCCCGCGGACCGGCCGGTGCACTCGCTGCATGCGTACTTCATCAGGCCAGGTGACCCGGCAGTATCCCTCGTCTACATCGTGGACAGGGTGCGGGACGGCCGGTCTTTCACCACGCGGCGGGTCTCCGCGATCCAGCACGGCAAAACGATCTTCACGCTGTCCGCGTCGTTTCATCACTTCGAGCCGGGCCCGGTGCATGCCGCGCCGATGCCTGAAGTTCCGCCGCCAGATTCGATCACCCCACTGGCCGAGCGGATAGAGCAGTCGCTCGGCCCGGACGCCCGCGAGCTGTTTTCACGTAATCCCATTGACCTGCGCATTGCCGGACCGCTCACCTACGAGGCGGAGCGGGATCCCGCACTGCGCACCGATCACAACTTGGTCTGGCTGCGGGCCGACGGTGAGCTGCCGGATGATCCGCTGCTGCATGTCTGCCTGATGACGTATGCCTCCGACATGACGCTGCTGGACTCGGTGCTGCTTCAGCACGGCCTGTCCTGGGCGGACGGGCGGACCACGGGGGCGAGCCTGGATCACGCGATGTGGTTTCACCGGCCGTTCCGGGCCGACCGGTGGCTGCTTTACGCCCAGGAGTCGCGCGTCGCCTGGGGGGCCCGCGGGCTCGCCCGCGGCGAGGTTTTCACCCAGGAAGGCCAGCTCGTGGTCTCTGTGGTGCAAGAAGGGCTCATCCGGACACGGGCATGAAGGCCTAACGGAAAAAGCAGTTGCTCCCGGGCGGGCTTGCTGCCTAGGCTGGCTGACATGTCTCCGGTGTCCTCACCACAACGCACGGAAGGAGGTGTCCAGGGTGCTGAGCAATCTCATTGACGTTCGGGCGGCCGCCGATTGGCGTGTCGAAGGCTCTCTTGCCGCGCTGGATGCCTACCGGCCAGGCGCTGCCGGGGCCACCTTGCTTCGCGTCGCAGATATTTGCGGCACAGGCGCTCTAGCGATACCGCGCCCGCGCGCCGCCCAGGGCACCCTCATGCCCGGGATGCGCCAGGCGCTCAGCCAGGCGTCCGTGTTCGGGGAGCAGGACACGCGCAAGAAGTACCAGCACGCCACCCGTGTCGCTGCCAATGGCGGTAGCACGACGGGTTCGCATCCAGCCTCCTGGGATCCGGTCTAGAAAAGATCGGCCTGGATCCCCTGGAGGCCGCGGACCCGAAATCGGGTCCGCGGCCTTTGTCATGTGGGCCCACTGTTCGGCAACGAGCGAGAGACCGCAGTTGAGCAGGGATGACGAGAGGGGATCGACCGATGTACCGGCCCGGCACCACCGCCGCGACAGCGGGCCCGGCGGGGTTCGAGGCAGAGTCCGCACCAGAACCAGGAATATCCGTGGTGGCATCCGCGGTGCCCGTGACCAGCCAGGCGGAGGTCCGGGCGGCTCCAGGACCGGCAGCGATCCCGGTGGCATGCAGCACCGGAGATCTTCCGTGCATGGAGGACCCAGAACTGTTCTTCGCCGAATCCCCGGATGACGTGGAGGACGCCAAGGCGCTCTGCCGTGGGTGCCCGGCGAGGATCAGTTGCCTGTCCGGAGCCCAGGAGCGCGGGGAGCCCTGGGGTGTCTGGGGCGGGGAGCTTTTCCTGCGAGGCGAGGTCGTGCCACGCAAGAGGCCACGCGGCCGTCCCCGTAAGACGGAGGTCGCGGCCTGAACGATTGGTTGTCAGTCAACGTGGACGGGCGGTACTGCGATGTATCCATCAGTCGAGGACGTGACGCAACGACAGAGGGAACTGCTGGCGCGGGCGCGGCAGCAGGGCCAAGCGGCCCGGCTCCGCGCGCTGCGCCGGTCGGCCCGGCGGGCCAGGCGGGCGGCCGAGCGCCTGGATCGGGCCCGGACGGAGGCCAGGCAGATCCGTAGCGAACTGGACGTGATGTCCTGACCCAGCCCACCAGCGCGGGGGCTGGCACGGGGCCCGCGGCGCACGCCGCCGCGGGCCCCGTGCTCCCGGGCTCGCGGCGCGGCTCCGGGCTCGCTGCGGGTCGGCCTCGCAGTGCGGGCCCGGGCTCGGTACGGGGCCGGGCGGGCGCATCGATGTGACATCGAGCGGCCTAGAGGGCTATCGATGTCACATCGATGGTGGGGAGCTCCGCTATCGGCTGGGCGCCACCGCACCGGCGCCGTCATCGTCCCGGGGTCCGGCATCTTCGTGGTCGGCGTAGCCAGGCATGCGCCCGATGACCTCGGCCCGGAACGGCCCCTCGGATTCCAGCTGGCAGAGCACGCCGATGCCCTCCGTGGAGACCCGGTGGATGAGGACGTAGGAGGGCGGCAGGTTGAGCTGCCGGCCCAGGCTGGAACTGCGCGGGTCGGTCATCCGGCTGGCTTCACCGCGCAGCCACTCACGGCTGAATTTAAACGATTCCCGTCTGGTGGGCTCGGCCAGTGGGGCCAGGAAAGCGCGGAGGGCGCCGGAGTCCACGTCAACACCTTCCCTGAGGAATCCCTGTTCGCGGAGCACCTGCTCGGCGGCGCGGATGTCCCCGTCGTCGTGCATGATCCGGAGCAGCCTGCCGATGGCCGGGGGAAACCCATCGGGCAGGTGGTCCACCGCGCCGAAGTCCAGCACACCGAGCCGGCCGTCGTCCAGCATCCGGAAGTTACCCGGGTGCGGGTCCGCGTGCAGCAGTCCGGCCCGCTGCGGACCAGAGAAGAGGAACCGGACGAACAGGATCCCGACCCGGTTCCGCACTTCCTGAGAACCGTCGTTGATGATCTTCGAGAGCGGCGTTCCGTCCATCCACTCGGTGACCAGCACATGACCGGAGGCCTGGACCACGGGCGGGACACAGATGTCCGGGTCGCCCGCGTAAGCCTCGGCGAATGCCTGCTGGGACGCCGCTTCGAGGTGGTAGTCGAGTTCTTCGGAGACCCGGTCGCGCAGTTCGTCGATGAGGGGCTTGACATCGAGACCCGGCATGAGCAGCCCGAAGAGCCGCGCCGCGCGGCTGAGCTGGGTGAAATCACCGAGCAGGGCACGCCCGGCGCCTGGATACTGGATTTTTACGGCGACCTTCCGGCCGTCCTGCCAGACGGCCTGATGCACCTGGCCGATCGAGGCGGCGGCGGCAGGCGTGTCATCGAATTCGATGAAATCGTCGCGCCAGGCCTGGCCGAGATCGGTCGCGAGCACCTGATGCACGGTACGGGCGGGCAGCGGGGGTGCGGACTCCTGGAGTTTGGTCAGCGTGGCCCGGTAGGGCCCGGCGATTTCCGGCGGTAGCGCGGCCTCGAAGATGGACAGGGCCTGCCCGAGCTTCATCGCCCCGCCCTTGAGCTCACCGAGCACCCGGAAGATCTGCTCGGCGGTGCGCTGCTGAATCTCAGCGGCGACGATCTCCGCGGGCCGGCCGCCGAGCCGTTTCCCCAGTCCCAGGGCCGTCCGGCCCAGCAGCCCGGCAGGCAGGCTGGCCAGCTTTACGGTCCGGGTCACGGCACGGCGAGGTAGGTCATCCACGATCACATTCTCCGGCAGGATGTGGTGTGCGTGCTACATGAGCATTTGCAGTGAGGTCGCCAGGTTCGCCGCCGCCACTGCCAATCAGGAAGAACGAGCTCCAGGGTGCCGTTAGCGACCGGGCTGCCCGCCGAGGCCCGGTCGATGAAAGCGAGTGCCTGGCTGGCCGCCTGCGCCGCCACCGCGGTGGCCAGGGCTGCGTCGCAGGCCGCGGGGTAGGGTTCGTGGCCGGCCAGCTGGGCCAGGATGAGCGGCCACGCCGGGTCACGGTCGGTCCGGGTCAGGTCAAGGCAGCGCAAGCAAGCCGACTGCCCGGGAACGACTAGGGGCCCGACGACGCCGATCGCCTCGTCGGCCGAGGCCGCGAGGTGCGGGACACGCCCTCGGACCAGCGCGGAGGCGAGTTCTGGGTCATGGTGCCCGACCAGCACCGCTAGATCGGGCCGCTTCCCGGCCAGATCGGGCCGCTTCCCGGCCCGGCCCGGGGCCGCTAAAGGCGTTCCGACCGGGGCCGCCGAGGGTGTCCCGCCCGGCGCCGGTAAGCGCGCTCCGCCCGGGGCTGGTATGCGCGTTTCCCCTGATCCGGTAAGGGCGTCCCACCCAGGGCTGGTAAGGGCGTCGCGCGCGAGGTCGCGGCCGGGCCCACGGACACCACACGGCCGATGCCCGACATGGTCAGCAGGCTGGCGATGCACGAGCCGACCTGGCCCGTGCTGTGCACCCCGGCGTTGTACACCCGGATGACGGCTCCCTGCCTGCGGACCAGGACGTGGGCCCCGCCATCGCCGTCGCCGTGCGCCAGTGACGCCGTGGCCAGCTCCGACGCCAGCCGGGCCCGGGCATCGTGAGGCAGGGTCGCCATCGTGCTGGCTGGAAAGTCGTACAGGGTGCCGGCCGCCGCCAGCAGGCTGATGATGCGGTCCGCGGCTTCGGCCTGGATGCCGCGGTCGGCCGCGGCCGCGATCACTTGCTTGCGGTCCCGGCTCCCGTCCAGCAGGCCGATCACTGCCGCCGCGGAACGCATCCCGGTCAGCGCGACCGCCCGCCGCGAGTTGACGCCGATTTGCAGCGTGTCTTGGTCGCGCCAGACCAGCAGGAGGCCCGGCTTCACGGCTGGTCTCATGCGCGCCAGAGTGTCACGGCCGGCCGAGCATCCCGTGCTGCTGCCGGACCTGCTGCTGGGCCCCCGGGTGCGGGAAACCAGGCCGCGCGGGCGGTTCCGGTGGGCCGGGCGCCCCTTCCCCGGGAAGTAACGCGGCCCGTCACCCGGGGGGCCTCATGGCGGCCAGATTAGGACCGACTGTCGTCAAAGGTCGATACACCCCCTGTGGATAACGCTGTGGATGACTCTGGGGAGAGTGCGGAGAGCCATTGTGGAGACCGGGGGATACGACTGTGAATTCCCCGGGTCCCGGCCTGAAGGGACTCGGCCACGCTGGCCATTCCTTGTCAACCGCCTGTGGACAACAGATGTCCGCTGATGAGTTCTCTGGGCGGGAAGGTGCGGTGCGGGAGCCGGTTGATCAGAGGCCGGCGATGCTGGCCATCGCCTCCTGTCGGTCGCCACGCTCGCCGCGGGTCAGCCAGCGGTAGCCGAAATATCCGGCCACCGCTACCACGAACGACATCACCAGCATGATGGTGGCCAGGGCGTTCAGCGCCGGGCCGCCGTTGCCGCCGTGCTGCGTCGAGTAGATGATCACGGACATCGGCTGGGTCGCCGCGGTGGAGGACAGCAAGTCCACGAGCACGAAGTCGTCGATGACCCCGGAGAACACCAGGACGGCGCTGGCGAAGATGGCCGGGGCGAGCATGGGCAGCAGCACCCGCCGGATGGCCTGCATCCGGGTCGCGCCGAGATCGGCGGCCGCCTCCTCGTACTGGCGCCCGATCGTCACCAGACGGGCCTGGACCACGATCGCCGGCCAGCTGATGTTCCAGGTGACCAGCCCGAGGGTCTCCGCCAGCGTGCCCAGTTGCACCTTCGTGAACAGCACCGTGAACACGAAGAACATCGCCACGCCGAAGATCAGTTCCGGGATGACGAAGGAGAGGATCATGACGAAGTTGAACGTCAACGACGTCACCCCGCGCCACCGGTTGATGCCGATCGCAAAGGCCACCCCGAGCGGCACCGAGATCACGGTGGTGTACGCGGACAGCAGGAGCGTCTGCAGGACCGCGGTATGCAGCGTGGGATTATGCAGCACCGACTGCAGTGGGTGCAGCGAGAGGACAGCGCCCTGCGCCTGCAAGCCAGGGGTTTGCAACTGGCCGTCGATCACGTTGCCCAGCATCGATGTTCCCGAGGTGCCGGAGAGCATCTGGTTGGTGTAGTAGTCGCCCAGCATGGGCAGCACGGTGATGAGCAAGAATCCGCGGTAGTCGCGAACCGGCTCCGCGGCGAAGACGACGCATGATCGCCTCGGGGATTCCCGAACTGGCCGCGGATTGTGCGGGCTTATGCGCCGGGCCCACGTCCTCGGCGTCAGGAGTCACCGAGACCTGCACGGAGTCATGGTGGCCGTGATAGCAGCCCTCGATCTTGATGATCAAGTCCCGGCCGGTGATGGCTCGCATCAGGTGGATGGCGTCCATCGTCGCCTCCGTCCCTGAGTTGGCGAAACGCCACAGGGGCAGGCCGAACCGGCGGCTCAGTTCCTCACCGACCAGCATCGCGTTCTGCGTGGGCTGGGCGAAATGCGTGCCGAGGGAGGCCTGGCTCCTGACCGCCTCGACAATGGCCGGGTGGGCGTGGCCGGCCAGTGCTGCGCCGTATCCGCCGTGCAGGTCGACATACTCGTTGCCGTCCACGTCGTAGATCTTGGACCCCTGGCCGTGGGTGAGCCACACGGCCTGGGGGACAGTGATCTGCCAGCTAGAGGTGACGCCGCCGGCGAGCGAACTCCGCGCGCGGGCGGCCATCCGGGCCGACTCCGGCTGCCGCTCAACGAAGATCTTCTCCTGCTGGGCGATGATGTCCGAGAGATCGGCGTCCAGCCCGGCGTGGCTAGTGGCACCTGGCCCGGCATGGCTGGTGGCACCTGGGCCGGCGTGGCTGATGACGTCCGGCCCCGCGTCGGTCGATGTGGCTGGCTCCGGCTGACTGGTCACGGCGGCGCGCTCCTAAGACTGACTGAACGTTCAGTCTAAATCCGTGACCTGAGCCTGACAAGGGACCAGGACGCTTTTGCCATCTACGAGAGCGGCGACTAATTCAGGTACTCAGCGGTCGGCCGACCGGGCGCGGAGCGCGTGCTACACCAGTTACCGTCCATGCGTCACCGGATGCGGGGTCGACCGGCCACCATGTGCCGATGGTCCGGATGAACGTGTCGAAGGTGTGCTGGACATCGCTGCGGACAAGGGTCGACTGCCGTATCGGAGGCCGGCGCAGGACGCTGACGGCCGCGTCGGAGGTGCCGGCCGCATGCGCGGGAACGGCCGCGCCGGAGGTGGCAGCCGCGCCGGAGGTGTCGGCCGGGCCCGGCTCAGGTGTCTGGATCAAACGAGCCCCCTGGAGGCGTGCGCGGGTCGTCGGCCATCGTCGTGGCCCACGGCAGGTAGTCACGGAAGCGGTCCAGGACCAGTGTCCACAATGTGGCGAGCCTGGCTCGCTGGGGGTCGAGACGATCGGGTTCGTGCGTCGGCCGTCCCGGCTCACCCGGTGCTGGCGGCCTGGTCGTCATCGGCGATGCCCCGCTCCGCTTCGACCAGCCTGCGGGCTCGGTCCAAGGACGACGCCCACATGTCATCGAGGAAATGCCGCAGGCCATCCAGCCCTTCCGCCCGGGCGCGGTACAGCCGCCGGGTGCCATCCCGCCGCTCGCTCAGCAAGCCCGCGTTCTTGAGCACGGTGAGGTGCTGGCTGACCGCTGTCCTGCTCACGTCGAATGTCGCTGCGATCTCGCCCGCGGCCAGCTCCTCGTCGGCGACCAGCCGCAGGATGGCGCGACGGCGCGGCTCGGCTATGGCCTTCAGCGCTTCATCGGTGGCCCGCTCATCGGCCGTCGCGACACCCCGCGGTCTGTCACTCATGGTTTCGGCTCAGCTCCACAGCCCGACCTGGTTCCCATCCGGGTCGGTGAAGATGGCGAACCGGCCGAAGTCACCGGGCAGGTCCGTCGGCGGAACGAGCCGCTTGCCGCCGAGCTGCTCGGCGCGATCGAGGTAGGCGTCGAGGTCATCGACCCGCATGTAGATCTTCACGCTCTTCTCGCCCGGCTGGTCTGACGGGCCGATACCGCCGCCGATCGCACCTTCCCCGGCCCCGGTATCGACCAGCCCGTACCCGCCCATGGCGGGGTCGGCGGCGACCTGCCAGCCGAACAACTCGGCGTAGAACTTCTGGGCGCGCTCCGCATCAGGGCTGATCACTTCGAAGAACGCGACTGGCTGACCCATGACATTTCCTCCTGCGTCGAGTTTCTGTCGTTAGTCGCTAACGTTAGTCACCACCAACGTTAGCGTCAACTGACGCAGTATCCCCTGCGGTCCGGCGCGGCGACGCCCACAGCGGCGGCGCCCAAGCACGGCAACGCCCAGCGGCGACGCCCCCGGCGCGGCGACGCCCCAGCGCGACGCCGCCGCGACGCACTGCACGTAGCCGATCAGCCAGGGATCCTGGCTCGTACCCGCGCCCGGACCGTACGCGAGACCGCCACCCGCCAGCCGAGCTGGAAAAGCCCCAGGAACGCGAGCGCGACCAGGATGAATGCGAACGCGGTGCCCTGGCCTGACACCACCCGCAACACCATGCCCATGGCCACCGTGCACAGCCAGACACCCACCCCCACCGGCACGAGCGCGGTGGGCCGCTGCCAGTAACGGGTCGCCAGCAGGCCGACCGCCGCGCCCGCCGCGAAGGGCCAGGCGGTATCCCACAGCCCGGCGACGCCGCCCCCGGCGTGATGGTTCGCCCGGCCGATCACGACGAAAAGCAGCACACAGCCGAGATCGGCCAGCACGGCACCCGCGGATCGCATGGGCTCCAGGCTAGTGCGGAACGCAGAGCGGCGAGGCCTCGCGGGCCGCGCCGCTGGCTGCGCGGCGGCGTACACTGCGGGGATGCCTGACCGCGGTGCCCAAGGCCCTCCCAGCACCGGGTGATGGCCAGGCTGTTGATCGTCCACCACACGACCTCGCCGTCTATGCAGGCGATGTTCGAGGCCGTGCTGGCGGGCGCGAGCACCGACGAGATCGAGGGCGTCGAGGTCGGGGTGCGGCCCGCGCTCACCGCGGCCGCCGCCGAGGTCCTCGAGGCCGACGGCTACCTGCTGGGCACGCCCGCGAACATCGGCTACATGTCCGGAGCGCTCAAGCACTTCTTCGACGGCGTCTACTATCCGTGCCTGGTGGCGACCGTCCGCAGGCCCTACGGCCTCTATGTGCACGGCAACGACGACACCACCGGGGCGGTGCGCGCGGTGGACGCCATCGCGGCCGGGCTGCAATGGCGCCGTGCCCGGCCGCCGGTCAGCGTGATCGGCGACCCCGGCGCCGCCGACCTGGAGGCGTGCTGGGAACTTGGGGCCACCATAGCGGCGGAACTCGCTTCGTGATCGTCACCATCACCCTCAACCCCGCGCTGCGGGTCCAGTACGAGGCCCAGCGGGTGAACTGGGGGACACAGAACCAGGTGACCCGGGTGCGCCACCGCGCAGGCGGCCGGGGACTGGCTGTCGCCCGGGTGCTGCGGACGCTCGGCCACGATGTCGTCGCGGCCGGGCTCGCGGGAGGCGCCGCCGGCGAGCTGATCAAGACGGATTTGGCGAGGTCGGGGGTGGAGACTCGGTTCACCAAGATCGGCGGGGAATCGCGGCGCATCTTGGAGGTGGCCGACTCGGACCGCCAGCACACCACCATCCTCAACGAACCCCCTCCCTTCATCACCACAGAAGAACTGGGCCGGTTCGCGGCTGACTACCGGCGGCTGATGACCGAGGCCACGGCGGTCGTCCTGACCGGGAGCCTGCCGGTCAGCCTGCCGCCGGAGATCTACGGATCGCTGGCGACGTACGCGGCCGAGGCCGGGGTGCCGGCCATCATCGATGCCCGGGACCCGGCCCTGCGGTACGCCGTATCCAGGCGCCCCGCCCTGGTCATCGCCCGCATGGCCGGACCCGCCGACGCCGTCGAGCCGCCGACGCCGTCGAAGCCGCCGACGCCGTCGAAGCCGCTGATGCCGTCGAAGCCGCTGATGCCATCGAGTCGGCTGATGCGGCCGGGCTAGCTGATGCGACCGGGTTGGCTCTGACGCTGGGAAGCGGGGGTTCGACGTGGAGGCGCTGCTCGCCGGCGGGGTGGGGACCGTGGCCGTTGTCTCGGACCACGATGTCCGGGCCGTGAAGGCCGGGCAGCGATGGCGCGGCACGCTGGACGGCCAGCCCAGCCTCCCGGTCGCCCAGGCCGCGCTGGTGGCCGGGCTCATTCCCGGGGTGGTGCCGGGCTGGCCATGGCCCGACACGTTGCGGCACGCGATCGCGCTCGGGGTGGCCGCCGACTGGGCCGGCGAGGTTGACGTGGACGCCTACGAGATGCTGCTGGCTGAGGTTACCGTGCGGCCGTCGGAGATTCCCGGGCCGTCGCTTCGCTGACCTGGATCCCTCCGGCCGCACAGCGCGGGACACGCCCCGGGGCCGCCGCTCACTACCGACCCGCGCGGCCGGGCCTGCGCAGCAGTCCCGCGACGCAGCCGGCGGCCACGATGAGTCCCGGAACCACCGTCAGCGTCGCCGGGGGCGCCCCCGAATGAGCCGTGGTCAGCAGTGACCCGAGAAAGACCAGATAGGCCCCGATGATGAAGGCGCCGCTGGCCCGGCGCACACCGCTGTCCCGGTAGGCGAACGAGAGCGCGGCGATCGTCAGCCCCAGATTCCAGACGGCGATGAGCGTGGTCTGCGGCGACGCCGCCCCCAGGCCGGTGATCGTGGCGGGCAGCAGCAGCCCGGCCGTGACGTTGATGGCGTTGCTGTTCAGCGTGGTGCTCAGCATGGCCGCGCCGCGGCCCCGGGTCGCCAGGTACACCGCCGCGACAGCGTTCGGCAGGCTGGTCACGGCGGCGAGCACGACACCGCCGGTCACGATCTCGGGCACCCCGTAGTGTGCGCCGAGGCTGGACGCGGCCCGTTCCATCGCGACGCTGGCGGTCACCACCACCACCAGGGCAGCCGCGGCCATGACCACGTCCGGGCGGCGGCCTTTGACCGGCCGGATAGCTTCGTTGAGCTCTTGTTCTTCCTCAGAAATGGCGACGGCCAGCCAGCTTTCCCAGCGCCGCGCGACCGGCAGGCGCTCCAGGCGGTCGCGGCCGACGCCCAGCACCACCATGTAGGGCACCAGGGCGGCGAGCACCATGACCAGCCCGGCCCCGGGCGGGATCAGGCCCGCGACGGTGACCAGGCAACCGGCTGCCACCCAGATGCCGACCACGCCGCCCAGGAGGACGACCTTGCGGTGCAGGGCGATGCGGCCGGCCGCCACGGCGCCGAGACCGAGCAACGCCGCCAGGTTGAACACGTTGGAGCCGATGATGACGCCCGCGCCGACCTTCTGCTGATGCGCGGTCAGCGCGGTGACCGAGGAGGTGATCTCCGGGGCGTCCGCGGCGAGGGCGGCCACGACGCCGAGCAATGCCTCGGACAGGCCCAGCCGCTCGCCGATCCGCTCCAGCCTGGTGACCAGGAGGTAGCTGGTGCCGAGGCTGACCAGCACACCGGCGAGGAAGACCGGGACAGCCACGGCGACCGGCACTGCGCTGGGCTCCTTCCGCGCATTTGATACGCGCGGTGCTCCTTCCGCGCATTGCCACGCGCGGTGCCCTTCCGCGCATGGCCACGCGCGGTGCCTTCCGCGCATTGACGTGCGCGGTGCTCTTTCCGCGCACCGGCAAGGCGCCGACCGGGCTTCCCGGCTCTGGCTGGATTACCCTATCGGGGCCACTGTCTCCGCACGTCAGGCCGGGTCCGGCAGATCACGTCGTCCAGGGCGTCGCCACGCCCGGGCCGTAGACCTGCGCCTGGAGTTGCTGTGCGGTGACCGAGGTGCCGCAGACCGCGGGGGGAGCTTGTTGTTCAGCGCGGCCCAGGCCGCCCAGCCGTACAACGACTCCTGCTCCGCGACCGGGTCGGTGCGCGCGGTGTGCAGGGGCACCCACTGGCCGTTCCTGGTGACCCAGGTCGCACCGAACGAGAGGTAGTGCGTGCGGTGCCCATCGATCACGAACGTCTCGGCATAAGGGCCAGGCGTGTCATGCCCGCGCCACCAGGCGGCGAAATCCTCCGCGTTCGTCGCGTTGATGCTGACCTGGCCGCCGGTGATCCAGTCCTGCCCCGCGGCCGGGTGCAGGCTTGCCTGGTCGATCGCGCACTGGACCAGCAGGGCCGGCGCGTCCGCGAGGCGCTGCGCCGGCGCGTTCGCGGCCGGGACGCTCGCCGCCTGCGGGCTTCCCGTCGCGTGCGGGCTGCTGGTGGCCTTCGGGGGAACGACCGCGAAGTGGCAGCCGGCGAGGACGATCCCGCCGATGACGGCCGCGACCGTCCGGCCCGTACGTGCCGTCATCCTGCTCATGCCGCCTTTCACCCCCCGCTTGTATCTGCCTGCGTTGTGTGTACCGTACGGCGGCCCGGCGTGTGCCTGATACGCCCTCGATCCGAAGGAGAGTTTCAGCCAGCCGGAGGGTTGCGGTGCCCCGGGCGGCCCGTGGTCTACTGACCTCAGGTTTACGTGGAGGTGAGCCGTGGGTCAGTTCGGTTTCTGGCGCCTGGCCGAGGAGAACCCGGACTGGATCGTGGTGATCGAGGCCGATGGCACCCAGCACACCGCGGGGAATCTGCTGAACCGGGTCAACCAGCTGACTCACGGGCTGCGCGAGTTCGGCCTCAAGCCGGGGGACGGCATCGCTGGCCTGCTGCCGAACGGCATCGCCGCGCTGGAGGTCTACCTGGCCGCGCTCCAGGCTGGCTGGTACTACACCCCGGTCAACTGGCACTTCACCGCTCCGGAGATCGCCTACATCGTGCGTGACAGCGAGGCGAAGGCGTTTTTCGTTGATGAACGGTTCGGCGCGGCGGGGGCCGCCGCCGACTCGGCGGGAGTTCCGGTCGCGGGGCGTTTCGCGTTCGGTGACGTCGCGGGGTTCACCCCGGTGCCGGAGTTCCGGGCCGGCCAGCCGGTGACCCTGCCGCCCGACCGCGTCGCGGGTGCCACCATGCACTACACCTCGGGCACGACCGGCCGCCCCAAGGGCGTGCGCCGGGCCCTGTCGGGCCTGGATCCGGAGGTCGCGGCGGAGCTGGTCACCGCGCTGCCGCAGTTCTTCGGCGTGACAATCGGGCCGCCCAACGTCCACCTGGTCACCTCGCCGAACTACCACACGGCCGTAACGATCTTCGGCGGTGCGGCCCTGGCCATGGGGCACACCCTGGTCTGCATGGACTCGTGGGATGCCGAGCAGGCGCTCGCGCTTGTGCAGCGCTACCGGGTGACCAACACCCACATGGTCCCCACTCACTTCAAGCGGATGCTGGCCCTGCCGGACAGCACCCGGCGTGCTTACGACCTGTCGTCCATGCGGTGGCTGATCCACGCGGCGGCGCCGTGCCCGGTCAGCCTCAAGCGCGCGATGCTCGACTGGTGGGGGCCGTGTGTCTACGAGTATTACGCCGCCACCGAGGGGGGCGGGACGATCGCCACCCCGCAGGACTGGCTGGCCCACCCGGGAACGGTGGGCACGCCGTGGCCGGTCAGCGAAGTGATGGTCGCCGACGACGACGGGAACGAGTGCCCGCGCGGTGTGCCGGGGACCGTATATATGCGGATGTCCCTGCTGAGCGAGTTCAGCTACAAGGGCGATCCGGCGAAGACGGCGGCGAACCGGCTGCGCGGCTTCTTTACCGTCGGCGACATCGGCTACCTCGACGATCAGGGGTTCCTCTTCCTGTGCGACCGGAAAGCCGACGTGATCATTTCTGGCGGAGCCAACATCTACCCGGCCGAGGTCGAGGCGGAGATCATCGGGCATCCCCGGGTCGCGGACGTGGCGGTGTTCGGCATCCCGGACGACGAATGGGGGGAGAGGGTCGTGGCCGTGGTGCAGCCAGCCGACGGGGAGGAGCCGAACCCGGAGCTCGCGGCGGCGATCCTCGCGTCCCTGGATGGCCGACTGGCCAAGATGAAGTGGCCCACGATGATCGACTTCATCGGGGAGATGCCGCGCGACCCCAGCGGCAAGCTGCTCAAGCGGCGGCTGCGCGACCCATACTGGCAGGGCCGCGACCGCGCGATCTGAGAACGAGGACTGGTCAACTCCTACCTCGGCCGGGGCTACGGACTGAACTGCTAATGGGTTCCAACCGGCGCGGGGTGTTCCGGGCCGACCGTGAGGGCGAGCACCTCGAGGAGGCGGGCGACGGCCGGCGGGTCGGGTGGCTCACCGTAGGTCATCGCGAAGACCTGCCTGAACGCACCGGGCAGCGCCGTGGCCTGGATGCCGGGATGGCGGGCGGCGCGCAGTGCGAGGCCGGGCAGCGTGGTGACGCCGAGCCCGGCGGCCACCAGGGCCTGCACCGCAACGAAATCGTCGGTGGTGAACGCCACCTTCGGGGAGAACCCGGCCGCTTCGCACTGCCAGAGCAGGTAGCTGCGGCAGCGCTCGCAGCCGGCGATCCAGCGCCGATCGGCGAAGGCGGCCAGATCCGGCTCGGGGCCGGCGGCGGCCCCGTCGGCCCCGGTGCTGGCGCAGGCCCGGGTCACCAGGTAGATCGGGTCGTCCAGGAGCAGCGTGGCCCGGGCGTCTTCGCTGGCGTCGGTGGGCGGTGCGGCCACCGCCCCGCCCTGGGCGTGCCGGAAGACCAGCGCCACATCCACGTAGCCCGCACGGAGCATGCGCAGCGCCTCGGGCGGTTCGGCTTCGGCCAGCATGAGGTCCATGCCGGGCTGCTCGGCCTCCAGCCGGGCGGCCGCGGCGGGCACGATCGTGCCGAGCGCCGAGGGGAAGGCGGCCAGACGGATCCGGCCCCCGCGCAGGCCAATATGCGCCGCGAGCTCGTTTTCCGCGGCATCGAGTCGGCCGATGATTTCCTCGGCCCGCTCGGCGAGCAAGCGGCCAGCGTCGGTCAGCAGGATACCGCGCCCGGCCCGCTGGGTGAGCCGGGCCCCCGTCTCCGCTTCCAGCCGCGCGATGTGGTGGCTGACCGAGGGCTGGGCGTAGTTCAGCGCACGGGCCGCCGCGGTCACCGACCCGTGCCTGGCCACCGCGACGAGCACGCGGAGCCTGGTCACGTCCAGCATTCCGCAAGTATAGATCGCCTCGATTTGTTACCGCATTGCTTGGTGGTGCGCCTATCTGAGCAGATCGGGGCGTTCTCCGCGGCGTCGATCGGCCCTGGCCGCACTGTCCTGGAGCTCAGCCTGTCTCGATGGCCTCGATCCACCGGGTGAGCAGAGCAGCCAGGACATCGAGTTCTTCCGGTGAGAAGGCACCGATGACGCGGCGCTCCACGGGCGTGACCCGTTGCCGCCCTTCGTCCAGCGCTTCGCGGCCCGCGTCGGTGATGCGCAGTTCGAGCACGTTTGGATGGCGCGGGTGCAGCGAGCGAGCGATGAGCCCCTGCTCCTCAAGCGACTTGAGCACGACCATCATCGCTTGCGGCGTGACCAGGCAGGCCCGCGCGAGTGATGCGCTGGTTATGCCGGGTTGCGAATGGAGTTCGGTGAGCGCGACGTACTGCGCCAGCGTCAGGCCAGCGGGCTTGAGCGCTGCGCTCTTCGCGCGCAACAGCGTCTGCTCGGCGCGTTTCAGCACCCGGCCGAGCCGCTGACCCGGTGGCGTCGAGGTGTTCAGCGATGTCAGGGCGTCCACGGCAGGACCTCCCCGAAACGTACGAGTTCGCCGTACCAGCCGGGGTCGGGCTGCGGGTCGAGGGCGATGCGGAGCACCGCTTCGGCCGCCCGGGCGGGGGTCTGTGCGCGAGTCATGTCCAGCCACGGGCGCGACGCGCCGGTGTCGATGAGGCCGGGGCACACCGCCGCGATCAGGATGCCGCGGCGCAGGTCGTCCGTGCGCCGTTGCCGCGCGAGGACGCGGACCGCCGCGACTTGGCCGATCTTCGAGGGGATGTTGATCCAGGCCGGCCACGCCTGGCCTGCGGCACGCCGTTCGCGGACCGCGTCCCGCCACGCACATACCGCGGCGTTGACGTCGTCGAGTGTTTCCAGGCCGGTATCGAAGCGAGCGTGCAGAACTGGCGCGAGCGTGCGCAAGCTGCCTGCGGTGCTCGCGACCACGAGCAGCCGGCCGCCATCGCGCAGCAGTGGTGCGAACGCGCGGAGCACGTGGGTCGTGCCGAGGTTGTTAACGGCGACGTAGTGATCGACCACTTCGGCCGGGTCGTCGTCGGGCCCCACCCGCCGGTAATGGTTGGAGAGGACGATATCGACGCCCCCGTGGCGCCCGGCGAGCGAGCCGGCGAAACGAGCGACGGCGTCTCCGTCGGAGACGTCGAGCACCCCGCCGCGGACCTCGGCGCTGGCTGCCGTGACCTTCTCGAGCGCCTCCGAGACCCGCCCGGGATCGCGCCCCGTCAGGTACACGACGTCGCCTGGTTCCAGCCGGTCGGCCAGCCCCTGGGCGAGCGCGAGCCCGAGGTTGCGAGTCGCGCCGGTAACTATCGCAACTGTGTTCATCTCCTGATGTATATCAATGTGTTGATGGACTGTAAATACCTTAGGTCGGTCGGGCGCGCGCTACTCGACCGGCTTCTCACCGGGGACTGACGGGCTCAGGCAGGCTCGGGCCGCGGCCGGCGGTTCTGCAGCAGCGGCGAGTGCGGGAGCCTGGCCGGTTTGGCGGGGTCGCCGGCCTCGCGCCTGCGCCGCCAGGCGATCCCCGACAGCGCCTCCAGAACCACCCGGTTGGCCAGGTACGCGGTGATCTCGGCATGGTCATAAGGCGGCGAGACCTCCACCACGTCCACTCCGGCCAGCGGCAGCTCCATGGCGATCCGGCGGACCGCGTCGAGCAGCTGGCGGCCGGTCAGGCCGCCGGGCTCAGGAGTTCCGGTGCCCGGGGCCATGCCCGGATCGACGACGTTGACATCTACCGACAGGAAGACGCCGTCGCAATCGTCCAGGGCGATCACGAACGCCTCGGTGAGGCACGCCTCCAGGCCGCGGGCCACGACCTCGGACATCTCGTAGCTGCGCATGCCGCGGGCCGCCATCCAGTCCAGCGTCTCGGGTTCGGGCCAGTACCCCCGCAACCCAATCTGCAGGAACCGGTCGCCGCGGACCGCGCCCGACTCGATGAGCCTGCGCATCGGCGTGCCGTGCCCGTACAGCGAGCCGAACTGAGTGTCGCCCGTGTCGGCGTGCGCGTCGAAGTGGATCATGGATAGCCGGCCCCAGCCCACGTGGCGGGCCACCCCGGTCGCGTCGGGGAAGGCGATGGTGTGATCGCCGCCGAGGATGACCGGTATGGCCCCGGCCTGGCTGGCCTGCTGCACCGCCTGCTCCAGGCGGTGCAGTGAGGTCTCGGTCTCACCCGAGGGCATCTCCACGTCGCCCGCGTCGGCGATCCGGAGTTCGGTCAGCGGGTCCACGCCCAGGGCGAGGTGCGGCCGGGATCCGTCGTGCGCGAGGTAATCGGTGAACCGGATCGCCTGCGGGCCGAACCTGGCGCCGGGCCGGTGCGACGTGCCTCCGTCGAACGGTGCGCCGATGATAAGGACGTCCAGGCCGGCCAGGGAGCCGGGTTCCGTGAGATCGGCCCGGGGCACGCCGAGGAAGGTGGCGTCCGGGCCGTACATCCCGCCAAGCCGTGCCATCGTCCCTCCCAAGATCACCGTCAGGCCAGTATGCGCCAGGCCGCCCCCTCAGCGGGCCATCCAGGCATAGCGCCGCACGGACAGCGGCACCACCACGGCCAGCAGGACCGCATCATCCCGAGGATCGTCACGACCGGCTGCGGCTGAGCGGCCACGTCCAAGCCGGCCACCTCGGGCCGGCCACCTCCGGCAGGCCGGCGTCCGGCTGGCCGGCGTCCGGCTGGATCAAAGTGGTGAGGATGCGCACCGTCGTGGTCTTGCCGGCGCCGCAGGCTTTTAGGCGCTCGCGCGGACCAGGGACCGATGAATCTCGCGTACCCGCGGTGTCAAGGTAGAGAGGCCGCTGCCGAAATGTCAGGGGCGGCGGCCAGGCGGACGGAAACGGAACGAGGTGCGGAAGTGAGCACATGGCTGAAGAGCGTCGATGTGATCACCCTGTTCGTGGAGGATCTGCACGCTCGAAGTCGTTCTATCAGGATGTATTCGGCCTGCCAGTGGTCTTTGAGGACGGGAACTCCGCTGTGTTCACGTTCGAGAACACCAGCATCAACCTGCTCAAGGTCCCCGCCGCCCATGGGCTCATCGAACCAGCAGCCGTCGCCAGCCGCGAGGCCGGATCGCGTTTCCAGTTCACCATTCACGTCGAAGATGTGGATGCGGCATGCGTGGAACTGGCCCGGCATGGGGCGACGCTGCTCAACGGGCCGGTGAACAGGCCGTGGGGAGTACGTACCGCCAGCTTCGCCGATCCCGGCGGTCATATCTGGGAGATCGCGCAGCGTCTGCCCGAGACCGCGAGCACATAACGACATACTTATGTGGACCTTTGCCGACCATGTACGGCTGCCGGACCGAGATTGCAGCCAGCGGCTCACTCATCCCACAATCACCATCACCTGATCAGCGAGGAGTCATGCGACAGCCGGAACCGGGCAATGAGAGCCGGGCACTTCTCTCATCCTTGAACAATCAGCGTGCCCACGTGCTCGGGATACTGGAAGGCCTTCCTGAAGAAGCCCTGCGGCGCCCGGTCTTGCCGTCGGGACGGACTTGCCTGGGCCTCGTGCGGCATCTCGCCCTTGATGTTGAGCGGTTCTGGTTCCGCGCAGTCGTGGCAGGCGAGCATGTGGACCTCGAAAAAGGAGACGCCGCCTGGCAAGTTCCCCCGGACGTGCCAGGCCGAGGCCGTGTTCGGCCTGTACCGGCAGGAGGCAGAGCTCGCCAGCGTCATCATTGCCGCCACGCCCCCGGACGCCGCGCCCGCGTGGTGGCCCGAGGAGATCTTTCCCGGCCTCCCGGCCCCCGGCTTGAGGGACACCATCCTGCATGTGATCACCGAGACCGCGTGTCACGCTGGTCACCTCGACGCTGTGCGCGAACTCATCGACGGCCGCACCTGGCAGGTCCTCACCTGATGAAATGAGTTTCCCCGAACGCACGCTTACCTCTCCGGGAGGCGGCGGACTGGACGAGCTAGCCAGCGTCCGCACCAGGGTTACGACGGGTACTCCCGGCCGCGTACCTCGTCGAGCGCCTCAGCGACAGCAGGCTGCTGAGCAAGTGTCAAATTCCGATGTTCGCCTTGCCAGCCCCGTTAGGGCCGAGGACGGCTGTCACGCTGCCTGCTTCGACTGCCAGGTCCAGGCCAGCGAGGGCGGGAGTGTCGCCGTAGCGCTTGGTGGGGTGTTCCACCTCGATCATGGGCACGCTCACCCGGTCCGCCGGCGGGGCCCGCGCCGGACCCCCCCGTGCTTGTGATGGGCGGCCTGCTTGGACACCCCGAGGGCTCGGCCGATGTCCTCCCAGGACCAACCTCGGCCTCGTGCCCGCTCGACCTGAACTGCCTCGGCCTCTTCAACGAGACGCCGCAGCTGGGCGATCGCAGCCAGCCCCGCTTCAGGGTCGGTTCCCCTCGCGAGATCCACCAGCCCGGCCTCTCGGGCCTGTTCGTTCACCATGCCGTCAAACTTAGTTGACGCGATGGCTGTGCGTCAACATCTGTTGACAACAATCAGGGTGCCGCTCCAGTTACGGCTGAAGGATTCCCTATGCGAACCAAGGCCACCCGGCTATATCGGAACGCTAATGGCGGGAACCCCGGCTCGGCTCGGACCGGACCGGTCCCAGCGAGCATCCAGGGGTGACGTTCATCCACGAGGTCGTTCATACGGTTCCAAGCGGGCCTGCGCCGAGGAGACCCGCAACGGGGGGGAGCAGATCATCTCGTTCGGGTGCTGCACTGGCGATCGCCGGTCGACAGTGCGCGAAGTACAGGCGGCTACGTGCGTCGGCTCGATCAGGGTTCGATCACGTTACGTGACGAAATGAGGTCGGTCAGGCAGTTCTTCTTCGGACATCTCGCGGACTGATCTCCACCAGCCAGAGCCATGATCGCGAACGCCCCACGTCGTCGTGAACCTCGTCGAAGGGCAGTCGCAATCGCGCGAACGGACAGCGGACAAGTCTAAGCACCCCGAATAACGCGCTGGCCAATGGCCACCCCCGCGATGCCGGGACCGCCCGGCTGTCCCGCCTGTATTACCAGCGGCGGCTGAGGTCACTGTCCTTCCCCGGAAAGCTGCCGTGTTGCCAAAGGTCGTGTTGCGCTCATGATGGCGTCGTGTTGCCGGTCAAGGCCAGCCGAACGGGGATCGAACGCCTGGTTCTGCGCGCGGAATGGTGCCTTGGGGTACGTGCTGGGCCAGCGGTGTTCTTCCGGACTGTACCCGCTTGGGGCGGCATCGAGACTTCAGCGGCCGGGATGCGGGCTGCAATGAGCTGGCCGGGGAAGAAGGCTGGCGGCCTCTTCGGCAGTGCGCCTGCCAGCACCGGTAGTGCAACAGTCTGTGCAGCTCAGGCCGGTGACAGCAGCGGTCACGTCATCGCTCATCCCTGTCTCGCAGGTGCGACCCGCGTCGGGCACGTGGCGGGCCGGGCAGGTGCCTGTCTATCCCGGGGGTATTAGCGGCAGGAGGACGGCTGAGGGGTGGGCGGGGTCGTGGTGGACCTCCTGCTGTGCCGTACAGAGGGTTGCCGCTGTGGCCAGCGGTTCTCCGCTGCCGGTGTTCCGCGCGTAGCGGGGGTGAGCGCCGCTGGAGATCTGGAGCCGGATGCGGTGGCCGGGGCGGACCCGGTGGGCGGTCGGCCACAGGTTGACGCGTACCTGCTGGGGCTGGGGCCGGGCGGAGGTCAGCCGGATCAGCCCGTCGGTGATGTTCACCGACCGGCCCTCCGGGTCCACGTCGCACAAGCGGGCGAAGAAGTCGGTACACGGCCGGCTGGAGCTGACGAACAATCCCGCGGTGACGGGACCGGTGATTTCCAGGGCCGTCCGCAGCGGCTCGCTGGTGTAGGTCAGGACGTCGGGCCGGCGCTCCAGTTCCCGGTTGTCTTTCGGTCCGGCGTTGCCGGGGCTTGAGCTGGTGCCGCCGGCCGCGGGCGTGGGGTCGGCCGGATCGTAGGTGTACCGGGTGGGTTCGCCTGCGGGTGGCACCTCGGTGGCCAGCGCGCCTTGCGGCTGCAGGTGCCACCGCTGGGTGCTGGCCGCAGGCGGCCACTGTTGCAGGTCGCGCCATCCGCCGCCGCCCATCGTCTCGATCCGGACGCAGGACCAGGACGGTGCCGGCCCGCGGAGCAGGTGCGCGCCGAACCAGTCCAAAGCGTCCTGGAACGAGTAGCGGAACAGGTCCTGGCTTGAGTGGTGCCAGGGGCCGACACGCAGCCGCGCGGTCTGCCCGCCGTCGCGCAGCGCCTGGTAGTCCGCCAGCATCGACGGCAGGGACATGTCGTACCAGCCGCCGATCATGGTGGCGGGGATGCCCAGGTCGCGCAGCGCCGGCCGGAAGTCGGTGGGCGTCCAGTACGGGTCGCCGGGCTGGTCATGCTGCACCGGGTCGCGGTAGTAGGCGACCGGGTGCCCGACGGCTACGACGTCGGCGTCGAGCAGGGGCAGGTGAGCGAAGGCCGGCGCCAGTGCCCGCCGGGCGCGCAGCAGTGTCCGCACGGATACCAGCGGCCTTTCCTGGTTCTCGATCACGAATGCCCAGCCCAGCCGGTCCAGGGAGAACGCGCCGCCCGGGTAGTAGAGCGCCCGCCGCTCGGCGCCCCAGACCCCGAGGGCCATCGCCTTGAGCTGAGGCGGCCGGGTCGAGGCCAGCGCCAGCTGGGTGAAGGTCAGGTAGCTGCCGCCGAACCCGCCGATCTCCCCGTTCGACCACGGCTGCTTGACGATCCAGTCGGCCGCCGCCCGGCCGTCGGCCGCCTCGCGGTCGTAGTCGATCTGCCCTCCGGAGCCGAACGTGCCGCGCGTGCTCTGGATCACGGCGTGGTAGCCGCGCTCGGCGAACAGCCGGGCCATGGCGCCGTAGGACCCGCGGCGCCCGTACGGCGTCCGCATCACGATCACCGGCAGCGGCTCCCGCGCACGGGCCAGGTACACGTCGGTCAGCAGGTCCGCACCGTCCGGCGCGCGGACCGGCACGTCACGTTCGACGGTCACCTCGCGTGTCACCGGCGGCCCGATCTTGAGCATGGCCGCGAACGCGCGGCTGGAAACGGTCATGTCGCTACTTCTTGCTTTCCTGCGGCTGTGCCGGCTGAGCTGCCTGCTTGTCGGCGGCCTGGGCTTTGATGAAGGCGGCGATCCGGTCGTTCAGCTCGCCGATGCGGTTGAAGCCGCCGTGGCTGCCGGGGACGACGGCGACCTCGGCGTGCGGCATGAGGCTTCCCCGGGCGCGGGCCAGCGCCGGGGTGAGCAGGGCGCTGCGCGCGCCGGTTACCAGCAGGACAGGCACGTCGATCGCGCGGAGTTCGTCGTCAGTGAGGATGCCGGGTTTCTTCGGCTCCGGCCGGTAGCCGCGGATGGCTGCCCACATGAGCGTCATCAGCTCCGGCTCCAGCATGTGCGGGAGGTCCAGCCACCGGGCGAGGCGGCGGCGCAGCGGCATCGGGGTCAGGGTGGCCAGGCCGCTGATGATAAGCCACCGGTAGAAGCGGGCGTCGGGCCTGGTGAGCCCGGCGGGGTCGAGCAGCGTGATGGAGGCGACCCGGCCGGGCGTGCGGAGCGCCTGGTTCATGGCGACCCAGCCACCGTAGGAGAAGCCCACCAGGTGCGCCGGGCGGTCGCTGAGCTTGCCCAGGAGCTCGTCCAGCCAGGCCGCGCAGGACGCCGGGGGAGTCATCAGGGCGCGCGGGACGCTGGGATTTGCGTCGCCGGGCATGTCGATCCCATACACCGGGCCGTCCTCGGCCAGGGCCGCCACGTGCGGGAACCAGAACGCTGCGTTGCCCCCGGCGCCGGTGAGCAGCACGACCGGCGCACCGCCGGTATGCGGCTGGTAGGCGTGCACCCGCGTGGTCGCGGTCGCCGTCTCGATATCGAACTCCTCCCGCGGCTGGGGCCACAGCGCGAAGGCACGGTCGTACGCGGCCATGAACTTCTCCGGCGCCGCGTCGCTCACCCAGGAGCCCGGTTCGCCCTCGGGCGCCGGGCCCGCTGCGCGGGTGATGTGCCTGAGCCTGGGCATGTCCCGCCTCCCGGCTGAGTCGGCCAGCTCTATGATACGAGCGTATCATTTACTGATCGGGCAAGCGGCGAGGGGTACGGTGAGCCGGTGCCGAAACGGGTCGATCACGAGGAGCGGCGGCGGCAGATCGCCGACGCGCTGCTGCGGACGGCCGCCGCACGCGGGCTGCACGCCACCGGGATGCGCGAGGTCGCAGCCGAGGCCGGCGTATCCCTGCGGCTGGTGCAGTACTACTTCGGCACCAAGGAAGAGCTCCTCCTGTCCGGGATGCAGCACCTGGCAGCCCGGTTCGGCGAGCGGGCGATGACGCGGATCAGGCAGATCAAGCAGAGAGGCGGCCAGGCCAGCCCGCGTGACGTCATCGCGGCCATCCTGGCCGAGGCACTGCCCGCCGACGACGAGCGCCGCACCTTCGCCGTGCTCAACGCGGCCTACTTCGCGCTCGCGCTGACCGACCCCGCGCTGGCGACCGCCCCTCTGGTCAAGAACACAAACGCCGTCATCGACGTGATCGCCGCTCAGCTGCGGGCGGCCCAGGCCGCCGGCGACACGCCTGCACACCTGGACCCGGACGCGGAGGCCCTCGGCCTGCTCGCCATGTCTGCGGGCCTGGGCAACAGCGTCCTGGCCGGCCAGTCCTCGCTCAAACAGTCCCAGGCTGTTATCGACTACCACCTCGACCGCCTGTTCCCCGCGTCCCGCCCGGCGTTACGCCGAACGCCCGTGACAACACCACGCATCCTTAGAAGGTTACGGCTGCTGCCGTTAAGTTGCCGCGCCGGGGGACACGGCCGCGTGAGCGGCCCCCGCCATGGCGGCTCCGGGCGGGGTGGCGCCGAATGCGTGATGTTGCGCTGCCGACGAAGGGGATGCCGGAACTCACGCGGTCATGGCCGGGAACTCAAGAAATTCGGTTCGGTCGCAAAGGTCTCTTAGCGACATATGCGGTCGCCGTTCCATTCCTTTTCTCTGTCATACACCGAGTTCGCGGCCCAGTAACTGGGCAGGTCTATTTGCCGTGACGAGCTAAATGGCCGGTCGTTCAGCGGGGTTCTCCGCTGTGGGTCAGATAGTCGCGCCAGCTTCGGGTTGCCTGCCAGCCCAGCAGCCGCTGAGCCTTACCCGAGTTGATCCCGCTGGCGTCCGGCCTGGAGACGGGCCGCAGGTCGGTGGCGGAGCGGGGGTTGGCGGTGCGCCAGGACGCGTGCAGGTCAATGCCCCCGATGGTGTCGGGGGCGGCGATGTAGAAGGCCTCGTGCCCGGGCAGGTCGCTTTCGACTGCCAGGCGCACCGCCTCGGACAGGTCGCGGACGTCGATGTAGGGCCAGCCAGCAACCCCGCGTGGCTGGCCGGCCCGGATGAGGGGCCCGAGGTCAGCAGCGCCGGGCAGGTCGGTGGCGATGACACGGTGCCCGGCCGAGCGCAGCACCGGCACCGCAGCGCGCCCGACCATGCCCGCGGCCCCGGTCACCAGCACATCCATATTACAGCCACCATTCCGTTTCCGCCCGCCCCGGGGCCATCCGCAGCGTCGTGCGATCATTATGGCGATGGCGGCAGCAGCCTGGTGCCGCGTACTGGTCCTTGGTTTGCTGCCTGCGCCCGGGTTGCCGGACTGTACTGTCCTGGCGTGCTCGCTGATCAAGGCCCGCTCATGTTATCTGTCATTTTCCTGGCGTGATTGCGCTGGCTGTTGTCAGACGTACGGGGATGCGTGCCTCGGTCGGCTGCTCAGCGTGGCGCGGCTGGCTGGGCGACCACCCGGACATCACGCGGCTGAGGGCCGCGCCGGGATATTTGTCGTCAAGCTGGCATCCGGCCCAGCCTGGGCAGGGCTTTACGAGCAGGCGGGCCAGGGTGCTCTGCGCGGTCGGCATCAGGCAGGCCCAGCCGCTGCGGGCAGGCTGCGCGGCTGCGGGCCGCCTGGGGCCGCCGGTAACGGCGTAATAGCAGCTGGGGTGTTTCCGGGTTTGGCGACGTCGATGAGGCGCTGGATGCAGGATTCGAAGACGTCGTCCTCGCTGCGTACTGGTCCGGCAGCTGCGAGCGCTGCGGCCAGGTTGGGGTAGGTGCCGCTGGCCGCTGCACGGGTGAATGCCTGGATCTGCGCGGCCGTCTGGTCATCCGCGCTGCTCTGCTGGCTGGCGAGGGTGCCTTGCATCGCGCCGTACATGGTGGCGAAGCCGCTGATCATGGCGATGATTTCCAGCTTCCCCCCGGTGTCGAGCCCAGAGCCGGCCAGCAGGCCGAGGAAGTAATCCAGGTAGCGCAGACCGTGAGGGCCGGGCGGCACCGGGCGGTGCAGCAGCCCGGGAAGCCACGGGTGGCGCCGGGCGATGTCGCGGGCCTGCCGGGCCAGATCCGCGATAGCTGAGCGCGGGTCGGGAGCGGGCAAGCTGGCGTAGGCGTATTCGGCGGACAGATGGTCGATCACCAGCTGGGCCAGGTGCTCCTTGGCGGGAACGTAGTTATACAGCGACATGGTGGCCATGCCCAGCTCGCTGGCGACCCGGCGCATGGTGACCGCCTCCAAGCCCTCGGCATCGGCGATTCGCGCGGCGGTAGCTGCGATGGCCACGCGGCCATGCCGGGGCCGGGGCCCCCGGGCTCCGCGCTCGGGAAGGTCCCAGATCGACGCCGGCCTCGGCGGTCCCGCGCCGGCCTGCCGGCCGGCAGCCTGTTCCCCGGCGCCGGCGCGGGGAACCCGCGGATCACCGGCTGGTGACATCGCGCATCACTCTACCTTTCAGCGTGCACTGTACGTAGTATCGTGGCAAAATGCGTACGGCGCACGTTGAAAATGATGGCAGCCTCAGCCCGGCCGCGCCCGCGACCGGCGGACAAGAGACAGGACAGCCGATGAAGACCATGTCCGCGACGGTCCAGATCGACGCCCCGCCGATGACCGTCTGGGCGATCCTGACCGACCTGAACAGCTACCCGGACTGGAACCCGCTCTTCCGCGAGGCATCGGGGCTGATCACCGTCGGCAGCAGGATTACCCTGCGGAGCGTCCATCCGGCCAATGGCCGCCTGATGACCGTCAAGCCGAAAATCACCGCAGCCGATCCCGGCGCCGAGCTGCGGTGGGTCTCCAGCCTGCCCGGCATCATCAGCGGCGAGCACAGCTTCACGCTAACCGAGGCCGACGGCGGGACCCGGCTGGTGCAAGCGGAGACCTTCCGCGGCCTCCTGGTTCCGTTTTCCGGCAGGACGTTCGCCCGCAGCGAGGTCAGTTTCCGGGGCCTGAACGAAGCCATCAAGAAGCGGGCGGAAGCCAGCTGACCCCGCAGACCGGCTCTTCGGCCAGGCCACTCCCGGGCCTGACCCCACCCTGCGACCCCGGCCCGGCCCGTCCAAGGCCACTTGCGACGCTGGTTCCGGGCGCATCAGTCCGGAAACAACGTTGGTGTCAAGGATGATCATGCCGAGAAATCGACGGCACGGGCCGGCTCTGTGCGCTCAGGCAGCTCCAGCTCAACCCCGCCCAGCACACCGAACCGATCCAGTACAGCCGTGAACAGCCCGGCAGAATCAGCGGGCTCCCGTACGGCATCCGTAAGAATCGCCCGTACTTCAGCCTCCATCGACCGGCCGTGACTTGCCGCGCGCGACTGCAGACGCCGCTTGACGGTCTCGTCGAGATCTCGAATGCTCAGGGCTGCCATTGGAACCACCTCCTGGCATTCCGGTGATGGACGGGCTTGTAGCAGGCAGTCGTGGCGCCTGGTCTTAGCGCTTTCGTCGGGACGGATGAGGTGCGGGGAAATGCACAGTGATCTCTAGTCCGCCTTCGGGTCGCGCGCGCACGACGGTAGCGGCACCGTGTGCGGCGGCGACGGCCTGCACGATGGAGAGCCCGAGCCCGAACCCGCCTTTGCGTCTGGAGCGGTCGGCGTCTAGCTGGTGGAAGGGCTGGAAGATGTGATCTGTCTCTATGGCTGGTATGAGCGGTCCGGTGTTGAGAACGGAAAGGGTGGCGTGACCGTGGCTGGTGCCGGTTGTGACCGTCAGGTGGCCGTTGGGGATGTTGTGCCGGATGGCGTTGTTGACCAGGTTGGTTATCAGGCGCTCGATCAGTGGAGGGCTGCCCCTGGCGTGGGCTGTGCCGAGGGCGGCGGTGAGGTGGAGGCCCTGAACCTGCGCTGCTGCCTGGTGAGCCGCGAGGACCTGCCCCGCTATCTTGGCCAGGTCAAGCGGTTCGTGCTGGCCGGGGCCTGCCTCGCTGTGTGCGAGGGTGAGAAGCGCTTCGATGAGCCGTTCCTGCTGCTGCCCCGCGGCGAGCGCGCGTTCGCAGGCCGACCGCCAGGTCCGCGTGGTGGGGCTGGGGTCGGCGAGTGCGGCTTCGAGCAGGGTCCGTTCCAGGGTGAGCGGGGTGCGCAATTCGTGGGAGGCGTTGGCGATGAATTGCCGCTGGGAGCGGAACGCGCGTTCCAGGCGGCCGAGCAGGGAGTCGAACGTGTCGCCCAGTTCTCTGAGCTCGTCGTCCGGGCCGTGCATGGCCAGTCGCTCATGAAGGTTGCTGACCGAGATATCCCGGGCGGCAGCAGTGATCTTGCGGAGCGGACGTAGCAGGCGCCCGGCCACGAGCCAGCCTGCCGCGGCCGAGGCCACGGCCAGGACAGCGAGGGTGATCACGTACTCGAGCAGGAGATGATGCAGGTCGGCGTTGCGTTCCCGGGCCGCCTGGGCCAGGCCTGCCAGATCCGGGCGAGGTGATGAAACCGGACCAGGCCCGCGCGCGGAATGCTTGTAGGTCGCCGTTAGCGGGAAGGCCCCTACGACCAGGGCATAGCTGACCGCGAGCAGAATAGCGCCGGAGATGAGAAGAATCCCGCCGCACAGGACGGTGAGCCGCATGCGGACGGTGCGCCGCGGCTGCCAGGAGGCGCACAGCCTGCCACGGGATCCTTCGCGGTCGGGGACCATTGCCGTCAGATCCGGTAGCCGCCCTGGGGCACGGTCTCGATGACGGGCGGATCGCCCAGCTTCACCCGAAGGCGCCTGATCGTGACCTTAACCGTGGTGGTGAACGGGTCTGCTGCCTCGTCCCAGACTCGTTCCAGCAGTTCCTCGGCGGTCACCACCCTGCCCTGAGCGGCGAGCAGGTACTCAAGGACGGCTAGCTCTTTGCGGCCGAGCTCCAGGCGCCGCCCGTTCCGGATGGCAACGCGCCGGGCGGGGTTAACCCGCAGGTCGCCGCAGGCGAGCACCGGTGGTATGCGTGGACCGGAACGGCGGGCGAGCGCCCGGATGCGAGCGATGAGCTCGGCGAGGGCGAAGGGCTTGGGCAGGTAGTCGTCGGCCCCCAGGGCAAGACCCTCAACCCGGTCCTCGATTGTCCCGGCCGCGGTGAGCATCAGCACGCGGCTGCTGGTCTCGGTGGCCACCAGCGCCTGGCAGACTTCGTCGCCGTGCACCCCGGGCAGGTCCCGGTCCAGCACGACGACGTCGTAGGCGGTGATTGCCATTCGCTCAAGCGCCGCATCGCCATCCAGTGCCACGTCCACGGCCATGCCCTCCCACCGCAAGACCTTCGCCACCGTCTCGGCCAGTTCGGCCTGATCCTCGGCGATCAGCACACGCATCGA
Organism: uncultured Actinomycetes bacterium; assembly: GCA_963822825.1. Classification (GTDB taxonomy): domain Bacteria; phylum Actinomycetota; class Actinomycetes; order Streptosporangiales; family Streptosporangiaceae; genus JAWWPY01. The sequence continues at coordinate 49,038 of CAWGIW010000015.1, read as the reverse complement.
TCCGATCCCTCACTGGTACTCCGCGGCGCCAGGCCAGCCGGCCCGGCACCAGTCTGCTACGCGCCCGGTTACATCGCGGTGACATCAGTTCTCACCGCCGTGTCACCGGCCCTCCCGTAGAACGGGCTCCGGGCGTACGGCTTTCGTCCACACGGACAGCGGTGATGAAGGAGACGCAGATGTCCTCGATATCCACGGCACACTCGGAACCGCCGGCGCGCAACAAGTACTGGCTGTGCTCCGGGCTGGTGCTCCTGGCCGGTGCCATAGCGGCGGCCGGCGTAGTAGCTGTGCAGACATCAGCAGCGGTGCCTGCGCGGCCCGCTGTGGCCAGCCTGGCAGCCGCGTCGGGGCGGCGCGAGCTGCCCAGCTACGTTCCCATGTGGGCGCTGACCGTCACAGGCGGCGGGTCGGCGACGGCGGACCTGGGCCAGGCGCCGGCAGATGCCGCAGTTAGCGCCCGGGTATACCTGGCCGGGCGCGATCCGCGAGGGCTGGCGGCGGACGCGGCGTCGGCCGCAGTCCCGGGCAGCACCCTGTTCCACCGGTATCTGACACCGGGCCAGGTGCAGGCACGGTTCGGGCCCACCCCGCAGCAGGTCACGACGGTGCGATCATGGCTGGCCGGCGCGGGACTCCAGGTGATCGGGGTCACCGCGCACTACGTCTCGGTGTCGGGGACGGCGGCGCAAGCGGCCGCCGCGTTCGGGCCGGCCTGGCACAGCTTCCAGGTCAACGGGACCACCCAGCAGGCGCCACCGCCGGGCGAGCCGCTGACCGCCCCGGCGGACGTGGCACCGGCGGTCCTGACCATCGCACCGGCTGAGACTGGCCTGCCCGGCTCATCCGCCGCGCACGTCCCGTCAGCCGCGCCCGCCAGCTCGCCTGGCACGACACCGCCGCTCCCGGCGTCATCTGACCAGGTGCGGTCCGCTGGCCCGGCGCGCCCGCCTTGCTCGCAGTACTTCGGACAGGTGCTGGCCACGAGCTTCCCGCCGGCCTACGGGAAGCCGGCCCCATACGGCGTGTGCGGCTACACGCCACAGCAGCTGCGATCGGCGTACGGAGTGCCGGCTGGGTTGACCGGCGCGGGCGTGAGGGTCGCCGTTGTGCACCCGTGGCAGCAGCCGGCGGCAGCACACGACCTGGCCACCTTCGGCGCCCGGCACGGTGAGCCGCTGAAGCCGGGCCAGTTTACCCAGATCCTGCCGCCCGGCCTGGATGCCTCCTGCCCGGATGGCATCCAGGCCGGGAACGACCAGATCACCAACGAGGAAACCGATGACGTGGAGGCGGTGCACGCGATGGCTCCGGACGCCCGCATCATCTACCTCGGCACCGAATGCCACGACGACCTGGGGACACTGTCTGACCTGGACGCCCTCGCTACGATCACCGACCACCACCTGGCCAGCATCGTCAGCGATTCGTGGGGCACACCCGACCCCTCACCCGGGTTGATCGCCGCCTTCGAGCAGATTTTCGAGCAGGGCGCGGCCGAGGGCATGGGCTTCTACTTCTCCTCCGGCGACCACGGCGACAACTCCCTGCACTCAGGCCGCCATGTGCCGGCCGTCGCCTACCCGGCCAGTGACCCCTGGGTCACCGCGGTGGGCGGAACCAGCCTGGCCATCGGCCCCGGCGGTCGCTACGAGTGGGAGACCGGATGGGGCGACGACGACGCCCTTCCCGCCGCGGACGGCATCAGCTGGGCGGGCCTGCCCGGCGCGTTCAGCGGCGGATCCGGTGGCGGCACCAGCGCCGTCTTCCCTCAGCCGCCCTACCAGCGACAGGTGGTGCCGGCCAGCCTCAGCCATATCCGCGGCTCCACTACCCCGATGCGGGTCATCCCCGATATCGCCGCCGACGCCGACGGGGCCACCGGGATGCTCACCGGTCAGACGCGCAGCCCGGGAACCGGCCAGCCCGCCATATACCAAGAAGGTGTCTTCGGCGGAACCAGCGCCTCCGCACCGCTGATCGCAGGCATGCAGGCCGACGCCCAGCAAGCAGCCGGGCAGCCCGGTGGGGTTCGCCAACCCAGCCATCTACGCCCGCTACGGCAGCCCTGCCTACCACGACGTCACCGACCACCCACTCGGCCCGGACGCATGGCTCGGAGCCGCCCTGCCGGCCGGTCTCACCAGGATCCAGCCAGAACTGGAGACATTCGGGATGGATCTCGGCCTTACTGCAGCGGCCGGCTATGACGCCGTCACCGGCATCGGCACCCCCGCTCCCGGCTACTTCACCACGTACCGCAGGGACTAGCGTTCTGCCGGGCAAGCCCGGCCCGGCAAGCAGGCGGTCAGGTGGGCCGGCTACCACGCCCACCTGACCTGATCCGCCGGTGCCCTTTCAAAATAGGCTCGCCCATTGATCCGGCCGCGCGGCTGTTTCCTGCCAGTGGTTGCGCCGTGGAGGTAAGTGGATCGGCGGGCTGGCGCGTTTGCAGGGTATGGGGCACGAGCAGGACGAGTTCGCGGACTTCTACCGGGCCAGCAGGGATTCCTGCCTGAGGGCGGTGACCGCGGTCGTCGGTGACCGCGAACTGGCTGAGGAACAGCTCGCCGAGGCCTTTACCCGGGCGTGGATGTCCTGGGGCAAGGTGCGCCGGCATGCCGCGCCGCGGGCGTGGGTGGTGCGGACCGCGCTGAACCTGGGGGTGTCATGGTGGCGGCGGCGGCACCGGGAGGTACCCCTCGCCGATCACGATGCGGCCGCTCCGGCCGGCCCGGGCGACGGCGTGGACCCCGTGCTGATCGCGGCGCTGCGGCGGCTGCCGGCCCGCCAGCGCGAGGTGCTCGCGCTGCGGATCTTCCTCGATCTGGACACCGAGACCACCGCGAAGGTCATCGGGATCGCGCCGGGGACGGTGATGGCGCACCTGTCCCGCGCTGTCGCGGCGCTGCGCCGGGATCTTCCACCCGCCAACACGGACACGAACGCAACGGAGGTCATCCGATGAACGAGCAGACGACGTCATGTGCCAGGTGCGCGAATCTTTCTCCGGGCTGCGCATGGACATGCCGGTGGAGGATGTCTTCGCCAGAAGCCGCGTCCGCCGGCGCCGTCGGCGGCTATCGGGGCTGACGGCGGCGACCGCCGCGACGGCGGGGGCAGGGCGGCCATGACGCTGACCCTCGGCGGACCCGCGCCGGCCCGTTCCGGCAACCCGCCGCCAGCTCGAGCACGGGTCCCGTCAGGCTCGCCGCGTTCTCGGTGACCAACGGCCCCGGCGACAGCACCACGCTGATCCTGCACAAGGGCCCGCAGTACCCGCGGCTGGACCCCAGCGCGCTGCGCCAGGCCCTGGCGCGGCACGGCATACCGGCCCTGGTCACCGTCGGCACGTTCTGCCGTTCCACGCCTGGCGCGATCGGCCAGTTTCGGCCAGATCTTGCACCCAGTTGAATCTGGCTGACGGGTCGGCAATGGTGATCAACGGCCAGGCGATGCCGTCCGGGACGCGGTTGAGCATCGGCTACTTCCCGGCACATCCAGATGCGCTCATCAAGGACGGGCCCCCCTCTCCTGCAGCAGCACGTCCCATCAGCCCGCGGTACACATCACCCCTTCGGGAACCCCGATCCGAGGACGGCACTGACATCAGCGGATGATCAACCACCAACCCTTCTGTACGCACAGGAGAGAACGACATGATGCGACGCTGGTCATTCCTGGCCGTCTTCGCCGCGGCCCTGGGCCTGCTGGCGGCGGCGGGCGCCCCGGTCTCCGCGCTCGCCGGACCGGGCGGGAACGACTGCCTGGCCGCCAGCCCTCCCAGCTGCTACACGCCCCAGCAGTTCCGGACCGCCTACGACATCCAGCCCCTGCTCGACCGCGGCATCGACGGCCGCGGCGAGACCGTGAGCATGATCGTTTACGTCGCGGATCCGACGACCCCGCCTCCCCAGGTCACCGACATCCGCCAGGACCTGGCCACCTTCGACGGACTGTTCCACCTGCCTCCGGCACACATCAGCGTCGTGACCACGCTGGCCGGCGCCAGCGCGCCCTGGGAGGCGAGGCATCGAGGAGGTCATGGACACCGAGATCGTGCACGCGGTCGCCCCCGGGGCCGCGCTGCGCGTGGTCCTGATGCCTAACAGCCCCCAGGACACCCCCGCCAGCGATACCGCCGGCATGCTCGCGGCCCTGCCGCTCGCGATTCGTGACACCGACGTGGTCTCGTTCAGCGGGGCCCTTGGTGAGCACTTCTTCTCACCGGCCCAGGTTGCCGAGATGCGGGGCATCCTGCGGCAGGCCGCGGCCCGGCACGTGACGGTGGTCGCCGCCAGCGGTGACTCGGGGGCGGTGAGCGACGTCTACCACTTCGGGACCGCGCCGGTCAAGGAGGTCAGCCTGCCCGCCTCCGATCCGTTCGTGCTGGGCGTCGGCGGCACCACCCTCACCGCCGACCCGCAGACCGGCTCCTACATCGGGGAGACGGCCTGGAACCAGGCAGTGCGGGGGGGCGGGAACTTCGCCTCGGGCGGCGGGTTCAGCGGCATCTTCGCCCGCCCCGCCTACCAGGACGGCGTCCCCGGTACCGAGGCCACACGGGGCGTGCCTGACGTGGCCGGCGACGCCGGGACCGGCATGGCGCTGGCGATTGAGGCCGGCGGCGGGAGCTACGACCTGAGTTCGGCAGGCGGCACCAGCGCCGCCACCCCGCTCTGGGGCGGGCTGGTGGCCGATGCGGACCAGCTGGCCGGCCACGACCTGGGCTTCGTCAACCCGGTCCTCTACCGGATCGCCCGCAGCCCTCGGTACGGCCAGGCGTTCCACGACGTCACCACGGGGAACAACACCGTGGTCATCAACGGCGCCACCTACACCGGCGTACCAGGCGGGACCTGGCTGGGACCCGGTCACCGGCCTAGGCTCGCCCAATGCCGCCGTGCTGGCCCCCCTCCTCGGTCGCGCCGTCGGCGCGACCGGCTGACCAGAGCGTGCGCCCGGTGCCGCTGGCTCAGCCAGCGGCACCGGGCTCTTCTCTCAGGAGGCCTCGGCCGGAGACTACTCAGTGGCCGCGACGGGAACCCTGACTTCGGCCGGGGGCTCGTCCTCGCTGGGAGAGGCCTTGGGCAGGATGCGGGCGAGCGGCGCCGGCAGCCACCAGTTGGCCTTGCCGAGCAGTTCCATGACGGCCGGCACGAGCACCATCCGCACCAGGGTGGCGTCGATCAGCACGGCCACGGCCAGGCCAAGGCCGATCTGCTTGACCGCGACGTCCGCGCCGAGCACGAAGGACAGGAACACCACTACCATGATCGCAGCCGCGGCCGTGATCACCCGGGCGGTGCGGGCCAGTCCGCGGGCGACCGACGCCGTGTTGTCGCCGGTGGCGTCGTACTCCTCGCGGATCCGCGAGAGCAGGAACACCTCGTAGTCCATGGACAGCCCGAACAGGATGACGAACAGGAACATCGGCACCCAGGTGGTCACCGGCATCTTCTCCGGGAACCCGAACAGCCGGCCCAGCCACCCGTCTTGGACGACCAGGACGAGCACACCGTAGGCCGCGGAGATCGACAGCAGATTCATCACGGCTGCCTTGATCGCGATGGTGACGGAACGGAACATGACCAGCAGCAGCAGCATCGACAGTGCGACGACGACCCCCACCAGCAACGGCAGGCGCTGGCCGATCAGGTTGGCGAATGCCACGCCGCCCGCGTTGGGCCCGGTCAGGTAGGCGCGGATACCGGTGCCCGCGGTCGCCTGGGGCAGGACGCTGTCGCGCATCCGGTTGACCAGGGTGTTGGTGGCACTGTTCTGCTCATTGGTGGTCGGGTAGGCGATCACCATGGCGGCCTCGCCATCCCTGCTGACCACCACCGGGGTGACGTGGGCCACGCCCGGGGTCGAGGCGATCGCCGTGGTGAGCCGGGCCGTGCTCGTACCGGGCGCGGGCAGTGTGGCCGCCACGATCAGCGGCGCGTCGAAGCCTGGCCCGAAGCCTGCCGCCATGATCGCGTAGCTCTGGTAGCCCATGGTGCCCCGGGCCTGGCTGGACTCGTCGGGCATGTTCAGCTTCATGCCGAGGGCCGGCGCGGCCAGGGCCAGGATCACCCCGGCGGACACGGCGGCGGCGATTACCGGCCTGCGCTGGATGAGACCAGCCCACCGGAGTGCCAGCCCGGGGGGACGACCCCCCGGAACCCCCCGCGATTCGCTGGCTCGGAGAGGCACGCCTTCGGCGCGCCCCGCCTCGCCACCGAGTGCCGGGCGGCCGCCGAGCCAGCGCGGCACGCCGAGCCTGGAGGGCTTGGCCAGCCGGGTGCCGGTGAAGCCGAGCAGGGCGGGCAGCAGCGTGAGTGAACCAAGCATGGTCATCGCGACCGTGGCGGCCGCGGCGACGGCGACCCCGTTGAGCAGCGACTGGCGCAGCACGAGCAGCCCGAGCATGCCGATCACCACGGTGCTGCCCGCGATCAGCACGGTCCGGCCAGCGGTGCGCATCGCCGTCACCGCCGCTTCCTCTGGCGCCAGGCCGTTCCGTAGGGTCTCGCGGAAGCGGGTGACGATGAACAATGCGTAATCAACGCCCACCCCGAGGCCGATCATGGAGGCGATGATCGGCGAGAAAGATGGCGCCGGTACGACGTGACCGAGCAGCGCGATCAGTGACAGGCCGGCCCCGATGCCAAGTACCGCGGTAACCACGGGCAGGCCCATGGCGAGCAAAGATCCAAAAGCGATGAGCAGAACGATCGCGGCCGCTCCAATGCCAATACCTTCGGTGGGCCCGCCATATGGTGTCTCGGCCAGGTCAACCACATCACCGCCGAGCCGGAATGTCACACCGTGGCCGGACGCGGCCCGGGCGTCCTGCATGAGCGAGAGGGCCTCACTGTTGCTGATCTTCGTCGAGGGGACATCGAACTGGACGGTCGCGAATGCGATGTGCCCGTCCCGGGAGATCTGGCCGGGCACCTGGTAGGGGCTTCCGACCGACGAGACGTGTGCGGCCCGCTCGAACGGGGTCAGGGCGCTGGTGATCCGGGCCCGGGCGGCGGGGCTGGTGATGGGGCCAGAGGACCGGATGGCGAGGGTGAGCGTGTCGCCGGACTGACGGGGGAAGTGCTGGTTGAGCAGGCTCTGCCCGGGGTCGCTGCCGTTGAAGTTGTCCTGGGCCGGGGCGCCGAACCGCGTCCACAGGGTGATCAGGCAGACCACCCCGACGATCCAGGTGAGCAGGGTGAGCCACCGGTGCCGGTAGCAGGCGCGGCCGACGCGGCCGAGCAGTGCCGGGTTCGTGGCCGGGGGGCGTGCAGGGGATGGACCAGACATTGCGTTCTCCTACGAGCCGGAGGAGTGGTTCCCTCCCCATACTCGTGACCGGCGGCCCGCAGCACGTCGTACGCCGGGAGGCAGTTGACCGCCGCCCTACTCCAGGGGAGTACTCCCCCCGCAGTAGGCACGCCCGGCATCAGGAGCAGGTGTGCACGGAGGGCTGGTAGCCGGCCGGAGAACGCGCGATGAGATACCCGGTGCCGTTGCGGACCAGGGGCAGAACGACGTCCCATTGGTCGCAGCCAGCGTTGTTGGGGCTGTCGGGGGGGTTCTGGCGGCTGGTGAACGTCACCGTCGCCGCCAGGCTGTCCGTCCCGGTGGCGGCGAGGCCAACCAGTGCGGCGCCCGAATCGGTGGTAGAGCGGTACCCGTCGTTGAAGTGCTGGGCGCTCTCGCGGATCTGCGGTACGAACAGGCTGGAGTACTCGGCGAAATCATGGCTGTTGATGGACGCGAAATAGGTCTTCAGGAGCGCTGCGACCCCGGGCACGTCAGGCTGTCCCGCCAGGGCCGGTGCGATGGCCACCGCATCGCTGCCGGCCGTGGGCCGCGCCGCGGCCGAGGATGACACGCTGGGAGACGGGGACTGAGGGCGGGCCGCCGCGGAACGCGGCTGGCCCTGGTGGCTGGTGACCCACCAGGCCCCCACGCCGCCGGTGGCGAGCACCGCCAGCGTCGCCACGATGGCAAAGATAATCACACTGTGGCGTCGCGAGCGCGGAGGACGGTGCGGGGCCTGGGCCGCTCGCGCGGATTCCTCGCCGAGAGTACCCACGGCCGGCAGGAACTCAGTCCGTTCGGCCGCCCGCGAGCGGTCGGTGACGAACATCTCCTCGAACGGGTCCGGCGGCGCGGGAGGAGGACCGGCCATCTGCTCTCTGGTCACGGGGCTGGGAGGTTCTTTCCGGTCCCAGGCACCGGGTGTGTCGTGGGTCGGCCGGGGGTTAGGCGTGTCCTCATAGGGCCGGAGATCGGGCGTGTCGTGGCTCGGCCAGGCGTCGGGCGCATCCCGGGTTAGCCAGGGGCCAGGCGTGTCCGGGCGGCCCCAGGGATCGGGCGGGCCCTGTCCGGGGGAAGGCACGGGAGGACCAACGGTGGGTGAGGCCGTGGCCGGTGACGTCCCGCTGGCCAGCGCCTGGTCTATCGGAGCGCCGCACCCCCCGCAGTAGCCTGGAGCACCGCTCAGCGCAAATCCGCAATACGTACAGAACCGCATGCGCGTTACCCGCCTCCATCAACGCACCGCGACTGATGTGGCCGTTTGTAGCCGACATGATCACTTTTGTGACTCTTAGTATCCTCCCGTTGAGCTGCGGTAACCAGTGGGTCGAGGAAGTCCTCAGGGAAGGTTAGGCCCGCCGGGCTCGGCGAGGCCGTGCTCGTAGGCGAGCACGACGAGCTGAGCGCGGTCCCGGGCGCCCAGCTTGATCATCGCCCGGCTGGCGTGTGTCTTCACCGTCAGTGGGCTGACCACGAGCTGGCCCGCGATCTCGTCGTTGGAGAGGCCGGCGGCGACGAGCGCCACGACCTCGCGCTCCCGGTCGGTCAGCGCGGCGACTCCGGGATGGGCAATGGCTCCGGGCCGTGCCCGGCCCTGGCCGGCCGCTTGGTGGCCGGCGGCTCCGGTCGAGGAGCCGGCGCTGGCGGGACGCGCGCCGGAGTGGGTCCCCACGGTGAACGCCGCGATGAGTGCCCGGGTAACGCTGGGCGCGAGGAGGGCATCGCCGCGGGCCACCACGCGGACGCCTTGCAGCAGTTCCTCGGGCTCGACGTCCTTGACCAGGAAGCCGTAAGCCCCGGCGCGCAACGCGCCGAATACGTGCTCGTCGTCGTCAAAAGTGGTGAGGACCACCACCCTGACCGACGCCAGTTGCGGATCGGCGGTGATCCGCCTGGTCGCGGTGAGGCCATCTACCTCCGGCATGCTGAGGTCCATGAGCACGACGTCGGGGCGCAGTTCACGGGCGAGGGCCACCGCCCTGCCCCCGTTGGCCGCCTCTCCGACGATGGTGATGTCGTCGGCTGACTCCAGCAGCATCCGGAACCCGGCCCGGACCAGGGCCTGGTCATCGGCCAGCAGAACGCGGATCATCCGCTCGCCCCGGTGGCGCCGAAGGGGAGCCGGGCCTGCACCTCGAAGCCGCCTTCCGTGCGTGCTCCCGCGTTGACCTCGCCGCCGACGGCAGCCGCGCGTTCGGCCATCCCGGTGAGCCCGTGGCCGTTCCCGGGATGGCCCGCCGAGCCGCGCGACCCCGCAGGCGCCGGGCCGGTGCCGTCGTCGGTCACCCGGATGGCCAGCGTCCCTGGCTCGTAGCGCAGGCAGACGGTGGCGCGGGCATCCGTGCCCGCGTGCCGCAGCACGTTGGTGAGTGACTCCTGGAGGATCCGGTAGGCCGCCTGGTCCACAGCCGTGGGCAGCGGCCGCTCCTCACCTTCGACGCTGACGGTTACCGGGGCGCCCGCAGCGGTGACCGCGTCACAGAGCGCGGGCAGGCGGTCGAGGCCGGCGGACCGCGCACCGGCCGGTTCCTCCGGATCGTCGTGGCGTAGCTGGCCCAGGGTGGCCCGCATCTCGCCGAGAGCCGCCTTGCTGGTCTCGCGGATGGCGGTGAGGGCGCCGCGCAGGTTCTCGTCGCGGCGGCCGAGCAGGTGAAGCGCCGAGCCGGCCTGGACGGTGATCGTGGCCATGCTGTGCGCGACCGTGTCGTGGAGGTCCCGGGCGATCCGCAGCCGCTCCTCGGCCACCCGGCGGGCCGCTTCGGCATCGCGTTCCTCGCCGGCCAGGCGGAGCCGGTCCGCCGTCTCGGCGGCCAGCGCGCGCCGGCTGCGGACCACCTCGCCGAGCATGATGGCCAGCGCCAGGACCACGATGGACGGCAGGAATTCCGCGGCCAGCGAGACGAGTCCCTGGTGCGTCGAGGTGTTGACCACGAACAGCCCGATGGTCATGTAGACGGCGGGGATGGCAATAGCAGCGGTCAGGTATCCCGCCAGCGCGGCGTCGTAGAGCGGGAGGCACAGCAGCGGTGCCGGTGAGATGTTGCGGCGGTGCACGATGTAGTAGGCGAGGAGCAGCACCGAGCATACGATCAGCACGCCGAGCGGATGGCGGTTCCGGAAGAGCACAGGAACCGCCAGGAACGCGCCGAGCAGGTACGCGAGCGCGTCGAGTGGTGCCGCACCAGAGCCGCCGCCGACCACGACGCTGAGCTCGACCGCCACGATGACGGCCGCTGTCGCGGCGACGTCCACCCAGCGGACACCGTGGGCGTCGCGCCGCCGCCGCAAGGCCGCAGCGGGCGCGGGGCGGCCGCCGCTGGTGCCTGCTGTCTCCACGCCGTCAAGGTATGCGACCCAGCGCGAGTGCGGAATGGCCCAGAAGGTCCCCTGCGGTGGAGCGTCGTCAGTGGTTGAATGGCGGGCTAATGATCCAAGTTATGAGACGGCTTCCGGCCGGTCCGGTGGCAGCGGTCATCGCCGGCCTGACTGCCGGGGCCCTGTTCCTTCCGGCCTGCGGGCTGGCGGGCAACTCCGGCGGGTCATCGGCCAGCCAGCACGCGAGCAACAGCGCCCCGGGCAGCACACGGAAGGCGCCCTCCGCCGGCTCGCGGCCGTTCCCGGTGGCCGAGAACGCCAAGCCGGGGACACGGGCCTGGGTCATCCTCCATGAGGGCGCGCGGGACGCGATCCAGGGATACGCCGACCATGTGAGCGTCCTGCCTGGCCAGTCGTTCCGGCTCTTCGTCACCACGACGGCAGCCAGTTTCCGGGTGCAGGCGTACCGGATGGGCTGGTACGGCGGCAATGAGGCCCGCCTGGTCTGGACGTCGGGCAGCGTGCGGGGTCAGGTTCAGCCGGCGCCGGGATTCGTCGCGGGAGTCAACATGGTGACCGCGCCGTGGCACCCCTCGGTGACGGTGCCGACCGTCGGCTGGCCCCCCGGGGCCTACCTCCTGAAGCTGGTCGCCCCCAGCGGGCAGCGGTACGTGCCGATCACCGTGCGCTCGCCGTTGACCGCGGGCCAGGTGGTGATCCTGCAGGGGGTGACGACCTGGCAGGCCTACAACCTGTGGGGCGGCTACGACCTGTACAGCGGGCCGCAAGGCTTCGCCGACCGGTCCCGGCAGGTGAGCTTCGACCGCCCCTACGCCACCGACGGGGCGCAGTGGTTCCTCACCTACGAACTGGCGGCGATCACCCTCGCCGAGCGCAGCGGGGTTCCGCTTGCTTACGAAACCGATGTTGACCTGGATCAGAATCCTTCACTCCTCAACGGATCCCGCGCCCTCATCTCGCTCGGACATGACGAGTACTATTCGGCGGCCATGCGCACCGCGCTGCTTGACGCCCGAAACGCAGGGACCAACCTGGCGTTTCTCGGCGCGAACGAGTTGTTCAGGCACATCCGGTTCGCGCCCTCGGCGCTGGGCGCTGACCGGATCGAGATCTGCTACAAGGTCGCCACGGAGGACCCGCTCTACGGGCACGACAACAGCCAGACGACGCAGGACTGGAGGGACCCGCCCGACCCGCGCCCGGAGAGCGTGATCACCGGGGTGTTCTACGAATGCAACCCAGTCAGCGCGCCGTACGTGGTGTACGACCCGCGGAACTGGATCTTCGCGGGCACCGGCGTCAGCCAGGGCACCTCGTTCCCCGGCATGGTCGGCCCGGAATACGACCGGGTGAATTCCGCCGTGCCCATTCCGCGGCCGATGGAGGTGCTCGCGCATTCCCCGCTGGTCTGCGACGGCGTGAGCACCTATTCCGATTCCGCGTATTACACGACAACGAGCAAGGCCGGAGTCTTCGCTGCTGGCACCATGCGCTGGGTGTGCGCCATGCGTGGGCCGGCGTGCGGGCACGGGGTCACCACGGCGGCCCGTGACTTCGTGGACCAGGCGACGCTCAACCTGCTCCGCGCGTTCGCGGCCGGCCCGGCCGGGCTGACGCATCCCGCTCAGGACAACCTGGCCGCGGTCAAGCCGGCCGGCGGGACTATCAACGGGGCCGGCGACTGACTGGCAGGATCGAGGAGTGCCTGATCGAGTGGGACCCGGTCGCTTCCCAGCCTTCGACGATCTTGACGAGCGGATTGTGGCCGCGCTCGTCGAGGACGCCCGTACCACGTATGCCGTGATCGGGACGCGGGTCGGCCTGTCCGCGCCGGCCGTCAAGCGGCGGGTGGACCGGCTGCGCGCCTCCGGCGCCATCACCGGGTTCACCGCCAGCGTGGATCCTTCCGCGCTGGGCTGGACCACCGAGGCGTACGTGGAGCTGTTCTGCCGCGGGCGGACCTCTCCCGCGGACATCGGGGCGGCGGTGAGCAAGTACCCCGAGGTGACGGGCGCGTGCACGATCACCGGGGAAGCGGACGCCCTGCTGCACATACGCGCCGCTGACGTGCGGCATTTCGAGCAGGTGGTGGAGCGGATCGGGGCCGAGTCGTTCGTCGTGCGCACGCGCAGCGTCATCGTGCTCTCCCGGCTGGTCAGCCGGGCCGACATCCTGCCGCCTGGCGTCGGCCGGTGACCCTCCGGGGCGGATCCTACGCGATTACGTAATAAGGCCGACGAACTGCCAGCCAGGACGGCTACAGTCATCGGCATGAGTGAGCGTGACCAGGACCTTTCAGGTAACACCGCCCAGTTTCGGGCGTTCGCGAACGGACCTTCGGGCGATGACGCCACCCCGCCGTGGACCATGCGCGCTCACCGGAACCAGGTCCTGAAGCTGGCGGCCGCCGTCGTCGGCGTGGCGGTTGTCCTGGCCATCATCGCCTTCGTGTTCATCGGCTGACCCAGCCGCCTCCCGGGGCCGCCCACGGCCCTGCTGGCCTGGCGCGGCAGGATGAGCAGACATGAGCGTCCGCGACGCCGCACCCAAGCCGGCGGGCCGTGAGCAGGGTGCGGATCGCCACCGGCTGACCGCGCTTGAGGGCCTGGCCGCCCTGTCCCTTGACGCGTTGTCGTCGGTGGCCTATGGCCCCGAAGCGATCGTGATCGTGCTCGCCGCCGCGGGCACCGTGGGGTTGGCGTACACCCTCCCGGTGACGATCGCCATCGTCGTCCTGCTCAGCGTATTGGTAATTTCGTACCGCCAGGTGATCGCCGCTTTCCCTAACGGTGGCGGCGCGTACGCGGTCGCGGGCAGGCACCTCGGCCGCCAGGCCAGCCTGATCGCCGCCGCCTCCCTCATCGTCGACTACGTGCTGAACGCGGCAGTCGGCGTTTCCGCCGGCGTGGCCGCGCTAACGTCGGCATTCCCGTCCCTGTACGGAGACCGGGTCTGGCTCTGCCTCGGCGTGCTGGCCGCGATCACCGGCATCAACCTGCGCGGGGTGGCCGACGCGGCGCGGGCCTTCATACTGCCGACGGTCGTATTCATCCTGGCCATCGCGGTCGTGATCGTCGGTGGCCTGGTGCGCTCCCACCCGGTGATCGCCCCATCCGGCCACCTGCCCAACGTCGCCGAGGCGGTCGGCATCCTGCTGCTGCTCAAGGCGTTCGCGTCCGGCTGCTCGGCGCTGACCGGGGTGGAGGCGATCGCCAACGCGGTGCCGTCGTTCCGTGAGCCCCGGGCCCGCCGTGCGCAGCACACCGAAATGTGGCTCGGCATAATCCTCGGCCTCATGCTCCTCGGCATCGCGGTGCTGATCAGGAAGTTTCATGTCGGGCCGTCGGCGACCGAGACGACGCTGGCCCAGCTGGCCGCGGCCGCCGTTGGGCATAATGTCATGTTTTATGCCATCCAGCTGATCACCACGGTGCTGCTGGCCCTGGCCGCCAACACCTCGTTCGGCGGGCTGCCGGTCCTGGCCAGCCTGCTGGCCAGAGACAACTTCCTGCCGCACCTGTTCCAGCTGAAGGCCGACCGCCAAGTGCACCGGTACGGGATCTCCGTGCTGGCGGTCGCGGCGGCGATCCTGCTCGTGGTGGCCAGGGGGAGCACGCAGGCCCTGATTCCCCTGTTCGCTATCGGGGTGTTCGTCGGGTTCACCCTGTCCCAGGCGGGCATGGTGCGGCACTGGCACGAGCAGCACGAGCGCGGCTGGCTCTGGCGGGCGATGATCAACGGGCTGGGCGCGGTGCTGACCCTGGCCGCGCTGGCGATCGAGCTGATCAGCAAGTTCACCGAGGGCGCCTGGCTGGTCGTGATCGTCGTTCCGCTGCTGGTGCTGTTGTTCACCCGGATCCGGGCGAACTACGACCGGATCGGCGCCCTGCTTGAACTGGGGCACACGCCAGACCCCCCGGAGCGGCTGACGTCACTGGTCGTGGTTCCCGTGGGCGGGCTGTCCCGGCTGACCAGGGAGGGCATCTCCGCCGCGCTCTCACTCAGCGACGAGGTCGTCGCGGTGACGGTCTGCTATACCGATCCGGAGGACGAACGGACCGACGCGGCCTTCCACCAGCAATGGCAGGAGTGGGATCCGGACGTGCCGCTGATCACCCTGCACACGCCGCACCGGTCACTCGCCCCGCCGATCGTGAGGTATCTGCGCACCCTGGAGGAGGAGGAACGCTACCAGCGGTTGGTCGTGCTGATCCCCGAGGTGCAGCCGTCCGGGCCGTGGCAGTGGGTCCTGCACAACCAGCGCGGTATCGTGCTCGACCGGGCCATCAGGCAGGGCACGGAGAACGTGGTGATCTGCCGGCTGCGTTTCCGGCTGACGCACCTAGCCCCCGACGAGCAGCCCGCCTCGGACCAGCAAGCCACTTAGTGGGTAGCTGGGCGGTGCCGCCGTAGCGGAGCCGGAACAGGGGATCTGCTCGCCGTCTGGCAGGACGCCGGCGATCCAGGCGAATGGGCCACGGTACTTGGCTGGTGTATTGTCTGGGGTGGTGGTTCCGGCCGCCTCTGGATCCGCGGGCAGAGCTTTAAGCTCACCGGTTGCACTCGGCGATGACCCCACCTGACAGGTCTTTGTGGTCTTTCCCGCCCGATGCCGCGGATCCTCGGGCACGAGGAAGGACTGCCATGTCTGATCAGCCGCGTCCGCTTCCCGCTCAGCCGAGCCTTCGTTACCTGAAGCTGGAGGCCAGGCGCCGCCTGGCGGCCGGCGAGTTCGGTACGCTCCACGACGCCCAGCTCGCCATCGCACGCGAGCACGGCCAGCCGAGCTGGACCGCGCTCAAGGAACTCATCGACAGCCGGCTCGCCCAGCTCGGACATCCGGCGCTCACGCAGCTGCGGTGGGTGATCTCCCGGTTCGGCGGCGCCGACGGGCCGGACTGGACGGCTCCCGCCGCCGACGAGCTGCGCGAGCACTTCGCCGATCGGTTCCTCGCCCAGGACTCGGTCGGCAGGCTCACGATGGTGTTCACCCGCAGGGCCGCGCGGCTGCGCGAAGAGCTCCTGGTCACGGTGGACAACCCGCTGCACGCGCGGGCCCGGGTCGGCGGCCTGCAGTTCGAGGCCGAGGCCGAGGCTGAGCCGCCGCACCGGCTGCGGGACTTCCGGGGATACCTGGTTGGCAGCCAGGTCACCGACGCGCGGGTCGCGGCACCGCCCACGCAGAGCTCCGGCGCGGTTCCCGCTGTGGCGGCCGAGACCGCGGCGGCGGGGTTCGGGGAGCTGGGCCTGGTCGGGGTCGTGCTGGCTGGCGGCGCGCCGGGGACGGCCGGCTGGGTCATCACACGGGGCTGGGCCGACCTGGACCGGGCCGAGCCGCTGCGTCCTGGCCACCGGTTCCCCGCTTTCGGGGTCACCAGGCTCATCACCGCCGCCGCAGCCCTGCGGCTCGCCGCCGAAAACCGGATAGGCCTCGACGACGCCGCCAACGACCACCTGCGCAGCGTGCGGCTCGCCGACGGTGCGGTCACCGTCCGGGAATTGCTCAGCTACTCCAGCGGCGTGCACAATCCCGCCGTCGGCGGCGGGTACGGCGACACGATCCCCGACCTGGCCGCGCTGCTCGGCCCGGTGCTGCCGTCCGACCGCGCCCGCGGCACCGCCACTCCACAGCGCGGCGGCGACTACGGCGTGCTCGGGCAGCTCATCGAGGACGTCACCGGCTCGGACTACGCCGAGGCGGTCGCCGGGCTGGTCCTCGGCCCGCTCGGCATGACCGGCTCGACGTTCCCCACGAGGTGGCCGCACGACGACCCGGACGCGGCCACCGGCTACGAGCTGCAACCCGACGGCACCTTCCTGCCCGACCTCGACGACGTCGCCACGGTCCCGGCCGCGGCCGGGCTGTGGACCACCGCCGCCGACCTGGTCAAATTCGGCACCGGCTGGTCCTCCCTGCTTCCTGACGACCTAGCCGCCGAGGCGCTCCGGCCGCAGGCCGCTGAAGAACCCGGACCCGGGCAGGCCGGCCTCGGCTGGCGCCTCAACACGGCCCGCGGCTTCGCCTTTCAGACCGGCAACGGCCCCGGCGGGGGCGGGTCCCTGATCGTCCGGCCCGGCGACGGCCGCGCCTACGTCGCGCTGACGAACCGGAAGGTGCTCGTCATGGCCCTCAGCGTCAGGGTCTTCCTGCACGGCTCCTAAGCCCGCCGCACCCGGTTTCTGTCCCGGCTGCGGCACGGCAGCCGGGACAGGGGCCGCAGCGGTTGATGCGATGCTCAATGCCAGATATGGTGCTCCGTTGGCTAAGCAGCGTGCTCCGTCACACTGCATCCGGGCAGGTCGTGACGAGGTAACGCCGGGACGCTCCTGTTGCCGTACCGGTCACGCTGACCGCCACCGACCGCAAGACCCTGAAGAAACGCGCCCGCGGGACGAAGACTGCCTACCGCGACCGGCTGGGCGCGCAGATTCTCCATCATCCAGAAGAAGGCGGTATCACCCAACGATTTCGCCAGCCTGGACCAGCTATCCCAAACCCGGCTCGCCTTCGTGGACCGGTACAACCGCACCGCGAAACCGTTCAACTGGAAATACACCACCGACAACCTCAAGGATCTGCTCCGCCATATCAGCGAACACGAGCAGGTCACGACCACACACCAGGCCGACCTCGCCACCGCCGCCTGACCCCAGACGAACTTACGGAATCACCCACTTGGGGCAACCCCCCTGGTCGGGCCAACCAGGCCGGTCAGGCAGATCAGGCCGCTCCGTAACCAGCCCGGTCCCTCCTCGCGACGACGGCCCAGGCCCTATGGACGGGGACGATGCCTCTGCCGGGACGGGGCGTCTTCCTCTAGGTCAGTTGCTCGATCAACGTAGAGTAGCCACATAGTTACAAAGAGCACAAAGAGGCAGGCCACGTCCTGGGTCCAGCCGGGACTCCGGCAGGAGGCCGGCACCGAAGAGTCGCGAGGAAGGCAAGCCAATGAGGAACGTCGCCAAGATCATCGCGGCCGCCGCGGCACCGGCCGTGGCCACATCTCTCGCATTGAGCGCGGCGCCAGCCCTGGCATCATCCCGGCCCGTCGCGCCACCGCTCATTCCAGCACCCGGAATTCATAACGGGCCGCTGAACCAGGTGAGGAGCTTCGACTGGTCCGGGTACGCATCACACGGCTCGACGTACAAGGCGGTCTCAGCTCACCTGGTTCAGCCGGAGGTCACCACCTACAGCGGCCAGTATGTGTCCCTCTGGGTCGGCCTCGACGGGTTCAGCAGCCACTCGGTCGAGCAGACCGGTGTCACGGCCTACAGCGTCTTCGGCACCATCACCATGTACGCCGCATGGTATGAGATCTACCCCGCGGCACCGGTTTACTTCAGCAACCCGGTCGCACCTGGTGATCATCTCTACATGGCCGTCACCTACAACGGCAGTGGACGCTACAGCCTCCGGCTCCGGGACGTAACCCAGAACTGGGGTGGCACCATCCACTCAGTACTCAACGGGGCTGCGAACTCCTCGGCCGAAGCCATCACCGAGGCACCCAGCACCATTACCGGGGAAGTCCTTCCGCTGGCTCACTTCAACCCGGTCACCTTCACTGGCATCAACGTCAACGGGTCAGCTATCGGCAGGCACCGCCCTACCAAGATCGTCATGGCCAACCAGAGCGGAGCGCTCAAGGCCAAAGTGTCCCCGTTGTACAGCGGCAACCGCTTCGCGGTCACCTGGCTGCGCAGCAATTAAAGCTGCGGCCGGAAGCCCGTCTTGCGAGCTTCCGGCGACAGCTTCAGCGCATTGTATGGCTGGTGGGCAAGGATTGGATATGGCGCACCCGGCAGATCATGAGCTAGAGAATTATGCAGAAGTGACTAGAGGATGAGTGGCGGTTGCCGAGATAGGTCTCCCACTCATCAAGGGTGACTCCGCAGGAGCTGCCCGATGACGTTCCGCCGACGACCCATCCCGGGGAGTCTTTCTCGTGATTCCCCGAGCAAGCTGTCTTGCCGTGGGCGACGTAACAGTTGAATTTAATCGGCGAGGAATAGTAAACCCATCCGATGCTGTGGCCCTCTGTTATCTTGGTTGAGTGCGACGTTACCTTGTTGCCATTAAAGCACCAACTGGTGGTCATCCTGGCCCAGACCGTGCTGCCGAGGACGTGGACGGTTTCCTGCCGCCAGAAGTTGTGGTAGCAGGTCGTGGCGGCCGAGATATGCTGGACCGTAGGGGCGCCGGTGGTTACTGTGGACGTAACACTCCTGGCCGGGGCGGCGCTTCTGGACTGCAGCAGGGCTGAATGGGCGACTGGGGCCGCAATGCCGCCCGCACGGGCCGGGGAAGCGATTCCCGCGTATGCGGGTGTGACGGCGATAGCCATTGCGGTGGCCACCATCGCGGTGGGTATGAACAGCGAAATGAAACGTCGTTTGACGGTCATTCTTACCTTTCCTGGTATATCTTGTCTAATGCCTTGCTCTGATCAGCGGGCATGTGGCGCTCCAGCGGGAACGTCACGTTGCCGACGAAGTGGTCACTCATATCGATGAGTGATCATCTGTCATTGTCTGCTGAGGAGCCAGTGGCCTCTCAAAGGGTGCGCCATTCATGAGGCTACCGGTCCGGGGTATCGCTGGACCAGGCAGTTGTGGCGGCAAGGAATCCGGCAGTTCCTGGTCAGGCGGCGTGCCATATGAGCCTGCCGGCCGGGTAATAGCGCGGGAAACAGGCAGCTCTGGCAGGAAGCCCGGCAGTTCTTGCGACCAGCGTGAGTGCATTTAGCACAGCGGTCAGTCCGGGGCAGGGTCGGGTTGGTAACGGTAGCCCATGCCGGGCTCGGTGAGCAGCCAGCGAGGCCGCCCCGGGTTGGGTTCGAGCTTGCGCCGCAACTGGGCCATGTACAGCCGGAGGTTGCCGGCCGCGTCCGCGTAGCCAGGTCCCCAGACCTCGGCGAGCAGCTGGCGCTGGCTCAGCAGCTTGCCCGGGTTGCGCATCAGCACCTCGAGCAGGTGCCACTCGGTCGGGGTAAGCCGGATGTCGTGCCCGGCCGGAGTGTTCCCGGCCGGGCCGCCGGTAGAGCCGTCGGCCGGGCCGCCGGGGGAGCCGTCGGCCGGGCCGCCGGGGGAGCCGCCCACCTCGCCCGGGTCGCGGATGACGCGTTTAGCGGCGAGGTCGACGACCAGGTCGCCGAGCCGGATCCGGGGCTGGTCCTCGGCGGTCCCGGTGCGGCGCGCGGCCGCGCGCATCCGGGCCAGCAGTTCTTCCATGGCGAACGGCTTGGTGACGTAGTCGTCGGCGCCCGCGTCCAGCGCCTCGACCTTGTCCAGGCTGTCGGCGCGGCCGGACAGCACGATGATGGGCGCGCTGGTCCAGCCGCGCAGACCCTGGATGACCTCCACCCCGTCCAGGTCGGGCAGGCCGAGGTCGAGGATCACCAGGTCGGGCGGGTGCCGTGCGGCCGTCTCCAGGGCCTGTGCGCCGGTCGCCGCCGTGTCAACCTCATAGCTGCGCACTCGCAGGTTGATCCGCAGGGCCCGGAGGATCTGCGGTTCGTCGTCGACAACGAGGACACGGGTCACACCACGAAGCCTGCCAGGCTCAGCCGGCATCGGCCCGATCTCCCCGCGGCGCGGCGGCGATGGCGCCGTCCCGCTCTGGATAGCCGGGCTCGGCCGGAGCCGGGCCGTCTGGCTCGGTCACCGCGGGCAGGGACAGGGTCATGGTGAGCCCGCCGCCGGGGGTCTCCTCCGGATCGAGCGTGCCGCCCATGGCTTCGCTCAGCCCGCGCGAGAGCGCCAGCCCGAGGCCGACACCGGTGGTGTTGTCGGTGTCACCCAGCCGCTGAAACGGCACGAACATCCGGTCACGGTCCTGCGTGGGGATTCCGGGACCGCGGTCGACGACCCGCAGTTCCACCCGGTCACCCAGGAAGCTGGCGGCTAGCAACGGCGGCGAACCCGGCGGCGAGTACCGCAGCGCGTTCCCGACCAGGTTGACGATGACCCGCTCCAGGATGCCCGGGTCCACCCTGACCGCGGGCAGCGAGGCGGGGATGTCCAGGACCACCGCTTGGCGGCCGATACCCAGATCGTCCAGGGCGCGGGCGACGATGTCCTCGAGTCCAGCCGGCCGGGGGAAGATAGCCAGGGCCCCGGCCTGGAGCCTGCTCATGTCGAGCAGGTTGTCCACCAGGTGGGCCAAGCGGTCGAGGGACTCGTCGGCGGTGGCGAGCAGCTCGTTGCGATCCTGGTCGCCCCACTGGATGTCGGCCGAACGCAGGCTGGTCACGGCGGCCTTGGCCGATGCGAGCGGGGTGCGCAGGTCATGGGAGACCGCGGCGAGCAGGGCCGTCCTCATCCGGTCGGCCTCGGCGATCGGCTTGGCCGCCTCGGCCGCCGCGACCAGCCGCTGCTGGTCGAGCGCGACCGCGGCGTAGGCGGCGAACGCGCCGAGGACCCGGCGGTCGTCCGCCGGGAGGGTGCGTCCCCGCAGCGCCAGCGTGAGCGAGTCGGTCACCGGCACCACGACGTCCGCATCCTCCGGCCTGCCCAGTGCCGGTTTACCCAGTGCCGGTTTACCCAGTGCCGGTTTACCCAGTGCCGGTTCACCCAGTGCCGGTTCACCCACAGACGGCTCACCCGAGTGCGCCACGACATGCCATTCGGCGGTGGGGCCACGCTGGGCGCTGCCCTGGCCGGCGGTGCACTCCAGCAGCGTCACGGACTCCATGCCGAACGCCTCGCGCACCCGGTCGAGCACCGCCGCCAGGGCCTGCTGGCCGCGCAGGATGCTGCCCGCCGTGGTCACCAGCAGCTGCGACTCCGCGCTGGCCCGGGCCGCCTGCCGGGTCCGCCGGGCGGCGATGTCCACCACCCAGCTGACCACCAGCCCGACCGCGACGAACACCACGAGGGCCAGCACGTTGTTGGCCTCGGAAATGGTGAACTTGTGGATGGGCGGGGTGAAGTAGTAGTTGAGCAGCAGCGACCCGGCGATGGCCACCAGCACGGCGGGAACGAACCCGCCGACCAGGGCCACCGCGATGACCGCGACCAGGAACGCGAGCACGTCGGTGGTCAGGTTCAGCTCGCCGCGCGCGCTGGCCAGGGCGACTGTGAGCAGCGGACTGAGGATCGCGCCGAGGACGTAGCCGGCCAGCCGCCGGCGCGGGGTGAGGCCGCCGCGCGACCGCGGCAGGCCGCGACCGCGGCCCATCTCGGAGTGGGTCACGATGTGCACGTCGATGTCGCCGGAGCCGCGGATGGTCCGCGTGCTCACCCCCGGCCCGGTGAGGAGGGCGGAAAGCCAGGACCGGCGGCTCGCGCCGAGCACCAGTTGGGTGGCGTTCTCGGCCCGCGCGAAGGTGAGCAGCGCGTCGGGGATGTTCTCACCGACCACCTGGTGATAGGTGCCGCCCAGCGACTCGGTGAGCCGGCGCTGCGTGGCCAGTTCCGCCGGGTCGGCGCCGGTCAGCCCGTCGGACCGGGTGACGTGCACGGCGAGCAGGTCGCCGCCGGTGGACCGCGCTGCGATCCGGGCCGCGCGCCGGATCAGCGTCGCGCCCTCCTTGCCGCCGGTAAGCGCCACCACCACCCGCTCCCGCGCCTCCCACGTGCCGTGGATGTCGTGCGCGTTCCGGTAGCGCTGCAGTCCCTCGTCCACCTTGTCGGCCAGCCAGAGCAGGGCCAGCTCGCGAAGCGCGGTCAGGTTGCCGGTCCGGAAGTAGTTGGTCAGCGCCGCGTCGATCTTCTCCGGCGGGTAGATGTTCCCGTGCGCCATCCGGCGGCGGAGCGCCTCCGGCGTCATGTCGACGAGTTCGACCTGGTCGGCGGCGCGCACCATGGCGTCGGGGACCGTCTCCCGCTGCGGCACGCCGGTGATCTTCTGGACGACGTCGTTGAGTGATTCCAGGTGCTGGATGTTGACGGTGGAGATCACATCGATGCCGGCTTCCAGCATCTCCTCGACGTCCTGCCAGCGCTTGGCGTTGCGGGATCCGGGCACGTTGCTGTGCGCGAACTCGTCGACGAGCGCGATCTCGGGCTTGCGGGCGAGCGCCGCGTCCACGTCCATCTCCTCGAAGAACGTGCCACGGTAGGCCAGCCGGACCCGCGGCATGACCTCCAGGCCGGCGATCAGCGCCTCCGTATGCGGCCGCCCATGGGTTTCCACGAACGCCACGACCACGTCCGCGCCGCGCTCGGCCCGCCGATGCCCCTCGCTGAGCATGGCGAACGTCTTGCCGACTCCGGCCGCGGCGCCGAGATAGATCCGGAGCTGTCCCCGGTCCTGCTGGCTCATGATCTCCCTGTCAGGGAATTCCTGCTCACTACCAGTGTGCGGGTCGACCAGGCCGGGTCCGCAACTGGCGTCGATTGGGGTGTCTAGGGCTGGTAGCGGTAGCCCATGCCGGGCTCGGTCAGCAGGTGGCGGGGCCGGGCCGGGTCGTCCTCCAGCTTCCGGCGCAGCCTGGCCATGTGGAAACGCAGGTAGTTGGTGCTGTGCTCGAAGCCAGGCCCCCACACCTCGGTCAGCAGCTGCCGGGATCCGACCAGCCGTCCCGGGTTGCGCAGCAAGGGCTCCAGCAGCCGCCACTCCGTCGGGGTCAGGTGCACCGCCTCGCTGTCCCCCGTCCCGGTGCTGTCGGGCCCGGTGCTGTTGGGCCCGGCGGTGGCCCGCACCGTGTGCGCATCCAGGTCGATGCGGTGGCGGCCGATCGTCACCCGGAGCCCGAAACGCGCGGATTCGTCCCGGCGGAGCACCGCACGCAGCCGGGCGAGCAGTTCCTCCATGGAGAACGGCTTGGTGACGTAGTCATTGGCGCCCGCGTCCAGGGCGCCGATTTTGTCCCCTGACCCGGTGCGCCCGGAGAGCACGATGACCGGTGCCCGTGACCAGCCGCGCAGCCCGCGGATCACCTCGACGCCGTCGACATCAGGCAGGCCCAGGTCGAGGATGACGGCGTCCGGTGGTCGCCTGACCGCTTCGGCCAGCGCCGCGCGGCCGGTCGGCGCGGTGGTGACGTCGTAGTCGCGGGCGCGCAGGTTGATCAGCAAAGCCCGGAGCATGGCCGGTTCGTCGTCCACGATGAGGACGCGGATGGCCGGGGCGGGTGCCGCCCCGGGCTGGGCCGCGGGCCCGGGTGCCGTCCTCAGGACCGGCCCGGGCGAGGGTGCCGGTGAGCCGTGCTGGCCGCCGGCACCCTCGTCTGGAGCTACTGCATCCATCGTTCAGCTCACGAGGTGGGGAACTTCTGGTCGAGCGCGATGTTCAGGTTGAGAACATCGACCCGCGGCTCGCCGAGGAACCCGAGATTGCGGCCCTGGACAAACTGGCTGACCAGGGCGCGTATCGCGGCTGGGCTCGCATGCCGGGCCCCGGCGACCGTGTTCACCTGGAGGTAGGCGTAGGCGGGTGAGATATAGGGGTCGAGGCCCGATGCCGAGGCCGTCACCGCGTCCGGCGGGATCTGGGAGATCTTGACGTGGTCGAACGCGGCGATCTGCTGCTGGCGCTGCTTGATGTCCTTCACCAGCACCGGGTTGTTCGGGCCCAGGTTGGATGCCCCGGAGAACAGCGGGTCGCAGCCGTAGTCGGTCTTGACCGCCGAGTTGGCCGCGACCGACGGCCGGGGCTGGAAGTACTGCGGCAGCGGGTTGCCCTTGGCGTCGGTGAACTCCTGGCAGAGCAGGCTGGAGCCGACCACCTGCCCCTTGTAGCTGACCAGCGAGCCGTTGGCCTGCTTGTGGAAGGCCAGCTGGGCGATGCCCAGCATGACCACCGGGTAGATGATCCCGCAGATCACGGTGAAGAGCAGGAGCCCGCGCAGCGCCGCGACGTGCTGCCGGACGATGCTGGGTAGGCGATTCATGGTCAGGTCACCTAAATCCTGGGATGAACTGGACGACCAAGTCGATGGCCCAGATGCCGATGAACGGGATGATCAGCCCGCCGACGCCGTAGATCAGCAGGTTCCTGCGGAGCAGCGACGACGCCGAGGCCGGCCGGTAGCGCACACCGCGCAGCGACAGCGGGATCAGCGCGACGATGATCAGCGCGTTGAAGATGATCGCCGAGGTGATCGCCGAAGCCGGGCTGTGCAGGTGCAGGATGTTGAGCTTGGCCAGGCCGGGAATCACGCCCTCGAACATGGCCGGGATGATGGCGAAATACTTGGCCACGTCGTTGGTGATGGAGAAGGTGGTCAGCGCGCCGCGGGTGATCAGCAGTTGCTTGCCGATCTCCACGATCTCGATGAGCTTGGTCGGGTTGGAGTCCAGGTCCACCATGTTCCCGGCCTCCTTGGCGGCCGAGGTCCCGGTGTTCATGGCCACGCCGACGTCGGCCTGGGCCAGCGCGGGGGCGTCGTTGGTGCCGTCCCCGGTCATCGCGACCAGCTTGCCGCCTTCCTGCTCCTTTTTAATCAACGCCATCTTGTCTTCCGGAGTCGCCTCGGCCAGGAAATCGTCCACGCCGGACTCGTCGGCGATGGCCTTGGCGGTGAGCGGGTTGTCACCGGTGATCATGACGGTGCGGATGCCCATTTTGCGCATCTCGGCGAATCGCTCGGCGATGCCTTCCTTGACGATGTCCTTGAGGTGAATGACACCGAGGGCCCGGGCCGTGCCGTTGGCCTTTTCGGCCACGACCAGCGGTGTGCCGCCAGCGCCCGAGATCCCGTCCACCAACGAGCCGAGTTCCGCGGGCGGGGTGCCGCCGTTGTCGCGGATCCACTGGGCGACCGAGGCCGCCGCGCCCTTGCGCACTTCCCGGCCGTCGGCCAGGTCGATTCCGCTCATCCGGGTCTGCGCGGTGAACTCGACGAACACCGCGTCGTGCAGTTCGCCTTCCTGGCGTTCGCGCAGGCCGTACTGCTCCTTGGCCAGCACCACGATGGACCGGCCCTCTGGCGTGTAGTCGGCCATGCTGGACAGCTGGGCCGCGTCCGCCAGTTCCGCGGCGGTGACCCCGCCGACCGGCAGGAACTCACTGGCCTGCCGGTTGCCGATGGTGATCGTGCCGGTCTTGTCCAGCAGCAGCGTGTTCACGTCGCCCGCCGCCTCGACCGCCCGGCCGGACATGGCCAGCACGTTGCGCTGGACCAGGCGGTCCATGCCGGCGATGCCGATCGCCGACAGCAGCGCTCCGATCGTGGTCGGGATCAGCGCGACGAGCAGCGCGACCAGGATGACCAGGCTCTGCGGGGCGCCCGAGTAGAACGCCATCGGCTGCAGCGTGATGACCGCGAGCATGAAGATGATGGTCAGCGAGGCGAGCAGGATGTTCAGCGCGATCTCGTTTGGCGTCTTCTGCCGCTGCGCGCCCTCGACCAGCGCGATCATCCGGTCGATGAAGGTCTCACCGGGCTTGGAGGTGATCTTCACGACGATCCGGTCGGACAGCACCTTGGTGCCGCCGGTGACCGCGGACCGGTCTCCGCCGGACTCGCGGATGACCGGCGCGGACTCACCGGTGATCGCCGACTCGTCCACCGAGGCGACGCCCTCGACGACGTCGCCGTCGCCGGGGATGATCTCCCCGGCCTCCACGACGACGTGGTCGCCGAGCGTGAGCTGGGTGCCAGGGACGGCTTCCTCCCGCAGGCCGGTGCTGGCCTGGCCGGGCTTCCCGGCGGGCCGCCTGGCCAGGCTGCCAGCCGACCAGGCGGCGGGCCACGGTCTCCCGCTTGGTCCGGCGCAGCGTCTCGGCCTGCGCCTTGCCGCGGCCCTCGGCCACGGCCTCGGCCAGGTTGGCGAAGAGCACGGTCAGCCACAGCCAGACCACGATCGTCCAGTTGAAGGCGGGCTGCTTGTCCCTGAAGATCGCCGTGTACAGGCACAGCAGCGCGCCAACCTCGACGACAAACATGACCGGGTTCTTGATCTGGACCCGCGGGTCCAGCTTCCTGAACGCGTCAGGAGTCGCCTTCCAGATCGTCTTGGGGTCAAGCAGGCCACCGCCGACCCGGCGCGGCTGGACGCCGGACAGCTTGCCCGCGCCGGCCGGAGCCCCGGGTGCTGGAGCCCCGTGTGTCGTTGTCACAGACATCAACGCAGCCCTTCTGCGAACGGGCCCAGCGCGAGGGCCGGGAAGTACGTCAGGCCGACCAGGATGAGGATGACGCCGACCAGCATGCCGACGAACAGCGGCGTCCTGGTATCCAGCGTCCCCGCGCTCGCGGGCACCGGACTCTGCCGGGCCAGCGACCCGGCCAGGCCGAGGGCGAAGATCTCGGGCGCGAACCGGCCGATCAGCATCACGATGCCGCCGGCCGTGTTGTACCAGGTGGTGTTCGTGGTCAGGCCGGCGAAGGCCGAGCCGTTGTTGTTGGCCATCGACGCGAACGCGTACACGATCTCGGTCAGGCCATGCGGGCCGGGATTAAGGATCGATTTCTGCGGAACTTTGAGCCCGATGGACAGCCCGGCCGCGGTCAGGATGACCACGGGGAGGGTCAGGAAGTACAAGGCGGCGTACTTCATCTCGGTCGGCCGGATCTTCTTGCCCAGGTATTCCGGGGTCCGGCCGACCATCAGCCCGGCGACGAACACCGTGACCATGGCCAGCACCAGGATGCCGTAAAGGCCGGCGCCGACGCCGCCGGGCGCGATCTCGCCCAGCGCGATGTCGAACAGGGCGATGCCGCCGCCGAACGGGGTGAACGAATCATGGAAGGAGTTCACCGCCCCGGTCGAGGTGACTGTCGTTGACGCCGCGAACAGCGAGGAACCGGAGGTGCCGAACGCGACGTTCTTGCCTTCCATCGCGCCGTGTGCGAGTTGCGGGGCCGCTCCGGCGCCCTGCGCCTCGAAGAAGCTGATGCCGCCGACCGCGGCCAGCCAGATGATCACCATGACCGCGAGCAGCGCGTAGCCCTGCCGGTTGTCCTTGACCATCTTGCCGAACGTCCGCGGCAGTGCGAACGCCGTCAGCAGCAGCAGGAAGATCTCGAACCAGTTCGTGAACGGGTTCGGGTTCTCGAACGGGTGCGCGGAGTTGGCGTTGAAGAAGCCACCGCCGTTGTTCCCGGCGTCCTTGATGACCTCTTGCGAGGCCACCGGGCCGCCGACGATCGTCTGGTGCGCGCCGGACAGGGTGGTCACCGTGTGGTAGCTGGCGAAGTTGTCGATCACGCCGCCGGCCATGAGGATGATCCCGCCGAGGATCGACAGCGGAATCAGGTACCGGATCGTGATTCTGGTCAGGTTGACCCAGAAGTTGCCGAGCTTGTCGGTCCTGGACCGGATGAACCCGCGGATCATCGCGATCGCGACCACGATGCCCACGCCGGCCGACAGGAAGTTCTGCACCGCGAGGCCGGACATCTGCACCAGGTAGCCCATGGTGGACTCGCCGGAGTAGTTCTGCCAGTTGGTGTTGGTCACGAACGAGGCGGCCGTGTTCCAGGCCAGGGCCGGCGGGACGTTGGCCATGCCGAGGGAGAGCAGCAGGTAATGCTGCAACCGCTCGAGGCCGTACAGGAACAGCACACTCACCAGGGAGAACGCGAGCATGCTGCGCAGGTACGCGCTCCACTTCTGGTCGGCCCTCGGGTCGATGCCGATGACCTTGTAGATGCCGCGCTCGACCCGCCAGTGCTTGTCCGTTGTGCTGCTGCCGTCCCGGGGGGACGACCCCCCGTACCCCCCGAATATGTGGGCCATGTAGTTGCCGACCGGCACGTAGCACGCGGCCAGCGCGGCCACCAGCAGGGCGAGCTGAAGCCAGCCCGCGAGGGAGCTACTCATCAGAACCTCTCAGGCAGCACGAGGGCCACGAACAGGTAGATCGTCAGCAGGACGCCGCCGATCAGACCGATCCAGTTCTCAACGCTCAAAGCGCTCGACCCCCTTGATGAGCAGGAAGAGCGCGGCGAAAACGACAATCGTTATGCCGATATAGAGCAGGTCGAGCACGGGGCCCTCCTAGACGTCGCCCGCAGGTGAACAGCGGTCACGGTGGCCGCCCGCACATCGGCGGGCGCTTGGTGACAGCGGTCAGGGCCGGTGTTCAGCCCGGACAGGACATAGTGAAGCCCCGGAAACTGGCCCAGAGCCACGCCCATGCGCGACCCATGCGGCGCCGGGGCGATCTCTAACAGATCTCATGCGGCGGGGTACCTCGCCGCCGCCCCCGGCATGCCCTTGATCAGGCACAACTAAGCGCGGAGCGATCCGGCCAGGCCACGCCCGGTGATTAGCCAGGCGGAATCGGCCGCCCCATTGCGATGGGCCGTCACCAGGTGCCCCGGGCGGCTTTCCCTGTTTTCAGTCACGCTATGTTGAAAGGCAGCGACAATGATTCGCAGCCGGGGGGCGGTAATGAGCGGGCAATTTCCAGGTTCGAGAAATTCGTCAGCATTCGGCCGGGCAAAAGATAAATACGGCGGATGGAGCCGCTGGGCCCGGGCCGCTGCTATTGCGGGCCCGGTGGTGGCGCTGCTGGCCGCCGGGCTGGCCGTCGCCCTGACCCGCGGTTCCGACCACGCCTCCTCCGCCGAGCACGCCTCATTTCCCCTGGCCGCGCCCCGCCTCGCGGCTCCGGCGAGCCCGGTAGCGAGCCCTCCCGCGCATCGCGGCCGGGCCGCCGCGCGGCGCGGCCTCGCGCGGCGCGGCGCGAGGACTGCCCACCACAGTGACGTACCCGTCGGCCGGGCCGGCGGTATACCTTCTGGGATCCTCGGCACGTGGGGCGGCCAGGTTACCCTGGTCACCATTACCGAGAGTTTCTCACTGAACCTGGACCATTCCGGCGCGCCAGGGAGTGACATAGGCTCATTTAATATCCAGCCCGCCGGTTGCGCTGGGAATGTATTCCTTGGCGGCATCAGCGGGGGTGCGCTCGTCGACCTGCGCATGGAAACGACCGCGAATCCGACCGGCAAGTGCCCGCCGTCGCTCGAGACGGATGTTCACCTGGCCAGCGGTGGTTCAGCGCTCGATTATGTAATCACCGCGGTCGCGGGGGTGCGGGGCGCGCCGGACAACCCGCTGGCCCAGGGGGTCCTGTACCGCTGAGCACCTGCTCCGGCGGGTGAGGCAGGCGGCCAGGGGTTGATCAGGCGCGGCTTTCATGAGCCATGGCATTACAATCCGTAATTAGACATGCCCGCCGCGTAACCACCCGGGCGGGCCGGGGCTCGCTCGGGATAGCCGGGTAACGATAGGACCGATTGTGCCGGATGGTTCAGCTCAGGGAGCGGCCCACCGGTGGATGCCGAGGACTGCGCAGGTCGCCATCGGGGCCAGCGTCACCCTGGTGGTGGCCGTGGGGGCGGGCGGCCCGTCTCCGGGGGTGGGTGTGCGAGCCTTCTCGCCCGCCCCGCCGTGGCCGCCGTGGTTCGTCCACGTCTCGGCCTCGCCCATGGTCGTGTCGGCCGCGTTGTGGCTGGCGGTCGTGCTGGGCGGGGTGGGCCTGGCCGCCGGGCTGGTGGCGGCCAGGCGGGGCTGGCGGCCCCGTCCCCGGCGGCTGATCCTCGGGTCCGTCGTCGCGGTGGTCGCCCTGATGGTGATTCCCCCGGTGGGGTCCAACGACCTGCTGGTGTACGTGGCGGCCGGGCGGATTGCCGCACTCGGGCACAGCCCCTACGTCATGACGCCCAGGCAACTGACGTCCTCAGGCGACCCGATCGGGACCGGTACGGTATTTACGTATCCAGATGTTCCGTCGCCTTATGGCCCGGTCGCGACCGTGACCGAGGCGGCCGCGTCGGGGCTGGGCGGGACCTCGGTCGCGCGCACCCTGTTCTGGCTGAAGGTGTGGGACGCGCTCGCGTACCTGGCGCTGGTTGGCGTGCTCGACCGGCTGGTGCGCTCCGATGCGGCCCGGCGGGTTCGCGTGCACCTGTTGTGGTCGGTCAACCCGCTCATGCTGTTCGAGATGATGGCCAGTGGCCATAACGATGTCCTGGCCGCGGCCGCGGGCCTGTCCGCTCTGCTCGCCATGCGGCGGGTGGGTTCCCGCCGGGGACTGCTGGCCGGCATCCTGCTCGGGCTGGCCGCGGCCATCAAGGCGCCGTACGTGCTCTTCGGTGCGGGTCTGGCGTGGTGTGCGCGGCGGTCCCCGCGTACGCTCGCCGCTCTGGCGCTCGGGATGGCGGCGGTCTTGGTTCCGGGCTATGTGCTGGCCGGGCCGGCCGCGATCTCGGCGACAACGGGCGTCGCGGCCAGGCCGGTCGGCCCATCGCCCTGGGCTCTGCCCGTCCTCATGCTCCAGAAGACGCTCCGCTGGCACATCTCGAACGCCCGCCTCGACGCGGCGGCGCTGATCGGGTCGGCGGTACTGGCCGCGATCCTGCTGTCGCGAATGCCGCCTGGGTCGCGGGACCTTCCGGCCGTCCGGGTGGCGCTGGCGGCCGCGCTGGCCTTGCTGATCCTCTCGCCCCAGCAGCAGCCCTGGTACGCCGCCCTGATCTTCCCGCTCCTCGCCCTGTTCCCCGCGAGCAGGCTGGATTGGGTCGCGGTGGTCTTGGCCAGCGCCACGGCCGTGAGCGAGTTGCCCGTCGTGTTCCTCACCGGCCTGCATCCAGCGTGGCTCGCCCGGCCTGCGCTGGCCGGAGATCTGGGGATCGTTCTCCTCGGCGTCACTGAGGCCGGGTGCACTCTGCTCTGGTTGTGCTGCACCAGGGACTGGAGGCCCGTCACCGCGCGGGGTGCTTCGGTCCAGGTTGTTCCCGGCGGTTTCGATGCCGGGATCGCATCGCGGAACTGACGGCTGGCAATCGACCACCGGCAATCGACGACCGGTCACCAGGAGGGCCATGTCCACTTCCGGGGAAACGGCGCCCAGCGTGGCTTACCCGGCGCCTGCCGGTCAGCCCGGCGGGCACGCTGCCAGCGCGGCGCTTCGCGGCCGCTGGGAGCGGCCGCGTCACCTGCTGGCCTGGTCGGCGGCGGCGGCCGTGCTGTTCGCCTGCTACCTGCGGGTGTCGGGGACGTGGCCGGTCGATTCGGACGGAGCCAACGATGCCTTGCAGGCGTGGGACATGCTGCACGGCAATCCGCTGCTGCACGGCTGGTGGCTGGGCGACGTGACGTTCTATACCACCGAACTGCCGCAGTACGCGCTGCTGGAACTGGCCTTCGGCCTGCACTCCAGCGTGGTGCACGTGGCCGGGGCCATGACCTATACCCTCGTGGTCCTGCTCGCGGCCCTGCTCGCGAAAGGAAAGGCGCGGGGGGCGGCGGGGGCCGGCCGGGCGCTGATCGCGGCCGGGATCATGCTCGCCCCGCAACTGGGCGGCGGAGTCTCCGTTCTGCTGCTCAACCCGGATCATGTAGGCAGCACCATGCCGGTGCTGGCGGCGTTCCTGATCCTGGACCGGGCGCCCCGCCGCTGGTATGTGCCGGTGTGCGTGGCCGCCCTGCTCGCCTGGGGCCTGGTGGCCGACCGGGTGGTGCTCCTCACCGGGATCCTGCCGCTAGTGGCGGTCGGCTCGGCGCGCAGTTACCTGGACGCGGCCCGTCAGCGACGCCCCTGGATGTCGCAGCGCTATCTGCTGTCACTCGCGGGCGCCGCACTGGCGTCGGGCGCGGCCGCCTGGCTGGTACAGGCGGCGCTGCAGGCCAAAGGCGGCTACCGGGTCGCGCCGTTGGCCATCGTCACCATTGTGTCGTCCGTGACGCAGATTCCAGGGGCACTGTATTCCGACGCCCAAGCCGTCCTGCTCCTGTTCGGGGCCGATTTCCTCGCTCAGCCGACGGGGCTGCTGACCGGGATGGCCCTGGTTCACCTGGCGGGCGTGTCCCTGGCGGGCTGCGCTGTCTGGATCGGTGCTCGCCGGTGGCTGCGGGAAGGGGACCTGGTATCCGCGTGCCTGGTCGCGGCCGTGCTCATCAACGGGGCGGCCTGCGTGCTGCTCACCCAATTCAAAGACGGTTCCGGCGCACACGAAATAGCAGCGGTCCTGCCGTTCAGCGCGGCTCTGGCCGGGCGGCTGCTGGGCACCAGGCTGGCCCGGCCCAGACTGCGGCCGCTCGTCCTGCTCGTGTTCGCGTGCTACCTGGCTAGCCTGGGATACGCCGTGGCCCAGCCGCCGGTACCGGCCGGCGACCAGCACCTCGCCGACTGGCTGGCCGCCCGGCACCTGCGCTCCGGCCTGGCCACATACTGGCAAGCCAGCGGGACCACCCTGGCCAGCGGCGGGCGCGTCCAGGTCAGCCCGGTCTGCACCACCAAGCACGGCTTCACCGCGGAGCAATGGGAGTCGAAAGCCAGCTGGTATGACCCGCGGTCGCGGAAAGCGAGCTTTCTCATCCTGGGCGGGCAGGCCGCCTGCAACTACCCCACCGCAGCCCAGGCCCGGTCAGCGTTCGGCCCCCCGGCCAGGTCTTACCAGGTCGGGCCGTACACCGTTCTGGTCTGGCCGAGGAACCTGCTCACCATGCTCCATGGATCGAAGGGGTGAGGGACACCCCCGCGGTCATAGCGGGCGGACATGGGACTGCCGTGCGCTCCCGGCATGCGGTCATCCGTGCTGGGTCAGCTTGGTTGATATTACCTAGAGTAGTTTAAGATCACTGAAAGTAATAAGACCTGGCGAGGCGGTGCGTTCCGGAGGGCATCAGGACCTCCTGGCGGAACGAGGGGGATGGGGCAGCAATGGGCACCCTAAACACGATCATCCTCGCGGAAGAGCAGAGCGAGCCCTGGTGGCGGCGTCTGACCAAGTGCGCGATCATCGTGTCCGCGGTGGCGACGGCCACCCTGCTGGCGGCCGGGGGTGTGGCGATCGCCTCGGTCGCCAGCCGGGGCGGCGGGGTTCTGCACGGCTGTTACTCCACCAGGACGGGGGCGCTGCGTATGATCAACCCCCCCGCGCACCGGTACTGCAAGGCCGGTGAAAAGGCCATCCAGTGGAACGCCTCCGGCATCACCTGGCGTGGCCACTGGAACCGGAAGATCACCTACAGCGTCCACGACGCCGTCGTCTACGGCGGATCCAGCTACCTGGCCACCGCGTGCGGCGCAGACCGGGTGCCCTCGGCCTCGTCCCGGGCCTGGTCGGTGCTGGCCGCCTCCGGCCCCGCCGGCCCCGCTGGGCCAACCGGTGCGACCGGCGCCTCCGGCCCTTCCGGCGCCTTCGGCCCTTCTGGCGCCCCCGGCTCTTCTGGCGCCCCCGGCTCTTCTGGCGCCCCCGGCTCTTCTGGCGCCCCCGGTCCTTCTGGCGCCCCCGGTCCCTCTGGCGCCCCCGGCCCCTCTGGCGCCCCCGGCTCTTCTGGCGCGCCCGGCCCGACCGGTCCGGCGGGCCCGAGCGGCAGTTCCGCGTTCGCGGAGTTCTACGCCCTTCAGGGATCGGACAACGCGACCACGATTGGAGCTGGCGCCTCGGTCAACTTCCCCCGGAGTGGGCCCTCCGACGGTTCGTCGGCGATCACAAGCCTCACGGCCAGCACGTTCAATCTGGCGGCCATCGGTACTTACGAGGTGGCATTCCAGGTTTCGGTCAACGAGCCAGGTCAGCTCGAATTGAGCCTCAATTCGGTGGAACAGCCCGCCACGGTGGTCGGCCGGGCCACCGGCACCTCGCAGATCTGGGCGAACGTGCTGATCAATACCACCGTCGTTAACACAGTCCTCACGGTCGAGAATCCAACGGTAAACTCCCCCGCGCTGACCGTGACGCCGAATGCGGGCGGCACCCACGCAGCCAGCGCCACGCTGGTCATCCAGCGGCTCGCGTGATCTCGGCCACCTGACCTGGAGGTCGGCCGGAGCCCAACCCCCTTTCCAGCCGCAACGCTTCTGGCCGCGCCGCCCGGTATCCCGGCGGCCCTCAGGCGAGCGGGCCGAGGTTGCGGACACCGAGTTCGTCGGCCCGGGCCAGCATGTCGGCCGGGTCGGCGTACACCCGGTAGGCGCCGGCCCGCTCCAGTTCTTCGCGGCCATATCCACCGGACATCAGGCCGATGCCGATCGACCCGGCCCGGCGGGCGGCGAGCAGGTCCCACACGCTGTCCCCGACCACATAGGCGTGCTTCGGTTCGACGCCGAGCAGGGCGGCGGCGGCGAGGAACAGATCGGGGTCGGGCTTGGCGTGCCGCACCATGTCGCGGGTGATCATCGGAGCGTCCTCCGGCAGGCCCAGCATGCCCAGGGCGTGGCCGGCCGTCACCCGGTACCCGCTGGTCGCGATCGCCCACCGCACCCCGCTCTCGGACAGCGCGGCCAGCAGGGCCGTCGCCCCGGGCAGCGGCCGGACGGAATCCGCCTGAGCGAGGTACTCCTCCTGGTGTGCCTTCTGGAGCATGGCGATGTCCGCTTCCGAGAGGGTCCGGCCGGTCTCCCTGAGCAGCGCCGAAACGAAAAGACCGCCGCTCATCCCGATCCGCCGGTGGATCCGCCACACCGACAGGTCGATGTCGAGCCGGGACAGCGCGCCCCGCCAGGCGATGACGTGCTGGTAGACGCTGTCGATCAGCGTCCCGTCCAGATCGAACAGGAACGCGGGCACGGGGGGTTCGCGGTAACTCGCGGGAACGGTCATGCCACCAGTCTGCCGGTCGGCCTGGGCCGCCCGGACGTGAGGTCAGGCCGGGCATCGCCGCGCCCGGGGCAGGGAACGGGCCGACTATTGATGCCTTAATGTCATCGGATAGCTTCGTTACGTGACAGCTAGGAGGGCTAGTCCGGGGGGGACGGCGCCTGGCGTTGCCGACCCGGCGCCTGCCGGTCAGCCCGGCGGGCACGCTGCCAGCGCGGCGCTTCGCGGCCGCTGGGAGCGGCCGCGTCACCTGCTGGCCTGGTCGGCGGCGGCGGCCGTGCTGTTCGCCTGCTACCTGCGGGTGTCGGGGACGGTGCCGGTCAATTCGGACGGAGCCAGCAACGCGTTGCAGGCGTGGGACATGCTGCACGGCAATCCGCTGCTGCACGGCTGGTGGGTGGCCGATGTGTCGTACTACACCACCGAACTGCCGCAGTACGCGCTGCTGGAACTGGCCTTCGGCCTGCACTCCAGCGTGGTGCACGTGGCCGGGGCCATGACCTATACCCTCGTGGTCCTGCTCGCGACCCTGCTCGCGAAAGGAAAGGCGCGGGGGGCGGCGGGGGCCGGCCGGGCGCTGATCGCGGCCGGGATCATGCTCGTCCCGCAACTGGGCGGCGGCGCCTTTATCCTGCTGCTCTCCCCGGATCATCTGGGCAGTGCGGTGCCGGTGCTGGCGGCGTTCTTGATCCTGGACCGGGCGCCCCGCCGCTGGTACGTGCCGGTATCCGTGGCCGCCCTGCTCGCCTGGGCCCTGGTGGCCGACCGGCTGGTGCTCGTCACCGGAGTCCTGCCGCTCGCGGTGGTCTGCTGGGGGCGCGGTTACCGGGACCCGGTCCGTCAGCACACCTGGGTGTCGCGGTGGTATCAGCCGTTGCTCGGTGCCGCCGCGCTGGCATCGGTCCCGGTCGCATGGCTGATACAGATCACGCTGCACGCCATCGGCGGCTACGAACTCGAGACGGTGGCCGGCCTGTCCCTGCTGTCCGTGACGCGGATTCCCGGGGTCCTGCATTCCGACGCCCAAGCCGTGCTGCTGCTGTTCGGGGGCGATTTCCTGGCTCAGCCGACCGGTCTGCTGACCGGGATGGCCCTGGTTCACCTGGCCGGCGTGGCCTTGGCCGCCTGCGCTGTCTGGGCCGGTGCACGCCGGTGGCTGCGGGAGACGGATCTGGTCACCGCGAGCCTGGTCGCGGCGGTGTTCATCAACGGGGCGGCCTACGCGGCGCTCAGAAGCAATGCCGACATTTTCGGCGCGCACGAGATAGCGGCGGTCCTGCCGTTCAGCGCGGCTCTGGCCGGGCGGCTGCTGGGCGCCAGGCTGGCCCGGCCCCGACTGCGGCCGGTCGCCCTGGTCGTGTTCGCGGGCTACCTGGCCTGCCTGGGGTACGCGGTGGCCCAGCCGCCGGTCCCAGCCGCCGACCAGCACCTCGCCGACTGGCTGGCGGCCCGGCACCTGCGTTCCGGCCTGGCCGCGTACTGGCAGGCCAGCGGGACCACCCTGGCCAGCGGCGGGCGCATCCAGGTCAGCCCGGTGTGTGCCACGCACGGCGGCTTCAGCGTGGAGAAATGGGAGTCGAACGCCATCTGGTATGACCCTCGGCGGCGGGCCGCCAGCTTTCTCATCCTGGGCGGGCAGGCGGCCTGCAACTACGCCACCGTGGCTCAGGCCCGATCAGCGTTCGGCCCTGCGGCCGGGTCCTACCAGGTCGGCCCCTACACCGTCCTGGTCTGGCACCGGAACCTGCTCACCATGGTCCGCTGACCGGAACCATCGCGCGCACCCAGCGATCAAGTCATCACGATGTGTAGTTATACGATCACTCATAGTAGTAGGATTGCCCGAGGTCTTAGGCGCCAGCTGAGAGGACGGCAACCATGTCAGCCGAGACGACGACGGTGCGCCGGGGCGGGGTGTGGCGGTGGGTTATGCCCGCCGCGGCGGCCACGCTCGCGGCCGGGCTGTGCTCACTCGCGCCTGCGTCGCAGGCGGCGCTCGCGGCTTCTCAGGGGGTTGCCTCGATCTCAGCGGGAGGTGAGCACGCGTGCACCATCATCGGCGGCCAGGG
Source organism: uncultured Actinomycetes bacterium (assembly GCA_963822825.1). GTDB lineage: Bacteria > Actinomycetota > Actinomycetes > Streptosporangiales > Streptosporangiaceae > JAWWPY01. The sequence continues at coordinate 11,882 of CAWGIW010000015.1, read as the reverse complement.
CTACTGCTGGGGCGAGAACTTCAACGGTGAGCTCGGCAACGGCACGAATACCAATTCGACCGTCCCGGTGCCCGTGGACACCAGCGGCGTGCTGGCGGGCAAGACGCTAACCCAGATCTCAGCCGGCTACGAGGACACGTGTGCGCTGGACAGCGCCGGTGCCGCCTACTGCTGGGGCATCAACCAATACGGGCAGCTCGGTGACGGAGCCACCGCGAAATCCAACGTCCCGGTGGTCGTGAGCGCGGGCGGCGTGCTGGACGGTAAGACGCTGACCCAGATCTCGGCCGGCCTCGTGCACACGTGTGCGCTGGACAGCGCCGGCGCCGTCTACTGCTGGGGCTGGAACGGCTATGGCCAGCTCGGCGACGGCAATACCACCAGCTCGGACGTCCCGGTGGCGGTGGACACCGGCGGCGCGCTGGCCGGCGCGGCCGTCTCCCAGATCACCTCCGGCGCGTACGTCACCTGCGCCATCGATGCCGCCGGGGCCGCTTACTGCTGGGGCTTCGACGGCTATGGCGAACTCGGCAACGGCACGAACGCGAACTCGTCCGTCCCGGTGGCGGTGGACACCAGCGGCGCGCTGGCGGGCAAGACCCTGACCCAGATCAACGCCAGCTGGTATCACACGTGCGCCGTGGATTCCGCGGGTGCCGCCTACTGCTGGGGGCGGAACGCCTACGGGCAGCTCGGCGACACAAGCTACGCCGACTCCAGCGTTCCGGCGGCGGTCGATGCCAGCGGTGCGCTGGCCGGCAAGACCCTGATCCAGATCACCGCCGGCGCCTATGACACCTGCGCGGTGGATGCCGACGGAGCCGCCTACTGCTGGGGTTACAACCGCTACGGCGAGCTCGGCAACGCGAGCACCACCAGCTCCGGCGTCCCGGTGGCCGTGGACAGCGGCGGCGTGCTGGCCGACCGGACGCTGACCCAGATCACCGCGGGCACCTGGCACACGTGCGCCGTGGATGACACCGGGGCGGCCTACTGCTGGGGACGCAACGGCTCCGGTGAACTTGGTGACGACGGCTTTGGCCTCCAGAGCCTGGTGCCGCTGCTGGTCGGGCTGTAGGCGCGGGCTGGCCCCAGGAAAAGCCGATGACGGTCAAGGATCTCCTGCGCCCGCTGCCCGGGGTCCGGCGGTTGTCGCTGATGCGCCAGCGGCTCGCGTTCTCCGGCTCGGCGAGTTACTGGGACCGCAACTACCGGCGTGGCGGGACCAGCGGTGGCGGTTCGTATGGCGCGCTCGGTCGCGGCAAGGCGGAATTCCTCAACGAGTTCGTCCTTCAGCACTCAATTGCCGCGGTCGTCGAGTTCGGGTGCGGTGATGGTCATCAGGTTTCCCTGGTGGACTACCCCAGCTACGTCGGGCTCGACACGTCCCGCAGCGCGATCAGGCTGTGCCAGCGCCGCTTCCGCGACGACCTGGCCAAGAGCTTCTTCCTCTACGACGGGGCATGTTTCGTCAACCGGGCCGGCGTGTTCGAGGCCGACATGGCGATTTCGCTCGACGTCATTTACCACTTGGTCGAGGATTCTGTATTCGAGGGGTACATGGCTCATCTCTTCGCCGCCGCCCGCCGGTATGTGGTCATATACAGCACCGACACGGTCATGGCGCATACCGGTCCTCACGTGCGGCACCGGCTCATCTCATCGTGGATCGCGCAGAACTATCCCAGGTGGCGCCTGGTCCAGACCGCGCGCGGCCCGGGCTCTGGGACTGGCCGCGCCGATTTCTTCGTGTACCAGCGACCGGCGCTGTGACCGCGCGGCCCAGCCGGGCCGGCTGCTGGGACTGGCCATGACGGCGCGCCGGCCCGGCCTCGTCCACACCGTGGCGCGGACGGCCGGGTTCAATGTCGCGTCGCTGGTGGCGGCCGGCCTCGGCGGTGTCATCATTGCGCGCGTGCTGGGGCCGACCGTGCGCGGCGAGTACGCGGCCATCACGGCGTGGTTCGGGGTCGCGCTCATGGTCGGGGGCATGGGGCAGCCCGCGGCGCTGTGCTACTACGTGGCCGCCGATCCCGGGCGCGCTCGCGGGTACGTGGCGACCTCGCGCGCGATGATGCTGACCACCGGCGCGCTCGCGCTCGCCGCGGGCCTCGTGCTCGCGCCGCTCCTCGCTCACGGACGTCCGGCGATGACCCTGGGCTACCGGATTGCCTTCGGCGGGTCGGTCTTCGCGTTCATCGGGGCGAGTTACACGTTCTCACTCCAGGCGCGGAGCCTCCACCGCTGGAACGTGGTGCGGGTGAGCCAGCCGGTCCTGGGCCTGGTCGCGATCGTCGCTGCCTGGCGGCTCCGGTTGCTCACCCTGGACACCGCGCTCCTCATCCTCGTCGCGACGATGGTGCTTCAGCTTGGCTGGGCCTACGGGTCGTGCCGGCGGGTGGGACTGGCGCCGGGCCGGGCCCGGGCCGTGCTGGTGCGGCCGCTCCTGACCTATGGCGCGGCCCAGATCGCGGCCCTCACGCCGGCCGCCCTCAACGCCCAGCTGGACCAGCTTGTGCTGTCACAGGCCGTACCGCCGGCCGACCTCGGCCGCTACGCGATCGCGGTCTCGCTCACGTTGCTCCCGGTCCCCCTGGTTTCGGCCATTGGCAATGTCGCGTTCCCGCGTCTGGCCTCGCAGAGCGAGATGACCGCGTCGTCGGACCGGCTGCAGCGGCTCGCGGTGGCCGGCAGCGCCGGGCTGGCCGCCAGCATGCTCGTGCCGCTCGCCATCACCGCGCCCTGGCTGGTGCCACTGGTGTTCGGCGCGGCGTACCGGGGGGCCGTGCCGCTGATGTGGATCCTGACCCCGGGGGCGGTCTTTTTGGCTTGCGGGCAGGTCGTCGGTGACCTGTTGCGCGGCCGGAGGCAGCCGGGCGCCGTGGCCTGGGCGCAAGGGGCAGCCGCGATCTTCACGGTGGTGCTGCTCTTCGCGCTGCTGCCACTGGTCGGCGTGTCGGCCGCGGCGATCGCCTCGACGGTCGCGTACGGGGTGGCGCTGGCCGCGATGCTGCGCCGATTGCGGCGGCTGCCGACCCATGCCAGCGGGGAGGCACTGTGACATTCCGCCGGGCCGCTGCGGCCGGCGCCGACCTCGCGTGCCACGTCGCCGGCCGACGGCGCGTCGTGCGCGCCGCGCGGTTCGTCCTCCGCCGGGCCTGTCTCGACCTCCCCAACGACATGCGCACCAATGGCGAATTGTGGCTCCAGCGGCGCATCGTCGATCTCGCGCGGCCGAGCCGGGACATCCACGTCATCGATGTGGGGGCCAACGTCGGCCGCTGGTCCGCGGCCATGCTGGCGGCGGCGCAGCAGGCCGGACGGCTTGACCATCTCGACCTGCACGCGTTTGAGCCGTCCTCGTACACTTTCGGGCGCCTCGCAGAAGCGCTGGGCCGCCATCCCATCACGTTGAGCCGGGCCGCTCTCGGCGAGCGCCCCGGATCGTCAACCCTGCATGTGATCGCGCCCGGCGCGGGAACGAACTCACTGCATGAGGCGCCCGGAACATCGGCCCACGCCACCACCGAAGAGGTGACCACGACCACGCTGGACGCGTACGCGGGCCAGGCCGGCCTGGACCACGTCACCCTGGTCAAGATCGATACGGAGGGGCACGACCTCGCCGTCCTCCGCGGGGCCCGGAGGCTGCTGGCTGAGCAGCGAATCTTGATCGCGCAGTTCGAGTACAACCGCCGGTGGATCGATGCGCGCTCGTTTCTCCGCGATGCGTTCGACCTTCTCGAGCCGCTCGGCTACCGCCTGGGCAAGCTCACGCCGAGCGGGGTCGAGTTCTACCCGTGCTGGGATGCCGATCTGGAGACCTTTGTCGAGGGCAACTATGTCGCCTGCACCCGGTGGGCCGCCAGGAAGCTCCCCTCCGTGGCGTGGTGGAAACCAGTCAGTCGGGGCCCACCGCGAGTGAGCCACCGCCGTCAGCTGGGCGGCTACCAGGACGCGCTCGGTAGATAACTCTCTGCGATAATATTGTCACTCAGAGTGTCTGATCGAGAGGCGGCGGCGTGCGGGTCGGAGTAATCGGGCCAGTGGCCCCGGACTACTTTGCCGACAACGTCGGTGACGCCTTGCAGCACCTGGGTCATGTCGTGACCCAGCTGGGCCCAGCCGGCGCCCGCCACCACCGCCGGGTCGTCACCCGCGCCGCGACGCTGGCGCGGCAGGCGCTGCCCCGCCTCGACGAGCGAGCCCAGCGGCGGATCGTGCGGGCCGCCCGGGACGCGGCGTGTGACGTAGTGATCAATCTCGATGCCAGCCTGACGGCCGACGCGGTCACCCAGCTGAAGGGCGACGGGGCCAAGGTGGCGTTCTGGTTTCCCGATGCCGTGTCGAACCTGGGGCGTCAGACGATGCTGCTGGCGCCGTATGACGCGCTGTTCTTCAAGGAGCCGCACCTGGTCAACCGGCTGCGGGCCACTCTCGACCTGCCGGTTCATTACCTTCCGCAAGGCTGTAACGCGCGGTGGCACCGGCCGCTCGTGCCAGGCCGGCACCGAGCCCCACCTCGTCATGGCGGGCACCATGTACCCGAGCCGGGTCCGGTTGCTCGAACGGCTGGTCGCCAAAGGCATACCGCTGAAGCTGTACGGCAGCAGTTTCCCCCGCTGGCTGGGGGACACCCCGTTGCGGAGGCTGCACAGCGGGCGCTGCGTCTTCCGGGAGGACAAGGCCCGGGCTTTCCGGTCCGCCGCCGGCGTGCTCAACACCATGCACCCCGCCGAGATCACCGGCGTCAACGTCCGGCTGTTCGAGGCGGCCGGCTGCGGCGCCGCGGTTCTCACCGAATTCCGCCCCACCGTCCCGGAACTGTTCACGGTCGGCGAAGAAGTACTGGCTTTCCAGGATTTCGACGACCTGGTCGGCCAGGCGACCCGGCTGCTCAATGAGGGCGGCCTGACCGCGCGGCTCGGCGACGCCGCGTCCCGGCGCGGCCACCGCGACCACACCTACGACCTGCGGGTCACCACCATCCTGGAGCAGGTGTCGTGACCGCCGGGCGCGCGGACGCCGGCGTTTCCGCGTCTGTCGCACCACCGTCGGCCATAGCCGGGCTGGCCTTCGTGGCCGCCTCCATCGTGCTGCTCGGCGAGACCCTCGCCCGGTCGGACCGGCCGGCCTCGGCTGTCGTCTGGGGTGGCGTGGCCTTGGCCGCTTTTGCATTGGGCCTCGCGTGCTTGATCGGAGCCGCGCAGCACGGCGACCTGGGCCTCGCCCGCTGGAAGATCGGGCCGTGGACACTGCTCTGGTACGGCCTCAGCTTCGGGATCACCACCGTGACGTGGAGCCAGCCGCAGACCGGGGAGGCGGCTGAGATCGCCGTCACCAGCGTCCTGAGGGCGCTCGGGCTGATCGCGGTCGGGCTGACCGCCTGGGCGCTCGGGTACTTCGTCGGGCCGGGCCAGCCGCCCCGCGCTCTCGCCACCCGCGGGATGGGCAGGCTTTCCCAGCGGTTCGCCGCCGACGTGCGCAGTCCGGCGGCTCCGTGGATCCTCTACGCCATCGGGCTCGCCGCGCGGCTGGCCACGACGGCCACGACCGGGGTGTTCGGATACGTCGGTGACCCATCGTCGCTGGTGAGCACGGCGTCCGGTTACGGGGGGATCCTGGGCACGCTCACCCTCTGCGCGCCGCTGGCGGTCGCGGCGGCGGCCCTGCAGGTGTTCCGGGAGCGGCGGCCCGGGGCGCGGACGACGCTCGCCGTTCTGTTCCTGTTCGAGGTGGCCTTCGGCGCGGCGGCGGGCGGCAAGGCGAGCTTCGTCATCGCGGGGCTGGCCGTGGCCATCCCGTTCAGCGCGGCCCGCCGGCGGCTGCCGAAAGCAGCCCTGCTCGCGGGGGTCCTTGTCTTCCTGGCGGTTGTCATCCCGTTCAACCAGGCCTACCGGAATGCCGCTCGACCGGGTTCGGCCGCGCTGTCGCCACGCGAAGCGGTCGCCGCGGCGCCGGGGATCTTCAGGCAGGTGGTGACCGGCCAGGACGTGTCCACGATCGTGCCCAAGTCCGTGGCCTACCTGGTGCAGCGGAACCGTCAGATTGACAGCCCGGCGATCATCCTCCAGCGCACGCCCGGACAGATACCTTTCCTCAGCCCGGTCCAGCTCGTCGCGGGGCCCGTGGCCGGGATGGTGCCCCGCGCGATCTGGCCTGCGAAACCGATCATCTTGACCGGGTACCAGTTCAGTCAGGAGTACTTCGACCTGCCATCCACGCTGTACACCTCCACGGCGGTCACGGCGGTCGGCGGCCTGTTCATCCACGGCGGCTGGGTCCCCGTGATCGCCGGCATGCTGCTGCTCGGCTGCGCGGTACGGCTCCTCGACGATGTCCTGGACGTGCGCGGGAATCCGCAGACGATCTTCCTCGTCCTGCTGCTCTTCCCCAACATCGTGGGGGGGCAGGAGGACTGGCTGTCGCTCCTGGCCTCGATCCCCGCGACCGTGTCCGTCTGGCTGGTGGCCGTGGCCCTGACGTTCCGGGTCAACCGGCGGGCATTCCGGGTCAACGAGCGGGCTTTCCGCGTGAACGGACGGGCATGACCGGCCCGGTCCTGCTGCTCACCCCGTCCCGTGGGCGGGGCGGCGGTATCGAACGCTACGCGGAGACGCTGGAGTGGGCGTTCGCCAGTCAGGGCGTCGAGTGCCGCCGGATCGACCTGCGCGGCTCAGGCCCGGCCGCGCACGTCCGGCTGCTGGCCGCCTCCCGCGGTCACCTGCGAACCGGCGGGGGGCCAGGCCGCATCGTCGTGGCGCACCGGGCGCTGCTGCCAGCGGCGTCGCTGCTCGCCCGCGCGCGTCCTGGCGGTGGCATCTCACTCGTCTGCCATGGCGCCGATGTGTGGGCCGCCCGGCCCGCCGCCCGCCGGTTCGGCGAGAACTGCCTGATGCGCGGAGTTCAGGTCCGGGTCGTCGCGGTGAGCAGCTATACCGCTGGCGTGCTCTCCGCTGGCCGCATACGCGCGACCATCCTGCCCCCGGGTCTGTCTCAGCCGTGGTTTGACATGCTCCGCGACGCATCCCAGGCGGCGGCCCGGCGCGATCCGGGAATCCGGCTGGTGACGGCGTTCCGCCTGACGGACTGGCAGAACAAGGGGCTGCCGCAACTGCTGGAGGCCGTCGCTGATCTGGGTCGGCCGGACGTCCGGGTGACCGTGTGCGGGAGCGGCGAGCCGCCGCCTGGCCTTCGGCGGCTGGTTCGCGGCCACAGTTGCTGCACCCTCCGGCCGGGGCTGAGCGACCGCGAGCTCGCTCAGCAACTGGCGGCCGCGGACCTGTTCGTCCTGGCCACGCGGACCAGGCCCGGCCGGCTGCCGTCCGGCGAGGGGTTCGGCCTGGTGCTGCTGGAAGCGCAGGTCGCCGGGACGCCGGTGATCGGCCCCGCCTACGGGGGCTCTCACGACGCATTCGTCGACCATATTACCGGCGTCGCCCCGGCGGACGAGGCCGCCGGGTCACTGGCCAAGGTCCTGGACGAGATGCTCAAAGATCCAGCCCGGCTGGCCCAGATGGGAAAGCGTGCTGGTGCATGGGCACGGATGAGTTTCGCCCCGGAGATCTACGCATCGCGCGCGGTCGCGAGGCTGCTGTGACTCCACGGCCGGTTCGCGTCGCTCTCGTCATGGACCATCCGGCGCAGCACTTCGCGCGCGCGTTGCGGCTTCTCTCGGCGAAGCCGCCGTCCAGTTGCGCGTCTACTACTGGTCGACGCCGGAGAGCGCCTACGACGCGGGCTTCAACCGGCCCGTCTCCTGGGACGTCGATCTGCTCGGTGGCTATGCCTGGGCCGCCCCAGAACCTGGCCGCGGGGCGGCGTCGCGGGTGCGCTGGCTCATCGGGCAGCTGCGGCAGGCCGGCCTGACGTCGTGGTCTGCTACGGATGGGCGTCACCGATCGCGCGGGCGGTCCTGGTCTACTGCGCGGCGGCCAGGACACGGCTTCTCCTGTACGGGGACACCACGTGGCAGCATTCGAGCGGAGGACGGCACCGGGCGCTCAGGGCGGTGACACTCCGTATCCTGATGCGCCGGTGTGCGGGCGCCGTGTCAACGGGAACCTTCAACCGTGAGTTCTACATCTGGCACGGGATGGATCCGGGCCACATCTGGCCGGGTGTGTGCCCGGCCGATACGGAGTCGTTCGGGAGCGCCCGCGCCGATGACGCGGCGCGGGGGGCGGTGGACCAGCCGTTGCGGATCGGGTTCGCCGGGAAACTCATCCCCCGGAAGGGCGCGGACGAGTTGCTGCGAGCAGCGGCCATCCTGCCCCGCGCGGCTGATTGGTCGGTCACCGTGGTCGGCGATGGACCGCTCGGGCCGCAGTTGCGGGCGCTGGCCGCGGCGCTCGGTGTGGACGAGCGGGTGACATTCCACGGGTTCGCCAATACCACCGAGATGCCAAAACTGCTGGCGGGCTTCGATGTCGTGGTGGTGCCGTCCCGGCTGGACATGCGCGTGCTGATAACCATCGAGGCGATGGCCGCCGGGGCGGCGATCGTGGTCAGCGACGCGACGGCGGTGTGGGGTCCCGGTGATCTGGTTGAGCACGGGGTCACCGGTCTGGTTTACCCGTCCGGCGATCCGGCCGCGCTCGCCCGGGCCCTGCGCGGGCTGCTGGAGGATCGGGCTCTCCTCGCCCGGCTTCGCCGGGCCGGAACCGAGCGAGTGTCCGGATATGGCCCGGAGGCGTTCTCGCGCACGATGGCGTCGGCGGCCCGGATGTGCCTCGCCCCGGCCCGGCGTCAGGCCCGGGCCAGGGCGACGACCGGCCCGTGACAGGCCGTCACCTGGAAGCCCGCCGCGACAGCCGCGTTCATGAGGTCGGAGACTGACACCGCGGCGCCGCGCAGGATCGTGTCATGCAGCTCGATGACCGCCCGCTGGCAGTTCTTCAGCGCATCCGGATCCTGGAGCAGGAAAGCGACCTCTGACCCTTCGATATCCGATACCAGGTCGAACTCGGCGATGCCCATCCGGCTCAGGATTTCATTGAGCGTCAGGGCCGGCACCTCGACCGTGTACTCGTTCTGCCGTGGAGCGGCGCCAAGACGTGAGCCGACGGTCTCGGCGGCCATGGTCAGGGCCGCCCGGCCGCAATGATCGGTGACCGCGGCGTGGACCAGATCGACCCGCAGGCTGGCCGCGTGCCGCGCCATCCTGTCCCGGAGCCCCGGCAGCAGCTCCGGATTTGCCTCAACGCAAACCAGATGGCCGCCGGGAGCCATGACGGCCGCGATGTGGGCCGAGGTGACTCCGAGGCTGCTGCCCAGTTCCACCACGGTGGTGCCGCCCGGCAGAAGGCTGCGGATCATGCGAGTTTCGGCACCCTCATAGCCTCCCCAGAACATTTGCGCTCGCACCGTCGGCGAGAAGTCGCTGCTCCGCGTGTCGAACCAGAGACCCTGGTGGCGTATCCGCTTCCTGGTGAGTCCGCCGATCACTCGTCCCGCGCTGTCGCTGGCCACGATCGCCGACACCCGAAGCTTCAGCGCGGACGCGGTCACGAGCACCGCCTGCGCCCGCGGTTGGCGCGGTCCCGACCGCGGGCCGCGCTCCGTTCCGCGTCGAGCGCGTTCACGCAGACCTCGTACCAGGCGTGGAAGAAGCAGAAGCGCAGCCCGGCCAGCCCGTCGAGCAGCCCCAGCCGGACCAGGTACATGTAGAGGAACAGCGCCACCGGCCTGGCCGGAACGGACGGAAAGACAACCTCCTTCAGCACCACGCGGCTCAGCGGCCGGGTATCTGAGGGGTCGCGGGACCGCAGCGCCTGGAGCCGACGGCACAGCGGCGCCGGCCCGCCGCGCCGCTCGGCCTCCAACTGTGCGTAGCCGACATGCTTGCGCAGCCAGGCGGCCAGGCCCCGGCCGTCCTCGTCGACGATGTCATGACGCAGCCGGCCGACCGGACCGTCGACGTGAGCTCGGGCCATCCAGGTGCCGTCGAACTTCGCGGCCCGCCGGTCGACCAGCCGGACGATCCACGAACCGCGATACCAGCCGCAATGCCGGATCCAGGTGCCCTGGAAGACGAGCCGGAAGCGCTGCGCGAACCCGGCGCATGCGGGCGCCCGCAGGTGCACCCCAATCTCGGCGGCCAGTTGCGGGCAGATCCATTCGTCGGCGTCCACGAAGTAGACCCAGTCGTGGCGTAGCCCAGGGAGGCGGAGCGCAAACTCGCGCTGGCCGGAGAAGCCCAGCCAGGGCTGCACCACCACCTCGGCCCCCAGCGAACCGGCGATCGGCACCGTGTCATCCGTCGACCCGGAATCGACGACGACGACCTGATCCGCCCACGCCACCGAGGCCAGGCATCGCCGGATGTTCACCTCCTCGTCGCGGGTCAGCACGACCACGCTGACCGGGACGCTTCCCGGGGCGGGAGCGTCTCCCGCGCGGTACGGGCGCAGGCCGAGCCCGGTCACGGCGGGAACCCCAACATCCAGTCGAAATAGGCATCGGGATCGAACGCGGCCGGATCGGATGGCACATCCGTCGTCAGGGCGAGCGTGACCGCACGGGCCAGCGACTCCGGATCGCCGGGGGAGTAGCCGCACAGGGCGAGCCCGGCGATCTCCCGGTTCTGCGCGGTATCGCGGGCGATGACGGGCTGGCCGCTGACCCTGGCCTCGGCGAGCGGATACCCGAACGACTCCAGGCCAGTGGGGAAGTAGATCGCGCGGCTGCGAGCCCAGACCTCACGCAGATCCTGCTGATCAGCGTGCCCGACCAGGTCAATCCGCGGGTCGGAGGCGAGAGACGCGGGCAGATCCGCGGGCCCGGCGGTCACCCGCACGCGCACCGATGGGTCCCCGCAGCACCTGACGGCGGCGAGAAGCTCGGCCAGCCGCTCGTCCATCCGCTTGTAGGGCGCGAACAGCACGGGGCACAGGATGGCCGGATCTCGCGGCAATCGCGGGACCGAGTCAGCGGAGACCGGGTGCGGGCGCACCACGACCCGGTTACGGACGCCCGGCAGGATGCGGGTGACCCGCTCGGCCATGGCGGTGCTGGGGACCACGAGCACATCGGCCCGCCGCGCGCAGAGCCGCACCACGGCCGCCTCCCGGGACACGCTGGCCCGGAGCGCGGGGTCCAGGTGGGATGCCTCGGAACCGGTCAGGAAGTGCAGGGCGTTGCGCAGCAGCGTCCAGCGTTCGCCACCCGGGGCGACGAAGCTGACGTTGTTGGCCGCCACCCGCCGGGCCGCATTCGGCGCTGACATTTCCCGCCGCAGCAGCCAGGCCGGATCTACGTGCCGGGCCATGCCGATGACCCGGACATCCGTGCGCCCGGTGCGGGCCAGGTAGCGATGCAGCTCGGCCGCGTACCGGGCCGCGCCTCCCATCCGCGCCCCCGCGATGTCCACGGTCACCGGCCCGGTCACCCGCTCGGCCCCACGGCGGGCCGCTGGAAGGTGAACAGGCGCAGCGATGAATGCTCGGCCGGGGCGGCCACGCTGGGCACCGTGACGCAGGCCGGCCCGTGCGGCGGCCGCGCACCACCATCCGCCGCACCGCCGCTGCCGCGAGATCCGCAGGTACGCCAAGTAGCCGTCCAGCCGTGGCCACCGATGGCCCAGGGCCCGGACCATCGGCAGCCGGGCCGCGGTGTCGACCAGCCATTCGAGCCAGCGAACCGGGTGGCTGAGATCCGGTACCGTGCACAGGACGATCCCGCCCGGGCGCAGCACGCGAGCGCACTCACGCCAGGACGGTGCCCGGCTGGCCGACGTACTCCAGCACGCTCGCGGCGACGACCGCGTCGAAGGTGCCGGATTCGAACGGAAGCCTCAGCCACGACGGGTCGAGGGGGACCCACTCGACCGCGCTGCCCGGGTCGGCGGCGGCCGCGCGGCCCAGCATTTCCGCGGAGATGTC
>CAWGIW010000014.1:0-164781 GCA_963822825.1 uncultured Actinomycetes bacterium | reverse complement strand
AGTGCATGACGATGAGCGGCAAACTTGAGCGGGCCATCCTGGCTGGCGGCTGCTTCTGGGGAGTGCAGGACCTCATCCGCAAACGCCCCGGCGTGATCTCGACCAGGGTCGGTTACACGGGCGGCGACGTGCCGAACGCGACCTACCGGAACCACGGCACCCACGCCGAAGCCATCGAGATCACCTTCGACCCGGAGCAGATCTCCTACCGGGAGCTGCTCGAGTTCTTCTTCCAGATCCATGACCCGACAACGCTTAACCGGCAAGGCAACGACCGGGGGGCCAGCTACCGGTCGGCCATCTTCTACACCAGCGACGCGCAGAAGCAGACCGCTGAGGACACAATCGCCGATGTTGACGCCTCGGGCCTGTGGCCGGGCAAGGTGGTCACCCAGGTTGAGCCCGCCGGGCCCTTCTGGGAGGCCGAGCCCGAACACCAGGACTACCTGGAGAAGTATCCCGAGGGCTACACCTGCCACTTCGTCCGGCCGGGCTGGAAACTGCCGCATCGCGCGGATGCCAGAGCTTCCGGAAGTTGAGATCGCCCGCAGCCTGATCGCTGATCAGGCCCTGCACCGGCGCATCGTTGACGTCGACGATTCCGACAGCTACGTCGCGCGGCCGCATTCACCCGGCGCGCTGCGGAGCGCGCTGATCGGACGCAGCCTCACCGCCGCGCACCGGCGCGGCAAGACGATCTGGCTCGAGACCTCCGGAACCGCCGACGTGGCCACGCCCGGCGGCGGCCCGGAGTTCGGTATTCATCTGGGCATGAGCGGCCGCATCGTGGTCACGGGCCCGGACGGCGCCGTGGCCGAGGGCGGTGATCCGCACCGCTACGACACCCGGCCGCGCCGGGCCGTGTGGAGCCGCTTCACCCTCACGTTCGCGGACGGCGGCAGCCTGGTGCTCTTCGACCCCCGCCGGCTGGGGCGGGTCCGGCTCAACCCCGACATCGGGGCGCTCGGGCCGGACGCCGCGGAGGTCACCCCGGCGGAGTTCCGCGCGCTGATGACCAAGGGCACGATCGCCGTCAAGGCCCGCCTGCTCGACCAGTCCAAGATCGCTGGCATCGGCAACCTGCTGGCCGACGAGATTCTCTGGCAAGCCAGGGTGTCGCCCGTGGCGCGGGTTGACCGCCTCTCCTCTGCGCAGGTCAATCGCCTCTACCGCGCGCTGAAGTCGGTCCTGGCGTCCGCCATCGCCAAGGGTGGTGCACACACCGGCGACGTTATCGCGGCCCGCCATCCGGGCGGGACCTGCCCGCGGGACGGCGCCCCGATGGTGCACGGAACGGTCGGCGGGCGGTCCACGTGGTGGTGCTCGCGCGAGCAGGCCCTCCGGCCGGACCAGCGGAGCCCCGCGCCCGCCTCACCTCCGGGCTCACCACGCCGACCCATCTCAGCCTTACGCGGCCCTCCGCCGGGCCCCGGGTTCGTCTGAGCCGCGGTCGGCCGCCGGCTCGCCGAGCAGCGGCCGCAGGAAGCGCCCGGTATACGACTCCTTCACCAAGGAGACCTCCTCGGGTGTCCCTTGAGCGACCAGCCGCCCGCCGTCCGGGCCGCCCTCAGGTCCCAGGTCGATGACCCAGTCTGCCGTCTTGATCACATCGAGGTTGTGCTCGATCACCAGCACGGTATTGCCCATGTTGACGAGCGAGTGCAGCACGCCGAGCAGCTTGCGAACGTCCTCGGCGTGCAGGCCGGTCGTCGGCTCGTCGAGTACGTAGATCGTCCGGCCGGTCGAGCGCTTCTGCAGTTCCGCGGCCAGCTTCACGCGCTGCGCCTCGCCGCCGGACAGCGTGGTCGCCGGCTGCCCCAGCCGCACGTAACCCAGGCCGACCGCCACGAGCGTGCGCAGGTGCCGGGCGATCCGCTCGATGGGCGCGAAGAACTCGGCTGCCTCCTCGATGGGCATGTCGAGGACCTCGCTGATCGTCTTGCCCTTGTAGTGCACCTCGAGCGTGTCGCGGTTGTACCGCGCTCCCGTTACATACCTCGCACGGGACGTAGACATCCGGCAGGAAGCTCATCGCGATCCTGATCGTGCCGTCGCCCTGGCAGTTCTCGCAGCGCCCGCCCTTGACGTTGAACGAGAACCGGCCCGGCTGGTAGCCGCGGACCCGCGCCTCGGCCGTCTGTGCGAACAGCTTGCGGATGTGATCGAACACGCCGGTATAGGTCGCCGGGTTCGACCGTGGCGTGCGCCCGATCGGGGACTGGTCGACGCCGGCCACCTTGTCGATCTGCTCGATGCCCGTGACCCGCGTGTGCCGGCCCGGCGGCAGCGTCGCTCCGTTGACCCTGTTCGCCAGCGCCGGGTACAAGACGTCGCTGACCAGCGATGACTTGCCTGACCCGGAGACTCCCGTGACCGCGACGAAGGAGCCCAGCGGGAACGCGACGTCGATGTCGCGCAGGTTGTGCTCGCGCGCTCCTTCGACGACCAGCTCGTGTCCCGCCCGCCGGGGCCGCCGCCGCGCGGGTACCTCGATCCTCCGCCGCCCCGACAGGTACGCGCCGGTGATCGACTCCGCCGACTGTTCCAGGTCGCTGACCGTGCCGCTGACCACGATCTGGCCCCCGTGCTGGCCCGGCCTGCGGGCCGATGTCCACGACCCAGTCCGCGGACGCGATGGTGTCCTCGTCGTGCTCCACGACGATCAGCGTGTTGCCCAGGTCGCGCAGCCGCAGCAGCGTCTCGATCAGCCGGCGGTTGTCCCGCTGGTGCAGGCCAGCCGATGGCTCGTCCAGTACGTACAGCACGCCCGGCCAGGCCGGAGCCGATCTGGGTCGCGAGCCGGATCCGCTGCGCCTCGCCGCCGGCCAGCGTCGCCGCCGCCCGGTCCAGCGACAGGTAGTCCAGCCCGACGTCGGCCAGGAAGCCCAGGCGCGCCTGGATCTCCCGCAGCACCCGCTCGCCGATCAGCCGCTCTCGCTGGGTCAGCTCCAGCGCCTGCACCCACTGGGCGGCCTCGCCGATCGACAGCGCCGCGACCTCCGCGATCGAGCGGCCCTGCACGGTCACGGCCAGCACCTCCAGCCGGAGCCGGGCGCCCGCGCACGCCGGGCACGGCGCCTCGCGCATGAAGCCCTCGTAGTCCTCGCGCGCGCCGTCCGATTCGGACTCGGCGTGCCGCCGCTCGATCCAGGGCATCACGCCCTCGATAGGTGACGTAGTACGACCGGTCACGGCCCGCGCGCGTCCGGTAGCTGATGTGCACCCGGTCGCCGGTGCCCATGCAGCACCGCCGTCCGCGCGTCTTCCGGCAGCTCGTCCCACGGGGTGCCAAGGTCGAAGCCGTGCGCGTCGGCCACGCCCTGCAGCATCCGCACGAAGTAGTCGCGCTCCTTCCAGCCCGCCCACGGCGCGATCGCGCCTTGCGCCAGCGACCGGCTCCCGTCCGGGACGATCAGCTCGGGGTCAACCTCCCGGCGCACCCCGAGCCCGGTGCAGACCGGGCAGGCGCCGAACGGCGAATTGAACGAGAACGACCGCGGCTCGATCTCGTCGATCGCCAGCGGGTGGCCGTTTGGGCAGGTCAGCATCGCGGAGAAACGGGGCCGGCGGGCAGGATCGCCGTCCGCCAGGTCGACGAGGTCCAGCATGACCAGACCGTCCGCCAGGCTCAGCGCCGTCTCGACCGAGTCGGTGATGCGCGGCCTGCTCGATGGCCTGGCCGTGAGCCGGTCCACGACCACCTCGATGGTGTGCCACTCCTGGCGCTTCAGCGCGGGCGGCTCGGTCCAGCGGGTACACGGTGCCGTCCACCCGGACCCGCGCGAAGCCCTTGAGCCTGCAGGGCGGCGAACAGCTCGGCGTAGGCTCGCCCTTCCGCTCCCGCGCCACCGGCGCGAGTATGTGGAACCGGGTGCCCTCCGGCAGTTCCAGGATGCGCGTCGACGATCTGCTGCGGCGTCTGCTTCGTGATCGGCTCGCCGCAGACCGGGCAGTGCGGCAGGCCGATGCGCGCCCAGAGCAGGCGCAGATAGTCGTAGATCTCGGTGATCGTGCCGACCGTCGACCGTGGGTTCCTCGACGTTGACTTCTGGTCGATCGACACGGCCGGCGACAGGCCCTCAATGGCGTCGACGTCGGGCTTGTCCAGCTGGCCGAGAAACTGCCGTGCGTAAGCCGACAGCGACTCGACATAGCGGCGCTGCCCTTCGGCGAAGATCGTGTCGAACGCCAGGCTCGACTTTCCCGACCCGGACAGCCCGGTAAACGCGATCATGGCGTCGCGGGGCAGGTCGAGATCGACGCTCCGGAGATTGTGCTCGCGGGCGCCACGGACGATCAGGCGGTCACTCACCAGGGAACTTTCTGGGTGCGGGGCTGGTCCGGGGCGGCCGATGCCGCCGGACCCAGTTAAAACAAACTGACTGTGACATTCGTTCCGGGTAAGCAAGCCTGCGCTGGCGCGGCCCGGCGGCCGAAGAAACCGGCTCCTTGGCTTCGGGCGGTGGTGCGGAAACCCGCGACGCCAGGCGACCTGATGAAACTTCCCGGCGCGTATCGCGGCCGGCGCCGCACCGGGCCTATTGGGCCAGCGCCGACGGCCACAGCTGCCGAACATTTTTCAACAGGCATTGACGCAAGTTGACATTAGAGCTACACCTAGGGCACTTTTCAAGGCGGGCAGCACACAGGCCCGTGGATGGAGGAGAGATGAGATTACGCAGACACCGGCTGAGGCATGTCGCCGGCGCCGGTCTGGCCCTCGCCGTGGCGCTGGGCTACCTCGGCGCCGCGGCGGGAACCGCCTCGCCGGCGCACGCCGCCACCAGCCAGTTCCACGGTGTGAACTGGGCGGACCCCAACGACAACTTCATCACCGGCCCGAACGTCCCCGTCGGCCTGTCCACGTCGGACAGTTACGCGACCACCTACACGAAGGCCACGGCGATTCTCAAGGGCTTCCAGAGCCTCGGCGCCAACACCGTCCGGTTCGGGATCAACGCGGCGACCACCTCAGGAACCTGGTGGAACAGTTACACCGCAGCCTTCGACGCGGCCACCGCGCTGGGCATGAACGTCATCATCGCACCATGGCTGCAGAACGGGACGGTCAGCGACACCACGTCCTTCTACCAGATGTGGGACACCGTCATCAACAAGTACGGCGGGAGCAGCAACTTCTACTTCGACATCATGAACGAGCCGTATGCGTACAGCGCCACCAACCTGACCAACTTCGAGGCCGCCTGGCTGGCGCGCTACCCCAATCTTCCCCGGGGCCGGGTGATAGTTCCCGGCACGTATTCCGACAACAACCTGTGCGCCGAGGGCGCCGACTCGCGACTGGCCGGCACCCTGCTGTCGATCCACATCTACAGCATGTTCGGTGACTCCCACACCACCGAGGCGGCCTGGGTCAGCGACTTCGAGAGCAACCTGTGCGGTTACGCGAGCCGTGCCGTCGTGACCGAGTTCGGGGCCCCCATGACCACCGGCGTCAACTACGACGGCCCCAAGGACGGCAACAACGACATCTCCTACCTCTACGCGATCACCGACACCGTGCGCAGCCAAGGCATCGGCTCGGTCCTCTGGACGGGCGTCAAGCAGGCCACCCAGACGGTGGGACCTGGCCCGTGTGAGAACGCATCCTGCGCGATCACGTCCCTGGGCGGCAGCGGGACCAGCCTCACGGTGAGCCTCACCAACCAGTCCGGGCTCGACCGGCTCCAGTGGGGCTGGGGAATCGGCACCAACCCCGGCGGCGGCGGGAGCGGCGGCGGCACCGCCGGGGTGCTGCGCGGCGTCGGCTCGAACCGGTGCCTGGACGTGCCCGGTCAAGCGACGGCCAACGGGACCCTGCTGCAGATCTGGGACTGCAACGGTGGCGGCAACCAGCAGTGGACCTACCTGTCGAACGGCGAGCTTCAAGTCTACGGGAGCAAGTGCCTCGACGTCCCCGGCCACGCCACGGCCCCGGGTACCAGGGTGGAGATCTGGGACTGCAATGGCGGCGCCAACCAGCAGTGGAACCTCAACTCCGACGGGACGGTCGTCGGCCGCGAGTCCGGGCTCTGCCTGGACGTGACCGGTGCGGGCACCGCCAACGCAACCCCGGTGGAGATCTGGACCTGCACCGGCGCCAGCAACCAGAAGTGGACCCGGCAGTAGGCTCCGTGCTTGCGGCCGAAGGGCACCCGTTTTAGCTGGTAATAACCTAGATTGCGGGGTAGCTGCTGGAACGATGACATGGGAGGCGGGCCGTGCTCGCTGCGCTCGTGCTGGCCGGGATCATGGCAGCGCCGCTGGGCACGGCCGCCCTGCTGGTTCGTTCCAGGCCGCCCACTCGGACGACCGGTGCGTGGCCCACCACCCGGCGCTGGACGTTCGCGATGGCGGGCACGGCGGTACTGGCGGCGATCGTGGCGGTGGCGATGCGGCTGCTCGGGGTGACCGAGCGCAATGACATCTCCGGCGTGGCCGGGCTGGTCCTCGCGAGCCTGATCTGGCTCCCGGTGACCCGCCGCTGGAACGCCCGCGCCCACCTGTGCTGGGCGTCGAGCATCTTCCTGTTCGTCGTCTACCTGGCCTATGTTCTCGATTGGACCCTCACTAGCCATCTCGGGCCGGCGAGCACGGCCGGCGGCCTGCTGCTGTGGCTCTTCGAGGTCTTCGCCGCCTTCCTCGCCTGCGCCTACCTGTGGGAGATCTGCGACGCGATCGGCTCGGAGACCTGGCGCAGGCGGGTCACGCCCACCACGACGGCGGAGATGCCCGCTGTCGGCCAGCTCCCGTTCGTCAGCCTGCACGTCCCGGCGCACAACGAGCCGCCGGACATGGTCATCGACACGCTCCGCTCGCTGATGCGCCTCGAGTATCCGCACTACGAGGTCATCCTGATCGACGACAACACCGACGACGAGAGCCTGTGGCGGCCGGTCGAGCAGTGGTGCTCGAGGCACCGGGTCAAGTTCGCGCACCTCGAAGACTGGCCCGGTTACAAGTCGGGGGCGCTGAACTACGCGCTGCGCGAGCTCACCGACGAGCGGGCCGAGATCATCGGCGTCGTCAACTCCGATTACCAGCTGGAGCCGCAGTTCCTGCGCCGCTGCGCTCCGTTGTTCGCCGAGAGCTGGGTCGGCTTCACCCAGGCCCCGCAGGATTACCGCGGCTGGAGGAGCGCGCCCTACTACCGGCGGCTGTACTACTCCTACAGGTACTTCTTCGCGATCTCCCAGCCCTCACGCAACGAGCGGGACGGGGCGATCTTCGCCGGCACGATGGGCCTGATCCGGCGGGTCGCCCTGGAACAGCTCGGCGGCTGGAACGAGTGGTGCATCACCGAAGACGCTGAGCTGTCCCTGCGACTGCTCCGGGCGGGCTGGACCGGATGGCACATCGATGAGTCCTTCGGCAAGGGCATCATGCCGCTGACCTTCGAAGCGCTCAAGGGCCAGCGCTACCGGTGGTGCTTCGGCGGCATCCAGATCCTGCGGCTGCACTGGCGCTCCCTGCTGCCCGGCCGCCCCACGCCGCAGAACCGGCTCACCATGGGCCAGCGGTGGGCCTACCTGTCCGGCGCCATCCAGTGGTACGGCGACGTTCTGGGCCTGGTGTTCCTGATCTTCCTGCTGGCCGGGGCGGCCAACCTGGCCACCGGGGGCGGCGAGCTTTTCCGCAAGCTCAGCGCGTTCCTGGTGGCCACCGTCCCGGTGCTGGTGGGCCTGGGGCTCGTCCGGGCGGTAGCGCTGCTGCGCCGCGGCACCGGCGCGTCGTGGCGGGACGCCCTTGGCGCGTTCTTCATCTGGCAGTCCACCTCCCTGGTGGTGGCGCGGGCGTCGATAGTCGGCCTGTTCGCCCGCAAGGCCGCGTTCCTGCGCACGCCGAAGACCAGTGAGAAGGCGAAGTGGTGGGAGGCGCTGCGGGCGAACTGGGCCGAGTCGTCGCTGGCGCTGCTCGGAATCCTGGGCATCGCCGCCGCGCTGACCCGGCCCACCGAACTGGCCGGGCCGCTGCTGGCGGCCCTCCTGCTGGTCCCGACGCTCGGCATGGCAGCGGCGCCGTTCAACAGCTGGGCCGCGCAGCGGGCGGCGCTTCCGGCCGACCTCCGGGAGCGGCGCACCACGGAGTGGAAGCGGACAACGCCGCGCCGGGCCCTGGTGCGCGGCGCGGCTATCGGCGGCCTGGTCACCGTGTTCGGCGTGATCATCGCCGCGGTCGCGCTGATGCTGACGCCGAGCCCGCACACCGTGCAGACACCGCAGCTGGTCGCTCCGGCTCAGACCCCGACCGCGACGCCGACGCCAGCGCGGAGCACCGCGTCCGCCACGCCCACACCGACCGCGACCCCCACACCGACCGCCACGCCCACGCCGACCGCGACGTCCACCGCTACCGCGACGTCCACACCGACCGCCACGCCAACATCCAGTCCTTCTCCATCCGCCATCGGGTCGCCGTAGCGATGTGCCTGACCGCCGGTTGCGCGATCACACGCCAACTCCTCGCCAGCCATCGAACGTGTAGCGGAAGAGTTCGCCGATCTGACCCCAGACGGTTGGACGACGCGGCGCGGGGAGCGGTTTCGGCGGGGGAGGCGGAGGAGGCTGCACGGGGAACTGATTCCGCGGAGGGGGCGGCATGGCGAGCGGCCGGGGCGGAGCAGGCTTCACCGGGCAGAGAAGATAGTGCTTCATAACGGCCGGGAAACGTTCGAAGATCAGGTTCCGAGGACGCTCCCAGGCGATGCCGACCTGCGCACACACCTCCCTGACCGTGTCTTCCGTGGCCAGGTTGGCGAACCCGGACCCTTGGTACGGCAAGACATGATGGACGCGGTGGGGACTCAGGCCGGCGCTGAGGAAAAGATCGATCCAGCGATTGCCGACCACGGTGAGGTCGTAGCTCAGGCAGATCTGCCGCGCCGCCCAGTCGTCCCGCAGAGACTCGGGGATCACAGCGAGCTCTGCCTCGCTGTCCGACTCCTCGAAGTCGTGGCTCGCCACGACGAGGAAGGTGTTGAACCACAAGGTCAAGAAGAACTGCACCAGCCAGGCCGCGATGTGACCTGTCGCCAGGCACGCGGCAAACTCGATCACGATCCACGCCCGGATGAGCCAGAAGTCGGCCCGGGCGGGAGCCTTGCCCTTGGGGCGCTCGAACCTGGCCAGCTCGAGCGCTCGCATGGATAGCCCACTCAAGCATATGCCGAGCTTGTGGAGCGTGTAACCAGGGATCCGGAGTAGCGGATGCAGGCGGAGCATGCCATCGAAGAACGTCTTCTTGACATCGGCTCCGGAGCCCATATAAGGGTGGTGCAGTAGCACGTGCCCGTCTGCTCCGATCAGGCTCGTGCCGACGTAGTTGATGTCGAAGAGTGCTTTTCCAAGCGGCAGAGTGAAGCGGCGCTGGTCTTTCCACTTTCTGTGCAGGTGGTAATGGCCCGAGCCCGCCAGCGCGGTCCGCGTCACCACCATGATGGCTACGAACGCCCAGGCCGGTATGAGGTTCGTGACCAGGAGGGCCAGCGTGGCGACGTGCGTGGCAGCGATAGCCCACGTCACCGCGTCAAACGCACGGTCGTATTTTCTCAGGGCCTTCTTGGAGAATCTGGCGTTCACCTTATGGCGGATCTCCGCGAGCAAGCTTCCTTCGTCCCTGTAATCCAGTCGCGGCAGATCCCTCGCCGCGTCGAAATCCGGATCCAGCAGGAAGGGCGGAACCCCAAGCTTCGGGAGTATGTCCTTCTCGGTGAACCCCTTGATCTCGTACCTGGCGAGAATCTTCTGCAGCCGAGCCGGATCTCGGTGATATGTATGGAGCAGGGCGCTAATATCGCGGCCCTGGCTTGGCCCGAACCACGTCGTACCGCCCGGATGAATCCTCATCCACTCGGTAAAATCGTAGGCGCGCCCGTCGACGATCCAGAACGGCTGGCCCTGGGGAAGGGCGGTGCCCGTGTGGGGTGAACTGCGAGGTGAACTTTGGCTGAGGGTTTCGGCCATTGACTACTCCTTCTCGCACTGTTGCTCGCCGCGGCGTTTAGTCGTCATGATTCGGCATTCCCACCTTGTATCGAGCCGCCTTGGCCAGCTCGGCCGCTGCCGAATGCTCCAGCAAATAGGAGTCGTCGAGAATTCGGCGGGTAAAGCACGCCGCCTCAGGCGTTACTTGGCGCATGACCTTGATCGTGGCATCTACCGCTGCCTCAACGGTGTCTTCAACCACGTCCACAAGCCCGAGCCGTGACGCGCGGGAGGCCGTCAGATCCTCACCGAGCAGGGAAATCCTCCGCGCATTGCCGAGACCGACGAACTTCGGCAGCCAATAAGCGCCCATGCCCGGGAAGTGCCCCTCGGAAAGGCCCTCCAGCTTCAGGCGCGCCCGCGCCGAGGCCAGCCGCAGGTCCATGACCAGGCCGACCTGGACAGCCGCCGCGCCGACCCTGCCGTCGTAGGCCGCGAACGTCTTGGCCTTCAGCCTGGAAATCCGTGAGAGAGTCTCATCCCAGCGGGCGAAATACCGCATGTCGCTGCGGGCCGGGCCGGGTCGCCACGATGGGAACTCTCCGGTGACCGAGTCGGAGTCGCCACTGAACTGAAGCACGAAGTTCTCGATCTCGCCGTGTTCGACATCGTTCAGCACGGATTCGAGCGCGCTGATTATTTCGGCGTCGATCGTCGCCTCATGGATCCGGGCCGTCAGTACTCGCTCGCCGTCACCCTCATCGATCAGTGTCAGCATGTCCCGGCCTGCCCGAACTGGAGAAGCGCCGCCTCGATCTGGGCGCCCGGGCCCATCGTGACCATGACGCCCCGATCGCCCAGCCGACAAACCGCCCTCGGCCAGCAGGCGCTCCAGGCTGACCAGGAAGCTGCCGCTCGAGATGTTCCCGTAGTCGCGCAGCACGGAGCGCGTGTGACGCACATCGTGCTCCTCGAGGCCCAGGCTGAGCTTGACGGAATCGATCACTGCACCACCGCCGGTGTGCAGTACCCAGTGCTTGATGGCGGAGAAATCCAGCCCATTTCGCTCCAGCAGCCTTTCCAGCGGCTCGCGGATGTTGAAGCCTATGACATAGGGAATGTCTCGATCGAGGTAAAAGCTCCACTTCCCGGCATTATCGTTCCAGTCGAACCGCATGGCCGCCCATTGCTCAGGGATGCAAAAGCTCTCGAAATCGATCACGCATGGCGCGGGCCCGGTTGCCAGTGGTCCGGCGCCGTTCTCGGCATAGGTGGTCAATACCGCAGCGGCCGCTCCGTCACCGAAAAGGCTGTTGACAATACCGGTACGAGGGGTCTCGTCAAGAACGTACATCGCGGAATTAATCTCACAACAGACCAGGAGCGCTACCTGGCCCGGATGGTTCTTAACCCATTGCACGAGAGGGTTCAGCCCATTCAGCCCGGCGTTGCATCCCATTCCCACGACGTCCGCGCGCAGGAGCTTGTGATCAAATCCGAGTTCTCGCGAAAAGAGCGAGCTGAGCCCTGGAACCATGAAGCCGCTGGACGTGACGCACAGCAGGTAGTCGACATCCACCGTAGACAGGGACACGGCGTCCAGTGCATTGCGGATCGCACGCGACCCGATCTCGAGTGCTCCTTCACGGAACTTGACGTGGAGGTCGGCTGCGGACTCGGGGAGCACGCGCCCGGTTTGAGCGTCTTTCGCAGGAAGATAGAGGTGTCTCTTCTGGATGTGGGGCGCATGTAGAAGCTTCTTCACGACCCTGTTCTCCAGGCCGAGGAGCGCCCCGATCTCTTCCTGTGAATAGGCTGTGTCTGGGAATGCGCTTCCGACGGAAGCGATTGCTGCTGCCCTTTCTCGCAAACGTGCCGAGCGGTGAATAGGGCGAAGCTCGAGGCTGCCAGGTCCCCGGACATCCTCATTCCGAATCATGTATATGTCTTCCCCACCGATGGCAAGTCCAGTCCCAGACCATGGATTCCAGAATAGGCTACAGGCCCGCCGCTCTCATTGGCTTGCTGGAGTGGCATATGAGGTCATGCTAGCAGCTGAGAGCAGAGTGACATGAGTGACGACGAGCCGTTCCCGGGGGGGCCGTCCGGGGACGCGCTGGCAATGGCGGGCCGCGCCGCCGCGGCCCTGCGCGCGCAGTGGCCCTGGCCAGCATCCTGCTACGCTCACGGCGTGGCCAGCGCCCCGTTCCGCTACCAATCGCATGACGAGGACAGCGCCCGGTGGCTCGGCTTCCGCTTCCGCCCCGGCGACATCGTGATCAGCACCCGGCGCCGGACCGGGACGACGTGGATGCAGATGATCTGCGCACTGCTGATCTTCCACCGACCCGAGCTCCCGGCCCCGCTCTGGCACCTCTCGCCGTGGCTGGATCACACGATCGTGCCGCCTGATGTCGTGTATGCCCGGCTGGCCGAGCAGCCGCACCGGCGGTTCATCAAAACGCATACCCCGCTCGACGGGATTCCTCTCGACCCGCGGGTCACCTACATTGTGACCGCCCGGCATCCGCTCGACATGTTCGTGTCGTTCCGCCACCATCTCGACAACCTCGACCACGGGCGGGTAGAGCAACTGACCGGCCAGGCCGCGCCGGCCAGGCTGAGCGAACCGGGCGAACCACTGCGCGACAGCCTGCTGAGGTGGATCGAGAATGACGGTGATCCCCGGGCCGACCCGGAGTCGCTGCCCGGCGTCATGTGGCATCTGTCTGATGCCTGGGCCCGTCGCGGCGAGCCGAATGTGCTGCTGGTGCACTACGACGACCTGTCCGCCGACCTGGAAGGCCAGATGCGCGGCATCGCCTGGCGGCTCGGGATAGCCGTTCCGGAGCGGGCCTGGCCCGCGCTCACCCGGGCGGCCACGTTCGAGCGGATGAGGGATCACGCGGACAGGCTCATTCCGGCCACCCAGGGGATCTTCAAGGACACTGCCTCATTCTTCCGCCGTGGCACCTCGGGGGCCGGGCGCGAAATTCTCAGCGACGAGGAGATCGCTGGCTACTACGCGCGGGCCGCCCAGCTGGCTCCGCCCGACATGCTCGGGTGGCTGCACTCGCCGTCCAGCCTGACTGGCTGACGACTGGCTGACGACTGGCTGACGGCCGGGTCACGGGCTGCTGAACGGGCCAGGGCCGGGTCGCCCGCGCCAGGGCCTCCCGGGCCTAGGCGGAGGATGAAATCCCGGGGGCGGATGCGGCGGGAGATGCTCGCCCGGCGGGCCTGGCCTCAGGCCCGCGCCGACGGGCTCCTGGCGGGCGAACTGGGTCCGGTACAGGTCGGCGTACAGCCCCCCGGACGCCAGCAGGTCGTCGTGCTGGCCGCGCTCGCAGACTCGGCCGTCGTCGATGACCAGGATCTGGTCGGCCTCGCGGATGGTGGACAGCCGGTGGGCAATGACCAGCGAGGTGCGGCCGGCCAGGGCCGTCCTCAGCGCTTGCTGGACGGCCGCCTCCGACTCGGAGTCCAGATGCGCGGTGGCCTCGTCGAGCACCACGACGGCCGGTGCCTTCAGCAGCAGCCGGGCCAGTGCGACCCGCTGTTTCTCGCCGCCCGACAGCCGGTAGCCGCGGTCGCCCACAATGGTGTCCAGGCCGTCCGGCAGCACCGAGATCAGGTCCCAGATTTGCGCCGCCCGGCACGCCTCGATCAGTTCCTCCTCGGTCGCCCTGGGACGGGCGTACACGAGATTGACCCGGATGGTGTCGTGGAACAGGTGCGCATCCTGGGTCACCACGCCGACCGCGTCGTGCAGCGACTCCTGGGTCACGTCCCTGATGTCGAACCCGCCGATGCGCACCGTGCCCTTGCTGGGCTCATACAGCCGGGACACCAGGTGAGTGATCGTCGTTTTGCCTGCGCCCGAGGGCCCGACCAAGGCGGTCAGCTGCCTGGCGGGGGCGGTGAAGGTCACGTCGTGCAGAACGCCCGGCCTCGCATCCGTGCGCTCGGGCGCGGGCAGGGCAATGGACTCCAGCGACGCGAGCGAGACCTCGGCCGCCGCCGGGTAGCGGAACGAGACATGGTCGAAGACGATGTCCGCCGCAGGCCCGGCGGCGAGGGCTGATCCGTCGCCTGGCGCGGCCAGCACGAGCGGTACCGCGTCCGGCCGGTCCTCGATCAGCGGCTTCAGGTCGAGTACCTCGAACACCCGGTCAAAACTGACCAGCGCGGTCATCACATTGACCTGAACGTTGGACAGTGCAGTGATCGGCCCGTACAGCCTGTTCAGCAGCAGGGCCAGGGAAACCAGCGTGCCGACCTGGAAGGCGCCGCGGACGACGAGGTCACCGCCCACGCCGTAGACCACCGCGGTGGACAGCGACGCGAGCAGCGTCAGCGTGATGAACAGCGAGCTGCCGTACATCGCCTGGACCACGCCGATGTCCCTGACCTTGGCCGCCCGCCCGGCGAACACGCCGGACTCCTCCCGCGGCCGTCCGAACAGCTTCGCCAGCATGGCGCCGGCGACGTTGAACCGCTCGGTCATCGTCGACCCCATCGCTGCGTCGAGCTGCATCGACTCCCGGGTCAGCCGCTGCAGCCTGCGCCCGACCAGGCGGGCCGGGATGATGAACATCGGTATCAGCACCAGCGCGATGACCGTGACCAGCCAGGAGAAGTAGAGCATCGTGACCAGGACCAGAATCAGCTGCAGCGTACTTGACACCGTAGACACCAGCGTCGAGGTCAGCGCCTGCTGCGCGCCGATCACGTCGCTGTTCAGCCTGCTGACCAGCGAGCCGGTCTGCGCCCGGGTGAAGAACGCGATCGGCTGCCGCTGTACGTGGCTGAACACCTGCGTACGCAGGTCGTAGATCAGGCCCTCGCCGACCCGCGCCGTGTACCAGCGCTGGACGAGATTGAGGAACGCATCGAAGATAGCCAGCCCGGCGACGGCCGCGGCGACCGCCAGCACGACATCGACCCGCTTCGGCAGGACGCCGCGGTCGATGACCACCCCGAGCAGCACCGGGATCGTCACCGTGATCACCGCGTCCAGCGCGGCGGCCAGCAGGAAGATCGCGAGATCCCAGCGGTAGGGCCGCGCGTATCCGGCGATCCTGCGGACGGTTCCCCGCCTCAGCTGCTGCTTGGTCACCGACGGATCGGTGGCGAATCCGCGCATCATGTGGAGCTGCCCGGGGCCGGGGTGCATAGCGGCGGGAACCTCCTGGCGGCTAGCGGTCTTTCCCGCGTCAGCTCGCAGGGACCTGTGCGGCGCGGTCACGAGCCGGCGAACCTGATCCGCGCGGCCAGGCCGCCCGCTCCCAGCGTTCCGCCGCCTGTTGCTCAAGGGTATGCGCGGCGGCCTGGCCCAGCAACAGCGTGACCGGCCGGGCCGGTCACCACTCAGGGGCGCTGGACCGGTGGGGTGAAAGGGTCAGCTCGCGGTCTTGAGCCGCTCCAGCAGGGCCTCGTGCTCCTCCCACAACTGCTCGGGCAGGTGGCTGCCGAGGGTGGTGAAGTAGTCCCGGGTGAGCTCGGCTTCCTCCTGCCAGGTGCCGGTGTCGACCGACAGCAGCAGCTCCAGGTCGCTTTCGCTGACCGTCAGGCCGTCGGTGTCCAGCGCACCCGCGGCGGGCAGGTTGCCGATTGGGGTGGCTACGGCTTCGGCTTGACCGGACAGGCGCTCGGTGATCCATTTCAGGACGCGGTTGTTCTCACCGTAGCCGGGCCAGGCGAACCGGCCGTCGTCGTTCTTGCGGAACCAGTTGACCGCGTAAATGCGGGGCAGCTTGTCGGCCTCGGTCCTGGCGCCGGTGGCCAGCCAGTGGCCGAAGTAATCGCCCATGTTGTAGCCGCAGAACGGCAGCATCGCGAATGGATCATGACGCAACCGCCCCACCTGGCCAGCGGCCGCGGCGGTCGTCTCGGAGGCGATGGTGGCCCCGAGGAAGACGCCGTGCTGCCACGAGTAGGCCTCGGTGACCAGCGGTACCGCCGTGGCCCGGCGGCCACCGAACAGGATCGCCGAGATCGGCACGCCGGCCGGGTCGTCCCATTCAGGGGCGATCGATGGGCACTGGGCCGCGTCGACCGTGAACCGGGCGTTGGGGTGGGCGGCCGGGCGGCCGGACTCTGGCGTCCAGTCGCGGCCCTGCCAGTCGGTCAGGTGCGCCGGCGGCTCGTCGGTCAGCCCCTCCCACCACACGTCGCCGTCGTCGGTGGTGGCGACGTTGGTGAAGACGGTGTCCTTGGTCAGCGTCCGGATCGCGTTGATGTTGGTCGCGGCGCTGGTGCCGGGGGCAACGCCGAAAAAGCCGGCCTCCGGGTTGATCGCATACAGCCGGCCGTCGGCGCCGAACCGCATCCAGGCGATGTCATCGCCGATGGTCTGCACCTGCCAGCCGGGGATCGTGGGCTCCAGCATGGCCAGGTTGGTCTTGCCGCACGCGGACGGGAAGGCCGCCGCGATGTACCTGGCGTCGCCCTCCGGCGGGGTGACCTTGAGGATGAGCATGTGCTCGGCCAGCCAGCCCTCATCGCGGGCCATGGCCGAGGCGATCCGCAGCGCGTAGCACTTCTTGCCCAGCAGCGCGTTCCCGCCGTACCCAGACCCGAACGACCAGATCTCCCGGGTCTCGGGGAAGTGGGAGATAAACTTCGTCTGGTTGCACGGCCAGGGCACGTCCGCCTGGCCTGGCCGCCGTGGCGCGCCTACGGAGTGCACCGCCCGGACGAAGAACTCGTCGTCACCGAGTTGCTCCAGCACAGGCGCGCCAACGCGGGTCATGATCCGCATGGAGGCCGCCACGTACGGCGAGTCGGTAATTTCCACGCCGAGCTGGGAGATCACCGAGCCGAGCGGGCCCATGCAGAACGGGACGACGTACATGGTCCGCCCGGCCATGCAGCCATGGAACAGGCCCGCGAAAATCGTGCGCATCTCCGCCGGGTCGATCCAGTTGTTAGTCGGCCCGGCGTCTTCTTCCTTTTCCGAGCAGATGAAGGTGCGGTCTTCTACCCGAGCGACATCCGAGGGATCGGAGCGTGCGAGAAAGCTGCCCGGCCGCAGTTCGGGATTGAGCGGCAGCAGCGTGCCCTGCTCCACCAGCAGGCTGGTGAGCTGATCCCACTCCTGCGGCGAGCCGTCGCACCATTGAACGCTGGCGGGCTTGGTGAGGGCCGCGATCTCCTCCACCCAGGAGATCAGCCCGCTGTGTGCCGTCGGGGGCTGATTCAGCCCTGGAATAGCGTCGTTCACAGAATGTCCTTCCGATCGCCGGCCGGTACCCGCTACTCGTCTAGCGTCGGGTCCAAAGAGAAACTGGCAGCCTACCTTAACAAGATGCACGTAGAGCCAGCCGAGCGGTAGAACCTGCATGTGTGGAGGTTTGTGGCGCTCAAACCGCGATTCTGTAACACTTGTGAAGATGGCCAGTGGTGGTCTAGACCGATTAGCGAGCGTAAGGCCCGCAGGACCTGCGTGACTGGTCGGCGCCGACCAGAATGCGGCCAGAAGATGCACGATGCGTTGATAACCCGGTCCCTGAAGACAGGATGTGTGATGCCAGTCACGAAAGCCCGGGTAGGCGTACGGCTGCGCCGCTTCCGTGAGGAACGCGGTCTGACCCAGGCGGCCTTGGCTAGTGCGCTGGGCATTTCCCCGAGCTACGTGAACCAGCTGGAGTCCAGTCAGCGCCCTATGACGGCCTCCGTCTTGCTCAAGCTCGGCAGCGTCTTCGACGCCGATCTGCAGCAGTTCTCGGCCGAGGACGCCGACCGGCTCGTGGCGCAACTGCGTGACGTGCTGACCGACCCCTCGGTCGGTGAACAGATCTCGATGGCCGAGATCCGCGAGCTGGCCGCGTCCATGCCCGCCGTCGGCCGCTACGTCATCGAGCTGCACCGCCGGTACCGGCACGGCCGCGACGTCAACGAGACGATCATGACCCGCATCGATGCGGGTGCGGCGGGCTCGATGTCGGTCCCGCCGCCGATGGCGCAGGAGGAAGTCCAGGAGCTCTTCTACGCCCGGCGGAACTACTTCCCGGCGCTCGACCTGGCGGCCGAGCGGATCTTCGCGCAGGCCCACCTCGCGATCGGCAACGCCGCGCCCGGGATCACCGAGCGGCTGGCCCGGCGGCACGGCATCCGGGTGGCCGATCTGCCGGCCGGCGACCAGGGCGTAAAGCGGCGCTACGACCCTGACGCCCGGGTGCTGGCGCTGTCCCCGCTGCTCAACTCCGGCCAGCGGGCATTCCAGCTGGCTACCCACCTGGCCTCCGTCGAGCTGAGCACGGAGATCGACCAGATCGTCACCGAGGCGGGCCTGTCCGGCGACGATGCCCGGATGCTCTGCCGGATCGGGCTGGCCAGCTACTTCGCTGGTGCCCTGGTCCTGCCCTACCAGCCATTCCTGGATGCCGCGGAGGCCCTCGGCTATGACATCGCGTTGCTGCAGCGACGGTTCGACGTCGGCTACGAGACCGTCGCGCACCGTCTCAGCACCCTGCAGCGTCCCGGGGTCCGCGGCGTGCCGTTCATTTTCGTGCGGGTCGATAGGGCCGGCAACATCTCCAAGCGTCAGTCGGCCACCAGTTTCCATTTCTCCCGCGTCGGCGGCTCCTGCCCGCTCTGGAATGTCTACGAGGCCTTCGTGCATCCCGGCGAGATTCAGACCCAGCTGGCCCAGATGCCCGATGGCCGCAGCTACCTGTGGGTCGCCCGGACGGTCTCCCGGCGTTACGGCGGCTACGGTGCGCTGGGCAAGACCTTCGCCATCGGCCTGGGCTGCGATCTCCGCCACGCCCAGCGGCTCGTCTACTCCCACGGACTAGACCTGGCCAGCCCGTCCGCGCTCGTCCCGATTGGCCCAGGGTGCAAGGTATGCGACCGGAACACCTGCCCGCAGCGGGCTTTCCCCGCTATCGGCAAGCCCCTGGACGCCGACCCGCATCACGGCAGCTTCATCCCCTATGCCACCGGGCACAGTGGCATCGGGCCGCCCGCTGAGCCTGGACTCAGTAGGTGAAGGAGTATCCGGTGGCGCAGGAGATGCCGCACGCGGAGACGAACAGGCTGTAGACGCCGTGCGGCAAGCCGGAGGGAAGGGCGAGGTCGGTGGGCTCTGCTTCCCCCGGTGTGCTCGGGGCCATCGTGCTGAAATTGTAGGAGCGCGCGTAGTACACGTCGCCCGCCGCATTCGTCAGGTAGACGACCGGGAAATTCTGCGGGTCCTGGAAGTCATCTTCGCCGGTGGTCACGAAGCCGGACAGCTGGGTGCCGTGAGGTGGTAGGAGCCGTTGCTGTTCGCGGTGACTGTGCATGGCCGGCGAGCTGGCTGCGGGCGGCCGGTACGCCGTCATGTTGACGCAATCTACTGGTTGCCATACTATGGCAACCAATCAGTTGCTACTTATGGGAGGCTGTCATGGGATTCCCTGATCGCATCGAGCGGACCGTGGATCTCGCTCACCCGCCGAGCCAGGTATGGGCAGCGCTCACCACGGCCGAGGGCCTGGGCGCCTGGTTCGGCGACCAGGCGACGATCGACCTGCGTCCGGGCGGGGCGGCCCGGATGACGTGGACCAGCGGGTTCACGGTCGGCATGCGCGTGGAACGGGTCGAGGAGCCAGCGGTGTTCGGGTTCACCTGGCAGATCAACGGGCTGCCCGAGGACGATCCGCGGCGTACCTATGTCGAGTTCACGCTCGAACCGGCCGGTGCGGGCACCAGGCTGACAGTGGTCGAGACCGGTTTCGCCCAGCTGCCTGAGGACGTCTACGGCAAGGAGTACGACGGCCACACCCAGGGCTGGGCGAGCGAACTGGGCGAACTGGCCAGCTACCTCGATGCCGCCTGATATCGAGGCGATCGCCGAGCAGGTCTTCGTTGCCTTGGCTGACCCGAGCCGGCGCGCCATCCTGGCCGCGCTGGCCTCGGGGGCCCGGCCACGGCCACGGACCTGGCCGGTCGCCTGCCGATCACGCGGCAGGCGATCGCCAAGCACCTGGCCCTGCTGGCCGAGGCCGGGCTGGTGACGGCCGAACCGGGGGAGCGGCGCCGGGTGCGCTACCGGCTGCGTTCGGCCCCCATGCAAATGGCCCAGCAGTTCCTGGCCGCGCTGGCCCGCGACTGGGACGGCCCGCTCGGCGCGTTGAAGGACCACCTCAGCCGGTGAGACCGGCCATCGGCTCACGGACACACAAACCCACTGGAAGGCGGACATCACCATGAAGACCAAGACACCCCCGATCGTGTCGCTGCATGAGTGGGAGGCTGCGCGCCAGCAACTGCTCGTGAAGGAGAAGGAACTGACCCGCGCCCGTGACGCGCTGGCCGCGGAGCGGCGGAGGATGCCGTGGCTGGCCGTGGACAAGGAGTACGAGTTCGACGGGCCCACGGGCAAAGTGAGCCTGCCCGGCCTGTTCGAGGGCCGCCGTCAGCTGATCGTCTACCGCGCCTTCTTCGAACCCGGCGTGGACGGCTGGCCTGACCATGCTTGCCCCGGCTGCTCCCTGGTCGCCGACCAGGTCGCCCACCTCGCCCACCTCAACGCCCGCGACACCACTCTCGCCTTCGCCTCGCGCGCTCCGCAGCCCGACATCGAGCGGGTGAAGGCGCGGATGGGCTGGACGATGCCCTGGTACACGATGACCGACGGCTTCGATACCGACTTCGGCGTGGACGAATGGCACGGCACGAACGCGTTCATCCGCGACGGCGACCGCGTGTTCCGCACCTACTTCGTCAACAACCGCGGCGACGAAGCCATGGGGAGCACCTGGAGCTACCTCGACCTGACCGCGCTCGGACGCCAGGAGGACTGGGAAGACTCACCCGAGGGCTACCCCCAGACCCCGCCGTACCACTGGTGGAAGTGGCACGACGCTTACGGTGAGTGACGGCCGTTGTAGCATGCAGTATCCGATTAACTACGGAACGTAATCTTCGGAGGGATGCGGTGGGATCCCGCCGCCCGCATATCAAGCTCCACATGGCCGCCACCGCCCGCGACGGCATCACTGCCGCCGTCAGCGAACAGCCCGCCCTCATCCTGCTCGACAACCGCCTCCCCGACGCGACCGGCGCCGAAGTCCTGCGCAAGCTCGCTTCGGCCGAGGCCACCGCCGGGATCCCCGTTGTCATCGTCAGCGGTGCCGGCCAGGAAGTCGCCAATGAACTCCTCGCCATCGGTGCGGCCGGCTTCCTCGTGAAGCCGTACGACATCCGTCAGGTCATGGCTATCATCGACCGCTTCCTTCCCTGAAGGCCCACCGAGCTCGCTACCCGGGTTCGCGCGGTCGCTGGCTATCTGGCTATTACTAGCTCAATTAGTAATTGTCGTTTATTTGGTCAAAGATGCATTGGTATTGGAGAATATCCCGTCAAGACCCGACTGGTCAGGCGTACGGTAGGTACCTCAAAAGGCATCCGAGGGGGGACTGCCAGATGCGGCATGCTAGCTCATCGAGCGCGGACAGCGGCTATCGGAATCGGCTATTCTGGCGGAAAAGGAGCCGGATCGCCGCGGTGAGCGCGGCGGCAGCCGCAGCATTGGCGGCCACGTCGATTGCTTGCGCCCCGGCGGCGTCGGCGAGCGCGACTGAGACAGTCATTGTCACGGCGACTGGACTGTTAAGCCCGGTGGCAGCGGTGCTGGAGGCGGGGGGCGCCGTCCTGGCGCAGTACCACCTCATCGACGGGGTCGAGGCTTCCATCCCCACGGATGCGGAGCCGCTGCTGGCCGCGTTGCCGGGCATCGGTGTGACCCCGGATGTTTCGGTGAGCGTGCAGTCCGCGACTGAATCGACCGGGCCCCACACCCCGTCGGATGCGTTCTTGCCGGAGACCGGGGCCACTCGGCTGGCGTCCGCCGGCGATACCGGCCAGGGGGTCACCGTGGCCGTGCTGGACACGGGTATCGACAACCTGCCCGACTTCGCGGGGCGGCTGGTCGGCGGGGTGGATCTGACGAATGGAAACGATCCCGACCAGGACAGCTACGGTCATGGCACCTTCGTGGCTGGTCTGATCGCCGGCAACGGGGCCTCGTCGAACGGGCAGTACCTGGGCGAAGCGCCTGGCGCCAGGCTGGTTTCGATCAAGGTGGCGGGGGCGGACGGCACGACCGACCTTGGGACTTTGATCTCGGGCTTGCAGTGGGCGGTCGACCACCAGGGGACGTACGGCATCAAGGTTCTCAACCTGTCCCTGGGGTTCAAGCCCACCGAGTCCACTGTCATCAATCCCCTGGACCAGGCGGTCGAGGCGGTGTGGAACTCGGGTATCACGGTGGTGACCTCGGCCGGTAACGCCGGGCCCTTCAACGGCACCATCCTTTCCCCCGGCGACGACCCACTGGTGATCACGGCGGGCGCCCTGGATGACATGGCCACGGCGCCGACCACCGATGACGAGATGAACGACTTCAGCAGCGTCGGGCCGACCTCACCTGACGGCTGGGTCAAACCTGACCTGGTCACCTCGGGCCGCTCTGTGGTGAGCCTGGCCGCGCCGGGCTCGACGATCTACGGCGACTACCCCTCGGCCCGGGTCGGCCCGGCGAACTTCGTCGGGCTCGGGGACCTCGTTCAGTGCGGCTATCGCCAGCGGGGCGGCCGCGCTGGTGCTGGCCGACAACCCGGGTCTCACCCCTGACCAGGTAAAGGCGCGCCTGCTCGGCAATACCACTCCCGGTCCGGTCGGCAACCCGTTCGTCGACGGCCACGGGGCCCTCAACGCCTACGCCGCGGCTACCTCAGGCCCGATGAACTTCAGCCAATCGGCCGCCGGCCTGATCCAGGACCTTGATCGGGCGCCACGGTCTCGCTGGCGCCCACCGGCCCGGCCGACACCTGGAACCTGAACCTGTGGTCCGGGCTCACCGTCGGCCAGCGGCCATCCACTGGTCAGGCGTGGAACGGCTGGGCGTGGAATGGCGGGGACTGGAACGGCTCAGCCTGGACCGGCAGGGCCTGGAATGACGGTGGCTGGACCGGCGCCGCCTGGAACGGCGAAGACTGGACGGGCCGGGCCTGGAATGACGGTGGCTGGACCGGCTCGGCCTGGAGCGGCACGGCCTGGGCTGGCTCGGCCTGGAACAGTTCTGGGTGGAGCTAAGCCAGGCCCGGCCGACAGTCAGTCATGAAGATATCCCGTGCTACCCGGGCCACCATCACCGCTTCGGTCGTAGGTGGCGCGCTTGCCCTGTTTCTCACCGGATGGAGGCAGCCGGCCTCGGCGCACATCAGCGAGAGCCAGTGGATCGTCGCGGCCGCGATGGGCGTTCTTGCCCTGGGGAGCTGGATCTGGCCGGTCGTGGTGTACCGAGGTGGCGAATCCGAGGCCTTCAGCATGGACGAGGGTTTCTTCGTGATACTCGCCCTCCTCGTGCCACCGCTGGTCACCCTGGGAAGCCTGGCCCTGGCGACCGTCCTGGCCCAGAGTGCCCGGCGGCGCCCTCTGGTCAAGTCCGCCTTCAATGCCGGACAGGTTCTGATCGCGGCGGGGCTGGGGCTGGCTGCGAGCCGCAGTATCGCCGCCCCCTCGAATTCCCTGACCGTGGGCCAGATCGCGGCCATCGTCGTCGGGGTGGGGGTATATCTCCTCGTCAATACGCTTCTCGTGGCCGCGGTTGAGGTCTCGCTGGGCACCACCTGGAAAGAGTTCACCAGCGACCTTCCGCTTCAGGTGACCCTCGCCGGCACGGGAGCACTGGTGGGCGTGGTCCTGGCCCTCGCGATTCAGGCTCACCTATGGGCGCTGGCGCTCGCAGTCCCGGGACTCATCCTGGAGCGGCGGCTCATCAGTGCCCGGTTCGCGGCGCTGCATGACCGCGCCCGGATGGAAGGACTGTACGAGGTCACGCTGGAGGCAAATCGGGGACTGCGCCAGCACGCGGTCATCGAGACGATCCTGGGATCGGTACGGAGGCTGCTCCGCAGCCCGGATGCCACACTCACCTCTCACGACCCGGGCGCCGGGCACATGGCGGCGCCCATGACCGTGGCTGACCGGCGGCAGTGGCTGGTGGTGTCGGGCCGGCGCCGGGATGAGCCCTTTGACGACGCCGACCGGGGCCTGCTGCGGGCCCTGGCCGCCGTGGGCAGCGGGGCGCTCACCAATGCCGGGCTGTACCAGCAGGTCCGCGTGGAGCGCGAAAGGCTGTCCTCGATCACCCTGAACATCGGGGAAGGTGTCTGCGCCATAGACGCAGCCGGGAAGCTCACGTTCGTCAACCAGGCCGCGGCCGACATGATCGAACTGCCGTCACTCAACATCACGATCGACGACCCGGTGGGCGACGGTGCCCTCACGGCACCGGACTTCCTGCTCGACCCCGGCCCGCGAAGCCATGCGGACGGGCCGCACCATCCGGGATGACGACTCCTGGTTCCGCGGCAAGAACGGCGTCACCGTCCCGGTCGCCTATACGGCCTCTCGCGGTCCTGAGCGGCGGCATGCCGTCCGGCGCCGTGATCGCCTTCCGGGACATCACCGAGCGCAAGGCCTTCGAGGACGAGCTTCACCATCACGCCTTCTACGACAGCCTCACCGGCCTGGCCAACCGCCGGCTGCTGGTCGAGCGGCTCGATCAGGCGCTGCAACGATCGGAGCTCGACCGCAAGACCCACGCCCTGATCTTTGTCGATGTGGACCGCTTCAAGTGCATCAACGACAGCCTTGGCCACGTGACCGGCGACGGGTGCCTGGTGGCGATCGCGGCCCGGCTGAAACGGGTGGTCCGGAGTAACGACCTGCCTGCCCGCTTCGGCGGCGACGAGTTCGTGGTCCTCCTGGAAGACGTGGCTGAGATCGAGATCGCGGTCGCCGCGGCGCGGCGCATCTGCGCCGCGGTCAAACGGCCCATGGTGCTGCCCGACGGCTACGAACTGGTAGCCAGCGTGTCGGTCGGCATCGCCATCACCGAGCCCGGCAAGACGGCCGACGACGTACTCCGCAACGCGGACGTGGCCATGTACGAGGCCAAGGCCAGGGGCGGGGGCGGCGCCTACAAGGTGTTCGACAAGGCGTCCATGGGGACCCGTTCCTCCGAACGGCTCCAGATCGAGGCCGATCTTCGCAAAGGACTCGAGCGAGACGAACTCGAAGTGCACTACCAGCCGTTCTACTCCCTTGACGAGAAGCACATCGTGGGTGCGGAGGCGCTGGTGCGGTGGCGCCACCCCACGAACGGCCTGATCAGCCCCATGAACTTCATCCCGATGGCGGAGGAGACAGGGCTGATACTGCCGCTGGACCGTTACGTGCTGGACAAAGCGTGCCGGCAGGTGCGCTCCATCCAGGAACGGCTGAACGTGGACCTGCCCATCAGCATCAACCTCTCGCCCCGCCAGTTCCAGGAGACCGGGCTGCTGTCGCAGGTGGCCGCGTCCCTCGAAGCGACCGGACTGCCCTCGGAGCTGCTCATTTTCGAGATCACGGAGACCATGGTCATGGAAGATCTCTCCGGTGCCCGCGAGGTCATGAAAAAGCTCAACCGGCTCGGCGTGCGCCTGGCTATCGACGACTTCGGCACCGGCCATTCCTCGCTCGCGTACCTCAAGCAGTTCCCCGTCCACGAAGTGAAGGTGGACCGCGTCTTCGTCCAGGGCGTCGTCGAGAGCCCGGTGGACTCGGCGATCGTCAGGGCCGTCATCGACCTGGCCAATGCGATGGGCATATCGGCGGTGGCCGAAGGGGTAGAGACGAAGGATCAGGTCGCCGTGCTCAAGAGCCTCGGGTGTGAGGTGGGACAGGGCTTCTACTTCTCACAGCCGCTTCGCGTCGAGGAGTTCGACGAGCTTCTCACCCGCCACTTCGCTCGTGCCGCGCGACCGGCCCGCCCGGTGCTGACCAGCCAGGAGTAAATCGCCGGGCCGGGCGCCCCGAGAGTGAAGTGGCCAGGCCGGACAGCCGTCTATCGCGGACGGGGCAGAGAGGGCACGAGGCGGACGGTCGCGTACGCGCCGGCCGCGCCGACCAGCACGGCCCAGCAGATCACCGTGAGCCGGAGGTCCGATGCGCCGAGTGATCGGACGGGTGGCACATCGGCGAAGCACGCCACTGCGGACAGGGCGACCATGAGCCGCAGCGTCCATCCCTCGGCGACCACGGCCAGCACGACGAAGCCCCAGGTCTCGTACCAGGGCCACACCACGGGTCCGAGGATCACGAACAAGAGCAGGCTCCAGCCGAGCGCCTGGACCTCCCCTCGGCGGTTCGAGCGGAGGAGCAGCCCGACCGAGAGCAGGGCGGCCAGTCCGAGACCGACGCCGCGTGAGATCTCGACGAGGCCCGCCGTGTGCCTTCCGACACCGAGGGCGGCGGCCGCGTGTCCCATCGCCAGACCGAGCGCCGTCGCCGGGTCGACCCAGGAGACCACGGTGCCCGGGTTGGCCAGCCCAGCCATCCAATGCTCTCCCAGGTTCGAGACCGCGCTGATCGCTCCCATGAGCGCGACCACGATCGCGACGGCGGCCACGACGCGCGCGGCCCGCTGGCGCCAGCTCCCGCTGGCATCACTCCACCACCATCCGATGAAGACGGCGCCGATGAGCGCCGGGAGCTTGACCTGGGCGGCGAGCGCGCACAGCACCAGCCCGGCCAACGCGTGGCGCCGGCGGGCCAGCGCGCATCCGGCGACCAGGAGGCCCAGCATCAGCGCGTCGTTGTGAGCTCCCCCGACGAGCACCAGGAGGACGACGGGGTTCAGCGCGGCCAGGGCGAACGCCACGCTCCCGGGACGCCCGATCGATCGGGCCAGGGAGGGCACGGCCCAGGCGATCAATCCCAGGCCGGCCAGCGCGACGAGGCGGAAGCCGGCGGCGGCGACCCAGACGTCGTGGTGTGACAGCGCCACGATCGTTCCCGAGAGCCGCTCCCACGCCGGGCCGTAGGGCGCGGGTACGTGACGCCAGAGTGGGTCAACGAGGTCGAGGAACGGGCCGCCCCCAAGCGCGCTCGGGGTGTGGACGTAAGGGTTGAGGCCCCGATGCACCATCTCGCCTTGCGCCGCGTAGCTGTAGACATCCCGGCTGAACACCGGCGGCATGACGAGGACCGGGGCCACCCAGGCGACCAGGATCGCCACCAGCCGCGCCATCGGGATCGACGGCTGGCGGCGCACCGTGCGAACCAGCTCGAACCACGCACCGAGCATCAGCACGATCCCGGCATAGACGAGCATGACCCCGAGAAACCCGGTAGATGTTGGCCGCCGCGCCCAGCCGCTCGTGGCGAAGAACCAGGCGCCGGCCGCCCTGACCGAGAACGGCGAGCCCGGCCTGGGCGACCCCGAGCAACA
The DNA here is from genome assembly GCA_963822825.1 of uncultured Actinomycetes bacterium. Taxonomy (GTDB): domain Bacteria; phylum Actinomycetota; class Actinomycetes; order Streptosporangiales; family Streptosporangiaceae; genus JAWWPY01. The sequence continues at coordinate 137,586 of CAWGIW010000014.1, read as the reverse complement.
CGCACGCCGACCCCAGGAACCCGACGATGCCGCACACCCGGAGGGAGATCGGCCGCAGTGACCGCCTCGTCGCTGGGGGGCCGAGGGGTGCCAAGGCCGGGCGCAGCACTCCCGTCGCGGCCCGGACGGTAGCTCGGCCAGAGGGGTTCGACACGCCCCCAACGGTACTTTCCTGACCTCGGGAGGTCTGCCGCCTGGGCCAGGGTCGGCGTGCAAGCTCTTTGGACCCACGGCATAGTCTGCTCACATAGGGTCTACCACCCGTAGCTCCACGTGGTCAACCATCGCGCTCAAGTTGCACCAAACTAGGGCGACTTCCTGGCGAGGGAATCAGTGTGAGCAACGGGAACGTCGGGCTGGCCCGTGATCGGGCCAGGGAAATCGACGCGAGCACCGGGAACGCCGAGGTGTCCAGTGATCCGGACATCCACCTTTTGCGGCGCGGCGATGACGTTGAATCGCCTGAGGTGACCATCCTCATTCCGGCCGTGAACGAGGAGCTCACCATCGCCGAATTCGTCGCGTGGTGCCACCAGGGGCTGTGCGAGGCCGGCGCGGTGGGTGAGGTACTTATCGTTGACAGCTCGTCTGACCGGACGGCCGAGTTCGCTCTGGCGGGCGGGGCACGTGTCCTGAAGACCCCTAAGCGGGGGCTGGGCCGTGCTTACATCGACGCCCTGCCGTACGTGCGCGGCAAGTACGTGATCATGGGCGACGCCGACTGCACGTACGACTTCCGTCAGGCTCGCGCCGTTCGTCGAGGCGATGCGCGGCGGCACCGAGTACGCGATGGGCTCGCGCTGGAAGGGTTCGATCGAGCCTGGCGCGATGCCCGCTCTGCATCGATACCTCGGGCACGCCGGTCACGACCTGGATCCTGAACCGTCTCTACGGCAGTCACTTCAGTGATATCCACTGCGGCATGCGCGGCATCACCCGCGACGCGCTCAGCCGCATGGGCATTGTGGCCCAGTCGTGGGAATACGCCTCTGAGATGGTGCTGAAGTCGGTTCGCATGGGGCTGCGCACCACCGAGGTGCCGGTCACCTTCCTACAAGGACCGTGAACGGGCGCCTTTCGCATCACAGGCGGTCGGGCTGGTTCTCGCCGTTCCAGGCCGCGTGGATCAACCTGCGCGCCATGTTCATCCACGGCGCGGAGTTCTTCCTGTTCAAGCCGGGTATTGGCATGTTCGTCCTCGGCCTGCTGCTCACGCTTCCGCTCAGCTTCGGCGCGATAACGATCGGGCCGGTGACGTTCAGCCTGTACTGGATGCTCATCGGCCTGACCCTGTCGGTGCTGGGCCTGCAGAGCATCTACTTCGGCTGCTTGGCCCACGTCTTCCTCGATTACACCGGCCGGGCAGGACAACGGTGGCGGCGCGTATTCGGCTACACAAGCACGGTCGTTGCCAGCTGGCTAATCTTCATGCTCGGATTCGCGCTGTCCGCGGCCGTGCTCGTGTACTACGTGACCCACGACTTCTCGCTGCCGGACTCGTCCTCCGCTATTGACCATCTTGGAATCATCGGCCTGTTGTTCATGATCATCGGCTTCTCGACGTTCTGCTTCACCCTGCTTGCTGCACGCCACCGATGTGCGCTACGGAGAGGATGAAGATGCCCGACGCTGACCTCGCTCGGGATATGGCATTCGGGCAGGATCGGAAGGCTCACGGTCGTCGAGCGCGCCGGGGTCTGGCTGTCGGGTCACCAGATCCGGCGGACCGTGGGCAGCATCGCACGGCAAGGATGTCGCCGATTTCGGCTGCGGCTACGAGGCGACCTACATGCGCTCGATCCTGGGCCGGGTCGGGTCGGCGACGCTGATCGACGTCTCGCTGGCCGATGATCTCAAGTCGCTGCGCAATGTGACCGCGATCGAAGGGGAGCTTCCTGGCGTCCTGGCCGCCCTGCCTGATCAGTCGCTTGACGTGGTCCTCTGCATGTCCGTGCTCGAGCATCTCTGGGAGCCCGGCGAGACCCTCGCCCATTCCGGCGGCTGTTGCGGCCCGGTGGCGTCTGCGCCATCAATGTCCCGTCCTGGCTGGGCAAGCCGGCGTTGGAGTTCACGGCCTTCCGCCTCGGCCTGTCACCCCGGGAGATGGACGACCACAAGACGTACTACGACCCCCGTGACCTGTGGCCGCTGCTGGTCGAGCAGGCTTCCAGCCGCACGGGATTCGCTGCTTCCGGCACAAGTTCACGCTGAATACGTTCGCGGTGGGCAAAGTCGATCCAGTGAAGACCACGAAATGACGTTCTCGAAAGCCTTCGTTGAGGAGTCCGTCAATGTTCTCACGTCCATCGACACTGACGTGGTCGAGCGCATGGCCGAGGGCCTGGCGGCGGTCCGTGAACGGGATGGCCGGCTATTCATCCTGGGCGTCGGTGGGTCAGCGGGCCACGCCTCGCACGCCGTCAACGACTTCCGTAAGATCTGCGGTTTCGAGGCATACACGCCGACCGACAATGTGTCGGAACTCACCGCCCGGGCTAACGACGAGGGCTGGGACACCACGTTCACCGAGTGGCTGAAGGGCTCCCGGCTCGCGAGCCGCGACGCGCTGCTCGTATTCTCCGTCGGCGGCGGCAACGCGCCGAGGAGCGTCTCGACCAACGTGGTCGCCGCCCTGGCGCTCGGACGCGAGCGCGGAAGTGCGATCTTCGGCGTCGTGGGCCGCGACGGGGGCATGACCGCCGAGCTCGCCGATGCCTGCGTGATCATCCCACCGCTCTACGCCGACCACGTAACGCCGCACACCGAGGGCCTGTGTGCCGTGGTATGGCACCTGCTCGTTTCGCACCCGGCGCTGGCCCGCGCGGCGACCCGGTGGGAGTCGTTGCGATGACCCCGCGGGCCATCCGGCGGATCTGCGTCGTGGGGGGCGCAGGCTTCATCGGCGGGCACTTCGTCGACCGGTTGCTCGCTAGCGACGCGACCGAAGGGCTCACGGTGTACGACAACTTCTCCTCCGGGCGCGAATGGCATCTCGCGGCGCACCGGGCCGACACCCGGCTGAACGTGATCAAGAGTGACGTGCGGGACCTTGAGGCACTCATCGCCGCGGTCGACGGGCACGACACGATGATCCACCTCGCGTCGAACCCGGACATCGCGCGCGCGATGACCGACCCGGCGGCCGACTTCGACCAGGGGACGCTGCTCACCCATCATGTCGCCGAAGCCGCCCGCCGCGGCGGCGTCGGCCTGGTGCTCTACGCCTCTGGCAGCGGCGTGTACGGCGACCTCGGCGAGACCGAGGCGACCGAGGATCACGGGCCCATGGTTCCCGTGTCGACCTACGGGGCGAGCAAGCTCGCCGGCGAAGCCCTCCTGGCGTCCTACGCGGCCATGTTCGGCGTCACCGCTCGGGCGTTCCGGTTCGGCAACGTCGTCGGGCCGCGCCAGACCCACGGCGTCGGCTTCGACTTCGTCCGCCGGCTTCTCTACGACCCGCACCGCCTGCGCATCCTCGGTGACGGCCAGCAGAGCAAGTCCTACATCCACGTCGACGACGTCATCGAGGCCGTCCTGCACGCCGCGCGCCTGGCTTCTGGCGCGTTCGCGGTGTTCAACGTCGCGACCGGCGACTACGTCACCGTCACCGAGATCGCCCGGCTCGCCATGGACGTGGTCGGCCTGCCCGCTGGAAGCACGCAGTTCGAGTACACCGGCGGCGAACCGCGGCTGGAAAGGCGACGTGCCGGTCGTCCGCATCAACACCGACCGCATCCGCGCGCTGGGCTGGAAAAATGCGCGCACGGGGCGGCGGGCTCTGCGGGCATCGATGGAATCCATGCTCGTCGATGCGCGTGACGGGCGGTTCGGCGGTTGATCGCGGCGCGCGGTCTCCCTGCTGTCTTCCTCGACCGGGACGGGGTGCTCAATGAACCGTTCGTCCGGCATGGGGTGCCGACGCCGCCCCGGTCACTCGAAGAGTTCCGCGTGCTGCCCGGTGTCGCCCAGGCGTGCGCCGACCTGCGGCAGGCCGGCTTCGTCCTCGTCGTCGTGACCAATCAGCCCGACATCGCCCGGGGCACGCAGACACGCGCCGAGGTCGAACCGGATCCACGAACGGCTGCGCAGCCTGGTGCCGCTGGACGAGATCTGCGTGTGCCCGCACGACGACTGCGACGCATGCACCTGCCGCAAGCCCCGGCCGGGCATGCTGCTGGGCGCCGCCGAGCGGCTAGGCCTCGATCTGGCGCGCTGCGCGACCGTCGGCGACCGGGGGCGTGACATCGAAGCCGCGCGCCGGGCCGGGGTGAAAGCCGTACACCTTCAGCGTCACTATGACGAACCGGCGCCGGTCGGGGCGCATGTCACCGTGGCGAATCTGCCGGAAGCCGCGGCCTGGATTCAACAGCAGAAGTGGGCACCGGGGGGCCGCAGGGATGACTGATCTGGGACTCAAGAACGTGAAGATCTTCGCGGACGGGGCCGACCTTGAGGCCATCCTCGAACTGGCCGATCGGCCCTTCATCGCCGGGTTCACGACGAATCCGACCCTGATGCGCAAATCCGGGGTCAGTGACTACGAAGGCTTCGCCCGCAAGCTGCTCGAACACATCGCCGACCGGCCGGTCTCGTTGGAGGTCTTCGCCGATGCCCCCGACGAGATGCTGCGCCAGGCCCGGCTGATCGCGTCGTGGGGCCGCGAACGTCTACGTCAAGATCCCGGTCACCGACACGCGCGGGACGAGCACAGCCTGCGTCGTGCGGGAGCTATCCGATTCGGGCGTGCACCTGAACGTGACCGCGCTCATGACGATGGCGCAGGTCGAGATCGGTCACCTCCGCTGTCGCGGGCGGTCCCGGGGCGGTCATCTCGGTGTTCGCCGGCCGAATCGCCGACACCGGGCGCGATCCCGTCCCGCTGATGAGGGCAGCGCTCGAGACAATGGCGCCCCATCCCCAACTTGAGCTGCTGTGGGCCAGCCCGCGGGAGATCCTGAATGTGCGGCAGGCCGACGACATCGGCGTGCACATCATCACCGTGACGCACGACCTGCTGAGGAAGCTGCCGCTGCTCGGCAAGGACCTCGCCGCCTTCTCGCTGGAGACGATCCGCATGTTCCACAGCGACGCGGCGGCCGCGGGGTTCTTCCTGTGAGCGCCACGGGCCGCGCCATCCGCGCCGGTGATCCGGGCGCCCCGGACCCGGACGATTGGGATCGTCACTGGGACGCCTACGGCGAAGCAGCCGAGGGCAACCCGGCCAACCTGTACCGCCGCCGGATGATCCTGGGCCTGCTGGGGAGGCTGCCCGCCGCCGCGACAGTGCTTGACGTTGGCAGTGGGCAGGGTGAATTCGCCATCGTCCTGCGGGAGACCTACCCCGACGTCGCGGTGTGGGGAGTCGAATGCAGCGCGGCTGGTGTCGAGCGCGGCCGCGCCGCCGCCGCCGCGCGCGGAGTGGAGGTCACCTTCACCCAACTCGACCTGCTGCGGCCGGTGACGCTTGGCCCCGATCAGCCGGCTGCTGAGTATGCCGTGTGCTCCGAGGTGCTGGAGCATGTCGAATGATCCGGTGCGGTTGCTGCGCAACTCGAAGAGCCTGCTCGTTCCAGGCTGCCGGGTGATCGTTACCGTGCCGGGCGGCCCCCGCTCGGCCTTCGACCGGCATATCGGCCATCGTCGGCATTTCAAGGCGCAGGACCTGCGCGGCGTGCTCACCGATGCCGGATATGTCACCGAGCGGGTGCTGCGCGCCGGGTTTCCCTTCTTCAACCTCTACAAGCTCGCCGTCATCGCCCGAGGTCGTCGTCTGATTGCGGACGTCGAGGACCGGGTGCCGGGCACGACGCCGTCGAGGATCGAGTCGGCCGCCATGCGGTTTCTCGACACGGGATTCAGGCACAATCGCGACGACTTTGCTCTCGGCTGGCAGATCGCGGCGGTGGCGCGGACCCCGGCGGACCCCGGATGATCATCACCCGCGCGCCGCTGCGGATAACCCTCGGCGGGGGTGGCACCGATCTGCCGTCGTACTACGGGCAGTTCGGCGGGTTCGTGCTGTCCGCGGCCATCTCGAAATACATCTTCATATCGGTCAACCGGACGTTCACGCGGGACTACTTCCTGAAGTACTCGGCGCTCGAGCGCGTCGAGCGTCCTGACCGGATCGAGCATCCGATCGTCCGTGAGGTGCTGCTGGCCCATGACATCGGCCCGTCCGTTGAGATCGTGAGCATGGCCGACATCCCGTCGGGCACCGGCCTGGGCTCGTCGGGAGCGTTCACCGTTGGGCTCCTGCACGCGGTGTACGCATTCCGCCGCGACCACGTGACGCCAGGCGATCTGGCCGATGAAGCCTGCGCCATCGAGATCGGTCGCCTCTGCCGGGCGGTCGGCAAGCAGGATCAGTACGCGGCGGCCTTCGGCGGCGTCAAGTGTTTCGACTTCAAGCCTGATGGCCAGGTCGCCGTGTCTCCGCTGGCCATGTCCACGGACACTCTGCATGACCTCGAAGAGCACCTGCTGATGTTCTTCACTGGCTACTCCCGCGACGCTGAGAAGGTTCTCGCCGAGCAGAAGACGCGGTCCGAGGGCGGCGACCCGCAGATGATCGACAACCTGCACGTCGTGAAGGAACTCGGCCTGCGCAGCAAGACGGCCCTGGAGCTGGGCGACACAGCAGGTTTCGCTGCGCTCATGCACGAGCACTGGGAGCACAAGAAGAAGCGGTCGGCGTCGATGTCGAACACCAGCATCGACCGCTGGTACCACCTCGGCCGCGACAGCGGCGCGCTGGGCGGCAAGCTGGTCGGCGCCGGGGCCGGCGGCTTCCTCCTCTTTTACGCCCATGACCAGCGGGCACTTCGCCAGGCGATGGCAGCCGAGGGGCTCACCGAAGTACGGTTCACCTTCGATCACGACGGCAGCACCGTTCTCGCTCGCGACTAGGGGGGCCACGACGCAATGCGTAATCCTGGCCGGTGGCCACGGCACCCGCATGTGGCCTGAGACCAAGGCCGTCCCTAAGACCCTGCTGCCTATCGCTGGGACGCCGTTCGCCACGTGGCAGCTGTCGTGGCTGGCGCGGTCCGGGATCGACTCGGTCGTCTACTGCGTGGGCCATCTGGGTCAGCTGATCCGCGACCACGTCAGCGATGGCGCCGCCTGGGGGCTGTCGGTCCGCTACGTCGACGAGGGCGATCGCCTCCGGGGTACCGCGGGTGCGCTGCGGCTCGCCTGCGACGAGAACGCGCTGGAGGAAGACTTCCTCGTTCTCTACGGCGACTCCTGGCTGCAGGTCGCCCCGGCCGAAGTGCTGTGGGCGGCCCGCGAGCGGCGCGAGCCCGCGCTGATGACGGTCTTCCGCAACGACGGGCGCTGGGACGGCAGCAACGTGGTGCTCACAGGCGCGCGCGTCGCCCGCTACGCAAAGGGACTGACCCCGCCTCCGGGCGGGATGTGCTGGATCGACTACGGGCTGCTTGCGTTCCGCCGTGAGGTCATCAGCGAACGAGTGCCGGCCGGCGGCCCAGCGGACCTCGCCCCGCTCTGCGCCGGGCTGGCCGACGAGGGCCTGCTCGCTGGGTTCGAGGTCGGCCGGCGCTTCTATGAGATCGGCTCCGTGGCCGGACGCGACGAACTCGATGCTCTGTTCACTGCCCAGATTCAGCCCCCGATGCCTGAAAGCTGAAGCCGGCGGATCGGGGCCCCCGCCGTCTGAGCCACGTACAGCGTGCGGCTTCGGTATCCGTGCCACTGCAGGCAGCTGCCGACCCGCACGCCCAGGGTGGCTCCCGAGGAGGGGAGGGCGTAGGCGGTGATGTCGTGGTTCGCGCCTGCGCCGGGGTGGTCGGAAATCGTGACGTCAGAAGGCCCTATCGGGCCGTCCGCGTGCAGCGTCAGCAGGTCGAAGCCGGCGATCGTCAGGCCGGCAGGAATCTTCGCGACACCGATCGTCTCCGTCTGGCTGCCCACACTCTGTCTCCGCGAGGTGACCGGCACCTCGGCCGAGGACCCCGACGCGGGGGAGCTGAGGAAGTTGGGAATGGCGCCCCAGAAGCACGCGGGGCTGCTGGAATACAGGCCGGCCGATACGGGCGCCGCGATCAGCCGGGGAAGCGGCGGGCGCCGGGCCATGAGGTCATTGCGCAGCAGGAGCAGCAAGCCGTGCGTCCGCAGGATCGGCTGGTAGTTACTCAGCAGATACTGGCTGACGTCGTAATGACGGATGTCGTTGCGGATGCCGTCCCAGATGGGCAGGCCGATCGTGGCGCTATCGAAGATGACCACGCGCGGGCGGCTGCGGCGGAGGCTGTCGATGAGCAAGTGCTGGGAGTAGGGCGTCACCGCCATGCTGACGTGCACGAACTTGCTCGCGGGGCGCCGATCGAGCAGGTAGTAGATGTAGCCGAGGCTGTTCGTCATGTCGAACACCGGCCCGCCGCGGCCCGCATAGGTGTCGAGGGCAGCAGCGAGGTCGGGCAGCAGCGACGGGTCCAGGCTGCCTGGCGCGAAATAGCCGAGCCGGGGGATCGCGGGCTCGGTCACGGAAATCGCATGCTCATGAGCCGGAATGGAAATGGCCGCGGCCAGCGCCGAGGGCGCGCCGGCGAGTGGCCTGGCGATAACCACGGTGATCGCCATGACCAGAACGGTTGCGGGGTGGCGAATCGCCAGTACTCGCACCGGGCCGACTCGCCGGGCTCTGGACGCGGCGGTGCGAACCAGGCCGTCGGCAGCGGTCAGCGCCTGCTCGAACCAGAGCAGCACCAGCGGCAGCGCGGCGGTGAAGCCCGAATCGATATGCGATGGGGAGATCCGCCCGAGTGCTTTCTCGCTGTAGAGGGCGACGAATCCCGCAGCCGCGACCGTGACCCAGTCACGAGGTGACCACGGCCTGCCGCCGCGCACCCGAGCGACCACCGACCAGAAGGTGACCAGCACCAATGCGATGCCGAGCCCGAATTTTATCCAGTCATAAACGCTAACGTCCCACGGCGGAATGGCGCCTTCGGCGTCATGCCCGGGCACGAAGATCCTGAAGTACTCGATCCAGGCGCCCAGCGAGTGGTTCGCGGCGAGAAAGACGCACCAGGCAGCGGTGGCAGCGACGCCGACCGCGGCGCACCGCCGCGATCTCCGCAGCGCCGGCCAGAGCCTGCCGCCCGGAGTTCGGTGCGTAAGGTCGGCCGCGACGACGGCCAGCAGCGCCGGAAGGGCCAGGAAGAGCGTCTCAGGCACCAGGATCACCTGGCTGAACGCGACGGCCATGAACGCCGCGCACCAGACGAAGCTGCGGCGTCGCAGCATCTCACCGAGCAATATGAGGATCGCCGGGACGAGGATGAACCGTAGATCGGGTGAAACCGGAATTCCCGACAGCAGCAGAGCTACTATGCCGATCAAGAACCAGCGGTTGCTCCGCGAGAACCAGACCGCGAACAGGTAGATGCTGACCCAGCACAGCGGGCCGAGCAGTACCGCGCCGCCCGCCTCGCTGCCCCAGCGTGTATTGCCGAAGACGCTGAACCCGATCGTGCTCCGCAGGGCGTCTGCCCAGAGCCCGTGGATGAACATCAGATCGCGCCAGGGGAAGTAGCCCTGGCTGAGCAGGTTCGCTCCGACCAGGCTCTGCGCGTCGTCGAAGCCCTGGAACCGGCCGAGCTGGCCCGGTATCCGCGAGATGATGAGGAAGACGGCCGCCGCGCCGACCACGACGGCCAGCAGCCTATGCTCGACCGCGGCCGGTGCCCGGCCGCTGCGCAGTCTCAGCCCACCCCAGGCCGCGATGACGACCACACCGAGGCAGGCCAGCCAGGATGGTAGCCACGGCCAGTGATGGACCCTGTGATCACTCAGCACGAGCACCACGCTGTGCTGTGAGACGAACCACAGCCCGGAGACTGAGACCATCGCCCCGGCGATTCCGTTGACGGCAGCGACAGCCGATGTGACTCGCACCCACCGTAGCTGGCTGGAGCGCGCGCAAAGCCAGGCGATCGCCGTCGCGAGCACCGGCACACCGGCCAGGTACGCAAGGCCGCACGACAGTCCCAGGGTGGTGATCCCCTGGCTCTGGCTGGCCGATCGGGCGCTGACCGCCACGACGGCAACCATGGCGGGCAGCAGCAGCCGGGCCGCGACCGCCAGCGCCTGCCCGGCACCCGCCGGCGCCCGGCCCGCCACCGGCGCAGCGACAGGCTCCGCCGCCGGGAGATCCAGCATCGCCGCGGCCGCGCGCTTGCGGCGAGCGCGAGCCGGCCGCCGCCACGGACCCCGCCACGCGAGCAGGCTGTACACGATCAGCACGCCGGCCGGGAACACGTATGTGACCAGGCGGTAGGCGACGAACGACGGTATGTAATCGAAGTTGGCGAAGGTAGGATAGCCGACGATATCGATGGGGCCGGTCAGTTGCCGGGGCTGGCCCAGCCACCACCACAGCATGTCCGCCGTCTCGGAGACCGCAACCGCGACGACGAAGCGGGCGATCCGGTTCCATCGGTCACGATCTGCGGTGGCTGACGAGGGGCTCTCGCGGGACGGCGCGGGTGTCACAGAACTGCCATGAGCCAACGGTTTTCCCTTTATCAGCTGGTAAGCAGCCCGATAGCTGGCCGCTGCTCGGCGCGGCTTCATTCGCCGGGATATCAGTCCTGTATGTGCTGGTCAGCAGCCTAGCGTTCGCCCCACGGAGGCAGCGGCCAGACAATATAGGCCGTCCAGCCGTACCAGACGACTGGGGCGACCTTGAAGGACGTTGAGTGAGTTGCTCTGGAAACAGATCCTGCGAGAGTGAGGCTGATTGCTGATGGAATCACTTGACCCGCGCGGTTGCGGAATCCCGCCCTGTGCTGCGGACTGACCGGGGGACGGCCAGATGGAACGTGCCGCGACTATGTCCGCTTCACCGGCATCCACACTCGAGCGCGAGCCGACGGAATTGCGGGCGCGCCAGTTGGCCGCCGCGCGCCGTCGAGCCACGGCTCTCCTCGCGGGGGTAACGGTACTGTTCGTGGCCGTGACTGCGGCCGGCGTCCACGGGACCCTCCTCGGCTATGTGCAGGCCGGCGCCGAGGCCTCCATGGTCGGCGGCGTTGCGGACTGGTTCGCGGTGACGGCCCTCTTCCGCCGTCCCCTGGGCCTGCCGATACCGCACACCGCGCTGATCGTCGAGCGCAAGGACCAGTTCGCCGCCACCCTCGGCCAGTTCGTGCAGGAGAACTTCCTCAATGCCGATGTCCTGGCCGAGCGGATCCGCTCCGCTCGCCTCGTTCCCCGCCTGGCCGCCTGGCTGGCCGACCGGGCCAACGCTGCCCGCTTCGCGGGTCACGCTGCGGATCTGGTCGTGACGGTGGCCGAGGCTCTTCGCGATGAGGATGTCCAGCGCGTGCTCACCGCCGAACTGACCCGGGCGGTAGACGCCGTCGAGGTGGCGCCGCTGGCTGGGCGGGCGCTGCGGGTCGTCATCGCCGGAGGCCACCACGCCGAGCTGTTCAACGCCATCGTGTCCGGCGCCGACCGCTATCTCACCGACCATAGCGCGGAGCTTCGCGAGCTGTTCGAGGCCGAGTCACCCCGCTGGATTCCCGACGCGGTTTACCGGCGCGTCTTCGACCGTCTGTATAGCCGCCTGCGTCAGCGGCTGGCGGCGATGGCCGCCGACCCCGACGACGAGACCCGGCATCAGTTTGAGGAGTGGATCCGTGGGCTCCCCGACCGCCTTGAGACATCCCCAGAGCTACGGGAACGCGGAGAGCGCCTCAAGCGTGATGTTCTGAGCAGCGCCGGACTGCGAGACTGGTCCTCGGCGTTGTGGCAGAAGTCCAAGGACTCCCTGCGGACCCAGGCGGCCGACCCGGAGTCTGAGCTGCGCCGCCGGCTGGCCGGTGCGCTGGTGGCCGCCGGCCGGCGCCTCGGGTCAGACCTCCGCCTCCAGGATGGCCTCGAGCGTCTCGTCGAGTCAGGAGCCAGGGCGCTCGCCTCTCAGTTCCATGATGAGCTCGCCGACCTGGTCACGGGGACCATCGAGCGGTGGGACGCCACCGAGACGTCGAGCCAGCTGGAACTGCTCCTCGGGCGCGATCTGCAGTACATCCGCATCAACGGCACGGTGGTGGGGGCAGGTGTGGGACTGGCCTTGCACGCCATCGTCCTGACTCTGGCCTGATGGAGGTGGCCCGGGCTGTTAATGACTGGGCATGCTGGCGTCTTGTCCGGCCTCGGGATCGTGGCGGCCGGCTCTTATTTGTTGTTAGCGGGATTGCCGGGTTCGACTACCCCATTCTCGTATGCATAGATCACGGCCTGGACTCTATCCCGGAGCGATAGCTTGTCGAGTATGTGGGTCACGTGGGTTTTGACCGTGTTCTCGCTCAGGTAAAGGGATTGGCCGATCTCGGCGTTGGAGCCGCCGCGCGCTACCAGGCCGAGGACTTCGAGTTCTCGCCCTGTCAGGGGCATGGCAGGCGCCTGGTCCCCGGATGGGCGGCGAGGGCGGCGGGTGAACTCGGCGATGAGGCGGCGCGTGACGCTGGGCGCCAGGAGGGCGTCGCCCGCGGCCACGAGTCGGACGCCTCGGATGAGCTCCTCGGGAGGGACATCTTTCAGGAGGAATCCTGAGGCGCCGGCCGCCAGCGCGTCGTAGACGTACTCGTCGAGGTCGTAGGTAGTGAGGATCACGACCTTGGCCGCGCGGGGAGCGTCCGCGCCCACGATTTCCCGGGTGGCGGCGATGCCGTCCAGGGCGGGCATGCGGATGTCCATCAAGACGATATCCGGGGCCATGACCCGGAACATCCGGACGGCATCGCTGCCGTCACCGGCCTCAGCGATAACCTGCATGTCGTCCTGGGTCTGGAGGATGAGGCGGAAACCCGCCCGGACCAGGGCCTGGTCATCGACGAGCAAGATCTTGATGGTCACGCCACGGTGCCTTCCAGCGGGATACGCGCCTTGACCAGGAAACCGCCATCTGGACGAGGACCAGCGTCGAGCTCACCGCCGAGCAGCGTGACTCGCTCGCGCATGCCCACCAGGCCGTGGCCAGACCCCTCCCGCCGTGGCGGCGCGCCCGCGGCCCGCTGGCTGGAGACTTTGATCTCAAGTTCGCGGGCCCGGTAACGCAGGGCAACCGAGGTTGACGCGCAGCCCTGATGTTTCCTCACGTTCGTGAGCGCCTCCTGGATGACCCGGTACCCGGCGAGGCTGACAGACGCGGGCAGGCTGACGCGACAGCCGTTGACGCTCGCCTGGACCGGGAGTCCGGCCCGCCGGGATTCTTCGAGGAGCTGTTCAAGATCGTGCAGGCCTGGCTGCGGTCTGCGAGCCGGGGGGTCCTGGCCGCTTCGCAGCACTCCGAGAAGCTGACGCAGCTCCGACAGGGCCTGCCGGGCGGTCGCCTCGATCCCCAGCCACGTAGGACCTCCCTCGACCGCGCTCGCGCCGTTGTCGGCCAGCATGCGAGCGGCCCCCGCCTGAACTGCGATGCTGCTCACGTGATGAACGACGACATCGTGTAGCTCGCGGGCGATCCGGGCGCGTTCCCGCGCCGCGGCTCGTGCCAGGCCTGCCTGCTGATCGGCCTCCGCCCGCTGGGCCTTGGCCTGGAGTTCCGCCACATAGGCCCTTCTGACCCGGAGGTTGTCCCCGATCAGCCAGCAGCCGGCCACCAGGACGACGAGGACGAGCACGCCGTCGCCGCGAATCCGCGAGTCGTCGAAAACGACTGACGAGCGGGATCCGCTGATGCCGAGCGCTGCGCAGCCGGCGAGGCTGATGGCCCCGGCCGCCATCGACGCCACGCGTCCGCTTCTTGACGCCACGGTGCAGAGGGCAACCAGCGGGGCGAGAATCCCCGGCCCGAGGGAACCGTTGGCGATCGCCACCGCCGTGGCCGCCGAGGAGACACCCCACACCACGACCGGCGCACGCCGGCGCCAGGCGAGCGGAACAACGATCACGGCCACCAGCAGCCCGCGGAGCCACGGCGGTGTGCGGGACGGCGTGCCACCGGCGACGGTGATGACCTCTGCCCCCACGAGAAGGGCCAGAGCGATCGCGGCATCCAAGACTAGACGCCGGGCCGTGACGGTCACCTGATGAACGTAGCCCAGAGCCTTCCCGCGTACATCACCGTGCCGACCGATGCCGCTCATTCTGCGCGGTGACGCACCTCCCTCGCGGATCACCGAAAGCGGTGATCCGCAACCGCCTCCCACGGTGACGACAGCCCCGGTCGTTCATGTTTACGGTTTCTCCCACTCGCATCTTTCCTCGCGGCACCGGTCATCGGCCGCGACCGCATCGACGCCATTCAGGAGAAACCATTCATGCCGATTCGACCAGCCAGGCTCGGGACAGGTATCGCCGCGGCTGCCGCGATGACGCTGGCCGCCGTCACGGCCGTCCCAGTGTCCGCGTCGCCGCTGAGCCAGGGCCTCCATCACGCAGCGGCGGCTGCCCCGCCCAGCCCGTGCGCCGCTCCGTTCAGCCCTGCCGTCCAGCGGCAACTCCGCCATGTGATCACCCTGCTGCGCAGGACCTACCACATACCCGGGGTCGAAGTGGGGGTGAACGTACCAGGCGAGGGCTGCTGGGCCGACGCCAGCGGATCCGCCAATCTGGCCGCCAGAATCCCGCTGTCCCTGGGCAGCGAGTTCCCCATAGAAAGCATTACCAAGACTTTCACCGCCACGGTGATCCTGCAGCTCGTGCAAGAAGGCAAGCTCAGCCTCTCCGATCCGGTCAGCGCGTGGGTTCCCTCCGTCCAGGACGCCAATAACATCACCGTTGAGAACCTGCTCAACATGACGAGCGGTATCTACAGCGAGCCAGACGCCGCCTTCGAGCAACAGCTCCTGGCCGACCCCCACATGGTCGTGACGCCCGAACAGCTCATCAGCGCGGCCGTGGCCCACGGCCCCGCCGGTCCGCCGGGCACCGTCTCCTACTCCAACACCAACTACTTCATCTTGGGCCTGATCGCCCAGGATGTCACCGGGCAGACGATCCAGCAGCTGATCACGGACCAGATCATCCGCCCGCTGCACCTCACCGGCACCTCCGTCCCGAGCAGCACCGTGCAGCTTCCCGCCTCCCTGGTCCACGGCTATCAGGTAGCGGCGGGCAACGCCACGGATGTCACGTCGCAGTACTCGTTGTTCGGCCCGGAGCTCGGCGGCGCCGCCGGGGCCATGGTCTCCACGCTCGGGGACCTGGAACTGTGGGCGTACGCCCTGGGCGCCGGGGAACTGCTCACGCCCTCGCTCCAGCAGCAGCGCCTCAGCTTCCCCGCGGGGCCGGCCGTGCCCTTCGCGCCCTTGCCGGACACCGGGGTGTCGACGATCCTTCCCGGCCGCTACGGCCTCGGCATCGGCAGCTTCGGCGCGCTGCTCGGCCACAACGGCGGCACTACCGGTTACCAGGCGGACATGTTCTACGAGCCTGGCCAGGAACGCCACCATAGTTCTGCTTATCAACGGCAGTCCCGCCAAGGGCAGCGGCCCTTCGGGAAACGGCAGCCTGTCCGACGCCGCGGCCATCAGCATCGCCGAGATTGTCCTCGGGCAAAGCCTCACTGGTAAAGCAGCCATCCATTAGCTGACCAGGGCAATCACCGCGTTTTGAGATGGCCGTGTGCGCTCGAGCTACCTGCGCGCTACGGGGCTGTTCCTATGATTGCCTGACCTGTGCCATCACTGCCCGTGGAGGACGATCCGTTGAAAACAAGAGGCCGACTAGCGGGGCTCTCGTTAGCTGTGGTCGTGGCGCTCCTGCCGCTGTCGGCGGCCGGGGCCCAGACCAGTTCGAAGCCGACCGTTTGGATGCTTAGCAGGACCGCGCTGGCCGCGTCTCGGCCAACGCTACGGTGGCCGCGGGCCTCAAACTTGAGACGGTGTACCAGGTCAGCAATCCGGGGGCCACTGACACGGCGGTAACCAGCAACGCCGGCATCTCCTATCACGAGTACGGCGGCGCTCAGGCGGCCAGCGACGTGAAAGGAGGCAATCTCCCCGCCGGGACCAGGGCCGTCGTCTTGGATCAGGAGGACTGGAAGGGGAGCTGCCAGGGGTCTGCAACCTGCACGCCGACGTCCGATCTGGACAACCCAGTCAAGTACGCCACCCAGGCGGCCGCGACCACGTACAACGCCAAGCTGACCATGATCGTGACGCCTGCGCTCGACTTGTTCGACGGCACCGGCGCCCTGCCCTGCAGCGGCACCCTCGACCAGTGCTATCTCAACTACAACATGGCGGGGAAGATGGCTGCCATTAATGGGGTCGACGTCATAGATATTCAAGCCCAGTCGCTGGAAACCAACACGAGCGCCTACAAGGCCTTTGTGATGAAGGCGTCGGAGCAGGCCAAGAAAGCCAATTCAAGCATCGTGGTCCTGGCTGGCATCTCGACGAGCCCGAACACACCTGCTAGCCCGACCGTCAGCGAGCTTGAGACGGATGCCGCCGAAGTCCAGGCCTATGTTAGCGGGTTCTGGATGAATATCCCCGATGGCGACAACGCCATGGCCGAGAAGGTCATGATCGCTGAAGGTGCGTGAAGCAGCCGAGCCGATCACGTCGATCACCGCATCGGAGGACGGCTCCACCCACTCGCCGCCGATGAAGAAGCGGTCCGCGTAACGCAGCGGCGCGCTGGTCTCATTCGCCAAGCTCATCTCATGGCCTCCGATCGCGGCCCCCTAGGTCACCAGCAGTGCCACCGGTACTACAGTTCCGGTTTGTTATCGGTCGGATGATCACTTGGGTACAGCCCGGAGCCGGGCTTGGTACTGATGCCATCGGGCGCGGGCCTGGTGTTTTCGCCGCCGTCGCGACCAGGCGTAGCCGAACTGGCGGGCGGCAGGGCTCATGGGTGTGGTGGACAGGCGCAGCAGGCGGCGGGCTTCGGGGACGCTGACCTTGACCAGGCCTGGGTCTTGCGGGGGCGGCTGATCCGGGCTGGCGGGCAGGATGCCGGTGGCACCCCAGGCCGCGGGCTGGGCTGGTGCGCTGACCGGGGTGTCGCCGTGCTGTGTTAACGGGGCTGGGCGGGCGGCGGCGACGGCGAGCAGAGCGAGCGCGGACAGCGACAGTACGGTGTGCCGGTGGAAGGACTGCCAGAGCCGGACCTGGTGCTGGTCGAGGCCGGCCTGGCCTTTTGCCTGCTGGTGACATTCCTCCACCGGCCATCTCCGCCCGCTGACCATGATCAGTGTAGGCAGGGACACTAGCCAGCCCGCCGGGGCGTGTCAGTAGAAGAACGCCAGGTCGGCGGGGTCGGAGCGGCTGCGGCGGATCAGCACCCAATGCCGCGGCCACCCGCTGCTGGCCCACGCCCAGTCGTAGTCGCGGTGGCCCTTGCAGCCCGGCCCGCACGAGCTGGTTTCCCAGGCAGCCGCGGGGATCAGCCGGGCCAGTGTCGCGACCGGGATCTTCCGTCCGGACGGTAGCTTGGCCTGGAAGCTGGACGGGACCGCGAGCACGTACCCCTTGCCGGCCTGCTCGCTGGCGTGGCGCAGCTTCGAGGCGTGCCCGTAACCGAGGGGTCAATGCTGGCCAGCGCGCCTACACCTCCGGGCTGGTAGCTGCCATCGTGCTGGCGGCCTTCGCCGTCGTCCGGTGTACTTACGGGGCAGCGCCTGCGCCCCGGCGTGACACCACCGCTCATCCAGTCGCAGGCCGGGTATGAGACATGCCTGAGGGGTACCGGTCACGGTTGTCGTTGCCATGGCAACACGCGCCCCCGGCTAGCGGCACCTGCCGGATCCCGGCTAGCTGCAATGTATTTCCGCGGCCCGGCCGCGAAGCTGGAGCCAGCGACATGGCCCTCGCCAGCGGCGAGGTGGGCCACAAAAGAGAAGAGAAAGGATCTGTGATGGCAGGAATGGACGGTACGGCGGCCCAGGCGACGGTCGCGGTGATCGGCGCCGGCATCATGGGGTCGGCGATGGCCCGCAATTTGGTGGCCGCGGGCCAGGTCACCAGGGTGTGGGACCGGTCGGCGTCGGTGACCGGCCCGCTGGCCGAGGCGGGTGCGGTGGTCGCGGCGTCGGCGCAGGACGCGGCCCGGGGCGCGGGGGTGGTGATCACCATGCTGCCCACCGCGGATGCCGTGGAGACGGTGATCTTCGACGGCGGTGTGGCCGACGCGTTCGCCGACGGATGTGTGTGGGCGCAGATGGGCACGATCGGCGTCGAGGCGACCCTGCGTATCAGGGACCGGCTGGCCGCACAGCGGCCCGGCGTGATGTTCGTGGATGCCCCGGTCTCGGGCAGCAAGGGACCGGCCGAACAGGGTCAGCTGCTGATCCTGGCGTCGGGACCCGGTGCGGCGGCCGACGTGCTTCGCCCGGTGTTCGGTGTCCTGGGCCGCAAGACCGTGTGGCTGGGCGAGACAGGCCAGGGCAGCCTGGTGAAACTGGTCGTCAACGCCTACATGTCCATCCTCATCGAGGGCGTGGCCGAGACCATGGAGCTCGCTGATCGCCTCGGTATCGGTCACCAGCAGCTCGCGGAGGTCATCGAGGGTGGCCCGCTGGACGCGCCGATCGCCGACGCCAAGCTCCACAAGATGGACCGGCAGGATTATGCCGCGGAGTTCCCGCTCGAGTGGGCGCTGAAGGACGTCGACCTCGCGATAGATGCCGCGGGTGGCGAGGCGCCGCCCCTCTTGGCCGCGCTCTCCGGCCAATGGCATGCCGCCGTGGCCGACGGGTACGGCCGCCAGGACATCAGCGCCGCCCGCCTGGCACTGGCCAGTCCAAGCCCGGGCACCGGCGGGTGAAGCAGTAGAACCTGCCCGTTATCAGCCTGGAACCAGGCTCAGGGCCGCATACCGCAGCAGTGGGGTTCGACCAGTGCGGCGTACAGCGCTGGCAGCTCAGCAGAACGGCCTGAGCTGCCAGCGCATCAAGCAAGATCAGTCGCATTGGCCGGCTGGCCAGCATGATCTGGCGCCCTGGAACTTCCCGGTGCTATGCCCGGCCGGGCACACCCAGTTCATCCTCCGGGCCTGCGGGGTCGGGGCCGCCGAGGTCATCCTCTGGGCCTGCGGGGTCGGGGCCGCCGAGGTCGTCCGGCCTGCCCGATGGGTCGGGGCCGCCCAGTTCATCCTCTGGACCTGCGGGGTCGGGGCCGCCGAGGTCGTCCCGCCTGCCCGATGGGTCGGGGCCGCCCAGTTCATCCTCTGGGCCTGCGGGGCCGGGGCCGCTCAGCGAATCCCTCGTTTCCCCAGTCACTTCCGGCCCGTTCATGTGATTTGCCACCGTGACCTCCCTAGGTTCCATTTGACCTTGTGGCTTGCCATTCCGCCGTAGTCCCCTATTACAGTAGCTGCGACGACTCAGGACCTTGTGCTTCTGTCCGCCTTGGCGCATCCCCCATGCTCATCTCTCAGCTCGCTTTCGCGGGGCTGAATAGCCCGGGGCGTGCTTGCGGTCACGGCAAGCCCCCAGCCCGCCGGGAAGCGTCAGCCCGACTTCACCGCCACCGGGTCACTCGCTGAGGCGGGCCGCCGTCCCGCGGGCCAGGGCCGCGTCGAGCAGGGTCGCCGCGGCGGCGTGGGCCGTGGCGGCCGCGGCGGGGTCGTGGTCCATCCGCGCGGACTGCCCGCTGCCGTCGTAGAGCAGGTGCAGCTGGTGGGCCAGGAGTTCGGGCTCGGGCACGCCAGCCTCCGCGGCCAGATCGGACAGCAGCGCGCGCACCCAGCGGCGGTAGGCCTCGGCGGCCTGCTCGACCAGGTCACCGGGATGGGATTCCGCGCTGGCCCGGGCGAACGCGCAGCCGCGGTAGTCCGGCTGGGCGGACAGCTCGCCCTGGCCCTCGAAAGTAGACAGACAGGTCTAATCAGTCAAGGGGTTCCGGATGCCCGACGAGTCAAGGGGTTCCGGATGCCCGACGAGCCCAGCCGAGTGGGTCCCGCCCGGCCCGGCCGACGTGGGCAATGGCGTCCGGCCATTTCTACGGTAATTTAACGAAACTCTGATTGACCCGGCCGGCTCTGGGCTTTAGCGTCTAGGTTCAACTGATAGGAAAGTTTCCTATCAGTTTGTTTTCTTAGGCTCCCTTCCCGTCAGGAGGCCCCATGTCCCACTCCCCGCCCCATCGACGACACCGCATGGCGACCGCGGTGAGCGCGCTGGTGCTGGTGGCCGGCGGCGCTGGCGCCGGCATGCTGGCCGGCGCGACGCCTGCCGCCGCCGCGTCGGCGTTTCCCGCCCACTACGCCGCGCCCTACCTGCAGATCAGCGCCAGCGACGCGGGCGACATGGCCGCCGACCTCAGCGCCACCGGCGACAAGTACTACACGCTGGCATTCCTGATCCCGACCTCGGGCTGTACCCAGGAATGGGAGGACAGCGGCGACTCGGTGGGCGCGTACACCGCACAGATCAACTCGCTCAAATCCGCGGGCGGCAACGTCATCGTCTCCTTCGGCGGGGAAAGCGGCGGCGAGGTCGCCCAGACCTGCACTTCGGTCCCGTCCCTGACCGCCGCCTACGCCAACGTCGTCAACACCTACGGCGTGACCCGGCTGGACTTCGACATCGAGGGTTCCACCCTCGGCGACACCGCATCGAACAACCGGCGCAACCAGGCTCTGGCGGCGCTCCAGGCCGAAAACCCCGCCGTCCAGGTTGACTACACCCTGGCGGTGGCGCCGAACGGCCTGCCGTCGGCGGAACTGGGCGTGCTGCAGAACGCCCAGAGCAACGGCGTGAAGGTCAGCGTGGTCAACATCATGACGATGGACTTCGGCAACGGCCAGAACGCGCTGAACGATGCGATCTCGGCGGCGCAGGCCACGGCGGCCCAGTTGTCCAGCCTCTACGGCATCTCCACCGCGCAGGCTTACGGGATGATGGGCCTGACGCCCATCGCCGGCCAGAACGACGACAACGAGGTCTTCACCCAGGCCAACGCCTCGACCCTGGAGAGCTTCGCCGCCTCCAACGGCGTCCAGGAACTGTCCTTCTGGGAAGTTGACGGGTACGACAAGCCCACCGGATACGCCTACTCGCGCATCTTCAACGCCATCACCAGCGGGAGCGGCGGCGGCGGAGGCGGCAGCACCGCGACCGGCCCGATCATCGGGTACGGCAGCCTGTGCGTGGACGTCCGGGGGGCCAGCGCGGCGAACCTCACCCCGGTGCAGGTCTATACGTGCAACGGGACGGGCGCCCAGCAATGGACCATCGGCGCCAACGAAACCCTGCAGGCACTCGGGAAGTGCATGGACATCAACGGCGGCGGTACTGGCAACGGCACCACCGTTGACCTCTACGACTGCAACGGCACCGGCGCCCAGGTGTGGCAGCCGCAAAGCGGCGGCGCCCTGTACAACCCGCAGTCCGGCAAGTGCCTCGACGACACCGGCTGGTTGACCACGCCGGGCACCCAACTCCAGATCTGGTCGTGCACCGGCAGCGCCAACCAGTCCTGGTCCCTCCCGTAACCCCAGTCCGCCCGGCCCGGCCAAGCCCGGCCGGGTCCCGGACCCGTTGCGCGGTTGATTGATGGAGTGATAGCTCCGTCAATCAACCGCGCTAAACAAAAGTCGACGATTGCCGACTCAAGTCTCCTGGCATAGCGTCACTCATGACGAAGGTACTTTCGCGTGGATGGGGGGCCCGGCCTGGAGGCTGATTGTGAATCACCGGCATCGTGCCCAGCGCCGACACCAGCACCAGCGCCAGCCCCGCCGACGTAGCCGGACCCCCTCCTTAGCGCTGTCCCTGGTCTTAGCCGGCTCCATCGCCCCCGCCGGCCTGCTGACCAGCGCCGCGAACGCCACCTCCGGCGCGCCGGGCGCCACGGGCACGGTCGCCGGCGCGGGCAGCGCCGCCGGCCCGGCACCGCCCGGCCCCCCACCCAGCTCACCGTGGACGGCCGGACCGTCCCGCTGGACGTGACCGGCGCGCCCGAGTTCGGCTGGCTGCCGCAGGACGCCGCGGGCGACGAGACCCAGACCGCGTACCGGATCGTGGTCACCAACGGCCTGGCCGGCGCGACCGTCTGGGACAGCGGCCGAGTCGATTCTTCGGCCGAGTCGTACGTGCCCTACACCGGCCCGGCCCTGGCCGACGGGGCCGAGTACGACTGGGCCGTCACCACCTGGAACCGCCAGGGCGACCAGAGCGCTCCGGCCCGGTCCCGGTTCGACACCGGCATCGGCGACAACGAGTGGTCGGCCGCGCAGTGGATCCGCAGGCCGACCACCGGCAACGACACCGACGATCGACTACACGCTGGCCCGCGACCAGTTCAGCCTCCGCCCGCAGGCGGGCCCGGTGACCCGCGCCCTGGCCTACATCGCGGCGCCGATGCGCTGGCAGCTCCACGTGAACGGCACGATCGTCGACACCCAGGACGACTACCAGACCGCGGGCGAGAACTACTACGACGTCGAGGACGTCACCGGCCTGGCCGCGGCGGCCCAGCGCGCCCACGGGCGCGCACGCGGGCCAGCTCGCCGTCGGCGTGCTGCTACGCGGACTGGGCGGTCGGCGAGGCCCACCCCGAGGGCCCGCAGCCGTATGAGACCACGCTGCCAGCCGATGCCGCCGGCCGGGACCACGTCGATCACCGTCGCCACCGCGACCGCCAGCACGTGCACGTCCGCGCCGGACCGCTCGGCCGCGTTCTGCGGCGCCGGCTACGACTGGTACGCCGGCGAGACGCTCGGCTTCGGCACGCCCGGCTCACCAGCGTTCACCACCGACACGATCGCGGCCATCGCCGGTCCACACGGTCACCCTGGCCCAGCCGCTGCCCGCCGACCAGCCCGCCGGCACGCCGTCACGTCGGAGAACGGCCCTCCGGGCTGCTCGTCAAGGTCGTGGTCGACTACGCCGGACGGCAGGTCGGGACACGTTCGTGTCCGACGGCAGCTGGATGGTCACCAAGGACACCGCCGAGCTGAACACGACCGCGACGCGTGCGCAGCTCGCAGGGCGCCGGAGACTACGTCGAGTCCTACAGCGAGCGCGAACGCCCGCACCCTGGCCGGCTGGGACCAGCGCCGGCTACGCTACCCGCGCGCCTGGCAGCCGGCCGTGGTCATGGGCACCGCGCCGCTGCCCAACCCGCCGGACTGCGGCGACTACTCGGCCACGCGCCGGCTCGAACAGCGCCCCCGCGCCCCCGGCCACCGCGACCGCCACACCGGTGCTGTCGAGCCCGTGCGGGTTCACCCACCTGATCCCGCTGCAGGCCCCGGTGACCTACAAGCTCGTCCACCCGGCGCTCGGTCCGCACGCTGCCCGACGGCACGGCCGAGGCCGACTTCGGCTACGCGTTCGTCGGCGTGCCCGTGGTCACGCTTCCCCGGCTCGTCGGCCGCCCAGGCGGGCCAGCAGGTCACCATGACCACGAGCTACCGGCTGGCCGGGACGGTCACCACCGCCGCCGGCGGCCGCCGGCGCGACCAGCCTCACGCGTCGCCGACACGTCCAGCTACCCCGGACTTCGCCGCCACCGGCGCGGCCAGCCGGGTTCGCCGTCGGGCGACCCGGTCACGATCGACGCGCCCGGCCGACGGCTACGGCGCGGGCCACCCGAGACCGACACCATCACCAGCATCAGCGGCGCCACCGTCGGCCTGGCCACCCCGCTGCACGCCAGCCACGCCGCCGGGCGTCTGGGTCCAGGGCTCGCGGGTGGGCACCGCCACGCTCGACACCCAGACCACCAACCTGAATTTCTACTACACGACAGCGGCACGCCAGGGTGAGACCACCGACTTCTACGTCCCGATGGGCTGGCGCTACCTGCAGATTTACCAGGGCACGGCGGCCGACGGCGGGCGGCCGCTGACCGCCAGCGACATCTGGGCGGTCGAGCAGTACAACGCGGCCTCCCAGGTCGGGCCGGCGGCCAACGACCCGGGCGAACGAGCGCGGGCCCGGACACCGCCGCCAGCGTGCGCCGGCTACGCCGACACCGCGAGCGGCCTGGAACCCGGCGTCGGTGTTCACCGGCGGCGCCGGCTCCCGGACCGACCAGGCGGCCACGTTCACCAGCAGCAACCGCGAGCTGAACGCGGTGTTCACGCTCATGGAGCGGTCGGCCCTGTTCGCCGGCCAGCAGGCCTACGAGGACAGCCCGGACCGGCAGGAGGGGCAGTTCACCGGCGACGGCACGAACGAGTCGCTGGCGCAGATGGAGGACCTCGGCGAGCGCGCGCTGACCCGCGAGTTCATCGACAACCTGATCTTCTCCCAGCAGCGCTGGTGGATCGCGGGCTCGCCGGCCCGGGCGTCCACATGGGGCGAGGTCAACGCCATCTACCCGGACAACAACGTGAGCAACGGCAACAAGCGTGACATCCCCGACTACTCCGAGATGTTCCCCGAGCTGGTCTGGGACTACTACCTGGCGACCGGGGACCGGGCCACGCTGGCGCGCGGCCTACCCGACCATGCGCAACGTCGCCCAGTACGTCACCGACAGCATCTCCCCTGCCGGCCAGGCCGCCGGGCTGGTCTGCCAGTTGGCCAGCTTCTCCCCCTCCACCTCGTACAAGTTCGGCATCATCGACTGGCCGCAGACCGACCGCTACAACACGGTGGTCCTCAACTCGGGCGTGGACACCGTGGTCAACATGCGCGCGGTCGAGGACTACCGGGCGCTGGCCGACGCGGCCCAGGTGCTCGGCGACACGGCCGACGCCGCCGCCTACGCGGCCAGCAGACGACGACCTGACCACGGCCATCAACGCCAAGCTGGTCGAGACCGGGCGGCTTCTACGACGACGGCATGGCCGTGGCCGGCGGCGCCCAGGCCGTGGCCGGCGACTGCACCGCCGCCACCGGCGACGCGCTGATCGGCAACTACTCCCAGACCGACCAGACGTTCGCGATCGTCTACGGGGTGGCCCCGGCCCAGCGCGTATTCCAAGCTCGGCGGCTACATCGCCGCGCCAGGGCATGAAGCAGGGCCCGATGGACTTCGGCCAGCTCGAGCTGGCCCTGGCCGAGGCGGGCCAGCCCGCCGCGCTGGTCACGCTGCTCACCAACACCGCGGGCGACGGGCCGGCCAAGATCCTGGCCGAGGGCGGCACCTCGATGTGGGAGCAGTGGGATCCAGGGTGCAGCGCGCCGGGCGGCCAGGCCGGCGACAACGACACCTACAACGACACCGAGTGCTCGGGCAGCGCGATCAGCCAGAACGCGACCGACAGCTTCTCGCACGGCTGGGGCTCGGTCGGCGTCTACCCGGTGACCCGCGGGCTGCTCGGCATCACCCCGGCCGGCGTCGGCGCGCCGCGGTCACAGATCACGCCGCCCGGGTCCGGGCCTGAGCGTCGGCCCGCGGCACCGAGTGGACCGAGCGCGGGCCGGTCACCGTGGCCTGGCACGCGCTGACCGCGGCCCCGCGGCCGGCCAGGTCACGCTGCGTGATCACGTCCCGGACAACGTCCGGGCCACGGTGGCGCTGCCCGCCGGGCAGCGCGCCCTACCGGGCCAGCGGCGCGGGCGAGCCGCGCTACGTAGGGCACCAGGGCGGGCCGGGCCCTCTACACGGTCGGCTCGGGTGTCACGACGTTCACACCCTGACCCGGCCACCGCCGGGAACCAGCGAACAGTGGAGGCATCGTGCCAAGATCTCTCAGCCGCCGGGACACGCTGAAACTCGGTGCCGCCGCCGCGGCCGCCGTGCCGCTCGCGGGCGCCGCGGCGGCCGCGCTGGCCGGGCCCGCGGCGGCCGCTCCGGCGTCGGCCCGGTCCGGCGGGCTACGCGCCGCCTCGACCGGGACCGTGGTGGTGGCCCGGCCGGACGTCCGCGGGGTGATCACCGTGGTCGGCACGTCCACGGTCACGGTGACCGGCGGTGCCACCGTCCGGCAGCTCTTAGCGCAGATCGTGGCCAAGGACCGGTCCCGGCAGGCGTACGCGGTCGCCGACGCCAGCGGCCAGCCGAAGCCGTCCGGCGCCCTGGCCGCGGGCGACAGCCTCGTCGTGGTGGCCGAGGATGGCCAGAGCCAGTTCGGCTATGGCATCGCCATCTTCGACCCCGGGGCGCAGCAGCGGGACGGCGTGTACTGGAACGAGCGGCTGTATAACCACATCGATGCGACCGTTAACGCCAGTACGCCCGTGTTTCGTAACGTTAGATACGACATTAATGACCAGAAGTACGCGGGCCTGGTGCGACAGGTCACGGACGGCGCCGGATCGGCCGCGCCGGTGACCGTGTGGTATTACGGCGACGCTATCAACGCGGCGATCGCCGAATGCCACACCCGGGGCGGGGGCATCGTGGTCGTGCCCGCGGCCGGCTCGCTCAATGGCTCGGGGGTGTACTACTCGGGGGCGATCCGGATGCGCAGCGGCGTCAACCTGTACCTGGGGGACGGAGCCACCATCAAGTTCGTGGGCAACCCCACGAACGACTTTTACCCGGTCGTGCTGACCAGCCGGGAAGGCACCGACGCCTACAACTATTCCCCGATGGTGTACGCGCTGGGCCAGTCCAATATGGCCATTACCGGGGGCGGCACGCTGGATGCCCAGGACAACGTGTTCCCGTGGTCGCTCCCGCTGCCGTCGCCGGTGCCGGGCGCGCCGCTCGGCACGGATACCGTGCTGAACGACCTGAACTACACGGGCGTACCAGTCGAGCAGCGGATCTTCACCGATGACGGGCACCTGCCGGCGACCATTCCGGTGATCGAGGGGGGAGTGGTGAAAGAGGTGCCGCCGCCGGCCGGCGTGGTCGCCTACCAATCCACGTTCACGCCCAATTTCGTGGAGTTCAACCACTGCGCCAACATCCTGATCGAGGGCATCCAGCTCCGGAACACGCTGTTCTGGCAGGTCCACCCGCTCAATTCGCGGAACATCCTGATCCGGGACACCGATGTGAACGACACCGCGCACCTCACCGACGACGGCATTGACCCGGAATCGTGTGACTACGTGGTGGTCGAGCGGAATTCCATCACCGTGCTGGACGACGGCATCGCGGTCAAGTCCGGCCGCAACCGGGACGGCCGCACGCTGCGGCAGCCAGGCCAGCGCATGATCCTGCGGGGCAACACGTTCTACAACCCGAGTGGCGGCTCGGGCAGCATCTCCACCGGCAGTGAGATGTCCGGCGGCATTTACAACGTGTTCGCGGAGAACAACACGTCCGGCGGCCCGGGCACGGCCTACCTGCTCAAGGTCAAGACGAACGCGTACCGGGGTGGGGCGGTGCGCGACATCTACGTCCGCAACAGCGTCATCACGCAGACCATCCGCGGTATCGCGAACTTCGATTACAACTACAAGGAAGCGGTCCCGATCCCCGACGCGGACATCTTCAACCCGACGTTCCAGAACATCTACCTCGACAACGTCAGCGCCGCGCCCAGCGTCACCACGTCCTACCCGGCGTTCGTCATCTTCAGCGACGTGTCCCGGTCACCGATGACCGGCGTGCACTACCGGAACTCGGTGTTCTACACCCCCTCGACGTTCCCGGCCGCGTTCAGCGCGGCCAGCGCCAAGTTCTTCAAGGGCCTGGTCATCGACAACGTCACGTTCATCAACCCGGCCACCCAGGCCCAGGTCACCTACAACGCCACGGCGCCGCAGCTCACCGGCGACACCACCGCGACGGTCGGCGGGCAGGTCGTGCCGCTGACCGCGGCCAGCATCGCCGATCCGAACGTCATCGTCGCCCTGGCGCAGGACTCGTTCACCGTGAGCGGCCAGGTCGGCCTGGCCGCCTCCGCGGGCTTCCTGCCAGGTGGCACGGTGCTGGTGTACGTGGACCGGGACACCACCGCAGTGCCGGTGACGCTGAACGCCGACGGCTCGTTCAGCACCGGCGTGATCACGCTCACCAACGACGAGTACTGGTACATCGACCGGCACTACGTGGCCGTCAACTTCTACAACGGGCTCGACATCAACACGCTCGTTTACCAGGTCGCCGTACCCTGACGCGGGCTAGCCGGCACCGTCACAGCTCCCAGCGTCCGAAACTTTCGAATCGCCTTCGAAACCCTTTTACCGGGCGCTCCGGGTTCGTGGTGCGAGCCCCAGACATCATTGGCTAATTTTAGCCTCATAGGCCACGATGTTCCCAGTGGCCAGGAGGAAGATGGTCATATGAAAGCAATGGATTAAAGTTCATGCCGAAATCTTTCCGAAAATTATTGACGGCCGGATACGGCCAACTCACACTGTCGCCATCGGCAGATATCAGAAGCTGCCGGTCAGGCTCCCATTGGCCTGGTCCCCGGTCGTCGCCACGTGACGGCCCCGTCCAAGGAGGCCCCCGCATGAACGCCCTCCAACATGTCCCCAGAGCGCTGAGCGTCGCCTTCGCCGTGCTCCTGGCCGCGGCCACGGCGGCGCTGCCCGGCGCCGCGAAGGCGGCGACGGCCATCTGCTCGAACCAGACCGGCACCAACGGCGGCTACTACTACCAGATGTGGAGCGCCGGTACCGGGTCGGCCTGCATCACGCTGAACTCGGGAAACAGCTACTCCACCTCGTGGAGCGGCATCGGCGACTTCGTCGCTGGCGTCGGCTGGAACCCTGGCAGCAATCACACCGTGAGCTTCTCCAACAGCCTCAGCGCGTCCGGCGGCACCACGCTGGTGTCGCTCTACGGCTGGTCGACCAACCCGCTCGTCGAGTACTACGTCATGGAGAACTATTCCGGCTCGCCGCCCACGGCCGGCACGTACATGGGCCAGGTCACCAGCGACGGCGGAACGTACAACATCTACGAGCATCAGCAGGTCAACCAGCCCTCCATCCAAGGCACCGCGACCTTCGAGCAGTACCTGGCGATACGTACCTCGCCCACCAGCAGCGGGACCATCACCACGCAGAACTTCTTCAACGCCTGGGCCAGCCATGGGATGAACCTGGGCACGCTCAACTACCAGATCCTCGCGACCGAGTCCTTCGGAGGCGGCAGCGGCAGTTCCAGCGTCACGGTGAACTCCGGCGGCGGCGGCGGCTCCGGTGGTGGCGGCGGCTCCGGCAGCGGCTGCACCGCGACGCTGTCGGCGGGGTCGAAGGGGAGCAACTGGTACAACCTCAACGTCTCGGTGACCGGCTCCAACACTTGGACCGTGACGATGGACCTCGTGTCCCCCGCGGTGGTCGCTTCCACCTGGAACATCAACGCCAGCTGGCCCAGCGAGTTCGTGATGACCGCCAAACCCAACGGCAGCGGCAATAACTGGGGAGTGACGATCACGCCCAACGGCCAATGGACATGGCCTTCGGTCTCCTGTAGTACTGGGTAACCTCGGGGCAGCGCCGGCTATCGCAGCCGGCGTGGCCAGCCCTATGGCCGTTCGCCAGGGTCCGGGTGGGGCTGTCAAGCCACTGGGACGGCAACGGAGTTCCTGCTGGAACAGCGTCCGCCAACGTCGCCGAACCACAGGAACTCCGTTGGACGTCCGGTACCCGGGAGCCCGAGCGCCGGTCGCTAAGACCACGCACGCTGGAGCCTGCATGACAATGCCGGGTGCGATCGGTTTTCCGACGGTGCCGCCGTTCTGGACCTGGGCGTCGCGTGGATTAACGGGTCAGAAGCCGCCAAGTACAACACCGATCCCGACATCCAGGTCCACGCCTGCGACGAGCACACGTATATCCTGCGCCAGAACATGGCGGTCAGCTACGAGGCGCCGTTCATGTTCCTCCTCTTCGGATCCTCCCGGGCTCTCCTGCTCGACGCGGGGGCTACCGCGAGCCCGGAGTTCTTCCCGCTGCGCCGTACTGTTGATTCGATCATCGACGGCTGGCTGGCCGCCCATCCGCATCCAGCCGGCTATGGGCTGCGTCCCCGCTTGAGCGTATGCCGGAACCGCTGCCCCGACTAACGGCAGGAAAGTTGCCAGGGTAGCTGCTGCCACGCCAGCGATCAGATGGCGGCGTCTGGCCGCCGATGGATGATGGGTTCTTGGCCTGTGGTGGAGGAGCATGGGTGCTGTGCCTTTCTCTGCCGGGCGTCGCAGGCAGCTGGCGGATCTGTGGGACGGCTGGGCGTCGGTTCCGAGCTCGGCATTTGCGATCGGTGTGCTGGGCCTGAGCGCGCGAAGTAGCGCCCAACGGCGCCGCGCGCACGGCAGGCCAGGATGCAGCCTCTCCGCACGTACGGCGAGTCGGGAGGCTGCCGCGGTCAGGTTCGGCAGTACTGAGAAAGTTGCCAGCGCTGGCGTCGGTTAACGTAAGTGGGGTCAAACAGGACGGGTACAGCGAACGACACGTCTCGGCAAGAACACAATGATATTACGAAAAAGATCAACTGTAAGTCCGCAACAGACGGAGCAAGGCGTTGCACGATATTGCAGAAACCTGCGCGTAAGCCTCTCAGCGGCGACGTCTGCGCGTGTACCTCGGCAGCCAGCGCCGGCTCGACCGGCGGACGAGCTGGTACGGCACGGATCACGTGCTGCTGCAGGCGGCCCAGCCGTCCTCGTAACCTGTTGGGCTCGAATACGCGATTGTGGTGATGACCTGTGCCGTTGCCTACGGTGCGGTGGGTGATCCCGGGGCTGACGGCCTGTCTGGCATCGGGGAAGTACCCTTGCCCGATGTTCTCGCCTGACGGCCCGTCTGTGCGTGAACTGGCGATGCAGGCGCTGTCCTCGGTCGAGGGCGGCTACGACCTGCTTGCCCCGAAGTTCGACCACACGCCTTTCCGCACCCCCGATGGCGTGCTTGACGCGACCGCCGGCGCGTTGCGGCCGCTCGGCCCGTTCGGCCGGGGACTGGACGTGTGCTGCGGCACCGGCGCGGGCATGCGGGTCCTCAGATCCGTGTGCCAGGGACCGATCATGGGCGCCGACTTCAGCGCTGGCATGCTCGCGCAGGCGCGCCGCGGCGACCCGGACGCCGGGTGGGTGCGGGCCGACGTCCGGGCCCTGCCCTTCGCCGGGGCCTTCGACCTGGCGGTCAGCTTCGGGGCGCTCGGCCACTTCCTGCCCGCCGAACGGCCCGCGCTGTTCGCCGGCGTGTACCGCGCGCTGCGGCCGGGCGGGGTTTTCGCCTTCCCGGTCGGTGCGCCGCCGCCCATCACCTCACGCTGGTACTGGGCACTGCTCGGGTTCGACCTGGCCATGCGGGTCCGCAACGCCGTGTGGCGTCCCCCGTTCGTCATGTACTACCGCACCTGCCCGCTGCACGCGGTCCGCAACGACCTGACAGCATCCGGGTTCACCGTGACGACAGTCCCCCTGACGGCTCTAGGCCGGCGCGAGGACGGCAGCCCGCGGTACCGGCTTGTCCTCGCGCGCAAAGCCAGCACCCCCTGACTGATGCGTACGCCGCTGGAGTGGATCAGCAGGCCGTCGCGCTGTGGGGCGGCGGCGCATGCCTCCCGGCGTCCTACACCGGCGGTGAACGGGGCAGCCCTGGACAGCCACGATGCACGCCGAACGTAATGCTCGCGCCCAAGTGGCCGGGCCGGGCCCACGCCCGGCCGGGCGCCTGCTGTGGCAGCGACGCGAGCCGCCCCGTCATCAGCCGCCCTCACCGCGTTGTTAGGAAATGGGCGGCGTAGTGCTTCTGCCAAGGCGTCTCGACGGCCTGCGGGTCATAATGCTGCCGGACGAAAGCAACGGCCTGGTCCGGTGGTAGCCCATCGATGATGGCGAGGCAGGCCAACGCCGTCCCGGTCCTTCCGCGGCCGCCGGAACAGGCGATCTCCAGGCGTTCCGTCAAGGCGCCTTCCCAGGCCTCGTGCAGGACTTTCCGCACGTGTGCCTGGTCGCGGGGCAGCCAGAAGTCGGGCCAGCGCACCCAGCGGGCCTCCCAAGCGACGGCTGGGGGTGGCTTGCTGAGCAGGTAGACGGCGAAGGTGGGCGCTAGTCCGGGCGGGAGCGCCCGCCGCAGGCCGCGGCCTCTGACGAGCCGGCCGGATGGCAGCCGCAGCACGCCAGCGCCTGCCGGGCCCATGGGCTTGTCACCAGGTCATCCTAGGCAAGGGACGCGAGGGCCGTCTCGCCACCTGGAACCGGGCGGCCGACAACGCAAGGTGCGCGTTCGTTGCGGCATTAGATGAGCATTTCAGAGTACTGCCGGAACCGGGTCCCCGTTCACTGCGGCCGTCCTGTGCGCCTGCGTGGAATCCACAACGCGATGCTGATGCCGGCGCCCCCGCCCGTCAAGCAGTTAAGACCTCTCTGACCAGTCAGCGCACAAGGGACCCGCTTCGATGAAGTCCGGGTCGGCGCCGAACAGGGCACGGTAGTGCCTGCTGTTGGCGCTGAATCGATTGTCGGCGGCGGGGTGTATGCAGGAGACATGCGATGGTCTGAGTTCGCCGCCCATGAGCAGGTGCTCGCCGCCGCCGCGCATGATCAGCTGGTCAAGCCGGGTGTTGTGCTGGCCGGCACGACGCGGCGCGACGGTACGGCGCGGATAAGCGGTGTTGAGCCTTTGATCATGGACGGTGAATTGTGGCTGTCGATGATGCCCGCCTCCGTCAAGGCGCGTGACTTGTACCGGGACCCACGGATTCTGCTGCACAGCATCGTGACCAGTCCCTCCCCTCAGGCCGAGATCATGATGCGCGGTACCGTGCGGGCTGAGACTGGCAATGAGACACAGCGGCGTTACGCCGCAGCCGTCGGGGCTCACCTCGGCTGGCAGCCTGTCCCTGGCGAATTCGCGCTGTTCGCCGTTGACATCAACGATGTCACCTACATCGGGCATGATGCTCAGAGCAGCGCCCAGCATGTAGCGCGCTGGCCAGCCGGGGAGGAATACGTACGCCCTTTCCTGACACCGACCAGCCTTGGTCCTCCCCAGCCGGTCAGACGGGTGCTGGCCCGGCAGGCGGAAGGTTAACGCAAAGCACGCCCGGCTGGCTGCTGGCCGGCCTCCGATCTGTCAGCCGGGGTCCTCTGGAGGGCGTGTGAGGAGAGTGGTGACTGCCGGCGGCGTGTCGGTGACCGATTTGAGGGCGGCCGCGCGCCCGCGCTTTGCTTCCTCGATCGCGTCAGCTCCGGACAGGTTCCCGGCCATGGTGTGCGTAGCGTGGATGGTTCCGGCCACCGCATCGGCGATCGTGTTCTTGCCGTGGTACTTGATCGCCATGCGCGAGGTCTTCTGCCGGGCCTCATACATAGCGGCGATCGCGGACATGATCCCGGCCAGCGCGAGCAGGGCCGCCGTGGCGAGCGGTGGTCCCGCGCCCGGCCGCCCCGTGAGCGGCCACGTGACGCCCTCGCTGGCGGAGCCTCCTGTGGCCAGGCCTCCTCCCGCGAGGATCCAGCTCTTCCGGACGCTGGCGACCTGTCTTATCCGTCCCGGCCCGGAGTGGGCCGCAGCGGGCTGGGGCGGCTCCTCGCCGTGGGCCTGGCCGTCACCCAGTTGGCCGGCCCGGCGGACCGGCTGTGCGCCGTCCATGGCCTCCAGCCGCACCTGGAAGCGCGGCGGATGCCCGCAGGTGCTGTCGGCCTGGCAGACGTGAGGCTGCCTCCGGGGCAGGGGGTACGTCATGCCAGATCCTCGGCCGGGCCGACCCGGAAGAACGATGGCCAGGCCGGCGTCCCCGTCCCGGCGCACCGCCAGCCCAGACCATCCCCAACGATCAGCCCACGAGACGGCCGGAGAACGGCGTGACTTCTGCGAGGGGGTAACCACCAGTGACAATGGCCGGGCCGGTAAGCATGCCGGGCGGGCGCGCGTTCCCCAGACGAGCCCGAGGCGACTACGTCACGGCGCAGTGACCGTCACTTGGGCGTAGTCGGTGGCGCCCGCATCAGTGACGGTGGCAGCCGTGATCACCCAGATCCCGGCCGTGGACGGCAGGCTCGCCGAGAACTTGCCGTCGCGCCCGGCGGTGACCTCAGTGATGTTGGTGGGTACCGGTGCGGCGTGAGCTGTGCCGCCCGGGGCGGTGGCGCCGGCGGGTGACAGCGTCGAGTCGACGACCACCGTCGCGCCCGGTGCCGCCGTCCCCGTCACGGTCATGGTGGGCGTGGTGACGGTTGCGCCGCTGGCGGGGGCCGTGATCGTCAGCGGCGCTTGGCCGGGCGCGCCGCGGGCCACGTACCGGTTCCAGACGATGGACGGCTGATCGATGAGGGTACCGGTCGCGATGTCGCGGGCGAGGCGCACATACTGGGCCTCGGCCCAGGTGATCTCGCCGGCCGAGCCGGTGCCCTGGCCGTTGGTGAACCCTATTGACGCGGTGGTCGGGTCACTGCCGTACGGTGACGCGGGGACGCCTGGGTCTTCCCAGTCCTGTTCCGGAATCATCCCGACCCCGTCCGCCAAGTTCGCCATCGCGGCTAGCTGCTGCGAGGCGGCGGACGGGTCGCCGGACTGCAGGTCCTGCTCGCCGCGCTCGCCGTTGAGCAGCGGCCAGACGTGGCCCGTTCCGGTGAACCACGGGATCCAGGGACGGCCGGTCAGCGGGCAGTGCATCGGGTCCGGCGCGTAGCAGTCCCCGTAGCCGTCGCTGCTGCCGGTGACCGGGACGTAGGTGCCGTTGACGCTTTCATACCGGGTCCCGTACCGGTGGTAGCCCGGGCCGCTCGGCGTGTTCGTTTCCAGCACCGAGTCGGCGACCTTCAGCGAGTTCCGGATGACCGGCGCGGTGGCGGGGATCTCGCCGAACCTGGCCAGCTCGAGGAAGCCGTCGTCGACGACAGCGCGCTGGTCGGCGCTGATGCTGCCGTTGCCGAGGTTATAGACGATGGCGGCGTCAGGGTCGCCGGTCTTCGACAGCCGCAGGAAGTAGGCCTGGCTGCTGTAGGGGCCGTTGGTGGTGACGGTCCAGCCCTGCACGCTGCGCTGGTAGTAATCCGCGGTGGCCAGGTAGAGGGCGGCACGCTCGCGGTCACTGTTCAGCTGGGCGATCCGGCCCGCCGCGACGAGCCCGGCGATCTCGGTGGCGATCGTCGATGGTGAGTACCCGGCCTGGTCCTCCCACCGTTCGTCACCATAGACGGGGCCGTGCGCGACGAGGTAGTCCGCAGCCGGGCGGACGTGCTCGGCGTACAGCTCGTGATCGCCGCCGAGCCCGGACTGCCAGGCCATGATCAGCGGGAAGGCCTGCTCGTCCGGTTCCAGGACGTAGTTGTCTGATGCGACCGTCCCGTTGACGAGGGCGTCGCGCGGGAAGCTGCCGTCCGGCAGTTCCACCTTGTCGAAGATAAACATCGTCTGCTGGCGCGCCTCGGTGAGGTCTCCGTCGGCCAGGAAGCCGGTGAACGTCTCGTAGAAGTCCCGCTCGAAGATCACCCGGTAGTTGGTGTCCACGTCCGCCAGGCCATTGCTGGCGGAGTTGGCGGCGGTCGCCTGGCCCCATGGGTCGGCGAGGGAGGACACGATGGCGCCGGGGAACTCCTTGTCGGCGGTGGCCTTGATCACGTTGGCCGACACCCAGTACTGGGCGGCCAGCTTCCGGCTCGTGGCCGCGCTGGCCCCGGCGAAGCGGGCCGGCGGCGGCCGGAGGCCAGCGTCGTAGCGCAGCCAGCCGGACCGGTACCTCGCATAGGTGGCGGCGAACGGCGTCGCGGCGCTGAGCTGGGCTGTCCGGATCGATAGCGCCTGCGTCTGCGCGTAGCCGAGCGCGAGCGTGAACTGGTCGCTGCGGGAGGTGTTGATCTCGGCGGTCTGCACCACGTTGCCGTCGGCCGCGTTCTGGTACGTGCCGGTCAGAGCATGGCTGCTGTCAAGCTGGGTGAGCCCGTCGCTCGGCTCGCCGGCGAATCCGCTGGAGGCCACGAGGAAGCGCTGGTTGGCCGCCAGCGTGCCGTAGACCGGGACCTCGTAGTCACGGGGCGCGTAACTGCTGGCGGTGCTGGTGTTATAGGAGACCAGCGCGGTGGTGGCCGGGTCGACCGTGGCCGAGCCCCCGCCGCCGTTCTGGCTGCCACCGCCGCCCGTGCCGTTGATGAGTGCGTTGTAGCGGACGTAGACGTGGTAACCGCGGGCCTGCGGCGTGAGCGGCACGTAGGTCGTGTGCATGACCACGCTGTCCCGCAGCGGGTCGGTTATGTAGTCGGTGACCAGGCGGTACGCGCCGCTCTTGGCAGTGCTTGTGACCTGGCAGGCCATCCCGGTGCCGTCCAGCGGCGCCGCGGTGTAGGTCATGTCCCGCGTCTGCAGGTCGGTGAACGTGCGGCCGTTGGTCACGACGTACTGAACGGTCTTGACGTCGGTGTTGTCGGTGGTCGGGTAGTACACGTCGGACAGCACGCCGCCCGCGACCGTATACCAGACCTTTGACGTCGTATTCCGCGCCGTGCCGAGGCAGTCTTTGCGGCCCAGGTCGAGGTAGGACGTAGCGCCAGGACCGTCGGGCGCGGCCGCGGCCGCGAACCCGGTGCCAGCCGGCGCAGCCGCAGCCGCGGGGGGCGGCGTGGCAGCCGCCAGGAAAGCCGCAGCGAGCAGGGCGGGCACCGCCGTCGGTAAGAGTTTGGCAGTCAGCCGCCTCATGATCCGCCTCCCTGTCCGGCCGCTTTGCCGGATAGCCGAAACCAACGCTCACTCGGGAAAGGCATCGTGTCAAGGCGGAATGAGACGGAAAAAGTCGATTTATGGAGTGGCTGAGCGGTCTGCTGCTACCGGCCGCGCTCCTGACCGTGATGCTGGCGACGGCGAGCTTTCGAGCGGACGAGCATCAGCAGCGCCGTGGGGTCGCGCGGCTGAGGAATTGCCGCGAGGGCGAACTCGGCGAGCGCGCCGGGAGAGAGACGAGGCAGTGAGTCGAGCCGCCGTATTGGAAATACGTGAGCCAGGTGGGACTGCGAGTTCATGGGCTCGACTGTGTCCATGGGAGTCCGGCCGTTTCCGGCTGTGCACGGACATACCGGGCAGCGTCCGCGATCATGAGCGCGGTCAGGGGGCGATCGTTTCTTGGAGAGGAGGTGGGAGAAGCAGTTCCCGAACTGCTTGCTCCTGGATTCCATGGGCCACTGTCCTCAGTGAACAGCCCGCCAGCGCTTGGCCCGGCGTGGCAGCATCACGGCGCAGGCCGTCGGCTGGATCGTCCTGGACGGCGATCCGATCACCTGGTGCGGCCAGGGCACCGTGGATACCGAGCCGGTCGTTATCTTCGTCAACGCGATGATCCGCATCATCCGCGGCGTGTACCCGCACCCCCGGAAGGCCTGCACTGGTACTTTGGCCGCCCCGGCGACATGCTCACAATCTGAAGCGGCACCCAAGAACCTTGAGTCGAACGGCTGTCGCCGAAGCGCTTGCTTACATTTCAGCAGTCCTGATCCCCTCCGTCGAGGCGATTGGATCAAGGGCTGACCTGCGGCTCTATCAGTGCGCCCGATCAGCCGCACCCATCAGGCCCCTTCGTCTGGACAGCCCACCATGCCTGTGGTAGCCCGGAATCGAAGCGCTTCGATAATGCGTGCTGGATCTGGCGCCGCATACGCGGTACCGCAGGAATCAGCGCGCATGAGGAAGGGGCATACGATGCTGGATCTCACCGGGCGCGCGGTCCGCCGTGGCGGCGCGGCTGCTCACGCGCGAAAGCGGCTGGCCGCCGCGACCGCCACGGCGCTCATCACCACCGGGATCGCCGCGCTGGCGCTCACCCAGCCCGCGGCCGCCGCGAGCGGATGTCAGATTTCGTACACCTCCAGCTCGTGGCCGGGCGGCTTCACGGCGAGCATCTCCGTCACGAACCTGGGTTCGCCGATCACGAACTGGACGCTGGCCTTCACCTTGCCAGGCAACGAGGCGGTATCCCAGGGCTGGAGCGCCAATTACAGCCAGTCCGGCCAGAACGTGACCGCGGCCAATGTCTCCTACAACGGCAGCTTGGGCACGAACGGCAACACCAGCATCGGGTTCAGCGGCTCCTATTCCGCCGGCAGCTTCCCGGGCAACCCGACCTCATTCACACTCAACGGCACGACCTGTACCGGCGCGGTGCCCTCGAGCCCTACACCCACCCCGACGCCCACCCCGACGGCGTCCAGCTCGTCAGGCTATCTCTACGAGTCCTCAGCCCAGTACGCGCAGTACGCGATCGGCGGCTACACCATCTACAACGACGAATGGGGCAGCGGCCACAACACCCAGACGCTGTGGGTGAACTCCGCCACCAACTGGGGCGTCTTCTCCACCCAACCGAGCACCTCGGGCGTCAAGTCGTACCCGAACATCAGTAAGAGCGTCGGCATCGCGCTCAACTCGCTCTCCTCAGCCACCAGCAGCTTCAACGAGAGCAATCCCAGCGGCGGTAACTGGGAGTCGGCCTACGACATCTGGCTGAACGGCACCGGCATCGAGGTCATGGCCTGGACCTACGTGAGCGGCAACGTCGGTCCGTTGGGCTCCTCCGTGGGCACCGTCTCACTCGACGGCAACACCTGGACCCTGTACGCAGGCAACAACGGCTCCAATCCCACCTACTCGTTCGTCCGCACCGCAAACGAGACCTCGGGCACGGTCAACGTCCTCGACCTGCTGAAGTATCTGGAGAATACCAAGGGCTACTTCTCCAGCCCAACGCTGTTGACCATCCAGTACGGGTGGGAGGTCAGCGGCACGAACAACGCGCAGGAGAACTTCACCATCAACAACTACTCGGCCAGCGCCTCCTAAACCC
This sequence comes from uncultured Actinomycetes bacterium, assembly GCA_963822825.1. GTDB lineage: Bacteria > Actinomycetota > Actinomycetes > Streptosporangiales > Streptosporangiaceae > JAWWPY01. The sequence continues at coordinate 99,082 of CAWGIW010000014.1, read as the reverse complement.
ACCGCTCAGGGGCGCGCACGAACGGCACCTCGGCCAGGCCGGGGGCGCTGGTCGCCGGCCACGCTCAGATCGGGGACTGTGGATCTAAAGGCTCTGTCGCACTTTCGGTGGTAGCCGATTGTGCTGATGTGTCACGATCAGTCGTGATTGACGTGATAGGGCTTGTGAGGACTGTGTTCTCGGGGTTGTCTGCGCTGGTCATCGAGGATGTCGAGGACACAGGCGAGGTGATCTGCGTCCGCGCGAGGACCCGGGACGGGGCGGTGGCCTGCCCAGGATGCGGCACGGAAACGGGGCGGGTGCACGAGTACCGGGAGCGGACGGTGGCGGACGTGCCGGCCGATGGCCGCCGGGTCCTGGTGAAGGTGCGGGTCCGCCGGATGCGCTGCCCGGTCACGGGGTGCCCCAGGCAGACGTTCCGCGAGCAGGTCCCGGGCGTCCTGGACCGTTACCAGCGGCGCACCACGCAGAACGTCACCACCGAAAGTGCGACAGAGCCGATCTAAAGGTGTTTCCGGCCCGATCACGCTGGACTTGATGGTCTGGCGGGAGAGGTGCCGTGATGACCGCGACACTGGACGACGTGATCAACAAGAAGGCTGAGCCGACTGCTGAGGCTGAGGCCGCGAGGGAGCTGGTGCGGCTGGCCCGCGAGCAGGGCTTGTCCCTGACCGGGCCGGACGGGCTGCTCAAGCAGCTGACCAAGGCCGTGATCGAGACCGCGCGGCCTTCGCCCACTCCACGATCCGGTTGAGATGAGCGAGATCCTCGCTGGATCTTGTCTTGAAGACCCGGCCGCCGATTTCCGGGTCGATCGTGTCGCCGGTACCGAGTAGCTCCACGAGATGGCGGGCGTCCGCTAGGCCGATGCGGCCGGTCTGGGTGAGCTTGCGTCCCGGACCGACCCATGCCAGGAATGAGCGGATCTGACTGGTGAGTTCCACATTCCCGGCGGCAGCCTCCAGCATGGGACAACCCTAGGGCAGGAGGCGCCACGGCCCGTTCAGAGCCCGAGGCTATTTTCATCTGCGGCTGGATGAGTTACGTGGCTGATGCGCGGGTGGCCGAAGTGAAGCGGTTGATCGACGGGTTGCGGCGAGACCGGCGGCAGCATCCGTACCGTGGCCGGGGCGAGTATTCCGGGCGTGCGCGGGAGGTCGCGGGCGCAATCGCGGACATGATCGAGTCCGGCGGCGCCGCGGACGCCGTGCCGCTGGCGCGGCGTGCGGTGGAGCAGGTCACCGCCGCGATGCTGCACATGGAGGATTCCTCGGGCATCATCGGCGGTGACCTGCGGATGCTGACCGCCCTGTACGCACGCGCCTGCCGCGCTGCCCCTCCGGACCCCAAGCAACTCGCGGCCTGGCTGGTGACGTCGCGGCTCGATGGGCCGGGCTGGCCGGACATCGAGCTCGCCGACTTCGCTGACGCGCTCGGGCAGACCGGACTGGACGAGGTCGCCAGGCTCGTGACGGAACGCCGCACCGCCGCGATCCGGACTCGTGTGCGGCGATCGGCATCAATTTCCTGCGCCAGCAGCTGGCCGCGCTTTCGGGTGACGTCGATGCCCACGTCGCGGTGCTGGCCGAGAACCTGCATGGCGCCCGGCAGTACGGCGAGATCGTCACGGTGCTCCGCGACGCAGGGCGGGGCGCCGGCGCGGAGCGATGGGCGCGCCGTGGCCTGGCCGAGGATCCTGCGGGTTACTGGGCTGACGGGCTTCGTGAGCAGCTCGCCGGGCAGGAAGCCGGACTACACGCCAGGACGTTCCGGAGGAGCGCTCCGCGGGTGCCTCCGGCGACATGCCTCTCTTCTGAGGCCGACCAGGGGGGAACCCTTAACAAGCAAGATCCTTGTTAAGGGTTAGTGCTTAAGGCTTGATAAGTTGTGCGGGCGCCGGGGTAGTACCGCCCTGCTCGGCTCAGAACTGCGGGTATCACCTCCAGGGCTGGCGAGCTGCCGTTCCAGATCGGTGAACGCGTTGATGATTTCCTTGGCTTCGAAAGCGCGGTTCCGCTTGCCGACAGTCACCTGGGACAGCGCGCCTGCGTCGGTGAGCCGCGCTATGGCTTCGTTGGTCTGCGGGAAGCTACGGTTTATCAGCTCTGCGGCGCCGTTGACGGTAAGCACGGGTGCTCCCGGCAGCGAACGGAGGAGCAGGTCCGTGGCCGATCCGCTGCGGACACGTCCCAGTTGCGCTCGCCACCTGTCCCGGATCTGCTGGACGCGTTGCTCGAAAGATGCCGCGTCGCCGGCTGCGCGTGTGCACGCACCAGCGAATCTGCCAATCCACAGGTTGAGGCCCTCGTGTGCTTCCTTTCCCGTTGCCGGGCCGTGATAGCGCGTGGCGGCCAGACCGTGGACGTAATCACTGGCCAAGGTCGCCAGGACCAGGGAGATGGGAGGCAGTACGCGCGTTGCCAGCCCGCGCCGGCGGAGCACGAGGTGGATCAGCCCGCGGCCGGTCCGCCCGTTGCCGTCGGCGAATGGGTGAATCGTCTCGAACTGGGCATGGGCGAGAGCAGCTTGTGCCACGGCAGGCAGCGAATCGCCGATGCAGAAGGAGCACAGATCTGTGAGCAGGTCCTGCACAAGTCCCGGTGGCAACAGCATGAGGCAGCGCTGCGCGAGGTCCTGGCCGCATCCCCGGATGCGGTGCTATCAGAGGCGGCCGCCAGGCTCGCGATGGCCACGCTGATGGCAGCGGCGAGGTCGGGGGCTACTGGTCCGCGGCGCACCGCGACCCGTGACGGCCTCGCATGCACGCTGTTCCACGCTCCGGATTCCACGGGTGCGCTGCGCGCGCCGACATGGCGGGTGATACTGCCCGGTCGCGTGCCTGCGTTCCATCAGCAGGGCTCGGTCGTTGCCGACCTGGCAGTCAGTCTTGCCGATGACCGTGAGGCGCGGCCGCTGATCGTCGTGGACGGTGCCGCATGACAGATCCTGACCGTGCGCTGCTGACCTCTGCGGCTCGTCCGCGACGGGCCTGGTCGCCGGAAGGCGGCGTCGAGGCGGCGGAGATGCTGCGGCTTCTCGCGCTCCGGCCCTGGCTCATCGCCGACCGCGACGACGACGCGATGGCGAAGGTACGGCAGAACCTTCCCGAGATCATCAGCGCGCTTGGCCGCCTCGGCTGGGCGCTGGTGGTCGAGCGTGACCTGATCCGGCTCCGGAAGTCGCCTCCGGTGCGGCGCGACGCCTGGGCGGCGCTGGCTCCGTCGCGGCTGGCATGCACGTGGTTCTTTCTGGTCGCTGCGGCCGAGGCGATGCCGCCGGCGGTCGCACTCGCCAAGCTCGTCGCGGCCGCGAAGACAGCGGCCGCTGAGGCCGATGTCACCGTGACCGGTGACATCGCCGAACGCCGGGCGATCGTGCAGGCGCTCAAGCTGCTCGACGACCGCGGTGTCGTCGAGCAGGTTGACGGCGACGCGCAGAGTTTCCTGCGCGATGATGAGCCCCGGTACTGTTAGCGGTCCACCACACTCGCCTGCTGCATGTCATCGCGAACTTCGGCGCAGCCGACGTGGCCGCCGATCCGTGCGGCTGGCTTCGCCAGGTAGAGGCCGAGCCAGACACCGGCCGGCGCATGCGCCGCCGCCTGGTCGATGACACGCTCGTGCACACCGCCGACCTGGACGAGGCTGAGGCGGACTGGATGCGCCGGCGGGTCCGGGGTGACGATGGTGAGCAGCTCGCGAAAACGTTCGGGCTGCACCTGGAACGCCGCAGTGAAGGCGCCGCGTTCGTCGTGCCAGGCGACGCATTCCGGTACGACCGTGAGCTCGGCCCGGTGCCTTTCCCGTCGCCGGGCACAGTGCCCCATGCGGCGCTGCTGCTGTGCGGCTGCGCGCAGACCAGTGGTATCGCCGACGAGGACAGGTCCGGCTGGCTCGGCATGGCCAGGACGGAGGTGCAGGCTCACCTTGCAGAGCTTGCCCGCCAGTTCGGTGGAGGCCGGGGCGGTTGGCGCACCGACCTCGTCGAGAGTCCCGCCGAATTGCTTGCCGAGGTGCAGGCACTGCTCACCCGGCTCGACGTCGTCCGCGGCGCGGCAGATGACGCGTCCGCGTGGTGGTTCTCCCCAGCCAGCGCCCGCTGGCCGGCCGCGGCCTCGTCGCGGCAGCGACACGGGAGGCAAGACGACGGGGAACAGCTGACGCGCGCCGCAAGCAGCCCGCCTTCCAAGGCTGCAGACACCCAGGAGGTCTCGTGAGCCTCGACGCACCGCTCATGCCATTGCAATCGCTGCCTGGGGAAGGCGAGCCGACGCCGGCGTCGGCGGACAGGTTCGGCCGCCGCTGGCGGCTCGTAGCTGCGGGATTGTCGAACGTGTGGCGGTTCGGCGACCTGCTGATGGACGCGAACAGCGGCCGGCTCCTGATGCGCGGGCCGAACGGCACCGGCAAGACGACCGCACTGGAAGCCCTCTGGCCATACTTGCTGGACCTTAACTCCCGGCTGCTGGGCGCCGGGAAAGCACGGCAGACGGCCTGGACCGCGCTGATGCGCGAAGGCGCGAACGGTGTCCGGCGCCGCGTCGGCTACGCATGGCTGACGTTCGCGGGCCCGGGTGAGGCCGGGGAGTTATCCTACGGGGTCCGGCTGCAGTTCTCCGAAGGCTCGTCACCGCCAGTGAAGATCATCTCATTCAGGGTGCCCGGCCGACCTGTTACCGGCGTGCCGCTCGTTGGAGACGGGCGCAGCGCGCTATCCCTCGAAGGCGGGTCGCCCCAGGTCGGTCCCCGGCCCGCGGATTGCGCTGCCGTACCGGCAGCCCGGGCGGTTAGTTCGCGAACTGATCATCACGAGTTCACCGTGCGTTCATTCTTACGTCGGTGATACGTCGCCGGAGCTGGATAGTTTGCCACCATCGAAGGAATAATGCCGCGGGCCACGCTGCGCGAAGACGGGATTATCGTGGCGGAGACCCGGTCCGGGGATGTAGTCGCGGCGCTGGATGAGGCCGCGCTGAGCAGGTTCCACCTGCGCACGGTCCTGGCGTCGGGGGCGGGGTTCTTCACCGACGCCTATGACCTGTTCGTGATCGGGATCGCCTCGATCCTCATCACCGCGCAGTGGCACCTGAGCTCGGGTCGGCTCGCGCTGCTCAACAGCACGATGCTGGCGGCGGCGTTCCTCGGTGCGCTGGTGTTTGGGCGGTTCGCCGACGTGGTCGGCCGCAAGCGCGTGTACTGGCTTGTCGCGGTGATTATGGTCGTGGGCGCGCTGGGGTCGGCGTTGTCCCCCTCGTTCTGGGTGCTGATCGCGTTCCGCTTCGTGCTCGGGTTCGGCGTCGGCGGCGACTACCCGGTCAGCGCGGTGATGATGAGCGAGTACGCCAACCGCAAGGACCGCGGCAAGCTGGTCGGCATGGTGTTCGGCGCCCAGGCGCTCGGGCTGATCGTCGGGCCGCTCATCGCGCTGGCGCTGCTCGGCGCCGACGTCGGCGACGGCACGGCGTGGCGGGTGATGCTGGGGCTCGGCGCGGTTCCCGCCGCAGCCGTGGTCTACCTCCGCAGCCGCATACCGGAATCCCCGCGCTACCGGGCCCAGGTACAGCGACAGGCGGAGGACATGGCGGCCCAGGCATCCCGCCTCGCCCGCGGGCAGGTCCGCGGCAGCGAACCCGGCGGGCCGCGCCCGGGGATGGGGCTGCGGGCCTTCCTCACCAGCCGCCGGTACCTGATCATGCTGGCCGGGACGGCCGGCACCTGGTTCCTGCTCGACTACGCCTACTACGGGAACACGATCTCCACGCCGCAGATCCTCAGCCTCATCTCGCCCGGCGCCTCGGCCATGACCAGGATCGCCCTCCAGCTGGCCATCTTCGCGGTGGCGGCAGTGCCGGGCTATGTCCTGGCGATCGCCTGGCTGGACCGGATCGGGCACCGGCGGGTGCAGCTGACCGGGTTCGCGATGATGGCGGCCTGCTTCCTGACCATCGCGGCGGTCCCCGGCATGACCACGACGGTCGCCCCGTTCCTGCTGGTGTACGGGCTCAGCTACTTCTTCACCGAGTTCGGGCCGAACATGACCACGTTTGTCATGCCCAGCGAGCTGTACCCGGTAGCCATGCGCGCGACCGGGCACGGGATCTCGGCCGGCATCGGCAAGCTCGGCGCCTTCACCGGGGTATTCCTGTTCCCTCTGCTCCAGGCCTCTCTGGGCCTGCGTGGCACGCTCTTGCTCACAGCCGGGATATCCGTGGCCGGGCTGGCGCTCACCTTGGTGCTCCCCGAGCCAGCCGGGCGCAGCCTGGAAGAGACAGCCCCCGATGCGGGCATAACAGCGGCCAGGGCAACGGTCAGCGGGCGGCAGGCGCCCTGATATCTGTGACCGGGGGTGCGCGCGAGGCGGCCAGATTGAGGAATGCCGTGGCCCGCCCGAAGATTTCCCCGAGGGTGCGGTCCGCCAGGTAAGCCTGGTAGGCCTGATACCGCGTCCTCTCCCACGCCCGCCCGCGCGGCGGCACCGACGCCGGCGTCGGCTCCGGCACAGGTTTCCAGGCCCAGGACGTGATCGGGCCGCCGTCGGGACCGGAACGACCTGCCGGCGAGCCGATGAAGTCAGCATGACCGGCTTCATGACGCATCCGGTTCCGGACAAAGCGCAGCCCGGCCAGGGTTCCCTCGATGCGCCGGCGCTCCGCCGGAGGGTGCCTCGCCATGACGCCGTCGTACACGTCCGGGTGATAGCGCACCAGCGTGGCGTCGACGATCGTGACCTGCCAGACGATCTCGCTGATCATGGCCAGTGCTCCCGGCCGGTCGCATGCCGTCATCCGGGGAAGCCGTTCTGCCGTGTCATTCATTGCAGTGACGGACCACTGCAGCGCGCTCGGCCCGGCCGCCGGATCACCCAGCTCTTCGCGGTTCCACGCGACCCGGCAGCGACCAGAGCAGAACCGGGCATGCTCGCGGCGCGGCGCGAACACAGCGCCGCACTGCTCACAATGCCGGAGGTCAGCCATCAGTCAATGTTACGCGCAGCGTTCGCGCCCGTGCCGGGCGCAGCAGCCGCCCGGGCCAAAGCACAAGCAAGAACGCGGCGAAGGAGTAGTTGAGCACGCCGTAGGAGATGGTCTCGGTGGTCGCGAGGGGTCCAGACCATGCGCCACCCGGGTAGTCGCGACGGCGCACGTGGGTTACCTCCGGTCTGCTGCACGACGTGATCGGCGGGCTCGTGCTGGTGCCTGCACCGCCCGGTGCGCTACTGGGCTGCGAGGGTGGTGAGGATTTCCAGGGTCTGGTCGATTTCGGCTTCGGTGTTGTAGTGCAGGATTCCGATGCGGAGGGCGCCGTCTTTGAGGTTGAGGGCGCTCATGATGGCAGGTGCGTGGAAGTCGCCGGCGGTAACGGCGATGTGGTGGCCGGCGAGGATTCCGGCGAGGGTGCGGGGGTCGTGGCCGGGCAGGGTGAGCGCGAAGGTGGCGGTCCGGTCGTGCATGCCGGGCAGTCCGTGGAGCCGCCACGGGCTGGGGAGCCCGCTCAGGAACCGTTCGCCGAGTGCCCGCTCGGTTCTTTCGATGAACTCCCATCCGGTACCAGTGATGTAGTCGAGTGCGGCGGTGAGGCCGGCGAGTGATTCGAACGGCAGTGTGCCGGCTTCGGGAGGGCGCCAGGTGCGCGCCGTTTCCCTGCGCGCGTAGTAGATGCCCAAGTGCGGGCCGAAGAACTTGTAGGCCGAGCCGATGAGCACGTCCACCCCGGTGTCCGCGACGTTCACCGGCCCATGCGGGAGATAGTGGGTAGCGTCGGCCCAGGCGATAGCGCCGGCTACGTGCGCGAGTTCGGTCACCGCACGAACGTCAACGTGTGTGCCGGTGGCGTTGCATGCCCACGGGAACGCCACGATCCGGGTGCGGGGGCCTATCGCGCTGGCGAGGGCATCCATGTCCAGCCGGGTGTCCGCGCCCACTCCGATGTTGCGGATCACCAGGTCATGGTCGGCGGCGGCGTCCAGCCAGGGAGTGATGTTCGCGTCGTGGTCCAGGGCGGTCACGATGATCTCCTCACCGGCCCGCATCCCGTGGGTGGCCTGGCCTGCAAGGTGAGAGTTCAGCATGGTGGCGTTAAGCCCGAACCCGACGTCCTCGGTTCCGGCGCCGAGAAAGGCCGCGAGGCGGCTCCGGGCGCCGGTGACCAGCTGGCCGGTGGCGGTGCTGTGCGGGAACGCGCCGCCCAGGTTGGCGTTATGGCTGCGCAGGTAGCCCGTCATCGCCTCCAGGACAGGTGCCGGCGTCTGCGACCCGCCGGGACCGTCCAGGCGGGCCCACCCGTCGGCGAGACCGGGGAACAGGCCGCGCAACTCGGCGAGCCTCGCGGCGTCCGGCCGGGCAGGAGCAGATTGACTAGCGGTCACGATGGCTCCTTGATACCAGATGAGAAGAGTGCAGCGTTGATCAGCCGCGGTCCCGCAGCCAGCCAGATGTGCGGTGCTGACGGTGACCGCCAGAGGGCCGATCGGCAGCGCCGGCCGCGCCGGGGCCCGCATGCGGTACGCGGCGGCGGATGCCGCGTACCTATCTAGCAGCAGCTGGCGGCCGAGGCGGCCTGCTCGCCCGATGCGTGGGCGCCGGCGCCGCAGCACTGGGGGCCGTCGTGGTCGTAGAAGGTCTGGCTGTCGGCCAGGACGGTGTAGATCTCCCAGTGCTCGCCGTCGGGCGCGCCCTGGACCCAGAACTTGTCCTGCCTGGCGTAGCAGCAGGTGGTATCGCGTTCATCCACTGAGGCAAGCCCGGCCGCGGCGAGCCGTGTCTGCTCGGCGTCGACCGTGCCGATGTCGGGAACCTCGACGCCGAGGTGGTTGAGGCTGCCGCCGTGGCCGGGGTTCTCCAGCAGGACGAGCTTGAGCGGCGGCTCGGCGATGGCGAAGTTGGCGTAGCCAGGCCGCAGCTTAACCGGCTCGGCGCTGAACAGCTTGCTGTAAAAGGCGACGGCCTCGTCGAGGTTGCTGACGTTGAGGGCGAGCTGGACACGGGACATGAGAACCTCCTGATTCAAGACTTCGATAACTGTCTATATCTTGTTCCGCTGCCGAGCTTGCCACAAGACATCGGAGTCTGTCAATATAGATGTATGCCGAAGTCTCTTGTGGTGCTCAGCCGGGCCGAGACGGCAGCGTGCTGCGATCCGGTACCGCAGGTCGCTCTGCCCTCCGGGCAGGCCGGCCCGGTGGCGTGCTGCGCGCCGCTGTCGCAGGTGCCGCTATCCTCACAGCAGGCCGAGCAGGTCGCGCCGCTGCTGAAAGCGCTCGCCGATCCGGTACGGCTGCGGCTGATGTCCCTGGTGGCGTCGCACCCAGGCGGCGAAGCATGCGTGTGTGACCTGGCCGGCGCGTTCGACCTTTCCCAGCCCACGATCAGCCACCACCTCAAGGTCCTGCACGAAAGCGGCCTGCTGGACCGCCAGAAGCGCGGCGTATGGGTCTACTACCGGGCCCGGACCGGAGCGCTGGCCAGCCTCGGCGCCCTGATCGGCGGCCCGCCGCGGTAAACCGGGCGCAGGCAAGCACGGTGTGCCGTACCTGGCAGCCAGGCCGGGTAACCCACGGTGCACGGGCCGGTTGCGCACGCTCGATTGCGGTCCCCACGGCCAGGGTGCCTGCGGCCAGGCAATTCTGGCCGGCATCGCTCTCCTGTTACCCTGAACAGCTTCATCGTCTATCGTCGATGAACGATGGAGAATGTGAAACCGCTCGGCCGGGCGGACGCTGACACCTACGCCACCTGGTTCAAGGCGCTGGCCGACGGGACCCGGGTACAGGTCGTCTCGCTGCTCGCCCGCTGCGGCGAGCCGATGACCGTCGGGCAGATCGTCGCGGCTGTCCCGGTGGGCCAGTCCACGGTGTCCGCCCACCTGAGGCAGCTCGCCGCGGTCGGGTTCGTGATCGCCGAGGACCGCGGCACCGCCCGCCTCTACCGGATCAACGAGAACTGCGTGGAGTGTTTCCCCACCGCCGCGGACCTGGTCATGGGAAAGCCCTCACCCGTCCCGCCCGCCGCCCGCTGACCTGCCTGCCTGGAGGACACCCATGGAACCAGCCAGCCACCCCCCTGATCTCGGGCAGATCCGGGCGGCCGTCACCGCCCGCTACTCCGGCCTCGCCCGGGCCGCACGTGCCGGGCAGCCAGTCACTGACTGCGACCCCGGCCCGTTCGCCGCCGGCCGCTTCGGTGCAGCCGGGTACGACGACACCAGCGACCTGCCCGGCGGCGCGGTGCGGGCCAGCCTCGGCTGCGGCAACCCCGTCGCCGTCGCCGAACTGCATCCGGGGGAGACCGTGCTGGACCTCGGCTCCGGCGGCGGCATCGATGTGCTTCTGTCCGCCCGCCGCGTCGCGCCAGGCGGGAAAGCCTACGGCTTGGACGCCGCACCGGACATGCTCGCCCTGGCCCGCGAGAACGCCGCTCAAGCCGGAGTCACCAACGCCGAGTTCCTGCACGGCCACATCGAGGACATCCCGCTCCCCGACGCCCACGTTGACGTCGTCATCTCCAACTGCGTGATCAACCTGTCAGCCGACAAGCCCCGCGCGCTTGCTGCCGCGTTCCGCGTGCTCCGCCCAGGCGGCAGACTCGGGATCAGCGACATCATCGCCGACGACGGGCTCGACTCGGCCCGCCGGGCTGAGGTAGAGCAGATGACTGGATGCACGACCGGGACCCTCACCGCTGGCGAGTACCACGGCCTGCTGCTGGCCAGCGGGTTCACCAGCATCAGCATTGCCGCCACCCAGGACGCCGGGCCAGGCCTGCGCTCCGCGATCATCCAGGCCGTCAGGCCCGCCGCCCCTCAGGCGTGCTGATCCAGCCCCGTGGAACCAGCCCGGCGCAGGCGTGTCCTAGCCATCTACCAGGCTGGTCGCCGGTCAGTCACGAATGGGCGACGGCGTGTTCGCCGCGCTGCGTCGCTGTTCAGGGAGGGGCGCTCGGCCGGAAGGCGACGGAGGACTGAGCTGGGAACGCCATGTTTCGGGTGCTGTTACCGGGACAGATGAGGTCTTCGATACATGGACGTGCCCGGGGCCCGGGCGAGGAGGGGGCTGTCGTCGTGGCAGCAAAGTTTGCCGGGCTGGCCGTCGGCCAGAGACCGGGCGGGGACGGGCTGCTGGAATGGGCGGAGCGCACGGGGCACCGCCAGGTGATGGTGCCGGGCAGCGGCTGCCTGCGGTTCGCGTTCTACGGGCGGGTATCCACCGAGGACTACCAGGACCCGGTGACCTCGCGGGCGCGGCAGCGGGACCAGGCCGGGGCGCTGGTGGCCGGGCACGGGCAGGTCGTGGCCGAGTTCTTCGACGTCGGCCAGAGCCGGATGCTGGCCTGGGTGCGCCGCCCGCAGGCCGCCGCCCTCGTTGCCCAGCTCGCTGACCCAGGCAGCGGGTGGGACGCGGTTGTGGTGGGGGAGTATGAGCGGGCCTTCTACGGGGGCCAGTACGCGTCGATGGCCCCTTTGTTCGAGCACTACGGCGTCCAGCTGTGGGCACCTGAGGTCGGTGGCCGGATCGACTTTGGCGCTGAGGAGCACGAGCAGACGATGATGGCGCTCGGCCTGCAGTCCAAGCGGGAGATCACCCGGACGAAGATCGGGTGCGCGCCGCGATGGCGGCCCAGACAAGGGAGCAGGGACGGTACCTGGGCGGCCGGCCGCCGTGCGGGTACCGGCTAGCTGACGCCGGACCGCACCCGAACAAGGCCCATGCCGCGTGGGGCCGGCGGGCACACCGGCTGGAGCCTGACCTGCAGACCGCGCCGACGGTAGCGTGGATCTTCGCCCAGCGCCTGGCCGGGCACAGCATGGCCCGGATCGCACGCGCCCTCAACGACGCCGCGATCCCGTGCCCATCCGCTGCCGACCCGGGCCGCAACCCGCACCGCAGTGGCAAGGCGTGGACGCTGCACACGGTCCGCGCGATCCTGGGCAACCCCCGCTACACCGGCCGGCAGGTGTGGAACCGGCAGCGCACCGACAGCGACCTGGTTGACCCGGCGAACACCGGGCTGGGGCACCGGCCGGTACAGCGGTGGAATCTGCCCGAGGGCTGGGTCATTTCCGCCCGCCCTGCCCATCCCGCGATCGTCAGCGAAGCCGACTTCATCACAGTCCAGGACCTGGGCACCCGCCGCGGCTGGAGACCGGGCCCGGGTGACGTCCCGCTATGCCCGGATTCTGCAAGTCATGGGGAAACTTTGTGTCCGAGGGGGACTTGAACACGCAAACACGGGAAATCTCCCCCGATCGGGGAAATCATGCGGCCAGGATAGCGGGCTGATGCCCGTGCATGTCAAGCCGGTTCCGCGGCATGGGGAGAGGCGCGGACGCGTAATTAAATTGGCAGAATGCATGCGTTCGGATATGGCCAGCCATTGCCATACGGGCCAGGCCGCCGTCCTCGCGTGCCGTCAGCACTTCTGCCCAGGTGGCGCCAGATACGGCAGGCCGTCCGGCCCTGCCGCGGGATTGGCCGGGCCGTGTGATGCGGGCGGGTCAGGCTGCTTCGGTGCCGGGCTCAGTGAAGGCGAGCCTCTCGTCACCGAAGTCGGCGATGATCTCCAGTCGGCCGCCGAGGGCTTCGACGCCGCGATGGCGGCCTGGTCCTCAGCGCCGGGGAAGAACTCGCCGAGGAACTCATCGCTGCCCCGCAGGAGGACGGCCTGCCGCGGGACGACGCTTTCCCCGTCTCGATATCTGCTGCTGCCGGGCCGGAAGCTGTGGCTGTGCTTGCGGCTGCCGGGGATGGGGCAGGTTGCTGCAGCGGCGGGCGTGGCAGTGGGCGTTGGCTAACCGGCGGCCGGATGGGTCGCTGCCGGCTGGGTCGGAGGTGCCCGGCAGTTCGGGCGTAGCGAGCGGTGGGGGGCGCCTGGTGACCGGGCCGGGCCGGGCCGCTCGCCGCTGCCACAGAGACGTTGTCAACGCAGTAACGGCCGCCCGTTGGCCGGACGAGGTGCCTGCTGGCATGGCCCACGCATCGGCGGTCACATAGGACGTACACGCTCGGTGACTGTCATTGACGACAGGCCACATACGTAGTCGTCGCTATGTGCTCTGCTGGTGGCTGCGTCGCTTGACACCCTGCGCGTGCGCGCCTATCTGGTAACAGTGCGCTGGCCTTCTGTATCGTGCTTCCGCGGGGAACGCCGGCGCCGGTCGCTACGATCGGGTGCCATGGCGCAGAATCGGATGAGCCGGGAAGAGTTCTTCGCCAAGCTCGCGCCGCTGGACGCTCAACATCGCGGCAAGATCCTCTGGAACCTGTACTGGCGCGGCACGGCGGCGGCGCGGGAGCGGATCGAGGGAGAACTGGACCCGCCGGAGCGGGAGCGGCGCAAGCACGATGCCGCCACACCGCCGGATCCGGCGCTCGTGCTCGCGGAAGTCTCCCAGTTCGTCGAGCTGACCAGGTCAGGCGCGTACATCGCCGGTGACCGCCGGGTATCGCGTACCGAGCGGACGAAATGGCGGGTGACGTTCCGGCAGCTCGCCACAGATGCTCAGCTGGCGCTGCACGCTGAGGACACCGCCCCGGGCGAGCGGGCCATGGAGCTGATGATCGACCTCGCCCGGCACGCCGAGGGTAGTTTCCGGTCCGAGGATCCGCTGGAGGCGGCGAAGTTCGTGCTTTCCCATGCTGTCTCGGCGCTGTGGGAGACGGTACTCGCGGAGCACGGCTTCGCCCGCTTCGCGGAATGCGCCGCAGCGCAGCTGGTCCGGTGGGAGTCAGCGTACGGCTGGAGTAACGGCACCGGAGCCGGCCAGGTTGCCGAGCGGGAGATCGCGCTGGCTCGCGTGCTCGCGCCGATGCTGACCACGCCGGATATGTGGATGGGGTTCGCTGATGCGTATCTTGCCGAGCTGGACCGGATCGCATCCGCCGAACGGCCGCTGGCGGGCCGCCGGGCGGGCAAGGCGATGACCTCCTCTGGCTCAGAATGGAAACGGAGCGAGCGGACGAGGAATCTCGCGCGCTGGAATGAGCTGCTGTCCGGCCACATCGATGCGGAACGCGCGGAGCGGCTGGCGAACCATCCGGCGTTCGAGGGCCCTGACGCTGAGTTCATGCGGGCGCGGGCCGCGCGGCGACGCGGAGATATCGGTGCGGCGCGCACACTGATCATGATGTGCCTGGGGAGACTCCCGGGGAGCCAGCAGTTTGCCGAGTTCGCGGAGGAAGTTGGCGCCGACCTGCCGCCGCGGGCCAGGGAAATGCATGCCGAACGCGCGGCGGTTCAGGCTCAGCTCGCGCAGGCGTATCAGGGCGGGCCAGTTTCCTCAGACTGATCCTGCTGCTGCATTGGCAGCGGCGAGGTCAAAGTGCGCGGGGTCGTATTCTTCGCCGGCCCATGCGCGCATCTCCTCGCGTTCCGGGCTCGGCGGCCCGGCGAGCAGCTCCTTGAGGTCGGCGAATCCGCCGGGGCCGCCGCAGTCCTCGGGCGGGCACGCGCCCTCGCCGCCGGTGCACTCCGGGTACACCGCGGCCGCATCTGCCGTGGCGCTGGCCTCGACGGCAAGCTCGTGTTCCCAGCCGTCGCCGAAGTCGTACTCGTAACCGGCCAGGTCCCCCGTCTTCGCCAGGTCACCGATCCGGAACTGCTTCTCGTCGAGCGTCCCGAGCTCATTGTCGGTGTACGCGGGGCCGTATCCCCGGCCGGCGATCCTGAACATGTGCAGGTGATAGTTCTGCCACCCCATCGCGGCCTGGATGACGCCATGGACCCGGTCGAGGGTGTAGCTAGCGGGGATCACTACCTGCCGCCACACCGGCGGGCCGTCCACGGCGGCGAGCGTAATCCGCACCTGGAGCACTGGATCGCCTGGCTGTGCCATGCCGCGGATACGGCGGATCGCATACCGGCCCAGATCGGTGAGTCCGGCGGAATCGGCCTCGCGGTCGAGGACGACGACACCGAGAACGTGGAGAGCGGCCACCGCGATCGTGATGTCTACCGCGATGGTGCGCCGCAGCGAGTCGCGCTGGAGCACGGTGAGGCCGGTCAGCATGTACCGGACCTCGATCGCGTCGTAGGCGATGCCGCTGAGTTTGTCGAGCGGGCAGGACCCAGCGCTGCGGAGCAGCGCGGTGGTCAGCTCCCGGCTGATGTCGGTGAACTCGTCGCCGACGAGGGACTGGCGCCAGGTGTTCCGCCGAAACAGCGGCTTGCCGAGCCGAGGATAGGCCTCCAGCAGGGCCAGGACCAGGTCGAGCGGTCTTTCCGCGAGCGCGGCGTTCTTCTTGACCGCCATCAGTTTGGTGCCGCTGACCCGTACCAGGCGCGCGGCCTTCGCCCACTCCACGATCCGGTTGAGATGAGCGAGATCCTCGCTGGATCTTGTCTTGAAGACCCGGCCGCCGATTTCCGGGTCGATCGTTTCGCCGGTGCCGAGCAGTTCCACGAGATGGCGGGCGTCCCCCAGGCCGATGCGTCCGGTCTGGGTGAGCTTGCGTCCCGGACCGGCCCATGCCAGGAATGAGCGGATCTGACCGGTGAGTTCTGGCTTCCCGGCGGCGGCCTCCAGCATGAGACAAGCCTAGGGACACGGGAGGCGCCACGATCCATGCAGAGCCAAGGCCATCTTCATCTGCGGTTGATGGGTACGTGGCTGATGCGCGGGTGGCCGAAGCGAAGCGGTTGATCGGCGGGTTGCGGCGAGACCGGCGGCAGCATCCGCACCGCGGCCGGGGCGAGTATTCCGGGCGTGCGCGGGAGGTCGCGGGCGCGATCGCGGACATGATCGAGTCGGAGGAGCGCTCCGCGGGTGCCTCCGGCGACATGCCTCTCTTCTGAGGCCGACCAGGGGGGAACCCTTAACAAGCAAGATCCTTGTTAAGGGTTAGTGCTTAAGGCTTGATAAGTTGTGCGGGCGCCGGGGTAGTACCGCCCTGCTCGGCTCAGAACTGCGGGTATCACCTCCAGGGCTGGCGAGCTGCCGTTCCAGATCGGTGAACGCGTTGATGATTTCCTTGGCTTCGAAAGCGCGGTTCCGCTTGCCGACAGTCATCTGGGACAGCGCGCCTGCGTCGGTGAGCCGCGCTATGGCTTCGTTGGTCTGCGGGAAGCTACGGTTTATCAGCTCTGCGGCGCCGTTGACGGTAAGCACGGGTGCTCCCGGCAGCGAACGGAGGAGCAGGTCCGTGGCCGATCCGCTGCGGACACGTCCCAGTTGCGCTCGCCACCTGTCCCGGATCTGCTGGACGCGTTGCTCGAAAGATGCCGCGTCGCCGGCTGCGCGTGTGCACGCACCAGCGAATCTGCCAATCCACAGGTTGAGGCCCTCGTGTGCTTCCTTTCCCGTTGCCGGGCCGTGATAGCGCGTGGCGGCCAGACCGTGGACGTAATCACTGGCCCAGGACATCAACGCCGCCCTCGGCCCCGCCCCCCGTGCCGCCCCGGCCGCGCCGGGCAACCGCAGGTACCTGCTGGCCGGTCTGCTGGCCTGCGGGACCTGCGGGCGGCGGATGGAATCAGCCTGGTCCAACGGCAAGCCCGCCTACCGGTGCCGCCACGGCCACACCAGCGCCGACCGGCCCGACCGGCCCGGCCGAAGAACGCCCACATTCGGGAGGACCGCATCCTGCCGCACCTCGCCGCCCTGCACTTCCCTGCTGACCGGCACACAGCCCGCTCCGGGGCGCCGGCGGCGCCCCCGCCGCGGAGCCGACGCCCGGCCCCAGGTGCGGTCAAGCTGGTCGGGGCGCCGGCAAGGCCGAGCCGGATGGTGGTCGGTGCGCCGTCAAGCCCCGGGGTCGGCTGGGCCGGTAGGCGGCGATGCCGAACCAGGGATGGACGTGGCGCTTGGCTCCGCCGACCTCAAGTCCCGGCTCGTGCAGGATCTCGATGTGCATCAGGTGCTGCTCCGGTTGCTGCTGCGCCGGCCCGGGCGTGGGGGCCGTGCGGGTGGGCGCCGTGCCTGCACGGGCGGCTTGGCCGGAGGACTGGGCAGGGCAGGCGCATCGTGGCCGAGGAGGACAGGATGCCGGCCTGGTCCAACGCCGGCTTGGCGGAGCATGGCATTGATGTCCAGAGCCGGTGCGGCGTCCAGCAGCGCCTTTGCGGCATTCCATCGACGTTGCTCCTTCATGCCTGAGTGTCGCGCGGCCTGGTCTAGCAAGCCGAGCACGTGACGCAGCGCCGCCGCCCGGCCGGTGAGTTCTTCTTCCTTGCGCCCGGCCTCGGCGGCCGAGGACTCGCGCAGGTCCGCGGCGGCCCGCAGCGCGGCCTGCATCCGCTCGGTGCCGTCCGTGTAGCGCCGCTCCACCACCCGGGCCAGCGTCCGCGTCGCCTCCGCCAGCCGGTATTGCAGGTCCGCCCTGCACCCGGCCGGTCTGCGCCCCCACCAGGTCATGGGCCTCGCGGCGCAGGTGCTCCCGCGCACGCCGCCGCCCCCAACCGCCGGGGAGCTTGCGGCGGATGGCCCCGGCCAGCAGCTCGGTCTGCCCGGCATCCTCACCAGTCGTATAGAAGAACCGCCGGTCCTCAGTGAGCCCGCCCACCCGGCTCGGGCACCATCAGGTCGAGGCCCAGCAGATCGGCGGCGGAGTCGCGCAGCACGTCAAGCTCCACCTTGAGGTCGGCGGCGAGCCGGGCGTCCACGCGGGCCAGCCCGTCCTCGATCTCGTCGCGCCGCTGCCGGCGCCAGGCGTCTACCGCCTCCAGCGTGAGCGCGACCAGCCGCTCGCGGCCCTCGCGCTCGATCTCAGCCGGGGACGCAGTACTCAGCTCACCGTCGAGCACAGCCTCCAGCCGACCGGCGACGTCACGGCCGAGCCGGGATGCCGCCTCATCCGCCGAGTCGTTGAGCGCGAACAGCAGCCGCGCCGACTCGGCGCCGACCAGCACTGCCGCATCCCGGCTATGCACGGCCACCTCGGCCAGCCGGGCGCTGAACTGCCCAACCCGCTCGGCCGCGGCGCCCTCACTCATCTGGGCCGCGCGGCGGGTCAGCGCGACCTCGTCCAGCAAGGAACGGGCGATGCGACGCGCCTGGGCGATCGCCGACAGGTTCAGGTCCGCGATCCGCCTGCTCTGCAGATAATTGCTGAAATCAGCCGCGAACCGGGCGAACCCGGGATCTCCGCCGTCGATCGCTGCGCGAGCCGACATCGGGTACACCCGGCCCGGAAGGCCCGCCCTCCCGGGCAGATCCGCACCGCCTGGGCAGGCGGCCCCGGCCCCGGCGTGGCCGCCATCGGTACCCGTATGGCTGGCTGCTGCTTCACCAAGCACCCGCCGGGTGAAATCCGCCGCCTCAGCCAGCCCCGTCTCGTCCAGGTGATCGGCCTTGTTCAGCACCACGAACGTCGTCACCGACAATTGCGCGACCCGGCCAAGCAGCTCACGCTCGGCCGCCGAGACCGGCGGGTCAGCGGTCAGCACGAACACCGCGGCGTCCATCGTCTCCAGCGCCTTATGGGCGGCCGCGGTATCCCACTCGAACACCGAGCCAGTGCCCGGCGTGTCCACCAGTTCCACGCCGCCCGCCAGCACCAGAGCATCCACCCACGCGGTCACGCTGGCGATGCCGCGGCGGTTCCCCGGGTTACCGCGCTCGGTCACCAGCTCCCCGAGCGCGTCCAGCGGGTGTTTTTCCTCGTGCCCGTCGAGGAACCGGGCATCCACCTGCGGATCGTCGCCATACCGCACCGTCGTCGCGACCGCGGTGAGCGGCGTCACCCCCGTCGGCAGCACCTCGCGGCCAAGCAGCGCGTTCACCAGCGTGCTCTTGCCGCGCTTGGCCTCACCGACGACCAGCACCCGCAGCCGCGCCGCGTCCAGCCGGTCGCGCAGCGCCGCGGCCTGCTGCCTGTCGCGTTCCGTGCCGAGCGTGGCCAGCTCACCAAGCGCCCTGGCTAGCAGGCCCCCGTCATCCAGCAACCGCGCCGTCCTCCTACCCGCGTCAGGTGACACGCCGGGCAGGGACCGTTGGCGGCAGGACCGCAATCACGCCGGCCGTGAGACGCTCACGACCGTCCATGCGGCGAGCCCCTCCGCCGCACTGAGACCAGAATAGTGCCGATGAACCGCCGCCACCCGGCGCACGCCGAGCGAGAAACGCGGAAAGCCCCGCCCGCGTTCTGGCCTGGACGGGTCCCGGCCGGGCATAGTCAGGGCGCGGGCCGTCGCCGGTCACCAGGCCAGGTCTGCCCGTCATGCGCCGGCCAGCCGGTGGCTCATGCCCGCAGCCGTGCTTGCTGCCCGGTGCTTGCTGCCCCCATGCGCCACCGGCGGAGAAACGGTGATCGTCCGCCCGCGTGCCTGAGCTCGACGCCGCTGTTGACGAGTTCCCGGCCGACGGTCGCAGCGGCCTGGCCGGTCAGCAGCTCGATGTGGTGTAGCCCGAGTCCGCATGAGACGTAGAGTTCCTCGGCGAGTTCGGGAGTGACTTGCAACGCAACCGGGAACCGCTGCCAGATCGGGCCGCCGGGCGGAACTTCGGGCACGCCGTGGCGCCGCAGCGTATGCCGGACGGCCGGGTCGGCATAGAGGGCCTCTACCAGCTCAATCTCCTCCGGCCCGCTGCGCGCAGGTGGCCCGCCGACGCGCACCGGCAGTCCCAGGTCGTGCGCGGTGCGCAGCACGATCCGGTGCGACACACCGAAGATCTCGCCTACCTGCCGCGCGGAAAGACCGGAACGCACATACAACGTGGCAATGGCCTCCGCCGGGACCGAGAGCCGGTCCTCCCGGCTGAATCCGCCGCGGCTGCGCATCGGCACGCCCAGCGAGCGCAGCCGCTGCCGCACGGTACGCCCGGGAACGCCCAGCAGCTCGGCGATCCGGATCGAGTCCAGCCCAAACCGCAGGTACAGATCGGCCATGAGCTGGTCAAGGTCCGGGCGGGCAGCCCGGCGTCGCCGCCCTGCACCGCGCGGCTTGACAGGAACGCCCGCCGCGCGCAGCACCCGGCCAACTCGCTGCCGGCTGATGCCCACAACCGCTGCGATCTCGTAGGTGGACAGTCCCCGGCAGGTATACAGATGGGTAACCCGCTCCGGCAGTGCCGCGCCCGGCAGGTCGGCCGCCCGGCCGCATTCCGCAGCGGGCAGGTCTGCTGAGCCGCCGGTGTTCCGACCGGGTCGCCGCCAAACACCGCGTGCATGTGGGCACCCCGCACGGGCAGCAGTGCCTTCATCGCGCACGCGTCAGCCTCCGCCATATGGCAGGGACCGTTGGCGGCATGCCCGCGATTTGGACGGCGAGCCCCTCCGCCGTTGCCTGAAACAATACCCCGGGGCAGCGGCCGTTCCCAAGACTGCCGCGTCACCAGGCGGGCAACACGGGCCACCGCCGGCGGGTCGCCAGGTCGCCCAGACGGCCGATGCGCCAGTCCTGGGGCCCGGGCCATGGAGATCGCCGGCACGGCACCAGATACGGGCGCGATGCTCCGCGGATCAGGTCTTTGCCAGCCCGTAGGGCAGCCTGGGCGTGGCCGCGGCGATCTCGGCTAGCCGGTTGTACTTGGCCACCCGCTCACCGCGCGCTGGTGCTCCGGTCTTGATCTGCCCGCAGCCGGTGCCGACGGCGAGGTCCGCGATGAACGTGTCGGTTGTCTCCCCGGACCGGTGGGAGATCATCTGCGCGTAGCGGGCTATCCGGCAGATGGTCATCGCTCGCAGGGTTTCGCTGACGGTGCCGATCTGGTTGACCTTGATCAGGGCGGCGTTGCCGATTCCGTCGGCGACCGCGTCGGTGATGATGACCGGGTTGGTGACGAAGATGTCGTCCCCGACCAGTTGCACCGTCGTGCCGAGCCGCTCGGTGAGTCGCTGCCAGCCCGTCCAGTCGTCTTCGGCGAGCCCGTCTTCGATGCTCCACACGGGGAACCGGGTCACGATGTCGGCGTACCGCTCGATCAGCTCGTCGCTGGTGAGCTTCTGGTCGCCGACCCGGTACCGGCCGCTGTCCTCGCGGAACCCGTTGGCCGCCGGGTCCAGGGCGATGGAGACCCCGTCCGGGCCGGCCGTGTACCCGGCTGCCTCGATCGCCAGGGTCAGGAGCCGCAAGATCTCCTCGGGCTCGCTCACCTCGGGGGCGAAGCCGCCCTCGTCTCCGAGCCCGGTGGAGTGGCCGGAGTCCGCGAGCAGCCGGCGTAGCGCGGCGTAGACCTCGGCTCCGGCCCGCACGGCCTCCGGAAGGGACGGCGCGCCGAGCGGCGCGATCATGAACTCCTGGAAGTCCAGCCGGTTGGGTGCGTGCGCCCCGCCGTTGATCACATTGAAGTGCGGGACGGGCAGCCGCGCGGCGACAGCGTGGGGGGTGAGCCAATCCCAGAGCGGCCTTCCAGAGCCCGCGGCGAAGGCCCGCGCGCAGGCCATCGACACCCCGGTGATCGCATTGGCCCCCAGCCGGGACTTGTCCGGCGTGCCATCCAGGGATATGAGCGCATCGTCGAGCTGCTCCAGATCCTGCCAGTCCGCAGAGCGCAGGAGGTCGGCGATCTCCCCCTGGACCGACTCAGCCGCAGCGAGAACCCCCAGGCCGCCATACCGGCCCCGATCGCCGTCGCGGCGCTCGGCCGCTTCGCGGCGGCCGGTTGAAGCACCGGACGGCACGCCGGCCAGGCCGCTGGTGCCATCTGAGAACGTCACCGCCACCTGCAGCGTAGGGCGGCCGCGGGAGTCCAGGATCTCCAGTGCCGACACCTCGGTGACCCGCACCCCGGTCATGCCGGCCGCCAGACACGCAGACAAGACTCAACCACCGTCCCACCTCCCGATCGTCCAGGGGCAGGACCCATTGGCCAGGTGGCGGATCGGCCGCGTGAACGCGGCCCCGGCGGGGTCCACCGCCGGCCAGCGGCCGCACCGGCAGTCCCAGCCGGGCGGCGAGCGCTTGGCGCCATCCTAGGCCGACGCCACGCTGGCAGGCCAGGAGGAGCGAAGCTGGCATGCTTGTCTGCACGTGTGGTGTGCATCACAAAATCTGCAGCAAGGAGGCTCGCCGGTAATCGCTGACGTACCTCGTTGACGCCAGCGGCGAGCGGAGACTCCTACCCGGGTTCCGGGGGAGTGGAGGCTGTGATGTTTCCGCTCCCATACCAGCCGTGATCAGTCCGCCGATGTCGCACACCGCCGATTCCGTAGAGGTGCTCGTCGCCTGGGATGCCTCGGCTGATGCCATGGCGGCGCTGCGGGCTGCGGCCGCCGTCGTCGGCGACGAGTCGGGCCATGTGGTTGCCCTCGCGATCGTGCCTTCGCCGCCGCGCCTGGAATGGGAGCGCGGTGTTGCGGAGCTGAGTCAGCAGATGCTGATCGCGCAGAACGGGTTTTCGAGCTCGTCAGGGAGTCGCTCGCGGCGATCTCACGGGCCCGGCTGAGCCTGCGGATCGCGGAGGGCCCGCAGGTGGCCCGGTCGATCTGCGATTATGCCGACGAGCATGGCTTCGATCTGCTTGTGCTCGGACGTAACGGTGACGGCGGCCTGCTCCACCACAAGCTCGGCCATGCGGCGGAGGCCGCGGCGAAGTCAAGCAGGATACCGGTCCTCCTGCTCAGCGCGCAGTAACGCCGGCGCCCCGGCGAGGCTTCGGCGCCTCCGGGGAGCCGGCGCCCCGCTCCGGGCAAATGCCGGGCGGCCGGTGTATCGTGATTTCGCATCACGCGATGAGGCTCGCGTACCGCCCGGCTCCTGCGGCCAGGCTGATGGCCTCTACCTGTACAGGCGTTACGGACGTCGGGACGACAGGTGGAGGCGCGGGTGGGACCTCTGTTCATCCAGTTCCTGCAGAGCCTCGTGGTCCTGGCCGTAGCCCCTCTCTATGCCGGGGCGCTGGCCCGGGCTGAGGCAGCGGTCGGCTCCAAGCGCGGGCCGAGCGTGCTGCAGCCCTACCGGGACCTGGCCAAGCTGCTGCGCAAGGGCAGCGCCGTCAGCGACCAGGCGTCCTGGGTCTTCCGCGGTGCCCCGTTCGTGGCGTTCGCCTGCTACCTGACGGTGTCCGTGATCGTCCCCGTGATCACCAGCACGCCCCTGCCACTGGCGTTCCTGGCCGACCTGATCGGCGGCGCGTTCGTCCTCGCCTTGGCCAGCTTCGTGATCTCGCTGGCCGGCCTGGACACGGCGAGCCCGTACGGCGGGCTCGGCGCGAGCCGGGCCAGTTGGATCGGCAGCATGGCCGAGCCCGCGCTGATCCTGGTGTTCTTCACGGTCGGGGCGGTGTCCGCGTCCGACAACCCCTACCTGATGAACCACGCCATCGCCGCCTCCCCGTACGTGCTGGTGCTGCCCACTCACCTGCTCGGCCTGGTGGCGTTTTTCATGATTGTGCTTGTCGAGAACGGCCGGATTCCGATCGACAACCCGGGCGGGTCCACCGAGATCTCGATGATCGAGGAAGGCCGGGTGCTGGAGTACTCGGGCCGGGAGTACGCGCTGGTGAAGTGGGGCAGCTGGATGAAGCTGTTCCTGTTGTCGTCGATCTTCATGAACGTCTTCGTCATCCCCTGGGGACTGGGCACCTCCAGCGACGTGCCCAGCGCGTTGCTCGCGATCCCCGTGCTGCTCGGCAAGCTCGCGCTGTGCGGGCTCGCGATCGTCGTGATCGACACCTCATTCGCGAAGCTCCGCTTCTTCCGGATCGCGGAGTTCCTCGGCGCGGCGTTCCTGCTCGCCCTCGTCGGCATCGCCACCTCGTACGTGATCGGAGCGTGAGGCGTGGAGAAACTCGCTGCAACCAACCCGGCCGGGGTGCTGCTCGACCTGTCCGGGGTGCTGATCCTGCTGCTGGCGTTCGCCTGCCTGGGCTCCAAGCTGTTCAACCGCTACGTGGCCTATTACGGCGCCCAGTCGGTGGTGCTGTCCTTTGCCGCGGCGGTCGCCGCGTGGACGTTCCACAGCATCGAGCTGTGGATTCTCGCCGTGCTCACCCTCGCGGTCAAGGGGATCGGGATCCCGGTGGCCACCCGCCGGCTGCTGGTGCGACGGCTGGCCCTCAGCCGCGACACGGCCATCTCCACCGGCCTGTCCACCTCACTGATCGCCGGCGGCGCGCTCACCGCGTTCGCCTACCTCGTCACCCGTCCCGAACTGATTCCCCGGGGCGTGGTGGCCGCGGCCGTGGTGCCGCTGTCCACCGCGGTGATCCTGCTCGGCGCGCTGGCCATGGTGGTCCGCCGGCACACGGTCGCCCAGCTGATCGGCTGGCTCATCGTCGAAAACGGTGTGTTCCTCGGCGCGATCACCCTGGTGGCGACCTTCCCGTTCATCGTGGAGGCGGGCATCTTCCTCGACATCGCCGCCGGCGTCCTGATCATGCTGGTGTTCGTGTCCGGCCTGGCCCGGCAGCTGGCTGAAGCCAGCGCGGGCGAGCTGAGAGGGCTGCGCGGATGACCGCGCTGGCGATCCTCATCGTGGCCGGCCCGCTGGCCGGCCTGGTCGCCGCGCTGGCCGGCGCCCGGGCCCGGGTGGCGGGAAGCGCCGGGGCGGCCGGGGCGGCCGTATCGCTGACGGCGGCGGTCATCCTGCTGGCTGCGCAGCTGCACCGGGCGCCGCTGCAGGGCGCTGGCGGCTTCCTGTACGTGGACCCCCTGAGCGGCTTCTTCCTGCTCACCGTCAGCGGGGTCACGCTGCTGGCCGCGGTGGGCTCCATCGCGTACGTATCGGCCGAGGAAGACGCCGGAACGTTCAGCGGATTCCAGGTCCGGCTGTACTTCGTGTTCTTCGGCCTGTTCGCGTCCCTCATGCTGGCCTCCCTGGAGACCGGCAACCTCGGGCTGCTGTTCGTCCTGGTAGAGGCCAGCACGCTGGCCAGCGCCGCGCTTGTCGGGCTGGAGGGCAGAGCGCGCTCGCTGGAGGCCGCCTGGAAATACGTGATCATCAGCTCACTCGGCGTGACGATCGCGCTGGCCGGCACCCTGTACCTGTTCTACGCGGGCAGCGCCCTGCACTTGACCTCGAACCTACGCCTGACCTGGCCCTACCTGTTCGCCCACGCGCACGCCCTGGCCCCGCAGCCGCTCCGCCTGGCCTTCCTGCTGGCCGTGGTCGGCTACGGCACCAAGGTCGGCCTGGCGCCCATGCACACCTGGCTGCCCGACGCGCACGCCGAGGCGCCGAGCCCGGCCAGCGCAATGCTGTCGGCCGCCCTGCTCAATACCGGCATGTACGCGATCATCCGCTTCCTGGCTATCGCCCGGGCCCGGCTGGGCGAGACCTACCCCCGGGGCGTCCTGCTGGCCTTCGGGTTCGCCTCGGTCGTGATCGGGGTCCTGTTCATGATCAGGAGAGGTAACTACAAGCGCTTGTTCGCGTACTCGTCGGTCGAGCACATGGGGATCATCGCGGTCGCGCTCGGCTTCGGTGGCGTGCTCGGGCTGTATGGGGCTTTGCTGCACACCCTGAACCACGCCGTGGCCAAGGCCGTCCTGTTCCTGGGCAGCGGCGATGTGGCACTCCGCTACAAGACAAAGGAAGCCGGGCAGGTCCGCGGCCTGCTGGCGGCGGTGCCGTTCACCGGCGGGGCGCTACTGCTCGGGTCGTTCGCGGTCCTCGGGTCCCCTCCGTTCGGCCTGTTCCTGTCCGAATTCACCATTGTCCGGGCCGGTTTCGCGCAGGCCAGCCCGGTTCTCCCACTGCTGCTGCTCGGCCTGCTCGCCGTCGCGTTCATCGCGTTCGCGCGGACCACGGCCGGGATGGCGACCGGGGAGTCACCGTCGCCGCCGCCGGATCCCTACCGCGGCCGCGCGGTGCGCTGGGCGGGGGTCGCCCCGCTGGCCGTGGGCCTCGTCACGCTCCTGGTGCTCGGCTTGTGGATCCCGGCGGGCCTGAACACGGCGATCATGCACTCCATGGCGGCGATCACATGACCGCCGTGGAACGCGGGTCCGCCAGCGCGATCAGCGGGCTCCTCGCCCTCGCCGCCGGCGCCCCCCGTCAGGACGACCGGGGGACCCTGACCGCCGTCGTCCCGGTTGGCGTCCTTGAGGAGGGCGTGCATCAACTGGCCACCAGTGGCAGCGCGCGGCTGGCCGACGTGTTCGCCGCCGACGGCGACCCGGTCACCCTGCGCCTGGTCTGGGCGCTGGACGCCGACCGGCAGTACCTCGTCACGGAGTCGGAGGTGGCAGACGGGGAGTACCCACCGCTGTCTGACATCGCGCCTGCCGCGTTCGCCGAGGAATGCGAGATCTACGAGCAGTTCGGCATCCGGCCGGCCAACGCCAAGCCGCTCAACAGGATGGTCCTGCCGCCGCACGCCGGGCCCGACTTCCCGCGCCTCGGCCATCAGCCCCCGGAGCCGCCCGCTGAAGTCCACATGCCGCATGCTGTCGGCGGGGACGCGTTCGAGTTCCCATTCGGCCCGGTCCGGCAGGTGGGAGTGGAATCTCTCTATTACGGCCTGGTCACCAGCGGTGAGGAAGTCGTCGACCTGTACTTGTTCACCTGGCACAAGCACCGCGGTATCGAATACCGGCTGCGTGGCACCACGCCCCGCGAGGCGATGTTCCGCGTGCAGCGCACCGAGGGGCTCAGCGCCGTCGGGGTGAGCTGGTCGTTCGCGGCCGCGGTGGAGGCGGCCCTCGGTGCGGCGCCCCCCGGGCCTGCGGCCAGGACCCGGGCCGTCGCGCTGGAACTCGAGCGGCTGTACAACCACGCGGCGGCCATCGCGGCGCTCGGCCAGGCCACCGGGCTCTCGGTCGGCCAGTCCGCCGCCGAGATCGCGCTGGAGCGGTTGCTGCGCCTCAACGCGGTGACCTTCGGTCACCGTTACCTGTTCGGTGTCGTGGAAGCGGGTGGCGTCACCCGGGCCCCGGATGCCGAGGCGCTGCGCGCCGGGCTGCCCGGCGCGTACGGCGAACTGCGCCAAGCGGCTGATGCCCTGCTTTCGACCAACTCCTTCATGGACCGGCTGGAGGCGACCGGGATCGTCACGCCGGAGCAGGCGCTGCGGCTCGGCCTGGTCGGCCCGGTGGCCCGCGCGTCCGGCCAGCCGATCGACTCCCGCGTGGATCACCCGATGCCGCCCTATCAGGAACATCCGTCGGCGCCATCGGTCCGCGGCACCGGTGATGTCCTAGCCCGGTTCCAGGTGATGCTCGACGAGGCCGCCGAGTCGGTCAGGCTGATCGGCGACCTGCTCGACGACGGCACCGGGGCCGGGATGGCAGCGCTGCCCGCCACTGCGGGAACCGGGCTGGGCTGGGCCGAGTCACCCCGCGGCGAGGCGCTGGCCTGGGTCGAGCTTGACGACGGCGGGCGGATCACCCGGGCCCGGCTGCGTCCCGCCTCGGTGCGGAACTGGCGCGGTTTCGACGACGCCTGCCGGTCGCAGAACGTGTTCACCGACATTCCCATCATCGAGGCCAGCTTCTGGCTGACCGTCGCGGGCACGGCCCGCTGAAGGAGGAGGAGCGTCCATGCCGCTGTGGTTCCTGCGAGGGCTGCGCCGCGGCGTCGTCACCACGCATTACCCGGGCCGCCCGGAGAGTTCGGCGGCAGCGCTGCCCACGCCGCCCTCGTTCCGCGCGGAGGCTCTGTCCCCGCAGGTCGCGGAGCTGCTGTGCTGGGTGTGCCCGAGCCACGCGCTGCGCCGCGACGGCGATGTACTCGTGTTCGACGTGGGCGCCTGTACGGCCTGCGGCCGCTGCCAGGAGGCCGCGCCAGGGGCGGTCCGCCCCAGCGGGGAGTTCGAGCTGGCCACCACGGACCGCGGCGCGCTCGTCAAGCGGATCCCGCTGCTGGGAGGAGACTCATGACGCCGGGCCCGGTGCCGCTCCCGCCGCTGGGCCAGCCGGCCGGGGCGCGCCTCGCCGAGGAAGAGCAGGCCGAGGAGGAACAGGCGGCCAGGAAGCTGCGCGAGCAGATCGCCCGCCAGTTCGGCCGCAGCCTGCACATCCGCACGCTGGACACCGGATCGTGCGCGGTGTGCGAGCAGGAGATCCGGCTGCTCGCCGCCCCCCACTACGACCTGCACCGGCTCGGCTTCTTCTTCACCCCCGCCCCGCGGCACGCTGACCTGCTGCTCGCGACGGGCCCGATGATCCGGGCCATGGACGTCGCGGCTCGCAAGACCTACCAGGCGATGCCCGGTCCCAAGGTCGTCGTCGCGACCGGGGCCTGCGCGCTGGGCGGCGTGTATCAGGCCGACGCATTCGTGCATGGCACCGTCTCCGAGATCCTGCCCGTTGACGTGTGGATTCCTGGCTGCCCGCCCAGCCCGCTCGCCCTGCTGCACGGGCTGCTGGTGGCCGTGGGCCGGCTCGCGGAGAAGGTGGGCGGCCTCAGCTTCACCCACGAGGTCACGACGTGAACGCGCTGGCCTGGATGATCGCGGCGGCCGCCTGCTGGGGGCTCGCCGCGCTGCTGCTGCTGGCCGCCGGGACGGCCCAGGCCGGGGTGCGGGCCGCCTGCGCAGCGTCCGGGCTCGGTGGGGCGGCGGCGGTAGCCGCAGGGGTGTCCTCGCTGCTGTCGGGGAACTCGCGGATGGTCAGCCTGGGCGGGTCGGTGGTGGTCGGCACGCTGCAACTGCAAACCAGCAGCCTGGCCGGGGTGTTCGTCGCGCTGCTCGGCCTCGTCGCGATCGGCACCGCGCTGTACGCCCCGCGCTATCACGAGCCCGGTCATGGCAGCGCCCTCTACCTGGCTATCTACAATCTCGCGCTGCTGGCCTGCCTCGCGGTGCTGGCCGCGGGCGGCGTGCTGACTTTCCTGGTGGCCTGGGAATCGATGGCGGTGCTGTGTTACCTGCTCATCCTGCGGCACCCGCGGCGCAGTTCCGTTGCGGAAGGAGGGTTCTGGTTCCTGGCCTTGTCCGAAGCCGGCTTCGTGCTGATCATCGCGGCCTTCGTCATCCTCGCGACGAAGACGCACACCATGCAGCTTGACGTGATGGCCGCGCGGGCGCACCTGGTCCCGGCGGGCTGGCGGGATACGGCCTACCTGCTGGCGCTGGCTGGATTCGGGTTCAAGGCCGGCCTGGTGCCGCTGCACGTCTGGCTGCCCGAGGCACACCCGGTCGCGCCGGCCGACGGGTCAGCGTTCCTGTCCGGGCTCGTGGTCAAACTGGGCATCTACGGGATCGCGCTGTTCGCCTTCCGGCTGCTTCCCGGCGGCCGGCCTGGCTCGGGCTGATCACCATGGCCGCCGGCGCGGTGACCGCCGCCATCGGCGTCCTGTACGCGCTGACCGAGCGCGACATCAAACGGTTCCTCGCCTTCTCCACCATCGAGAACACCGGGATCATCGTCACCGCGTTCGGCGCCGCCATGATCTTCGGTGCCTACGGCCAGCACGCGCTGTGGGCGTTCCTGCTGCTGGCCGGCCTCTACCACGTGGCCAGCCACGGGACCAGCAAGGCACTGCTGTTCCTGGAGGCGGGCGTGGTGGAGCACGCCACCGGCACCAGGGACATGGACCGGCTCGGGGGGCTGATCCACCGGCTGCGCCGCAGCGCGGTCATCACCTTCACCGGGACAGTCGGCATCGCCGCCCTCCCCCCGCTGTGCTGCTTCGTCAGCGAATGGCTGATCTTCCAGGGGCTGTTCCAGGGTTTCCGGACCGGCAGCCACCTGCTCGGCATCCTGATCGTGCTGGCCGCCGCGGCGCTCGGGCTGACCGGCGGACTGGCCATCTACGCCTTCGTCCGCGGGTTCGGGATACCGTTCCTCGGCATGCCGCGCACCCGGCAGGCCGCTGCCGCCACCGAGTCCAGCCAGCCGGTGGCCGGGCCAGCGCTGCTGGCCGCCTGCTGCGTCGCGCTCGGAGTAGGCGCACCGCTGGTGCTGATCGCCCTTTCCCGGGCGGTGCGCACGGTCACCGGTGTGGGCCTGCGGCCGGTTCTGCTGCCCGGAAACCTGACCGTGATTCCCGCGCACACTGACTTCTCGGCGTTCTCGCCCACCTACCTGGCGGCGTTCATGCTCGCCACGGCGATCGTCCCGCTGCTGATCTACCTGGCCGGGCGGCCGCGCGCCCAGAGCGTCACCGTGCCGGTGTGGGACGGCGGCATCCTGGAGTTCAAGCCCCGCATGCAGTACTCGGCGATGACGTTCTCCGCCCCCACCCGGGTCATGTTCGACGCGCTCTACCGGCCGTCGGTGTCAGTGCGCCGCGCCTCAGACGACCCCGCGGGCCGGTCGGGACCGGTGCATTACGAATCCCAGGTGACCCCGGTCTTCGAGCGCTACCTCTACCGCCCCATCATCCGGGCGTTCGAGTGGCTGGCCGACGTGGTCCGGCCGCTTCAGTCCGGCGACGTCAACCTCTACCTTTTCTATGTCTTCGCGATGCTGCTCGTCGCCTACCTGCTGGGCGCCATCTGACAACTGGCCGGGCCTGTCCGGTGCCGCCCGGGTCGGTGCCGTTCTCTGCCGGGCGGCCATCGGCCTGGTCGCCTGCCCGCACGAAGGTAGCTGGACCTCGCCGTCGTGCACCTTCAGAATGCCCCCGGAGGCAGCCTGACTGGGTCAGGGTGCGCCGAGCAGCAACACCGGGATCGCGGTTCCTCGGGCCGCCGCCTCCGCCACCCGGCCAAGCCGTGAGCGGAGGCCCGCGCCGTCCCCGTGACGGCCCAGCACCAGCAGATCGAAGCCATGCTCGACGGCGTAGTCGCATACGGCGCGGGCGACCTGCTTGTCCTCGACGATCTGCAAGCTCATCCGGACCTGATGGCCTGCCGCCGCTGCGCGCCGCACCCGTTCGAAGCTCGCTTCGGCCCGCAGCCTGATCGCGGCCCGCTCGCTGTCGTGATCGTCCGCGGCCTCAGTACTCGGAACTTGTTGCACCACCGCAAGAGCAACAACATGGCCGCCGTCGCCGCCAGCGATCGACGCCGCTGCGGCCAGCGCCTCGGCGGCATCGGCGGATGTGTCCCATCCCACGAGCACCCGGCGGAATGGCCCGGCGGCGGTCACCGGGTCACCTCCATCTCGACGCCGTACGAAAGACCAGCAGGCATGGTGGCCTCCTCAGCACCACAGCGGGCAGATGTCAGGTGTAGAGGCCATCAGCGAGCTGTCCTCCCGCGATTCCGGCGAGCCTCATCGCCACCGCCATTGTGTGGGGCGGCGCGCCCGCTCACAAGCCGCAAACGACACCGGGCCGGCTGACCAGGCATACCTTCACCGCCTTGACTGACCAGCACCATGCTTGCTTGACTCGCTACCCGGCGATGGGGCTCGCCACGAACACCGCGTCACCGCTGACAGTCCCTACCTGAGGCCAACCGGCGAACCGGAGTCGAGCATGTCCCAGGTAAGTGAATACGAAGTCTTGCTGCTGTGGCGGGCGGCGGTGCGGGCATTCCGGTCTGGTGCCAGGCCAGCATGGGGGGCCCGCGGCTCTGCGCCGGGAAGCGCCTGCCTGCTGCGCGCTGAATGTCCCCGCTGGCATGGGCTGCCTGATGACGGGGCCGCCTGCCTCCAGGGGACCCGTGGACCGCGCCGGGCTCAGGCGGCCCGCCTGGCCTTGCAGCAGGCTCCCCGGGTGTGTTCTCGCGGCGAGCCTCATCGCCGCAGCCATCATATGCTGCGGCACAGCCGCCCGCAAATGGCGCGAGAATGTGGACGAAGCCGACGAAGATGCTTGCCCGGCACTCAAACGCTGGGAGGGATACTGTGATCGCCCGGATCGTGGTGGGCTACAACGACTCCCCTGGCGCGAGACGTGCCCTCGCACAGGCGATTGAACTCACCCGCGAGCTGATAGGCACAGAATTGACCGCCGTCGCAGTAGAGGAACACTTGCCGCGTGCGGGCGACAGTATTGGCGAGGTCCAGGATGCGCACGAGATCGGACAGCGAGCCTGCCGGCGCTGGCTCAAAGCAGCAGTTGCTTACGCCGACGAACATGGCGTAGCGCTGACCACCGAAATCCGCATCGGTCACGCCCCGCAGCAGCTAGTCCAGGCCGCTGCGATCCACCGCGCGGGTCTCCTGGTTGTCGGGCATAGCGGCCATTCCGCTCTCTGGGCTCGATTCTTCAGCACAACTGCCGAGAAGGTAAGCCGCCATGCAGGCTGCTCCATCTTGGTCACCCGCTGACCTCGTGTTGCGGGCCAAGCCAGTACCTCTACGCCGACGCGGCCGGCTCAATGCGTCGGTTCCATCGGCCGGCTCAGTGCAGCGCAGTCACGACGGCTAGCACTGCGATCAGGGCGATGAGCATGTAGGCGAGGTAGGCATCGAGGCGGCCAGATTGGAGTCGCTGCGCGGTCCTTACGAGCGCGAGGAATGGGCGCAGGACAGGCCGGTAGAGGTACTCCTCGACTACCTCGATGACGTCGGAGCTGTAACCGACATGCGCCGCTCCCACCGGCTCGCTGTCCCTGCCCGGGCCGGCGGCCTGGGCCGGCGCTGGCCTGGGCCCCGCTGCTCCGCTGTCAGCCCTGGGCGCTTCGATCAGCCGGACTTCGGCCCTGGTATGCAGCACCGCGGCGAGCACGCGGCGGGTCGGGTTGGCGAATCCGAAGGCCGTGTAACTGTCCTGCCCGGACACCCCCGCCGTTGCTGACCGCCATGGCGGGACGCGGCGCACGCGCAGGAGCCTGCGGCCCGCGGCTGCCCACGCGGCCAGGGCGACAATCAGGAAGAGAGCAGGCATCACCACCCACAGCCAGGACGGCGACAGGATCGAGAATCCGGCAAACACCGGCTGCAGCACCCAGGGGGACTTCAGTGCGCCAGCCGTTACCGCTGCCGGCACGATCGGCGACAGGCCTGCGGCGATGACCCGGATCTCCAGCGGCGTCAGCGCGGCGATACCCAGGCAGGCCGCCGCGAGCAGGACGATCCCGGCACGCCCGCCAGCGCCGTAGTCACCGCGGCGGCCCATGCTGCGCCGGGACGGCTTGCCGAGCACGATCAGGCCGATCAGCCTGACGAACGTCACGCCGGCGAATCCGGCTGTCAGCGCCACGGCGGCACCTGCGACGGCCAGCAGCAGCCGGTCACCGAGCCCTGGAACCCGGAACTGCTGCATCAGCGCCTCGAGCAGGAACCACTCCGAGACGAATCCTGCGGTCGGCGGGAGGCCAGCCAGGGTCAGGCTGCCGATCGCCAGCCCGGTGCCGCTCCAGGGCACCAGCCGGGCTGTCCCGCGCAGCTCGTCGAGGTCGCCGGTCCCGGCGGCTGCCTCGATCTGTGCGCTGGCCGTGAACAGCAGCGATTTCGCCGCCGTGTGGGCCACAACCTGGAGCGTCGCGGCGAGCAGCCCGACCGCCAGCAGGTTCCTGTCCCTGATAGCCGCGCCGGCCATCGCCACGCCGAAGCCCGCCAGGATCAGTCCCGTGTTCTCCACGCTGGAGTACGCGATGACCCGCTGCAGGCCGCCCTGCACGGCCGCGTGCGCGATCCCGAGCACTGCGGTGAGGCCG
Source organism: uncultured Actinomycetes bacterium (assembly GCA_963822825.1). Taxonomy (GTDB): domain Bacteria; phylum Actinomycetota; class Actinomycetes; order Streptosporangiales; family Streptosporangiaceae; genus JAWWPY01. The sequence goes on along the minus strand of CAWGIW010000014.1, from coordinate 65,780 downwards.
GCCAGCACCAGCAGTACCCCGGTCACCCACGACGGCGGTGGCCCGAGCAGCGCGAGCGTGCGCCAGAGCCCGTAGAAGCCGACGTTGACGGCTACGCCTGCCATGATCGCCCGGGCCGGGCCGGGCGCGGCTGCATAGCCGCGCGGCAGCCAGACCTGGAATGGCACCAGGCCCACCTTCACGGCGAAGCCGAGCAGCAGCAGCACCTGTGCGGCCGAGCGCAGCGCGCCGGGGGCGACGTGCGCCAGGCCGGCCAGGGTCAGCGACCCTGATCGGCAGGCCAGCAGCAGCAGGCCAGCCAGCAGGGCCACGCCGCTGATCCGGCCGAACGCGAGCGTGACCAGCGCTGCATCCGTCCGTCCGGCCCTGGCCCGCTCGAAACCGGACAGCAGGTAGAACGCGAGCGTCAGCGTCTCCCATGCGAACAGCAAGGTGAACGCGTCCCTGGCGGTGAGCACCACGGCCACCGCGCCCATGGCCAGGGCATAGCTCGCGCCAAGACCGCGGCGGCCCGGCCGGACGCGGCCGGCCCAGCTGGCGAACGCCATCGAGACGGCCGCGGCTGCGCCGAACGCGATCACCAGGAAGAGGCCGGACAGCCGGTCGGCGGCGAGCCCGATCGTGCCGGGCCCGAGGGCACCAGCCGCCCCGAGCCGGACTGTTCGGCCCGCAAGCGCGCCGGCCCCGGCCACCACCAGGCACGCCGAGGCCGCCAGCCCGAGCAGGTACGGGACTGGCACCAGCCGGGGCCGGCTGGCCCCGAGCACGAGGTCCGTAGCGGCGCCGGCAGCCAGCAGCGCGAGGCCAGCGGCCAGCACGGCCGAGTACCCCGTCACCGGTCCGCCCCCGGGCCGCGGCAGGCGCCCCAGCGCGAGCAGCAGCGCATACAGGATGCTGAACGGGCTCGGCGGCGAGCCTGGCAGCCAGACGTCCACCGGCACGGTGGCCGCGACGCCCCCGGTGACGGCGTAGGACGGACTGATCAGGCCACCGCCCACCGCGTCGGTGCCGACCGCGATCACGGTCTTCGGGTGCGGCATCGCGTCATAGGTCCGGCGCAGCGGCTCGGTCATCCCGCGCGCCCCGGCGCCGGTCACCAGCAGCACGTCCGCGTGCCGGGGGCTGGCGGTGAAGAAGATCCCGAGCCGGTGCACGTCGTAGACGGGGTTGAGCAGGGCCAGGATCTCCCATTCCTCCGCGCCGTCGGACCCGGCGTCAACATGCCGCAGGTGCACCGACCGGCGCAGTGCCCGGGTCCTGGCCCGCAGATCATCGCTGATCGCTGACAGGCGCTCTGGTGTCTCGGTGACTGCCGGCACGATCAGCGCGGGCCGGGCGGGCGAGGCACTGCCTGGACCCGCCGCCCACCCGAACACCTCCGGGAAAGCTGCTACGCAGCGGCCGCACTGAATGCAGAGGCCTTGGTCGAGCCGGATCATGCCGTGGCGCTCCCGGCTGATGGCGCCGGTTGGGCACAAGCCGTCAAGCTGATCGGCACGCGCGGGCAGCGGGGTCAGAACCGTCGCCGGCCCGCGGGTCACCGCCGCGTATTCGTCCGGCCTGGCCGGCCAGCGTGTGGTGAGCACGCCGTCCCGCAGGCCTCGTAGTGGCCACATCTACGACCTCACCTGTGTCCGGAACCGATCCGCCATCTAGCCGGCCACTCCCGCCACTGACAGCCCGAAGCTCGCCTCGATGAACGGGAAGTCAGTGAGGATGTCACCGGCGAACACCTCGTGCATCAGCACGAGATTGTGGAAGGACGCCGAGCGAGGCCGGCAACGGCGGATACGGCCGTCCTCGACCCGCACGTCGTAGAGCACCTCGCCCTGCGGCGCCTCGGCCCAGCCGACGCCCCGCCCGGCACGCGCATCGCAGACGGCCTGCAGTGGCCCCTCGGCGGCCTCGCTGAGTTCGTCGGCCGCCTGCCGCAGCAGGTGAAAGGCCTGGGCGACTTCGTCCAGACGAACCTGGAGCCTGGCCAGCGCGTCACCGGCCGGCCGAGTGGCGGCTCGCAGGCCAAGCGAACGGTAGGCGTCATAGGGACGTGCCCGGCGTGCGTCATCGGCGAACCCCGACGCCTTGCCGACCGGCCCGAGCGCGCCGTGCTCGCGAGCCCGCTCCGGCCGCAGCGGCCCGGTTCGCCGCAGCCGGTCCAGGAACGACGCAGTACCCATCAGCGTCCGCAGATCCGCTGTGACGCGTGGTTCCAGGCCGTCAATGGCCGCCAGCACGTCAGCCGGGCCGAGCAGCGGGAGCCTGTTCACCCCGCCCGGCACGACCACCCCCCGGCCGAACCGGCTGCCGCACAACTTGCCCGCCAGGCGAAGCACCTGCTCCTTGTGCCAGCCGAACCTGGCCGTCGCCACGGCAAGCCCGGCCGCGTCGGCTAGCCGCACGACGACATCGAAGTGGCAGGCCAGCCGCTCCAGCTCGGCGTGCAGCGTCCTGACCAGTGCGGCGGTCCACGGGACGTCAGTGCCCGCGATGCGCTCCAGGGCATGGCAGTACGCGAGCGCGTGCGCGACGGAGGCCGTCCCTTCGGTGCGCTCGGCCAGCAGCACCCCGTCGGCCGTGGTCATGCTCTCGAACCGCTTCTCGATTCCGCGGTGCTTGTAGAACACGCGCATGTTCAGGTGCGGGATGTCCTCGCCCGGCGTCTCCACCAGATATTCCACCGACTCGACCACGCCGGAGCGGACCGGGCCGTGCGGGATCGTGAACATGCCGGGGCCGACGACATGACGCGGCAAGACGCCGGGGTCGGGATCGGCGGCCGCAGGCTGGCCGCCCTGCCCCGGCCTGGGCCGGGGCGCGCCGACACCCGTCAGCGGCAGGAGCAGCGGCTCCGGCCGCGGGTGCCCGTCCGGGACGACGCCGAACAGGTCATGGATTTCCCGCTCGTACCAGAACGCTGCACCCAGGCGTGGTGTCAGCGCCGGGTAGCTCGCCGCGCCCGGGGGGAGCAGAGCTTCGCGCGTGGTGATGCCGTCCGGGCCCGCCAGCTGCGCGGACAGCAGCAGCCCGTCCGGGCGCGCGGTCGCGAAGAGGTCAGCGAACCTGCGGCCGGCCGTGACGTCGGTGGCCAGCTCATCCCACAGGGCCAGGCACGCTCGCAGCCGTCGCGGCACTGGTCATTGCGGCCATCACGCAGCCCCGCTCAGGTCGCGAACAGCGCGGGCAAGCAACTCGGTCAGCTCAGCCGGCGGGTGCACGCCGAGCACGATCAGGGCCACGGCACCTGCCGCGACCGGCACGACCATCCAGGCGCTCGGCTCGCCGCGCGGGTTAACCGGCCGGGCCGGGCGGCCTCCCGGCGCGCCGGCCAGGACGGGCCCGAGAAGACGGTCTCCGGAGCCTCCTGCGATCGCCGCGCTGCCGGGGCCACCGATCCCGCTCGTCCAGGCGGCTGGTCCGGCGACCGCAGCTGACACCGGGTCCAGGCCGGCCGGGGCACGGTCGGCCACCCTAGCCTGGGGCGACAGGAGCATCCGGCTGGTCGTGGCGGCCAGCCCGAAGAACGCGACCGTGACACCCACGATAAGAACGGCGGCCGCCGCGTTGCCACCAGACGCGAAGCCGCCCGCCACGATCTCGAACTCGCTCCGGAAGATGCCGAACGGCGGCATCGCACCGAGCGCGAGCACCGCAAGCAGGAACAGCGGCCCGCTCCACGGCAGCAGGTCCAGGCCACCGCGGATCGCGGAGATCCGCTTGGTGCCGAACTTGCGAACGAGCACCCCGGCTCCCATGAACGCGTTCCCTTTGGCCGCCGCATGCGCCAGGACGTGCAAGAGCACGCCCGCCAGCGCGATCGGCGCGCCGAAGCTCACCCCGATGGCGAGGATGCCCATGTGCTCGACGCTGGAGTAGGCCAGCAGCCGCTTGATGTCCCGCTGGCCGAACAGGTACAGGGCGGCCAGCAGCAAGGAGGCCACGCCGAAGACCAGCAGCACATCCCTGGGGAACCGCGGACCGAGCGCCGCAGCCGCCACCTGGTAATAGCGGAGGATCGCGTAGAAGCTCACTGCCAGCAGCGATCCGGACAGCAGCGCAGATACCGGCGTGGGCGCCTCCGAGTGCGCGTCCGGCAGCCAGGTGTGCACCGGGAACAGCCCCATCTTGGTGCCGAAGCCGAGCACTGCCAGCGCGAAGGCCAGCCGCACCGGTGCGTGCGGCAGCCTGGCTGCCACGTGCAGCAGCGGGTCGAACGCCAGGTTGTAGGACTGGCCAAGCACCTGGGCGCCCGCGTAGTAGGCGAAGATCGTCGCGAGCAGGGCGAGGCTGAGGCCCGCGGAGGCGATCAGGACATACTTCCACGCCGCCTCCGCTGCGCCGTCGGTGTCCTCGATCGCCACCAGCAACGCGGAGATCACTGTGGTGACCTCGATGGCGACCCAAAGCAGTGCGAGACTGCTCATCATCGGCGCAGCCAGCATCGCCCAGGCAAACAGGTTCAGGCCCGCCCAGAACCGCCGGGAGTACCGGGCGAATCCGGGATCGCGACGGCCGCGGTCCAGGTAGCCGATGGAGTAGACCGCCACGGCCGCATACAGGAAACCCGTGGCCAGGAGGAACACCACGCTCAGCGCATCGATCCGCAGGTATGTCAGGTAATGCAGGTCCCGGTGCGCCGCAGCTGGCACCAAGGCGGCCACCAGCCCGAAGCACGCTATGCCGCAGCCCGCGGTGACCGCCTGGGCCACCGCGGCGGGTGCCCGCAGGCAGACAAGCGCGGCAGCCACCGGAAGGCCGAGCAGCAGCAGGACGACGAGCATGGCTTACCCCCGGAGGCTGGTCAGGTCGGCGGTGGACAGCGATTCGGCCCGCCCGTGATGCACCCGGATCAGCAGCCCGAACACGACCACCGCGACCAGCAGGTCGAACAGGAACGCCAGCTCCAGGATCAGTGGCAGCCCGGCCGCCACGACCAGCGCCGCGAGCGAGATCCCGTTCTCCAGGGACAGGAAGCCGATCGCCTGGGACGCGACGTCCCTGCGCATGATCATCAGGACGAACGCCACCAGCGCGACCGACACGGAAATCGCCAGCGCAGTCGCCGGGAGCACCGGGCTGCGTATCTGCAGGGCCGCCACGGAGAAGAAGCCGAACGCGGCCACGGCGATAGCAAGCAGCACGGTGCTGGCCAGGCCGAGCGCGCCGCTGCCGGCGATGTCCGTCCAGCCAGCCTGGGCATCCTCGGGGCCGACGCCGCGGAGCAACCGCCGCAGCACGACCGGCACGATCACCACCTTGAGTGCGAACGACAGCCCGGCGAGGACGTATAGCTCGGGCAGGTGCCGCGCTGCCGCCACGATTACGGCGAGCACCGAGATCAGCGCCGACTGCGCCGCGTAGAGGCGCACCTGGTCGCGCAGCAGCGCCTGCCGGAACATGCCGAACTCGGCCAGCAGCACGCCCACCGCGATCACGTTGGCGCCGCCGGAGAAAACGCTCGGCGCCGCCACGGTGGCGGCGGCCGACATCAGCCACCTCCCAGATACAGGGTGAAAACGCCCAGCACCGCGAGCAGGAACGCGGCGGCCGCGAACTCGGTGATCTTGAAAAGGCGCAGCTTGGCGAACGAGTTGTCGATGACTGCCACCACCGTGCCCAGCCCCACCGCCTTGGCCAGCAGCGCGAGGATCGCCAGGCCGACCGCTCCGGCCTGCGTCGTGGCGGCCAGGCCCCACGGCGCGACGAACACGTTGAGCATGATCGTGTAGAGGATCAGCTGCTTCATCGACGAACCCAGCTTGAGCAGTGCGAAGTAGGGTCCCGAGTGCTCGAACGCCCGGGCTTCCTCGATCATGCCGAACTCACTGGTCCCGGTGTGCGTCTCCACCGGGATCCGGCCAGTCTCGTACAAGATGACCATGAACAGGGCAGCCGCGGCGAGCAGGTGCGCCGGGCGCACGATCTGGCCTGCCGACGAGCGCACGGTCGCGGCGAGCGCGTAGGGCAGGTCCGTCCCGGTAACCAGCGCAACGGTGAAGACCACGAACAGCACAACAGGCTCAGTGATCGCGGCGAATGTCTTCGTCCGGCTGGCGCCCAGCTGAGCGTACGGGCTGCCGGTCTCCAGCGCGGCGGCCGCGACCACGAAACTGGCCAGCGACAGGATGAAGCCGCCGCCCAGTATGTCGCCCATATAGCCGAGCGGCAGCCCGTAACTGGTCAGCACCGGGATCAGCAGCGGAACGGTCAGGTAGCAGGTGACCGCGGCCAGGGGCGCGGCCAGGAATACCCAGCTCGCCCCCTCCGGCGCAAGCGCCTCCTTGCGCAGCAGCTTTGCCAGGTCGTAGTAGGGCTGCAGCACCCGAGGGCCGGTCCTGCCCTGCAGCCGTGCCTCCACGCGCGCGATCACGCCGGACACCCCTGGTGCAGCGGTCGCGATCGTGGCGACCTGAAGGAACTGAATGATCGGTATCGGCAGGGCCGCGCTCACCAGTCTGCTCCCGCTCGGCAGGCCGGGGGAGGCGAGCCCCCCGAATCCTTGCCAGGCGGCTCCGGCACATCGGCTATCACAGACGGCCTCCTCTGCAGCCTGCCGGTCTCCCGGACCAGGTGGTAGAGGCCATCAGCGAGACCCTATCCCGCGGTTGCGGCGAGCCTCATCGCCGGTCCCCCATTGTGCTGGACACCACGCCGCCGCCGCAAATCCGCCAGCTACCCCGACCGAAAAGTCACGAGCTGACATCAAGGCCGCGCGGCGGCTGTGCGGTTCTCAGCGATCTCTGGCTTGCCGTCCGGTTAGGTGGCCAGCAGGCCGATCTTGACCAGGTTGCAGGCCAGGACCCCGTGCCCGGTTCAAATCTGGGCTCTTCCGGTTCTATCCATGCGGGTTCGGTCCAGCCGTATCCCCATTTGACCGGCTGTCCCGTGAGCCGGTCGCGGCCAGCGTGGCCGTAGAATCAGGATCACGGCGATGGAGCTCGCCGGAGTCGCCCTGGTGGCTGATGGCTCCTGCTGGCCGCGTTAGCGGCCCGAACACAGGAGGCATGTCATGGCGCAGCGAGCATCGAGAAGCCAGAGCCGGGGTCCGAAGACATCTCACCCTGAGGCGCCGACCGGCGCTGGGGCGCAGACATGACCAGGCCAGCCGATGGCCTTGCTGCCGGGCGGCAGGACCAGCCGCCGCTGGCCGGGGGCCCGCCGGCGAGCAGCAGCAGGGCGGCCCCTGACGGCCGGGCAGGCGGCGTACCCCCTCGCCTGCTGCAGGCCGGCGTTTCACCGTCAGAAGGTGGTTACTTCCCCAGCTTGCTGTCCGGGGAGGCGCCGGCGGCCCAGGGCGCCGGGGGGCAGGACGAGGATCGCTCCTTCGCGTCGGATCTGAACCTCGACCAGATCGTGGCGGCGATCGCGGGTGATCGCGAGGAGCGTGACCTCATCACGGCGGTTCTGTTCGGCCATCTGCACGATGCCGGCGCCGTGCGCTACCGCCAGGAGGTTTTCCAGGACCTGGAGAACCCTGCCCTGTCCGGTCAGGTCGAGCGGTTCGCTGGCCTCATGGGCCAGGTACGCGCCCACCTGCGTCAGCTGGGTGACATGCGGTACCGCTACCAGCGGGAGGGCTGGCTCCTGGACGCGGCGGCCATCTACTGCGATGCGGTGGGGTCCCTGGCCGGGCACCTGGCCTCGGCGCAGATCCGCTCCCGCGGCCTGCTGGCCTTCCGGGAGTACCTCGCTTCCTATGTGGCCTCGGCCGGGTTCACCGCCCTGGTGAGCGATACCAGGAACCGCAAGGACGCCCTCGGGCAGGTCCGCTACTGCACCCGCATCCGGGGCGGCCGGGTCGAGGTCAGCCGCTACCAGGGTGAAGCCGACTACAGCGCCGTGGTGCTGAAGACCTTCGAGCGCTTCAAGCAGGGCGCGGTGAAGGACTACCGGGTCCGCTACCGGACGTGGCCGGGGATGAACCACGTCGCCGCGCAGATCCTCGAGCTGGTGGCCCGGCTGTTCCCGGAGGAGTTCACCGCCCTGGAGGAGTACTGCCGCCAGCACGCCGTGTTCCTCGATGAGGGCATCCGGCGCGCCGACCAGGAGCTGCAGTTCTATCTCGCCTACCTCGATCACATCAGGCCGCTTCGCGCCGCCGGGCTGTGCTTCTGCTATCCCGAGGTCTCCGCCAGCTCGAAGGATGTCCTGGCCGCCGGTACCTTCGACCTGGCCCTGGCCCACAAGCTCGTCTCGGAGCGCAAGCCGGTGGTCACGAACGATTTCCGCCTGGAGGGCCGCGAGCGCATCTTCGTCGTGACCGGGCCCAACCAGGGGGGCAAGACCACCTTTGCCCGGACCTTCGGCCAGCTCCACCACCTGGCCAGCGTCGGCTGCCCGGTCCCGGGCAGCGCCGCCCGGCTGTTCCTGTCCGACCGCCTCTTCACCCATTTCGAGAGGGAGGAGGACCTGGCCACGATGAGCGGGAAGCTGGAGGACGACCTGGTGCGGATCGGGGAGATCCTGCGGGCGGCCACCCCCGCCAGCATCGTGGTCCTGAACGAGATCTTCACCTCCACGACCCTGCACGACGCCCGCTTCCTGGGAACGAAGCTGATCAAGAAACTCATGCAGCTCGACGCCTTGTGCGTCTACGTCACCTTCGTAGACGAGCTGGCCTCGCTCGGGGAGCCGGTCGTCAGCATGATGAGCACGATCGTGCCGGAGAACCCGGCCGACCGCACCTACAAGGTGGTCAGGAAGCCAGCTGATGGCCTGGCCTATGCGCTGGCCCTCGCCGAGAAATACGGCCTCACCTACGACCAGCTGCGCGGCAGAGTCGCGTCATGAAGGCCTGCCTCCTGTTCGAAGCCCGGGACTTCGACCTCGGGGCCGGCCTGCCTGCCGGCCACGAGGAGCTGATCCAGGACCTGGAGCTGGCCACGCTACTGCAGGCAATGGCCGCCGGTGACAAGTTCCTCTTCGACGTGTCCCAGAAGGTGCTGCTCGCCTGCCTCCATGATCCAGAGGCCATCCGTTACCGCCAGCGGGTCCTCGCCGACTGCCTCGCCCAGCCCGAGGTCATCCGGGAGATGTACGCCGTCGCAGTTGAGGCCCTGGAGGACAAGCGGCTGATCTGGGGAAGCTACGGCGGCACCTACTCGACTCCCTCATCCAACCTGTCGGGTGCGGTCAGCCGTCTCGAAGCCTACGTGGCCCGCCTCCGGCAGCTGCGGCAGATCGCCGACGACCATGCGCAGAAGTTCCGCTCCGACGGGCTGCGGACGCTGTTCGCCACGCTGCACCGCGAGCTGGACGACGAGTACTTCGAGGAGATCAGCTGCCACCTCAAGCAGCTGCGCTTCCGCGCTGGCGTGCTGATCGGCGCCGAGCTTGACCGCGACAACAGCGGGATCAACTTCGTGCTTCGCGCCCCCGGTGACGCCCGGCGACGTTGGAAGGACCGGCTCGGGATCGGCCCGCGTTCCTCCTGGTCCTTCACCATCCCGCCCCGCGACGAGGCGGGAGGCCAGATCCTGGCCGACCTGACCAGCCGGGGGATCAACCTCGTCGCTAACGCAGCCGCCCAGTCCGCAGACCACATCGGCAGCTACTTCACCATGCTGCGGGCGGAGCTGGGCTTCTACGTCAGCTGCCTCAACCTTGCGGACCGGCTGGCGGCCAAAGGGGTGCCGGTCTCGGTCCCCGAGCCAGCGCAACTGTCACCGCTCACGTTTTCGTGCACGGACCTGCGCGACGCCAGCCTGGAGCTGCAGTCAGCGGGTGAGGTCGTGGGCAACGACGTGCAGGCCGACGGGAAGTCGCTGGTCATCATCACCGGCGCCAACTCCGGGGGGAAGTCGACGTTCCTGCGCAGCGTCGGCCTGGCCCAGCTCATGATGCAATGCGGGCTGTTCGTCACCGCTGGGTCCTACCGGGCGGATGTGACTCGCGGGATCTTCACGCACTTCATCCGGGAGGAGGATGCCCGGCATGACCAGCGGGCGGCTGGACGACGAGCTGCGGCGCATGAGCGCCATCGCCGGCCAGATCGGGCCGCACTGCCTCATGCTGTTCAACGAGTCCTTCGCCGGGACCAACGAGCGCGAGGGATCCGAGATCGGCCGCCAGGTCGTCCTCGCGCTGCTGGACGCAGAGATCAAGGTGTTCTTCGTTACCCACCGGTTCGACTTCGCCGAGCGCTTCCACCGCCAGAACGCAGGCTCCACCCTGTTCCTGCGAGCTGAGCGCCAGCCCGGCGGGCGCCGGAACTACAAGCTCGCGGTCAAAGAGCCTCTCCCGACCAGCTACGGAGAGGACCTTTACTACCGGCTCGGCGGCTGGCTAGATGAGGACACAGCCTTCATCCTGGCTGCCGCGGCAGCAGCTCCGGATGGCGAACCGGACCAGAGCAGCCGGGCGCGGCCGGCGGGTGAGATCGCTGCCGTGCCACCGGACGCGCCGGGAGCCGGCTGAGCCGCCCCTGTTGTAACAGAACCCGGCTCAGCCGGCCCCGGGCGGCACGTTTCGGCGCGTGCCTCGTAACCAGACTCGCGAAAAGCCGGGTAAGGCGCGAGGACTGCAACGCGGGAATGAACCCGGACCGGCGGTCGCCAAGATCGTTCTCACCGCCAACTACGGCGCCGCGGTAGGGCCCGTACTCGCTGGGCTGCGGACCGGGACCCGTGCGGGGAAAGCCCGTTGCCCCGCGGCCGCGGCCCGCGCAAGCTCGGCCCGGGCTGCCTCACGCTTGCGCTGAAGATCGTTGCGTTCCCATGCGAGCGGCAGGCCGACCGCGGGATTACTTCTGGCGGCTGGCAGGGCGGGGAAAGAGGTTAGCCGCCGATTCCGCTGCCGTCTCCCAGCCGGTTGCCATAGTTCAGTGTAAGCTGTACAGTTCAGGGATGGCTGTATCGACAGCACTTGACCTGGAGACGCTCGCCCGTATCGGGATGGCCCTGGCCGATCCGACTCGCCGCCGGGTCCTGGTCCACCTGATCGGCTGTGCCGGGTACCCGGCTGAGATGGCCGAGGACTTCGGGACCACCCGCGCGAATCTGTCCAATCACCTGACCTGCCTGCGCGAGTGCGGGCTGGTGACCGCGACCGCGGAGGGCCGCCGGGTCCGCTATGAGCTGGCCGACCAGCGCCTGGCCGATGGGCTGCGCATCCTCGCCGCTCTCGACCTTCCCGGCACCTGCCGGTGAGACCACACAATCCTGATCTTCGGAGGTGACCGGATGTCCCGTGTCCAGTTGTCGATCAACGTCAGCGACTTCGATGCTGCTGTCGCGTTCTACTCCCGGCTGTTCGGGACGGCGCCTGCCAAGCTGCGGCCTGGCTATGCGAACTTCGCCGTGGATGACCCGCCGCTCAAGCTGGTGCTGAACTCGCCCGGCAACGGGCCGGGCGGCACGATCAACCACCTGGGCGTCGAGGTCAGCTCGACCGGGGACGTCAGCCAGGCTGAGGCACGGCTGGCCGCCGAGGGCCTGGCCATCGAGCCTGAGCCGGGGGCGATCTGCTGTTACGCGCGGCAGGACAAGGTGTGGGCGCACGATCCCGACGGGGTGGCCTGGGAGTATTACACCGTCCTGGAGCACATCGAGACGTCATGATCTCGCCGCTTCCCCCCCGTGCGCGCGCCGCTGACAGGTGCGAGGCCGACGGGCTAGTGGCGGGGTCGGCGGACTGGCTGCACCTGGCCCGGATCGCCCGCATGCTGTCCTGGCTGACACTGGCGTGGATGGGCATCGAGGGCGGGGTCGCGATCGCCGCGGCGGTGATGGCCGGGTCGGTGGCCCTGCTCGGGTTCGGCCTGGACAGCGGCATCGAGGCCATGGCCAGCATCATCGTGATCTGGCGGTTCACCGGAACCCGGCTGGCCAGCGCCACGTCCGAGCGCCGCGCCCAGCAGCTGGTGGCTGTCAGCTTCTACCTGCTCGCCCCCTACATCGCCGTCGAGGCGATCCGCGCGCTGGTGGCTGGTGACCGGGCCGAGACCAGCATTATCGGGCTCGTGCTCACCGCCGGTACGGCTGTCTTCGAGCCTGCCCTCGGGGTGGCCAAGCGGCGTATCGGTGCCCGACTCGGATCACCGGCCACCGCGGGGGAGGGAACCCAGAACCTGCTGTGCGCCTATCTCGCCGTGGCGGTGTTCGCCGGGCTGGCCGCCAACACGCTCCTGCGCGCCTGGTGGGTTGACGGCGTGGTCGCGCTCGGGATCGCCGGCTGGGCGGTCATCGAAGCGCGGCGGGCGTGGGCCGGGAAGTCCTGCGGCTGCGCATCCCAGCCAGGGGCGGTGTGCTGAACATTGGTGTGCCGTGGCCGGGCGCACTGGCCAGAGCGCAGCCCGCACCAGCCAGGATCGCCCGGACTCAGGTCTCCCCTGTCGTGCCCGGCCCGCCGGAGAAGATCTCCCGTACTTCGCGGGCCGCGTAGATGACCAGCACGTACCCGGCGGCGGGATCGGCCTGCCACCAGCCGAGCCCGGCGTTCAGCGCCAGGCCCGCCAGCACGGCGGTGGCGAGAATCCCGTCGATCATCGTGACCCGGCCCTCGGTTCGCAGCACCGGGTTGCCCAGGGCCCGGCCGGTCCGGGCCTTACCCGACGCCAGCGCGAACATGGCCGCAGCGGTCACTGCCGTCCAGGCCATCCCGAGCACGGAATGCCGCGGGTGATACCCGGCGGCCAGCACCACCGTGGACTGCACCAGAAGGTAGACCGCCAGGGCGGCGAACGCGAAGCCGATCAGCCGCAGGCCGCGGCGCTGGCGTGCTGCGCCGGTACCCGACAGCTCCCAGATCACTATCGTGGACGCGCCGATCTCGATCAGGGAATCCAGGCCGAACCCAGCCAGCGCAACCGACCGGGCCGACAGCGCCGCGACCGGCAGCACCACGATCCCGGCCCCGTTCCAGGCCAGCGTCACATACTCCAGGGCAAAGCCCCGGCGCAGCGCAGCGCCCCGCGCCGCGCTATCGGCAGGGGTCACCGGCCCAGTCCGGCAGTCCCGCCCCGGCCAGGGACCAGACAGGTCATGAGAGCCTGAGCCGGTGCTGAAGCCGGTTGCCTTCGTGCTCCCGCTGGGCCTGGACTCCTTCGCTGCCGCCGCTGCGATCGGAGCCAGCCAGGTGACCACGCCGCGGCAGCGGCTGCGGATCTCGCTAGTCTTCGTGATCTTCGAGGGCGGGATGCCGCTCATCGGCCTGGGCCTGGGTACCGCTCTTGGCCCGCGGCATCGGGCACGCCGCCGGTTATCTGGCCGCCGCTGCCGTGATCGCCGTCGGAGCCTTCAGTTGCTGTGCCATGCGGGTCCAGGTCGGCCGCCAGGCAGCGCCGTCACGGTTTGTCCAGGAATATCCGGGTATAAACGCATATGATTCCGCGCCGTCTTGGCGGCAGGAGGTGAGTGCCTTGGCCGGAGCGCGCCGTCCGGGATGTAAAGCCGTGCGGGGGACGGATGGGGATCCGCTGGCGGTGTGGGCGGAGCGTACCGGCCGCCGCCGGGAAGCGGGGCCTGCCCACGGCGGGCTCCGGTTCGCGTTCTATGGCCGGGTGTCCACCGAGGATCACCAGGATCCGGTGACTTCACTGGCGCGGCAGCGGGACCAGGCCGTCACGCTGGTGGCCGGGCATGGGCGCATCGTGGCGGAGTTCTCTGACATCGGGCAGAGCCGGACGCTGGCGTGGGCGCGCCGGCCGCAGGCTGCGGCCCTGCTCGCCGCGCTCGCCGACCCGGACCGCGGGTGGGACGCGATCGTGATCGGGGAGTACGAGCGGGCCTTCTACGGCGGTCAGTACGCCTCGATGGCGCCGCTGTTTGAGCACTACGGCGTCCAGTTGTGGACTCCCGAGGTGGGCGGGCGGATCGATTTTCACGCCGAGGATCATGAGCAGACGATGCTGGCGCTGGGGTTCCAGTCCAAGCGGGAGATCACCCGCACCAAGATCCGGGTCCTCACCGCGATGGCTGCCCAGACTCGCGAGCAAGGCCGCTACCTCGGCGGGCGGCCGCCGTACGGGTACCGGCTCGCCGACGCCGGGCCGCACCCGAACAAGGCCCACGCCGCCTGGGGGCGGCGGGCGCACCGGCTGGAACCCGACCCGGCGGCAGCGCCGGTGGTGGCGTGGATGTTCGCCCAGCGGCTGGCCGGGCACAGCGTCGCCCGGATTACCCGCGCCCTCAACGATGCCGGGATCCCGTGCCCGTCGGCTGCTGACCCCAAGCGGAACCCGCACCGCAGCGGTGCGGCGTGGACGCTGAACACGGTGGCGGCGATCCTCGCCAACCCGCGGTATACCGGGCGGCAGGTGTGGAACCGGCAGCGCACCGACTCCGACCTAGTCGACCCGGCCAACACGGGGCTGGGTCACCGGCCGGTGCAGCGGTGGAACCTGCCCGCCGGGTGGGTGATCTCCGCCCGCCCGGCGCATCGCGCGCTGGTCAGCGAGGCTGATTACGTCGCCGCCCAGGACGCCAGCGCTCCCCGCGGCCCGGCGGGGCCGGCCGTGCGCCGGTACCTGCTGGCGGGGTTGCTGTGCTGCGGAACCTGCGGGCGGCGGCTGGAATCCGCCTGGTCCAACGGCAAGCCCGCCTACCGGTGCCGCCACGGGTACACCAGCGCGACCAGTCCCGATCCCGGGCGGCCGAAGAACCTGTACGTCCGCGAGGACCTGATCCTGCCCCGCCTGGCCGCCCTCGCCATCCTGCTGGCCGGCCATGACCAGGCCCGCAAGCACCCAAGACGGCGCGGCACGCAGGTCACGGCACCTGCCCAAGCTGCGGAACTGATCGACCACCTGCGGGCTGCCGGCGTCACACTCACCTACGACCCAGGCACGCGGACGCTCCGCACCGACACCAAGGACCCCGTAGCCGTCACCGTCGATCAGAGTCGCTGACGATCCGGCGACGGCAGCTAATGAGAAGGGAGGCGAATCAGCAAAAAGAACACCCGCCGCGGCCGGAGGCCGGCCCGGGTGACAATCCCGCATGCCCGGAAACGGGCACTTATGGGGAATTACTGTGTCCGAGGGGGGACTTGAACCCCCATGCCCCTTTCGGGGCACTAGCACCTCAAGCTAGCGCGTCTGCCTATTCCGCCACCCGGACGTACACCGAGCACGTCGATCCCGTGCCGGCCGCCTCACGATAGCAAATCCCGGCCGATCACGGCTAAGAGGGCTGACCCGCCCGCCGAACCCAGCCCGGGCCGCGTCGGCCGACACCCCGTGGCGCAGCGCGAAATGCGACGATGGGCAGGTGACACAGAATCCAGCCACCGGCACCCCCACTGCGCAAGACGAAGTCGCGGGCCTGTGCAGCGACCTGATCAGGATCGACACCTCGAACCGGGGAGACCACTCCGGGCCGGGCGAGCGCCTGGCCGCCGAGCATGTCGCCGAGCTGCTCGATGAGGTCGGCCTGGAGTCAACCATGCTGGAGTCCCACCCGGGGCGCACGAGCGTGGTGGCCCGCATCGCGGGGGAGGACTCGCAGCGTCCGGCCCTCCTTATCCATGGTCATCTCGATGTGGTCCCCGCGGACGCGGCGGACTGGCGCGTGCCGCCGTTCTCCGGCGACGTCTCGGACGGGTGCGTCTGGGGCCGCGGGGCGGTGGACATGAAGGACATGGACGCGATGATCCTGGCCGTGATCCGGCAGCGGCTGCGGGAGGGACGCCGCCCGCCCCGCGACATCGTGCTCGCCTTCGTCGCCGACGAGGAGGCCGGCGGCAGCTGGGGTGCCCGGTGGCTGGTGGACAACCACCCGGAACTCTTCGAGGGAGTCACTGAGGCAATCGGCGAGGTCGGCGGGTTCAGCGTCACGATCGGCGGCCGGCGCCTCTATCTCCTGCAAACCGCCGAGAAGGGCATCGCCTGGCTCCGGCTGACCGCCCACGGGACGGCCGGCCACGGGTCCATGCTGCAGCCGGACAACGCAGTGACCGAACTGGCTGAGGCCGTAGCCGGCTCGGCAGGCACGAGTGGCCGGTGCGGCTCACCCCGGCCGTCGAGGCCTTCCTCCGGGAGGCCTGCGAGGCGCTCGGTGTCGAGTTCATGCCGGACACCTGGCCGCAGGTGCTCGGCAAGATCGGATCGCTGGCCAAGTTGACCGGGGCGACTCTGCGCAACACCACGAACCCCACCGTCCTCAACGCTGGTTACAAGGTCAACGTCGTTCCGCAAGTGGCAACGGCGGAACTGGATGGTCGTTTCCTCCCCGGCCACGAGGAGGACTTTCTGGCTGAGGTGGACAACCTGCTCGGGCCGAGCGTGCACCGCGAGTTCATCCATCACGACATAGCACTGGAGACCACCTTCGATGGGGACCTGTGCGAGGCGATGACCTCCGCGTTGCTCTCCGAGGACCCGGCCGGAAAGGTCGTCCCGTACTGCCTTTCGGGCGGCACGGACGCGAAGTCCTTCAGCCGGCTCGGCATCAGGTGCTTCGGCTTCGCCCCGCTGCAGCTTCCGCCGGACCTTGACTTCTCCGGGATGTTCCACGGCGTGGACGAGCGCGTCCCCGTCGATGCGCTCCGGTTCGGCGTGCGAGTCCTCGACTCCTTCCTCGATCGTTGCTAGGCCCCATCCAGCCGCTTTCCGGGGGTGCCGGCCGGCCGGGCTGGTGACCGCAGGTGCGACGTTTTCTTGAAATCAACGGATGGGCACTTTCGGTAGTGTTATCGTGACGCACTGTACGAGGCGGATCCTGCCGGGCTAGCACCCCTCCGCAACTGCCCGGGCGGAAACGCCCGCACGAAACCGGTCCGCGACGAGGAAGATCGCCTGAGAACCGGTGCCGGACCACAGCCGGGGCTGCGCGTGAGTGTCCGTGCGTAAGGCGCGGGCGTACCGCGACGCGGTCAGGACATCCGGCGCCGCGTCCCGGAAGATCGTCGCGGCCGGCGGTGGTCACCACCCGCTCAGGCGGCCACGGTCAGCCGGACTGCCGGTGATCCCTCAGCTGACCGTGGCCGCTGTGACCATCTCGGCCGGCTGCCGTAGCCGCTGGGCCTGTCCCGGAAGCGCGGCTTGCGGCCTGCGGAGCCGGGGAGGCGCGGGGGGCCTGTCGATCCGCAGTGGTCAAAGCGTCCGGACGGGGCGTATGATCGGCCGCCGCAGGGTTGCTCTCCTGCTGCCGTCCGCGTTCAGCCGGAGCCTGGCCAGTTCCCAGTAGCCGTATTCTGCGTGATCAGTGAGGATACGCCGCGCAGCGTCCCGTGACGTTCCGCGCGGCAGATAGAGCACGAGGTAGGAGTACTCGGCCATCACTCCTCATTGTGCGCGGGGAGCGCGGTGATTCAATCGGCAGGCGCGAAAAAAATTCATCAGTTAGCCGATTCGGGGGAAGTATGCCGGAGGGCACGGCGGGGAACACCGCCGGGCCGGGGGACATCCGCCGGGGCGCGCAGATGACCGCCGGGACCGCGGGAACACCGGCGACCTGGTGGGGGTACACGGCCGGGGCGCGGATCACCCCGCCGGGGTCGCGGGGAACACGCGTGACCCGCGGCGGAGTTGTTGGGGGTAACGGATGCGGGAACAGATGGGGAAACATGGGCAGGGCTGGGAAAGGGTACCGGGCTAGAGGGTGAAGAGCGTGCCAGCAACCGCGGGTGCCGTCGCGAAGGGCGCGACGGGCAAGAAGGGCGCCACGGCCAAGAAGGGCGTGGCGGCCAAGAATGGTGCCGCCGTGCCCACTGGCGGCGGCCGCAGGCTCGTGATCGTCGAGTCGCCGGCCAAGGCGCGCACCATCGCGGGATACCTCGGCCAGGGGTACGTCGTCGAGTCGAGCATCGGCCACATCCGTGACATGCCGGACAAGGCTGCGGAGATCCCAGTCAAGTACCGCAAGGAGCCGTGGGCGCGGCTCGGCGTCAACGTGGATGACGGGTTCGAGGCCCTCTACGTCGTGCACGCGGACAAGAAGCAGCAAGTCTCCAAGCTGAAGCAGTTGCTCGCGGGCGCGGACGAACTCCTGCTGGCCACGGATGAGGACCGCGAGGGCGAGGCGATCGCCTGGCACCTGCTGCAAGAACTGAAGCCGAAGGTCCCGACCAGCCGCATGGTCTTCCACGAGATCACTCCCGAGGCGATCGCCCAGGCCGTGGCGAATCCCAGGGAACTCGACCAGGGACTCGTCGACGCGTACCAGACGCGGCGCGTGCTGGACCGGCTGTATGGGTACGAGGTCTCGCCGGTCTTGTGGAAGAAGGTCATGCCCCGGCTGTCGGCGGGCCGGGTCCAGTCGGTCGCCACCCGGCTCGTCGTGGCCCGAGAGCGCGAGCGGATGGCGTTCCGCGCGGCCAGGTACTGGGACCTCGAGGCCGTGTTCACCCCGGCCAACGGCAGGACCGCGGATGCGGCCACTCCGGATAGCGCGTCCTCCTTCCCCGGCAGGCTGGTCGCGGTGGACGGCCGGCGTGTGGCCCAAGGTCGCGACTTCGCCGCGACCGGGGAGCTGCGCAACTCCGATCTGCTGTACCTGGAAGGCGTGCCGGAGGCCCTCGCCGCCGGGCCAGCGCGCCCCGCCGGGGTCATCCACTGGATGTCCGCGCCCGCCCTCGCCGACGGGCTCCGGGATGCCCCCTTCACCGTCAAGTCCGTCGAGCGCAAGCCGTACCGCAGGTCGCCCTATGCGCCGTTCCGCACGACGACTCTGCAGCAGGAGGCCTCCCGGAAGCTCGGGTTTTCCGCCAAGTACACGATGTCCGTGGCCCAGCGGCTGTACGAGAACGGCCACATCACCTATATGAGGACCGACTCGACGACGCTGTCCCGGACCGCGATCGACGCGGCGCGCCGGCAGGCACGTGAGCTGTACGGGGCGGAGTACGTGCCCGACGCCCCGCGCCTCTACACCAGCAAGGTGAAGAACGCGCAGGAGGCGCACGAGGCGATCCGGCCCGCGGGCGACAGTTTCCGCACGCCGGCCCAGGCCAGGCTGTCTGGAGACGAGCTGCGCCTCTACGAGCTGGTCTGGAAGCGCACGGTGGCCTCGCAGATGAAGGACGCCACCGGGGAGTCCGTTTCGGTGCGGATCACCGGGCGATCATCAGACGGCCAGGAGGCCGAGTTCGCGTCGTCTGGCAAGATCATCACCTTCCACGGCTTCCTCAAGGCGTACGTCGAGGACGTCGAGGACGACACGGACCGGGACGACCGCGAGCGCCGCCTGCCGCCGCTGGCCGAGGATGACCCGCTGACCGGGGTGGTGGAACCGGCCGAGCACGCCACCAAGCCACCGGCCCGTTACACCGAGGCCACGCTGGTCAAGGAGCTAGAGGACCGGGAGATCGGCCGGCCGTCCACGTACGCGTCGATCCTCGGGACGATCCTGGACCGCGGTTACGTCTTCAAGAAAGGCACGGCGCTTGTCCCGTCGTTCCTCGCCTTTGCCGTGATCACCTTGCTGGAGCGGCACTTCGGCCACCTGGTCAACTACGACTTCACCGCGCAGATGGAGAGCGCGCTCGACGAGATCGCCAACGGCGAGGCGGCCCGGGTGCCCTGGCTGCGCAGGTTCTATTTCGGCGCCGACGGTGAGGAGGGCCTGAAGGAACTGGTCAGCCATATCGGCGACATCGACGCCCGCGACGTCAGCTCGTTCCCGCTGGCCGGAACCGACATAATCGTGCGGGTCGGCCGGTATGGGCCCTATCTGGAGCGGGACGGGCAGCGGGTGAACGTGCCCGAGGGAACGCCGCCTGATGAGCTGACCCCTGAGCGCGCCGCCGAACTGTTCGACCAGCCGAGTGGCGACGTCCCGCTGGGCACCGACCCGGCCACCGGCCGGGCGATCATCGCCAAGGGCGGCCGGTTCGGGCCGTACGTGACCGAGGTGCTGGAAGAAGGCTCGGCGGACAAGCCCCGCACCGCGTCGCTGCTGAAGTCGATGGCCCTGGACACGGTGACGCTGGAGGACGCGCTGCGCCTGCTCACCCTGCCACGGACCCTCGGCGAACTGGACGGCGAGCCGGTGACCGTGCAGAACGGGCGGTACGGGCCTTACGTGAAGAAGGGCACGGACAGCCGCTCGCTCGAGGACGAAGAGCAGCTGTTCACCATGAACCTGGCCGAGGCTAAGGAGTTGTTCGCGCAGCCCAAGGGCCGTGGCCGCGGCCGCGCCGCCGCCGCGCCGCCCCTGCGCGAATTCGGCGCGGACCCGAAGAGCGGCAAGCCCATCGTGGCCAAGGAAGGCCGGTGGGGACCCTACGTGACCGACGGCGAGACCAACGCGTCGCTCCGCCAGGGCGACGCGGTGGAATCGCTCACTCCGCAACGAGCGGCCGAACTGCTCGCCGACCGGCGGGCCGCCGGGCCGCCCACCCCCCGCCGCCGCGCGTCAGGGGGGAGGGCGACAGCCGCCAAAACGCCGGGCGCCAAGACGTCAGCCAAGTCATCGGGCGCCCGAGCGTCGGGTGCGAAGGCATCCGGGGCCAAGGCAGCGGGAGCCAAGCCGTCCGGCACGAAGGCGCCGAGCGCCAAGCCATAGGGAGCCGATTCGGGTCATGGGGCCCTCGGGGGGCGATTCAGGGCCGGGCCGCTCCGGCTGCCAGCGGACGGCATGCTCGTAGCGGGTCAGAAAGCGTACCGGTAAGTCCGGACATTCACGAGCCGGCCGCCCACATGCAGCGGCCCTGTGTGGATACCCTGGCGCAGTGAACTTCCGATCCCCTTCCGATGGACGCGATAGTGGCGTGCTGTCCATCAGGCCGTTCCGGCGGCTGTGGATCGCGACGTCACTCTCCAGCCTGGGAGACTGGCTCAGTTTGGTCGCGCTGTCCACGCTCGCGCTGACCCTGGCCGGGAAGGGGCTCGCCGCGCAGGGCGCGGCGGTGGGCGGCGTCTGGCTTTCTTCGTTGCTGCCCGCGCTGGTGCTGGGCCCGCTGGCCGGCGCGGCCGCAGACCGGGTGGACCGCCGCCTGAACATGATCATCGGTGACGTTGTCCGCGGGTTGCTCTACCTGTCCATCCCGCTCGACCTGTCGTTCGGCTTCGTCAACAGGCTGACCTGGATGTACGCCGTGCAGTTCCTGGCCGCCTGTGCCTCGCTGTTCTGGACGCCGGCCAAGGACGCCTCGGTGCCGAACCTGGTGCCCCCGGACAAGCTGGAGCAGGCCAACCAGTACAGCCTGCTGACCACGTTCGGCACCGCTCCGGTGGCCGGGCTCATCTTCGCGCTGCTGGCCAAAGTGAGCGGGGCGCTCGGCCAGGTCTCGCATTACTTCAACACCAACCAGGTGGACCTGGCGCTTTACTTCAACGCGCTTACGTTCGCGGTGTCCGCGCTGACGATCTACTGGCTGCGGGAGATCCCCAAGCGCAATGCCAGCGCGCACATCTCAGCGCCGTCCGTGGCCAAGACCATCTGGGAGGGCTGGCGGTTCCTGGGCCAGGACCAGGTGGTCCGGGGGCTGATCATCGGGATGGTCGGTGCGTTCTCGGCGGGCGGGGTGGTGGTCGGGCTCGGCCCCTCGTATATCAAGAACACCCTGCACGGCGGCAGCGCCGGCTGGAGCACGGTCTTCTCCGCTGTCTTCATCGGGCTGGCCCTCGGCATGTTCCTCGGCCTGCGCATCCTGAAGGGTTTCAGCAGGCGCCGCCTGTTCGGCCTCAGCATCGTCGGGGCCGGGGTCCCGCTCGCTCTCATCGGCCTGATCCCGAACCTCGTGGTCGTGGTCGTGCTCGTGGTCCTGCTGGGCGCGTCCGCGGGAATCGCCTACGTCACCGGGTACACCATCGTCGGCCTCGAGGTGGACGACGCCACCCGCGGCCGGACCTTCGCCTTCCTGCAGTCGGCTATCCGGGTCATCCTGTTCGCCGTGATCGCGGTGGCCCCGTTCCTCGCCGCCGGGTTCACCGCGCTCGTCCACCAGGTGACGAACTCCACGCTGCGGTTTGGTCATGTCAGCTACGCGGCTATCGGCTACAACCTGGTGCTGCTGCTGGCCGCGGCGGTCGCGGTCTGGCTTGGCGTGGTGTCCTACCGGCACATGGACGACCGCAAGGGCGTGCCGCTACGCGAGGACCTGACGTCTGTGCTGCGTGGCGAGGAGTTCGCCCCGGTCCCAGGTCACGTCAACGGCCACGTCAACGGCGTGGGCAGCGGCGTGGAGCCGGTGACCCGGCACGGCATGTTCATCGCCCTGGAGGGCGGCGAGGGCGTGGGCAAGACCACGCAGGCCAGGCTGCTCGCCATCTGGCTTCGTGACCAGGGCTTCGACGTCATCGCCACCCGGGAGCCCGGCGCCACCAAGGTCGGCATGCGGCTGCGGGCCATGCTGCTCGACACGGCGCATTCCGGTCTGTCGGCCAAGGCGGAGACGCTCATGTACGCGGCCGACCGGGCCGAGCACGTCGAGTCCGTCATCGTCCCTGCACTTCAGCGTGGGGCCATCGTGGTGACTGATCGTTATGTCGATTCGTCGCTTGCGTATCAGGGGGCAGGCCGGAGCCAGTTGACCGAGGAAGTGGCCCGGCTGAACCGGTGGGCCACCGGCGGGCTCGTGCCCGACCTCACCATCCTGCTGGACCTGCCGCCCACCGCTGGGCTCGGGCGGCGGACCCGGTCCGCGGACCGACTGGAAGCCGAGCCGACCGACTTCCACGAGCGGGTGCGGGCCGGCTTCCTCGCCCTGGCCGGGGCCGAGCCGGAGCGGTACCTGATGCTGGACGCTTCCCGGCCGGCTGACGAACTGAGCCACGAGATCCAGGATCGGATCCGCGATCTGCTGCCCGACCCGGTGCCGGCCGTGGCCGAGGCGAACACCGGCAGCTTCCCGGCGATCACCGAGTGACCGATCCCGGAGTGTTCGGCGACCTCGTCGGCCAGGACAGCGTCGTCGCCCAGTTGCGGCAGGCGGCCTCGGCGGCGGCCCGGGTGCTGCGCGGCGAGGCAGCCCTGGGGATGACACACGCCTGGCTGTTCACCGGGCCGCCGGGATCCGGCCGGTCGGTGGCCGCGCGGGCGTTCGCCGCCGCCCTGCTCTGCCCGGATCAGGGCTGTGGGCACTGCCCCTCGTGCCGTCAGGTGCGCGCGGGGACCCATGCCGACCTGATGCTGGTCCGGCCAGACGGGCTCTCCTACGGGGTGAAGCAAACCCGGGACCTGGTGCTGCGGGCCGCCGGGGCGCCATCGGGCGGCCGGTGGCAGGTGGTGCTGTTCGAGGACGCGGACCGGGCCACCGAGCAAGCCGCCAACGCGCTGCTCAAGGCGATCGAGGAGCCGGCGCCGCGGACCGTCTGGCTGCTCTGCGCGCCATCCGCGGAGGAACTGGTAACGACGATCAGGTCCCGGTGTCGGCTGGTCATCTTGCGCACCCCGCCGTCGGCGGCGGTGGCGGAAGTGCTGGTCAGCCGGGATGGCGTGGACCCGGAGCGTGCGCTGGCCGCCGCCCGGGCGGCCCAGGGCCATATCGGCCGGGCGCGCCGGCTGGCCACCGACCCGGAGGCCGCGCGGCGGCGCGAGGACGTGCTCACGGTGCCGTCGCGGGTGGGCGGCCTCGGCCCGGCGCTGGCCGCGGCGGCGGCCCTGGTCAAGGCGGCGGAGCAGGAAGCCGCGGCGGTCACCGAGGAACTGGATGTGCCGGAACGGGACGCGTTGCGCCAGGCCTTTGGTGAGGGTTCCACCGGCAAGGGGGTGGCCAAGGCCGTCCGTGGCGCGGCCGGCGCCCTGAAGGACCTGGAGGACCGGCAGAAGTCCCGCGCCACCCGGCTGAAGCGGGATGCGCTCGACCGGGCCCTGCTCGATCTCGCCGCCTTCTACCGCGATGTCCTCACCCTGCAACTGCGGGCCGATGTGGAACTGGCGAGCGCCGGGCACGAAGGCGAACTGCGGCGGCTGGCCGCCGCCTCGGCGCCGGAATCCACCGTCCGCAGGATCGAGGCGATCATGACGTGCCGGGAGCGGCTGGCGGTAAACGTCGCGCCGCTGCTGGCCGTCGAGGAGATGACCCTCGCCCTCCTGGCCGGCTGATAGCCGCACGGACGGCTGATAACCGCACGGATGCCGGGCCGCCGGGCGCCCGGGGTGGCCGAGGACGACTCCATAGAGTGACCGTAAGAATCCTTACTGTATTTTAGTAAGGACGGCGGGGGGGAGCGCGACGATGCCGGGCTGGGCAGCGAGGCTTCTGCGGGCGGACCCTGGGCGTTGGGCCACGGGTGCGGCGCTGGCGGCCGCCTTGGCTGGGCTGGCTTTGCTCACGGTCGCACCGCAGGGTGCGCCGGGCGCGGCGCGGTCACCGGGGGGATCCGTGATCTCGGCCAGCGGCGAGCACCCGTGCGCCCTGCTGGCCGGCCGCGCCTACTGCTGGGGCAACAACATCGACGGCGGGCTCGGTGACGGGACCACCAACAGTTCCGGCGTGCCGGTGGCGGTGAGCACCAGCGGCGCGCTGAACGGCAAGACGCTCACCGAGGTCACCACGGGCGACTCCCTGGACACCTGCGCACTGGACACCGCCGGGGCCGCGTTCTGCTGGGGCAACGGCTCCCTGGGGCTGCTCGGTGATGGCCGGACCATCAGCTCCACCCTGCCGGTACCGGTCAGTACCAGCGGCGTGCTGAAGGGCAAGACCCTCACCCAGATCAGCACCGGTTACAACGCGACCTGCGCGCTGGATAGCGCCGGCGCCGCGTTCTGCTGGGGCAACAACCTCAACGGCGAACTCGGCGACGACAGCACCACCGCCTCCAGCGTGCCCGTGGCGGTCAGCACCAGCGGGGCGCTGAAGGGCAAGACCCTCACCCAGATCAGCGCCGGTTTCCTCCATGTATGCGCGATCGACAGCGCCGGCGCCTCCTACTGCTGGGGCTTCAACAGCCATGGCCAGCTCGGCGACCCCGGCGCCAGCGACTCAGACGTGCCGGTACCGGTCAGCACCAGCGGGGCGCTGAAGGGCAAGACCCTGACCCAGATCAGCGCCGGTTTCCTCCAGGCATGCGCCGTGGACAACCGAGGCGTCGCCTACTGCTGGGGCAACAACTCGTACGGCCAACTCGGCAACGGCACCACCATCGGCTCGGACGTGCCGGTGGCCGTGCGGACCAGCGGCGTGCTGGCGGGCCAGGCCCTCACCCAGATCAGCACCAACTTTTACCAGACGTGCGCGGTCGACCGGGCCGGCACGGCCTTCTGCTGGGGCGGTAACCCCGACGGCGAACTCGGCAACGGCACGACCACGGATTCTGACGTCCCGGTGGCGGTGGACACTCACGGCGTGCTGGCCGGGAAGACCCTGTCCGAGATAGGTTCCGGCGACAACAACACGTGCGGGCTGCGCAGCATCGGCACCGTCTATTGCTGGGGCAGCAACGAGCACGGCCAGCTCGGAAACGGCACCTCCGTTCTCGGATCCAACGTGCCGGTCGCCGTCAAGGCCTTCGGTCCTCAGCCGCCCCAGCCGCCGACCCATGTGACCGCCAAGGCCGGCCATGCCTCCGCCACCGTGTCCTGGAGCGCCCCGGCCAGCCTGGGTACCGGCTCGCTGACCGGCTACACGGCCACGGCCAGCCCCGGTGGCCGGACCTGCTCGGTGGCGACCGCCCGCACCTGCACCATCACGCACCTGGTCAACGGGACGATGTACCGCGTCACGGTCATAACCCGGACCAGCACCTCCCACTCGGTCGCGAGCGCGGCCGCGGCCGTCACGCCGCACGCGGCCTGGTGACCGCGCCCGACTTCGATCATGTGCCGCCCGGCCCCGGACCGCCGAGGATGAGACAGCGCACGCCAGTCGTTGCTGCCCTAAAGGTTTATTCGGGTGGGACGGGGGGAGCGCTCGTGCACGTTCGCCCCGTAGTCTGTGGCGGTGGGCATGATGATGGCCGTCAGTTTCGAGCGGTATGGCCGGCTCTACTACGTGGATCCCGGGCCGTTCATGCCTGCCGTGGGGGCTAAGGTTCTCGTCCCCACCGACGGGGGCGCCGAGGTGGCGCAGTGCGTGTGGGCGCCGCAGTGGGTCGATGAGGATGTGGCGGGCCTGCCCGTCTGCGCCGGCCTGGCTGGCGACGAGCACCTGGCCCGGGACGAGGCCAACCGGAGCAAGCGGGCCGAGGGCCGGGTGGCGGCCCGGCGCCTGGTCCGCGAGCATGGCCTGCCGATGAAGGTCATCGGCGTGGACTATGTCGATTCCGCGAGCGTTTTCACGGTGTATTTCAGCGCGCCCGGGCGGGTCGACTTCCGTGCGCTCGTCCGCGATCTGGCCTGCCGGCTGCGCAGCCGGGTCGAGTTGCGGCAGATCGGGCCCCGGGACGAGGCGAGGTTGCAGGGCGGGATCGGGCCCTGCGGGCGTGACCTGTGCTGCTCCACGTTCCTCAAAGACTTCGAGCCGGTCTCCGTACGGATGGCCAAGGACCAGGATCTGCCGGTCAACCCGCTGCGGATCGCGGGTGCGTGCGGGCGGCTGATGTGCTGCCTGAAATATGAGCATCCGCTGTACCAGGAGTTCCGTGACCAGGCTCCCGCCATCGGGGAGTCGGTGCAGACCCCCGACGGGCCTGGGACAGTGACCGGGCATAACGTGCCGGGCGACAAGGTCGTCGTGAAGCTGACCAGGGATGGCCGGAAGACCGCCTGCTCGCGGGCCAGCGTTTGCGGCTCCCGTAAGGCGTATGAGTCGGCGTATGGCGACGGCACGGAAGTCAATGCGTCGGGTGGGGCCAGCGCGTCGGGTGGGGCCAGCGCGTCGGGTGGGAGATCAGTCCGTGCGGTGGGGCGCCGGGCCGGGCGCTTGGCGGGGGCGCTGACGGGGCGGCCAGGTGAGGGATCCGCTCCGGGGCGCGATCCAGATCGCTGCCTTCGCGGCGATGATGGCTGCCTCGATCGGTGGCTGCGGCACCGCCCCGGCGGCCAGGCATCCGGCCGCCGCCGGGACCGCTGCCCGCCTGCGCGCGTCCGGCGCCGCGGCTTCCGGCCCCACCGGGTCCTCCGCCGCCCTGCCCGCCACGCCGGTGGCTCCGCCGGTCACCGTGGCTGGCTACTACGCGCAGAAACTCCGCTGGCAGGCCTGCGCCAAGGGGTTCCAGTGTGCCCGGCTGCTGGTCCCCTTCGATTACAGCCAGCCCGCGGGGCGCCGGTTCTCACTGCCGGTCATCCGCCTCCCGGCCACGGATCCGGCCAAGCGAATCGGCTCGCTGGTGATCAACCCGGGCGGCCCGGGCGGCTCCGGCGTCGGTTACGCGCTGCAGGCCCGGAGTGTCATTTCCGCCGCGGTGCGCGCCCGGTTCGACGTGGTCAGTTTCGACCCGCGGGGCGTGGGCGGCAGTGAGCCGGCCGTGCACTGCCTGACCGGCCCGCAGTTGGACACGTATTTCGGGACGGACGATACACCGGCCGATCCGGCGCAGCAGGCCGCTGTCGTCTCGGAGAGCGAGCTCTTCGCCGCCGGATGCGAGCGCGACTCCGGCTCGTTGCTGCCCTACGTGGGCACCCCGAACGCCGCCCGGGACATGGACGTGCTGCGCGCCGTGCTCGGCGACCGCAAGCTCAGCTACCTCGGCAAGTCATACGGGACCTACCTCGGCACCTGGTACGCGCAGTTGTTTCCCTCCCATGTGCGCGCGCTCGTACTGGACGGGGCCATCGATCCGGGTGCCTCGTCATTCAGCATGAACATCGTCCAGGCTCAAGGGTTCGAAGTCGCCCTGCGTTCGTTCGCCGCCGACTGCATGACACGCACGGACTGCCCGCTTGGCCACGGCGGCCCGGCGGCCGGCGGAATCGCGCGCCTGCAAGCACTCATCACCAAGGCCACCAGTCACCCGCTGCTCAACAACCTCGGTGACGGGCAGTCAGCGAACGGCGCGCTCCTGCTCAACGGAATCGTTGCCGCGCTGTACAGCAAGGCCTCCTGGCCCACGCTGCGTTCTGCCCTCCAGGCCGCGTTCGCCGGGGACGGCACGATTCTGGTCGAACTCGGGAACCTGCTGTACGAGCGGGGCTCCGGGGGCACCTACACCAACCTGGCCGACGCGAACATGGCCGTGGGCTGCCTCGATCGGCCGTGGTCAACCTCGCTGGCGGCGTGGCGTTCGGCCGCGGCCAGCGCCGCGAAAGCGGCACCGCAGTTCGGCCAGGCCATCATGTGGGGCAGCCTGCCGTGCGCCTACTGGCCCGTGCGCTCGCCGGCGCTCCCGGCCATCCGGGCCGCGGGCGCGCCGCCGATCCTCGTCGTCGGGAACAAGCGCGATCCGGCCACGCCATACCGCTGGGCCGTGGCCCTGGCCGGCGACCTGACGTCGGGCGTGCTCCTGGGCTGGAACGGCGATGGCCACACCGCGTACATGATGGGTAGCTCGTGCGTGGACGGGATCGTGAACCGGTACTTGCTCGGCCTGGCGCTCCCGCGGAGCGGGACCGTGTGTCCGGCCTCGTGATGGTGCCGTACGTGACCGCGGTAGATGAGTGGTGGCCGGCGACCTGTGCGGCCCCCGGTCCACCGCGATCAAGGAAGCCAGGGCCGGGCCCAGGGCGACCGCGAGGCCGGTAGACTCTTGGCGCTGCCGGCCCCGGCAGCGTGCCGCCTTAGCTCAGTCGGTTAGAGCGACGCACTCGTAATGCGTAGGTCCCCGGTTCGATTCCGGGAGGCGGCTCTCCTGCACAGTCCCAGGTCACGCATCCTGGCCTGGGGTTTCTTAGTTCCTGGGCGGCTTCCGAGGAGCGGGGGCAGAACCGGAAGCAAGTCGCCGTGGCACACCGGCGTTACCTACCCAGGCAGCGCCGAGCACATCAGCGCAGTCCGCGCCGACATTGGGCTGGCGTCCGCGACAACCCCCCGTGCATCCGAGACGTCTGCATTCGGGAGGGGGTGAACTTTTTCGGCCTAACAGAACAGAGGACCAATGCGCTTCGGACGAACACTGGCCATGGCGACGGCAAGTGCGGTCGCCACGCTCGCCACCACTGCCTCGCTCGCCTTGTCAGCCACATCAGCACAAGCCGCGACCACATCGGTACAGTTGCCGATTTCGCAGTACTCCCAGATGCTCGTGGACCCGGTTCACAAGCACATCTTCATCACCAGCGGCACGGGTTACAGCACCATCCTGGTCACGGATTACTCCGGTCAGACGGTCGCTACGATCCCTAACGAGCCCGGCGCGACCGGACTCGCGCTCTCCGGCAACGGCGGAACCGTCTACGCCGCACTCGCTAACGGCGACGCCATCTCCGCCATCAGCACAAGCACGCTCACCGAGATCGCCCGCTACAGCACCGGCACCGGAACCGACCCGACCTATGTCGCCTACACCAGCGGCAAGATCTGGTTCGGACACGGTGCCGCCGCTCAGGGCGGAATCGGTTCGATCGATCCGCGCACCCACCCGGCCACCGTCACTTTGAACGCCACGAACGATCCCGTCAACACCTGGTACGCCGCTCCTATGCTGAGCGCCTCGCGGGGCGGGGAACTCGTTGCCGGCGAGCCCTCGCAGAGCCCGGTCCAGCTGGCCAGCTACGACGTCTCCTCGGGGGCCGCCAAGGTACTCGCGCCGTCAACGTTCATCACAGCCGCCGGCGGCACGTCCGCCGGCAACATGCAGTCCATGCAGATCACCCCGGATGGCATGGACGTGGTGGTCGCCAGCGGATACCCGTATTACCACCAGGTCTTCCAGGTTTCCAACCTGTCGGCGGTCGGGGAATATCCGACTACCAACTACCCGAATTCGGTATCCATCTCCCGCAATGGCACAGTTGCCGCCGGTACGGATGCCGGTAGCAACGAGGTCTTCGTGTTCGCGCCTGGCGGAAGCATTCCGCTGAATACCTACAATTTCGGCTCGAACTGGCTGGCCTCTGACGGCGTGGCGCTCACCCCAAACGGGCGAGATCTTTTCGCTATTACCTCGCCAGGCCCCTATGGCGCGAGCCCGACACTGAACATCATTACCGACCCTGAGCAGGTTCCCAACAAGAGCTAAAACTAGGTCCAGACGCGAAGCGTGTCGTGGCGGCCGCCCCGGCCCCACGACTCGCCTAGCGTCCCTAACTAGTGGGCATAGTGCTATGACCAGGTCGGTCGCTATCTTAGTTGCCCGGAGCCGGAGGGGCCGTTTCTTCAGGTGTGTTAATCACTACACAGGATAATCAGAGGGTGCGGGCCGCCACCCGCCGCTAACGGGATAGATCAACGGAAATGCCCCATCGACGTGCCGGCGACCGATGCGTTCCTGGTTGCTCGCTCACACCGGCTGGGCATCCGGGTAGGCTGCGGCCATGCCGGCGTGGAAGACGATCGAGCAGGCGGAGCCAGAGTTCGCTGGGCGGGTGCGGCGGCTGTTCGACGCCGGCCGCCATAAGACAATCGCGACGCTGCGCGCCGACGGCTCGCCACGCGTCTCGGGCATCGAGTGCGAGTTCACAGACGGCGATCTCCGCTTCGGTTCGATGAGCGGCGCGCGCAAGGGGGCGGACCTCAAGCGGGATCCCCGCTTCGCCCTGCACGGCCCAACCTTCCACCCTGAGGAGGGCAAGGAGCGCGACTGGCCGGGTGAGGCGAAGATCGCCGGACGAGCGATCCCCGCTGGCCCGGTCGCCACGGACGAGGCGGACGGGCAACCGGGCGGGCAGATGTTCGTCGCCGACATCACCGAGGTCGTCATCACCGGGCTCAACACCGAAGCTACCCAGCTCGTCGTTGAGTCCTGGACGCCTGAGCAAGGACTGCGAAGGATCGAGCGGGCCTAGCGCCGTAGCCGGTCACGTTTGCCCTGTGGTCTTGGGATGGACCGGGTGAGTGCTCGTTTTTGCCTGGTCCGCAGGCGCCGGCGGGTAGTGTCCGCCCGCTGTGGGTCCGCAAGACAGTGCTGGTCACCGCCGGCTCTGGGTGAGAAGATGTGGTTATGAGCGGCGATGGGGACAACCCGGTACGGCAGTTCGTCGCGGCCTGGGAGGCTGCCTCGGCCGTGGTGGCCGAGTGGGCCGGGCGGACGGCGGCAGTGACTGCCGAGGCGTTCCATAAGCTCACCAGCGACCCGGCTGTCCGCGCGGTTTTGAAGGGCTGGCGCATCTCGCCGGTCTGGGCGCAGCGTGACTGCGGTTGCTTCTGCGCCAGGTCACACCCGGACGACATGGGGGTATGTGACAAGCGCGCGGTGATCACGCGCCGGCTCACGACAGACGTGGGCGGTGATGTCGACGTGCCGCTGTGCGCACCGTGCGCGGTGGCGCAAGGCGTCGCGGAACTGCCCCGGTAACTCTGCTTCTCGCCGGGTCTGAAGGCGGTCGATAGGGCGTTCAGGTAGCGCTCACCGGCTGGGCGTGCAGGCCCTTCTTACGCACCGCGGCGGGCCGTGCGGCCTGGTGCCAGAAGGCCAGCACATGCCGGAGGGTCTCGGTGTAATCATCGGGATGAGCCGCCATGTCCTGCTCTACGACGGCCAGCGGGCGGAACACAACCTCCGCGAGATTGGCTGGTGCCGCGCTGCGCGGACTGTCAGCGATGGCCGTGAACACCCCCGCGAACTGGGCGACCGCCTCGTCATGCAGGCAGGTCACGCCGACCTCGGTGAGCGACGCCGTCACACTCAGCTCCTCGGCGACCCTGCGCCGGGCCGCGGCCGGGTAATTCTCTCCCGCATGGAGGTAACCAGCCGCCGACGACCCCCACCGCCCCGGCTCGCGGTCTTTGGTCCAGGTCAGCCGCTGGAGCAGCAGTTCGTTGCGGCCATTGAAGATCAGTACGTGCACGGTGCGGAAGTTCGCCCGCAGGCGGAAGAGGTCTCTCCGCCGTACCACTCCGATCGGGCTGTTCTGCTCGTCAACCACATCGATGAGGCTGGTGAGCGACGGCGCAGGCACGTCAGCGACCGACGGCAGGCACGATGCTGACAGACCCGACTTCCGGCTCGGCGCACGTGACTCTGACTTCATACATGCACGCTATGGCACGGCTTTCCGGAGACCGCCGCGCAACGCCGCCGGATTCCAGATTGCCTTAACCGGCCCGGCTCCTCCGGCGCCCTGACCCGATTCCGGCCGGGGTGCAAAATCAACCGGTGCCACCATGGCATGGTCAGCCACCATGGCATGGTCAGCCACCATGGCATGGTCAGCCACATGGAGTCGGCCGCGGAGGGACCAGATGCAGCCTCATGACTTGACGGCGGGCGGTGACGTTCTGGACCGCGTCACCAGGTGCGCGCGGCAGGCCGCCGCCCGCTTCGGCTGCCATCCCGCCGCCACGGTCAGGCTGCTCAACGTGTCGGAAAACGCGACCTACCTGGTCGATGATCCCGATCAGGAGCCGTCCATCCTCCGGGTGCACCGTCTCGGCTACCACACCGGGGTGGAGATCGAGTCGGAGCTGGCGTGGATGGACGCGCTGCGGGCGGAGGCGGGCGTACGCACCCCGCGGGTGCTGCCCGCTCCCGACGGGCGCCGCGTCGTGACGATCGCCGATCCGGCCAGCGGCGGGCAGCGCGACTGCGTGCACTTCGAGTACCTGCCTGGCCGCGAGCCGGTGCAACACGATACCGAGCATTTCGCCGAGCTTGGCGAGATCACCGCGCGGATGCACCGGCATGCCAGGCAGTGGACCCGGCCGGCCTGGTTCACCCGGTTCCACTGGGACTACGACGCGGCGTTCGGCGCCCAGCCGCGCTGGGGGCGCTGGCAGGACGGCCTCGGCGTCGGCCCGGCCGAGCGCGAGGTCCTCGGCCGGCTGGACGCCACGCTGGCGGCCCGGCTCGCCGTGTTCGGCACCGGCCCGGACCGGTACGGCCTGGTGCACGCGGATACCCGGCTGGCCAACCTGCTCGTCGACGACGGCGCGGTGAGCGTCATCGACTTCGACGACTCCGGTTTCAGCTGGTTCCTCTACGACGTGGGGACGTCGGTGAGCTTCTTCGAGCATGAGCCGCACGTGCCGGCCCTGATCGACAGCTGGCTGTCGGGATACCGCCGGGTGCTGCCGCTGCCGGCCGCGGACGAGGCCGAGATCTGGACGTTCATTCTGCTCCGGCGGCTGCTGCTGGTCGCCTGGATCGGCTCGCACTCAGCCGTGGACATCGCCCGCGAGCTAGGCGCTGGATACACCAGGGACAGCTGTGATCTAGCCGAGGCGTACCTGAGCCGGCGTACCTGAGCTGGCACGCCCAAATAAGTGCCCCTGAGAGCTGGCTGAACCGGGTCTGCGCACCGCGTGTGGGCCAGGACGCCGGGTCAGGCCGGTGTCATGCCGAAGCGGGCCATCACGGAACGCTCGCCTTCCTGGGTGGGCGGTGTGCCCTGGTTCCATAGATCGTGCAGCGCGGCAAAGTACGCGTCCATCGCTGGCGCATGGATGACGAGCAGTCGGGCCACCGAGCCGGACGAGTTCCCGAACGTGTGCGCCGTACCGCGCGGCACCAGAAGGAAATTCTCTGGCCCGAGGCTGAGGTCGGTCTCTTCGATACTTACCGACACGGTCCCGTCGAGGACGAAATACGCCTCCGAGCAGTTGGTGTGCCGGTGGGCCGGCGGCTGGCGCCCTCCAGCCGGAAGAGTGCGCTCCATCAGCGAGAAGTCGCCGCCGTCGTGGTCGGCGACCGCCTTGAAGAACATCGTGCTACCCCGTGCGGTATAGAGCACCCCCTCACCTGGCCCGAGAACCTCAGGGTGGACCTCAGATGCCGGTTTGCTGTCCGTCATGAAGCGAACGTAACTACAACTAGGGCAGCAGGAAGCCGCGGATGTAGGCCGCCTGCCCGCCGTGCTGCAAATCGTCGGAGATCACGCTGATCAGCCGTACACCGAGGGTGACCGGCGGATCCCAGGACTTGTCCACGATGCGGTCGAAGTCGGGGTCGGTCAGGTGCCGCACATAGCGGATGGTGTGCTCGTAGACCGCGTCGTGATACGCGGTCAGCAGCTCGCCGGACTTTACCTGGACGGTCGCGACCTGGTCGGCCGTGTGCCCGTAGCCGTGGTCGGCGGGCGGCAGCGGCAGCCCGAACCGGTCCGCCCAGCCTTCGGACGTCCACAGCTGCTCGGTCTCCGCGGCGCCCGCGACGTGGTCGTCCTGGATCCGGGTCAGGTGCCAGACCAGCCAGGCGATGGAATTCGCCCGGGGACCCGGGCGGAAGGCCAGCTCCTCGTTCGTCAGACCGTCGACGGCCTCGTGGACGACCTCACGGATCCGGCCGAACGCGTCGGTGAGCAGATCAGCGGCGGTCATATGGCGGGCACCTCCTCGGGGCGGAAAGTTCTCGTCTCCGAACCTAGACCCCGCCGGCGTAATGCGCGCAGCGGGGCCGGCGAGGGACCTGGCCTGCGCTGCCCGGTGTGGTTACATTCGTGTGCATGTTCGAACCGGCCGATGTCCTCGAGAGCCTCAACGATTCCCAGCAGCGGGCGGCCACGCACGGACCTGGGCCGCTGCTGGTACTCGCCGGCGCCGGGACCGGCAAGACACGCACGCTGGTGGCGCGCGCCGCCTGGCTGAAGGCCCAGGGCATGACGGCCAGCCGGATCCTGCTGCTGACGTTCACCCGCCGCGCCGCCGACGACATGCTCGCCCGGGCCGCGCCGCAGGGGGCAGGCGCGGACGAGCGGATCTGCGGCGGGACCTTCCACGCGGTCGCCCACCAGATCATCCGCGCGCACGCCGAGTCGTTCTCGCTGCCGCCGGAGTTCAGCGTCATCGACCAGGCGGACGTGGCGGACCTGCTGGATGTGCTGCGCGAAGATCACGATTTGGTCGGGGCGCGCCGGCGGGCCCCGCGGGCGGCCGTCTGCGCCGACATCTACACCCGCTGCGTGAACACGCACACCGCGGTGACCGAGATCGTCCGGAACAGCTTCCCCTGGTGCGAAGATTTCACCGAGCAGCTCGCCGGGCTGTTCCGCGGCTACGTCGCGCACAAGCGCCGGCACGGCCTCGTCGACTTCGACGACCTGCTCCTGCTGTGGCGGGCCGCCCTGGCGGACGTCTCGGCGGGACCTGCGCTGCGCGGCCTGTTCGACGCGGTCCTGGTCGACGAGTATCAGGACGTCAACGCCGTCCAGGCGGACATCGTCCGGCTGCTCCGGCCGGACGGGCTCGGCCTCACCTGCGTCGGCGACGATGCTCAGGCGGTGTACGGCTTCCGCGGCGCCGATCCGGTGCACCTGCGCGAGCTGTCCGCCACCTTCGCCGACCTGGACGTCGTCCGGCTGGACCGGAACTACCGGTCCAAGGAGGCCGTGCTGCGGCTGGCGAACGCGGTCCGCCCGCAGGCCGATGGCCTGGAGCTGATGCTGACCGCCGTCCGCGGCGCGGGTGCCGTCCCACTGCTGGTGCGCTGCCACGACGAGGCCACCCAGGCGCGCGAGATATGCGTCCGGGTGCTTGAGGCCCACGAGGCCGGCCGTGAGCTGCGCGAGCAGGCGGTTCTGGTGCGCGCGGCTCAGCACAGCGCCGTGCTGGAGATCGAGCTGTCGGTTCGCGGCATTCCGTTCGTGAAGTACGGCGGCCTGCGGTTCACCGAAGCCGCGCACGTCAAGGACTTCCTGGCCGCCGCCCGGGTGCTCGCCAATCCCGCCGACGACATCGCCTGGTTCCGGCTGCTCCGGCTGCATGAGGGCATCGGCCCAGCGCATGCCCGGCGCATCATTGAGGCCCTGAACCCGGCCGATCCGGCCCCCCTGGGCCGCTGGCAGGACGCGGTCGGCGCGGCGCCACCGCGCTGGCGGCCGGCGCTGGCCGCGACCGTGGCGGGCCTCACCGCGGCCGCCGCGCTGGACAAGACGGGGGAGAAGGCGGCCGCGATCCTGGCCACACTGGATGATCCGCTGCGCGCCCGCTATCCCGACGCCGGTGTCCGGATAGCCGACCTGGAGCGGCTCGTGGACGCGGCGGCCAGCCGGCCGTCGCTGCACGAGGCGCTGGTCGAGTTGGCGCTTGACCCGCCGGTCTCCAGCTCTGACCTGGCCGGGCCGCCCCGGCTGGATGAGGACTTCGTGATCATCTCCACCGTGCACTCGGCCAAGGGCCTGGAATGGCCGGTGGTGCACCTGCCTCACCTGGTGGACGGCGCTGTTCCGAGCGACATGTCACTGGCCACGCCGGCCGGGCTAGCCGAGGAGCGGCGGCTGTTCTACGTCGCCGTCACCAGGGCCCGCGACGAGCTTTTCCTGTACGCACCGCTGCGGATGCATCATCACCGGATGGGCCGGGATGACCGGCACAGCTATGGGCAGCTCAGCCGGTTCCTCGACGCGGCGGCGCTGGCGGAGTGCGAGATCACCGACGCCGGTCCCGCGCCGCGGGTCATACCCCAGATGGCGCCGCTCACCTCCGCGATCGACGAGGTGCTCGATTCGCTGTGGGGACCGGGGTGAGGACGCGCCGGGCCGCCACGACGGTGCCGGTGGGCTGACTTGGCGGACCCCCGTACGCTCAGCGGGCCCGCCATTCGTCTTCGAGCATGGCGTAGACGACCTCGTCGGTCCACTCGCCTTTGACCATTTCGTTCTGCCGGAAACAAGCCTCGCGGCGCATGCCGCTTCACTCCGCCCCGGCCGGCCCGTCACTCATCGCGTCCCCAGAGACCTGAATGTTTACCTCGATGCATGCTGCTGCACATTGGCGAAAGGCGCGCCGTGCCTCCACTGGTGACCGGGATGAGGCTCATGCGCGAAGGCTGAATGCTTTACCCTGCCACCCCACCAGGTACAGCAGTCCCCTGACAGTCCCCTGACAGCAATGTGACAGCCCAGTGCGCCATGCTCGGAACATCTCGTGAACAGGACCCGCGTATTCAGGGCTTGGAGGGCACCATAGTCAGGATCACCCAGCTCCCAAAGAGCTGAATGCTTACGTCTTGGCGTGCGCCCCGGTATGGGGCGCTTTCGTGATGACAGCACAAGGATGGAGAACGCTTGTGAGAATGCTACTCGCGCGTAATGCCGGCCATCGGGTCAGCAAATGGCGGCGGTGTGCCGCCACTGGAATGTTCGCGGCGGTCGTGGGCGGGACAATGCTGACGGCCGGGATCCCCGCCGCGAACGCGTCCGTCGGCGTGCCTCGGGCGCCCGCGGTTTCCCAGGGCAGGGTGGTAGACCGCACCTGTCAGGCGAGGTCTGGTGGAGTCAGGACCTGTGAATGGCTCTATGAGTGGGTTCACAATAACTTGGGGAATCCCAAGGACCAGACCACGGGCATCCAGGCTTATGCCTCAATGAACGGCAGTACCCACAAGACAATCGTCCAAATACAGACGTGGGCGAAACGATGCAATTCTCCCATTTCATACATCTGCCCGCCACATGAGGTACAGGTCATTACGGGACCTGCTGGCACAGGGTACATCCAGAATCACACCTCCGGGATATACTGCTACGGGGGCTCTGCGGGTGGCGTGCAGTCCAGGCTCATCTACAGGTATCTCCTGAAGCCTGCCAACAAATGGGTCAGCGGAGTAGCCTACGGCGCCTGGCAATACCTGCCTAAGCCGTGCCATGAGCCCTAACCAGCTCGTGCGCGCCGACCAGATGGCACAGACCGTCGCCATCGCCTGATCCGGTGCGCCGCACCACGCAGGCGGCTGACCTCGGGGTACTCCAGCCGTGGATCTTCCGGGATCCACGGCTGGAGTATTGGCTCGACCAGTCTGGACCGCGTGCTTGAACGCAAGCTCTGGGAGATCGACCGGGCCGATGTGCATGCGGTGCCGGCACAGCTATGGGCAGCTCAGCCGGTTCCTCGACGCGGCGGCGCTGGCGGAGTGCGAGATCACCGACGCCGGTCCCGCGCCGCGGGTCATACCCCAGATGGCGCCGCTCACCTCCGCGATCGACGGGGTGCTCGATTCGCTGTGGGGACCGGGGTGAGGACGCGCCGGGCCGCCACGACGGTGCCGGTGGGCTGACCTGGCGGACCGCGCCCCGTACGCTCAGCGGGCCCGCCATTCGTCTTCGAGCATGGCGTAGACGACCTCGTCGGTCCACTCGCCTTTGACCATTTCGTTCTGCCGGAAACAAGCCTCGCGGCGCATGCCGAGACGTTCCAGGACCCGCGTGGACGCCGTATTCCGCGCGTCGACGCGGCCGATGATGCGGTGCAGCCCGAATTCGCCGAACCCCAGCCGCAGCATCATCCGGGCCGCCTCGGTGGCGTATCCCTTGCCGCTATGGTCCGGGTGGAAGATGTAGCCAACTTCGCCCTGCCGGTGCTCCCGGCTCCGCCAGAACAGCACCGTATCGCCGATGACGGCGCCAGTCTCCGGCAGTACGACCGCGAGGATCAGGCTGCCGCCTTCGTCGTGGAGTTCAGTCGCCCGGATCCGCTGCTCGAGCGACGCCCGGACCTCGGCGCGGTCGCGGGGCCCGAAAAGGAGGTAACGAGTGACTTCGGGCCGCGACTGGATGTCGTACAGAGCGTCGAAGTCGTCGACGGTGTAGGGCCGGAGGACGAGCCGGGGCGTCCTGAGCGGATAGTCAGGCTTGAGCATCACCAGATCGTATTAAACTCCTGGTCAGCGGGCGGAGCATCCTCGGCCAGCGGCTCAGGAACTCCTGGCAGCACGGTCTCGAAGTACGATTGCGCGGCCGCGGTCGTGCCCACGTCCCGGCCTTCGTGCTCGGACAGGTACCAGCGGTGCTCCAGGATCTCGTGGAAGATTTCCGCCGGGGCGAGCCGCCCGCGCAGGCTCTCCGGGATGGCCGCCAGCACCGTGTCGTACACCTCCTCCAGCCACCGGCTGGCCGCCACGGTTTCGGAGACCGGGTGACCGGCCTTCTGCTCGAGGTACCCGCGGAAGCTGGTGATGTCGCCGAGCATGCGGCGG
This sequence comes from uncultured Actinomycetes bacterium, assembly GCA_963822825.1. GTDB lineage: Bacteria > Actinomycetota > Actinomycetes > Streptosporangiales > Streptosporangiaceae > JAWWPY01. The sequence goes on along the minus strand of CAWGIW010000014.1, from coordinate 27,079 downwards.
GCCTGGTTCTCCTCCGCGTCGATCCCGGTGCGCAGGAAGAGCTGGCGCCGGTCGTGCCCGGACTCGGCGACCCTGGTCCGCACCCGGAGCCGGTTCCCTTCGCCGGTGCTGATGAGTTCCACCTCGTCGGCGTCGAACCCCAGCTCGTTGAGGCGGCGCAGCCGCTGCGCGATCCGGTACCGCTGTTCCTCGGGGCGCAGGATCTCCTCCCGGGTCAGCTCGTCCCACAGCCGCTGATACCGGCGCGGCAGCTCATCAGCCACCTCAAACGGTTCCACCTCGGGCGGCAGCAGGTCACCGGCCTGCAGGTCCATCAGCTCGCCGCCGACCCGTTCCCAGGCCAGCTCGAGGTCCCAGTTGCGCTGGCCGTCGGTGAGGGTCGGGTGCTGCTCGCTGGTCTCCGCGTCGACCAGATACGCCTCGAGCGCTCCCGCGTCGAGCCGGAAGAGCGTGTTGGACAGGGAGCAGTCTCCCCAGAAGAACCCGGACAGGTGCAGCCGGACCAGAAGCTCCACCATCGCGTCGAGCAGCCGGTCGGTGGGCAGTCCGCCCCGGGGGTTGGAGAACAGCGCCCGGTAGGTGGTGGAGAAGTCGAGGAACCGGGTGACCAGGATCGCGTCGGCGTCCGGGCCGCGGTCGGCGACGATCCCCACCACCTCGACGGCCGGCACGCTTGCTTCCGCCAGGCCGCGCAGCAGCCGGTATTCGCGCCGGGCGAGGGACTCACCGATGGATTTCAGCGCGTACAGCTCACCGCCCTCCTCGACGAAGCGGACGATGTGCCGCGAGATCCCGCGCATCCGGATCTCGACCAGCCGTTCGTCCTGCCAGTCCTCGAGCGGCTCGGGCCAGGGCAGGCTGAGCAGCCCGGCGGCCTCGTCGGCGGGCGGACTGAAGATGAACTTCACGAATGCGTTCTCCCCTCACCGGAGGCAGTCATCCCGCGCATCGATAGATTCAGATCTCACGAACGGGCGTATCGACTGGGGCCATGAGCTGAGAACCAGTCGACCGGCCGACGAACCGGACGGAGGACGGATGCCGGCCGCTGATCCCGGGCTCTCCGGTGGGGCACCGCTTTTCCCGCCGTTCCTGCTGGCCGATCCGGCCGCCGCGGCGCAGGCCGGCCTGGTCGTGGTACCCCAGGCGGATACTATGCCGACCGTGGCGTGGGCCGGCCCGGTGCCCCCGGGCGGCCTCGACCCGGCCATGGTGACCGCGCTCGCCGACAGCAGTTGGCGGTGCGCCCTGCTCCCGGAGCACGCGGCAGGCTGGTTCGGCAGGCCAGGGTTGTCCGGCCACCGGCTGGGCGGCCCCGGCGGGTACCCAGCGGCAGGCCGCGACTGGGCTCCGCGGTTCCGCCCCTCGCGCGTGCTCGGTTCGGCCACCGCCCACCCGACCACGGGCCTCCCCACCACGGGCCTTCCCACCACGGGCCAGCCCGTCACCGCGGCGCGCATCGAGGGCGCGGACCGGGTGGCCGGCCTGGCGCTGGTGACCGAGATCGAGGCGGTGCCCGGGGGCGCCGTCCGCGGCCGCCATGCGCTGACCAACACTGGGGAGCAGCCATACGTGCTGGATTCCCTGGAGGTCGTCTTCCCATTGCCAGGTGCGGCCGCGGAGACGCTGGATTTCACCGGCCGGTGGGGATACGAGCGGGTGCCGCAGCGCCGCCTCATCGCCGACGGGCTGTGGCTGCGCGAGGGCCGCCGCGGCCATACCGGGCATGACAGCGCCACCGTGCTGGTGGCCGGGACGGCGGCCTTCGGATTCGGCCATGGCCAGGTGTGGGGCCTGCACGTCGCCTGGAGCGGCAACACGGTGCACCGGGTCGAGCGCGCGAACTCCGGACTGACCACGATCGGCGGCGGTGAGCTGCTGCTGCCCGGTGAGATCACCCTGGAAGCCGGCCAGTCGTACGCCACCCCGTGGGTCTTCCTGGCCGCCACCCCCGATGGGCTGGACGGCCTGGCGTCGATGTTCCATGGCTACCTGCGATCGCTCCCGGCCCACCCGCGGCCACCTCGCCCGGTCAACCTCAACGTCTGGGAGGCCGTCACCTTCGATCATGACCTGGGCCGGCTGACCGCCCTCGCCGACATCGCCGCCGACCTCGGTGTGGAGCGCTACGTCCTGGACGACGGGTGGTTCCACGGCCGCCGGGACGCGACCGCCGGGCTCGGCGACTGGTGGGTTGACGAGACGGTCTGGCCGCGCGGCCTGTACCCGCTCATCGATCATGTCCGGGCCCGGGGCATGCAGTTCGGTCTCTGGTTCGAGCCGGAGATGGTCAGCCCGGACTCCGATCTGTACCGGGCGCACCCGGACTGGATCCTCTCCACCGGGGACCGGGTGCCGCCGCTCCAGCGCGACCAGCTCGTCCTCGACCTGGCCCGGCCCGAGGTCGCCAGCTACCTGCTGGACCGGATGGACACGCTGCTGTCCGAGTACGACATCGCCTGCGTCAAATGGGACCACAACCGGGCGCTGGTGGACGCCGGGTCGGCCACCCGGGCCGGGGCTCCCGCCGTGCACGCCCAGACCCTCGCGGCGTACGCGCTGCTCGACGAGCTTCGGCGGCGGCACCCGACGGTGGAATGGGAGTCGTGCGCATCCGGCGGCGGGCGGGTCGACCTGGGCATTCTCGAGCGGGCCGAGCGCATCTGGGTTTCCGACATGACCGACGCGCTGGCCAGGCAGTCCATCCAGCGGTGGACCGTGCAGCTCGTGCCGCCCGAATACTGCGGCGCGCACGTGTCGGCGCCTGTCGCCCATCAGACCGGCCGCCACCTGCCGCTCGCCCTGCGCGCGGGCACCGCCCTGTTCGGGCACTTCGGCATCGAGTGGGACCTGGCCACTGCGGATCCGGCGTCGCTGGCCGAGCTCGCTGCGTGGGTCCGGCTGTACAAGACCCACCGGGCGCTGATCCACTCCGGCCGGGTCACCAGGGCCGATGCACCGGACGGCGCCGCCCTGATGCACGGCGTGGTCGCCGCCGACCGCGGCGCGGCCCTGATGAGCTACGTCCAGCTGGACGAGCCCACCCGCACCCAGACCGTGGCGCTGCGCGTGCCCGGGCTCGACCCGGCGGCCCGGTACCGCGTCAGCAACGTGACCCCGGAAGACAGCAGGCCCGCCCGGGCCGTGCCGCCCGTGATCACCGGCGGCCCGGTGTCCGGCGCCCTGCTCAGCGAGATCGGCGTGGCCATCCCCGTCCAGCGCCCGCACACCGTGCTCGTCATCTTCGTCGAGCCCGCCTGACATCCCGGCCGTGCCAGGCGCACGATCCGCGTGGGCTCTGCCTTCACGGTCAGAAGTCCTCCATTCCACCGGCGGGCGCGGCGGCAGGCGGGTTTTTCTCCGGCTTGTCGACGATGACCGCCTCGGTGGTGAGGAACAGCGCGGCGATAGACGCGGCGTTCTGCAGCGCGGATCGGGTCACCTTGGCCGCGTCGATGACCCCGGCCTTGACGAGATCCCCATACTCGCCGGTCGCCGCGTCCAGGCCCTCGGGCCCGGTCAGGCCGCGTACCTTCGCCACGACGACGCCGCCTTCGAGGCCGGCGTTCACCGCGATCTGCTTGAGCGGCTCCTCCACGGCCCGGGCCACGATGTGCGCCCCGGTGGCCTCGTCACCGGTGAGCGCGGTGGCCCGGCGGAGGATGGCCGGCTGGGCCCGGAGCAGGGCCACGCCGCCCCCCGGCACGACGCCTTCCTCGATGGCCGCCTTGGTCGTGGAGACGGCGTCCTCGATGCGGTGCTTCTTCTCGTTGAGCTCGACCTCGGTGGCCGCGCCGACCTTGATGATGGCGACCCCGCCGGACAGTTTCGCCAGGCGCTCCTGAAGCTTCTCGCGGTCATAGTCCGAGTCTGTGTTCTCGATCTCGGCCCTGATCTGGACGATCCGGGCCTTGATCTCGTCGGCGCGCCCCGCTCCCTCCACAATCGTCGTTTCGTCCTTCGTCACCACCACCTTGCGGGCGGCGCCGAGCACGTCGAGACCGGCATTCTCCAGCTTCAGCCCGATCTCCTCGGCGATCACCTGGCCGCCGGTCAGGATCGCGATGTCCTGAAGCATGGCCTTGCGGCGGTCGCCGAAGCCCGGGGCCTTGACGGCGACGCTGCGGAACGTGCCCTTGATCTTGTTGAAGATGAGCGTGGAGAGCGCTTCCGCTTCAACATCCTCGGCCACGATGACGAGCGGCCGGCCGGACTCCATGACCTTCTCGAGCACGGGAAGCAGTTCCCGGATGGCTGAGACCTTCGACCCGGCCAGCAGGATGAACGGGTCGTCCATGACCGCTTCCATCCGGCCGGAGTCGGTGACGAAGTACGCGGAGATAAAGCCCTTGTCGAACCGCATGCCCTCGACGAGATCCATCTCCATGCCGAACGTCTGGGACTCCTCGACGGTGATCACGCCGTCCTGGCCAACTTGGTCGATGGCGTCGGCGATCATCGCGCCAATGGCGGGGTCGGCCGCCGAGATGGAGGCGACCTGGGCGATCTGGTCCTTGGAGGCGCTCTGGCGGGCCAGGCCGTGGATGGCGCTGACGGCTTCCTCCACCGCGGCCTCCATGCCTTTCTTCAGCGACATCGGGTTGGCGCCCGCGGCCACATTGCGCAGACCCTCGCGGACCATGGCCCACGCCAGCACGGTGGCGGTGGTGGTGCCATCACCGGCCACGTCGTCCGTTTTCTTGGCCACCTCCTTGACCAGTTCAGCGCCGACCCTCTCGTAGGGATCGTCGAGCTCGATGTCCTTGGCGATCGAGACGCCGTCGTTGGTTATCATCGGCGGTCCCCATTTCCTGTCCAGGACGACATTGCGGCCCTTCGGGCCGAGGGTCACCCGGACGGCGTCGGCGAGCTTGTTCATGCCGCTCTCCAGGCCACGCCGGGCCCGCTCGTCGAACTCGATCATCTTGGGCATGCGCTGCCTCCTTCAGGTGCTGATACGGCCGTTGTCATGACTGGTCCCCCGGATGGGCGGGTGACCGCCCGGCGTCGGCGGGCGACGGGCAGGCCTGGTCGGCGGCCGCGGGTCCCAGGATGACGACCCCGCTCATCGCCAACAGCCGGCCCAGCCGGTCACGCCCCTGCTCGGTGACCCAGCGCAAGCCGTCCTGCCTTTTCTCCAGGAGGTTCGCGGCGTAATAGCCGGCCATGCCCCGCGGGTCCATGCCAGCGCGCTGGGCGATCTGCCGCATCTCCTCATCGCTGGCGCCCCGGCCGTGGTCCCGGTTGATCCCGACTACCGACCCGAGCACCTCGAGCATGCTCCGGGAGCTTCCCGGGACCGGAAGGCCAGCCGCGGGCGGCGGGTCAGCCGGGAGATCACGTTCTATCTCCTCGGCGAAGGCCCGCGCCGCGGCGGCCAGCGCACGCTTCAGCGTGATATCCAATGAACTCTCCATGTTCTTATGTGTTTAAGTGTGAACACATGTTATTACATATGAACATGCCGCTGTCAAGGCAGAGACGGGACATGATCGTCGGCCCGGGGCCGACGTCGTCGGAGCCGCCTGACCACTCGCCTGGGCCGCCGCCCGGCGGCGGGCGCCCGGCCGCGCTCCGAACGACGCATGGAGCGTTGGGCGCCGTTAGAGACTCTGCTGGCTTATCCGAACTCGGATGGCGGCGCGAAACACCGGCGTCTTTCCACGCGCTACGACCATGATCACGTCCGATTCGTCCCGTTCTGGGGTCACCGAACGCGTGGAAAGATGCCGAACGCGTGAAAGTGCGACCGGCCGCCACGCGGCGGCGTGACTGGTTTGTGAAGTTTCATCACTTGTGTCCCGGCGGGACACCCGGCCGTGGCCGCTGGCCCCAAAGACTCAGGGCGCCAGGCCCGCCTCGTAGGCCGCGATGACCAATTGCGCGCGATCACGGGCCTGCAGTTTCATGAGCAGCCGGCCCACGTGTGACTTCACCGTCGCCACGGTGAGCTGCAGCCGCTGCGCGATCTCGCTGTTGGACAGCCCGGCGCCGATCAGGCCCAGCACTTCCCGCTCGCGCCCGGTCACGCCGTCCAGACCCCGGGTGGCCGGTGCGGGGCGGCGCGCGAACTCCTCGATCAGCCGCCGGGTCACCGTCGGCGCCAGCAGCCCTTCCCCGGCGGCGATCACCCGGATGGCGGCCAGCAGGTCGCCTGGCGGTGTGTCCTTGAGCAGGAACCCGCTCGCCCCGGCGCGCAGCGCCGCGAACACGTACTCATCGAGGTCGAACGTCGTGAGAATCATGATCTTGGTGGACGCGCCCGGCCCGAGTATGCGCCGTGTCGCCTCGATACCGTCCACCTTCGGCATCCGGATGTCCATGAGCACCACGTCGGGTCGCACCCGGCGGACGACCTCGACCGCCTCCTCGCCCGTGCCCGCCTCACCGACCACGCGCAGGTCGGGCGCGGTTTCCACGAGCATACGGAACCCGGCGCGCACCAGGACCTGGTCGTCGGCCACGACGACGGAGATGCTCACGCCGCGGCCCCGATGGGGAGCCGCGCGCTGACCCGGTAGCCACGCCCGGGCAGTGGCCCGGCGCTGAATTTGCCGCCGTACAGGGCGACGCGTTCCCGCATCCCGATCAGGCCGTGCCCTTCGTGGACCTGGGCGGTGGCTCCTATGCCGTCGTCGCTCACCTCGATCGCCACCTCCTCGGCGGCGTAGGTGACGACCACACGGCCGTTATCAGTGCCCGCGTGCTTCACCACGTTCGTCAGCGCCTCCTGAACGATGCGGAACGCCGCCAGGTCCACCCCGGCAGGCAGTTCGCGCGGCGTCCCGCGGACGGTGAGGTCGAGGCGCAGCCCGGCGCGCTCCGCCAGGTCCGGGATGTCGCCAAGCCCGGGCGCGGACAGCATCTCGTCCGGCGTGCCGTCCCGCAGCACGCCGAGCAACTGCCGCATCTCGCGCAGGGTCGCGCGGCTGGTCGCCTGGATCGCGTCGAGCGCCTTGGCCGCGTCCCGCGGGCTGCTGTCGATCACCCACCGGCCCACGCCCGCCTGCACGGCGACGACGCTCATGCTGTGCGCCACCACGTCGTGCAACTCCCGGGCGATCCGCAGCCGCTCCTCGGCGACCGCCCGCCGCGCCTGGTCGACCTTCGCCGCCGCGCGGCGCTCGGCCTGCTCGCGCAGTCCTTCCGCGTAGGCACGCCCGGCCCGTCCTGCCCGGCCCGCCACCCAGGCGGCCAGCAGCACGATCGCGGTACCGGCCGCCTTGCCGAAGTTCGCCTCCAGCCGGGTGATTCCATGCACGCTCCCCGACACGCCGGCCGGCGTGATGAAGGCGAGCACGCCCAGCGTCACGCCGACCCCTATCAGTGCTCCCACCGCGATCCGGGCCGGCTTGACCACGGCCACCGTGTACAGCACGATCGCCGCCGCGATCATCGGATCCACGGCGAACCCGAGGAACACCAGCGCCGCCTCGGCGGCCAGGGTGAGCGCCAGCGCGGTCAGCGGCCGCCAGCGACGGAGCCCAATACCCGCAGCCGCGGCGCACGCCAGGAAGATCCCGACTCCGAGGGGCACCCCGAGGTGGAGCGGCATCCGCTGGGGCGCCCGGGCGGAGCCCACGAGGATGAAGGTCACGAGCACAGCCACCGTCGCGTCGATGGCCACGAGGTGCGCGAACGTCAAGCGCCGGGTCAGCGGCACCCGCGGCTCTTCCACACCCTGAACGGTAACGCGGCCGGGGCCAGCGAGGCGTCCACCCAGGGGCCACATACGGTTTGCGACCCAGGTCGGAACCGCACCAGGAAAGTGCGGACCTTGGCCGGACGCGCGCCACCTGTCCGGGACGGCACGGTGGAGCCCATGATCGAAGCACATGAGCTCACCAAACGTTATGGCTCCACCACGGCGGTCGACGGCCTGTCGTTCAGCGTCCGGCCGGGCCACGTCACCGGCTTCCTCGGCCCGAACGGGGCGGGCAAGTCAACCACATTGCGGCTCATCCTCGGCCTGGACGCACCCACCGCCGGGACCGCCACCGTTGACGGGCGGCCGTTCCGCGGCCGGCGCCGCGGACTGCGCGACGCTGGAGCACTCCTGGACGCCTCGGCCGTGCCGGCCGGCCGCAGCGCCACGGCGCACCTGGCCGCTCTCGCCCGCAGCAACGGCCTGCCGCCCAGCCGGGTCGCCGTCGTGCTGGAACAGGTCGGGCTGGCCGCCGTCGCAGGCAAGCACATCGGTGACTTCTCCCTGGGAATGAAGCAACGGCTGGGCATCGCCGCGGCGCTGCTCGGCGACCCCGGCGTGCTGATCTTCGACGAGCCAGTCAACGGGCTTGACCCAGAGGGCATCCGCTGGGTGCGCGGCCTGTTCCGCGGCCTCGCCGCCGAAGGCCGCACTGTGCTGGTCTCCAGCCATCTGATGAGCGAGATGGAGAACACCGCCGACCACCTGATCGTCATCGGCCGGGGCCGGCTCATCGCGGACACCCCGGTCGCCACGTTCGTGGAGCGGGGCGCGCGGTCGCATGTCGCGCTGCGGACCCCGTCGCCCGTGGCGCTGGCCGCGGCGCTCGCCGCCGCTGGCGGTTCAGTGACGCCCGGCCCGGACGGGCGGCTGGAAGTGACCGGCCTTTCCGCCGCAGAGGTCGGCGACCTGGCTCTGGCGGCCGGTCTCGCCGTGCACGAATTGGCCCAGCGGCGTGCCTCGCTGGAGGACGCGTTCATGGAACTCACCGCCGACAGCGTCGACTACCTCGCCGGAGAACTCTCATGACCTCCGCCGTCGCCACGCCGCAGGTTACAGCTCGGGCCACGGCGCGGGCAGGCGACCTGGTCGCCTCGGAGTGGATCAAGTTTCGCTCACTGAGCTCCACATACGTGGTGCTGCTGACCGCCGTCATCACCGCGTTCGGCGTCGGCCTCCTGGTCTGCAACTCAGACGCCAGCCAGTGGCCGCACATGCCGCCGGGCCAGCGAGCCGCGATCGACCCCATGGCTGACTCCTTCGTCGGGTTCGCGATCGCCCAACTGATCTTCGCGGCCGTCGGGGTGCTGACGATGACCGGGGAGTACTCCAGCGGCCTGATCCGCACCACGTTCGCCGCGGTCCCGCCGAGGCGCGCGGTGCTGGCCGCGAAGGCCGCGGTGGTCTCTGCGGTCACCTTCGCCGTGGGCCTGGTCACCGCGCTGGCCTCGTTCGCGGTCGGGCAGGCGATCTTGTCCCGGCAGCGTATTGGGATCTCGCTCAGCCACCCCGGCGCGGTGCGGGCGATCATCGCGGCGGCGCTGTTCCTGGTCGCGGTGTCGCTGACCGGCCTGGCGCTCGGTGTGCTGATCCGGAACGCGGCGGGGGCCCTCACCGCCGTCGTTGTGGTGCTGTTCGTCGGTCCGTCGTTCCTGCACGGCACCAGCCGGTGGGTCATCGACATCGCCAACGCCCTGCCCGCCAACGCCATCCGCCGGCTGGCGTCCCTGCATCCCTGGCCTAACGCGCCGTCCGACACCGAGGCCGTCATCGTCATCGTGATCTACCCGGTCGTGGCGCTGGCCGCCGCGGCGTATGTTATCCACCGGCGTGACGCCTGACCAGCGGGCCACTGGACCCGGCCGAGGAGGCCGGGCTCAGTGCGACTGACGGCCGACCTCGTGGCCGCTCGATCCGACCAGGAAGTCCAGGTCGGCGCCGCGGTCGGCCTGCATGACGTGGTCGATGTAGAGGCGTTCCCAGCCCCGGCGCGGCACCGGCAGCGCGGCCCGCATCGCTGCGGACGGCTCACGGCGGGCGAGTTCCGCGGCCGGCAGGTCGATCTCCAGCCGCCGTGCGGGCACGTCCAGCACGATCGGGTCGCCGTCGCGGACCAGGGCCAGCGGGCCGCCGGCCGCCGCCTCGGGCGCGACGTGCAGGACCACGGTGCCGTACGCGGTGCCGCTCATCCGGGCATCGCTGATCCGCACCATGTCGCGCACCCCGCGAGCGAGCAGCCGGGCGGGGAGCGGCAGGTTGCCCACCTCAGGCATGCCCGGGTAGCCCCGCGGGCCGCAGCCGCGCAGCACCAGCACGGAGGACTCATCCACGTCGAGACCGGGATCGTCCAGCCGGGCGCGGGCGTCCTCGATGCTGTCGAACACCACCGCCCGGCCGCGGTGAGTGAGCAGTTCCTTGGATGCGGCGGCGGGCTTGATGACCGCGCCGTCCGGGGCGAGGCTGCCCCGCAGCACCGCGATCCCGGCGTCCGCCCGCAGCGGTGCGGACCGGGGCCGGATCACGGTCTCGTCCCAGATCCGGGCCGGGCCGAGATGGTCGGCGAAAGGCCGCCCGCTGACCGTCATCGCGTCCGGGTCGAGCAGGTCAGCGACCTCACGCAGGACGGCCAGCAGGCCACCCGCCCGGAACAGGTCGTCCATCAGGTACCGGCCGGCCGGGGCCAGGTCGACCAGCAGGGGGACGCCGGAGCCGATCGTGTCGAAGTCGTCCAGCGACAGTTCCACGCCGGCCCGGCCGGCGATCGCCAGGAGGTGCACGACCGCGTTGGTGGACCCGCCAATCGCCGCGAGGGCCACGATGGCATTGCGGAACGACCCCCGGCTGAGCACCTGGCTCGGCCGCCGCTCCTGCGCAACCATCTCGACCGCGAGCCTGCCGGTCGCGTGGGCGTGCTCGAGCAGCCGGCTGTCGGGGGCCGGGGTGCCCGCGATCCCGGGCAGCGTCATCCCGAGCGCCTCGGTGACGCAGGCCATGGTGGACGCGGTGCCCATCGTGTTGCAGTGGCCCTTGCTGCGGATCATCGCCGATTCGGAGGCGAGGAACTCCTCCCGGGACATGGTTCCGGCGCGGACCTCCTCGCTCAGCCGCCACACGTCGGTGCCGCAGCCCAGCGGCGCGCCGCGGAAGGTGCCGGTCAGCATCGGGCCGCCGGGCACGACCACGGCCGGCAGGTCCACCGAGGCGGCGGCCATCAGCAGCGAGGGAATGGTCTTGTCGCAGCCGCCGAGCAGCACCACCCCGTCGATCGGGTTGGCGCGGAGCATCTCCTCGGTCGCCATCGCCGCCAGGTTGCGCCAGAGCATCGCGGTCGGCCGCACGAGGGTCTCGCCGAGGCTCATCGCGGGCATGTTCAGCGGAACCCCGCCCGCCTCCCAGATGCCGGCCTTGACGCTCGCCGCGACCTCATCGAGGTGCAGATTGCATGGAGTCAGGTCGGACGCGGTGTTGGCGATGGCGATGTGCGGCCGTCCGGTGAACGCTGACCGCGGCAGCCCCCGCCGCATCCACGCGCGGTGGATATAGGCATCCCGGTCCGTGCCGCCGTACCACTGTTCGTTGCGGTACCGCGGGCTGCGTTGCTGCACTCCAGCGGGCTCCTCTCCGGCGGCGGCGGACCTCAGCCAGGCTAACCCGCGCCCGACCGGTGCGAAAGCTTCTACCAGCGCAACGATTCCCGGCCGCCGCTCCCGTTCCTACCGTGATCGGGCACCCGGCCCGGCCGCGCAGCGGATGCAGGTGTGCGCCGTTGGGCGGGCCGCGAGGCGCTCCGCGGCGATCGGCTGGCCACAGGTTTCGCACCTGCCGTAGGTGCCGGCCTCGATCCGCCGGATCGCCTGATCCAGGTCGGTCAGGTGGTCGCGCGCCTGCTCCAGCAAGGAGGCGATCTGCGCGCGCTCGAACGCGATCGTCGCCCCCTCGGGGTCGTGCTCATCGTCCGTGGCCCCAAGCGCGGCCGACTCGACGATCCCATCGAACTCGCGGGTCAGCGCCGCGATCCGCGCCGTGGTGCCGGCGCGGTCCGCGGCCAGGGCCTCGCTCGCCCCGGGCCAGCCGTCACTCACGGGCGGCCCTGTGCTTCGGCTCCCGTCCGCGCCGTTCCTCGGCCGGCGTCAGTCATACCGGTACCTCGGCGGTGGCGGCCGACTCCAGCAGGTCGTGCAGGGCCTGGGCGTTGCCCAGCGAGGTGTCAACGGCCAGTGACCGCGGCTGCTGCTCGCCGCGCAGTACCGCCTGGATGTGCGCGATGGCCGCGGTGAAGGACGGCTCGGTCCCAGCCGCCTGGTACGTCCGGGGCGCCGCGTCGCCGGTGAAGACCTCGAAGTGATCGGCGGGCCCGGGATGGAAGGCGTTGCTGACGTGGATCTGGCCGCCGGTCCCCAGCAGCAGGCTGAACGTGTCCAGGCTGCGGCCAAACCCGCAGGACAGCAGGAGCCGGCGGCCGCCCGGGAAACCCAGGCTGCCTTGGGTATCCACGTCAACGCCGTCCGTAGGCACGCCGTCCCAGCGCGCGCTGGCCCAGGCCGACTCGTGCTCGTCGCCGAAGAGTTCCCGGGCCAGGCGGACCGGGTAGCATCCGACGTCGTTGACCGCGCCGCCTTCGAGGGCCCGCGACAGCCTGATGTTGGCCGTCCCGCCCAGCCGGAACTGGAAATTCGACTGGATCTCCCGTAGTTCGCCGATGGCGCCGCCGGCCAGCAGCCCGCGGATGTGCTGCATCTGGGCGTGGAATGGGAAGACGAACGCTTCCCACAGCAGGGTGCCCGTTTCTCTGGCCACGCCCAGCACGCGCCCGGTTTCGGCCAGCGACCCGCAGAGGGGCTTCTCGCACAGCACCGGCAGGCCGGCCCGCAGCGCCCGGATGGTCCACTCCGCGTGGAGGCCGTTGGGCAACGGGATGTACAGGGCATCCACCTCAGGGTCGTCGATGAGGTTCTGGTAACCCTCGATGGCCCGCTCGATGCCGTTGGCGCGGGCGTAGTCCTGCGCCCGCGCCAGGTCCCGGCCGGCCACGGCGGCCGCCACGCCACCGGCCGCTCGCAGCCCTGGCAGGAAGGCGGTGCGCGCGATCTTGGCCGTGCCGACGACTCCCCAGCGCACCTGCCCAGTCACCGGCATCTCAAGCCCTCCCGTTGCTCCTGGCCTGCTCGTGGCGGGCCGGGTGGCGGCCGCGCCGTCACTACCGTAGACGCCCGCCGTGTCGGCCCACCGCGGGGTGCCCGCGTAGCCTGGAATCACCCGGAACACGCCGAGCGAGGCGCGAGGCGGAGACAGACCCGATGAGTCACGAGCGGGAGCCGATGACGGCACGGAGGCCAGGGCCGATGACGGCATGGAGGCGGAGCCGATGACGGCATGGAGGCGGAGCCGATGACGGCACTGTTCAGCGGGGTGGGCGTGGCGCTGGCGACCGTCTTCGACGGCGCGGGCGACCTCGACCCGCACTCGACCGGCAAGCTGGCCGCTGACCTCTCCGGCCGTGGCGTCCGGGCGGTACTGGTGTGCGGGAGCACCGGCGAGGCGGCCACCCTGTCGGACACCGAGCGCACTGTGCTCATCGAGGCCGTCCGGGCCGCGGTGCCCGCGGGCGTCCCGGTGATCGCGGGTACCGGCGCCCCGTCAACCCGGCAGGCCACCGCGCTGACCCGGTCGGCCGTCCGGGCGGGAGCCGATGCCGTGCTGACCTGGTGCCCGGCGGGCGGCACGGATCTGGTCAGCTACTTCTCGGCGGTCCACGAGGCGGCGGGCGGGCGTCCGGTGCTCGCGTATCACAACCCGTGGATGCCGTGCGCCGACATCCCGGTGGACGCCCTCGCGTCGCTGCCGGTGGCCGGGCTCAAGGATTCCTCGGGCAGCCCAGACCGGCTGCTCGACGAACTGGGTCACTACCCGGGCGAGACCTACGTGGGATCGTCGGGGTATCTCGCGCTGGCCGGGCCGCTGGGAGCCGACGGCGCCCTGCTGGCCCTGGCCAATGTCGAGCCGGAGGGTTGCGCGCGGGCCTTCGGCGGGGACGCGGCCGCCCAGCGTGAGCTCGCGGACGTGCATCTGCAAGTGCGCGCGGGCGGCCCGGCGGCCATCAAGCGGATTCTGGCCGCGACGCGCGGCGTCTCTCCTGTGGCCCGCCTCGGCTAACGCCGCCCGAAGGGCACTGTTAGCGTCGGCCGTGATCAGTGGGGCCTGGGAGGCCTACGGTCGCGTCGGTACGGGCGAAGACCCGCGGCCCTGGGCGCGGCCTTAACCCGCCGGGAGCGGCCGGCGGCGGCTCTTGCCTCGGGCGTTCGGGAGGCATCCCCGAGGCGGCCGCCGCAGTCTGGCGGGTGGCCACGCGCACCGCGACGATCGCGACAACGGTACTGGCCACGGCGGCCACGGCGGCCACCGCCGTCCCCACGGCAGAAATGACTGTCCATATATCTAACGAGGGCGGGGGAGGCGGGGCACTGGACGCGCGGTTAGCCCCCTGCGGCTGTGTGGTGACCGCCGTCAGGGTGACGGTGATAACGCTAAGGAGCAGGAAAACCCCCACGGATACCCGGCGGATCGCCTTTGAGACAGCAACGGTGCGGGCCCCCATAGTTGGAACATACAGCGCAGAGATGTCGAGTAAATAGCGGGCCGCCGGGCATCAGGCTCGACTTTGGCGGCCCCGGTCATGGGCCGGTGATCGTATGCTCGAAACCTCACCGCGCACCTCGGCGACGGCGTTCGCGGCCGGGCCTGAGGGTGAGCCGCAGGTAGCGTGACCGGCCAGCTAAGCTGGCCGGTCGCCCCGCCGGTCCGGTCTCCGCGGCCAGCTTGCGGATCAACTCGGCCACCACTTCCGGCGCCTCGAGCGGAGTCATGTGCCCGATCCGGGGCAGTTCCGTCAGCCCCGCGCAGCGTGGCAGCAAGGCGGCGATCCGGCGGGCGTGAGCCGGCGGCGTGACCCGGTCCGCCGATCCGATCAGGACATGGGTGGGCACGTCGAGGCGGCGTGCCTCTTCGGTCATGTCCACGGTGGCCAGGACCTCTCCCCAGGAAGCGCGGGTCCGGCGGTCGCAGGTCTGGATGATGGCCGCGTTGACGGCGGCGACTTCCGGGGATGCGTCGGGGCCAAGGGTCAGGTAGCTCAGCAGCGCCCTGGTGAGCGGGAAGAAGGGCTCCAGCGGAGCCACCGATGTCAGCAGCCAGCGCTGGGCCGCGGCCGCGAAGGGCGGGACAAAGCCGCCGAACGGCACGACGAGCGCCTCACCGATCAGGTCCGCGCAGCCGGTCGATGCGAGCAGCGCCCCGCTGACCCGGCTGATCACATCCTCACGCGCGGCCGCGGCCATGATGGCGATCCCGCCCATACTGTGCCCGGCGAGCACGGCCTTCCCGCCGGCCGGGAGGGCCTGCTCCAGCACGGCCGCGAGGTCGTCGGCGAGCGCCTCGATGCTGTAGCGGTCCTGGTCGGGGCTGTCGCTCCCGCCGTGACCGCGCTGGTCGTACGCGACGATGCGCAGTTCGTCGCGCAGGGTGCGGATCACCGGCGCCCAGAACGGGATCGAGCAGGTGTTGCCGTGGATGAGGACCACGGTGGGTGCTCGCGTGTCCTGCGGGCCATGCGTCTCGACGTTCAACCGGACGCCATCGCGGGACGTCACTTGCATGCTGGCCGCGGCCACTGGCGGAGCGAACCGGCCGCGGTGAGCCGGGTTCAGGACAGCGCTCCCGGCCGGATGATGGCGTATTCCGCGAGGTCGACGCGGCGGGTGGCCCGCCGGAACCGCAGCGTCGAGCCGGGCCAGAGGGTCGGGTTCCGGCCAGCGGCGTTCTGGTACCAGCTGACGCACCCGCCGGTCGCCCAGACCGTGGACGCCATCCGTCGCTCGACATCGTCGCACCACCGCCGCTGCGCGTCAGGCCGGGCGTCGAGGGCCGCGGCGCCCAGCCGGTCGAGGGTCCTGAGGTAGTCGACGATGTAGTCGAGCTGGGACTCGATGACGTGAATCATCGAGTTGTGCCCGAGGCCGGTGTTCGGCCCGATCACCAGGCACAGGTTGGGGAATCCGGCGACGGTCGTGCCGCGCAGCGCGCGCATGTCGCCGCCCCAGGCCTCGGCCAGGGTGCTGCCGTCCGCAGCGCGGACACGCTCGGCGATCGGCATGTCGGTGGCGCGGAAGCCGGTGGCGAAGACTATCGCGTCGACCTCCCGGGCGCTGCCGTCCTGCGGCAGTCAGGCGCTGCCGTCCACCTTGGCCAGGCCCGATGCGACGACGTCGGCGTTCGGCGCGGCCAGTGCGGGATAGTAGTCGTTGGACAGCAGGACCCGCTTGCAGCCCATCACGTAGTCCGGGGTCAGCGCCCTGCGCAGGGCCGGATCCGCGACGGACTTGGTCAGGTGCCGCGAGCGCGATTCGCTGGGCCGCCCCGAGCAGCGCCGGCCGCTTGACGAACGCCCCGACCACCGCCTCACGGCTGGCGTAGATACCCAGACGGGCGAGCCGCTGGGCCGACGGAATGTTCCGGTAGAACCACCTCTCCGGCCCGCTGATCCTGCGATCCCGCCGGGGCAGGATCCAGGCTGGGGTCCGCTGGAAGAGCACCAGGCGGGCGACGGTCGGCTGAATCTCGGGCACGATCTGGATCGCGGATGCCCCGGTGCCCACCACCGCGACCCGCTGGCCGCTGAGGTCATAGCCATGGTTCCAGCGCGCGGAGTGGAATATCTCGCCGGGGAAGCTGGCCAGCCCGGGGATGTCGGGAAGCGACGGCTCCGAGAGCGCCCCGGCGGCCGAGATGAGCACATCGGCGGTCAGCTCGCCACGGGAGGTCAGCAGTCGCCAGCGGGCCGGCCGAGCCTCCCAGCTGGCCTGCGTGACGTTCGTGCCGAACCGGATGTGGTCGCGCAGTCCATAGCGCTCGCTGAGGTCGCCAAGGTAGTCCCAGATCTCAGGCTGCCGGGAGAAGCTGCGCGACCAGCCCGGGTTGGGCGCGAAGGAGAATGAGTAGAGGTGGGAGGGGACGTCGCAGGCGCAACCCGGATAGGTGTTGTCGCGCCAGGTGCCGCCGACCGATGCCGCCCGTTCCAGGATGACGAAGTCGGTCAGGCCCTCCTTCCGCAGCCGGATGCCCACGCCCAGCCCGCCGAACCCCGCGCCGATGATGGCGACCCGGACGTGGCCGGGGAGGTCAGCCCGCGCGGCCCGCTGCCCTCCGGTGCCGCTATCCACCGTGGCCAGCCACGCGGCCACGGGCGACGGTGCCGTCATGGGTGCGCAACGACGGCGCGGCGGGCAGCGGCTTGTCCGGGTCGATCGCGATCCCGGCATCGCGCAGTACCCCGGACAGAGCCGACCAGATCAGCTGGGTGACGTAGTCGACCACGTGGGCACGGCTCATCGAGCGCCGTCGCAGCCACCATTCGCCTGTGCTCTGGGCCAGCCCGGTGATGCCGTAGGCCCATGGCTCGGCGCCCCCCGGGTCAAGGCCGAAAGCCCGCAGGTAGTCGCCGAACACGGCGGTCAGCGTCGCGGCGATGAACTCCCGGTTCCGCAGCACCGGGTCGGAGCCGGGGCTCCCCTCAGCGTTCGCGTGCCGCGCCAGCAGCAGGTAGAGATTCGGGTGCTCGTCGATGACCGTGAAGTACGCGTTGACCGCGTCGTGGACCCGGGCCTGGGCCGGGTTGTCGGAGTTGATCGCCGGAAGCAGCCGGGCCAGCAGGAACTCGGAGCCGCGCTCGCCGAGCGCCTGCACCAGCGCGGCCTTGTCACCGAAATACCGGTACAGGACCGGCTTCGTCACGCCAGCCTCCGCGGCCACGGCGTCCATCAGCAACTCAGGCCCCTGGGTCTGCAGCACCCGCAGCGCCGCGTCCACGAACTCGCGGCGCCGGGTCACCCGGTGCGTGGTCCACCGGTCCCGGCGAGCGTCAGCCACCCTGACGCCGCTGGCCAGTCCGCCCATGCCGCAAATGCTACCAAAAGTAACCGTTACTTCAAGTCACAGCATGAGCTGCCTTGCTTCTAGGCTATGGAGGTGACGCTGGCAATATCTCACAAGTGAGATACCGTTGGGGATATGGACTCGCACTCCCCGGCGGGCCCGCCCGGACAGCGGCCTCAACGGGCTGAGCCTCAGCAGGTTGAGCCTCGGCAGGCTGAGCCTCGGCAGGCTGAGCCGCAGCAGCGGCCACAGCAGGAACAGCCACAACCGTCGCCAGAGCCACAACCTTCGCCACAGTGGCCACAGTCACAACCTTCGCCACAGTGGCCACGGTCACAACCTTCGCCACAGTGGCCACAGTCGCCACAGGAGCCGGAACTGCCGTTGCCGCTGCTCCCTGGCTTCCGTGAGATGGCGCTGCGCCGGATGGCGGGTGACCGCCGCCGGCTGGTCACGGAACTGGCCGGGCAGCGGCAGTCCGCTGGGCTGACGCAGACGGAGGTCGCGGCGCGGATGGGCACCTCGCAATCGGCGGTGGCCCGGCTTGAGGCCGGGGACGTCGATGTGCGGGCCACCACGCTGGAACGCTACGCCGCCGCGATCGGGAGCCAGATCACCTGGAGGCTGCGGGACGCACCGCCGCCGGGGCGCAGACAGGAGGAATCCGATGACGGCCGCACTGACTGATGCATTCCCGCCCGGCCGCCGGGGGCCCGGCGAGCCGGGAAGGCCCGGCGAGCCGGGAAGGCCGGGGCCGCCCGGCCAGCCGCCGCGGCGCGGCCAGCCGCTGGGGCCCGGCCCGTCTCCCTGGCCTTCGGGGCCGCCCGCCTACCCGGTCATTCCGCCCGCCCGCGGCTGGCTTGACCACAATGACTGGCCGGGCCAGGTGTTTCAGCGGCTGCTGGAGCGGCGCATCGTGCTGGCGTCCGGCTGGCTCGACGGTGAGACGGCGACCGTGCTATGCGCGCAACTGCTCACCCTGGACGCCGAGGGCGACCAGCCCATCCGGCTTGAGCTGCAAGGTCTCGACGCCGAGCTTCCGGCGGCGCTGACGGTCATGGGCGTGCTCGATACAGTCCGCGTTCCCGTGCTCGGTTACGTGGCTGGCCGGCTCAGCGGACCCGCGCTGGGCGTGCTGGCCGCCTGCGGTGGCCGGCGGGCGTACCCCAACGCTGTTTTCGCGCTGGCCGAGCCGAGGATGAATCTGGGCGGCACGGTGACGGAGATGACCGCGCAGGAGGAACAGGCCCGGTCGATGCTCGAAGCCCTCTACGTCCGGCTGGCCGGGGTAACGGGCCGCGAGGTAGCCGAGATCCGGGGTGACGCCAGGCGGGGCCGCTTCCTCACGGTGGCCGGCGCGGTCGCCTACGGCCTGGTCGAGGGTCAGGCTGAGCCCCGCTGACCACACGCGCCGCCTTTATCACCGGCAGCACCCGCCGCGCCGCACCACCGCTGGTGCCGGAGATCATGCTGCATATGGCCCGGGACATGTTCGATCTGTGGGAGAGGACCGAGCACGACGCGCGGCGGGAGCAGCTACCCCCGCCGTTCTGGGCGTTCGCCTGGGCGGGTGGCCAGGCGCTCGCCCGCTATCTCCTTGATCACCCCGAGCAGGCCGCGGGCCGGGCGGTCCTCGATCTCGCTGCGGGCTCGGGGCTGGTCGCGATCGCCGCGGCGAAAGCCGGTGCGGCCGCCGTCACGGCCAGCGAGACCGATCCGCTGGCCTTCACCGCCATCGAGCTCAACTCCAAGGCCAACGGCGTCGCCCTCGAAGCCACGCTGGGGGACGTCCTCGGCGGGGACGGCCCACGAGCCGACCTCGTCCTCGTGGGCGACGCCTTCTACGAGCGGCCCCTGGCCGAGCGACTGCTGCCGTACCTGAAGCGGGCGCGGGCGTCCGGCGCGGTCGTGCTGGTCGGTGATCCGGGCCGGGCGTACCTGCCGCGTGATCGCTTCGAGGAGGTCATCAGCTACGACGTCCCGGTCTCCCGGGTGCTGGAAGACGCGGATGTTAAACGGACCACGGTGTGGCGGCTGCCCTGACCCTGGGCCCGGCGGTCGCGCGCGGCGGCCACCGCCGCCTGGCCGAGGCTGATCCCCCCGTCGTTGGGCGGGACGCGTCCGTGCACGAGGACCCGGAACCCGTCGTTCTCCAGCAGCTGGGTCACGCCGTTGAGCAAAAAAAGGTTCTGGAATACGCCGCCGGACAAGGCGACGGCGCCCAGCCCGGAGCGCTCCCGTAGCAGCAGGCAGGCGCGGGAGATCATGGCCGCGACGCCGTTGTGCAGCCGGGCGGCGATGACCGGGGGCGGCACCCCGGCCAGCAGCTCCCCGGCGGCGGCCCGCATCAGGTCCGGTCCGGCCACCACGAGCGGGCTGCCCTCGGCGATCGCTGCCGGGTACGCGGCCCGCTCGGCCAGGTCGGCGAGTTGCTCAAGCTCCACGGCGGCCTGGCCTTCGTAGTTGATGGTGTCCCGCACGCCGAGCAGGGCGGCCACCGCGTCGAACAGCCGCCCGGCGCTCGAGGTGACCGGCGCGTTGATCCCCCGGCGGGCCAGGGCGAGCACGTCGGGCCAGGCCTGCGGGTTGCGCGCGGCCACCGCCAAGGCGCCGGGCAGGCCGTCCGGGTAGGCGGCGTCCAGGTAAGCCGCGGCCATCCGCCAGGGCTGCCTGATCGCGGCCGCCCCGCCGGGCATCGGCACCCCGGTGAGGTGGCCGGCCCGCTCGAAGTCCACCAGGTCGGCGAGCAGGAACTCGCCTCCCCACAAGGTGCCGTCCGTCCCAAACCCGGTCCCGTCGAACGCGACCCCGATGACCGGGCCGTCCTCCTCGTTGTCCGCGAGGCACGACGCGATGTGCGCGTGGTGGTGCTGGACGCTGAGGAGTTCGACCCCGTCCAGTTCCAGCGCGTACTTGGTGGACAGGTACTCCGGGTGCAGATCGTGCGCAACGACCTCCGGTGTGATGTCGAACAGCCGCTGGAAGTGCTCGATGCCCTCGGTGAACGACCGCAACGTCTCGTAGTTCTCCAGGTCCCCGATGTGCTGGGAGAGGAAGGCCCGGTTCTCGGTGCCCAGGCAGAACGTGCTTTTCAGCTCGGCCCCGCAGGCCAGCACCGGCCGCGGGAACCGGCCCCGCAAGGTGAGCGGCTCGGGCGCGTAGCCGCGAGAGCGGCGTAGCAGCATCTCCCGGCCGCGCACCGGCCGGACCACCGAATCGTCGGTCCTCATGTGGATGGGCCGGTCGTGGGTGAGGAACGTGTCCGCGATACCGCCCAGCCGGTGCAGCGCGTCCGCGTCCTGGTATGCGATCGGCTCGTCAGATATGTTGCCGCTGGTCAGCACGATAGGCCCGGCAAAGTCGCGCAGCAGCAGGTGGTGCAGCGGGGTGTACGGCAGCATGAGGCCAAGCTGCCGGTTGCCCGGGGCGACCGCGCCGGCGACCGGCGCGCCGGGCCGCCGGGCCAGCAGGACCACCGGCCGCCTGGTGCTGGTCAGCAGGCCGGCCGCGGCCTCATCCACCTCACACAGTTCCCTGGCCGCGCCCACGTCGGCCACCATCAGCGCGAACGGCTTGTCCTCGCGGTGCTTGCGGGCCCGCAGCAGCGCGGCGGCTTCCTGGCTGGCGGCGTCCACGGCCAGGTGAAAACCACCCAGCCCCTTGACTCCCAGCACCTGCCCATGCCGCAGCGCGGTGACCGCCCCGGCCAGCGGGTCGCCTGCCATCTCCGTCCCCGCTACCTCGAGCCCGCCCGCGTCGAGCAGGCGCAGCCGGGGGCCGCAGGCCGGGCAGCACACTGGCTGCGCGTGGAATCGCCGGTTCGCCGGATCGTGGTATTCAGCGGCGCAGTCCGGGCACATCGCGAAGCCCGCCATCGTGGTCAGCGGCCGGTCATAGGGCACGTCACGGACGATCGTGAACCGGGGCCCGCAGTTCGTGCAGTTGATGAACGGGTACCCGAACCGCCGGTCGGCCGGGTCGGCCATTTCGGCCAGGCAATCCGCGCACGTCGCGCTGTCGGCCGAGACCAGGGCCCGGCGGCGGCCGGACCGGTCGCTGGCCACGATCGAGAACCCGGCGGCCCCGCTGGGCGTCATGGCCTGCGCGGTCACCCGTTCCACCCGGGCCAGCGGCGGCGCCTCGCGCTCCAGCGCGGCCAGGAAGTCCCGCACCGCGTGCGCGGAGCCTTCGACCTCCGCGAAGACGCCGTTAACGTCGTTGCCCACCCATCCAGCCAGGCCGAGCCGCGCGGCCAGGGAGTATACGAACGGGCGGAACCCGACTCCCTGGACCACGCCCTCGACGCGCACCGACGTCCGGACCTTGCTGGCCACGAGCCCATTGTCCCCTGTGCCCAAGACGTTATGAAACGGCACGCCTGGTGCGGCAGATGCACCGCTAAAACGGCGCGTTTCCTCCATAGCGGGGCCGGCACCGTCACCGTCAACGGCCAGCCCGCCTGGGTGCTGTGTGACTCGAACGAGGGCTTGGTCTATGTGAAGTCGTCGGGCAAGCACTACGTGGCCCGCCTGTCTGGGGGGCGCGGCATCAGGGGCGGACTGAATTTCACGCAGTGGAACGGCGTCACGATCCCGCCTGCCCCGCCGGCCAGCGAGGTCATCAACGCGGGTCAGATCAAGGGCTGATGACGGGTTTTTGGCGGGAATGCGAAGCGTTCCGGGATTCCATTGATCATGAATGGCTGTTAGCAGGCCGAACAGGATTGAGAGGCCCGCACGCGGGCCCGGCCGGACAGCCCCCGCGCCGCAATCGCAGGGCCCCCTGTTGATCATGGAGTCGGCAGCGGGCGCGCGCGGTGGTACGCGCGCGGTGGTATAAGTGTGGGTAGTGGCAGTGCACGTCCTGCCCGCTTCCGAGCTACCCACCGGCCCGCGCCGTGGTGGCGACGAGGACAAGGGTCCACGACTCGCGTGCTTTCTCTCAGTCAGGTCATGAACCCGGGCGGGCAGACGCGGGCCGACTCGCCAGGAAGACATGATCATGACTCAGGACAAGGCCCAGAAGACCGCCATCCGTCAGCGCATGGCCGAAACGGGCGAGCCGTACAACGTCGCCCGGCGCGCCGTTCTGGCCCACGAGCCGGCCCCCGCCGAGGACTGGGATGAGCAGTACTACGCGGACGGTGCGGCCAGTGAGGGCATCAGCGTCGAGGAGTTCAAGGCGCGGGAGGCTGACCGTGAGCGGCGAGAACAGCCCGCGGTGCATGCGCAGGCGGGCGGTGTGAGCGGCTTGCCGCCGTTGCGGGACGTCGCGCTGGCTGGCCGTCGGCTCATCGGTGACCTGCGGCACGAGTTGAGGCAGCAGTTGCGAGGGGGCTTGCTCGGCGCGCCGCCCGCGCCGCCCGCGCCGCCCAGGCCGCCCACGGCCAGGCCGCCCACGCCTACGCCGCCCGTGCCGCCAGGATTTCCCGGGGCGGCGCGACGGACGGTCAGGCCGCCCACGCCCACGCCGCCCGTGCCGCCAGGATTTCCCGGGGCGGCGCGACGGACGGTCAGGCCAAGACCGGCCCCCCTCACCGAGGACCAGCCCCGCGATCTCGGCCCGTTCCTGGAGGCGGCCGGGCAGGCGGCCGACAAGGCTCAGGAGGCGGCGGCCCTAGCGCAGGAATGGGCCGACCGGGCACAGGAACAGGCCGTCAGTGCGCAGGAGCGAGCCGGCCAGGCGCAGGAACAGGCCGACCTCGTCGAGGAAGAGGCTGACGATGAGGAGCACGGAGGCTCCGCCGGGGCGCAGCAGCGGGTTGAGCGGGCCCGGCAGTTGGCCGAGTTGGCGCAGGAGCAAGCCGACGAGGCCGAGGTGCGGGCTGGGCACGCGCAGGAGTGGGCCGAGCTAGCGCAGGAGCGGGCGGCCGAGGCGCAGGAGTGGGCCGACAAGGCAGGGGAGTGGCCGGCCGTCTGACCGCGCTCGCACCGAGGGGCCGGCCCTGATCCGCTTGGGCCGGCCCTTCGTCACGCTGGACGGCCGTGGACGGGCTACAGGAGGCGGGCTTTTTGCGGTGCCCGGATTCCGAGGACGGGCTGGCCACCGCGGACGCCGCGGTATTTGCGGTCCCACGGCCAGTGGCCGCGGGCGTCAGCGTGCACGACTTGCAAAGCCCGTACCGCAGGACCGTACAAATCGATGGCCCGGTTGAGGTGCGCGGAGGGCTCCGCGACCTTCACGATCTCGATGAGCGGGCCACCGATGAGGGCGACCTGCTCGCCAGGCGTGGGCTCGCTGGCGTGGAGCACATGATCGGCCACGGCGTGCAGGAGTTCACCGGCCCGGCCGAGCGGCATGCCGGTGACGACCAGTTCCGGCTGGCCATGCTCGGTGAGCCCAACCGTGTAGGCCCAGGGTGGGTGTATCCGGTCGCGCTCGACGCCCTGCACGGTCCAGCCGTACCGGGCGATTAAAGAGCGCAGTTGGTCGAGGTAGTCGGCCTGGGTGGCCTCGGGATGGTCGCACATCCAGCACATGGTTCCTCCTCGCGGTCGCGGATATCGACCACTATGCGAGGAGGGTCTGACACTCAGGTTGGCTGCGGGGTATGTCAGGCCGGGCCGAAGTCGCCCGTCTTCACCCCGGCGGCGAACTCCCGCCAATCGGCCGCCGTGAATATCAGCTTCGGCCCGGCCGGGTCCTTGCTGTCGCGGACGGCGACGATGCCGGGTAGGTTCCGGGCGACCTCCACACAGTTCCCGGCGTTCCCGCTGTACGACGCCTTGCGCCAGATCGGCGCGTGTCAGGTCCATGTGCTCTCTCACCTCGGTGACCAATTCGAGCGAAGCACGGGGCGGAAGCGCTTCTGCTCGCAGGGTATCGAAAACCTGCACGCACGCCTTCACGATATCGGGATGGTCGGCGATCTGCCCCTGCGCGGCGGTGTCCAGGTACACCATCTCCGGCGTATCCCGAAACTCGGCGATCACGAACGCGCCGCCACGCCGACATGGGCGCCCGCCGTGGCGGGCACGATCGAGAACCTTCACCTTTGGACTCTGCGCCACCTCGATCAGGTGGCCAACTGCTCCCGCATGATCTTCGCCGTCGCCGACCTGGCGCCTGAGCACCCCCTCGTCCATGATCGCCCACAGCATCGGCGGATCCTTGGCGGCGCAGGACCTCCTGCCGTTGCTAGCCGCGCACTGGCCTGCGCTCGACCTCTTCATCGCTGGCCTCGGGCAGCACTGCCCGGAGCAAGCCCGAGCGTATGCGGCCGTTTCCAGCAGCCCAGGAACGACCGCCAGTTCCCAGGATCGCAGCGTGAGGGCTTCGCGTTCGATGCTGGGCCACTCGCGGAACCAGGACGGCCACACCTGACGGTGCAGTTGTTCGCGCATGTGATCGCGCAGCCGCCCGAGCGCGCCGCCGGTCCGCAGTTCCGCCACCTCGTCGCAGCGCCGCGCGAAGTCCTCGGCCGCCACCCGGCGCGCCGTCTCGACCGCGCCGACCAGCGCGGCCGAGTAACCAATCCGCTCACCAAGCTGCTCCTGGCTCAGCCCGGCCGCGGTCCGGTAGTGACGCAGTTCCGCGCCGAATAACGCCAGCGGGCTGGCACTGGTATCAGGGTCCCGGGCCGGCATCCTGGTCCCTCCTACACCGCCCTACACGGATTGCGGCGGACACGACAGATGTGCTGACCGTGCCTGCTCTCTAGCGCAAGGTAACCAGAGACCGGAAGCCTGTGCAGGCAAGCCCGCGATACCGCGACCAGATTGGAGACCGGGATGCCACCTTCCGCTCCGCGCGCGGGAACGCCGCCCGTGCTGGCGGCCCAGTTCGCGGCCCGCTCCGTGACAGCAGGGGATGGCAACCCGCAGCGGCGCGTGTTCCCTGGACGGGCCGAGCAGGTGGCGCGGGCCCGCCGGTTCGTGGGCCGGGCGCTGGACGGGTGCCCGGTCGCTGACCAGGCGATGGTGTGCGTCTCGGAACTCGCGAGCAACGCGATCGTGCACACCAGGACCGGCCAGGGCGGCACGTTCCAGGTCATCGTGTGGCGCGGGCGATCCTCGGCCTGCGTCGCCGTGCTGGACGGCGGCTCACCGACGAGACCGGCCGCCCGGCGGCCCGTCCCGGGCACGCTGGCCGAGTCTGGCTATGGCCTGACCGTGGTCCAGGAACTCGCCGCCTGCTGGGGGCACCACCGGCACTCGGACGGATCCTGGCATGGTGGGGTGGTCTGGTTCCGTATCGACTGGAATCCCGGCTGAGCCAGGCAGGCGGCCACCAGGCCCGCGGTCCGGCGGACTCTGGCACCCTGTCCTCATGGCGAGTAATCCCACCCGGCGGCTGGTACTGCTGCGGCACGCCAAGTCGGCCTGGCCGGACGGGCCGGACCACGAGCGGCCGCTGGCCAAACGGGGACGGAGGGATGCGCCGCGAGCCGGGTGCTGGCTACGCCGGGCCGGGTACGTGCCGGATCTCGTGATCTGCTCGACGGCGCGCCGCACGACCGAGACCTGGCAGCTGGCCGCGGCCGAGCTGGGCGCGTCTCCGTCGGTCCGGTTCGACCCGCGGGTGTACGGGGCGGGCGCCGACGAGCTCCTGGATCTAGCTAAGGAGAGCCCGGCCAAGGTGGGAACGCTGCTGGTGGTGGGGCACGAGCCGACGATGACTCAGATGACCCTGCTGCTGGCCCGGGCCGCCGCGGCGGGCGATGCCCCGGGCCTGCTGGAGCGGGTCAGGACGAAGTTTCCCACGGCGGCGATCGCGGTCCTGGCCTTTACCGGCGGCTGGTCCGATCTGAGCCCAGGCCAGGCCGAGCTAGCCGACTTCGTGGTGCCCGACGACTACGGCGGATGACGCATAGGACATTCCGCCCGGCGGATCGGGGATTCATTGTTCCCGTACTGGCATCGGCCCGCTGCCCGGGGGAGCCGGTTCAGCGAACCGGCTGGCCGGTCAGCGCTGGATAGGCGGCCCGGGCCGAAGCGTCTGCGCTGCTTGTTGCCAGCTAACGCCCAGGGCATCGCCGATGGCTCTCCACGAGGCGCCGGACCGTCGGGCCTGATCGACGTAATGTCCGATCAACTGGTCCGCCAGGTCGTCGAGCCGCTGGGCGGCGAGCACGGCTTCGCGGAGGTGAACCAGCGGGTACCCACCGGGGTGCTGTGCGTTGACGTGCCCGATGAGGTCATCGAGCCAGACTGGCTCGGCTGCCATTCGCCCACCGTAGGGTTGGCGCTGGCGCCGTGTCAACCAACCCTGGCCGTCGCCGGGCCGGGTCAGACTGGCGGGACGGAACCCGCCGGGCCGCCGACGGCGAGCCGGCGCGATCGCAGGTACGCCCCCGCCCAGGTGGCGGCCAGCCCGAGCACGGCCCAGGTGAGCAGGACCGCGAGGTGCGCGGCCGGCCCGTTTCCGTCGAAGAACGCGGTGCTGCGGAGCAGGTTTCCCCGGCGCCGGGAGGCAGCAGTTGGCCGATGACCCCGGCCGGCTCCGGCA